>OY781066.1:462500-2335625 GCA_963676395.1 bacterium | reverse complement strand
CATTGTAATTACGAACTTGACAGTAAGCGACAATACATAAAAACACTTCTGAAAGACATACAAAATAACTCACCAAAGATCGATGTAATTGATAATATCTTCTCATCAATGTATGGAATAAAAGAGAGCTTTTTACCCCAAAGCTTAGAAATAACCAAATAACCCTTAAAATTCCCACAGTTAGAATACACAAAATTAAAGATCGTCGCTTAGAAGCGATTTTCTCGCAACACACCATATTACACTGATATTCATACAATTACAAACCAATGTCATATTATTCACGTATTTACGACTACCTATAATATATATTATGTAAACATGTGGAAAAGTAGAGAATTTGATCAATGGTTTATAATGTAGTATTGCTATTGATGTTGAAAAAAGTGTATGTATGAGTAGGGTAAATTATTGTGCAGGGGATTAGCTCAGATAAAACTGTATTGTTTTGAGAGTGGGCGCTCTCCCCTGTCCGGTCATTTATCTTAGATAGAAGAGTATATCTACAATAAAAAAAAGACGTGAATATCACGTCTCTTAGTTATGCGTTTGATTATAATTTATTTTACAACGAGTGTAATGATACGTTTTGGAACAATAATAGTCTTAACGATAGTTTTGCCCTCGATATATTGTGCAATCTTATCATGCGTCATTAGCGCTTCTTTGATGGCGTCCTGATCAGCGTCAGCCGAAATATTCATTTTGAAACGAATTTTTCCATTTATTTGCACAGGGTACTCAACCATATCCTCTACAACCATGTCGGGGTCAAATGTTGGCCAGGTCTCGTATAGAAGTACAGATTTTTGACCTAGTTTTTCCCAAAGCTCTTCAGCGATATGAGGGGCAAAAGTAGAAAGGACTTTTACAAATTCTGTCATCATTGAGCGATCTAATATTTTCTCTTTATAACATTCATTAATAAATACCATCATTTGTGAAATCGCGGTATTATAACGATTTCGCTCAAGGTGCTCTCCAACGCCCTTTACAACTTTATGATAAGCTTTAGCAAAGTTCTCCCCTGCTCCATTATCTTGTAATATATCATTTAAATCACCATCTTCATTTACATAAAGACGCCAGACTCTATTTAAAAAGCGATGAATACCACCAAGTCCCTCGGTAGACCATGGTTTAGCGCGTTCAATCGGCCCCATGAACATTTCGTACATACGTAATGAATCTGCGCCGTATTCTGCTATCACATCATCGGGATTGACAACGTTACCCCGCGATTTACTCATTTTTTCACCATCGGTACCCAGGATCAATCCTTGGTTCATGAGCTTTTTAAACGGTTCATCGTAGTCGACAACGCCAATATCATATAACACCTTATGCCAAAAACGTGCATACAATAAGTGAAGCACAGCGTGTTCTGCGCCACCGATATAAAAATCAACTTCGCCCCAATATTTGACAGCTTGAGGATCTACAAGACCATCTTTGTAATTCGGACTCATATAACGTAAATAGTACCAGCAAGAACCGGCCCATTGTGGCATGGTATGTGTTTCACGAAAGAATTTTTTACCGTTCTCATCTGTAAATTCCACCCAATCACGTGCATTTGCCAAAGGACTTTGACCCGCGCCACCGGGCTCGAACTTCTCCATTTCGGGAAGAATAAGCGGTAACTCACTTTCATCCATGGGATAAATATTGCCTTCGGTATCTTTGTATAAAGGAACCGGTTCACCCCAATAACGCTGACGTGAAAACAACCAATCACGGAGTTTAAAGTTTACGGTGGCTTTCCCACATTCTTTTTCTTCTAACCATTTATTCATGGCTGCAATTGCATCTGCTTTGTTTAATCCATCCAAAAAACCCGAATTAATATGCAATCCATCACCCACATGAGCTTCTTCGCTGATATCACCACCATCAAGAACCTGAATAATATCCAAACCAAACTCTTTGGCAAAATCATAATCACGCTGATCATGTCCCGGAACGGCCATAATAGCACCGGTACCATAAGAGATCAATACATAATCCGCAACCCAGATAGGTATTTTCTTACCATTAACGGGGTTAACTGCATAAGCGCCGGTAAAAACACCGGTTTTCTCTTTCGCTAGCTCAGTACGGTCCAAATCGCTTTTTAGAGCGGCTTTTTCGCGATACTCCCCTACTTTTACTCTATTCTCATCCGAGCTAATAGTATCTACCAAGGGATGTTCCGGGGCAAGCACCATGTATGTTGCGCCAAAAAGTGTATCAGGGCGTGTTGTATAAACTTCGATCTCAGCATTTTCGTGATCCGCAACTTTAAATATAACTTCGGCACCTTCAGAGCGACCGATCCAATTTCGTTGCATTTCTTTAACCGATTCAGGCCAATCCAGATCTTCCAAACCTTCAAGCAATTTATCGGCATAGGCAGTAATCTTAAGCATCCATTGTTTTAACATTACACGTTTCACGGGATGATCACCGCGCTCTGATCGACCATTTACCACTTCTTCGTTGGCTAGAACGGATTTAAGACCTTCACACCACCAAACGGGTGTTTCAGCCTCATAGACCAATCCCTGTTTATATAATTGCAGGAAGATCCACTGTGTCCAATGATAATAATCCGGATCGGTCGTATTGACCACTCTTTCCCAATCGTATGAAAAACCGAACATCTTTAATTGACGAGTAAAATTTTGAACATTTTTCTCGGTAGTCACCGAAGGGTGCGTGCCGGTTTTAAGTGCAAATGTTTCAGCCGGTAAACCGAATGCATCGAAACCGATGGGATGGAGAACATTAAATCCCTTCATTCTTTTATAACGAGCGATAATATCACTGGCTGTGTAGCCTTCGGGGTGACCGACATGCAAACCGTTACCCGATGGGTACGGAAACATATCAAGTATATAATACTTGGGCTTAGAAGGATCTTCATTGGTTCTGAAGATATGATTATCTTCCCAGTATTTCTGCCATTTTGGCTCGATACTTGAAAAGGGATATGAATTTGACTTTACCGCTTCGGACATACTTACTCCATTATCATAATTTAACCCGCTAAAATAAAGAATAAGGCTCTTAATTACAAGTGGAATAGCACTGAGCACTCCAAAAACAAGCTCTGATATAACAATCTCTCATCTTCTCAATACAAGAGATCGCGTCTTACAATCTAATAAGAAATTGTTTCGTGTTTGTTCTTACTTCATGTAAATTATCACGAAAAAATAAAGGACTAATCATGAATGCACGAAAATTTCTTTCAACTCGATTCCTAATTCTTAGCTTAATCCTTCTCTTCTCGTTCACATCTTGTACTAAACCGCTTCTATCTGAAAGCGAAACTAAAACGGAAATAGAATCCGGTGTTATTTGGACCTCTTTGTTAAATGAAGATCTATATGGGTTCCCCTCTTCCATAAATATTTTAGATGTAAATTTGAAAAAATACAAAGGTGATATTGACCTAGCTTGGTATGAGAGTGATTTACTTATTACTTCTGAGATAGCCAAAGAATATGATGCATTTGCTGCCGTGAATGGCTCCTTTTTTGACATGTCAGTCGGTGGTGCTTGGGTTTTCTTGCAAGCTGAGGGGAAACAAGTAGCCGGCAATAAATCAGGTGTCATCTTCTCCCATAACGGAGCTTTTGCGGAGGATACGCTAGGAAATCTTGCCATTTTAGAACGGCCTCAAACTGACTGGGAAGAAGATCCCGAATATAATTATATTCTCTCATCAGGCCCGCTGATGATCTATAATGGTGAAAATTACCCCATGGATTCGGTTGCATTTAATCTAAATCGCCATCCTCGTACAGCAGTTGGGCTTACAAAAAACAAACACCTACTTCTGGTAACCGTTGATGGTCGCCATGCTCAAGCTAAGGGTATGTCTATCCCTGAGTTAACAACGCTTATGAAAGATCTTGATTGCGAATTTGCCCTTAACTTAGATGGCGGTGGTTCAACAACCATGTATATTGACGCTATTGACAGTCTGGGTGTTGTAAACTACCCTACTGATAATCAAAATTTTGATCATTACGGTCAACGCCCGGTATCCAATGCAATTGTTCTTGGCAAATAACATTTAGGAAGGAAAATGAAAAGCATACGAACACTTAAAACCCTAGTAGCAAGTATTCTTTTGATCGCACTTTTATTATCATGTTCATCAAAAGAATTTATCCAGTACAATGCAAATGAAAAGATCGATGATCATGTTGTATGGAAAGTTATAAAATCTAATGACATTAATCAGGCTCCCGCTTCGATCAATATTTTAGATGTAAATTTAAACAAATTTGACGGTGATATTGTACTTGCATGGAAAAAAGATGAACTAATCCCTACATCTGACATTGCCCAAGAATATGATGCTATAGCGGCAATTAATGGCTCATTTTTCGATCTTAGAAAAACCGGTGGATCCGTCTTGTTTTTACAAGAAGACGGCAAAGTTATTCAAGAAACATATGATAAAATCGAATTCATTAACGAAGGCGCCTATGCCATGGATACCAGTGGTACAATTAGCATTCTTAAGCGCAATGGTGATTGGGGCTACTCCCCGGCTTATGATGACATTATCGTATCGGGGCCACTTTTACTTCACAACAATGAACTTTGCGACCTAGATTCCGTTAGATTTAATTTAATTCGCAATCCACGAACAGCCATTGGCATTAGCAATGATTATCATTTGATCTTAGTGAGTATCGATGGACGACACGCTGAGGCTGCCGGCATGAACATGTGGGAGCTTCAAGATTTTATGCATGAACTGGGATGTAGCGCAGCCTTAAATCTGGATGGTGGCGGTTCAACCACTATGTACATTAAAGGCAAGAATGATAATGGTCTGGTTAATTACCCATCCGATAACGGGAAATACGATCACCAAGGTGAACGAAAGGTATCGAATGCGATTGTGGTTGTAAGATAAAACATTTGCAAAAGCAATTTTATAAGGGCTAGATATATCTGGCCTCTTTTTATTACAATGATTTACTATTAATTAGCTGATAATATGGTGGTTAAACCATGCTAAAATAGGCTAAAAAGGAACGGTCTCAACATGTCAATTGAAACTAAAGTATAGACTGCCCGTCCCTGTTACTCATAAAGTTCAGAAGCCCGATATACATAGGATCTCGATGTTTCATACTTTAGGATAACGCTATTTAGAATTATTTCAGCACAAACACAAAACAGAGTTCGAAAGAACCCTGTTTCTTTGTAGCCCCGATATTCATCGAAATAAAATTCGACAGGACTTGAACCTGTGTCCGTCAGCTGACGGATATGAGCCCAAGGAGCTGTTCTTTAATAAATGCCCTACCCCTGCTTGTTTTTAATTCTTTTTCTCTTTTCAACGCATCAGCTTTAATATTAAATATTTCGGTATATATGACTTCCCAAGGCCTATACTTAGCAGTAAACCCTTTTATACCTAGTTTATTATGAGAATAAAATCTTTTAATTAAATCTGATGTATATCCGATATAAATTTTATCATACTTTTTTGAGTATAATACATAAACGGTATAAATCATATTCGTCCCTTAATTTGATCTAAAGCCAAAACAAAGTAAAAGTATACTCTATTTTTTAGTAATCGAAACATTAAACCCTTGAACCTGTGTCCGTCAGCTGACGGATATGAGCCCAAGGAGCTATTTATTTTAATAATATTTCTTTATAAATCAAAACAGAGTCTCATAGAGACTCTGTTTCTTTAGTAGCGGAGACAGGACTTGAACCTGTGACCTTTGGGTTATGAGCCCAACGAGCTACCAACTGCTCCACTCCGCGATGTCATTTTTTGCCTTGTGTCCTGTCAACATGTCTTGAACCTGCGTCCGTCAGCTGACGGATATGAGCTCAGCGAGCTACTCCCGAATCAATCGGGACTCCACTCCGCGATGTTATCCTATTCTCAAGGCTGCGTAATATAGGGCAATAGAAGCCCTTTGTCAAGGTATTCATGCAATATATAAGTAAAACCTCATTATAATCTGAATGTTTTTTCGCCAAACACACAAACTTATCACCTGCAATCGTATATAATTCAGTCATATATAAAAAAGCGCGAAAACTCGCGCTTCATTTTTTATTTTTTACTATAAATGTTTATTTATCTCCAGGAACTTCCATCAACACTCTAAAACCATTTGTCCAGGTTCTGCTAGCTGGAGAACTGTTATAGCGTGCTGTAGAACGGCATCTGTCGGCGGAATTGCTGACTGACCCACCTTGAATAACGCGTCTGAAACCTCGCCCAGGTCCTTGTGGATTATCAAAACCCATATGCTGGTAGTAATCTTTTTTATACCAGTCATGGCACCATTCCCATGCATTTCCACTCATATCGTATATTCCGAGCTCATTAGGTTTCTTTTTTCCCACTTCATGTAAAATATTACCGGCATTTAAAGCATACCAGGCGACCTCTGTAATGTCGTCGGAACCACTGTATAAAAAGCCCTCTGTTTCCAGACCGCCTCGAGCTGCATATTGCCATTCAGCCTCTGTGGGTAGTCTAAAACTCTCACCCGTGTATCCACTCAGCCATTTACAGTATTCAACGGCTCCCTGCCATGATACTTCTACTATGGGGCATAATTCACTGTGAGCATATTTAGATGTTCTAAATTGAAATTTTCCATCAACGTATTCAATGGGACAATCGGGGTCTTCAACATCAATCAGTTCGTGACCATCCAAACTCCCGTATGAAGATAAATTCATTTCATTCATGAATTCCAAATATTCTTTAATGGTAACTTCATAACGGCCAATATAAAAATCATTCACTCTAACAGAATGTATAGGTGCCTCATCCTTTTCACCGGAATTTGATCCTATCTGATAAATACTACCTTTAACATAGACCATCCCATACTTATCTAATTTCTTGCGAATCTTTGGTGCTACATACTTATCTTTTTCATCTATCGTATTTTTAATAAAATTCACAAAGGTTCTGGTATTCCAATCGGGTCTGATGTGGATTGAATCTCTCATAATCTTATTTTGCCAGGAATATTTAATCACATATGATCCAACCGGAATATTCGAAGCCTTCCATTCATCCTTGATCTTTTTATCAAAGATGCTAAGCCCGGGTATTTCGATATCAATAGAAATGGGTAAAGATTGGATCGTAACGGCGCCAACCTGAAGACCTATATCTTCTTCATCATAATTTCCGCTTTGTGTGATCTCTATTTTGGGAATAAAATCTTCCAAGCTCATGGTATATACTTCACCTGGATGAAGCACAACATTTTTAACCTGAGGATTAAACCCAGGCTTGACCGATTTAATTGCAACAGGACCGGGAACAATATCTTCAATGATTAGTCCACCCATTTCATCTGAAGTACTTCCTATAAAAATATCATTCAGAAAAATGGTAATACCCGGTTCGGATATGACTTGAATATGTGCTCGTTCAGCCGAATAAAGGCTTATTGCGAAAGCTAAGGCTAATACTGAATACAAGATCTTCTTCATATCACATTCCTATTTTTTCTTAATTAAAGAATTTATAATGATAAAAGGCTATTTAAAATATTATTTTTATTAAAATTAGTTTAAAGATTCTTAATCAAGAAGTTCATTCTCAGAAAACACTTCTGCAGTAAATACCTCAAAACTTGTTTGAGGATCAGTGTAAGCATTCGGCCTGAGGCCGGCTTTACGACATAGATGCTTAAGCGTAGTTTCAAGATCCCAGTTTTGTTCAACAGCAACTTGAGGAAGAAAAACAGCTTGGTTCGTTCCCTGTTTCAATAGTATCCCATCAGTACCAATCATAATATCTTGCCATTTATCAAGCTTCATTAACTCGGATAATATAGAGATTTCAATCTTAATATGTTCAAGTTCCGCTTCATCTAGTGGGGAAAAGCGATTATCTTCAAACGCCGCCGCATGAGCCATTTCTTCCAAAGCACTACGCATAGGCTTATAGGCTTGAATATAGCCGATACAGCCACGTAATTCGCGCTGGTAATGCAAGGTAACAAAAAGACCCAAATCTTTATCATAACCAGGATCTGGTTCAAGTACCGGTTTTTCCTGTTTTAATAATTTGTGCTCGTAGTACTGACGTACAAATGCCAACAATTCTTTTTTTTGCTCAGTCGTCATTATTTGTTGAATTTTACCCATCGTTTAATGTTTTGCTTTAATTCATCACCACTCTTAACAAAACGCATGGTGGCCGGAATTGACTGCTGAAAGTATTGGCCGTAACGCTTGTAACTCAGTCGATTATCCATAATTAGTGCAATCCCTTTATCTTCCTTTGAACGGATTAAGCGACCAAAACCCTGCTTGAATTTTAAGATAGCTTCGGGAATACTGTATTCCATAAAGGGGTTACCTCCTTGCTTCTCAATATCCTCTGTAATTGCCTGTATGACGGGTTCTGTCGGTACGGCAAAAGGTAATTTTGTCATAACCAGTAGCTCTAAGGGCTCACCGGGTATATCAACACCTTCCCAAAAAGATTCGGTACCAATCAAAACTGAATGTGTATCACTTATAAAGCGCTTTAACAAAGCCGTTCTCGACGCAGAACCCATTTGCGAGATGACTTGAAAATTATTTCGCTGAGCAATCGGTTCAAGAACACCCCGCATATTCTTGATAGAAGCATAGGAAGTCGTCAAAACCAAAGTTCCTAAACCATGCTGGGCAGATAGATCACCAACCAATTCTGCAACATTTTCATCAAATTGTTTATTTCCGGGCTGTCCCAAATGTGTCACATTCCAGATTTCACATTGCTCATTGTAGTCAAACGGTGATTCATAAATACAGGTTTTTATTCTATCGGGATCCATCATATCAAGACCACTGCGTTTCATAAAATACTTAAAACGATCGGCAATAGTCAAGGTAGCCGATGTAGCAACTACCGCCATTTTATCACTAAATACCTTTTCAAATAATTGTTCATTTACATGTAAGGGTGATGCTTTAACCGGCATAAAAATTGAATCACTGTCCGTTGGGAGCTCATACCAATAGATTAGATCGTCCGTATCAGGATAAAAACATGTTCGCATTTCCGCCTGAAGTTCACCAAAAACATTTACAGCTATATCAAGATCATCTGAGATTTCAGAAATGGAAGCTTTTTCTTTAGCGTTAAGTGCCTTGATCTCACGCTCTAAAAGAGCCAAAGAACGGTCAACCTTTACCGCCGCATCCATCAATTCTTGGCACTCTTCCATGTTTTCAAAAGGACTGGAATCGGCTTTATAGCGTACCTTTTGAATATATCGCTGTTCAGCCTTTCTGACTTCTGTATTCACATAGGCAAGAAATGCTTTATAGAAGGCAGTTGAGCGCTTCAGCATTTCTGCAACATCTTCCTCACACTGTGAAATACGCTGTATAAGCATATCTGCATGTTCTTTATCCCAGTCATCCCCCTTGCCTACTTGTCTGCTCAAATTCACTAAAGCGCCTACTCTGAGGCGTCCTGGTGTAAAAAGCTTATGCAAGGCTCTTTCGATACGCCATGGGGAAATCTCCATACCAAGATATTGATAGGCGGATCGGATCAAATTGTGAGCCTCATCGATCACGCATATCGGATGTTCGGGTAAGATAGCATGATCGGAAGCGGCATCTGACAATAGTAATGAATGATTAACAATGATCACATCTGCGTGATGTGCCAGTTTCCTGATCTTCCCTAAATAACACCCTCCGTGATGTGCACATTTCTTTGTGGTACAATATCCGCTTTCCGAATACAATTTGGTCCATACATGAGGTACACGCTTTATTTGGAATCCACTGTTTTCTTCAATATCCCCTGTTTTAGTTTCTCTCAACCAAACAAGCAAGGGAAGTAAATGTATTCTATCAAACAAAGATACAGCATTATCCAAGTTCTTTAACAGCGCATGCCATTTGGTCAGGCAAATATAATTCTGTCTACCTTTCAACATCACTACAGTGAAATCTTTATCAATATACTGATGGATAAAAGGAATATCTTTAAAGAATAACTGTTCTTGCAATGTTTTAGTATAAGATGACACCACAATAGACATGCCATCATGACGGTTCTTATTCATCCAACGAATAGCAGGAATTAAATATGCCAATGATTTACCGACCCCCGTTCCGGCTTCGGCTACCAGAATCTCGCCTTCGTTAAAAGCTTCAACAATATCACCGGCAAGTTTCATTTGTCCAAGTCTTATTTCGTAACCTGGCAATGAATTTGATAGCGTACCCTTCATTCCAAAGATTTTATCAATATTTTGTCTTGAAATCTTTTTAATCTGTGAATCTTCGGTTTTTTCGCGACTTTTAAAGTTTCCCAACTTATTATCTGAAACAGTATGATAGGGTTCGGTTTTTTCCTTATCGGTTCTACCGCTTTTCTGATAATAATCGTGCACCCACCTATACAATTCATAGTTGGGAATATTGGGCATAGGATCCGTAATAAAAATGATATCATTATATAAACTCATATCATAGTGAAGCATGATCTTAAGTAATTCATAAAATAAACGACCCGTATTCCGCGTATCGACATCCGCGCGGTGTGCACCCTCTGTTTCAAGATCAAAATGCGCCGATAGTGTTTCCAGTTTGCGATCCGGTAACCAGTATAAAAATATCCTAGCCAAATCAAGTGTATCAATAATGGGATTATTTAAAGCTGTGCCGAATTTTTCTTCTAAAAAAGATACATCAAAGCGTGCGTTATGAGCAATTAGGGGAAAATCGGAGAAAAAATCCAAGATATCATCTCTACGCTCAAAAAAAGTCGGTTCATTTTCAACCATAGCATCGTTAATGCGAGTTAATTCTACAATAAACTCGGGAATACTTTTTTTCGGATTGCAAAAATAGTTTAACTCTTCTGTCTTTTTGCCGTCGACAAATTTAACGGCAGAGAACTGGATGACTTCTTCTTTCTTGGGGTCAAGACCGGTAGTTTCCACATCAAATGCAATACAGGTCTTCAGATGCAGCTCTTGTAATAATTCTGGTTTAAGTTGAGTCAAATAAGCCCTTCCGATAATCATTTTAAATTTACCGGGAAATTTACAATAACAATTTGATACAACAAAGACATTGTTGAATGTAAAAACGCAAAATCTTACATCTTTACAATTCTGACATCTTACAATTTATCGTAACTTAGTAAAAGCTTGTTTCTAGATTCCCGTAAATGCTCTGGCAACATCAACCAGTAAAGAAGGTTGTTTCTTTATGGCTTTTGAAAACACGCCCATGAATGTGCGCTTTTCAATATTAAGCTTGAGTATTTCATCACCAATGGTATTATACTCTTCATCACTTAACTGATAGATGGCCTCTTTGATACGATTGAGACTTTCGTGATTCTTGCCAATATGCTTATGAATATATTTTTTATAATCATTAAATATTTTTTCTTGTTTCTGGGGGTTATCGCAGGCCTGCGCGGCGGCTTTTCCGGCTTGAATACCACTGTCTATCGCATGGGTGATTCCTCCACCGTTCGAAGGATTAACCATATGCCCGGCATCACCGGTAATAAGCATATTCTCGATAGCTAATGGATCAAGGTTCAATGTAACAGGGACACCACCGCTAACTAAGCGTTGAATGGAAGCGTCCGGGAAAAACTTAGCAAGAAAATCATTCAAATAATCTATAGAGTGTTTTTTACCGTCTGCATTCTTGCCATTAATACCCAAACCGATATTGGCGCAGTTATTGGCTTTAGGAAAAACCCAGGCATAGCCACCGGGCGCATAACACAAACCAATATAAATATACAACGCATTTTTATTAATATTCACATTTGCGACAGTTGCTTGCACACATGGTTCAATTTCACTTGGTTTTAACTGTGTATTAACTCCCATTTTGGCAGCGATCTGCGATTCTACGCCATCGGCAGCAATAACAATGTCCGCGTAGTAATGATTGATATTTCCTTGCTCTTCAACCACTACACCTTTCAAGTGATAATTCTCATCCTTTATCAGTTCAATAACATTGGATTTCATTTTAATTTCAGCGCCTGCCTCAGAAACTTTAATGCCCATATCATATTCAAATAAATCACGATTCATGATATATCCTGAATAGAGATCACTTTTTAATTCGACTTCTTTTCCATTCGGTAACACAAGGATAAATGAATTTACACGTGACGATATCCAACGCTCTTCAATTGGAAAATATCTAACGAAATCATCGTGCCCTATTGCTTCACCACAACGTACCGGGACACCCAACTCTCTTTTTCGCTCTATCAAAAGAACTTTCTTCCCCGCTTTGGCCGCTTCCAGAGCGGCAAAAAGACCTGCCGGTCCCGCACCAACAACAATAATATCCCATTTATTCGTCATCTTTCAACTCCAAAGCCCCTAAAGGGCATAATTTCACACAAATTCCACATTGACTGCAAAGATCTTGATTTACTCTTACTTGAAATTCTCCCATATGTAATGCTTGAGATGGGCAAACGGCTACACAGGTAGCACATTGATCGCAATATGATAGAACATTTAACATTTATCACCTATTCGTAAATTAATTGTGATGTATAATACGCTAATCCAGCTCCTAAGATATCATAGCAAAGATCTTTCCATGAAAAATATGATCCTTTCGCAAATGTATCGTAAACCTCTTTCCCTAAAGATAAGCTCAGAGTAATTCCCAATGAAACATAACGAGCATTATTCTTGCGAGTATAAAACATCTCATTTAAAGTAAAATTACTTTGAAGAGATATAAAATAAGCCGTAGTAAAATGCATCCACTTATCTTTTGAAAACCACTTATCTTCCGGTTGAATGATCGCAAAAGGCTTTAGTGTTTTAATACCGAACCCTTCTTGTTCTCCTTCAGCGGGGATGATCGTATAAAATTGCATATCAGAGATGCCGATCGATGTGGATGTTGTATCCGCCGATTCAGCGTAAATACATGCAAAAGCCAGCATACCTATAATAATCATCTTTTTTAACATTATATTATCCCTATTGAACTTAAAAAGACAAGGATGATCAGAATTGGAGCAATAAATTTTACAAGAAAATACCAGATGTTTGCAATTTTTCTATTTTTCTGATGATCTCTAAACCCATGAAATAACTCACCCATAACTTCCTGTTTATTTAAACTCCATCCCACAAAAATGGCGACAAACAGACCTCCTAGCGGAAGTAAAATATTTGCCGACAGAAAATCCATATTATCAAAAATATTCAATCCGAATATTTTTACATTTGCTAAAGGGCCGAAAGACAAGGCTGAGGGTATGCCAATTAAAAAGATCGTAATTGAGATCAATATAACAGCAGAATGTCGATTCATCTTAAATTCATCCATCATTGTGGAAACAAGCATTTCAAGAATAGAAATTGTCGACGTTAATGCGGCAATAGATAAAAGAATAAAAAACAAAGTTGCGAAAATACTACCACCGGGCATTTGTGAAAATACAGCAGGAAGCACATGGAATACAAGTCCGGGGCCACCGGCAGGATCAAATCCCATCGCAAATACTGACGTAAAGATAGCCAATCCCGCTAAAAGTGCAATTAAAGTATCGAGCAGCGCGATCATAATACCGGAAAAAAATATATTATCATCTTTTTTAAGGTATGATCCATATGTCAATAACACACCCATACCAACTGATAGTGTAAAAAAAGCATGCCCTAAAGCAATTAATACGGTTGTAAAATTAACGGTGGACCAATCCGGTTTAAACAGGAATGCTAAACCTTTTTCGCTACCTTCCAAGGAGACTCCCCAAACCACCAATAAGATCAAAATAATAAAAAAGATAGGCATAAGGAATCTGGCGATCTTTTCTATTCCGTTTTTCACACCAAAATAAACAACCACAGCACCAAGCAAAACAAACACCAATTGCCAAGAAATGATCCAACCGGGATTTGATACTAAAGCACCATGAAATTGAGAAGCTTGTTCGGCATTCAAAAAATTAGCACAGCTCCCTCGTAATGATTCAACGATATAGCCAGCAGACCACCCTGCAATTACATTATAATACGAGAGAATAACAAAACCGGTAATAAAAAACACCGAACCGATAACGATCCACAGTCTTTTATTTTTTTTAGCAAGCAATCTAAAGGCAGATATTGGGCCTTTTTGAGCATTTCGTCCAAGAAGGATCTCAGCGATCAGCACCGGTAGCCCAATAATAAGGATGCAGATCAAATAAATGATAATAAAGGCTGCTCCCCCATTTTCACCCGTTATGTAAGGAAATTTCCATATATTTCCCAAGCCGACTGCCGAGCCGGCCGCGGCTAGAATAAAGCCTAATTTATTACCCCAATGTTCCCTATTCTCTACCATTACCACCTCTATCGCTTACTTTTGTATTGCTTCAACTGTTAAATACCCCAGTCCTATACCCAGGGCATCATACAACAAATTTTCAAACTTAAACTTTTTCTTTTTGCTGATAATATCGAAGATATTTCTTCCAAGTGAAATCGATACGCCAATTCCTAAAGATGCGTATTTTGAATCTTGCTTATCTAAACCTACCACATTATTTAGTGTAAATGAAGAATGCAATGTTAAAAAATATGAAGAAGTCAAACGAGCTAGCTTCTCTTCATCTAACAATTTGTCAACCGGCATGCTTAATTGGAAACCATTAATATCCGAATCGGGTTCTAAAATTAGTTTTTCGCTTGGAAAATAACTAAAATGAGCATCAACATACGCATCCATAATTGAATACACATAAGCCGCTGCAAAAATCCAAGTATATGCCTTTGCATTTGACAAAGAGGTTTGACTTATAGCTAAGAAGGGTTCCGTCACTCCCCGTGAATTTAGATAATAATTATATGCGGCAATACCTCCAAAGGCAAGTTCAGTACCCATAAAAATACTTCCCTTCAGCCATTTATCATTATAGAACTGTCCCCCGGCCGGGAATACAACTGAATACGTCATTGCAGCAATAGGTGATTTCTGGGTTATAGTAATTCTGCTTTCAAGGCTATCCTGCTCCATTGCAACTAATGAATTAAAACTTAGAATTAATAATGTAATTATTAGAATTCGTTTCATTTCTTTACGGCAATAGCTTCGATCTCAATTTGCACATCTTTTGGTAACCTTGCAACCTGCACCGCTGATCTTGCGGGGGCATTTTCGGGAAATACTTCCGCATAAACTGCATTAACATTTGCAAATTGTGATAGATCTTTTAAAAACACGGTCGTTTTAAGGATAGTTTCTTTGCTTCCACCCGCTTCTTCTACGACAGCAATCACATTTTTAACCGCGGCCCTGGTCGCTGCATCTATATCATCAAGTATCAACTTGCCATTTGACATATCAACAGGTAACTGACCTGATGTAAATATCATATTTTCAAAAGCTATGCCCTGTGAATATGCACCAATAGGAGCAGGAGCTTTTTCTGTCAGAATGATCTTTTTCATTTTTTCTCCATGGTTATACAATCGCATAAAAATGAGGATAATTCGGGAAAATTCAAAATTGTTTTTCGTTTTTCAAAAAAGCTGATGTTAATGGTATATAGGTAAATGGCACAAGTAGCATATTAGACTCATTTCATCATAGCTTGTAAAGTTCTAAATACCATATAATTACACTTGTTTTTTATTGTTAATAGAATTTCAAGCCCATAAATTATAGCGAAAACTATAATTATAGAGGAAGTGAAAAATGAAAAATGATTATGTATGCCCTTTCTGTAGAGGTCATTTAAAGGTCAAAAACTCTGTTATTTTTTCAGCCAGAAAAGAAGATGGTGAACGAGGCATACTATTGCTAAGTCCTGAGGTCGGGAATTATTCAGTACGAAAACACCGTACTTTTCAATTAGAAGATGGTGATAAAACAGATTTGTACTGCCCTATTTGCCACGCTAATTTAATGGCACAAAATTATAACAATAACCTGGCCCGCATCATTCAGATCGATGAATTCGGTGAAGAAAACATTGTATTAATATCTGAAGTTGTCGGCGAACGCTGTACTTACATTATTCATGGCAAGCAAGTTGATAAGTTTGGTGAAGACAGCACAAATTACTTTGGTGCCGGAACCGAATTTTAAATTAACTATTGTAGAGATGCAAAAATAGTGTCCATACAATAGAAAAATGCTCCGAATTTCGGAGCATTTTTTATTTTATTTATTTTTTTGTTATTTAGAAATCATTTTCATTAAGCCACCGGCTTCAAGCATCTCCTGCGCAAACTCAGGTAACGGAGGAAACTTATATGATTTATCTGCATCAAGATCTTTGATTTCACCGGATATTAGGTCGATCTCTAACTTTGCACCATTAGAAATACTTCCGCTAATCCCCTGACATTCAATTGCTAAAAAGCCATTATTAATGCAGTTTCTGTAAAATATCCTCGCAAAAGATTCAGCTATCACAGCTTTAACACCGGCACCACGGAGTGCCCATACGGCATGCTCACGAGATGATCCGCATCCGAAATTCTCACCGGCTACAATGACATCACCTGCTTCTACTTTTTCCACAAATTCGGTATCAATGTCCTCCATTGCGTGTTTTGCCAAATCGGCTTCTTTATCCATATTCAAATAACGTGCAGGAATGATCTCATCAGTATTGATGTGGTCTCTATTATATACATGTGCTTTCATTTTTTCTCCTTAACTCTTTCGTGGATCGCAAATATAACCGCTTACAGCTGCAGCTGCTACACTTGCAGGACTTGCGAGGTATACTTCAGACTCCGGAGAGCCCATTCTACCGACAAAATTACGGTTTGTCGTAGAAATACATTTCTCACCCGCTGCAATAATTCCCATATGACCACCTAGGCATGCTCCGCATGTTGGTGATGATACGGTTGCTCCAGCTTCCATAAAGATATCAAGCAATCCTTCTTTATTGGCTTGCTTCCATATTTCGGTCGTTGCCGGAATTACAATACAGCGCGTACCTTTGGGAACGGTCTTACCTTTCATGATCTCTGCCGCTACTCGCAAATCCTCTATCCGACCATTGGTACACGATCCGATATAAGCTTGATCTATTTTGATCTTTTCTGTAATCTCAGAGATCTTCTTGCCATTATCAGGCAGATGAGGGAAGGCAATTATAGGTTCAAGATCGCTTACGTCAATATCTATAACTTGCTCATATACTGCATCTTCATCACTTTTTACTAAGTCGATTTCACCTTCAATACCGCGTGTTTTTAAATATTCGATGGTCTTGTCATCTGCTGCAATAATTCCCGATTTACCACCGGCTTCAATTGCCATATTCGTAATTGTCATTCTCGCTTCAATGCTTAATTCATCAATAACGGGACCCCGAAATTCCATCGCTTTGTACCGCGCACCATCGACGCCAATGCGTCTAATTATTTCAAGAATAATATCCTTGGCATATACGCCTTCTTGCAAAGATCCGAAGACATTAAAAAGAATTGTAGGCGGCACTTTAAACCATAGTTCTCCGGTAGATAAGGATGCCGCAAGATCGGTAGAGCCAATACCGGTTGAAAATGCACCTAAAGCACCGTGCGTACATGTATGCGAATCTGCGCCCACAATGGTCATACCCGGTTTGACGTGCCCTTGTTCAGGTAATAAAGCATGGCAAACACCATGATTACCTAATTCGTAAAATGTCTCAATACCCATTTCATCGGCCCAAAGTCTTATCTTGCGTACCATTTCGGCAGATTTAATATCTTTATTCGGAACAAAATGATCGGGCATGATCACAATTTTTTCAGGATCAAATACCTTTGTTATTCCATGTTCTTTCATCATATCTATTGCCGGTGTGGTTGTCACATCGTGACACATCACCAAGTCTAATGTTGCGTTTACCAATTCACCGGGTTTAACGCTTTTCCTGCCTGCATGTTTGGCCAGGATCTTTTCAGTGATCGTTTGTCCCATTTCTTATCCTTTATTGTAAGCATTCATATATCTATTCAAACCATTGATGATCGCAAGCAAGCCCGCTCTAATTACATCTTCGTGAACGGCCCTACCCATATAGATCTTTTCGTTATCATCTATTAACTTAATCGAAACATCAGCTAAAGCATCTGTACCACCTGTAATGGCTTTAAGATTATACTCTTCCAGTTTTACGGGTTGGTCGATAATGGTCCAAACAGCGCTGGATAACGCATCAATAGGGCCATCACCTACTCCGGTGCCGATTTTCACTTCATCATTTATCGTTAATTTAACCGAAGCCGTTGGCGTCATACCGTTTCCGGTTGTAACCGCAAAACCTTCCAGTTTTATATATTGCTCCTGATCACTTAACTGTCCCAATACATCCATAGCAATAGCAAGAATGTCATCACGTTCAACGGTTTTATTCTTATCTGCAAGATCTTTCACCTTTGCGGTTACCTGATCTGTCTGTTCCTTGCTAAGCGTATAGCCTTCTTCTTCAAGAAGGGCCAATACGGCGTGTTTTCCGCTGTGTTTACCGATAACAATGTTTTCACCCGACCAACCGACATCTTCAGAATTCATGATCTCGTAGGTGGCTTTACTTTGCAAAACTCCATGTTGATGTATTCCGGCTTCATGAGCAAAGGCATTCAATCCCACAATGGCCTTATTTCTTGCAATACTTAAACCTGTAAGATTTGATACAAGTCGACTGGTCTTGAACAATTCTTTTGTGTTGATACTTGTATCAACATCAAAATAATCTTTTCTGGTTTTCAGGTTCATAACCACTTCTTCCAAAGAGGCATTACCGGCACGTTCGCCGATGCCATTGATACAACATTCAACCTGAGATGCACCCGCCTTAACGGCAGCCAGGGAATTCGCAACAGCATTACCCAAATCATTATGACAATGTACAGAAATAACAACATCATTTGCCTCAGGTACTTTTTCAAAGAGATATTCAATTCTTTGAGCAAATTCTTGTGGTTCGGTGTAACCTACCGTGTCTGGAATATTGATCGTTGTAGCTCCGGCTTCGATAACGGCTTTAACCACATCACACATATAATCCAACGATGTTCTGCCTGCATCTTCAGGAGAAAACTCAACATCATCACAATATGATTTTGCACGCTTAACCGCCTTTACGGCATCTGCGATCACTTCTTCTTTACTTTTTTTAAGTTTTTCATCTCTATGAATAGATGATGTCGCAATAAATGTATGTATACGGGGCTTTTTCGCGTGTTTTACGGCTTCCCAGCAACGATCAATATCTTTATCGACTGCTCGTGCCAGTCCGCAAACGATCGGGCCGTCTACGCTCTCTGCAATGCTTTTTACAGCTTCAAAATCACCTTGTGACGCAATAGGGAAACCCGCTTCAATCACATCAACACCGAGTTTGGAAAGCTGCTCGGCAATAATGATCTTTTCATTCACTGTCAGCGAAGCGCCCGGACTTTGTTCACCGTCCCGGAGGGTGGTATCGAATACAATAATATTCTTTGACATGCTTTCCTCAATTTTTTATTTAATTTTTACTAACTTAACTTTTTATCAAAGCTTCGTCTATATCATATTTTAAAATTTGACTTATTCGTCCAAATTTAGAAATTCTTCAAACCCTTTTTTGCGTAGGATGCAGGCCGGGCATTCGCCACAGCCATATCCCCAGGGATTTAAAGTATTATGGTCACCCACATAGCAGGTATGTGAATGTTTGATAACCTCATTGATCACACCCAGTCTATCGCTCATCTGCCATATTTCGGCTTTGCTCATTGATTGCAATGGAGCATGAATTTGCAAGGGGTAATCAAGCCCTTTTGATAGTGAGTCCTGCATTGACGTAACAAAGTCGATTCGGCAATCTGGGTAACCGGAATAATCGGCATCATTAACCCCAATAACTATATCATTTATGCCTCGTTTGTAGGCCAAAGAGGCTGCAAGGGTTAGAAAAACAATGTTTCTACCGGGTACAAAGGTATTAGGCAGATCATTTTTTCCTGTCTCTATCGTCACTTCATCTATCATTGCAGTACCACCAATTTCTTTAAAAGCGGGCACATGCAATTCATGAAGAAGAATATTTTCTTTTTCGCAGATATATTTTACACTTTTATATTCAACACTATGACGTTGTTCGTAATGGAAAAAAACAGCCTCAACAGCAGCAAATTCACGTTTTGCCCAATAGATACAAGTCGTTGAGTCCTGTCCTCCCGAAAACAACACCAGTGTCTTGCGAGTGTTCATTATCTGACCCCGATACACTTGTGTGTTTGAAATGTTAAGCGCCATTCCGGATGTTTTAAAGCATAGCGATAACAATACATCGCAACATCTGTAGAGAAAAAGTCCGCCGACAAGGATCCGATCTCACGATCATGTGTGGGATTCTTGGGAGATATAAATTTAACGTCTGAATTAATACCATATGTTTCGGGTTCTTCATCCACACCCAAAACGACCTTTAGCTCATTACATTTCTTGATTTTAACATTTTTATTTTTAGGCGACACGGTGATCCAATCAAAAAGCTCATGACCCGGTTCATAACTGCCATTGGTTTCAAGTGCCACATAATAATTTTCATCTTTCAACTTTTGAACCAATTCAAGTGTATCCTGCATCAAAGGTTCACCGCCGGTAATCACCACAAACTTAGCTTCATGATCATGAACATTTGCCATGATCTCGCGGACATCCATATCAATACCGGTTAAGAATTCAGTATCACAAAAATCACATCTTAAGTTACAACCGGCAAGACGGATAAATACCGCTGCCTGACCGGCCCAACGCCCCTCGGCCTGATAAGAGTAAAAGATTTCGTTTACTTTATATAAAGTGCTTTGCTGCTCGCTGTTTCCCATACTGCAACCTGTTTTATTTTTAAACCACCCTCTTCCAATCTATCGGAGATCCACAAGCAAAGATTCTCTGCAGTGGGCTCGTAAGGCATAATTACATGCTGTAATTGCATGGGGAAGTTATTCATCATTAATTCATCTTTTTCGTAGATCACGGTCGAATGATCCAATACATCTACGACCTTTTCCATACATATATTTTTCATATCATTAAAATCAATGACCATGCCATTCTCATCCGCATCGCCACCAACTGTTACTTCAAGTTTATAAGTATGCCCATGCAGATTCCAGCATTTGCCCTTATGAAAGCTTAGGCGGTGAGCCATGTCGAATGTAAATGTTTTAGTTAAATCCATTTTCTTTGTCCTATTTTTCCGTCCCGAAGATATTATAATTATTTATAATAGCAAAGCTATTTTATATATGTCAATTTCGATGAAAGGTAACACATAGGTATTTCATCGTCCATTATTTCAAAATACAAGAGCCCCCCAAAACCCCTATTAATTATCATTTCCCACATATAATTCATGAATTGCCCTGATCGTAGAGGCTCGGTCTACCTTCTTGACAATAAAATATGCAGCCACGGGAGAGGCGCCTACCGAGATAATCTCTATATTGATCCCTCTTTGCGATACGGCAGAAAATATTCTTGCGGCTAAACCGACTTTTTCGGTAATACCGTGTCCAACGGCAGCGATCACGGATATATCATTTTCGGCAATAATCTCCCCCACCGCATGAAGTTCAAGATCATTAACAATTTTTTTAGCTTTTTTAAGATAGCTGGTTTCAAGAAGGATATTGATCGTAGTTTGAGAAGTAATAACAGATTTAATATTAATACCGGCATTATCCATCGCAGAAGATACTTTAGCAAGAATACCCGGTTTATACCCAATTCCCGGGCCCTTCAATTTCAATATTCCTATCTCGTCGGAAAATGTTACACTTTTAATGACATCATCATGAATATCAGAGCTTCGCTCAACACTTGTTAAAGGCTTGTTTAAATCTTCTACGTTGGCAATATTATACAAACGAATAGGAATATTCGCTTCACGAAGTGGCTCTACCGTACGAGGATGCAATATCTTAGCACCAAAATACGATAATTCGGCCGATTCCATGTAAGACAGTGTTTTTATCCGTTTGGGTTTGTCTACGTACCGGGGATCACCGGTTAAAAAGCCATCAACATCTTTAAAAAGATCAAGACTTTTTGCATTTAAACAATGAGCGATTGCAGCCGCAGAATAGTCTGAACCACCCCTGCCAAGTAAAGTGGTTTTCCCTTCTTGAGAAACACCGTAAAAACCTGGCACGACAACAATCTTTTTCGCTTTTAGACTGGTTTTTACTTTGGATGATGCCGATTCAAAATCCACTGTCGCATTACCAAATTCACCATCTGTCACTAAGCCAATATCTTCAGGCAGCATTTCTTCTGCCCCGATTCCAAAATAATTCAATATCCCCGTCAACATTAATGAGCTGAGACGCTCTCCATAGCTTAAAATGGTATCATTAACAAAAGATGGCGTATCTCCAAAGAAGTTAACGCCTTGCAAAAATCGTTTTAATTTTTCAATACGTGTCAGTACATCCGTTAATATTGCATCTCGTACAGCTGGATCATCAACGACTTCTTCAAGCGTTTCTATTTTCAACGAAACGATCTTATCAGCTAACTCATTGATGGCACTTTCGTCATTCTTTACCTTCTCAAGAGTCTGCGCCAACATATCGGTTACACCATAAAAAGCCGAAACAACTATAATCAATGACGAATCATATTTGCCAATCACATCAACAATACGAAGAATATCATCTTTTTTCTTAAGATTAGAACCACCGAATTTTAGCACATGATATGACATGTAAATCCTTTCAATTACTCTTATGTTTATAAATCAGCCATAGAGCATTTCAATTTCCAAATAAGGTTAAAAAGATTTAAGAATTAAATTTATTCTATCCAACCCCTCTAACCTACCTAAACCCATAAACAAAATCTTTCGATACCTTATAATTATCACCCGGTAAAACAATTTTTCACCAGTAAACTAAAAGGCCAACAGAAAACTGTTAGCCCTTGCTGGGACGGAGGGACTCGAACCCCCAATAACCTGATTAACAGTCAGGCGCCTTGCCATTAGACGACATCCCATATTATCAATCGTTTGTAATATGCGTATAATACTTTTAATATGCAACTGTTTTTTGCATATTATTTTACTATTGTTTTCGTTATTTTGTTTTGTATTACTATTCTTCATATTTTTAACGATTTTATTTTATAATTTTCGTTTATCTTGAATGTTTGCTTATTTCTTATGACGATTTTTCAAAACTAAATTTATATCGTCTAAGGTCACGTTCTGGTCATTCATTAAAACAAGAAGGTGATACAGCAGATCAGAAACTTCTTCCTTGAACAATTCCTGGTTTCTTCTCATAGCCTCAATGATAACTTCAGTGGCTTCTTCGCCGACTTTCTGAGCTATTTTAGGTGTACCTTTATCAAAAAGCTTATTTGTATATGAACTTCCGCTTGGATTCTTTTTTCTATCGGCAATAATATCTTCCAGCTCGTGTAAAAAATTGGGGAAATCAAGATTCTGTTCACCAAAACAGGTATCATCACCTGTATGACAAACAGGGCCATCGGGAGTCGCCCGGATTAACAATGTATCACCATCACAATCTTCAGTTACAGAAACAACATGAAGGTAATTTCCGGATGTTTCTCCCTTTGTCCAGACTTCATCACGTGAACGGCTATAAAAAGTCACCAACTCAGTTTCAAGAGTTTTCTTATAGGTGTCTTCATTCATATAACCTAACATCAGGACTTTGTTAGATTTATCATCTTGAATAATTGCGGGAACTAAACCATTCCCTTTTTTGAAATCAATTTTCATTATTTTTCCTCTTTATTTCATCCTTACAGGTATGTGCTTATTTTTTAAGTAGGTTTTTAACTCGGGAATGGGAATCTCACCAAAATGGAAAATACTGGCAGCAAGAGCAGCATCGGCTTTACCTTTTGAAAAAACATCAACAAAATGTTCACATTTACCGGCTCCACCTGAGGCAATTACCGGGACTGAAAGCAATTCAGAAACTGCTGAAGTAATGTCAAGCGCAAACCCGTCTTTAGTTCCATCGTGATCCATCGATGTTAAAAGAATTTCCCCCGCTCCCCTGCCAACCGCTTCACTAGCCCAGGAAAGAGTCTCTTTTTCGGTAGCTGTTCTTCCACCATCCAAATGTACTCGTGATTCATCACCATATTGTTTGCAGTCAATTGCCAATACAACACATTGTGATCCGAATCGAGCCGCAAGCTTATCTATCAAACCGGGATTTCTCACGGCAGCTGAATTCACCGTGATCTTATCGGCACCCGCATCCAATAACCTTGCCACATCGTCGACAGACTTAATACCTCCTCCAACCGTGAAGGGGATATTGATATGATGTGCGATCTTGTTTACCAATTCCGCAAAGGTGCTACGACCTTCTATGGTAGCTGTGATATCAAGAAAAGTAAGTTCATCGGCACCTGAACGCGCATAAAGTTCCGCTAATTCAATAGGATCACCCGCATGGCGGATGGATTCGAATTTTACTCCCTTAACAGTTTGCCCGTCTCGGATATCGAGGCAAGGTATGATCCTTTTTGTTAACATTTAGCGATAAACTCCTCTATTTCTTTTAACGTAATTCTATTTTCATAGATAGCTTTTCCCACGATCACAGCATCGATACCCAGATCGTTCAATTCATAGATATCATCCATTTTTGATATCCCACCGCTAGCGATCAGTTCAAGCGCAGGAAATTTTAGTTTGATCTGCTCATAGGTCTTAACGGCTGATCCTTTTAGCATACCATCCTTGGAAATATCCGTCGATATGACGGTTTTGATGCCTCTTGAAACGTAATCATCCAAAAAGCTGATCAGATCATAACTCGTGGATTCTTCCCAGCCCGAAACAGCTATCTTGCCATATTTGAAGTCTGCACCTAAAATGATCTTATCAGCGCCATATTTCTTTAACCATTCATTGACTTTTTGTGGCTCACGTGCAGCAATGGATCCGGCTGTTATTTGATTAGCACCAAGATCAAAAGCTTTTGTGATATCTTTATCGGACTGAATACCTCCTCCAAGATCAACAGATAATTCTTTTACCGCACAAATACTTGATATGGCTTTTTCATTTACGATATACTTTTGTTTTGCGCCATCGAGATCAACACAATGTAATCTGCTAACGCCGTGGTCAGCATAAATCCTGGCAATACTACCCGGATTTTCATTGTACACCTTCTTGGTATTGTAATCACCTTTACTAAGGCGTACGCATTGACCATCGATAATGTCTATGGCAGGAATAATTGTTATCATTTATAACTCTATAAAATTCTTTAATATTTTTTCACCAATATCACCACTTTTCTCGGGATGAAATTGCGTTGCATAAAAATTATCCTTTTGAATCGCCGAAGCAAAAGGCATAATATAATTTGATTTAGCGATCTGATCCACACCCGGTTCAGCGGCATAGGCATGAACAAAATAAACATGCGCACCTTCTTCTATATCTTTGAATAGAGGGCTATTTAAGTTTGTTATGCTATTCCAACCCATATGAGGTACCTTATCCGTTTCGGGGAATCTTATTACCTTGTTATCGAAAATGCCAAAGCATTCCGTATCACCTTCCGTACTATGCTTACACATCAATTGAAGCCCCAGACAAATACCTAAAACGGGTTGTTTTAACTCCTTGATCACTAAATCAAGTCCGCGCTCTTTTAAATACGCCATCGCAGATGATGCTTCCCCTACTCCCGGGAAAATAACCTTATCGGCAGACCGAATTTCTTCGGGATCATCTGTAACCGTCGCATTGACATTCAAACGCTCCAGAGCGATCAATACAGATCGTATGTTGCCGGCCGAATATTTAATTACGGCAATTTTCATTACAGGACTCCTTTAGTAGATGGTAGGTCATTCGATGTTTTCCTTACGGCAATCTTCATAGCTCTTGCTAAAGCTTTAAATTCACCTTCTATAATATGATGTTCGTTCTCGCCTTCTGCAGAAATATGCAAGTTACAGCGCAATCCATCGGCAAATGATCTAAAAAAGTGCTTCAGCATCTCAGTAGGTAATTCACCTACATACTCGCGTTTATGTTTAACATTATAAACAAAATATGGACGACCGGAGAGGTCAAGCAAAACCTCTGCTTTAGCTTCATCCATCGGCAAATGAAAAGCATAACGCTCAATACCTCGTTTATCTCCCAATGCCTTCAACAAAGCCTCACCAAGCGTCAATCCCGTATCTTCAATGCTATGGTGTTCATCTACATGTAAATCACCATTGACCGTAACATTACAATCAATACCGGAATGCTTTGAAAATAGTTCAAGCATATGATCAAAAAATCCTATCCCTGTCTTTATTTTATATTCTCCCTTGCCATCAAGGTCTACTTTTACAGATATATCCGTTTCCTTGGTTGCCCTGCGAACTTCAGCTACGCGTTTGGGATTCAACAGGAATTCCTCAATTTCTTTCCAAGAAGTGGTAGACAATACGGCGTCCGGATTGTTTTCTCCAATAAAGATTCCTTTTGCATGCAAATTCTTGGCTAATTGCATATCGGAATTGCGATCCCCGATCACATATGAATTAGCTAGATCATAATCTGCATTCATATAGGCTGTTAACATACCCGTGTTGGGTTTTCGCATCGGAGAATTTTCTTCTTCATAATGCGCGTCAATAAGCACGTCTTTAAAGCGAATTCCTTCACCCTCCAAGATATCCATCATAAAATTATGTGGTCCCCAAAAGCGTTCTTCAGGGAAATCCGCTCGTCCTAATCCATCTTGGTTTGAAACCATAACCAACTCATATTCAGAGTGTTTTGATATATTTACCAAAGCAGAAATTACGCCGGGTAAAAATTTTAGTTTTTCAAAACTATCAATGGTTTCATCAGGAACTTCAGAAATGATGGTTCCATCTCTATCGATAAATAAAACGCGTTTCATTACACACCCCCGGGGTATTTTTTTAATGCGTTTAGCAACATAGTATTTTCCTCTCTCGTACCCACGGTAATTCTCAAACATCCTTCACAATGTAATTGATCGGAACGATCGCGAACAACGATCCCCTCTTCGGTTAAAAATGTATATACCTTCTTAGGCTCATCAAACCTGGCAAGAAAGAAGTTGGCTTCGGAATCCAATACTTCGTTCACTATATCAAGTTTTGAAAATTCATGCATCAAATAAGCTCTTTCATGTATAATCTTTGATACGAGATTTTCTTTCAGCCAGGGATTATTCACAGTCTCAAGCACAATGCTTGTTGTGACATCATTAATATTATAAGGATACTTGATCTTATTGAGCACTTCTATGATCTCCGGATCTGCAAAAGCCATACCTAAACGAACACCCGCCATTCCCCAAGCTTTGGAAAAGGTCTGAATCACTATTAAATTATTAAATTCATCTAGTCTTTTTACCCATGAATCTTTTGTAGAAAAGTCAATATAGGCTTCATCCACAATAACCAGTGAGGGTACATTTTTCAACACTTTTTCGATATCACCTTCTTGATAAACATTGGCTGAAGGGTTATTGGGTGTACAAATAATGATTACTTTAGGTTTTTCGGCATTCGCTTTAGCTATGATCTCATCGACATTTAGTGAAAAGTCTGAATTTAAAGCGATTTTCATAATATCAACATCATTAACATTAGCGCAAACGCTGTACATACCATAGGTCGGTGGCAGGATCATGATCGAGTCTTCGCGAGGTTCGCAAAATGCTCTTATAACCAAATCAATGGCTTCGTCACTACCATTTCCAAGAAATATCTTCTGCGGATCATTAATGCCCTTATACTTGGCAATAGCCTCTCGCAATTGCTTGGGAATGGGCTCGGGATAACGATTAAGATCCTTATTGGCCGAGGAACCGAATGAATTTTCATTAGCATCAAGAAATACCTTAGCCTTTCCCGTAAACTCTTCACGGGCCGAAGCATATTTCTTCATTTTCCGAACGTTTTTTCTGATCAAAGATGTAATGTCAATTGCCATATATCGCTTTCTTAGCTTTTAATTGTTGATAATCTTCGTGTTACGGCCTGCTTATGCGCATCCAAACCTTCGGTTTTTGCCATATGTTCAACTGCCGGACCAATATTCTTTAACCCTTTAGCTGATAATGCCTGAAAAGTTACCATTTTAAAATAGGAGTCAAGCGAAACACCGCTATAGCTTTTTGCATAACCGGCCGTAGGAAGTGTATGATTTGTTCCTGACGCATAATCGCCTACCGACTCGGGTGTTAGATCTCCAACGAAGACCGATCCGGCATTTCTGACTTCGGGGATCAGGTCTACGGCATTCCTGGTGTTTAATATTAAATGCTCTGATGCATATTCGTTTGCAAATTCCAAGCATGTTTTCTGATCTTTAAAGTAAATGATCTTGCTATTAATCAATGAATGCTGAGCTATATCCGCTCTGGAAAGCGTATCCATTTGTTCAATGACTTCAGTTCTGACCTTTTCGGGCATACTTTCATCCGATGTAACTAAAATCGCTTGCGAATCATGGCCGTGTTCAGCCTGGGAAAGCAAATCAGCTGCAATAAATTCAACATTTGCATATTCATCGGCCAAAACAAGTACCTCAGAAGGCCCTGCCGGCATATCAATCGCCACTTTTTCCTGAGAAGCGAGATACATTTTAGCGGCAGTAACATATTGATTACCGGGCCCCAGGATTTTATAAACGGCAGGTACGGACTCAGTCCCGTAAGTCATGGCTGCGATAGCTTGCGCTCCACCGGCTTTACAAATATGGGTTACACCGGCCTCTTTAGCCGCCCAAAGAATTGCAGGATGCAACGTTCCATCCTTTCTTGGAGGTGAACATAGTACGATCTCTTTACAACCGGCTAAAACAGCAGGAACAGCCAACATTAAAACGGTTGAAAAAAGCGGTGCCGTACCACCGGGTACATAAATACCAACTTTCTCGATAGCCCGAGCTTCGCGCCAGCAGCGCACACCGGGCATAGTTTTGATAAATTTCTTCTTCGGCATCTGAGCTTCATGAAATTTTTTAATATTTGTAATTGCGAGACGAATATTATCCTTTAAGACGACCGAAATATCCTTTTCGGATTCTTTAATTTCCTCAGCTGTACACAAGATACTTTTTAAATCCGCATTGTCGAATTTTTTTGCATATCCTATTAATGCTTCATCACCTTTAAGCATTGTCATACGAATAATATCTTTAACGGAGGAGATGAGCCGCGTCTGATTCATCATAGGTCTTTCACAGAGCGTTTTCCACTCTTCGCGAGGTGGATTGCTATAAATCTTCATATTTTCCTCACAGTATCATTTGTTCAATATCGGTCACAAGCAAGCTTTCGGCACCTGCCGCCTTTAATTGTTCAATAATATCCCAGAATTTATCCTCTTTTATTACAGAATGTACCGATGACCATCCACTTTCTCCTAAAGGCATAATTGTGGGGCTTTTCATACCGGGTAGAATTTCACATACAATATCCAGTTTTTCATTGGGGACATTTAATAAAATGTATTTATAATCTTTTGCGGTTCTTACAGACTTAATTCTAAAAATGATTTTTTCAATAAGGCTGCGTTTTTCTTCACTTAGTTCTTTATTGCAGTATAAACTTGCTTGAGATCTAACCAGGGTATCGACTTCTTTTAATCCATTGGAGATCAATGTTGAACCTGTGCTGACGATATCGAAGATTGCATCAGCCATATTAATGCTTGGGGCAATCTCAACCGATCCTGAAATATTGTGGATCTCCGCCTCAACACCTGCTTCCTTAAGATATTTATCTAAAATACCACCATATGATGTTGCGATCCTTTTACCACTTAAGGATGTAAGATCTTTATATTCTTCAGCTTTGGGGATAGCTAAAGATAAACGGCATTTACCAAAACCAAGTGCTAATACCATCTCAAGATTCGCACCTGTCTCCATAACCTCATTATCACCTACAATACCGATATCGGCAATACCATCTTCAACGCAAGCGGGGATATCATCATCACGTAAAAATAATATTTCCATTGGAAAATTCGTTGAAGCTGTCGTCAACTTACCTTGTCCTGTACTTTTAAAATGGATCCCGCATTTTTCCAACAGTTCCATACTTTTGGTTGATAATCTGCCTTTCTTTTGAATCGCTAGTGTCAGCATGTTTTGTCCTTTATTTTTATATATCTTAAAAAAATCCCGATCCTTTTAAAGGGATCGGGAAAAATTTATCTGTTCAATGCACTCATCCCGGCCCCTAAGGAGCAGTATGTAGATGATGGATGTGCAAATTCATAGTCATATTATCATTTTTTCCTATTAACACCTAAATTTAAACAAATAGCTCCCCTCGTCCAAGTATTTTTCAATAATTTTACAATTATTTTTACGATTATTCGGAAATAAAGTCGATGGAACGATAAAGAAGTAAAGAAATCGATAAACTAAAATGTCAATTTTAATTTCGTTAAAGCAATAAAATAAAATCAACGACTTTATCGACCATATAAAAAAGACCCATCATGTGACGGGTCAATTTTTAAGATCTTTAAAGACTGGCTTAGAAGATATAAAGTCCGAGAGACAATCTCAGAGTATGTGAGAAAGTCGGTTCGTCATCTTCGCCTTCAAGAGAATAGATATCGGTTAAACCCTGTACGTAACGAAATTCAACATCAACCATATCAAGAAGTTTAACGCCGAGTGAGTAGCAAAGACCCAATTGACGAAAATCAAAGTTTTCAATTTCAAAATCAAGCTGTTCAGGATTTTCTACTTGCGCATCACCCAAAGGAATGCCGGCATTAACGCCAACACCGACAAATGGACTAACTACCGGAATAGGGAGATTGTAACGAGCCATTGCAACTGCGTTGAGGTAGTTTGTACGAATAGTTGTGTTTTCGATAACATCACCAACTTCACCATCGGCTACGATTTCATCAATTGAGAATCCCTCCATTGAAAACAAACCTTCAACCTGTAGAGCAAAGTTACCTAAACCTATTGAAGCAAAAGCACCCCCAACGAAACCAGTGATATTTTCCAGATCGCTAAACGTATCAATGTATTCTTGAGCTTCGAACTCTTCAGATTCAATGTATGAATAGTTAGCACCTAATTTTACACCCAAGTCAAACTGAGCAAATGCAAATGATGCTAACAACACAGACATCAACAATACCAATAGTTTTTTCATTCCTATCTCCTTCTAATAATGTAAATTAACCATATCACTACGTTTGAATTTAACACCTGTTTTATGGTGTAACAAGTGTTTTTTCCCCTTTTCTCTATACCTATTTTTCAATTTTGATTTAAATTTGTAATACATATTTAGTACGACTTCAAACAAAAAGAAGTTCCAAATTTTACTTTTATTTGCATTTATTTTGAATATATTAAGCGCGGTAATATTCTAAGGTGCAAAATAATGACCACAGTAAACTCGATCTTACCTCTTATCAATGACGCCAGGCAGGCTTCACTTGTTTTAAGAGATATTGATAATTCGCTCATTAAAAGCGTGCTTTTGGATATGGTTGATTCTTTAGAGAAAAATAAAGAGATTATTTTTAAACTTAATGCCGAAGATCTTAAAATCGGCAAAGCAATGCACCTTTCTCCCAAGGCAATTGATAGACTTCATATGAATGATGAACGTCTGTTCAATTTAACCGCCTGTGCAAAAGCTTACGCATCTAATAATAAAAACCTTGTATTGCAAGATGATGAAGGTCGTGATATCCCCAAGGCTTCCTTATATGCCGTCGTTTACGAATCCCGACCCTATATCAGTATTGAGGCGTCAATTCAGGCATTTACGGCCGGGCATACTATTGTATTACGAGGCGGTAAAGAAGGATTCCATACGAATACGGCATCGGTTTCTATTTTGGGTGATGTACTGGAAGCTCATAATTTACCTAGAGCTCTAATAACTTTGATTCCCACAACTGATCGTGTTGCCATGACCGAGCTGATCAGTCTGAAAGATCACATTGATTATGTCATCCCAAGAGGCAGCGAAGGTTTAATCACCTATATCAAGAAAAACTCAAAAGTAACAGTAGCAACTCAGCTGCCAAATGTCTACTACAAGTAATAAACTGTAATAAAACCGGCATGCTCGTAGCGCTTTCTTTCTAAAAAAGTAGTATCCCTATTTAAACTCGTTCAAGCAATTAATCCCTAAAATAATATGTTCTCCTTGGATTATTTTTACCTGAATTTTAATAATTTTTTAATTTATACTTTTTTTATATTACAGTTACGTTTAAATTCTTTCGTCTTATTTAAACAAATTGGGAGTTAAGTATGAAAAAATCGACTGTCATTTTATGCGTCATATTATTGAGCACAGTTCTTTTTGCAAGTTCATTTAATGGATTGACGGCAGATCTTAATGATCTTATCAAGGTTTCAAATGCTAAAAGCAGATCGATATCACCTGAGCACCCAACTGGAGAACCCGGTAAAGGTGGCATGATAACACTTGAAGAAGGGTCTGCGGCTCATGCTGCAAGAGATCTTGGACAAGGTTGGAAAGTGAATCCATATTATGTTATTCCTTCCGGTGAAACTCAAATAATGGCTGATATTAAAGGCTCCGGAGCTATTCAACATATTTGGTTAACTCCTACCGGAGATTGGCGTTTTGCCATACTTAGAATGTATTGGGATGGCGAAGAAGAACCGTCCGTCGAAGTTCCTTTGGGGGATTTCTTTGCTTCGGCTTATTATTTTAAACAAGTAACATCTATCCCGGTTTGCGTTAACCCGGGATCGGCATTCAATTGCTATTGGATCATGCCATTCAGAAAATCCTGTAAAATCACAGTAGAAAATATTGCAGAAAAAGATATGCGTCTCTTTTATCAGGTTGATTATACCTTAACGGATATCCCAAAGGATGCCGCATATTTTCACGCTCAATTTCGTCGTGTAAATCCTCTCCCCTACAAAGAAGTCTATACTATTGTGGATGGAATAAAGGGCAAAGGTCACTATGTGGGGACCTACATGACCTGGCAGTCAAATAATGATGGCTGGTGGGGTGAAGGCGAGATCAAAGTTTATATGGATGGAGACACCGACTTCCCGACCATCTGCGGTACGGGAACTGAAGATTATTTCTGCGGTTCATACAGTTTTTTAACCCAAGATCATGATGGCGAAAGACACTATACGGATTATTCTACTCCCTACGCCGGATTTTTCCATTATCCACCACATCCAAAGAGCTGGACAAAAACCATTACACGTTACGGTATGTATCGATGGCACATCACCGATCCCATTCGCTTTGAAAAAGAATTAAAAATTACCATGCAAGCACTGGGTTGGCGTTCCGGCGGTCGATATTTACCGCTAAAAGACGATATCTCATCCGTCGCTTATTGGTATCAATTGGAACCGCATAATTCTTTTCCGGAATTACCCGAAAAGGATGATTTAGAAATTCGTTAGCCGTAGGATGCAAGGCAAATATAGTGCTTAGGTTAGTGGAAAACAGATTTATGATTTAAAATTGACAGATCACTATTACTTGCTAAATTTTAACTACTAAATTCTGACTACTGAATTCTAGCTTCTGGCTACTAAATTCTCTATATTTATCAGATGAATTACTTACACCAGGATAAAACCATACCCAAAGCTCGTGAATTTGCCGCATTCTTGGAAAAGAATGAATTTACAGCTGTTCTAGATATTGATGCAACTCGGGATTATGTTGCAAAAATAGACCTCCACACTGCAGGCCAATATATTGGAAAAGGCAGTTTATACTACAGTCCTAAAAAGAAAAGTTTCAAATTAACATGCCAGGAGATCAAAATAGCTTCTTATAAGGATTTAGTTCTTGAAAAATGGCAAGAATTTCAGCATAATGCCGCTCCCAAAGCCAAGAAGGGAGTGATCTCCGCTTATGTGGACGGTTCATTTTTAAATAAAGTGATCGGTTACGGAGCGGTTATCCTCGATGGAGAACGCATTATTCATAAAATATCAGGAAAAATGGATGATAAATATGAGGAACACTATCAGATTGGTGGAGAGCTCAAAGCCGCAATCGAAAGCGTTTCCTGGGCAAAAAATAATAATATAAAAGACCTGCATATATACTATGATTATAAAGGCATTGAAATGTGGGCCACCGGAAAATGGAAAGCCAATAAAGAACTTACTCAAGCCTATCAAGCCTATATGCTCAAGCAACCTATCACTTTGCACTTTCATAAAGTTGCAGCCCATACTGGCAATAAATGGAATGAATATGCTGATACCCTTGCAAAACAAGGATCAAAAAGTTAAGAAGAAATTTTTGATACCGTAAAGACGGTTTCCGAATCGCCCATACAATAAATTAGGATTTCTATCCACGGTATATAGGAAATAAAAAAAATAAAGGAGCATCTCATGAAAAAAGCATTACTCATTACGCTCAGCGTCCTAGTGGTCATTCTCATTGCTGCTGCGTTGTATTTAAATCCCCTCCTACCCATTATCACCGGATATGCCGCTAAAGGTTTAGCTTCCGGGGTTTTTCTTTCAGATCGCACACAAGAGGATATTGAAGCGGTCGATCTAAATTTCTCATTTATTCAGTATACCAAGAACAAAGTTAATATGGAGGAACAATCCGTTACATCTCGTTTTCTTTGGCGTAAATCAAAGGTTGTATACAACGAAGATCATGGTTGCACCATTGTTCGTAAGTACAAAGAAGAAGATGTGCTTAACCGACCGTCTTTACGATATAAATCCAATACTGACATGGATTATTCAAGACTCTGGCCCGTGGGTGATCAGGTTATCAACCATATGCACGGTAACGTAGATTACGAAACACTGGCAAATGCGTATGATAAAGCCTTTAGTAACGAAATCCCCTATCTTGGCACAAGGGCACTTTTGGTTGTTCATGAAGGCGAATTAATCGCCGAAGATTATGCTGATGGTTTTAATGTCAATACTCGCCTACTCAGCTGGTCCATGGCGAAAAGTTTTACCAATGCAATGGTGGGTATTTTAAGCAAAGAGGGTAAAATTGACATCAATGATCCCATTATGATGCCCGGTTGGGAAAAAGATGAACACGCCAAGATTACTTGGAATAACATGATGCACATGGCTTCGGGGCTTGAATGGGAAGAAAATTACGGTAACGAATCCGATGTTAACGTTATGCTTCATAAAGTTGGAGATTTCGGTTCATATACCGCCAATAAAAAAGTTGTAGCGGCACCGGAAACAGTATGGAATTATTCCTCAGGTTCAACCAATCTTGTATCTCTAGCAATAAGAAACCTTTTTGATAATGATGAAGCATATTTAAACTTCCCCTATGATGAGCTATTCTCAAAGATCAATATTAAATCCGCCGTTTTCGAAACCGATGCCTCAGGTACGTTTGTCGGTTCCTCATATATTTACGCGACGGCTCGTGATTTTGCCCGATTTGGTTTGTTATATTTAAATGATGGTATTTGGGAAGGTGAACGCATTCTCCCCGAAGGTTGGGTTGATTATACGGTTACTCCAGCTAAAGCTTCAAATGGCGTATATGGCTCATACTTTTGGCTGAATGCCTCAGGCGAAAAAATGCCAGATGCTCCGAAAGATACTTATTTTTGTCAAGGACATGATGGCCAATGGATCATTATGGTACCCTCCAAGGATCTTGTTGTGGTAAGATTGGGTTATTCGGATAAAAGCGAATTCAGTAATAACCAGATGATGAAAGATATTTTGGCAGCGTTTGAGGAGTAAAACCCGGAATTATTCATTAGCTTTGAGTTAAGCCCAAGTCTATTGAAATACAGGAAATAAAATAAAGAATGTTTATAGACAAAAAATTAAAAGTGCACTCCCCTTTCCAACCTTCGGGTGATCAACCCGAAGCCATTAAATCATTGGTTGAGGGGATTAACAATGGTGATCCTTTTCAGACCCTTCTTGGTATAACGGGAAGCGGTAAAACTTACACGATGGCCAAAATGATCGAGGCAGTACAAAAGCCTACGCTTATTATTTCGCATAATAAAACATTGGCGGCCCAGCTTTACGGTGAGTTTAAGAGTTTTTTCCCGGATAATGCGGTTGAATACTTTATTTCATATTACGATTACTATCAACCCGAAGCCTATATCGCAACAACCGATACTTATATTGAAAAAGATTCCGATATAAACGACGAAATAGAAAAACTTCGTTTAAAAGCCACAACCTCCCTCTTGGGACGGCGAGATGTGATCTTGATCGCATCTGTTTCCTGCATTTTTGGTCTTGGGTCTCCCAAAGACTATGAAAAACAAATTATTGTTTTGCGCCAAGGCGAAAGTATAACCCGCAAGGATCTCTTCAGTCGATTGGTGTTCATTCACTATTCCAGAAACGATGTTTCTTTTTCGCGTTCAACATTTAGAGTTCGAGGTGATAGCGTTGAAATTTACCTGGCCTACGAAGATTCGGCTATTCGCTTGGAGTTCTGGGGTGATGAAATTGAAGCGATCTCTATAATCGAACCACTTACGGGAAGGGTAATAAAAGAAGTGGAATTTGCTGTCATTTATCCGGCTCGTCATTTTATTACAGATGCCGAGAAGGTTAAAATTGCCATGCAAAATATTAAGCAAGAACTAAAAGAGCGCCTAAATGATCTTCGTCAAAACGGAAAGCTTTTAGAGGCACAACGACTTGAACAACGAACGAACTACGATATAGAAATGATCCAGGAATTGGGATACTGTTCGGGTATTGAGAATTATTCCAGACACCTTACTCTTCGCAAAGCGGGAGAACGGCCTTTTACACTTATGGATTTTTTCCCAGAAGACTTTATTACCATTATTGATGAATCCCATGCAACCATCCCACAAATACACGCCATGTATAATGGTGACAGATCTCGCAAAGAAGTTTTGGTAGAACATGGCTTTCGTTTGCCTTCTGCTTTCGATAACCGTCCTTTAAAATTTCATGAATTTGAGGACATGCTAAATCAAACGGTGTTTGTATCGGCCACTCCCTCGAATTACGAAATAGAACAATCTCAAGGTGTGGTTGTGGAGCAGATCATACGCCCTACAGGTCTACTGGATCCTAATATTAATGTCAGGCCCACCGAAGGGCAAATCGACGACCTCATTCATGAGATCCAGCAACGGGTAAAGAAAAAAGAACGCGTACTGGTCACCACCCTAACCAAACGAGAATCCGAAGATCTTTCCAATTATTTAAAGAATATCAATATCCGTGTACGCTATTTACACTCAGAGATTGACGCTTTGGAGCGCGTGGTCATTCTCAGAGAGCTAAGAATGGCCGAATTTGATGTCCTCGTCGGTGTAAATCTGCTTAGAGAAGGTCTTGATCTTCCGGAAGTATCATTGGTAGCCATTCTTGGTGCCGACAAGCAGGGATTCCTTCGCTCCGAACGCTCATTATTTCAGATAGCCGGTCGTGCATCACGAAATTCAGAGGGTTTGGTTATCTTCTACGCAGATAAAATGAGCGATGCTATGCGATCGGTCATAGATGAAACAAAACGTCGCAGAGAGATCCAGATAGCCTATAATAAAAAACATGGCATGACACCCAAAACTATCTACAAAAGTGCGGAAGAGATCAATAATATCACGTCTATTGCAGATATGAAAACCGACTATAAACCTGACAGCAAGGCCGAGCGCAAGATGAGATCCATGAGCAAGTTGGAAACCATGGACATGATCGAACGCCTCACCATTCAAATGCAGGAAGCCGCTAAGGACCTTCAATTTGAAACAGCAGCCAGATTAAGGGATGAGATATTGGAATTGAGGAAGCAGAAAAACAAAAGATAATTATAAATTATTCTGCATTGTCAATTTTTCTAGATTCACACACCATCATTTATTAGAATTTCTTATTTGCTGAAAAATAAATATTCACATTTAAAATCTATCATTTCATGCGTTAAAGCAATTTTAAACCAAAATTTAAACGCTGAACAATACGCTATCCAGTGTTATAGGGGAATAGCTGATTTTATAAATGATAAAGACCCTGTAACGCATCATATAGCAGCACAGATACTCAATAAACGTGAGCAGGAGCAGAAGATTAAGAATTGAATGACCGATATCGAGCGAATGAAAAAAGATATGAGAATTTGATCGTAAGTGAATATATGAATAAAACCGGATAACATACTCCCCCAGTTTTTACCCGATGAAAACTGATAGAAAATTAATTACTAAAATATCTTGACTTAGAAAATATATCATATTAAAATTGTCTTGTTGAAAAAGAACAGTGTTCACTAATGGGGTATGTAATAAAACACATGCAAATAAAGAAAGACCATATCAGAGACAGAATCATCAATGCAGCTCAAAACGAGTTCGTTGAAAAAGGTTATCAAAGCGCTTCCATGCGCAACATTGCCAAAGAAGTTGGTGTATCGGTCAGCAATGTATATAATTACTTTAGCAATAAAGATAAATTATTCTCTTACATTGTTAAGCCGATAACAGATACAATTGATAAATCGCTTAATGATTTGAAACAAAATAATAATATTGCAAGTAAAAATAACTATTTGAACCTAGATATTGATAGTATTGAAAAGATTGCTCGTTTTATTGATAAAAACCGGGAAATCTTAAGGCTATTGGAGTTTCAATCATACGGCTCTTCTTACGAAAAATATAAAGAAGAACTGACCGAAAAGTATACTGAAATATCATTGAAATATTTGGGAAGATCTGTAGAAACTGAGGGGCATATGTATTGCCGTATTTCGGGATTTTGTATTCATAATATTGCGTCAATGCTTTTTAATATGATCACAGAAATTCTAATGCACGATATTTCTTATGATGACATGGTTATCTTTATTCAGGAAATGCTAATATTCATATCCAGAGGATATGATGGATTAAAGGAGTGCAATTTTTTAAATTCTAAGTAAATAATATTTTTTTATTTGCGAGAGAACACTGTTCGCTATTAAACAATATTGTTCCATAATGAGATATTTTTTTAACATAATGGTGAACACTGTTCGTTTTTTATTCTTGAGTATCTTAAGATCAAAAACATATTAATAAATGAAAGGAAAAAAATGAAAAAAGTTACTGCTTTATTCATGCTTCTGATGATGTCACTGGCGACTGCAGCCTCCGTATCTACCAATACGGAGATAAGCGGGACGGTCAAATCGTCGGTTAGTGGGAAATTCATACCCTATGCCAATGTGATCATTAAAGATTCGTATCTTGGAGCTGCGGCAGATGGAAACGGATATTATAAGTTAGCAGGCCTCACTGAGGGCAAATATACCGTTGCTGTAAACGCAATCGGTTATGTATCATTTGAAAAAACAATTGTTTTAGAGGCAAATGAAACATTAATTCTGGATTTTATTCTTGAAGAAGATGTTCTTGAGCTTGACCGTGTATTGGTAACAGGTACAAGAACCGGTCATTATGTCAAGAATGTTCCCGTAAGAACCGAAGTGATCACAGAAAAGGATATTGAGAATAAAAATGCCTCTAATCTTTATGAAGCAATGGAAGGACTGCCGGGAATTCGGGTTGAAAGTCAGTGCCAATATTGCAATTTTACCATGATAAGAATGCAGGGCTTGGGTTCTGAACACACCCAAGTGTTGATTAACGGACAGCCTTTATATTCAGGGTTAGCGGGTGTATATGGGCTTCAGCAGATCGGAACGGTCGATGTTGACAGGATTGAGATCGTAAAAGGTGCCGGATCGGCATTATACGGTAGTTCGGCTGTTGCCGGTGCGATCAATATTATCACCAAGGAACCCTCTCTAATACCTTCGACGAAAATTAATGTACAATTGGGTAGTTATAACACAAATCGTTTCAATGTGTTTTCAACCATGAGAAACGAAAAACGAGATATGGGCCTTAATATCTTTGCCGAACATGTAACAGGAGATGCTGTTGATGAAACCGGTGAGGGAGCGACAGCGGAAGAAGTTAAGATACCCGATGGTATCTCCGACCGTGTTGAAAGCAATTTAACCAATGCCGGCTTTAACCTTTATTTGTATAATAAACTTTTTGATAATGATAAGTTGATTGTTTCCGGGAAGGTGATCAATGAACTGAGAAAAGGCGGTACAACCACAGATGATTATTACAAAAATCCTCTGACAGATGGAACCGAATCTATTGAAACTCGGCGTTATGAAACCCAGTTGGATTACACAAAGATCTTTAAAAATAATTCCGATTTAAATTTCTCGGTGGGTTTTGTGAATCATAACCGAAATGCAACGAATGATTCTTTTCTTGGAGATTATATGGCAACTCATCATGACAGTGTACCTGATTTGAGAGATATGCGTCCTTATCTTGCCGGGGAAAATTCATTTACCGCAACATTGAATTATGGTATTAAACTAGACGGACATACCTTGTTATTCGGTGCCCAAGCTTATTCGGATGCATTGGAAGAATCCGGAATGTATGTGGTCGTGGATGGAGAAAGTGATTATTATGGAGAATCATATCGATCAACGAGCAATAAATCGGCACGAGAATTCGGAGCTTATGTCCAGGATGAATGGGTGGTAAGTCCTGCTTTGACTGTTGTTCCCGGTGTTCGCCTGGATCGCCACAGCTCCTCCGAGGAATATGCTGCCGACAAACAGGTTTTTGAAACGAATATTTTCCCTGCCACATCATTTGATACAAGCGTCGTAAATCCTCGGCTTGCCGTGAAATATCTTCTTTCGGAATCTCTGACGGTTAGAGTAAACGTCGGTACAGGTTTCCGGGCTCCTTATGGATTCTCTGAAGATCTGCATCTTTGTAGTGGTTCGCCGCGAGTTTGGAAATCTTCGGATCTTAAAGCGGAAACTTCTGTCAGCTACAATTTATCTGCCGATTATTACGGAGACAAAGCACGTTTGAGTTTGAATTTATTCCGCACGGATTTGAAAAATAAGATTGGTTTTGTCGATGCAATAGATGCAGTTGCTGCATTGGGTTATGATTACCAGTGGGAAAATATTGATGATGCGACTGTACAGGGAGTTGAAGCATCGTTTACAGTAAACATATTCCGACATTTAAATTTGAGTATTGATTTTACTTACAATCATGGTGAATATGATCAAGTTCGTGGTGATTGGATCGGTACGGAGTATGAAGACATAAGTAAATATATCTCCCGTATGCCGGAAACTACCGGAAATATCGGTTTTGAATACAAACCGGGAACATGGAGTATTTCTATAACAGGAGATTATCAGGGCAGGATGTATATCGATTATTATAATGAAGATATCGATCCCGAGTTTGGTGATAAATCCAAGATCAAACAAACGGATCCATTTATGCTTGTGGATGCCCGGGTATCAAAGAGTTTCGGATATTTTAAGCTTTATGCGGGCGTAGATAATATTTTCGATTACATACAGAATGAAAAGTATCTTGACGATGCAGCCTTTATGTATGCACCCATGTATGGTAGAATGGTTTATGGCGGTATAAGCTTGGAAATTAAATAAATGCCCCAAAGCCTGCCTGTGATAATTATTATTTCTCCTTAGGTTATTTTGTTGGGGATGGTAAGATTTTCTTCCATCCCCGATTGTGGTCATGACGAGAACACAAGAAAGAAAAATGGAAAACAAACATGAAAACATTATTTGAATTACAAAAATACATGACTGGTAGAAAAGCGCTTCTACCGAGTGCGCTTTTACTGTCCGCTCTCAGTACCTTTGCGGGCATGGCACCATATGTTTTAATATGGTTTATTGTTCGCGAATTATTTGCTTCGGGAATTTCGTACTCCGCTGCTCTTATTAATACATACGCTTGGTGGGCGGCGGGTTTAGCTGTTCTTAGTGTTCTGCTGTATTTCATGGCTTTGTCATTTTCGCATTTAGCAGCATTTCGGGTTGAAGCCAATATGCGAAAGTCTGCTATGGAAAAGATCATTCGCATGCCGCTTGGTTTTTTTGACAACAACACCAGTGGTCGTATTCGCAAGATCATTGATGATAATGCAAGCATTACTCATGGTTTTTTAGCACACCAGATGCCTGATCTTGCCGGAAATTTCATCATGCCTATCATTGCTGTTTTGTTAATCTTTATATTTGATTGGCGGCTTGGATTGGCCTGCCTTTCGCCTATTGTTATTTCTATGTTTATCATGGGATTTATGATGGGTAAAAAAGGTCGATATTTTATGGAAAGTTATATGAATTCCTTAGAAGAAATGAACACGGAAGCTGTTGAATATGTACGGGGTATTCCGGTAGTTAAAGTTTTCCAACAAACGGTATTTTCTTTTAAAAATTTTTACAAGAGTATTCTGAAATACAGAAATATGGTATTTAAATATACTAAAATGTGGGAAATTCCTATGTCGGCATATACGGTTATTATCAATAGCTTTGCTTTTTTTCTGATACCTGTCGCCATTCTTCTGATCGGCCATTCCGGTGATTATGCCGGTGTTTTGCTTAATCTATTCCTGTATGTTCTGATCACACCCATTTTTTCACAAAGCATTATGAAAAGCATGTACCTTAATCAAGCTTTAGGTCAGGCTAGTGAAGCGATCAACAGAATGGAAACGCTGATTGACATCGAACCCTTGCCTATCCCGGCAACGCCGAAATCCATTGCTGCCCACAATATAAGTTTTATGGGTGTTTCATTTACATATCCCGGAGCAGATAAAAAAGCCGTGGACGATGTGAATTTTTACATTCCGGATGGAAAAACGGTGGCATTAGTGGGTGCGTCCGGGAGTGGAAAGACTACAATTGCAAGATTGGTTCCCCGTTTCTGGGATGTTGATGAAGGTGTTGTGAGCATCGGTGATGCTAATGTAAAAGATATCCATCCGAAACAATTGATGGAGCATGTGTCTTTTGTCTTTCAAAATACAAAGTTATTTAAAACAAGTTTATTGGATAATATCAGATATGGGAATCCTTCAGCATCTCTGAAAGAGGTTGAAAAAGCTGTAGATATGGCTCAGTGCCGGGAGATTATTGAAAAACTTCCTGATGGACTGAATACGCGAATTGGAGTTGACGGAACCTATCTTTCCGGCGGCGAACAGCAGCGTATTGTGCTGGCGCGAGCTATTTTAAAAGATGCTCCAATCGTTGTCTTGGATGAAGCGACGGCGTTTACTGATCCTGAGAATGAACATCTGATACAGGAAGCGCTCAAAAAGCTTACAAAGGGTAAAACCGTATTAATGATCGCTCATCGCCTTAGTAGTGTTATACATGCCGATACCATTTTAGTTGTAAATGAAGGTCGAATTGATGAACGCGGTACGCACTGGGAATTACTGAAAAAAGAAGGGTTGTATTTTTCAATGTGGAATGAATACAAACGATCGGTGCAATGGACCATCGGAAAGGGGGTACAACATGTTTAAGGTACTGGAAAAACGACTTGCGCTTTCACGCAAGGGTGCAAAAGATTTTTTAAAAGGAACTTTTTTTACAATTTTGCTTGATATCGCGTTGATGTTGCCGGCTGTCTTATTTTTCTTCTTTCTGGAAGATTATCTCCGCCCGGTACTGGGAATTCCCGCTTCGGCATTTAATGGCATAGGGTATTATATCATACTTGGCGTTATTTTTATGCTAATCATGTATGTCATTGCCATGTTTCAGTACCGAAGCACGTATACAACCGTCTATGATGAAAGCGCTAATCGCCGGATTTCACTTGCGGAAAAATTACGGATCCTTCCGTTAGCCTTTTTTGGAGAAAAAAACCTTTCCGATCTTACTTCAACGATCATGACTGATTGCACTGATCTTGAACATACATTTTCACACGCAGTACCTCAATTGCTTGCTTCTGTGTTGAGTCTTGCCATGATCGCGATTGGATTATTCTTTTATAATTGGCAATTATCATTTGCTTTGTTTTGGGTTGTGCCGTTTGCGGCTGTTATTATTCTTATCGCAAAGAAAAAACTCGACAAGGAAAATATTTCGCTCTATTTGAAGAAAAGAGATGTCAGTGAACACATACAGGAAGGACTGGATGCTGTTCAGGAGATCAAATCTTACAATCAGGAAAATGCCTATATTGACACTTTACATGAAAAAGTTGCTATATACGAAAAGCAACTGGTACGTGGAGAACTATTGGCCGGCGGACTGGTCAATTCAGCGCAGAGTTTATTGAAACTTGGACTGGCTAGTGTTGTGATCGTAGGTGCGAAACTTCTGTCGGCAGGTACCTTGGATCTGTTTGTTTATCTTATTTTTCTGATGATCGCTTCCCGCGTTTATAATCCAATAAGTGAAGTATTTAACAATATGGCTGCTTTGTTCTTTCTTGATGTCCGTATCAATCGTGTGAATGAAATGGAAGCGCTTCCGATTCAGCGGGGAAGTAAAGCTTTCAATCCGGACAATTATGATATTGTATTTGATAAGGTTGATTTTTCATACGAAACGGGCAAACAGGTTTTACATAATGTGTCGTTTACGGCGAAACAGGGTGAGATCACGGCATTGGTGGGACCTTCTGGAGGTGGTAAAAGCACATCGGCCAAACTCTCTGCACGATTTTGGGATATTGATTCGGGAAGAATTCTTCTTGGAAATCAGGATATCAGTAAGATTGATCCAGAGATATTGTTAAAAAATTATTCAATTGTTTTTCAGGATGTTGTATTGTTTAATACATCGGTGATGGACAATATCCGTATTGGTAAACGTGATGCCAGTGATGAAGATGTCATGCGGGTAGCAAAACTGGCACAATGCGATGAATTTGTTAATAAAATGCCGGGTGGTTATCAAACCGTTATAGGCGAAAACGGCGAAACCCTATCTGGTGGTGAGCGTCAGCGAATATCCATTGCACGGGCATTGTTGAAAGATGCGCCGATCGTTTTGTTGGATGAAGCTTCCGCCTCGCTTGATGTGGAGAATGAAACAAAGATACAAACAGGTATTTCGGCACTGATTCGCAATAAGACGGTATTGATTATCGCTCATAGAATGCGAACGGTGGCCAATGCGGATAAAATTATTGTTCTTGAAAATGGCAGGGTTTCCGAAAGCGGATCACCTTCAGAGCTGGAAGAGCAAGGTGGTATTTTTGCGAAAATGATAGAACGGCAATTAGGAAAAATAAATTATGAAGAAAAAGAAGTTCACCATTAATATGACTGTAAGCGGTGACTTAGATGATTTAAACTATTCAGATGTTTTCTAAAAATCAGGAAATATCATGAAATCGAAATTATTGGGAGAATATCTTAGCTTAGATTCAATATCGGGTGTTATTGTTGATTTTTGATAATCGGAATATTTCATTTTGTAGTCCTGAATTTACGTTATTTAGGGCAAGCGGACAATTGTCAATTAGAACGTGTGACGTATGGCACATTTTTAAACTTAAAATAATTCATAATTGACAATTGAGTGTGTTTATACCAAAACTATGGCAATAATCCACTATCTTAAAGTATGCATGAAATTTTTGTTACAATTTTACACATCATCTATTGCTTTTGCATATTCTTTTAATTACTTTTTGTCTTGTTATCGACATGAATATTTTATTTGAAATTAGGAGTAAATAATGAAAAAGTTTTTTATGTCTCTTCTATGGGTCCTTCTCTTTGCTGCACTAGGATTTATGTACTTTACACAAACCGGTTTTAATAAGCGTTTGACTGCTATTGACAAACGTTCCGATGGTATTGTAGATAAATATCAGGGATATACGGATGATCTTCATGATTTTGATGTTCGCCTTATCGGCCATAGAAAACATATCAATCAGAACAGCCAACGCTTTCTAGCTTTAGAAAAGAATTTGAATGAATTCAAAGATCAACATTCAAGCGATATGTTCTATATCAACACAAGAATTGACTCATTGGGTTTAGTACTTGATGCCAGCGCTGCACAATTACGTTCACGCACAGACGATGTTGACAGGAAACTTACCAACCTACGTCGTACAGTCACACAGAACAACATTCGTGCAACACAGCAGTTACAGAACTTGACACGCGACATCGAAAAACTACAGTTGCAAGTTACAGATCTTGATACAACTGTCGTTAAGAAAAAAGTTAGAAAATAAGCTCTGAGTACAAGAATAAATTAACGCCTCGTTTAAACGAGGCGTTTTTTATTACCATGTGATTTTAGAGATACCATATAACAAATATCTCAAATACATTTAATTACGCAATGCGGTATTTGCCTGATATTCTGACAGTAAGCGAACAATTATCACAATTACAATAAAACTTAAACACTGTATTTAAAATTCAACAACGTAATTTACTGTAGATATTAATCTATGTATTGCTTAATGAGAAGCCTACACACCAATTACGATTTGCATTTAAGTTTTTTAAAGCTTATTTTTAGCAGATAAAAATATTAACGATTAGTACAAGGAAAAAAGTATGGCCGGACATAGTAAGTGGGCAAATATTAAGCACAGAAAAGCTGCTCAAGATTCAAAAAGAGCAAAAGTATGGACTAAAATTCTTAAAGAAATTACCGTTGCCGCAAAGATCGGTGGCGGTGACATAGATTCAAATCCTCGTTTGCGTACTGCAGTTATAGCAGCTCGTGCTGCAAACGTTCCCAAAGACACACTCGATCGCGCGATCAAAAAAGGTACGGGCGAACTTGAAGGCGTTAACTATGAAGAGATTACCTACGAAGGCTACGGTCCCTTTGGTGTCGCCATTATGTTGGAAGTGTTGACAGATAACAAACAGCGAACCGTTGCTGAGATAAGACATTTACTGTCAAAACACGGCGGGAACCTTGGCGAAACCGGTTCCGTGAACTGGAATTTCTCTCGCAAAGGTAATATTATCGTTGCAGCAGAAAGTGTGGATGAAGACGAATTGATGATGGAAGCGTTAGAAGCCGGCGCTGAAGATATATCTAAAGACGGCGACAGCTTCACTATCTTGACAGATCAAGCTTCTTTTAACAATGTACATGAAGCATTAAAAGAAACTTACGAGATCGTCCATGCCGCCATCGAGCAGATCCCGGGTACGACCGTTAAAATCGAAGATGTCGATCAGGCCAGTAAATACATGAAACTCTTTGATCTTTTGGATGATCATGATGATGTCCAGAACGCCTGGGACAATTCAGAGATTCCCGAAGAGATCATGGCACAAATCAGCGAATGATAATTCTTGGAATAGATCCGGGTTTAAATACATCGGGCTATGGAGTGATCAAGGTTGAGCACTCAAAGCTCTCATTTATCGCTGCCGGCGAAATATCTACATCTAAGGCCTATGATTTTCCGGAAAAACTTGAAATACTATATAAATCCTGTTGTGAAGTCATTGACGACTACAAACCGGATGCCTTTGCCATTGAAGAAACCTTTTCCAACATCAATCCTAAAACATCTTTAAAACTTGGGCATGCACGCGGCGTATTGATGCTTGCGGGACAAATGAAACAACTTCCCCTCCATGAATATCCGGCCACCATAGTAAAAAAAGCCCTCACCGGTGTTGGATCAGCCTCAAAAGAACAGGTTAAATATATGGTCATAAAAATGCTTAAATTGCCTTCATTGGGAGGAAAAATGGATGTAAGCGATGCCTTGGCTGTTGCGATAGCGCATTATAATACACTGAAATATGGATTGAAGATAAAGTAATCTCTTTGTAAGGGACGGTTTTAACCGTTCCCTGCATTCTCATGAATAAAGAGGAAATCTTATGATACACTTTCTCCACGGTAAGATCGAAACCAAAGAACCCAACCTTCTTGTTCTGAATGTGAACAACATAGGTTACGAATGTACAATTTCGCTGTATACATACGAAAAATTAGGCTCTGTAGGAAGCGATTGTAAGATCCACACCTATTTGCATATCCGACAAGATATCTTGCAGCTATACGGCTTTATAGAGTCCAAAGAACGTAAAATGTTCGATAAACTGATCTCACTTTCCGGTATAGGCCCTAAACAGGCCATAAACATCCTTTCGGGCATCCGTTATGACCAACTGATGGAATTTATACTTCAGGGTGATGTTGCAGCCGTAAAACGCGCCCCCGGCGTTGGCGATAAAACAGCGCGCCGAATCATTCTTGAATTAAAAGATAAGATCAGCGATGATGAAGTCACACAAATCACCGGGATGTCACAAGATTCTCCGCTTGCACAACATATCAAGGATGCCGTTTTGGCGCTGGTAGCCTTGGGCTATAAAAAATCCCAGGTACAAACCGTGCTTGATAAACATGTAAAAAAAGATGAGAAATTATCGACGGAAGAGATCATTCGTCGATTTTTACAGATGAATAAATAAAGAAAATCCAGACTTCAAATTGTAAAATTTCAAATCAAGAATCGGGATTCATAAATCTATGATCATTAGGAGGACATATGAACATCAAAGACCTTCTCGAATCCAATCGTTCTTTTCGTCGTTTTAAGCAGACCCCCGTGCTAAATGATCAAGCTCTGCGTGATCTGGTCAATTCTGCCCGCCTCTCCCCTTCCGCACGCAACGCTCAGGTGCTTCGCTTTATCCTGGTTAGCTCCAAGCAAGCCTGCGATGATCTATTTATCAACACAGCTTGGGCGGGTGCTTTAAAAAACTGGCCCGGTCCCGCTATAAACGAACGTCCCACATCTTACATCTTGATCCTTACACCCAAAAATCCGTCTCAATTTGAGCTGATGGATGTTGGTATTGCCGCGCAAAGTATTCTGCTTAGCGCTGTTGCGAATGGTTTTGGCGGATGCATTCTCGGTTCCGTCAAACGAAAAGCGGTCCGTGAGCTTTTTAATATTGATGAGAACTACGAGATATCCATCGCTATCGCTCTGGGCACGCCCGGGGAAAAGATCGTGATCGAAGACATAAAGGAAGATATTAATTATTATCGGGATGATGCCTCTGTGCACCATGTTCCAAAGCGAAAACTCGACGAGTTAATATTAAAATCTGTCTAGCGCTTGTCATGTAAGGAACCATTCCCTTTACCAAATAAATTTTCTCCTTTGAAATAATATAAAGCCTGTCTAATTTCATTTACGAAGATTACACAAGTTACTGATTCTCAAGCACCTGATACCGAACATTCATTTGCATTATCTTTCTTCTAATTGTTAATTGTTATCTTTTTTGCATTTTTATCGAATTACTATTGATAGAAACAATTATTATTCGTATAATTGTTTGTGGTTAAAACATTAAACAGAAAGGGAACAACCATGGCTAAAAAGCTTTTTATTCCGGGCCCGGTCGATGTAAGACAGGAAGTCCTGGACGCCTTTGCAACACCGATGATCGGTCACCGTACCAAAGACATTTCAGCTTTACAGGAACGTATCTCGCTGAATCTTCAGAAATTGTTTTACACCGATAACACAATTTTGCTATCATCCTCCTCAGGTACAGGTATGATGGAAGGTGCCGTTCGCTGTTTTACGGCAAAACGTGCGCTGGTTTTTTCAGTAGGAGCCTTTGGTAACCGTTGGGCACAGCTTGCTGAAGTCAATGGCATTCCCGTAGACAAAGTTGAAGTCGAATGGGGTAACCCTACCCTACCTGAAGTTGTAGATGAATATCTTGCAACGGGCAAATACGATCTTTTCTGTGTCACACACAATGAAACGTCAACCGGTATTATGAACCCCGTTGAAGCCATTGCGGAAGTTAAGAAAAAATACCCTGATGTTATCTGGTGTGTTGATGCCGTTTCATCCATGGGAGGCGTTAAGATCGAGGTCGACAAACTGGGAATTGATGTTTGTATTACATCCACACAGAAATGTCTTGGACTGCCTCCGGGCATGGCAATTGCATCTGTTACAGAAGAAGCTATCGAAAAGGCCAAAGGCATTCCGAACCGCGGCTTTTACTTTGACTATGTAAACTTACACAAATTTGTTAAAACCAAACCTTATCAATATCCTACCACCCCAAGTATTCCTCATATGTTTGCATTGGATCTTCAATTGAAATATATCCTTGAAGAAGAAGGTCAGGAAGCCCGCTATGCCCGTCACGCCGCCATGGCCGAAACAGCACGCAAATGGGCCTTGGATAATGGTTTTGAACTGCTCGCAGGCGAAGGTTACCGTTCAAACACTGTGACAACCGTCAAGAACACACGCGACATTGATGTTGCCGCACTTGCTAAAGCAGCCGGTGAAGAAGGCTACCTTCTTTCTAATGGATACGGATCACTGAAAGGTAAAACTTTCCGTATTGCTCATATGGCAGATCGCAAGCCTGAAGTTCTTCAAGAATACTTGGATATGCTTGCAAGCAAACTGTAATTATTGATTATATTCAAAAAGGCTCTCATTCGAGAGCCTTTTTTTGTTTGTCTTTAAATAAATTATAATAAGATGATTTAAATGCAGAGACAGGGCTAAGCCTGCCCTTGGGAATCCCCGCCGGGTCTAGCCCTTCCCTACGTCTTATTATAATTTCCGACTCAATCTAAATCTTAATACTAAAAATATCCCATAAACAAAAAAAGCTCCCAATTGGGAGCTTAATTATAATTTGTGTAGACGCAAGATCTTGCGTCTCTACAATGCTTACCAGCTTTTACGTGCGGGACGTTCTTCGCGAGGGCGAGCAAGATTTACTTTTAGGTTACGACCCATAAGATCTGCACCATTCAATTCATCAATGGCTTTTTGACCTTCAGCATCATTATCCATTTCGATGAACGCAAAACCTTTTGATTTTCCGGTCATTTTGTCCATGATAATGTTAGCTTTGCTTACGCTACCAAATTCGCCAAAAGCGTTGCGTAAATCATTGTCTGTGACGTCGTAACTTAAATTTCCTACATAGATGTTCATGTCTATTCCTTTATCGATGCGTAATAATCATATTAGCTATCATAAAACTTACGCACGGAGTCTAATGACAGCAGGACAACATTCTTGTTAACTTATATAGGTGTGAAATTATCTTTTCTATACAAAATATCCTTAGGATGGCATTATAGCTTTATAAAAGCGGGTTTCCTAATAAATTGTGAATTATTTTTAAAAAAGTTTAATCGCGGAATCGTTTAATCGTGGAATCGTAAAAAATGAAGGGTATTGACAGGATCGAAATTCTTGCATTTGATCAATAGGGCGGGTCCAGCCCCGCCTGTACATCTGCAAGAATCATTATTTATTATTTAGGGCTTAATGGTAAAAAGGGGGGGCTAAAAACGCTATAATTAATTGATTTATAGTTTATTAAATAAGATTTCTTATTTTTTAAATAAAAAGATGGCTAAAAAGATGTCCAAAATGTGGTGGAAATAGCACCAAAAAGAACGGAAAGAAGAGGGGAAAACAGAGCTATAAATGCAACGATTGTCACCACAGATTCTCCAGCAAATCAAGACCAAGAAAAAAAATATCTCACAGTCTTTTCGTTGATTATTTTGAAGGCAAGCAAAGCTTACGACAGTTATCAGAAAAGTATCATTTAAGCATTAAAACAATCCGATCAAAATTAGCAGATCATCAAGTCACTATCCCCGATTACAAACCTTCAGATACAGTGATCATTATGGATAGTAGCTACTTCAGACGAGGCTTTGGTGTCATGGTATTTAAAGATGCGTATAGTAAAAAGAATCTTGATTGGCGGTACATCAAGACAGAAACAATTGATCTTTACAAACAAGGTATTGGTTTGCTAAAGATGAGAGGATGGATAATAAAGCTATCGTCTGTGACGGCAGAAGAGGCTTATTTAAGGCGTTTGCAGAAATCCCTATCCAAATGTGTCACTTCCACCAACAGGCTATCATAAGGCGTTATTTAACACTGAATCCACGCACACCGGCCGGCCATGAGCTCAAAGAAATATCATACCAACTCAAAAACATTGATAAAACATCTTGGATCTTCATATTAGATCATTGGCATAAAAAATGGCAAAATTATTTGAAAGAAAAAACGGTTAATCCAATTACGGGTAAGTGGCATTATACTCACAAAAGATTGAGAAGTGCTTATCGAAGCCTAAAGACAAACACACCTTATCTTTTTACTTTCCAAGATTACCCTGATTTACATATCCCAAACACAACAAATCTACTGGAAGGTAACTTTACTGAATTAAAAACAAAGCTAAGAAATCATGCTGGAATTAAGGATGAAATGAAAACTAAATTAACAGACCATTTTTTGGCCAAATAGCCCCCCATTTTTACCATTAAGCCTTATTTAGCAAGCAGATTTTCCACAAAGCGCAGGAAATCCGCATAACTCCCCTTCTCATCCGCCACAACCTCTACCCCATGTTTATTCAGCAAATGATCTTCGATCAAGAATATATATCCTTTCTTTTCTTTGCCCGTCAAAGAAAAGAAACAAAAGAAACTCGCCGCTGGCTCTCCTTAGGCTAAAAATCTTCCTCTTTCGGTAAACCTTTGAAATGTTCCATTTCATTTCACTACCAAAGGTTTTTAACCCTCTCTCGTCAGATTTTCTTAACGCGTCGTCGCGATGCGGCCCCAAAATACGTGGTTGAGTTATTTTAGATATTTCATACCTGTTTTAATTTAGTCAATATGGCGTAGGGAACGGTCGCGACCGTTCCCTACAACTTAATACTCAATTCTAGCTTAATCTTAATCTCAATACTCAATCGACTCGTACACTCTTTCTTGGGCACTCACAACCCATCACTCACCACTGATAAACGGCATTCTTTCAACGAAAGCACGGAAATCCGCATAACTCCCACGCTCATCGGCCTGGATTTCCACTCCATGCTTATTCAGCATGTGATCCTCGATCAACCAGGTTTTAATTCCCAGTTTACCGGCGATCATGTCTTCGAGGGCATCATTGCCGACCATCATGCATTCGTCGGGAGTTTTGCCGATGGCGCTCAGCACCTCGCGGTAATAGTCGAGCTGGGGTTTACAATAGTTGTTATTTTCTATGGATGAGATGTAAGAGAAATCATCCGGACTCAGACCCGCCCAGCGCACGCGATGGTGATTGGCTTTCATGGGAAAGAGTGGATTGGTGGCCAGGGCCAAGGTATAGCCTTTTCCCTTCAAAAGTTTGATCGACTTGATCATATCCTCATTTTTTAAGGTGGCAGCCTCGGCATTTAAAAAGCCGCTATCGTAGAAGGTATCGAAACGATCCTGATAGACCTTGACATCACCCTCGATCATTTTGGCAAAATGCTCAAAAAAGACGGCCTCATTGCGTCGGTCTTCAGTGTTTTTCACCATGATCTCTGTGCAAGTCATAACTATTTTTGCCAATTCCCGACCATCAATCAAATCGTGAAAATGAATGGCCATTTCATGGAAGTATTTTTGGACGAAGGTGTCCATGTCCATGGGAAGGACGGTGGCGTCTAGATCGAAGAGGATTGTGTTGATGGTTTTCATAAATTCCCTTAATATTTTCCTGTGTTTAGCACTGTTCTACCCTTAACTCCTACCTTATTATTGTCCACTTTAGGCTGACGTTAAACACATTATTATACAAATCCCTCAATTGCTGGAGTTTAAAAACCACATCACATATAAAAACTGAATAAAGTGTTACAATAGTTGCACGATAATTTGAATTTAAATATGAACTTAAAACTTCTTTGAAATACTCTTTAGATTTTGAAATATAAATTCTTTTTGATGATGCTTCCAAACTAAAATCTACCATATTTTTCTCCAATGATTTATGATAATTAATTACACATTATATTACTCTTGCTTTTATAGCTGTTGTCCCATGAACATATGGGATAGAGTTACTAACTCATCATCTCCAAAGTTGAGGATCTTTTCGTTGCCCTCATCTGAGAGCTGAGAGTTTAGATCGGCTAGAGCATCTAGGGTTGAGGGGAATTTTATCATTCTTTATTATTAAATGGAAAGGTTTTATAAGCATCTTCTACTCTCCAGTCCATTTTACCATACCACCGTTTAAATGCATTTTTTATTGATTCCGGAAGATCTTCCAATTCTGAAATTTCAGATGTGCCTACGATCATTAATGTTAAGTCTCTTTCACTGTCCCAATCTGTCAAATAAGCCGCTCCAAAAAAAACACCTGCATCTGGTACTGCTGTGTCTAAAATTAGAGAGGATGTTGTTTCATTCTCTTTAGATATGACACCTATTACACAACCCTGCAAACCTATACACGTCAATGTATAAGAAATTTTATCACCAACTAAATTGTTTGTATCTAAAGTATACGAGGAAAACCTTTGACCAGATGTACCTGACTTTACAAGAGGAGAAATTCGCCAATGAGTATCTTGTTGCCCGTCTTCATTTGCTAACTTTGTTGCATGGGCAAACCATTTTAATCTATAAAAAGAATCTGGTAAAGATTGAACACCCTCTGCATTAATTGTAACTGATCTTATCATTTCATATTGTTCTTTTGAGGAAAATAATTGGATTACCATAGAGGCAACAAAGCTAAAAGCACCCCCGACCACCACCGCAACGATAGTACTGAATTTATCCGGAACCAAAGAAGATAGTATTAATCCAATTAAAATAATAATAACCGAAAGAACTATCATGATAATATATGCATTCCGAACTGTAGATTGCCTACCTAAAATGCTATTTTTCGTTTGAGACATATTACTCCTTTGTATTTTGTTTTGGGAATCCTTCATCATCAAAGAATCTTACCCCCAACCATTCTCACGTTCAGGGAGCTATACTTTATTCTTTATTATGAAATTTCTTTATCTTTGGTCTCAAATACTCTTCGATATCTTCAATTGTTTGTTCGAAATTTTTTCTATAAGCATCTTTTTCAATATTACTATGTGAATAAACAAGAGGTCTGTTATGCCTTATTACTTCATCTCTCAAATCCTTATGAGTATCTGGATGTTTTGCGCCGACATAATCGTCTATAGCATTTATTAATTCATTAGCCATTTTCAGTAGTGGATCTACTTTATTCCGAACTTCTTTATTCCAAATTATTTCTGCCTCAAACAGATTACCTCTAACATCTGATTTAGTTTTAATTATTTGATTAATACGTTGATTATAGTAATCAAATAGACCATTCCATGTTCTCTTTTCTTTGGTTTCTGTAATTCTCTCTTCAGGGTCAGAGCTTGAACGAGGAGGAAAGTATATGTATCTATCTCTAGAGTTTTCTACTGCTTCTTTCAATCTATAAATTGATTTCAGAAGTTTTTTTGCAATATCATATTCAGTTAATTCTCTGTGCTGTTTCTTCCACGATAATAATGCCCTTATACCTATATAATTTGCAATAATCGCTGTAAGTACAAGTAAAATATCTTTTATTATTGACAATACTTCCATATATATCTCCTTGCTAGTAAAATACAACTTGTAATTTCAAACTATTATCGAATTTATTCATCCACCCCATAAACATTATAAAACCTATAAGGAGCCATCATAATATTATATTTTGAACTTTCTACCACTTTTCCACAATCCATAATATCATATGGTTCAAAAATGGAATTTTTATGATAATTCTCAATCGCATCTACATAAAAGGAATTTCTTATCTTGTTTTTTAAATTCTCTACTGAATCTAGACTATAGGAAATAATATTCTCAAATAATAAAGGAGTATTTTCATCAGTAAATTCTAATGTAGAACCCTTATTCTCATTAGGATATTCTTCCATTTCACAGTACTTAATAATTCTATCTTGAATATTATAACTTGGAATCATTTTATATGTAAATGGAGGAATACAAATTACTTTTTTCTCTTTATATCGAATTTCCTTCCCTACCTGCAAACTTGAATAAAGTGTATTTGTAATTGATAGTTGATTTGTCTGTAATAGCTTGAAGTTATTTAAACCAGTTACATTAGCGGTCGATTTTTCAGTTTGGCTTGCAGCAATTAATCTATCATAGTTACTTGAAAATTCTCGTCCCTTAAACAAATCATAGGCATAATCATTAAGCACAAAAAAACATTCATCTAAATGGATGTAAAGGTTTTCTTCAGTTAGATTTAAAAGCATATAACTCGAACTTCCACCTTCTGCCCACATATCATACAAAACTCTACAATCTTCATTTTCGAAAACTATGTAATCGTCATGAATTTCCATTTCATTGAATGGTGTAACATTATAAATTTGATAATAAGTAGTACATGAAAACAATGTAAACACAATAAAAATAGTGAATGTAATTTTCTTCATCTTGAATCTCCCAATTATATTATTTTACATATTTAATTTAGAATTTATTTAAATAAAATTCAACAACTTGATTGTTTAAATTTTCGTTCATTGCTTAATAATGATCCCGGAGGGATCGAAGAAGAATATAGCACCATCCTCCTCCAAACCCTCACCCGCGCTGAGTTGCATAGCTAATTTGTCAATGGTTTAAGCATACTATACAAAAGTATATTTAAAATACTATTTTAGAATCAATTCAACTCAACGCGGGTGGAAAAAGGGCAAGGAAAGGAAACACCTATTATACTGTTATTAGACCTCGTCGGGGTCTTTGTTTAAGAAAACAATTGTATGCGAGAGACGCTATATCTTACCTCATGCATTTTTAAGGTCACAAATTGTGACCTTAATGCTATAAATTTTTTAAGTACTTACCCAATCTCATATTCTAAGCCGCCTCAGAGACGACGCGTTAAGAAAATCTGATGATCGAGGGATTAAAAAGCTTGGCAGTGAACGAAGTGAACCTCTCAAGCTTTCCCGAGTGAAGAAGATTTTTAGCCAAAGGAGGTGCAGCGGCGAGCTTTCTTTTGTTACTTTTCTTTTGCGGAAAAAGAAAAGTAAGAGAAAAGGTCAACCCCTCGACTTCGCTCAGGGTTGATTTATGCAAGGGAATAAAAAACCCCGGGTTTCACCCGGGGTTATTATTGATAATCCCCTCGACCATGCTCGGGGATTAATTTCTATAGCTTTATTTCCTCACCAAAGTCTGTAATCACTGTCCCTTTCACATGGAACGGTTTCAAGAGCAAGCGCCAGACCTTATCGGCATAGCAATTATCCGGTGTTTTACCCCAGACGATCACATTGGCGGTATCAAGCTCTTCAACGGCTTTTACATCGAAGCTTTCCAATCCGCGGGTGTTGAGGTAGGCTGAGTTGACCCAGGCTTTGGCGGTATCGAGTTTGGACATAAGGGTGTTGATCTCGTTTTTCATGTCCATATCAAGTTCTTCGCGATTGTAGATAAACAAGGTTTTGACGTCTTTTTCGATCTCGAGTGAGGCCAGATCGGAGAGATCGGCATCGGCAAGCCCATTAAATCTGTCGTCAAGTTGATTGACCACGATCATCTTGGCACCTTTAAGCTGTAAGCTACGCGCCTTAGCTTTGATCATTTGATTCAAGGGTCCAACCAATACCAGTGCTTCGACTTCGTCCAAATCTTTAAGCTCTGCATAGTCCTCACAAGGATCGGCTGTGAGTTCGCAGGAAACAACCTCTAAACCTTTATCCTTGGCATAGGAGAGCGCTTCTTTGATCATTTCGTTGCTCATAGCAGGCGAAATGTTCATTACGGTACCTTCCGGTACGTCTAAGCTATTTAAATCCTCAGCGCTCAGCTGAACATCAAGATTCTGCCAGTCAAATCGACCTTTATAACAAAGGTTCAATCCGTTAAAATCATTATCGTCTTTGGCGTCAACACGCAAAACAGTATCATGTTCTTCCTGGATCGTCACATAACAGGCGGCGCCGCATTCGCTACAGCGGGAATCGCGGTATGTAAAATAGGTCGGATTGTTTTTATAATGCTTGGTTTTAGGTAGTAAGGCTCCCGTGGGACAAACCTCGATACATTTTCCGCAGGTGGTACAGACGGTGTCTTCGAGCTTTTCACCGAATTCGGGTCCGACCACCGAGGCAAATCCGCGATAGATATACCCCAAAACCGCAGGTCCTTGCACTTCGGCACAAATACGGATACAGCGCCCGCAATTGATACATTTATTGGCATCACGCAAGATAAAAGGATGCGATTCATCAATGGGGTGCTTGGTCAGCTCACCGGCATATTGGTCCTGATTAGCCTCATATTCTGTGGAGTATTCTCTCAAGGAACAGCTGGTGTTTACCATACAACCGCATTCCAAACAGCGTCCGGCTTCTTCTGAGGCCTCTTCTTGTCCAAAGCTAGCTTCCACCTCTTTATGATTTAATTCGCGCTCAGTCACGCCCAATTCGCGGGCTTTGAGCCGATCTTTACGCGGGATCTCGGCAAATTCTTCGGGATCCATATCTTTGATCTTATCGGATTTGCGTGAATTGAACTTATGCGTTCCGGCCATGATCTCACCGCGCAGAAAACGATCAATACTCATAGCTGCGATCTTGCCGTCAGCTACGGCTTCAATGGCGGTCGCGGGTCCTACACGAAAATCACCACCGGCAAAAACATTATCGTTCCAATGCATGGTTTCGGCATCGGATTCCGCCGTATTCCATTTAGAAAGTTCCAGTTCGTGTTCAACTTTATTTCTATCGTCGCCATGCCAGCTTACATCACATTTTTGCGAGATCGCAGCAATAATGGAATCAAATTTTTCTTCGTAAGACTCCCCCGTTGCCTCGGGTCTGCGTCTTCCGCTGTCATCGGGTTCACCCAATTTCATTTTTTCAATGACCACCTTATCCAGCTTGCCATCCTTATCTATCATTTCAATAGGATTGATCAAAAATTGTAACTTTACGCCTTCTTCTTCGGCGGCATCGACTTCATAAGTCTCCGCGGGCATTTCCTTTCGCGTGCGACGGTATAAGAGCGTCACATCGGCACCTGAACGCAAAGCGGTTCGTGCACAATCAATGGCCACATCCCCGGCCCCCACAATGGCAACTTTCTTGCCTAGTTCGGGAGCTTGGTTCATGGCGACGGCTCTCAGATAATCCACACCCAGCAGACAACCTTCGATATCGGCATTCTTTGCTCGCATAGGCGAAGGCAACTGCGCACCGATACCCACAAACACGGCATCATAATCTTTGGACAAGTCCTTTAAAAAGACATCCTTGCCCATTTTCGTATTGTAAATAATATTCATGCCATTCTTGCACATGATATCAATTTCTTTATCAAGAATAGCTTTGGGCAATCGATATTCGGGAATACCGTAACGCAACCAACCTCCGGCCTGAGGTGAAGATTCAAATATATCCACACCATAGCCTTCGGTGCTTAAAAAATATCCGGCGGTTAAACCGGCAGGTCCGGCACCAACAATAGCAACTTTCTTGCCCTTATCTTCTTTTTTATCATGAACAAAATACCAATCCGAATCCAATTCCAAATCAGCTGCACAGCGTTTTAACTGGCGAATGGCCACGGGTTCATCTACCAAGCTCCTGCGACATTCCATTTCGCAGAATGCGGGACACACACGCCCAACCGACATAGGCAGTGGCAGATTATTCTTTATCACCTCAACGGCTTCTTTGAATTTACCATTGGCGATAAGCGATACATAGGTTTGGATATCCACATGATCCGGGCAGGCGATCTTACAAGGTGCTTCACAATCGGCATAATGATCCGAAAGCAGGAGCTCAAGAGCTGTTTTACGTGCCTTTTTCACCTCGGGTGAATCGGTGATCACGCTCATGTCCTCACGAACCTTGGTACCGCAGGATGTTACAAATCCACGCATTCCTTCAACTTTAACCGAACAAACCCAACAAGAACCGTAGGCGTTCAACTCGGGTTCGTGACAAAGCGTGGGAATCGAGATCCCGTTCTCACGTGCGACCTCAAGAATGGTTTGACCTTCTTGACATTGGACTTCTTTATGATTGAGGTATATTTTCATAATTCTCTAATATTTTTAAGTTCGTAATACAGCATTAAAACGGCATGCATCAAAACATGCACCGCAAGAAATGCATTTATCCTGATCGATGGTATGGGGACCTTTCGCCACGCCTTCTATAGCATTTACCGGACATTTTCGTGCACAAAGTGTACATCCCGTACATGCTTCCTCATTGATCTCAAACGAGATAAGGTCTTTACATACAAAAGCAGGACAGCGTTTTTCTTCTATATGCGCAAGATATTCATTTTTAAAATAGCGCAAAGTCGATAAAACCGGATTCGGTGCGGATTTTCCTAATCCACATAAAGATGAAGCAATGATCTGCTCCGCTAAGGTTTCCAGCTTGTCAATATCCTCCAAAACGCCCTCTCCTGCCTGGATCTTTTGCAGAATCTCCAACATGCGCTTGGTGCCAATACGACAAAAAGTACACTTTCCGCAAGATTCATTTTGCGTAAAATTCAAGAAAAAAGAAGCAATATTGATCATGCAAGTGGTTTCGTCCATGACAACCATACCACCGGAACCCATAATAGCACCGATCTCGGCAATGGATTCGTAATCCACCGAGGTATCCAGTAACTCTTCGGGTACACAACCACCGGAAGGACCGCCCAATTGTACGGCTTTAAAAGGTCGGTCATCCTTGATACCACCACCGATATCAAAAATGATCTCACGCAACGTGGTTCCCATAGGCACTTCCACCAGCCCGGATTCTTTCACTTTTCCCGCTAACGCGAATACTTTTGTTCCGCGAGACTTGCCCACTCCGTAAGCGGCATAAGCTTCAGCACCATTGTTGATGATCCAGGCGATATTGGCGTAAGTTTCGACATTATTATTATTCGTAGGTTTTTTCCACAGACCGGATTGCGCAGGAAACGGTGGTCTCAATCTAGGCATACCTCGTTGACCTTCGATAGATGCGATCAGAGCAGTCTCTTCACCACAAACAAAGGCACCTGCACCTTCTTTAACCTTTAATTTCAAAGAAAAATCAGAGCCGAATATTTTGTCTCCCAAATACCCCTTATCCATAGCATCCAAGATTGCTTTTTTTAGTCGGCGAACCGCTAAAGGATATTCGGCACGGCAATAAATATAGCCTTCATCGGCACCCACGGCATAAGCACAAATAGCCATACCTTCCAGTACGGCGTGAGGATCGGATTCCAATAGATTTCTATCCATAAATGCGCCGGGATCACCCTCATCGGCATTACAGATGATATATTTTTTATCTCCTTGAGCATCATGAGCGAACTGCCACTTCAATCCGGTAGAAAAACCTGCGCCACCACGACCGCGCAGTCCGGAATTTTTGACTTCATCGATCACAGACTGAGGATCCATCTCTTTTAAAACTTTTTCCAGCGCTTTGTAACCCTCACGTGCGACATACTGCTCGATATCATCGGGATCTATCATCCCTGAGTTACGGGTAGCAATACGCACCTGACGAGCCAATTTTTTATTACCGGGAGCCTCTTCTTTTTGTGAAATGATTAATTTTTTAACAGGAGGCTCATTCTTGCCAAAACCCTCAAGATCGCGAGGTGTTAAATATCCGTAATAACGGCTGACACCTTCATCATCGACGGTTTCGAGCATGGGTTCTGCATAACAGAAGCCGATACAAGCTGTTTTACTAAGCTTTACAGACTCGGGCAGCGATGTTTCTAAAGCATCATAAATTGCCTGAGCACCCGCAGCCAGTCCACAACTCGCCATTCCAACTTTGATTTCTTTGATCATCATAATATTATTCGTATTTGTCTAAAATTTTTGCAAGTTTGTCGGAAGCCAACTTCCCGTAAGTATCCTCATTGATCATGATCACCGGAGCCAGAGAGCAACAACCGAGACAAGCTACTTCAAGCAGAGTAAAGCGACCATCATCCGTCGTGTTTTCACCGGCAGGTAATTCAAGAAGGGTTCTTAACATCGAGGCCAAATTATCGGCACCGGAAACATGGCAAGCAGTCCCCTTACACACACGAATAATATGACGTCCTTGCGGTTTTAAACGGAACATGGAGTAAAAGGTGGCAATCCCGTAAAGTTCAGCCGAAGGAATACCTGTATGTTCCGTTATCTCACGAATTGTATCCTTCGAAATGTAGCCTTCGATCTCCTGAACTTCCTGTAGAATCGGAATGGCTGAACCCTTTAGTCCTTCGTATTTGTTGATTACGTTGAGTATTTTTTTATTCATAGTGGGATAAATTTAATGGATGTGAATTTTTATTCAAAGAAATTTCATTGAAAACCTAACATGAAATCATTTTAATGGGATAAGCTCGAAAATATTAGGTTCATCGCGGCCCAATCGAATATTTTAAAACAATTACAGCTAAGTATAATGAGGCGTAAGGAGGATTCACGACCTTTCAAGCTCCGTATTTCATATTATTCCAAAATGATTGTTACATTTATTAAAATATTCCACCTATTCATCTCTCATCCCCAAAGCTACAGATATGCAAGCAATTCTCAATTAAATTCTTAACTCTCAATTTTCAATTTTCATATTGAAATGTTTTTATTTAAATTCCCCACATGAAAGAAGAACGTGAATTAAAAGATCTACAGATATTTTCGGTCCTTAAAAAGATCCCCTACGAGAATGTTTCTAAAATACATCAACTTTTAAAACCTTCTCTTGAGCGCCCCAGAATGCCAAAAACGGTGTTAAGTGAGCATCTGGAGAATAACTACGGTGGAACCTGTTTTTCGTTGGTAAATCTTTTGGTTAGCACATTACGCATGGAAGGCATTAATGCTTATCCGGTTAAAGCCGATATTCATCGTCGATCATTTCCTCATTTCTTTTGTATCATCGCTTACAATAGTGAACTATATCTGGTAGATCCGGGATACCTGATCAATGATCCCATTCTACTTACGGGTGACAGTATCACCTCAAATCCTAATTCACCCATAGATTTCGAGATCACCATGGATGAAAAAGGCAAATATACATTAAGAACCATCGCCGGAGGGATAAAAAAAGATCGTTATAGCTTTAGCATTAAGCCGGTCGATAGTGATGAATTCATGCTCTATTGGACAAAATCATTCGATTACATCAACAGTATCGTGGCATCAATGACCATTAACAACAAATTCATCTATATCAATGGTGATTATGTTCAGGTCCGTAGCGAAGGCAATGTTGAGAAATACAACTCCGAAGAAAAAGCTCTTGAATATTTAAGGGTCTATTTCAAATTAGAAAAGGATTATGTCCAAGAGGCAAAACGCATCCTTAATTTCAACAAATAAGCAGTATTAATCCTTAACGGAGAGATCATGACAGGTAAAGAACGCATCCTGCAAACGTTAGCAGGCAAGAAAGCCGATGCGCTTCCCTGGGTACCTTTTGCGGGCGTACATGCCGGTAAACTATGCGGCTATTCAGCCGAAGAAGTACTCAAAAACGCCGATAAATTCTACGAATCATTAATGAGAGTTCATGAGGTCTATACTCCTGATGGACAACCGGTTATATTCGATCTTCAACTTGAAGCCGAAATACTGGGTTGCGATCTTTTATGGGCAGAAGATTGTCCTCCTTCGGTCGTATCTCATCCTTTGATGATGGACTTGAGCGTTCCCGAGCAAAAGATCACAGCCGAAGATGGTAGAATACCTATCATATTGGACGTCATGAGGCGTATGAAAGCCTCTGTAGGTAATACGACTGCGCTTTACGGGCTTATTTGCGGACCCCTCACCCTTGCTACCCATCTACGTGGTGCCGAACTGTTTATGGACACTTACATGGAAGAAGAAAAGGTCCAGGCATTGATCAACTACTGTACAGAGGTGGCGAAAACCATGAGCGACCTCTATATTGAAGCCGGCATGGATGTGATCGCAGTGGTTGATCCGGTAGTTTCGCAGATCTCACCGGAAATGTTTGAGCAATTCCTACATGAACCACTTTCGGATCTATTTTCTCATATCAAAAATAAAAACATTCATTCTTGTCTGTTTGTTTGTGGTGATGCCAGCAAGAACATGGATGTAATGTGTAAAACTAAACCGGATATGATCTCCATTGATGAAAACATCAATATGATTGAAGCCAAAAAAGTTACCGATGCTCACAACATCGTTATCGGTGGTAACATTCCGCTTACAACCGTAATGCTACTGGGAAACCAACAGGATAATTCGAAATTCATGCTGGATTTTTTAGATACGGTTGAGCATGAACATCTGATCATATCCCCCGGTTGCGATATGCCTTACGATACACCTGTCGAAAATACCATTGCCGTCATTGAAACCTTGCGAAACCCTGATATCTATCGTAAAATGCTTGAAAATTATTCCAAAAAAGATGTCGAAATAGAAATTGAGTTGCCCGATTACAATAATCTGACTAAACCCTTGATTGAAGTTTTCACCATCGATTCTGCCGCCTGCGCCGCCTGTACCTACTGTAAAGCCGCCGCAACAAGACTCATACCTATCTTTGAGGATAAAATTGAGCTTATCGAATACAAGATCACCGAGCCCGAAAATGTGGCCAGAGTAAAAAAAATGGGGATCAAGAATTTGCCGGCTATCTATGTAAACGGTAAACTATACGCCTCCTCGATCATACCTCAACACGATAAATTTGTTACGTATATCAAAACATTGATCTGACATGCAATTACACCTTGTTACAGGTTTTCTGGGCGCCGGTAAGACCACCAGTATCATCAATTGTTGTAAGCATCTCATGCTTCAAGGCAAAACAGTTGCCGTAATTACCAATGATCAAGGAAAATATCTGGTTGATACCGCCTTTATACGTGCCGCTGATATTCCTTCAACCGAAGTGCAATCCGGATGTTTTTGCTCACACTATCAAGATATGGTCAAACAACTTGATGACCTCAAAGATAATGTCGATCCGGATATCGTCTTTGCCGAAGCCATTGGCTCGGCCGCCAATCTGGTGGGCAGCGTAATGCAACCACTTATCGAAGGATCCGATCACCATCCCGATTCACTATCCGCCATCGTGGATGCCAGACTCATGCTACGCTTGATCAAGGGGTATTTCCTTCCCTTTTCCGATTCGGTAAGCAGTACATTCAAAGCTCAGATAAGAGAGTCTAACTTTCTTATTATCAATAAATTTGATTTATTATCTAAAGTGGATATCAATACATTAAAAGATGAACTCGTATCCATGTATCCTCATAAACGTATCTTGCTTCAAAGCGCTCAAAACAATGATGATATTATAAATTGGTATCAAGCAATTTCGTCCGAGACTGTTCCTTTATTGCCCGATAATCATTTCGATGCCAAAGCACATTCATTAGCATTGGACAAACTGGTCTGGGAAGAAAAAGTCAGGGACTATACTGACGAGAATAATGTTTTTCCAACCATCATCCGAGATCTAGAAACCCTTCTATCTAAGCTTAGATCACAAAATGCCGTCATCGCCCACATCAAAGCCTTCATCGAATTTGAATCGAAAAACATAAAAATCAGCATTACAGCTTTGGATAAGACCTCTTGGAAAAATGAATTGAGTAAATTATACGCAAAAAAAGCGAGAATGATGTTAAATATTAGGGTTCAAAAATAAATAATGATCCCAGATTCTAAATTCTGGCTTTTCGACTTATAAGTATCGAATCATGAATCTTAATGCAAGGCTTAACCACAAAGTACCGCAGATGGTTTAAACCATTCGTATTACTCATATTCTGACCCTACAAATATTTAATATAAAATCTATCATTACTTATTAATTTCCATTTCACATTTAGGCATTAAACCCTTACATTTAGCACCGTAAGAGATAAGGAGTATTTTTATATGAAGAAGCGTATTGCCATCACTTTAATTATTGTTTTTTCTTTACTTTCAGCCGATGAAGGTATGTGGCTGATGTCTCAGATTAAAGACCTCGATCTTCAATCCAAAGGCTTTAATATCTCAGCCGAAGAAATATACAAAGAAAACGGTCCGTCGTTACACCGATCCATCGTTTGGCTTGGCGGTTGTTCGGCAGCTTTTGTTTCACCTAAAGGTTTGATATTAACCAATCATCACTGCGCCTACAGTTCATTGCAAAGAGCTTCCGCCAGAGATCAAAAAGACTATATCAAAGAAGGCTTTCTTGCCAATAATTACTCCCAGGAGCTCCCTGCTCCGGGTCAATACGCCTATGTACTCCAGGATATACAGGATGTAAGTAAAGATATCTTCAAGGCCGTACGAAAAGCCTCCGATCTGACACAACGCGAAATAATGATCAAGAAAAAGATCAGAGAGATCATAAAAGAGACCGAAGGAAACAGTCCCTACGTTTACTGCAAAGTGGTAAAGCTGTTCGAAGGTCGAGAATACCGAAAATATACCTACACAAAATACCTTGATGTCCGTATCGTTTATGCACCACCCGCTTCTATCGGCAAATACGGTGGTGATATCGACAATTGGATGTGGCCAAGGCATACGGGGGATTTTACTTTCTACCGTGTTTATCAGGATATTGACGGTAATCCGGCAGAATATTCCCAAGATAATGTCCCGTTGATGGTCAATTCTTACCTGAAAGTTGCCAAAGATGATCTATCGATCGGCGATCCCGCCTTTATTATCGGCTTCCCCGGCGTTACAACGCGCTATCGCACCTCAACGGATATCGAGCATACCATTAAGTATAAATACCAGCCTAAAATTGAAGAATACAAAGACTATATCGAGATTATTGAGAATATCTACGACAAAGATCCCAAAGCAAAATTATTGCTTTCTAGCCGACATGCAGGCATCAATAACAGCATGAAAAAATATCAGGGTAATATTGATGGCTTTGAAGCCGTTGATTTTATCGGGATGCATAAAGCCGAAGAAGATGAAATCAGGAAATATGTAAACGGCAATAATAAGCTTAGAAATCGCTATTCACATGTTTTTGACAGTATGAATGAGCTGATCAAAGAAAAGGAATCATTCAACGAATATGATAAAATGCTGAATACTTTCGGCTATAACAGCGGTCTGCTTTACGACTTTGCCGAATATGCCTATAAAATGGCAAGAGAGCGGGATAAACCCGAGGCTGATCGTGACCCTGACTTCTCCGAAAAACGCATTCATGAGTATATACAACAGCTCCCCTATCGTTTCTACTCTTTTCACGAAGGTAACGATAAGGCTGTCCTACAATATGCCATCAACAAGGCAAAAAAACTGAACAAAGAGTATTATATTGAACTTCCGGAAAATGCTCACACCTTTGTAAACAATGCTTACAAGAAAACAAAACTCAAAGATCCTGAATTTGTTAATAAGCTCTTATCTATGTCGGCATCCAGAATCGAAGCTTTGGATGATCCTATTATCCAGTTCGCTATTTCACTATACGCCCCAAAACTTGAGCAAAAACAACGAACACGCAATTGGGAAGCTCGTTTAAACGATGTACGCGAACAGTATATGGAATTATTGGCGATCTATAGAGATACTCCCCAATATCCGGATGCAACCGGAACCATGCGCTTTACCTATGGAAAAGTAGAAGGCTATTCGCCCAAAGATGCCGTTTATTATCAGGCATTTACAACATTAGCGGGGGTCATTGCCAAGAATACCGGACAAGAACCCTTTGACATGCCGGCAAAACTTAGTCAAATTAAATCTAAAAATAAATGGATAGACCCCGAATTAGGCGATGTACCTGTTAACTTTTTGCTCACTACAGATATTACCAACGGAAATAGTGGTTCATCTATCATGAATGCCAAAGGAGAATTGATCGGATTGGCTTTTGACGGAAACTACGAAGCCATGACATCGGATTGGTTATTTCAACCGATTATTCAACGCACCATTGCTGTCGACATCCGCTATATCCTTTTTATTACCTCAGAATTTGCAGGTGGAAATTGGATATTGGAGGAAATGGGCATATAATGACCTAAAGGTTACGAATTGCCCCGGTAAAATACCGGGGCTTTTTATATCTATCAACATGGACCTTTTCTTGGAATACCGTTAATGCATATGAAACAAAATCCACTCATATTTTAAATATGCATTGAATTGAAAATACAACAAAATCGAAAAACCCGCACATAGTACGGGATAATACTTTGATATAATCATCCATAATTATATGACCCTTCGCTTTCCTCCGTTGCCGGTTGGCAGGTCACCACTTTTACTTTATAGAACTCGAATCGCTCGGCAGGTCAAATGATACATTAATTGTATCAAGAGCTGGGCCCAGAGAATATACGGAATCAATATAGGTCAGCAATTCATTGGGATCCGATGAATTGTTAGTCATTAAATATACCATGATCAGTTTATAAGCCGTCGCATTATGGTGATACAAAGCATGATTCATCATAGCTGTAGAAGTGTTCAAACGGTTTTTCATGGAATTTATTGAATAATTCATAATATCCATCAAATTTCGTTCAATCAAGCCAAGATCACGAATCATGTACTGTAATTCACGAGAAAGATACTTTTGATTGGAATTGAGAGAATCTAGATTAGCGGATATTTGAGATAAATCGTACATACTATAATCGGCATCTCCAAAACGACTCTCAAGCTTTTGCAAATTCGTTACATCGGTAGTAATGCTATCTAAAAACACTGCCTGATTTGCCAATTTGCTTTCCAAAGAATCAATTTGGTATGATTTGTAATATAATTCACCCATCAAATCAATGATAATGCTCTGTGTTTGATTACTTAAATCATAAAAAAGTGAATCTCTGACATAATCTTGTCGATCACTGCGATTCAATATCTCCACCATTAAAGTAGAATCGGAAGCCACGCTTTCGTTTTGGATGCGTTCGTTTTCGAGCCTGACATAGGATTTGGTAGCACAACTTGTCAGAATGATCGTCAGTAGAGTTAAAATGGCAATGGCTTTTTTAATCATAGGTTTAACATACGCACTAGAGCGGTTTTGGCAAAGTGTTTAATCTCTTTATCGACTTCGATCAGATGATCTTCTTTTTTATTCTTAATTTCTTTTAATGTTTCCAATAATTTTTCCGCTGAGATCATGTTCATTGTAACACACTGAAAACCATGTTCCGATAAAGGAACGATGGTTTTATCGGGATGTTGGTTCATGATCCTTCTAACAAGATGCTGTTCGGTGCCAACCGCCCAAACCGATCCACTTTCCGCTTCGGAGATCATCTTGATAATAGCTGCGGTAGAACCGAATGCATCTGAAGCCGCGACCACATCATCCGTACATTCACCATGTACGACGATATTAATGCCCGGGTATTCTGCCCTGCGTTTTTCAACATCGCTCAATTTAAAGCGCTTATGAACGCTACAATAACCGTTCCACAAAAAGACTTTCGTTCTTTCAATAGCATTTTTATCCGGAAATCTATCCAGCAGAAACATTTCTTCCTGCGCTATACCTTTCGCAATAGCGGTATTCTTGCCTAAATATTGATCAGGCAGGAATAAAAGCTTTTCCCCTCTCTCCATGGCCCAGTCAAATATTTTAGAGGCATTGGAAGATGTACAAATAATGCCATCGTGCTTTCCGACAAAGTATTTGATATCTGCAGAACAATTTATATAGGTAATTGGAATGATCTTCACATCGCTATTGCGAGTCAGATGCTCCCAAATCATTTCAACCTCAGCCAATTTTGCCATATCGGCCATAGCACATCCGGCATGAAGATCGGGTAAATATACCTTTTGCTCATCGGAAGTAAGAATATCTGCACACTCCGCCATAAAATACACACCGCAAAATACAATATGTTTTTTATCCATTTCAGCAGCTTTTTGACTCAGTACAAGCGAATCGCCGCGCACATCGGCAAATTGGATAACATCATCACGTTGGTAGTGATGTCCTAAAATGACAAGATCATCTTTTAGCTCTTCTTTTAGAGCTTTAATCTCTTCGATCACCGATGGATCAGCACTTTTATATTCAAACAGGGATACTCCCTTTTCAAATTTTTCCATTAAAAATCTATTCCTTCCACTGCTGGTTCCTGTTTTTGGAAAGGATGCTTGATCTCACGCATTTCCGTTACAAGATCAGCCGCTTTGATCAATGCGTCGCTGGCTCCCCTACCGGTCAGGATAAGGTGCAGTTTTTTAGGTAACTTCTTTATTAAGGCAAGAATGTCTTCTTCACTGACAAGATTAACACTCATAGCGGTAACGATTTCATCCAAAACAAGAATATCATAACTCTTATCTTTCATTTTCTTTTTAGCAAAAACCATCGCTTCAGCCGCTGCTTTAATGTGATCTATTTCGGAATGTTCATCACCGGGGAGATTATAAAAACCTATGCCGGCTTGATAGACATCCACAAAGTCACCCAAGCCTTGCTCTAAAGCATGATGTTCACCATATTGCGTACCATCTTTAATAAACTGGATGATACACGTCTTTTTATGATAACCGCTAGCCCTGAGAACCGTACCCAAAGCCGCAGATGTTTTCCCTTTACCGTCACCGGTGTATACTATGATCATGTTGTTTTCCTTATTTAGCTATTAGCTATCAGCCCTCGGCTATCAGCTGTGGGCTGTTGGCTTAAATCTTATTCCTTAATAACAAGTTCCGCAAAATACTCATAAGATCTATCATATGTTCTTTCAGCTTCAGCAGGAAAAAAACATCCCGGGATCTGCCGATTGGATCTATGATATTCTACGCATTCACAACACATCCCTTTTCGAGTACAGGGATATGTGCATGAACAATTCTTTAAATTATTTTCCTTTTTACATTCCATCTTAACTTTTCATTCCTAATTGTCAATTAAGATCATACTCATTGATCTTACGATACAATGTCCTTTCGCTCATACCAAGCGCTTGAGCGGTTTTTCGTTTTGAGCCGTAAAATCTATCCAGGGTTTTCTTAATGGTATCTCTTTCTATCTCTTGCATTGTTTTTGAGCGTTGAGGAAGCTCCACCTGAACTTCATTGTGCACATTTGCATTAAGAATATTACTAATATCCCTTACCCTATCAGCAACAAAGTCACCATCAGGCTCCAGATCACTCAACTTATTTTTAATCTCTTCAATATCTTGACGAATAAAAAACAATTGCCTTAAAATCAATTCTCTATCAACCACATCGGCTTCTTTGTTTACCGGAACCGGGAAACGGGTATCGTACATCAACGGTTCATGCATTGGACTTAAATGCTGTGAAACAGTAGAAGCCTGGATCATATTATTGTGCTCTAATACGAATACACTCTGTATAAAATTCTTTAATTCACGTACATTACCTTCCCACTTGGCTTCCTCGATCAGTGCCATTGCTTGCGGTGTAATCGGTTTATATGCAAGATTATGTTCATCGGCATAACGCATCATAAAATGTTCAGCCAACATAGGGATATCTTCTTTTCGTTCTCTTAACGGCGGTATTCGGATCATGATGGTTTTTAGCCTAAAGTAAAGATCCTGTCTAAATTTACCTTGACTTACTTCGGACTGCAAATCACGATTGGTTGCTCCAATCACGCGTACATTGACTTTTTTCGCCTGACTTTCCCCCACACGGGTGATCTCGCCTTGTTCAAGGGTTCGTAAAAGTTTAACCTGTGTTTCCAAAGGCAATTCACCGATCTCATCCAATAGGATGGTACCATTATCAGCTGTTTCAAAAAAACCTTTTCTATTCTCAACAGCTCCGGTAAAAGAGCCTTTTTTGTGACCGAATAATTCCGATTCGATCGTACCGGCAGGGATAGCTCCGCAGTTTACAATAACATATTCTGCGTGTTTCCTCAGGGAAAGATCATGTAATGCTTTGGCTACCAATTCTTTCCCGACGCCACTTTCACCGTAGATCAAGATAGAGATATCCGATGGCGCTACCTGCTCGACAACTCCTATCACCTCTTTGATCGCCTGTGATCCACCGATAATTCCGTATTTTTGTTCAATATTTCTCATGCAAGAAATTAGAGAGGATATTTGTGATAATCAAGGGGATTTTGTCATTTTGGCAGAAATATTGACAAAAAGAAAAATTCAGAGAATTATATTCTATATATTAAATCTATACTCGTTAATTAAAATTCAGAATTTACTTGAGGGTTTTTAGCAAATCTTTCGCTTCTCTCACATGCGGGGATATCTCAATACCGTTAGCGACTTCTTCGTAATATAGCTTAGCGGTTCTTACAAATCCCATTTTAAGATAAATATCTCCGGTATATTTAAGAATAATAGCTTGATACCATGAATATTCAATGGCATTCATTTCATAGGCTTCATTGAAGTATTCAAGAGCCTGGACATGCTCTTCTTTTAGCATGGCTCGCACTCCTTCAAGAAATTTTATTTTAGCTACCCAGCCTTTATCATTCCTTAAAATACCATGATTTAACAATTTCTTAATATGTTTTAGATAAATATCACCTTCACGCCAACGAGCTTGATAAAATGAAGCCTCGGCAGCAATAGACAATACCTCTAAATTATTGGGATATTTTTCTAAAAAGTCTTTATAAAGCACTTCGCAGGCTTCGTAATCCATCTTATCATATAGATCAACATACATGAGTACAATAGCAGCTTCCCAGTTGGTATATTCGGCATTTTTATAAGCGAAGGATAAATCGGCAAGTCCATCACTGCGGGTATTGGTAAATATACCGGCTAAACCAAGATTTGCACCGACCACTGATAAATAATAATCAAATGCGCCGGTCCCAAAAGCCATTTCGGGGAATTCTCCCTTACTGTACTTATCAATACTCACCTTATTTGCCAAAATCCGTGGCGCTTCTTTAAGAATATCCATATAAGCCATTTTATTCAAATAAATGCGCATCTTTCCTGCAAGAAGTGCGGTATAAAAGAACTGAGCGTTCACATCGTCGGGATGTTGTTGCAAATAACTCTCAAAAACAGGACGATAGGTGTGAATCACCTTATCCGCTTCGTCCATGGCCGTAGAATATTCCGCATTGGCCAATGATGACCGGATCTTACTGTAAGAATAAAAAGCATAATACGGAAAAGGATCTTCTGCATCCTTCATTTTCTCTTTAAAGTAATTTTCAGCTTCTTCAAAATGATAATTATAAAAGAGATCATAGCCTTTATGAAAGGCCTCATCTATAGCAAAGAGTCCCGATACAGTAATCAGGACTAGAAATATGATCATGTATCTTTTTGTCATTTGTTTCTTGCAATTACAATTTTAGAGGGGACCACCCAGGCAAACTTAAAACCTCGTTTTTGCATCCGTTCCTGCATCACAGCGGCTTCATCGGCCGAGAGATAGTTCCCGATTCGAACTTTGTAGTTAGGAGGCTCAAAATCCACATATACCGGTGTAGTAAACAAAGAATCGGCTTCAACTTTCACAGAGATCGCTTCGGAAAGATTTTGAGTCGAGATTAATTGGATCCTATATCCTGATGTCTCAATAAATTCTTTTTCCAGGGATGCCGGATCATTATTAAAGACTTCATCATCAGCAAAAAGGATCTGCTGAAATTCTCTATGTTTATAAGTTTTTCGAACTTTTTGAGGATTTAAAAATTCCTGTTGGATCACTTGTGCATATAGGAATGTCGAGATCAAAAATATAGTAACCACCAATGCTGCTTTTTTCATTCTTCGATCTCTCCAAGTGTTTCGCTTTTTATCCAACCTATCTTATCATCAAAATAAGAAATATTCATCCAGATGTCTTCAATTTTCTTATTTACTTTTACTTTGGAGCCTTCATGCAGAATAAAAAGAATAGTCGAGCTTTCATCGGGTTCCGAATAAATATTTACAGTATTTTCAAGCACTATGGCATGATGTTGGTCTTTTCTATTGGAACCGGCATCCAAGGCAACGGCTGTTAGTATAACACCAAAGCTCAAAGATACTATCACGATTGTAATAAGCAGTTTTCGTGGCGCTTTAGCATTCTTGCCATAATACTTAAGAAATGCCAAAGCCAGTAAAGCAACAAAAAGCAGTACTCCAATAATAAAGATAAATTTTGCCACATCTACACGGGCACGTAGATCGCGATACCACTTAAACAATGGAAATATTTTCGGTAGAACCACTTTATCGATAAGTCGTTGCTCGGCAATGTTCAAATTATAAATAATATCTTCCTGCGAGGGTGAAATAACTTTAGCCTTTTCCCAATAACGAATGGCATTTCCGAGCTCACCTTTGCGATAATAGGCATTTCCTAAATTATAGTATAATTCCCAGGAAATTTCGCCTTCGTTCATTAGTCCCAGAAAAATATTGATCGATCTTTCGTAATCTTCAGCCGCAAAAGCGGATACACCTTCTTTAAAGGTCGTTTCTCTTTGCAGGTTTACAGCATAAAGCGAACACAGCGAAAAGAGCAGAAGAAGTATTAACAGATATTTTTTACTCATACTTCCTCCATTTTTTCAATCATTGTTAAACATTGGTCCTTTAAATCATTCAATTGAGCATGCGAAAGTGAACCGGGAGCATATTTATAGGTTTCCATAGTCTTAATAATGTCCTCTAATTCAGGATAATCAAATTGCCGGATCTTTTTATCCTGCAAATATTGCATAAAGGCCGTTTGAATAACATCCAGCATTATACTGCTTTCTGTCTCATCATCAATGCTTTGCAGCTGTGCGATGACAGTTTTAAAGGCGTTGCGATACCTGATTGAACCCATATGTTTTTTTCTATAGATAGTATTCAATTCAAGAACAAACATTGCCACTAACAATAAAGCGGAAAAATAGAAAAACATCCAGATCTTTTTATTTTCCAGAGGGTGATCGTCAATCGATCGGGTGTATTTTTCCTGCATTTGTAAAAATCGGATATCTTTGGAAAGCAAGCGAACTTCTTCGGGAGTAAGCTTTGAATCGTAATCTCCTTCGATCTCATTATGAGAAACAACTTTTAACGCAGGGACTTCACCTCGCAGGGTAACATATTGTTTCTTCTTGGGTGAAAAGAATGTAAACAAGATGTCATCAAATTTATAAATACCGGGACGCGAAGGGATCAGAACATATTCCCATGCTCGTTTTCCGACATAATCATAGCCTTTAAATTTATAATTATCTTTCACTTTGGGTTCAAAGACTTCAAAATTGTTTCCGAATTCCTGTCCCGGAAAAGTGAAGTGTCCCATATTCCCATGACCACTTAATTCCACATTCAATGCCGTTGCTTGATTTTCAAGTATAAGCAATGAATCGATGCTGACATTCATTGTAAACTCGCCGATAGCCCCACTAAAAGAAGGTCCGGCGTAATCAGGAAGCTGTAATATCTGTATGGTATCAATAGGTGCGACAATATTGACATCCTTAGTACTGACACCAAAAAAAGGATCATCGAACACTGTTCTGCTTTGTCCACGCTTTTTAAGTGATATCCTAAAGGCTTTAACCGGTAAGATCACCTGCCCGATCTCTGTGGGTGTTAATGTTAAGGAAGCAATACTTGCGACAAGATACTCTTTGCCATTGATAATACGCTTACTCGTAACGGGAGATGAATTCAATTCAAACTCATCAACAATAAACCCTTCAAGCGTTGAAACGGGATTTGTGGTATAATTAACAACATTCTCAGCGGTAAACAAGAGATACTCCAGGGTAAAACATTCGCCCTGATAATATTCCTTTTTCTTCAAGACGGTTCGGAGAAAAATATTTGGCATATCTTCTTCACCTGTATTCTCGCTCACAATATCTTTGCTTATTTTTACGGAAAAAGCATCAGTATTATAAACTTTATTCTTAATCTTAAATTCATATGAGGGTATCTTGATCTTACCGCTTTTTAGGGGAATAAGATCATAACTGACTGTATTTGTAGAAGTTGATTTGCCATTTACCCATGAGTAATTTGATGAGGAATAAGGACCGCCGACTATTGAAAAGGTATCATGTAATTTCAGGTCAACGGCTCGGGGAGCATTTCTGATATCTTCAAAAGTGAAAATGATCTTCACTTCTTCCTGCATAGAGAAATTTGTTTTAGACATACTGCAGGTGACCTTTTGTCCCCATAGAAGTGTGGTGGCAGCCAACACAAATAAAATGATGATATTTAGTCTTTTTACCATTCTTTACTTCTTTTGATCTTTTTAGATTTTGCCTGACTTAAGATCAGTTTTTTCATTGATTCTTTTTCATCTTCCTTCATGGCATTTAAAATATTCTTTGCCTGCTCTTTGCTCAGGTCTTCCCCCTTCAGGTCATCTTCACTCAGCTGAGATTCCTGCTGTTGATCCTGTTTTTGTTCTTGTTGTTGATCCTGCTGCTGATCTTGTTGTTGCTCTTCTTGCTCTTGGTCCTGTTTTTCTTGTTCCTGATCTTGCTTTTCCTGATCATTCTGCTCATCCTGATCGTTCTGTTGATCTTGATCTTGCTGTTGCTGCTGCTGTTGCTTCATTTGTTGTTGCAAATGTTCATACATGATCTTGGCATCAACATCATCGGGATCATAAAGCATTGATTTTTTAAAATTTTCAAGCGCTTCTTCCGTATCTTGCTGTTGCAAGGCTATCTGACCAAGATTATAATAACTCTTTGCCAACTGCGATTCATCGGAAGCAGACAAACTTTGTCTTAGCATGGACTGAGCCGTTTCGTAATCTTTTTCGGCTAAAGCACTTGTTCCGCGATTGTACATGATCTTTTCGTTATTATGATCCTTTTTTAATCTGGCTTCGTAATATTCCGACGAACTTTTGTAATCTCCCTGATAAAAAGCATTCAAGCCGGGATCCTTTGCAAAAAGCGATGTACATAGCATAAGTGCTACTATTAACTTTAAATATGTGGATTGATTTATCTTCATTTCTTTATGTCCGAGACGTGTAATATATCCTATTTATTCACCGATGATTTCTTTCTACCATCCTTAGAATAGTCGTTCTTAATATCTAAATCCTTTTTAAAAAATTCAAGTATTCGTTTCATCAATGAGTTTCTTTCATTTTCTAATTTGATACATTCAAAAGGAAAGCCCATAACAAAAGTATTGTAATTTTCACCATTGTAAGCCACAGCTGCCGAAACATTATTTTCACTGTAACGCATTACGGTTAAGCCACCACTACCTTTAGCGGCTTCAAGAGCATCGGGATTTTCGGCACCATAAATTTGAGGATCAAATTCTGTAATGAATCGATATTTACTATTGTCGCCCAACAGTGCACTATTTACAGAATACACATTACCCGATTTTGAGGCATGATCTGTTCGCCAACGATACTTTAAAACATTATTGGCAAAGTTCATTTTTGTGGTATCTCCCAAAAGATCCGTGCCTACATAAGCGCCACTGAGAAATACATTCCCGCCCATGCTTGTAAAGTCTTCAACCGCACTCATAAAAGCTTTAGGAAAAACTCTAAATCGAGGTTTTTTACCATTATCTTTGGGCCAAGGTGTTGCTTTTTGTTCTCCGTAAATAATATCCATGTATTTGTAATTTTCAAGATCGATCAATCCCGAAGAAATAGCCTCATCGGAAGCCGAATCGAATGAAAATCCTGCAGCTTTAATGGCTTTGCCGTGTAAAATACAATAATCTTTGGTATTACCGACAATAACCTCCGTTTCCATATTCGCATAAGAAGCGCCGTTCCCGGGAGAATCATCATCCAGCCATTTTGAACTGGCATCGAAATCATACTGAGCTCCGATATAACCAAGATCATATCCATCGGGAACACTTTTTTCCCAAGAATCCATAAAGCCTAAATATTGATCGCTTTCCAATGTTGCCGGTCCCGAGACACGATCAAAACCATTTACGATAAGAACTTTTTCGCCATCAGGTACATTGCAGACTGATACGATCTCTGAGGGGAAGCTTTCGCCTCCATCGTTTAAAGCGGTGACTTTAAAACTATATACCACATTATCATTAACTGATGGTATCATACACTGATTACCGTTAATGAGAATCCCATCATCCCAACCGCCATTATCTCTACGGGTATAAACCATATATTTAGTCGGCATAGCGGTCGGTTCAAGCGGATCACGCTTTGCCTGCCATTTAATACGAATGACCTTACCATGCAAAACCTCGGCGGCAACATGAGTTGGCGGCAATGGCTGTACAACATAATCAAAACCATATTGCAACGACATATACCTGAGAATACCTTTATATATGGCACGGGAAGCATCAAAACGGAATTGAGGGTCATTCCCGAATTTCATATCAAGAAAATTGTGATGAGAAAGCAATTCAAGCAGTGTTGTAGGCACATTGGGTCGCCAAGCTTCACTGTAAGCCGCATCCCACATATCGCGGCGGTTCCAGGCTTCATCGTATTTGGCACGAATATCATCAACGATCTGTGTTTGTATCAAATCAGCTAAATCACGGTTGGTATAGCGAGACTGTCCATCCGGGAAAGTTACTTCGGCAGAATCGCCGGGAGCGTCCCAATTGGTTTTACCGCCTCGACTGGAATAGATCAACAAGGTTCCAACAACGGTATCATTTCGGGTTGTACCGGCATCTGTATGAAAAGCAAAGCTCATATCAATGGGAATGCCCAAACCGGCCGCTTCTCTATCGGCTGTTGGACCAAAAGGAGCACCTCTAAGATAATCCACCCATTCGCCACGACATTTATAATCATCGTTGTAGTCAACCGTATCCTGATGAATATTATAAACCATCTCAGGCATACCGGCATACTGTAAATAATAACGGGCACCTTCGAGCCAACGAGGGCGATCGGAGGTCATTCCACCTCGCTCTACATCACCGATACCACCACCGAATTTAATCGCATCGGTAGAAATGTATTTATTTTGACTTAAGCGGTTGGCTTTAACAATGACTTTATTTTCTCCGCCTTTGTTAAATTTAAATTTACCCAGAAAAATCCACGTTTCACCCCCCATTTGCTGGTTAACAAGGAACTCTGTTCGACCACCGGCATGATAAACCGTATACTTGGCATCATCAACGTTTGTGGGATCATGGTGATATGAAATATAAACGGCATATTCACCGCTTTCGGGGATCTCGGGAGCATATTCTACCGAGGCAAACTGATCATTGGCGGGACGACGACGATAGGTCCCCATTTCAAATGGGTTATCGCCGCTCTTATAGGGAGCATTTCCGGGGCCAAAACCTATACCGCCCTCTGACCAGCGACCGTTTTCGGTGTAACCGCTGGCAGGATCATCATTGTCGACGATCACTTCATTCTTATTATAATCACGTTCACGAGGAATAAAGGTATTGGCGCCGGCATTTTCCAGCATGGGTACCAAATACTGTAAAACATATATTGTAGGATAAATATCTTCAACCGTCTGGAAGTTTCTGGCACGTTGCCATTCCCAACGATGCAGAGAATTTTCGTAATACCAGCCATGAGAATTCCAAAGTGCAATGTGTCGACCATAAAGACCTTTAGAGGGTACAAAAGGTTTGGAATTGTTGCGTACGATAGGCTCAACACCCGGCGCCGGAATGATCATTTTGCTGGTATCGTAATTTGCGGGATCCTGAATAAAATAATTTGGAACCAGTTGCTCAATGGGAACACCGGTCGAATACATGGTCAATGTATACCCTCGAAAAGACTTACCCAGCTCGATGCTCAGATCTTCGTACATATTTGCAACGCCCAATTCTCGAAAGGGACGACGAGCAAAATATTTATCAAAGTATAGATCGAGAGTTTTGGCTTTTTTGTCGAAAACCAAGGTATCCAGACCGGCATAAGAAACCATCTGGACGTCGTTCAGTTTTCCTTTTTTACAGTTATCAAGAAAGGTTTGCGCGGCAGCATAAGCTTGTTGAACTCGCCTGCCTTTGCCTTCATACTCTTTTGGAACATCTTTTATAACGCTTTGCGCACCTCCTGCACAGGAAATAAGTGTAACAAGTGTCAACAATGTAAGTGCATAAATAGCAATGCGTTTCATACGCGATTTTACCTTTCTTTTATTTGAGTAACAAAGAAATCGAAGATCATCTTCGTATGTTCTTTATTTTTTGTACGTTCCGGATGCCATTGCAGCCCTAAAACCATACGATTTTCATTTAGTTCCATAGCCTCAACAACACCGTCATCCGCTGTGGCAACCAACTCGAAGTCCTTAGGAAAAGGATGGAGCATAACTGCCTGATGGTGGTTGGAATTTACAATAATACTGTCCTCATTGAAAATGCTTTTTAGCCATTTTCCACCTTTTATTGTAATACGATGCTCCGTATCTCCGGTTTTTTCATGATCTTTCGCTGTCGGTATGTGCTGAATGAGTTTTCCGCCTTTAGCAATAGCAAGAAGTTGATGGCCCGCGCAGATCCCCAAAACAGGAATTTCGGTTTCTTCGAGGATTTTTTTTGCCAGAATCATATCCGTTTCGGCACGCTTATTATCCATTGGTTCAAGTTTATCATCCGCTTCTTCGCCATAAAGACTTGCCGGATAATCGGCCCCGCCGGTAAACAGCATACCATCAATGATCTCAATGTATGCATCCAACTCTTCCGCTGAGGGATTACATGGAATGATCAAAGGTAAAGCGCCTGCATTATAAATGGCATTAATATAATTGACCGGGACTTTATACCATTTATGGGCATCTTCCATATAGCTTGAATTCACACCGATGATAGGACGATTGTTGCTTGTAATCATTTCAAAATATCCTTTGCTGTAGTATTTAGCTTTTATGTGTTTTAATGTTCCTGTAAAGACACAATATTTTTCATTTCTATATTACCAAAATACATTCGATTTGTCGTGAGTTCCCCCTCCGTGAAAGCTAAAATGAAGCAAATTTATTGAGGTTTATAAAATAAATATGCATGATCAATAACACATCTAATAATTAAATTCTCAATTACTACGTTTTTCTTTCCTGTTTCTTAGCTGCCGGGAAAAGCACATTATTCAATATCAAGCGATAGCCGGGACTATTCTTATGGAGGTCTAAATTGGTTGGCGGATCTCCGACATAGTGTCGATAGTCTTCCGGATCATGCCCACCATAATAAGTCCAGGTACCCTTACCTGCATTTCCATGAATATATTTCACGCGATCTGTATTTTTGCTTTCTCCCATGATCAGGACATGTTTTTTAAGCCGTTTACGGTTAAAAGAAGTCGTTTGTCCCATAAAACCTTTGATCAGGGATTCGTGATTTTGGGTCAGCATGGTCGGTACGGGATCGAATTTTGCAGAAAATTCAAAAAGCGAAAAATAATCCCGCGAGGGATCCAGACTCAGTCCTTGATATGAAGGAGGAATATCGATATCGGAATATTCATAGATATTCGGATCGGTCTTTAATTTATAATCTTTAAAAGCATAATCGGATGTAAAATCCATATGTGAGGCATAATCAGGATCAATGGGATCATGATCAAAAACAGGATGGCAGATATCGGTGTTTTCGGCCGCTAAAGCGATTTCATAGGAATCCGTCGCCGCACACATGGCAAATAAAAACCCACCGCCCTTTACATAGGCGTCGATCTTCTTTGCTACCGCCAGTTTTAATTTAGAAACCTTGGCAAACCCCAATTCTGCCGCAAGGGCTTCCTGAGTTTGCTGCTCCTGAATGTACCATGCGGCATTACGATAATTACCGTAAAATTTTCCGTATTGTCCCGTAAAATCCTCATGGTGCAAGTGTAACCAATCGTACTTACTTAGATCACCTTTTAATATTTCTCTGTCGTAGATCTTTTCATAAGGGATCTCGGCATAGGTCAGTGCCATCGTCACGGCATCATCCCAAGGAAGCTTATTTGGCGGCGTATAAACGGCGATCTCGGGTGCTTTTTCAAGAAGTACCACACTCATATTATTGACCTCTATCTCCGCACTGATGGCCGAATAATCGCTCGATGAGATTTTCTTGAAAGAAACACCGCGTAACAGACATTCTTTTTCAATGGCTTGCCGATAATCCAAATAGAAGGATCCGCCCTGATAATTTAAAAGCCATTCTACATCAATTCCCTGTTGCAAAGCATAAAAAGCAATTCCGTAAGCTTTAAGATGATTGCTTTGATTTTTATCCATGGGGATAAGAATACCGGCATTGAGAGTGGCAATGAATAAAGAAAATATGATGATTAATTTATATCGTAATTTCATGCGAATAATTTATAATGGAAAATTGAAAAATGATATGCTTTTATCATTACAATGTAATTGAAACAACATAATATTAAGTTGTAGCAGGGTTGCGACTCATTTGGTTGTCACGCATTATATAGAACAAATGTAAAAATCGATTTATTGTCCGAGATATAGCAACGCTGCGTCTTGATTCCGTTAAAGAATTTTTCTTCTCCAATTTGTATTTTTTTCATATAATACATCATGAAAAACAACACATACAAAATCATCATTCTTGCGCTCATTATAATGATGAGCCTTATTACCGTTTCTTGCGAAACGGCCCCCACAACCGATATCTGCGTAAGTATCCCTCCGCAGGCTTACTTGGTAAAACGCATTGCCGGTGAAGCAACACCGGTGACCATCATGATCCCCCCCGGCTCTGCTCCTCCCACCTATGCGCCAACAGCGGCTCAAGTGAGATCATTGCATGAGTGTAAACTTTATGTAAAAAACGGTCACCCCAATTTCCATTTTGAGCTGAAGCATATTAACGCCTACCTCAAAGAACATCCCGAAGTTCTAACGGTTTCCATGGCTGAAAACATGGATATTATCCCGGGAGATGCGCATCTCTGGCTTTCACCGCGCTATATGAAAGTTGCTGCCATAAGGATCAGTGAGCAATTGTCAGCTATCTGGCCTGAACGTAAAGATGAATTCGAAACAAATCTTCAAGCTTTATTGAAGGATATCACCAAACTGGATGAAGAATTAAAAAATGATCTAAAAGAGGTGCAAGGTGGTGAATTTATGACACTCCACCCATCCTGGGGTTATTTTTGTCGTGATTACGGTGTTAAGCAAGCCTCTATCCGTCACGAGCATAAAGGTCCATCCACTCAGCAGCTTGCACATCTTATCGAGCATGCAAAAGAACACGATATTCATGTAATCTTTGTACAAAAGGAATTTTCCTCCGAACAGCTTGATGTGATCGCCAAGGAGATCGATGCCCATGTGATTGCTCTTGATCCCTTGAATGAAAATTGGTTGGAAAATATGCGCAATACCGGCAAAGCCCTCAAGAAAGCTCTGCATGCCCACTAAGCCTGCTCGCATCATATTATATCTGGCCTTTTTCGCAAACGTTTTTATGTTTGGCTCATCCTGGATATTCAACAAAATGGCCCTGCAGGAAGGCTTAGCTCCGCTGTGGATAGGTGCGATCAGGCAAAGCATCGGGGCGCTGGTGTTTGTGATCGTGATGCTCATCCGCAGACCCAAATTCAAGCTCGAAAAACGACATATTTACCTTATTGTTATGTATGCTGTATTTATGATGGGGTTAGGACATATTTTTTCACTTCTGGGTCAGCAGCATATCAATGCGGGCTTGGCCAGCATTATTTTTTCGTTCTTCCCGCTTGCGGTAGCGCTTTTTTCATCCATACTTATGCCTAAAAAAGAACCCTTTACGCTTAAAAAGCTATTGGGATTGCTTATCGGACTAGTAGGTATCATCCTTCTTTTCTACTCACAAGGTATGCTTGATAACGAAAGCACTCAAATGATTGGCATTGTCTTTATTCTCGGTTCCGTGCTGGTCAACTCCCTGCCCAATGTGCTTATCAAGCGTGATGGAAAGGATCTGGATCCACTCATCTTAAATACCTTTGGTATGGGACTCGCAGCTATCTTGCTTCTTGCTTCAAGCTTTGTGCTTGAAGGAATTCCAAGCATTACGTTAACGCCAAAATTAATTTTTTCTGAGTTATATCTTGGTATCATCTGCTCCGCCATGGCTTTTTTCTTGTACTTTTGGCTATTACAGCATATTTCGGTGGTCAAATTGGCACTTTCAGCCTATCTCACGCCCCTTGTAGCCGTCTTTCTGGGATACATTTTTTATGGTGAACTTTTAAGCCTTAATCATTATATTGGCATGCTCTTGATCTTCACGGGTATTTTCATTACGGAATATAAACATCGAGACATGCATGCAAGTAACAAGCTACGAAAAACAGGGCATTAAACTTTCAATCGCAAGACAAAATAATTCGATTCTTGCCATTTCATTTTCCCCTTTTCAAAAAAATTATTTAAGTAAGCTTGTTCAAAAACCTTCCCTATCTATTTCCGGCAAGAATGCTAAAGCGCTCGAAGATCAGCTAGATCAATATTTTTCCGGCAAGAATGTTAAATTCTCAGTGCAAATGGAACTTCACGGCAGTGATTTTCAAAAAGCCGTGTGGCAAGAATGTGCTAACATACCCTATGGTGAAACACGAAGTTATAGTGAAGTGGCCAAAGCTATCGGAAACCCAAACGCAGTGCGTGCCGTCGGCTTAGCGCTTGGTCAAAACCCTATTCCCATTATCATTCCTTGTCATCGTGTTATCGGCAAGAATGGTAAATTAACAGGTTTTGCGGGGGGATTGGATATTAAACGCGTATTACTTGATCTTGAGAAGCAGCTTAAGGATTAAGGTTAATTAAACTTAATTCTCGACAGAGATAATTGAAAAATGCGAAAAATGACATACGAACAAGAAACATCCATCTTTGATATTCGAAGACTTCACAAATGACATATCGATGTTCCTTGTTGGATATTTAAATTATATAGAACGAAGGCATAAGGATAATAATGAAGACAAAACATTCTCGAAATTTGCAAGCAGCTTATTACTTGGCACTGGGCTTAATCTTAATCTTAGTCCTCAGCTCCTGCAATCTCTTTAAAAAAAGCGAAACAGTTCCCCAAGCGGTCAACGCATGGATCCGTGTAAACCAACTCGGTTACCGTCCCAATGATATCAAAGTACCGGTTTATTGTTCAAAAGATAGCGTTAATTCCCCTAAAAGTTTCCAGCTTATCAATGCCAAAACTCAGGAAATCGTTCTAGAGAGTTCTGACATTGATTCCGTAGGTGAATACGGCCCTTTCAAGAATACTCTGCGCTTTAAATTGACGAATTTCACCGGTGAAGGCGACTATTTTATTCGTGCCGGCGGCGTAGAATCCCCCACCTTTCGTATTGCCGAGAATGTTTACGACGGCACGGCTGATTTCTTGCTTAGATACATGCGTCAGCAACGTTGTGGTTTTAATCCTTATTTAAATGACAGTTGCCACACCAACGATGGTTTTATCGTCTACGAAAAAGGTCACGAAGGCGAATATATCAATGTACATGGCGGTTGGCACGATGCCTCCGATTACCTGCAATATACGGCAACATCCGCCAATGCGGTCTATCAAATGCTACTTGCCTACCGTGAACACCCTGACGCTTTTGGTGATGCCTACAATGCAAAAGGCTTGCCCGGTGCCAACGGTATTCCGGATGTGATCGACGAAGCCAAATGGGGCATGGATTGGCTCTGCCGCATGAATCCTGCTCCCGATCGTTTTTTCAATCAGATCGCCGATGATCGTGATCATGCGGGTTTCAGGCTTCCCACCGAAGATACCACCAAATATTCCGATGAATATGAAGGTCGTCCTGTTTATTTCTGCTCCGGCGAGGTACAAGGACTATTCGAAAACAAGAATCGTACCACAGGAACAGCCAGTACGGCAGGTAAATTCTCCTCTGCTTTTGCCGCCGGCTCAGGCGTTTTAAAAGCATTCTATCCCCGCTATGCCGAAAGCTTAAAACTCCGCGCACAACTGGCCTATGCCTTTGGTAAGCAGTATCCCGGTGCCTGTCAGACCGCTCCGTGCACCGCACCCTATTTTTATGAAGAAGACAACTGGGTAGATGATATGGAACTGGCCGCTGCGGAAATTTACCGCATGACCGGTCGTAAATATTTCAAGAATGAAGTGGTTAAATATGCCGACCTGGAACCGGTTACACCCTGGATGGGTGCCGATACGGCTCGTCATTATCAATGGTATCCTTTCTTTAATGCGGGGCACTATACTGCCGCCTCAGCTCCGGGTTTTCATGAAAAAGAAAAGCTGGAATATTATTACGATTTCGGATTGAACAACATTTATGAACGTGGTAAAGACAATCCATTCTTGATCGGTATCCCCTTTGTTTGGTGTTCGAATAACTTTGTTACCGCAACGCTATCCCAGATCGATCTTTATAAAAAATTATCGAACGATCATAAATACGATGAAATGGAAGCGGCGCTGCGTGATTGGCTTTTTGGATGCAATATTTGGGGAACGAGTATGATCGTCGGCTTGCCTGTAAACGCCGATACACCGGTTGATCCACACTCGTCGTTAACACATTTATACGACATGACCATTCCGGGCGGACTCATTGACGGTCCGGTTTATGGTAGCATTTACAATAATCTCAAATGGCTTAAACTCTTCGATGAAGACGAATATGCCGAATTCCAAAGCGATGTGGCCGTGTATCACGATGATGCCGGTGACTACAGTACTAACGAACCCACCATGGATGGAACCGCTTGTTTGATCTACTACCTATCTTCATTGGATAATGGATCAAAGATCAGTAAAAACAAAACCGATGCCCACGGAGCGATCGTCCGAGGCGCCACCGACGAAAAGAAGATCGCGCTCGTGTTTACAGGTCACGAATTTGCCGACGGCGGCAAGATCATTGCCGACACCCTCAAAGCCCATAATGTCAAGGCTTCTTTCTTCTTTACCGGCGATTTTTACCGCAATCCGGAATTCAAGGATGTGATCGAACAACTTGTTGCCGATGGCCATTACATGGGCGCCCACAGCAACAAACATTTGCTTTACAACAAATGGGACAATGCCCGCACCCTGAATGTAAGTGAAAAAAAAATCAAAAGCGACCTTGCCGCCAACTACGCCGAAATGGCAAAGTTTGGCATCAACAAGCAAGATGCCCACTACTTTTTACCACCCTACGAATGGTATAACCAGGATATCGCCCTCTGGACCTATCAGGAAGAACTTACCCTTATCAACTATACGCCCGGCACCCTTTCCCACACCGACTATACCACTCCCGACCAAGGAAAACGCTACCACGCCAACGACGAGATCTACCAATCGATTAAGATCTACGAAGAAAACAATGGATTAAATGGCTTTATATTACTCATGCATATTGGTGCTGATCCAAAAAGGACGGAGAATTTTTATGATGAGTTGGATGAATTGGTGGTTGAGCTGACAGATAAAAATTATCAGTTTGTAAAAATTGACGAGCTGCTTAATAATAACTATAGAAGATAGGGCTTGCACTTCGAAGCTCCGAAGGAGTGAAGTAGAGGATAATGCTTACAGAATGAAGTAAAATAAAAAATCATATTTAAAACGAAGAGGCTCCAGAGTTTGGAGCCTTTTTAATTTAATCAGCAAAGAAATTAAGATCAATCTTCAAAATACTTTTCAATTGCTTCAAATTTATTTTTCCAACTATATGATGAATCGGGATTATCCGCTTTAATTTTTCTTTCTATTTCTTTTCCTCTAAGTGAAATTTTTTCAATTAGGTCATCTTTTTTAATTTCAGAATGGATAGTTTTAATGTTACATACTTTATCCTTAGCATTAAAATCAAATAACCCCGCGGAAGAAGATGCAACAAAATACCCCCATACATATTCGTCGTTACTCTGACCAATCTCAACAGCTATTTCTTCAATATTTAATGGTAAACTTTTATAATTCGCTAAAAACACCGCATAAATCAAAAATAATCCTGTTAATGATGACACATCTATAAACTTTTGCACCATAGTAAGTTTTGATGTTGAATTTTTATGGGGAGAAATCTTATCATTTTCATCATTTAATCCTAAATTATTGACAAGGTTTTGCGTACTATCTAGTTTTTGATCCATTTCTTTTATCGCATTAGGAATTTCATGAATAATAACTTTTGATACTCTATCTAGACTATCAGAATTCTCTTTTAAATTTGTTGTTGCTTCATTAATAATTCCGATATTTTTCGAAAGTGCATTATTCGAAACAAAAGAATAAATAATTGCTAATAGAGCAAGAATTAAAGATGCGACAGTTGACGCAAATGAAATATAATCAACTAATTCAGGATTACTTGAAAAATCTTTAACAGATAAATAAACTATTACTGCTAAGAGAATAGCAAATATATATCCAATATGTATTTTATATTTTGTTTCCATTTTTTATCCTTATCGTTTTGTTCCCAAGTTATTTATTATATTCTATTCCAATTCCAAAATATGGGAATAACTTTTCAGTTACATGCCCTATACTAATATCATCTGAACTATATTGATAATTTGCGTATGCAATTATAGAGATATTATCGAAAACAAACTTTGACTTGATTCCAGCAGTTAATTGCCCCCACTTTTCCCAACCATAAAAACCCCAATGATATGCACTTGACATTAATGGAATTAATTGAATTTGAAATGATTTATCAAATAATATTACTGGTTTTCGCAATTCAATATAAATTCTACTTCCTGAATCAACGTTATTACTTCTAAAACAATGCGTATAGAGAATATCTGTTTTTAAAATACCATTATAAAGTATTTTTCCTTCTAATATAAAGTTGTTCAATTGGGCTACAGGAAAAATATACTTGTGTGCACCACCCACTATACTGATTTCACCTAAATGAGTATCTGAATAAAGATTATGTTTGTACTCAATTCCATAATCAAATTCAGTTATCGTTTCATCCGGGAATCCATAATTCATCCAAAAATATATGGTTAGGTTTTTATATGATAAATAACCTAAAGTTTGATTTGCCGATCCAAGCCCGACTTGAGTGCCAGATCGTGGAATATATTTTGAAACCGTATAATTTGAAACACCAAATTGAAAGCTATTATTACTTATTTCTGTAGAAGACTCATTAACTTGAGCAAACAAAATATTTATAACGAATATTTGCATAATAATTAAACAAATAATCTTTCTTACCATTTTCACCTCAGTACGAAAACATTAATTTTTGGTTTATCATTCGAAATTGATTTTTCATGTATTTTAACATCAAATTCACATATTCTAAATATATCTAACCATTGATTTTTTGTCATATGATAGTTAACTCTATCTTGATAAGGCTTAGTATTTATATCGAAAAGTTCTTTAATGAGATAATTTAGTATATAATTTTTTGACATACCTCTATCTATGTCAGATTCCAAAGTATCATGAATTAAAGCACTATAAAAATTATATGTTGACAACAATAAAGGAATACAAGCAACACATTCAATATCATGATTACTTTCAAGCTCACATATAACAATAATATCAGAATATTTTTTAAGTTTTTCGAGCATAGTAATCTTATCCCTTCTCGGTAATTCATGGAGAACCGATGAAGCATTGATTATTTTAATATCATCATTATTAAAATATTTTTCGTACTTTATTTCAAACATGTTTCCATGCACTATATTCAAATCATTTAAACTAGACTTATAATTAAGGATTTCATTCATAGCAAGAGATAATAAATCTTTATTTTGATCTATTGCGGTAACTTTAAGATATGGATAGCCTTTTTCATAAAACATATCAATAATTTCCTTTAAAAGCACTCCATCTCCTGTACCAATATCTGTCAGACTATATCTGACATTCCCAAATTCATCTAAAATTCCTTTGAAAACATTTTTAATCAATTGAGATTCTGCAATGGCTATATTGGTCTGGGGCCAAACTGATAAATAGTTTTTTAATTTATTGTTTGGAATGTTCTGAAGAAATCCCGCTATAAATTTTCCAATAGTGCAAGTATCAAGTAATTTCAGTATTGCCTTATATCTTTCAATATTGTTCTTCTCATATTCTATAAAAAACAGATAAAAACACATAAAATCAAAATATTTACTTTGCCTAACATCACTTGAAACATTATGACAATAAATATTATTGGAATTATCAGCAATAAAACTCTCAATTATAGGCAATTCACAATTATTAATTTTAATAAACATATTTTTAATGAATTCCTGCGACCACTTTAACGAATTCTTGCGTTTTAGAATTCTTACAATTCGTACTAAATTCTCTCGCAGGTAGTTCTTCAATAATTCTACCATCGAACATAAATGCAATATTATCAGCAAATCTTTCAGCAAATTGTATATGATGAGTTACAATAATTATTGATAATTCTGGAAGTAATAGTTTAACATCTTTTATTGCATCAATAACATTTTGTGTAGTATTAGGATCTAAAGCAGAAGTAATCTCATCTAACAATAATATTTTAGGTTTCAGTACTATTGCTCTTGCAATGCTTAACCTTTGAGCCTGACCTCCACTTAAATCCCCAGGATACTTTTTAAGCACATCTTGTATATGTAATTTTTCAGCAATTCTTAGGGATGTTTCTGTTGCATTTTCTTTTGTAAATCCTAAATTCTTTATCAAAGCTAAAGTAATGTTATTTAGACATGTTAAATTCGGGAATAAATTAAAATCCTGAAAAACCAATCCAATACTTCTACATAATTCATATGGTTCATAAATTATTTCACCATTATTAAAATAAACTTGTTTTGATAACTGCAATTCACCCTTTTGTGGTGGTATTAGCAAGTTAATATTTTTTAATAGAGTTGTTTTTCCACAACCGCTAGCACCAATAATTGCTTTTATTTCTCCTTTAACCAATTCCAAGTTTAATGAGTTTAAAACTTTATTCGAGCCAAAAGAATGTTGAATATCCTTACATTTTAAAATTAATTCTTTATTTACCATCTTCGTTTTAACCATTTTGAATTTTCTAAGCGTCTACTTAGGAATGTTAAAGGCAATATTAATATAATATAAATTATTGCAACAACAATCCATGCCTCCAAAGAACGATAATTTTGTGATATTGCTGTACGAGCTACAAATACGATTTCATTTGCACCAATAACTGATGCCAAACTTGACAATCTAAAAATGCCAATTAGAAAGGCTATTTGCGCAGGTAACGTTTGCCTAATTATATCGGGAAGAATTATATATCTAAGAACAACAACTTCTTTCAGACCTAATGCTTTGGCTCCTTGAATGGTTTTGGATGATACTGAATTTATTGCCGATCTAACAATATCAGCGGTATAAGCTGCCTGACTTATACTAATTGCTATAATTGAGGAATACAAGGCATTAGGAGGATTAATTCCCAATAATGCTTTGAAAGGAAAATAATATACAAAAAATATCATAACTAACATTGGTATAGCACGAATTGCATCATTAATTAATAATAATATATAATTCCGTTTGATATATTTAATCAACATACCAAATAATATGCCAACAATAGTACCAATTATAAACGACATAAGCGAGACATAAAGTGTTACCACTATACCATTTAAGAAAGCATCTCTATAGCTGAGAAGAAAAGAAAAGTCCCAATTATAATTTAGCATATATATAACCGATCATTTTATACCACTGCCAGGTACTTTAGTATTGATTGGTATATGGTGGTATGTTTCCCATTTTTCATCTAGTCTCTCAAGTGTACCATTAGCCATAAGTATATATAGTGAAGTGTTCAAAAAGTTTAATAAATCAACTTCTCCTTTTCTTACTACAAAACCGCCGGGTACGCTAGAAGGTGGATTCTCTATAAAAACGCTTTTGACTACATCAGAATGGGCATTTACATATTGTACAACTGTAGGTACATCATTTAATGCAACATCAGCTCTCCCTAGAATCACATCATCAAGCTGATTAAAAGCATCACCCGTTGCAGAAATAAAATGAAATTTTGGTTTATCAAGATATTTTTCAGCATACTCAGATGTTGTCCAACCTTTTGCAAGTGAAATTATTATATCATCTCTATCTAAGTCTGAAAATGTATTAAATCTATCATCATCTTTGTTTACCACACCTACAGCAATACCAAAATACGCATAAGGCATTGTAAAATCGAATTCAAATGCTCTAGGAATAGTTTGGTATACTGGATCTGCTATTATATCAAATTTCCCGGAATTCAACTCAGTTTGAATAGTTTCCCAACTAAATCTTACCCATTCGATTTCCAACTCCGGTTGTGCTAGTGAAGCAATCTCCTTAATTAAATCTATAGAATACCCGGTTACTTCATCCTCAGAATTTTTAACATTTGGATTTACTATTGTATATGGAGGGAAACCTCCGTATCCAATTTTTAATACTTTGTGTTTCTTAATTTCTTGAAATACACCGATATAATTATTTTTATCTGATATTTTATTATTAGGAGTAAAAGCTAATATTGATAATAAACTTATAAAAAAGGCTATTATTGAGAATACTATAGCAAAACGACCATTTCTCATCATACGATTATTTTTAAGATTTTCTTTTAACTCAACCATATTTAATTCTCCTACAGCTAATGGTTATTTAAATTTATTTTAATACCAATATCATTTAATTCCGATAATATTCTTCTTTTTCTTTGCTTATTATATTTGCAATTATTAGGTGCCTCTATAAAAAACTCCCTAACTTCATTTTCCAACATTGACCACAAATTTCTATTATCTTGAAACAGTTTGTATGATTTCAAACTAAATCCAATACCAACCGGTATATTGAGATTATGATACATGCTAATTAATCCATAACTTTCTTCTAGTCCTCTGCGCTTAAGTACTTCAATTAAGTTTTTTTTATGTGCAAGATCAAAAATTGTGATATCATTAATAGTTGGGGTAATATTTCTTTCTCTACCCTCCATATAATCTACAATAATATTTTCAATTGCATGTTTTTTTAACAAACATTCTTTAGGGTAAATATAATTATTTACTCGCTCTGAAGAAACTGGTATGACATATAAATATTCATTTAATTTTTCAAGCGTAAAATCAACCTGGGAAGAATTAATTAATAGAGGAATTAATTCACTATACATATAACCAGAATTAGAATAAATCTTTCCTTTAACATCACTTACTATAATTCCATTAATAAGTTCATTGATCCAATGATAATCTTTAATTGCACTGTATTCTTTTTGTTCTCTACTACTAGGTTCATATTTGTATCTCAACACAATTTCTCTATTAAAATATTCTTCTGAAAATGATTTAATGTTATTTTTGCCTTTTTTATATAAAATTCCTAGTGCCAAATGATACCCATAAGGAATTACCCCCCAAAACGGTAATCTTGATGGAGTCATAAAAAACGGAAATGTATATATTGCGTTACTGACTAGCGCTAATTCAGGATTTTGAATAGCATCAAAATATTTCCTTTCCGCTTTTTTATCAAATTCTTCAAATTCTTCATCTTGTTCTTTTATAATTTTAGACAAACGTCCTTGAAGTTTAATTATACTATGAGGACCATAAGGAACTTTAACTGTCCATTTTTTAGAAACATTATCTGCAACACTGAATGCATTAAGATATTCGTTTATTTGAGAAGCCCTATCACCAATATATGTTTTATCAAATTTCCGTTCTCCGATTTTACCGATTACAAAATCATCATTCAAGCTATCAAGAATGGTAGGGCTATTAGTAAGATCATTTTGATTAGGGTAAGCATCTTTAATATCCTTGATTGTAATTTTCCCAGTTTTATTTAAAAAATCAACAGCTATTTTATCAATTGTTTTTGATATATTTTTAGTAAAAGAACTATCGGAATCTATTAATGCTTCATATGTTTCTGTTTTAATGTAATTTGTAGGAAGTAGTATATGATATCTCTTTTGATAATCCACACCAGTTATTCTTGCTTTATTACTATCTATAATATTTAAATGTTCAATTTCATGTTTAATAACATGTGCATGACAACAATCAAAAATAAATAATATTTCTTGTAAAGCACCCTCAGATTTTTTAATTGATTTTATCAAACTATTAAATGAACAAAATTCATCTCTCCCAATTTCAAAACTAAATTGTTTTGGATCTCCTTCAAAAACACCATGACCAGAAAAATAAAATAAAAGCCTTGAATTAGGTTCTAGATCTTTTATCCTTTCTTCGAATTGTGATAGAAAACCATAATCATTTTTATAGCAATTATCACCAAACTTCACCTGATAATTAAGGTATTTTTTAGTCATCAAAAATTTTCCAAAATCATATGCATCTATTTCAGAAAATTTTAATTCATGACCATTCACTCCATACACAAATGCATAATCTTTTACCTTATTTTTTTTTATCAACATATCTAATTTTACCATTATTTTTGTCTTTAACTTCAACTATACAATTTTTAACAAAATCAAGTCCCTCTTTAATCCCTTTTAATTTTAATAGTAGATCTATAAATGTATTAACATCAAGTTCCTGAATCAAATCAATAGAACCTTCTACTACAGGCATCACATATAGGGTTATTTCTATTGCCAACGAAAGATCTTTACTTCTCAAATCGTTTTCATCTTTATTGTCAATATGACAATATTTACAAGTTGTCAAATAATTAGATTGTTTTAAAAACTGTTGAAATTCATATGGATCGATATCGTTACCTAAATCACCCAAATCAATTATAAATTTTAATTTTCTCATTTTGACCTCTTTATCTAATTTTTCCAAATAATATTAATAATATTTTACTAATATATTTCTCTTTTTAAGGAGCTTGAAAGCCATGCTCCTAATTCTGACTCAGATAATAAGTTATTAGTAATAATTGATAAAAAATTTGTTGGTAATATCTTTTCATATTTTTTTGAGCGAAATAACCTTAAATAATTATCAATTTCTTCATCTGTCATATTGCCATCATTGTTAACATTAATCAAACTTAAGAAATTTTTTAGAGATGATCTAAATATTGATTTAACAAAATTATTATCTAAATTTTGTCTTACTTCATATATCACATTTTTAATATTATCTTTAACGTTTTTTTGATCAGAATAATTTCCAGTCATATTTAAACGCTCTAGTTCATTTATATACATTCGTATATTGTTTAATTCATTGCTTTCCTCACGATATTTACAAGCCCATTGCAACATTTCTATAGGTTCATTTAATTTATTCTCTAATAAAATACCAATCACAAGAGCAGGAAATGGATATTCCTCGCTTATAACATATTTTTTAAAAACTCCATCAAAATACTTACGCAAGCCCAATTCATTTCTGATCGATAAAATTGATTTATTCATATCTGATAATATAGATCTGTAGATTATTTGATCAAATATAGCTCTTTGCGGTGCCGGTGAATAAATGCAATTAAACTTATTTGCTATAGCCTCATTAGCTTTAATCCTAAACATTGTTCTAAATAAATAATCATATTGAAAATTTGGTTTTTTATATAATTGTTTTAGCTGTAATTGCAATTCTCGACTACTAAAAAGAATTGATTTTGTGGAACCCAATACAAAATCATCCTTAATTAATTCTAACAAAAACTCATTAGAAATGGGTTCGTGAATGTCTTTTGATTCTAATAATTTATATATATTGTCTATTCTAACTCCATCTGGTTGAGAAGCACAATCAAAATACTTAGGTAGTTGCTTAAACAAATTGTCATTCTTTAATGTATACAATATATTTGCACATTTATTTGCCGCGACTACATGAAAATCATAATGATCGTCATATTTCGATTTTATTGGTTTTAACATACAAGAATTAAAATTATCTTTTGGAATACATCCATATTTCATTAACGATTCAATTATTTTACTAGTAAGAGGAACTGTTTTTTCACCTTCAATTTGTGTAAAATATATGTTATCACAAAATAATATTAGCTCAACAAAATGCAATAATGCAACAATATCAATTGCTCTAACACGTTCATTTTCTTTAGAATAAATAATCTTACCAATTCGATGAATAGTTGTAATATCAATTAATGCATCCATCTAACTTCCTTCATGATAAATCTTATAATTCTTGCTGTGCAAGAACCATAGATAACAATTCAGTCAATAAGTCGAATAAACTAATTCTCAATAATTTATGCTAAATTCATAATAAAATATAAATAATCTTTAATTTCAAAACAAGTATTAATAGCTATCATTATATTTTAACTATTTCGTCAATTTACTTATATTTTAATCAAGAAACTCATTGCTTAAAGTTTATTATATATAATTGAAATATTCATTCTAAGGGCTTCATAAAGTTAAGCTCATTCAAATATTTCTTAATAAATGGAATCACAGTTTTTAGGGGTAAACATGCCCTCCCCTACTCATAATATTCCGTCTTCTCTACCTTACCGTCTCTGTAGTACAGATCACGGTACTGCTGGCCTTGGTAAAATTCCGTGACCTTGAGGGTATAATCGTGTTTGTTTTTGTCGTCTGTCTTTCGACGTGGTCGATGCTGCTGTCGCGTTTGAAGGCGGTGAGGTAGGTTTTAAAGCGGTAGTCGGGGGTGGCATACTGGGCGATGTAACCGCTTAAGTTGATGCGGTAGTAGAGTTCGCCATCGAAATAGATGTGGATTCGACCAGCTGGTCGCCATTGGGAGCATCTTTGATCTCGTGGAGTTTGACTTCCGGAGTGGGGGGCGTCGTTCTCTTTGTAATGAGCAATGATGCTCTGAGCGCCGTCCGGGTGATGGTCGATGATCAATATTTGGAGATTTAGGTAATTCTTGACCCGTGATGTCGGATACATGACCTCTTTAACGGGTTCGATGTAATGATTATAATGGATCTCATGACTAAGAATGGCATCTTTTTCGATCTTTTCGTTATTGTATTGATAAGTGACAATGGTTCCGTCTTTCTCGGGATTCGCAATAACGCTATGTTTGACGAGTCCCACTTCTTTGTTATGGGCCTCGGTATAGATCTCTTCGACCTCTACAACCTCGCCATCTTTGTAATAATGTTTCTGGTATTCTACACGAGAGCCAAAATCGGAGTCCGGATCGGTCTTCTTGATCGCCTTTAGCGTATCACCCTTTTCATCAAAGTAATTGCGAAACCAAAGAATTGATGTTTTCGCAATGGTCTTTTCGTTCAAATAACCTTGCTCTTCGCGCAGTTCGGCATTCTTGTCATAAGTAAAAATACCATGTGTATGCCTGCGATACAGCGTATCCTGAGGCTCAAATACGAGCTTATAGGTCTCTCCCCCGTATTTATTATCGGAATACATCAGGGTTTTGATCAATAACATCGCTAAGAAATACACGTTCAATAATTTCTTCTGCTCTTGAATTAAACTCATCATTCTGGTGTTTTAATAATGGAGGGGGTAACATAGCTTGAAATATATTCTCTCCTTTATTACCCTTAAAGGCAAGCATAACATTTTCTCTTACCGTTAATTCCCGGATCATACGGAGATCTTGAAAAGTTCGACTTATACCTAAATGATTAATTTTAACGGGAGATTTATTAAATATGGATTGATCTTTATATGTTATATCGCCACTTTTTGCTTTAAGAAATCCGGTAATAATATTGAATAATGTCGTTTTACCAGATCCATTTGCTCCCATTAGACAATATATCTTTTGAGGTTCCAGATCAAGGTCAAGTCCGTTGATTATTTTCCTGTCTCCAAACGAATGATATAGGTTTCTGATACGTAGCATCTACTTCCCATCTGCGCGTGAAATTCAAGAGTCGGCTAATCGCCTGATATTCATTTTATTATTTTATATCATATTTTATAAAGGATATTCCTTTATTGAAAGAACTTTTTAAAAAAAGTATATCGGAAGATCAAATTCATCAAAAGTCGTGACCTGTTATACGTAAATCATAGCCATAGATTAATTTGCAGTAACAAAATCATCATAATCCGAGCTTAATTCACATAATGATATTGAATAGACCCATAACTTACACAGATAAATATGTTAGACCTGACATTCCCTCATTTTCCGGACAGTTGTATGTATAAGGTTAAACAGTTCTTTATATTCTATAGGTATCGTGTCATTTAATTAGCTATGTGGTCTCTAGTAATTAAATCATTCTTGAATAATCTCTCGGCTACATTTAAATTTTCAAAAACAACAACCCTGTGCTTGTCGCTTGCCGATCATAGATTGGAGAACTTTTGCACAATGTAACGGAATAAGCCACGCGATCGCGGATTTATATTATGATCTATTTTATGTTATATCACAGCTTGCATGTTTTATTATAATCAAGTAAAATTAATGAAACAATTTTGATTTCACACGTTAACTGTCCAAAGAACAGGAGCCATTCAATGGAAAACAACAAGAAATTAAGCCTGCCGGAGGTCATCTCCATTGCTGTCGGAACCATGATCGGTGCCAGTATTTTCTCTATTTTCGGCCTTGGTGCAGGCATTGCAGGAAAAGATCTCCCCTTTGCGTTCATTTTATCCGGTTTGTACGCTTTGGCTGTCGCGTATTCCTATGCCATCTTAGGCAAACGGATCATTTCAAACGCCGGACCTGTCGCCTTTATCCTGAAAGGCATGGGCGATTCACTGGTCACCGGTGCGTTGAGTTTTCTGATGTGGTTGAGCTACGTGGTCTCCATTTCTCTCTTCGTCAAAGGATTTGCCGGTTATTTCCTCCCCTTCGCTCATATCGAGTCCACACCTTTATCCCTGGGATTGGTCGAAGTGGCCGTGATCCTGATTTTTACGGGCTTGAACTTTTTCGGCAGTAAAGCCGTGGGGAAAGCGGAATTCTATATTGTGCTGGTTAAATTGACCATTCTACTGGTCTTTATTCTGGGCGGCTTCCTGACCATTGACATGACGATGGCAAAGCCGGATTTTCATTCATCGAACGTACATGGATTATTGAACGCTTCGATCATTTTTTTCCTGTCCTATATGGGATTCGGACTGATCACTAATGTCTCGGAGAATTTGAAAGATCCTCAAAAGAACGTACCCCGTGCGACCTATATCAGCATTTTTCTTGTGATGGTTTTCTACATCCTCATTTCGGTCGTCACGATCGGGAATCTCCCGATATCCGAGATCATGAAAGACCAGGAAAATGCCCTGGCAATGGCGGCCAAGCCTTTTCTGGGGCACTTCGGGTTCATCCTGATCACGATCGGTGCTTTGTTCTCCATATCATCGGCTCTTAACGCGACCCTTTTCGGCGGCGCGAATATCGCCTATTCACTAGCCAAAGACGGTGAATTGCCGGAGATCTTTGAACGCAAGGTCTGGTTCAAATCCACTGAAGGATTGTATATTACCGCAGGACTCGGCCTGATCTTCGCGCTCTTTTTCAATCTGGAAGCAATTGCCTCGATCACCAGTACCGTGTATACGGTCATCTATATTTTCGTTCTGATCTCGCATTTGAAACTTCAAAAGGAAGTGGGTGGAAAAAAATGGCTGATCATCATCAATCTAATCATCCTAATCGCCGTGTTCGTCGCATTGATGCTTTACCAGTGGAATACGCAGAAAAGCGCCTTTATCGCCAGTCTGCTTACCTTCTCCGCTGCCCTGATCATCGAATACATCTTCCGTAAGTTCAAGAACCGTCGCATGAAGCATCACAAGATCAAGACAGTGGAAGAGGTTGAAGCGTTGAATATGGATTAATTACACATAGACAATATGCCTTGATCCAATGATTAAACTTATTTATTTGCTTGAACTAATTTGCGGCTTAATTGCCTGATTTGCAAGGAAATAGTAGAAAGGTTGGGAGCCTGTTACTCGTCACGCGTAACGCGTCACTATTTATGCCTTCATCCGTTAGTTAACGGACTTCGGCTGGCAGGTGTTCATCATTTATCGTTTATCGTTTATCGTTAGGAGAAGGCTGATACTTTGGGATTCATATACAACTCATTGTTTAGTCAATTTAAACGAGCAGAAATATAATTGTTCCATTGAGAAATGTTAATCTTATGTACTCCATAAAGTTGAGTACATTAAAATTTATTGAAGAGTTTTACTAATGATCTGTATAAGATAACAATGCAAGACAAATATTAATTTTTATTATAATTTGCCAATATTTTTGAAATATCCATTTCCCTGATATTCCCAATAGCCCGTTCAGGATAATCTTCATGGAACATTTCAAGACAACCGCTTACATAACCGTCATGACTGATCCTAATGGCTTGTGTGAAGGTATTGTCATAAGGTAAATAATTGAAATAAATATGATTTGTACCAAATTGATATTTATTAAAAACAACACCATAATTATCTACTAATAAATCATTTTTATTTATAATACCTCTGTCTTTAAATTTCTCCATGACTCCCTTTGAAGAAGAATAATCACTTTTTACGTAGATATTCAAATGTTCATAATTTTTAAATGATATTGTATTCTCATGCAGAATATCGGAAATAATATCGGCAATTTCGACATCTGATAGATACAGCAGATCTTTTTTATTCAATGTGACATAAGGTGAAATCAACAAATTTTTCAAGCCGATTTGATAAATGGTTTTAATAACTTCCGGCAATGAATGTTTATTGATATTATTCAATGTAAAACTGATAAATACCTTTTTTGCCAAGTTCGTTTCTGCCAATAGAGTAAGATTGGTTAGAAGTTTTTGATAAGTACCCTCTCCCCGGATAGAATCATGACTATGTTGGTCGCCATCAAGACTGATATCTATATAATCAGGCTCTATTTGGGTCAATTCTTGAATAATTTCTTCATTTAGAAGCAATCCATTACTGACAAACCCAAAACGTATAGTTTTGTCTTCATCTCTCTTGGCTTTAAAATATTGAAGCAACATTTTTGTACTATCCCAATCCAGTAAAGGCTCTTTCCCAACATTTCCAAATGTTTTAGCACCCATTTTTATGAGGCTGTCAAATGTTTTACTCCATTCATCTATCTGAAGATTTTTTGAGGAATCATAATATCCGACATAACAGTGTTTACAATTTAAGTTACAACGATTGTTAATAAAATATGAGACTTCGAGCGATTGTTTTGATGTGCATATTTTATTAAGATATTGATTGTATATATTTGTAATACCTCCATTACTACCTGAAAATCCTATAGCCATCTGAATACCTCTTAATACATTAGTTTACTTTTCTTTTAATTCTCCATCTGAAATATAATCGAAGAATTCTATTGTTTTATTTTTTATTATTCTATTCTTTTCTTCATCACAAGATTTATCATACATTTCATATTCTAGCATATTATTAAACAAATAATATACATCTACGTTTTTATATTTCTCATATAGTTTATAATATGCGATATCTGGTTTTTTAATTGATATAAGATATACTTTGTTATTGGAAGGTTTAATTTCTTTCTTCATAGATCGAATTTGTTGAAGTAAATAATTAATATTGGCATCGTCAAAACTAAACCCCATAAATAAAAAATCATTCAAAAGTATATCATTTTGAAATACAATATCGAAAGCATTAAATGAATTCATTCTACTATAATAAGCATCTTCTGATGCTACTATTGAATCATAATCTTTAATATCACCATGTAATTTTATTATCAGTTTTTTTCTATTTTCTTTTTTATGTTCTAATATGTTGCAATAGTCCTCTTTAATATTTTCTAATTGTGAAGCTCTATAGTACACCCTATATCTATCTTCACCAAGTATTTCCCTGCAAGTAATTTCCAAGGTATTATCCCAATTTGTAGTATATATTAAATCAAAATTCTTTAAACTGATTAAAGCTATTTGTGCTTCCCATGTTGACTGGTCAAATTCTTTACAAAAAATCTCTTTCAATTTTTTTGAAAGTTGTTCTTTTCCAAGATCTTTACTTTTTGGGTCGTCCGCAAGATTTTCATTTATAAGAAAACTCATCATATAATATTCTATAGATTGAAGATAATTATTATCAAACATCTCTTTAATATGTTCTATGTTTCCTGAGATATCATCAGATATTATTTCGATAAATTCTTTCCAGCTTGGATAACCTATAATATTTTTAGAAAAACCTGCACCTGTAAATGGTATTAATTTATTTTTTCCATAGGAGGATTTAATATCATTTAACAATTTATTTTGAATAGATGTAATGTCAATCATAAGCTTTACCATGATTAATACTAATTACAATCAGGAATAATAAAAATATTAATATAACGGGAGATATCCACAACCACCACGCAGAAAACATAAAAGACAAACCATCAAATAGCATCCGTCCTAAACTTGGATGAGGTTCTTGAATCCCTAATCCTAAAAAATTTAAAGCGAGATTCATCATAATGATTTCTGGGATGCGGGATAAAGTATAACTATTATATTTTTTTAAAATAAAAGGAATTAAATGAGATTTATAAATTGCGGTATTAGATAATCCATAGCTCTTTTTAGCAACAACAAAGCTTTCATTTTGAGCTGTTTCCAGTTGATTGTACACAAAAAGTATTTGTGTCGGAATAATCGTAATTGAAAGAATAATAACAGCATTAAAAAAGCCACCTCCAAAAAGTATCAGCAAAAATAATGCAATCAGTAATACGGGTAATGTGGCCATGTAATGAACAAGATTCAAGAAAAAAGCTTTAAAAGCCTGACCTCCGATCTGGGATACCAAACTTCCCAATAATAGTCCCAAAATCCATACAAGGAAAAGAACACTTACCAAATTAAGCAGTTCATACCCAAATGCTCCCAACGTCCTTATAAAAACATCATTTCCGTTAATATCCGTCCCAAACCAATGATTCCAGTTGGGAGATATTAATAACGTTGTTTGTTTAGAAGGTGAAAGAAAAATATTATGGCAAGTAATAATAATGATGATTATCAATAGAAAGGATAAAAGCCATGTCTGTTTTTTAATTTTCATGTCCTTCTAGGATCGATTTTTGATTGAATATATCCAATAATAATATTGATCACAGAAAAAAAAATAATACTCACAATACAGAAGCCAATGATCAGCGGGTAATCAAATCGTTGAATGCCCAAAACAAATTTATAGCCCATACCATTAATAGCAAAGGGGGATTCAACAAAATAAATAAACCCGAACATATATATAACAAGATTTTCTAAGAATGAAAGGTATTCGATTCCGAAATATTTTACAAGAAAATTTTTAAAAATATTAGATTTACCTACACCCGTGGACAAATGAAATTGGTAAAAATCACTTTCAATGATCGTATGGTATCGGGAAATAAATGATTTATAAACGATAAAAACCGGATAAATCGATAAGATAATAACCGCATACACATATCTTATACCGGACGTAAAATCAATTCCCAATTTGTCGGATAAGAACAGAAAGAAATAGGAGAAAACGATCATCGGAATGTAAAAGATAAAATCATACCGCTTTCCTGTAATTGGGCTTTTACCTTTTCTCAAAATACCAATCAATGTTCCCAGAAGGTAGCTCAATACCAGCGCCGGTATAATAATCTTAAAAGATTGACCCAATCCCGCACCTATTTCATTTATAACTGATTGGCCGGAAGAAATGGATGTCCCCAAATTGAATGTAAGAAGGTTTTTCAATGCTTCCAAATACAGATTCCAAGGAGATACTCCCGGCGAAACACTCATATTCAAGGTTCCCTTGATCACATATTCGGGAGAATTTGTTCCTAAAAAGATAATAATGATTGGTAACAAAGGAATCACCAAGACCGTCAATAAAAGGAAAAGAATGCGGTATATTAGATTATAACGTTTCATTATTCAAAAGGGACAGCATCTTTATAATACTTATAAAGCAAAGGATTTATAGGAAGAACATATTTTTTATCCGATAAACTGATCATATTTTTATAATAAGTTAATATAAATGGCATATCGTCCAAAATTATTGCTTCGGCTTTTTTATAAAGTTCTGCTTGTTGTTCTTTGGGCATCTGAGGCGCTTTATTGATAGTATTATCAAACTGATCGTTGGAATACTTATTGAAATTATTTCCTACCGGCGGGAATGAAGACGTTTTGAACGGTGTAAGAAAATGATTGACATCCGCATACAACATTCCCCAAAATAGTTGTATCATATCATAATTGCCTGAAGTCAGACGATCAACCAAAACAGCAAATGGAACGGCTTCAATTTCCACATCAATGGAAAAAGGTTTCAAATCTTCCCTGATTTGATTGGCAAGACTTCGGGACAGCATATCATCAAATGACACAAGCTTTATATGCATAGGTTGAGTAAGCATTTCCTTTGCTTTTATTAAGTCATATGCGAGTATTTGTTGTGGCTGAGAAATATTGCTAAATATTTTCGGGTATAATGATGAAGTAATTGTACCATTATCTCCCAGCAATGCCTGCATTTTTCCCCGATCAATAGTATAACTAATTCCTTTTCTGATTGTCGGATCCTGGATTTTATCCAAATTAAATAGGTAAAAATTCAATTGAGCCGATTCCAGCACATTTTTCTGATAATCAAATGAAAAGGTGCTGTTTTCAAGTTGCTTGATCAAAGGAAGATTCAATTCAAGAAAATCGGTTTTTTTATTTTTAAACAATAAAAACGAGTAGTTGTCATCTGTCGTTAAAGTAATTTCTACTTTATCAACAATTGGCAAAGAGGTTTTACCGGATTTTTCCCAGTAATCAGGATTTTTTATTAATGATACAGATTGATTGGAAATATATTTCTCCAATATAAAAGGACCTGTTCCAACAGGGTGCTGTTTACTGTCCGTTCGTTCTATCGCCGTTTTTTTTACAATACTGCAATATGGCAATGATAGTAAATTTGGAAAATTATAATCCGTTTGAACTAAGTTAAAGGAAATTGTATTCTTATCAACGGGATTAATTCCCTTAATTGATGCGGAAGAACCATCCCTGTATTCTTTCACACCCGCAATATTAGTAAAATAGGATATACCGAGGGAACTTGAAGAAGGATCTAAAAGTCTTTCAAAAGTATATTTGACATCTTTTGCATTGAATTTTCGATCTTCTTTTTTTGAAAAGCAGGAATCATTTATAAACCATACATCATCTCTTAAATGAAAAATCCAGTCTTTCCCATTATCGGTTTCCCATGAAGTTGCCAAAGATGAAATGATCTTTCCAGTATTATCTAGATTCGTTAGCGTATTAAATAATTGTTTTACCAATTGGATATGATAAGCATGATAAGCATCCAGGGGATCGAAGGAATTTATCTGTGCCTGTTCTAGTTTCCAGACATCTTTTAGAATCAATTCATCTTCCTGCTCGTTGTTTTTACTGCAAGAAAATAATAGAGCTAATCCCAGAATAAGTATAATCCAATGTTTAATATTTACAGTTTTCATAATTCTCCTCGCTTCTTTATTGTTTATTGTTAAAAAGATGACAATAAACTTTATTTGCAAGTATGGTTTCACTGGGCCTTTTTGTATGACAAATTTCACCTATCACATCAGGACATCTTGTTGCAAAAGGACAACCTTGTGGTTTAATTTGAGATGAAGGGGGCTCCCCCTTTAGAATGATCTTATCTCTGTTCAAAAAAGGAATGGAAGCTAAAAGAGCCTTTGTGTAGGGATGTAATGGATTCTTGAACATATCTTCCGTTTTCCCTTCTTCCATGATCATTCCCTTGTACATAACAATGATTCTATCCGCGATTTCTTTAATAACTGCCAAATCATGAGAAACAATGATAATACTTAGTTTCTTTTTGAGATCTTTAAAAATCTGGAGTATTTGGTTTCGAATAGTGACATCCAAGGATGCTGTTGGTTCATCTGCAATCAATAATCCAGGATGACAACTTAATGCAATCGCAATAACGATCCGTTGGTTTATTCCTCCGCTTTGTTGATGCGGATACTCGTTCATTTTTTCTTCAGCATCAGGCACATCCATTTCTTTTAAAAACCGTATCGCTTCTTTTTGAGCATCGATTTTGTCTAGTCCCTGATGTAAGCGTATCACTTCAACCATTTGTTTCCCAATGCTTACCATCGGATTCAGAGCATTCCCGGAATTTTGAAAAATCATGGAAATTTCTTTTCCACGAATATTATTTAACTCCTTTTCAGAAACTTCCAAAATATTTTTCCCATGGAATAAAACCTCTCCACTTTGTTCCGGGTGATTGTTTAGTCCTAAAATTGTTTTACAAGTGACAGATTTCCCACAACCTGATTCTCCTACTATGCCGAGTACTTCTTTTCTAACAACAGAAAATGATACATTATTTACGGCATAGACTGTTGTATCTTTATTTTTAAAAGATACTTCCAGATTATTTATCTCGAGTATAATAGACATGATTAATTATATACCTATTTATTATATTTTCCTAAAATATATTTATTCCAAATTTAGTTCTAATTATAAAAACACCCATAATTGATAGCAAATTACTTAGCTATATGATTGAATCAGGCAACCCAAAAGGAGGGCTATCAAAGCCTACAACCTTTTCCATTGTTTTTGGATTATAAGCCCAATGATGTTCTAATTCATATGATAAAGCTCTTGCCATTCCATCTATTCCAGGAAACAGGGTAGCTTCTGTAATATTTGATCTGTATAAATCTTTCATAGCTTTATCTCTAACAGATTTTTTTATAATTATTTTTTTAATTGCATCATCCGAATTTTGATAATTATCAATAATTATTTTTTCGAGGGGTATGTCAATTTTACTTGGGACAATAAATGTGCCTGCTTGGGCAATTAGTCTTTGATTCATTCTTTCCGGTTCGCCCATAATTAAAAATGATTTATCACCTTTAAGATAATAATCAATATAATTTTCATTTTTTCTTAACCACCGATCTTTAGGAATAAATTTATCACCATTTTGAAGTAATATTTCTGATTCTCCATCAAATTTTGGTGGGAAAAGTGCCCAAACCGCACAATCTTCTTGCGTTTTATGTAAGGCAAAAAAAGCTGCAACATATGGTGAAAATGTGAAATCAACAAGTCGAGTAGGAGTACCAAAATGCTGCATCAAAGAAAGCCACTCGAATGTATCTTTTTCTGTAGGAACATTGTCTAAATAATGGTGAGCTTTTCTTTTAAAGATTCTTAATAATCTTTCCTCTTGATGAGGCCAACAATCTGTATGCACTTCAAATTTATTAAAATATCTTGATAAAGAGCTTAATATTGGCCAATCCGAAATAGCTTGTCCCCTGAAAATCCAACTTGTCATTTCGGTATCAGAGACCAATTTTTTAAACTCATTCCAATCTGTAATAGTTATTGTTTCCATATATAACCACGTATTTTAATCGTTTTAATATTCACTATCAACGCTCACCATTGAATTTGATTTTTCTGGTTCCAAGTCTATATCAAGCCCTGAAATTACTTTTCTGCCACCAAATGAGCGATGTAAGTTTCTGATTGTCAGCATTCAACACATAATCCCAAAAACATTCTTTCAGCTACAGATTTTCGCCTGTATATACATAATAATTTATTCGATAGCCTATTTTACAATCTAAATATGAATATCAAAAGTATTTTTTATTCAATTAATGTACTGTAATTAACAATTAAGTCTCCTTACTCCTTACTTTTACGCCGATTTGTATTTGAAACCCCTCAATAAATCATTACTTTTCACATTGTAATTGAAACGACACAATTGAAAAGAATGATGGAAGTACGCAAACCTGATTGGCTGAAGATCAAGCTGTCCGGCGGCACCGAATGCCGAAGCGTTCAATCGGTCCTAAGCCACCATCGTTTACATACCGTTTGCGACGAAGCCCACTGTCCCAATAAAGAAGAATGTTGGTTGAATCAGACTGCCACCTTTATGGTATTAGGGGATGTTTGCGCCTAGAATTGTCACTTCTGTAATGTTCACATCGCCGATCCTAGGTCTCCCCTCCTCTCCGCTTTTCCTCAGTGAAACGGAAAATCTACCTAAATTATTACCGCTAACATTTAGCAAGTAACTCAAAAAACACCGCGGACAATTGAAATTAAATATAATTGAGTACCTTTTTATATCTACCTATATACCTATTTCATAATTTTTATCTTGCACAATATTCGTAATATTTTTATTTTAGTGCCGTTCTTATTACTTTACTAATCAAGGAGATAACTATGAAGAAAAATGTATTTGTACTACTGCTTGTTGCCGTTTTTATGTTCAGTTGTGGAATAATCCAGGTTGTTGACTCTGAAAATCGCTGCTACAACAGCTCATTTAAAGTCAGTCATAAAGATCAAGAGGTGATCTATCAAGAAACTCTTGAATGGATCAGTGATAATTTAGTAAATTCTTATGGTACTGAAATCGCCTATACCGACAAGGAAAATGGTAAAATTTCCGTACATGGCAAAGTCAGTTGTTACCCAATGGTAAACCTAGGGGCCGAAGCACCTACCAGATTTAATTTAAAAGTTACAATCAAAGATCATGATGTTGATCTAAGATTTGACAACTATGTAATGTTTTTAGATGGTTACAATAAACATGTGCCAAAACAAAAAGTTTATATTGATGAAATTAATGAACACATGATGAATTTTTCTTATCAATTAAGCACATATTTAAATAAAGATAATCCTGATAATTATTAATATAATTGCAACTCAAATAATAAAAGGCCTCAGTGTAATATCTGAGGCTTTTTTGTATGAATAAACGTATTCATAGTCCGAACGACCCAACGATTCCACTGTTGAATAATTCTGCAATTCAACGCATTTATCAACCTTCATCGACCTCATCGACTTTCCTCCTATTTATGTTTGAAATGAGGCATTTTAGAATTAAGTTCTACAGTATTTGAAACAAATGCATTGAAAACTATGATGGAAACACGCACATACGATCAGTCTTGGATCAACCACTCCACGACCGTTAACACGGTAAAGGATAGAGCTATTGTGTATTTCCATCTGCTATTCCTCTTTACATTCATCAAACCAATATTTGGGACTAAAACACATCATTGTGCCACGTCCTCATTTTCTACACTTTTAGGTATAATATTGACAGCGTACAGCCGACTCGCGAGTCGCCCCTACATTACCGTAAATAATGCTTTTAAGATCCTGAACTCTCCTCCCTCTCCGTCAGCCGACGGATTCGGCGGATTTCAGGATGACGGAGAACCCTCATGAAAAAACTCATCGCTCCCTCTATCCTATCCTCTGACTTCATGAACATCGAGTCCGAGATCCACATGCTTGAAAAAGCAGGTGCCGATTGGGTGCACTGCGATATAATGGATGGCCATTTTGTACCAAACTTGACATTTGGACCTCCTGTGATCGCAAAAATACGCAAGATCACGAATTTACCCTTAGATGTGCATTTAATGATCACGAATCCGGATGAAACCATCGACTGGTATATCGAGGCCGGTGCGGACTGGCTGAGCTTCCACATTGAAGCCTCGGAGACACCCGAGAAAACACTCAAGCATATTCGCAAACACGGGGTAAAAGCAGGATTGGTTATCAAGCCCAACACTTCCGTCGATGCGATCAAGAAATTCCTGCCGCTCTGCGATTATGTGCTGATCATGTCTGTAGAACCGGGTTTTGGCGGGCAATCATATATCGACAGCGCCAACGACAAAGCTATTGAACTGGCAACGCTAAAACAAGAACTCAAACTCCCCTACCTTATCCAAATCGATGGCGGTATCCATCTTGGGAATATTGAGGAAGTATCCAAGCTGGGGGTGGAAGTGTTTGTCGCAGGGAGCGTAGTGTTTAAAAGCGATGATCCTGTAAAAACGATAAAAGAGATGAAGAAAAGAATAAAATAAACCACAGATTGCACAGATAAATATAATCTGCGCGATTGTAAAGATGCGATTTATCGCATCTCGTTTGATAAGAGATAATTGTCATTTCGACCGTAATGAGTCTGCCGCAGGCAAAGGAATGAAGTGGATAAATCCCAAACGCGAAACTTAAGTTAAGTAATTTGAGGTCGCTCCACTCCGCTAAGCTTCGGTCAAGATGACATCATAATAATAAAGGACCAATATGCCAAAAAAAATTATAATTAACGCAAGCGAATTATACGACGGTAAAAAAAAGCTTAAAAACAAAGCCATCGTCATTGAAGGTAATCAAATCATCGATATCACCGACAAGCAAGATAAAGCCCACTACGAGGGCATCGTAACACCGGCGTTTATCGACGGGCACAGCCATATCGGCATGGATCGCGAAGGTGAACCCTATCAAGAAGGGGAAACCAACGATAAGATCTCTCAATTTTTAATTTCAAACGATCCTATTGACAGTATCTATCTGGATGATCGTGCTTTTCAGGATGCAGTGGATTTTGGTCATCTTTATTCTTGTATCGTGCCGGGATCCGGCAACTTAGTTGGCGGTAAGGCTAAAGTGATCCGTAACTTTGCCGAAAATCGCAAGGATGTGGAAGTCCTGGACTACGGTTATAAAATGGCCTTGGGATATAACCCTCGCTCAACGGCAGATTGGAAAGGTCACCGTCCCGATACTCGCATGGGCGTTTACGGCATTCTTGAAAGAAAATTTGACGAAGTTTTATTAAAAAAACATAAAGCCGATCATGAGAAAGATAAAGCCATTCGCGCAGCAGAAAATAAACTGGCTAAAGCTGAGATATCTAAAGACGAATTCAACCAGATGATCACAGATATCACGGTTGATTATAATTTTAAATTTTCTACCGAAGATAACGATTACATCAAACTGCTCAGCGGTGAAAAAACCGCTAAAGTGCATGTGCATAAAGAAGATGATGTGCTGTATTTGATCAAATTAAAAGAAAAATACGGACTAAAGGTTACGGCTGAGCACACTGCGGATGTTTGGCATAAAAGCATTTTCAATGAACTGGCAAAAGCGGGCATCCCCATTATGTACGGCCCCTTGGCATCATTGGGCTATAAAGTCGAGCTAAAACACAGTTATTACCAAAATGTTAAGCTACTTATGGACTCCAATGCCGATTATGCATTGATCTCAGATCACCCTGTGATTTTATCGACCTCCTTACGCGATACATTGAAATATTTTATGATCCACGGAATGAGTGACGTCGATGCGATTTCTTTAATTACACGGAAACCTGCCGGCATTCTTGGCATTGATGAATATCTCGGTACCATCGAGAAAGGCAAATGGGCCTCATTGGTAGTCTGGGATAAAGATCCTTTACATTTGGGCGCTTTCCCGAAAATGGTTATGGCGGAAGGTAAGGTTTTACGAAAACGAAAATAAAGCTGTCATTTCGACCGAAGTGAGGTACGAACGAAGCGGAGAAATCTCAAACAAAGAGTAAACATCCATGTTACTCATCTTAAATGTCGCAACGATAGTGATTTTCTTGCAACATAAGCGCACTTTGCATCTAACATACAATATCGTTTGAGCTCCCTCGACCACACTCGGGATGACAAAGCAGGAAATAGTAGAAACGCAGTGCCTGCATCTCTACTCCATGAAAAACAACAATAAAACAGGAATATAAATGTTTCACAAAAATCCAAAACTTGTCAAGTGGTTTAGAAATGAGCTACCATACGACCCAATTACCGTTCTGTATCACGGCTATCATGCTCCAATTCGCTACGATCTGTATAAGAATTTTTTATTATTCGATCATGATGACGAGGCATTGCTTAAAACCGAACAGGAGGTCAAAACCGCTCAACGCCGCATCAACCTCTTGCTTACCTTAGAACGAATTTTGAACAATATCGATAAATTCGAAGAAGGCCGCGAGGAAGAAATGCTGCTAAAGATCGCTTCCATCGTGAAAGAATTGCGTTTTTATAACTGTAATCGCAAAATGACGTCAGTCGAACGTGCCTTGGTGCTCATTATTAAGTTTCAGCAAGAAGATGGTTCTTTTCCCGTCTCCTTGGCGGGGAATGCTTTTATCATTGAAACCTTGCTTGAATTTGGAGTCATAAACAATCCTTTTGTAGAAAAAAACCTTAAATGGTTACTTAAACAACAAAATGATGACAAAGGTTGGGGAACTACAAAAGACGGGCACTCAGATGTCTGGCTCACCGTTAAGGTCCTGCACGCGTTTTCCTATTGCATCAAATACATGAAAAATACCAAAGTCCGAAAGGGTGTTGAGTTTGTTCTATCTCACCTTTTTGTAGAAAATACAGGTGGTATCATTGAAGGTAAGATCGCTTGGGAAGTCCTTAGCAACGATTGCATGCTCGAAGGTTCTTTCGCAGGCGGCGTATTGAGTGTTTTGGAAGTCTGCGCCCGCTTAAATATTTCTGCAGAAGATCCTCGGATTGCAGAAATGTTAGCCTGGTTACGTTCTAAACAAATGCAAAGTGGACATTGGCCCGGACAAACATATGATATTTATAACAAGAAATCTGATGAGCGCGTGACTATGAGGGTTGTGCGTATCCTAAGATTGTTTTATATTATGCCTCAGCAAGGTTCAGCGACCATTAAAAGCTTCAAGATCAAACAGGATGGTCGTACAAATGCCAAGAAACCGGGATTTATTTTAGATCCGGAGGCATATCCCAAACCGGAGCCTGAAGAAGAAGAAAGTGACGAGTGACTATAAGTAATTAGTAGTTAGTAAGAAAGTTATTTGATATAAAAAGATTAAGCTGTCATTTCGACCGCAGTGGAGAAATCCAAAACTTAGAGTATATATCCATGTTACTCTTTTTAAATGTCGCAATGATAGTGATTTTCTTGCAATATATACACTCTTTGCAAGTAATAAGCACTATCATTTGAGATCCCTCGACTACGCTCGGGATGACACAAAAAGAGATCCTGAACCCCGCCGGCCAAAGCCAGCGTTTCAGGACGACGGAATAAGACTTTACATCATGTAAGGAACGGTCGCCCCGACGCTTCGGGGTTCCATGAATAAATGTCTTTTATTACGCATGCTAGAGACGCATTGCCTGCGTCTCCTTGACAAGATATGATTGAACAGTTTAGAGACGCAAACATTGCGTCTCTACTCCGAATTGAAATGAAACAAAAGGAAAATATATGAATAAATTCGAACCCATAGAATTTGACCTTAAACTACTCGACGAATACAATGCTCCAAAAGAGATTCCCATTATGCCTTTGCGTAATACCGTTCTCTTTCCACAGCAAATTATTCCACTTTATGTAGGACGTGTGCATTCACTACGATTATTAAACGATATTATGAAAGAAGACCAGATCTTTGTGGTGGTCGCGCAAAAGGAAGTCGCAGTTGAACACCCCAAAGAAGATGATCTTTATCGATATGGTACATTGGCTAAGATCGTCAAAGTCTTTACCATGCCCGATAAAAGCCGCTCAGTGATCGTGCAGGGACTTGATCGTGTTGAGATCCATGCACTGACTAAAACAGAACCCTATTATCACGGTATCGTTCAGCGTTTGCAAGAATCTCAGGACGATAGTATTGAGAGTGTAGCCATTCGCGAGCGACTAAAAGAACAATTCCGTGAATTTGTAGACATCAGTGATTATCTTTCAAAAGATAACATTACCATGATGATGAACGCTGTCGGAGATGGTAATCTCGCCGATGTGATCTGTTCCATGCTGAACATCTCAGTCGATGAAAAACAACATATTCTGGAACAATTCGATATTAACAAACGACTGGCAGAAACCGCGGCCATCTTGCATGATGAATTCGAGAAAGCTAAAATCGGTGAAAAGATCCAGTTGGATGTTAAAGAAAACATCAGCAAAAATCAGCGTGAATACTATCTTCGTGAGCAAATGAAAGCCATTCGTAAAGAATTGGGGGATGACGAAGATGCCCGAGTAAAAGAGATCAAAAAGAAACTCGATGAAGTGGATCTGCCCGAAGATGCCAAGAAAGCGGCCGATGCGGAAATTGAAAGACTGCAACGCGTATCCAAGCAATCACCCGAATATAACGTCTCTCTCTCCTACCTTGAGCTTATTTCCGAGCTTCCCTGGTCAACATCCACCGAAGATGAGATCGACCTTAAAAATGCCGAGAAGATACTAAACGAAGATCATTATGGTCTTGACAAGATCAAATTGCGTATTCTTGAATATCTCGCCGTGCGAAAGCTAAAGCTCGAGACCGATCCGGATTCTGTGGTTAAAGGTCCAATTCTTTGCTTTGTAGGCCCTCCGGGAACAGGAAAAACCTCGGTGGCAAAATCCATTGCCCGAGCCATGGGTCGAAATGTACATCGCATGTCTTTAGGTGGTGTACGCGATGAAGCTGAGATCCGCGGTCACCGTAGAACCTATATCGGTGCAATGCCCGGTAGAATTATCCAAGGCATTAAGAAATCCGGCTCAAACAATCCGATCTTTATTTTAGATGAGATCGATAAATTGGGCGCAGATTACAAAGGCGATCCCTCCAGTGCTCTGCTGGAAGTCCTTGATCCGGAACAGAACTATTCGTTCTCCGATCATTATTTGGAAACATCTTTCGATCTCAGCAATGTCATGTTCATTGCCACGGCCAACTGGCCCGAAACGATCCCCGGTCCTTTGAGAGATCGTATGGAACTCATCAATTTCTCAGGTTACACGCTGCCCGAAAAAACTCACATTGCCAAGAAATTCCTCATCCCCAAGCAAGTTAAAGAACATGGTCTTAGCAAGAAGGATATTGAGTTCAACGAAGAAGGTGTTCGCACCATCATTCAAAACTATACACGTGAAGCCGGTGTGCGTTCTCTCGATAGAGAGATTGGACATGTGGCAAGAAAAGTCGCGAAAGAAAAAGTCGAAAGCGCTCGTTTCCGTAAAAAGACCATTCATGAAAAAGCCGTTGAAAAATACCTGGGTAAACAGAAATTCTACAACGATCAGGCTGAACGCATGAAACAACCCGGAATTGCCATTGGTTTGGCATGGACGCAAGTCGGTGGAGACATTCTCTTTATCGAAAGCACTAAAATGCCCGGCGAAGGGAAATTACAACTTACCGGACAGCTTGGTGACGTCATGAAAGAATCAGCACAAGCCGCCCTTTCATTCATTCGTTCCAATGCTCCGCAACTAGGTGTAAAAGAACGCTACGATAAAGAATGGGATCTACATATCCATATTCCTGCCGGTGCCATTCCCAAAGACGGTCCCTCTGCAGGTGTAACATTGCTTTCTTCTGTCGTCTCGGTACTAACCGATCGTAAGATCAAAAATGACCTTGCCATGACCGGCGAGATCACACTGCGTGGTTCGGTTCTTCCCGTTGGCGGAATCAAAGAAAAAGTCATTGCCGCACATCGTGCAGGACTAAAAACCATCCTCCTGCCTAAACGAAACGAAAAAGACCTCGATGACATTCCCGAAGAAATTCGTGAAGATCTTGAATTTCATTTCGTATCGGATATGATGGATGTACTTGAATTAGCACTTGAAAAATAAAACAAATTCAGTGAACAGTAAATAGTGAACAGTCGTAAGTAGACTACTCACATCCGTTTACTGTTCACCGTTTACTGCTCACTGTTTACTGTTTACTGTTTACTTCTTCTCTATCCGTCTTTTGATATAATTGATTAAGCCGGATAATAATTTCTTTACCGAATACAATTCAGTTAAAAGAAGTTGATTATCTTGTACAAATTTCATGCGAGTTGCTAAAATTATGTGAGTTTCCAATTCTGAAACTGAACCCATTGAATAATGCAGAAAACGTAAAAAGTCTTTATCGCTTGACCTGGCAGCCCCTTCAGCAATATTTGATGAAACTGATACTGCTGCTCTTCTCATTTGGGACACAAGCCCATTATTCTCCTTTTTAGGAAAATTTTCTGTCTCAAGATATATGGATTCACACAAATCCAAAGAATCTTTCCAAACATCAAGATCGTGGTGAGTTTTCATATTTCGTCCCCTATTTTAACACTCAAATTTAGTGGACTATCCTAAAACCGTAAAGTATTATTATTTATACACTTAAATATGTGACGCAGATCACAATATTAAAGTAGAAAACACAAACTATTCACAACCGTTCACCACTCACCGTTTACCACTCACCGTTTACCACTCACTATTTACCACTCACTATTTACCACTCACTATTTACTACTCACTATTTACTACTCACTGTTCACTACTTACTATTCACTTTATTACACTTTTTCCTTTTCCCTTTTTCCCTTTAACTTTAAATTCCGCGCATGATACAATTAATCGACATTTCTGTAAATTTTGGGACTCAAACGGTTTTGGATCGTTGCTCCTTGTCCCTGCCACCGGGCAAGCATTTTGGCTTAGTGGGACAAAACGGATCGGGAAAATCCACCTTATTAAAGATTATTGCCGGATTAAGCGAAGCAAACGAAGGTCAAGTTGTTGTTCCGAAAGACACCAAAGTGGCCTACTTGCAGCAGGAAATTAAATATGAAGATACAGGTACCAGACTGTTAGAAGAAGTTCTGACTGTTTTTGAGCATATTTATAAGCTTGAAAAAGAAATGCGATCTCTCGAAAACCGTATCTCCGAAGACAGTACACCTGAGTTACTCCAAGCGTATGATCAATTGCAAGAACGCTTTCATCAAATGAACGGATATGCCACGGAGTCACGAGCTAAAGAGATCCTTACAGGTTTGGGTTTCAAAGAAAATGATTTTCAACGACCTGTCTCCGAATTTTCCGGTGGTTGGCATATGCGTATTGCTTTAGCAAAAATATTGTTACAGGAACCCGATTGTCTCATGCTTGATGAACCCACAAACCATTTAGATATGGAAACTTTGGTTTGGTTGGAAAACCTTCTTTCGACATATAAGGGTACATTGATCATGGTTTCGCATGATAGATACTTTTTAGATAAGATCATTAACTCCGTCATTGAAGTCGATAACGGAAAAGTTATTCTCTACTCGGGAAATTACACCGACTACGAGGTTCAAAAGGAATCTCGTATAGAGCATGACATAGCCGTAATGCGCAATCAGCAACGCAAAGTTGCCCATATGGAACAATTTGTTGAGCGCTTTCGATACAAGGCTTCAAAAGCCAAACAAGTCCAAAGTCGTGTTAAACAATTATCTAAAATCAAAGTCAAAGAAGTCAATACCGGCTCAAGTGCAACCATGAAACTTACTTTCAATAAACCGGAACGCTCCGGTGACCCGGTAGTCGCGGCACATCAGCTGGGTTTTGCATATGAAGTGGATCCCATATTCACAGACTCCAATTTTGAACTTCGCCGTGGCGAGAAGGCCGCTTTGGTCGGTCCCAACGGCGTGGGAAAATCGACCTTAATGAAGCTTATCACCGGCGATCTAAAGGGAAATGAAGGTAAACTGGCTCTCGGTTATAACCTGCAAATCGGTTACTTTGCTCAGCACCATTTGGAGCAGCTAAATGCCAGCAATACCGTTCTTGATGAAATTTGGAACTCTGCCCCTTTTATGCCCAAGAATGAGGTCAGATCGCTCCTGGGTCGATTTTTATTCTCAGGTGATGATGTCGATAAACCCGTCGGCGTCCTAAGCGGTGGTGAAAAAAGTCGAATGGCACTTATCAAGCTATTGTTATCCAAAGCAAATTTTCTCATTCTCGATGAACCTACCAACCACCTTGATATGCAAAGCAAGGAGATCCTGGCCTCAGCACTGGATGATTTTGAAGGCTCGGTACTTATTGTTTCTCACGATAGATTCTTTTTAGATATGCTGGTCACAAAAGTCATCCATTTCAAAGACAAACATGCCAAAGAATTCCTGGGAAACTATTCCGAATACGAAGATAAATTCCTTAAAGTTGATGAATTACCCGAAACAACAGAAGAAAAGGTCATTCACCAACTCGATCGCAAAGCCCAAAAGCGACGTGAGGCCCAAGAGCGTCAACAACGCTACAAAGCGCAAAAAGGACTGCGAGAAGAAATCGCGAAACTTGACACGATTATCGAAAAAAACTCAGCCCGCAAAAAAGAGTTGGATACAATGTTCATTTCACCTGATTTTAAGAATAAATCTCTTGAAGAAATGGGTAGCCTTTCACGCGAGCACGAACGGGTTTCAAATGAATTGGAAGAGGCCGAATTACGCTGGTTGGAATTGCAGGAAATTCTTTCCGGTGAACAGTAAGTAGTAAACAGTGATTGTATTCAATTTAAAAGATTATTATCAGGCTTGATCAATTTCTTTAAGAAAAGAATAAACGGTAATTAAACCTTTCACTATTCACGTCTACTTACAGTTTACCACTCACAGTTCACTTTTTCAGGTGTCTATCCCTATATCCCAGCAAATACAATATCCCATCCAAACCAATGGTCGAAATAGAGTGCGAAGCACTTTCCTTTACCAGAGGTTTTGCATGAAAAGCCACACCCAAACCGGCAGCATTGATCATAGGAAGATCATTGGCACCGTCACCAACGGCGATCACCTGTTCCATTTTAATGCCTTCCACTTGAGCCAAAAGTTTCATGAGTTGGGCTTTCTTTTCACCATTAACGATCTCGCCCAGGTGTTTTCCGGTCAATTTCCCGTCTTCGCCAATTTCAAGATCATTGGCATATACATAGTCGATACCCAGTTTTTTCTGCAGGTAATTTCCAAAATACATAAATCCACCCGAAAGAACCGCAACCTTATAACCAAGATCTTTTAAAGTCGAGATCAATCGCTCAGCACCTTCGGTTATTGGAAGATTTTCAGCGATCTCTCGCATCACGGATTCATCTAAACCTTTTAACAAACCAACACGTTTCTTAAAACTCTGGTTAAAATCCAATTCACCTCGCATAGCTGCTTCGGTGATTTCATGCACTTTGTCACCCACACCATGCTTCTTGGCAAGTTCTACAATACATTCCGCCTGGATCAGGGTTGAGTCCATATCGAAGCAAACCAACCTCCGGTTTTTTCGGTACACATCATCTCGCTGAAAAGCTATATCAACTTCGGAGTTGTTAGCTAATTCGAAAAACTCATCTTTCATCTTCTTTTCGTTTTTCGGTTTACCGCGTACAGAAAATTCAACGCAAGCTTTACTTGGTTTTTTATCACCATTAATGGGCATACGACCGGTAAGACGGTTAATGAGATCAATATTCAAGCCCTGTTTATAAATAATATGAGTGATCTTTGAAATATGTTCTGCTGCGATCTTACGTGAGAACATAGTAATAATATAACGACCCTTCGCTTGTTTGTTAACCCACTCGGAGTACTGCTCGTCGCTAATAGGCGAAAAACGCACCTTAATATCCAGATCGTAAGATTTATACAGAACATCCTTGAGAATATTGGACGTATTTTGACTATCCACTTCAACAAGAATGCCCAAACTCAGGGAATTATGGATAACTGCCTGACCAATGTCCAAGATATTCGCATTGTATTCAGACAAAACCTCTGTAATGCTGCTGGTTAATCCCGGCTTGTCTTCCCCATTAATCGTTAATAACAATATCTCTTTTTGTACCACGTTTCCTCCTGTGACTCACTTTAGATCAATTATTTCCCACATCTGTAAAAAAAGCACCCTAATCTAATAATTTTTTATTAAATTTAAAAAGTGGTTTTTTGATTATTTATATTTAAATTGTAATAATAAATGACAATAATTAGGGTTTTAACCCTCAACTCTTAATTTTTAAAGGAGAATAGGATGAAAGTATTGATTTCTGACGGTCTAAGTAAAAAAGGCCAGGAGATCCTCGAAAGCGCCGGTATTGAATGTGTGAACGAGCATTATTCCCCGGAAGAACTGGTAGAAAAAATCAAAGATTTTGAATGCATTTTGGTCCGATCTGCGACTAAAGTTCCCAAAGAAGTCATTGATGCCGGTGAAAAACTGGTATGTATCGCTCGTGGCGGTGCAGGCATTGACAATATTGATCATCAGTATGCAAAAACTAAGGGTATCCCTACTCTTAATACTCCTGCTGCCAATTCCTATTCTGTTGCCGAACTTGCAATTGCACATATGTTCACTTTGGCTCGTTTTCTCAATAAATCAAATGTTAGCATGCGTAATCAAGAATGGAATAAAAAACAGTACAAAGGTATTGAGCTAAATGGTAAAACCCTTGGTCTTGTCGGTTGTGGCAAGATCGGTCAATTAACAGCCGGTATAGCCAATGCTATAGGCATGAAAGTCATCGGTTACGATCCTTTTGTAAAAGAAGCAGCTGGTATAGACATGGTCTCTTTGGACGATGTTCTTGCAAAAGCTGATTTTATTTCTCTCCATGTCCCGAAACAGGCTGAACCTGTTATTGGTGCTGCAGAATTAGCCAAAATGAAAGACGGTGTTTACCTTATTAACTGTGCACGTGGTGGTGTGGTTGACGAAGCCGCTCTTCTTGAAGCGCTTAACAGCGGTAAAGTTGCCGGTGCCGGTATTGATGTATATGCCGAAGAACCTACGAAAAACTTTGAACTGACCTCACACCCCAATGTATCTGTAACACCTCACGTAGGCGCATCAACTGCAGAAGCTCAGGAACGTGTTGGTACAGAGATCGCTGAAAAGATCGTAGCTGCTCTTAAAGGTTAATAGAAGCCAGAACAACGAAGACAAATGGCTTAATTGATATTATATACCCCAACCCTTGGTTGGGGTTTTCTTTTTATATTGCTATTGTTGATAAATTATTACTTCATGAATTACCATGCCTTCTTAAGCTTGCTTTGTTAAGCAAAACCGTGGTAAAAGCAAAAACATTTCGCCCTGTGTTTACCCTCACTTATTTTTTTTAAAGCCAACTCCCAGACTTGATCGGCAGGATAATTGAGTTATCCTATTTTACAATTCATCGTTTAAACACAATTTTTATCAAATTTTTACCCGGTAATTTCTCCCTACAATACACTTTTCTTGCCTTAATATATATTTTTATCTAATACTCGTAATTCTTCATAATCCACTGTATTTCATTCGTTTATTATTGATTATATCGGCTATTTGAATTAATTTTAGCTTTAATTATTCATAATGGAGGTCTGCATGGTCAGGATAAAAGGTTTTAAAGGTATTCGTCCAAAAAAAGAATTAGCGTCACATATTGCTTCACCACCCTACGATGTTATCAATTCGGACGAAGCCCGTATTCTTGTTAAGGTAGAACCCTATTCTTTTTTACATGTTGTAAAATCTGAGGTAGATCTTCCCCAAAAAACAAACCTATATGATCATAAAGTATATGTAAAAGCTGCAGACAATCTAAAAAAATTCCGAAAAAAACATATGGTTCAAGATCAAAGTAATGTCATGTATATCTACAGACAAATTTTGGATGGTCGTGCTCAGACCGGCTTAATTGCTGTTGAACACATCGATGACTACCTGGAAGGAAAAATTAAGATCCATGAACTGACGCGTGAAGATAAGGAAAAAGACAGAATTAATCATATTGATATTGTTAATGCTCATACGGGGCCCGTATTTTTCACCTATCCGGATGATCGCAGTATTGATCTCCTGATCGAAGATCAGACACAGGTTGAACCTGAATATAATTTTACAAGCCAAGATGGCGTTGAACACAAACTTTGGTTGCTAAATGACCCAAACATTATAAATGAGTTAAAAACCAAATTCGAACAAATCGAACAAGTTTATGTTGCCGACGGTCATCATCGCTCCAAAGCATCAGCCATGGTAGGTAAAATGCGTCGAGATGCAAACCCAAATCATACGGGTAATGAAGAATACAATTGGTTTATGGCCGTATTCTTCCCCGCAAAACAGTTAAAGATCATTGATTATAACCGTATAGTAAAAGATCTTAACGGATTAAAAAAAGAAGAACTGCTGGAATTGTTAAATAAAGATTTTAATGTTCTAAAAACCTGTTGCAAAGATTCAGCCAAACCAAGAAAAGAACATAATTTCGCTATGTATCTTGATGGAAATTGGTATAAATTAGCGTTGAAAACGGAGAATTTCAACTTAGACGATCCGGTAGAAAGCATGGATTCGGCATTATTGACTCGACTGGTACTTTCTCCCATTCTTGGTATTGAAAATCTTCGTAAAGACAAACGCATTGATTTTGTCGGTGGTAATCGCGGTCTCGAAGAACTTGAAAAACGCGTTGACTCCGGTGAAATGGCTCTGGCCTTTGCTATGCATCCCATCAGTATTGACCAATTGATGAAAGTTGCAGACTCCAATGCCCTAATGCCTCCTAAAACAACATGGTTTGAACCGAAACTGAGGTCAGGACTTTTTGTCCACTCGCTGGAAGACTAAATGAGACATCCGAATCTAATCGCCTGGGAAAAGAAACTTAAATCCGTTTTAGATGAAATTGATATCCTGCTTGAAAAGGAATATGGCGATAAATACGAACTTCATCCTGCACGAAGAAAACATGGTTCAACACTCAACCGCTCACATGATGGACTCTTTGATATTCGAGGTGATTTCACCCTGGGACTTGGTTCCAAAAAAGGACGTGGTTATATTGTCGATATTGATCTTAAGACCCTTGATAATGTCCCAACTCATATCATAGAAGAAATTGAAAATGTGGCAGTTAAGGAGCTTAACCTAAGGCTCCCAAAAGCATTTCCCGGAAAAGACCTTAAGGTTGAAAAAGATGGAAATATGCTAAAGATCGTTGGAGATCTTTCATTGGGAAATTTATGATGTCATGCTATTAACATTATTTTAATAATGCTAATATTCTTGAGCCCCGCTATTATTTTAGCTACAATTAAAATTAATCAATATATGTGAATGATAATTTGTGATTTTCTCAAAATATTGTCAGTTATCAATTCTCAATTGTTACCCTATGCTTGTTGATTTTATGCCATAAAGCATTTATATTGCTTCACAATGAATAAACACTTCCTGAAAATCTGTTTTATTTGCCTTGCGCTTTTGATTTCTTGCACAAAAAAGGATGAAAATGCCTATATGGGATCTCGTTCTTGCCGTGAATGCCATGAACACTTCTATCAATTATGGGAAAGTTCATTTCATGGACGAGCCATGATGGAGGTCGACAAAGATTTTCTGACTAAAAATATTCAAACCTGTCCGGATACATTTAAGATCGCCGGTGAATACTATTCCATTACGATAGATCGTATGCAAGCATTTATGAACGAAAGATCATCCGGAAATAATTACCCTTTGGAACTTGTACTTGGAGGCAAATACGTCTACTATTTTTTAACACCTCTAGACAAAGGAAAATGGCAAACCCTGCCACTGGGATACGATATAAAAGCAAAGGAATGGTTTGATATTACCGGGTCAAGTATGAGGGTCCATCAGCATCATTTTGACACATCACTACATTGGAAGGATCGCAGATATACCTTTAATACAGCATGTTACGACTGTCACGTAAGTCAAATTAACAATGAATATAATCTGGCAAACGATTCTTACAATACCACGTGGTTAGAACCCGGGATCAATTGTGAAACCTGCCACGGTCCGGCAGAAAGGCATAATACTGAATTCTTAAAAGCCGCAAAGACCAAGACTATCCCCGACTCCACTTACTTGCAAACATTCACGCGATCACGCGGATACGATCGCGATATTGTGGATGCATCCTGCTTGTACTGTCACGCAAAATCGATTCGGATTACAGATCGATATATTCCGGGGGAAGATTATTTTCAACATTTTGATCTTATTTGTGCTGAGAATGGCGATTACTATCCCGATGCACGCGATCTTGGTGAAAATTATACATTTGGCACCTGGCTTATGTCACCATGTCGCGATGACGAACGCATGGATTGTTTGCATTGCCATACCTCCAGTGGAAGATTCAGACAAAAAAATAATCCAAATACTTCCTGCCTGCCTTGCCATGCTGATCGCGTTGCAAACGCGAGTGAACACACACAGCACCCGGAAGGGTCTCTCGGAAACAAGTGTATTGCCTGCCACATGCCAAAAACCACTTTTGCTCGCATGGATCGCTCAGATCACAGCATGAGACCACCCGTACCGATGCTCACAGCCTCATACGACTCTCCTAACGCCTGTAATGACTGCCATACGTCTAAGAGTCCCGAATGGGCGGATTCGTTCATTAGAGAGCATTTTTCGAGCGAATGGCAAGATGCAAGTATTGAATATGCAAATTATCTGGATCAACTGCGTTGCGGGATCGATACGAAACTTGACGAAATCCTGCCCTACATGCTTAAACCCATGGATGATTTCAGTTTGGCATCGATGATCCGGGCTTTGGATAATGTATACAGTGAAAGCATCTCTACTTTACTTTACCATTTCTTGCAACACAACTCTCCCCTTATTCGCTCATCAGCAGCAAGTGGCTTAGGAAAATATAGAGACAATGCTATAGACGAGGCCTTAATTAAAGCGACACAGGATAGCGTAAGATTAGTAAGAATTCGCGCAGTAGCAGAAATATCAGATCTAAAAACAGAAGATATTCCTGAGCAATATCGCTTATCCTTTATAAAAGCGCTTGATGAATATAAAAAGAGTTTAACGGCATACCCTGCCGAAGAAAGCTCTCATTTTAATCTTGGGCAATTTCACGAAATGCAAAGCAAACCCAAGGCGGCAATCCATGCATATAAAAATGCTTTACGATTAAGGCCCGAATTGAGTCAGGCTTCAAATAACCTAGGTATGATCTATTATGAGCGAGGTCAAATTGACTCATCATTATACTTTTTACAAGAAGCGATCAAGCAAAAACCCATTGAGGCGGCTCCCTACCAAAATCTTGGCCTACTCTATGCAGAATTAGCTTATACCGAAGAAGCTATTGAAAATTTACACATAGCAATGAAGTTAAGTTCATCACCCATAGCTGCATATAATCTGGCTATCCTCTATAATACAATCAATACGGATAGCACACTTAAATACGCTAAAGCAGCTTACGAATTTACTCCATCACTAAAGTACGCTTACACCTACGCTTACTACCTGAGCGAACAAGGTCAAAGTAATATGGCGATTAAAGTTCTGGAGGAAATAGACACCCAAGACTTCAACTCATATTATTTACTTTCACTTCTCTATAAAAATTCCGGCATGCAAAAAGAGAGAGAGACATTAATGAAAGCAATTAAAAAAGATAAGCAATTGAGTGAGAAAGAAAAAGGCTTGTTACTGAGATAGAACAAGCCATAGAGTGACAATAACCATTCGCATCACATCTAAGCGTAATGCTATATAATAAATAATATCAACGTAGAGGCATCAAATTCTGTGCCCCTATATATTTTATCTTGCTAATTTCTCGTTTAGATATTCATCAATAGCTACCGCAACACGTTCGGCTATCTGATATCTAAATTCGGGATCAGCCAATTTGTTTTCATCTTCGGCATGGCTCATAAACGCTTGCTCAACCAAAAATGCCGGTCTATTGCTCATACGACACATCATATAATTAAATGATCCCACTACCCCAAATTCCTCAAGATCTATCTCAAGTAGCTTATCATAGGCCTGTTCAGTGATAGAACGCCAGAAAGGATTATGATAGTAAGTACTGGTACCGGCAACTCTTAAATAATGTCCACCCGCAGCATTGGCATGAATAGACACAAATAGATCCGGATCAAGTTCTTCTACCTGCAACCATCTGTCTCTTAGACCGATGTCTTCATCACCTTCGCGTATCTGAGTAACTTCATATCCCATACTACGCAAAAGTTCAACCAGTTTTTCCGCCGTATCAAGATTTATATCTTTCTCTTTTAATCCGGACAAACCAACAGCGCCCCAATTCCAAGGTCCACCATGACCGGCTTCAACCGCGATAGATAGCGTTTTTTTAAGCGGAGGATATTTAACGGATAAACTCAAATAACGTTCGCCTTGCTTAAGATCATACCCCCAAATATCATTGTCCTGTAAGTAAACGTAAATATCATAGGTTTCTGAATTGACCTGTTCCCAAGTTACATGATCAATCACCTCAAGACCTTTTACATGAGTTAACCAAGTTGAATTAGACTGTACACCAAACAATCTAATTCTCAACCTGTTAAGTTCAGGTTGTGGAAGGATTGCGTATGGTACAGGTTCTAGCCAAGGAATCGTCAGGACATCCTTCATACTATCCGGTTTTACATGCAAGTTATATAGATTAAAATGTGGTATAGGTGTACCTACCGGTAATTCTTTCACCTCATTTTCGGGTATATAACCGTATTCACTGTTAGAAAGCTTTAGTCTGTAAGTCGAACCAAATTTACCATCACAACGGAAACGAACACCCGGTGGGAACTCACTCATGTAAGGACCGCCCAATCTAACCTCACCCAATGAATAAGAAACTTGAGAAAAATCCGCAATACTTTCAAGGACAGGGAAATCTTCTCTTGCGGTGATCTTAATTGCCGTAGGGAGATTATAAGCATAATCGTTTCCATATATATCCCTTGCTGCCACTTGTAAGAAAACCTTAGAATTAACTTCAAACGGTGCACATGGAATTTCTGCTATATATTTTTTACCGTTAAATTCACACGGATAGATGATTCCATTGGCATACAGGAGAACCGTATCCAATTCATCCGGCATCATAGAATTAAACGATATCCTTAAATGATCATCGGGAGGTAAAAGCACTGTGTCCATGGGCGAGACAGAAGTTAATACAACGGGATGTTTGGTTGTGGTATCCGGAAAATTTCCCATAAATATATCTTCGTAGAATAAGGTCTCATTATCGCTAACAAGCGTACCACGGACTTTTGTACTGTAACCGAAAGGTTTCATAGCTATATCTTTCCAAAAGATCCGGGTATTGGAATATGGAATAATCACCTCATTATTGATGGACGTTACTCCTTCACTTGCCTTAAACAAGAAAGCATAACTCGAATCCGTATTGATAAAAGCGGGAGCCCGACGAAGTTCAATGAACTTTTCCGGTCTTTGAACTCTTTTGTTTGACATCAGATCATATCGATAGGGTTTTACCCATGAGCGAGTATTAAAGCGCATTTTAAGCTTCATACTTTGCAATTTCAATGTCCGAGGTTTTTCTTTCACTATAATTTCTACAAGTCCCTGTTTATCAGCAAAATGACATCGATTATCATCTTCGCTTTTTACAATACCTCCGGGTAGATCTTGACCACTCATGTCCAATTGAATTGCAGAGGCAAAGGTATGAGTTCTTGCCATATATGGAAGATCCGCAGGAGTTTCGAAAATCTGCCTACCTTTTAATGCATCGGAAGCAGAATAAATAACCATGCCTTTTGCATTTTTCTTTTTAAGATATTCGACCGTTTTTTTCACATCGGCATCACGATAAACTTCTATATCCCCTCTCAAAGAAGGTAATACAACATTATCATTAATATTTTCTTCTTCATCTAACTGTGTGTAATAATTAAAATAAAAATTAGCATTCTTGCTTCGCTGATGAATAAGAGGTATGATCGCATCAACCAATGCCATATCTAACCAGGTTTTACCCTCTTGCAAATAATAACTATCCGCGGGGAATTCCTTTTTCTTGCTTTTATCATAAGATTTTAGTGGATGAACTTCTGCAGATAAAAACAGATAAGGCTTAAGCATTTTAATTTCAGTGCTTAACGCCTCAAGGCAAGAAGTCAATCCTTCACGCGCAAATTGACTTTCGTCCATTTGAATAAAGTCTTTTACAGTATTAAAGCGTTCTTTAAACTCTGATCTATCCAGTACTTTAACTCCGGGATACGTTAAAGATGAAAAGGACACACCATCCAATGAATAGTTTCTAACAAGATATGAGATCTCAGATTTAAGATACGTCAGTACTTCCGGATTCATCGGATCTAAATAATAGGCGGCATCATATTCCAGATACTCACCTTTATCATCTTTTAAAAACCATTCAGGATTCATACTGAAAATGTGATCAGCAGATTGAGGTTTATTTACCTTTGAATATGCTTTTAGAACATCAAATTTAGCGTAAAATTGCAAATCAGCCTCATTTGCCAGATCCAAAGCTACTTGTAAAGGATCAAAGCCGGGATCCTGTTCATTAAATAAGGTAGACCAAACAGAATCGGGATGCGGATACATGTTCTCCCCCGCTTCTCTTACTTCAAAAAATATTGCATTATAGTTCTGTTTTTTTGCCTTATTTATAATAGAAGCAATTCTTGAACTCTTTCCCTCAATCGTCTCTTCGTATCCCCAGTCACTGGCTAGTATCACCAGTCCTTGCAATGAAGATTCAGCCATCAAAGGTATTAGCATCATTAACGGTAAAACAAAACATATCAGCTTCAAGCTGATTCCCGTAAATGTTCTTGTTGAAGTACTCATGGAAACATTCCTTATTTGATTTGATGAAAAAATATAAAAAAATACGGGGAAAAATAAAACAGGAGATTTGTGTTTCTCCTGTTTCTGCTGTCGGAGCGACAGGATTTGAACCTGCGGCCCCTTGAACCCCATTCAAGTGCGCTACCGGGCTGCGCCACGCTCCGAAAAAGCAGGAAAATATATGATATTTATCGGGTGGGTGCAACAAGTTATTTAGATTACCAGTAGAAACGTAGCTCATGGCTCATATCTTATCTTAACCCATAATTTTAGAATCCTAAAAACCATGAATAACGCAAAACTTATAACACATGATCTAATAGGGATACTAAAACTTAGCACAATTCAGATGTATGGAAGGTATGCATTGACCTTGCTGAAAAGATATATGATTATATAAAGGATTATCCCGAAAACAAGAAATCTATTATGGTAGTTTAAATGCGATAATGTGCTGTTTTAATTTCCTCAAGCATTGCCTAAGGAACTACGAGTAACGAGTAACTTTTTATATCTTACTCATTCAATATTCCAATGATATCATTGATATTTCCAGCGATCTTCTTGAGCAATTCTTTTACTTCGGGATCGGTGGTCATCTGAGTTACTGGATCGGGTTGCGCTGGTAGCTCAGGAGTTGTATCCAAACTGATACTTCCATTGTCGGTTTCCTCAATATCGTCTTCCTCATCTACCTTTTCATCCAGAGGATAAATAAATGTTTCTTTTGTAGGAGAAACAATCTCAAATTCAAGGTCTGTCTGAAAAACAGGTTCGGTTTTTTCGTCCTTGAATTCTTCTTCATTGACAACTTCTACAAAAGGCTCGAGCTTTGAAATAAGCTTTTCGTCTTTAGATATAATTTTAAAACCTTCATCGAAAGGTAAATCATGTTTCACTGTTTCTTCCTTGATCACTTCTGGTTCTGGGGGTGTTTCAATAATGTCTTCTTCAATTTCAGGATCGGATGTCTCTTCTGTCATTGGTTCCGGAACAATTGTACTTAATTCTTTTACTTTTCGTTTATATAAATGCTCTTTTTTTAGGTCCTGAATCAATTCATTGGCATCATGAATTGATAGATGTTTTTCATGGACATAATGATGGATCAAACGGATAGTATCAATATCATCTTCTTTGTAGATCCTATTTCCCGCCCTGTTTTTCTGAGGACTTAAATCCTTGAATTCTGTTTCCCAATATCGAATGACAGAGGGTTTAATTCCTAATTTATCTGATATTTCCGAGATAGAATAATAAAGTTTTTTTATACCTTTGTACTTCATATGCCAAACCCAATTTTTAATTACTTAAAGTTACTGCCTTAAGTAGCTAATAATCAAGTATATTTTTTAACATATTTAACGTAAAGCTTGCATGAATATTTGGCACAATAATGTTTAATATATCTTGATTATTCCATGAAAGTTGAAGCTAAATCGATGTATTATCTCTATCAAAAATGATGAGCAATTTTCTTCTTTTACCAACAGCTTAACTATCTCTGGCTATTGGCTACCGGCTTCTATCTACCAACTTCTGCTTTAATCTTGCAAACAAAGCAAAGGAATGAAAGAATGCTTCTTTTATATGTTCAAAAAACATTCCAAGTGGCTTTAATTTAATTTTTCTAAGAACAGAATATTTGTTATCAACCACTCTATAAACAGAGGAACGCTTAATCACTCCCAGGCGTGATCTTTCTGTGTAACCGACAAGATGCTTATATCCTTCAGCCTTTGCAGCTTCAACTACTGCTGTATCATATTTCCCGTAAGGAAAGCAAAATGTATCGACCTTCTCCCCTGTTATCTTTTCCAATATTTCTTTTGATTCTTTCAGATCAAGAACAAGTTCACCGGGATCCATCTTTGTCATATCTAAATGATCTCTGCCATGCGAAGCAATTTCCCAGCCGTTTTTACATAGTTCACCTAATTGTTCAGCATTCATATGCCTTGAATAAATATTTCCGGGAATAAGATCCCAAGTATTTTCTTTCCCGATAAAATTACTTAAAGCAAACACAGTTGCCGTATAATCAAGTTCATTCAGTAGAGGGAAAGCATTTTCGTAGACATTTTCATATGCATCATCAAATGTGAGAATAAAATAATTATCCTGAGGATCCATTAGAAATTCTTTCAGACTCTTACCTATATAGCCCTTTTTAGCCAAATAGCGCATCTGGCGCTCAAACTGGCATGGATACAGCATAGTAAAGGAAAGTTCCCATTGCTGCGATATCTTGTGGTAAGCAAGAATCGGGTAAGTCATCTATTTACCATTAGGTTTTAATAAAAGGCGATGAAATGTACTTTCATCAAAAAGATCATTTGCCAAAGATTGAATATCCTCGGGGGTAACACTTTCAATTTTTTTGAGTGATTCATCAATACTGACGATTCTACCATAGCGGGCATGTTGCTGGATCATTCTTTCCATTTGATGGTACATACTCTCAAGTCCCATGACCAATGAACCTTTGCTCTGGGCTTTTACTTTATCCAGCTCCGCCTTTGAAATACCTTCATTCTTGAGTTTATTAAACTCTTTCCAAATCAGATCCTGCAACATATTTACATGCTTCAGGTCCGTAGCAACGTAAACTCCAAACAAGCCGGAATATTTAAATGCATCAATAAATGAATAGATGGTATAGGCAAACCCATATTTTTCACGAATATTGTGAAACAATCTCGAGGTCATGCCTGCAGAAAGAATTGAATTCAAGATAGCATAGGCCATACGACGATCGTCTGTATACGGATAAGAACGGCGTCCTATGATCATATGAGTTTGGGCGATATCGCGCGTTATGGAAATATCCTTTTCAACAGGATCACTTAAAGCATAGTCCTTAGGTTTTTTTCCGCTAACAGGTATATCACCCATATCGGTTTTAACTTTGCTAAGGACTGATTCGTGATCAACGGCTCCAACAGCTACGATCGTAATCCTTTCGGGCACGTATTGATTATCGACAAAATCACGAATTACATCATAATCAAAGCTCGAAACGGTATCAACAGATCCCATAATAGGATATCCGTAGGGATGATCGGGAAACATCTGTTTCATAAAAGCATCATTTGCGATATCCTGAGGCGTATCCAGAGAATCACGAATCTCTTCAATCACAACAGATCTTTCACGTTTGATCTCATCTTTTGGATATGTAGAATTTATTACAATATCGGCCAGTACATCAAGTGCAGTAGTCACCTCTGTATCAAGCACTCGGGCATAATAAGCCGTCATTTCTCTTGAGGTATAGGCATTTACATGACCACCTTTTGATTCTATATCCTCTACAATATCATATGCATCACGCTTTTGAGTACGTTTAAAGGACATATGCTCTAAAAAATGAGCAATACCGTTATTAGAGGATGTTTCGTCTGAAGAACCCGCTTGAATAAAGATACCGACCGCGACCGATCGAAGAGATTCGACCGATCGGGTCAGTACTGTTATTCCGTTTTCTAATATGCTTTTATTATAGGGTAATTGCATTAGTTACGGTTATTGTTGCGGCCACCGCGTGAATTGCTGTTTCCGTTCTTTCTCGGAGGACGTGGTTTACGTTCGGGTTCAACATATCCTTCGGGAGGTTCTGTTGTGCGTTTCATACTCAAGTTCACACGACCTTGACTATCAACTTCGAACAATTTAACCTTAACCGCATCATTTAATTTAACAACATCTGTCACAGCATTGGTTCTTTCCCAAGCCATTTCAGAGATATGAACCAAACCTTCTTTACCGGGCATAAATTCAACAAAAGCTCCGAAGTCCATAAGACGAGTTACTTTTGCATCGTAAATCTTGCCCACTTCAGGTTCAGCTACAAGTGATTTAACCCAGTTTTCAGCGGCTTCAGCAGCGGCAGCATCCATGGTAAAGATCTTAACTGTACCGTCTTGATCGATGTCCATTTCAACACCTGTTTCAGCAATGATCTCTTTAATAACCTTACCGCCCGGTCCAATCACCGCACCGATCTTTTCGGTGTCGATTTTCATTGAACTCATGCGAGGAGCCCATTTACTGAGTTCTGTTCTGGGTGCGTCCAAACCTTTTCTCATTTCACCAAGAATATGGAGGCGACCTTCTTTAGCCTGCTGTAAAGCGGTTTTCATAAGATCAAATGATAAACCATCAATCTTAAGATCCATTTGAATAGCCGTAATACCGTCTTCGGTACCGGTTACTTTGAAGTCCATATCACCATAATGATCTTCTTCACCAAGAATATCAGAAAGTACTGCGAACTTGTCACCGTCAGTGATCAACCCCATAGCAATACCCGATACCATTTTCTTCAAAGGAACACCTGCATCCATCAGAGACAAACAACCACCACATACCGAGGCCATAGATGAGGAACCGTTTGATTCCAAAATATCCGAAACCACACGAATGGTATAAGGGAAGTCTTCTGCTGACGGAAGAACGGGTTTCAATGAACGTTCGGCTAAGTTACCATGACCAACTTCGCGACGGGAAACGCCACGGATCATACGTGCTTCACCGGTTGAAAATGGTGGAAAGTTATATTGAAGCATGTAGACTTTATCTTCATTACCATCAATACTATCCAATAACTGTGCATCACGTGAAGAGCCTAGAGTCGTAGTAACCAAAGCTTGAGTTTCACCACGGGTAAATAAGGCAGAACCATGTGTACGTGGCAAGATGGAAGCTTCAGCAGTGATTTTACGAATCTCATTTGTTTTACGGCCGTCTACACGGACTTTTTTCTTAAGGATCTTTTTACGGATCTCTTCTTTATGAATATCATGAACGATGCCTTTGACATCTTTTTCACATTCGGGATATTCTTCTTCGAGAGCTTCAATGATACCGGCGACCAATTCGTCTTCGGCAGCTGCTCTCTCCTGTTTCATTGTAATGGCGAGGATCTTATCCATTTTTTTGCCAACCATCTCAACGACCTTGGCTTTAAATTCTTCATCCTCTTCCACTGCAGGAGCTTCACGTTTTACCGGATTGATCTCTGCGATCAGTTCTTCCTGTAATTCGATCAGTTCTTTAATTGCTCCATGCGCAGCTTCAACAGCACCCAAAAATTCATCTTCCGATACTTCTTTGGCTTCGCCTTCAACCATAACTATATTGTCTTTTGAACCGGCAACAACAATCTCAATATCACTTTCTTCAAACTGTGAATAGAGTGGATCAATAACGTATTCGCCATCAATGCGAGCTGTTCGTGCTGATGCGATAGGTCCTTCAAAAGGAATATTGGAAATACTTAAAGCTGCAGAAGCGGCTACAGCACCTATCATATCGGCTTGATGTTCACCATCATATGATAATACATTGACGATAACTTGTGTTTCATAATACCAGTTCTTGGGAAGTAAAGGGCGGATCTGACGATCGATAATTCTCGAGCTGAGAATTTCGCGATCGGACAAACGACCTTCACGACGTAAAAAACCACCGGGGATCTTACCACTTGCATAGAATTTTTCACGAAATTCTACTGACAATGGAACGAAATCGGTGCCTTCACGCATGTCTTTACTGGACACGACAGTCGCCAGTACCATGGTGTCGCCAAGTCTTGCGATAACGGCACCATCCGCCTGTTTAGCCATACGCCCCGTTTCGAGTTGTACCAGCTTACCGGCGATAGTTTTTTCTTTTGTAATCAAAGTTTTCTCCTCGACAGCAACTACCTTCCTGCTGTCTCTTTTATGTTATTTTCTCAATCCTAATTCTTTGATCAGTGAAAGATAACGGTTGTAATCGTTGGCTTTGATGTAGCGCAATAAACGTGTACGCTGTCCAACGAGTTTTAAAAGACCGCGACGGTTGTGGTGATCTTTTTTGTGTAATTTTACATGTTCAGTCAGGTCTTTAATACGTTGTGTTAAAAGTGCAACCTGAACTTCAGGTGAACCGGTATCTTTTTCATCTTTTCCAAATTTCTTTACAATTTCAGTGATTTGATCTTTAGTTAATGTTGACATTTTTCCTCCGTCAATATTTTACATTCATTAATATCTTTACTTATTTGCTCTATAAGAGCTTCCTTAGTGTCAAATTTTTGCTCTTTACGAACAAAGTGCTTAAAATATATTTCCACATGCTTACCATATTGGTGATCGAGATCCTTATTCAGCACATGCACTTCCATAGAAAGATTATTTTCTATAAAAGTAGGCCTTATCCCGATATTGCATATACCCTGAAGATCTTCTTCATCCAAACGAACTCTCACACAATAAACACCGAAAGCCGGCATAAGACAATTTACCATATCCGGTTCAATATTCAATGTCGGGAACCCCATGGTTCTGCCACGTTGCTGTCCGGGAACAATCGTTCCCGAAATGCGATATTCGGAGCCCATCATGGCGATAACATCATCAATTTTGCCCATTTTCAAAGTTTTTCTGATCAACTGAGATGATATGTCTTCATTCTTGTAGCGTGTTTTCGGTACGACAACAAGTTTAAAGCCATGCTCATCGGCAGCTTTCTTTAGATAATCCAGTCCGCCTTCTTCTTTTTTACCGATAGAATGGTCGGGACCGGCAACTAAAACCTTCAAGTCAAGAAATGTCAATAAGCGTTTCAGGAAATCATCCGGTTGTATAGAGGCAAATTCCAGGTCGAAGTGCTTCAAAGAAACAATATCAATTCCCAATGCCTTTATTGCATCGATTTTTTCCTTAGGTTTCATCAATGCGATCTCTTTTTGTCGACTGAATACCTCTCTTGGTGTTGGCGCGAAGGTCATTATCATGCTTTTTACACCAAGTTCTTTGGCTTCAGTACGAACAGTTTCAAGAATCTTTCGATGTCCTATATGCAGTCCATCAAATGAACCTATTGCCAACGTAACCGCCGGTCTGTCTTTTAAGTCTTCGAGCTTTCTAATGATGTCCATGCTTCAATAAAAGCCTCTACACTATATGATTCGTCCAAGGTAAATTCACCGACACGTTCCCGAACAAGATTTAAAGCATATGCTCCGCATCCTAATTCTTTTCCGATATCAGCGGCCAAAGTACGAATATAGGTTCCTGTACTGCATTCTACCCTTAAGCTCAATATGGGAGCGTCATATTCAATGATCTCCAAATTTGCTATATTGACCTTAATAGGGTCTCTTTCAATGATCTTGCCTTCTCTCGCCATTTTGTACAAGCGTTTCCCCTTGACTTTCTTAGCCGAGAACATCGGCGGTATTTGGGTGATATCACCCTTGAACTTTTCAAGAACGGCATGAATGTCTTCTAAACTCGGTGGCGATGTGAGCTCACAGCTTTTCACAACCTGACCTTCCCTATCCAGAGTATCGGTCTCTTTTCCAAGCTCGATGTCAACCCGGTATACCTTCGATTTCCCTTTATGTTCATCAAGCAACTTAGTGTGCTTGCCAAAGCCAAGGATCAGCACTCCTTCGGCGAAGGGGTCCAAAGTACCGGCGTGGCCAACTTTCTTAAAGCCGGTCACATATCTTAATTTATTTACAACATCAAAGGATGTCCAATCAATGGGTTTATGAACGGGCAGGGTCATACCTGCGATCGTTCCATCCTCAGATCTCTTGCAATAATGTGTTAATGGTTTCAACATTGTCCAAACTATCGTCAATGAACAGTCTAATTTTTGGTACGTATCTCATAATGACCTTATTCCCGATCTCTAATCTGATACGACCTTTATTTGCGATCAAAGCGGAAAGACAGCGCTTACGTACAGCTTCATCCGGTGGATATACCGAAACAAAAATACGCGCTTCTTTTAAATCCTGAGTCAATTCAACTCTGGAAACGGTTAGCATGACACCCTTACATTCTTCGGGAGCCGAATGGATCAGCATATCGCCTACGGCGTATCTGATCTCTCGTGCTAATCTATCCGCTCTTGATATCATCAAACCTCCAGTTTCCTCTTAACGGCTTTTTCCTGGTAGCTTTCGATAATATCGCCTTCTTTAAAATCTGTGAAAGAATCAATGTAGATACCACATTCAAAACCTTCTTTCACTTCTTTAACATCATCTTTAAAACGTTTTATTGAGCTCAAATAGCCTTTAAATACTTCTTCACCGCTACGCAAAATACGAATGGTCGTATTTCTTTTCATGATACCACTGTTCACGATAGAACCGGCAATCACACCGACTTTTGAGATTTTAATCAACTGACGCACTTCGGCTGAACCGAGAACTTCTACGACTTTGTCAGGTTCAAGTAAACCTTCGAGTGCCAGTCTTACATCTTCAACCGCATCATAAATAACCGTGTAATTACGGATCTCAACACTCCGGTCTTTAGCGACTTCCAAAGCTTGTGAAGTAGCATTTACATGAAATCCGATAATAACCGCATTCGATGCAGATGCAAGGTTGATATCACCTTCGTTGATCATACCTATACCCCGGTGAATAACCTTAACTGCAACTTCTTTGGTCGATAGCTTCATAAATGAATCAGCCAAAGCTTCGATCGAACCGTCTACATCACCCTTAATAACTAAAGCAAGTTCACGGGTACGACCTTCAGCGATCTGACGTCCTATCTCATCCAATGTTTGCAGCGACTGAGCTCTAAACTCTTGCTCACGGTGAATAATTTGTCGTTCATTGGCAATGCGGCGAGCTTCTTTTTCATCGTTCATAACGATAAATTGGTCACCCGCTTGCGGTACGGAATCAAACCCCTGGATCTGAACAGGATCAGCAGGCTTTGCTTCTTGCAATCTATCGGCATATTCATTCATCATAGAGCGAACTTTACCGGCAAAGCGACCACAAATAAAGGGATCACCCACCTTAACGGTACCACGATTGATCAATACGGTTGCAATAGCTCCCAAACCCTTATCAAGCTGAGATTCGATAACGACACCACGTGCCTTACCTTCAGGTGATGATTTTAATTCCAGAACTTCCGCTTCAAGCAAAATAGCTTCAAGCAAAGCATCCATATTTAAGCCGCTTTTGGCCGATACGCGGACACTTTGAATAGCACCGCCCCAATCTTCGACCAAAACATTATTTTCAGATAGTTCGCGAATAACTCTATCGGGATCAATATCCGGTTTATCCATCTTATTGATGGCAATGATCATCGGAACACCCGCAGCTTGAGCATGGTTTATGGCTTCTTTTGTCTGAGGCATTACACCATCGTCGGCCGCAACAACAACGACAACAATATCGGTAGCCTGAGCACCACGAGCACGCATAGCAGTAAAAGCTTCGTGTCCCGGTGTATCAAGGAAAGTAATACGTTTACCGGCTGTTGTCATTACCGAATAAGCACCGATATGCTGAGTAATACCACCGGATTCACCCTGTACCACATGGGCGTTTCGGATGTAATCAAGAATTGATGTCTTACCATGATCAACGTGTCCCATAACGGTAACAACAGGAGGTCTTTCACAAAGTTTGCCTTCGTACTCTTCTTCCTCTTCTTCGATGATTTCTTCGGTATATTCGCTAAGTTTACTTACTTCAAGCTCATATTCGGTGGCAAGCAGTTCAATAGTATCCCAGTCGAGACGTTGATTAATGGTTACCATTAATCCAAGTCCCATACATTTACCGATAATATCAACAGCGCTTACATCAAAATGTTTTGCCAATTCATCAACAGAAATAAATTCCGTGATCTCAATGACACCGCTGTCAATGAACTCTTCACCGTTTTCTTGCTTGCTGGTTTTATATTTTTTCTTTTTAGGCTTATCACTCATTGAAGCAAGTGTTGCCTTTAAGGCTTTATTAACCTCAGCTTGATCAACATGTTTTCTTCGTTTACTCTTACGTTTTGCCGCAGGATTTGCGTTACCGGTTTCAAGATCTTCAATATTCTTGGACTGACGGAATTTATCCAGACGGGATTCCATCTCAGAAACCTGAATACGTTTTGTCGCATGTTTATGGCGAGCTTTCAACTTTTCAAGTTTATTCTCGAATTGTTGTTGAGTCTGCTGCTGATTAGGCTGCTGAACGCCTTTTTTGTTCTTATCTTTTTTCTTCTTTTTATCGCCGTCTTTACTCTGATTTTTCTTTTCTTCTTTTTTCAGCTCTTCGGCGGCAGCCTTTTCGGCTTTAAGCCGAGCTTCTTTTTGTTCTTTAAGCTTACGAGCTTCTTCTTCGGCTTTACGTTTGATTTCTTTTTCTTTTTGAATCGTTTTCTTCTCAATAACCACATCGGATTTTTTAACCGGTTCTTCCGTCACAGATTCTTCTGTTACAACCGTTACAGGAGGCGCAGGAGGTGGTTTAGGCTTATCCTTAAGAGAATCAAGGACCATTTCCTCAACCTTTTTGCGAGCAGCTTCTTCTTCAAGTTTTTCTTGTTCGCGATTTTTTCTGCGGTCTTCTTCAGCCATTCGCTTCTGCTCACGCTGAACCATTAAATTATCCGCTTTTTTTACATCTTCGGCAAAATGCTTCAGCACTACCTCAAGAATTTCGGGCTCCAGGGCTTTATTAAGCGAAGCTTCGATATTCTGTGATTTGAGATATTCAATAATATCTCTATGAGAGGTATTCAGTTGCTTCGCCAGCTGAAATATTTTTACCGGTTTATCAGCGGAAGCTGTCATACGCGACTCCTAATTCATTTATTCAGAGGCCTCTTCCGAGGCTTCAGTGTCTTCTTCTTCAGTATTGTGATCGATATCAAGTTCATTATCAGAACTGCGCTTTTCTTCAAGTGCTGCGGTAACAAGCTGTTCGATCTTTTCGAATGTCTTTTCACCAATACCTTTGATCTCTAAAAGATCACCGGCATCGGCATTCAAGAAATCAGCTGCAGTTTCAATATCGGCATCAGAAAGTGCATGAATCTGTGCAGAGGAAATACCTTCGATATCTTCAATATAAACATCATCACCTTCAAAGCGGTTGTATTCCGATTGACGGATCGCATCGATCTCGTATCCGGTTACACGACCGGCAAGATTAATGTTAATACCGCTTGATCCGATAGCTGTTGCAATCTCATCATCATCGAATACGGCAAGAACGGTACGACGTTCTTCGTCTATTTCCAGGAAGAGAGGTTTAGCAGGTGAAAGCGCACGAGATATAAGCAATTCGGATTCTGAACTGTAATTGATAATATCAATATTTTCACCGCTCAACTCTTTCACAATAGCTTTAATACGAGATCCCTTAATACCAACACAAGCGCCCACAGCATCAATACGTTTATCATTCGATTCCACAATGATCTTTGAGCGTTTACCCGGTACACGGGCAATTGAGCGTATCTCAACGATACTGTCAAATATCTCAGGAACTTCCAATTCAAACAATCTACGCAAGAAAGAATCGTCGGCACGTGTAATAATAATTTCCGGACCACGAGTTGACATACGTACTTCTTTTATAATCGCCTTAATGGTATCACCGCGATGATAATGCTCTGTAGGTATCTGTTCGTTACGAGGCATTTTCAATTCTGTTTTATCAATATTAACATAAACAGCATCGTTTCGACGTATCTGATGGATATTACCCATAATAATCTCACCGACGCGGTTTTGATATTCTTCAAAGACCTGATTACGTTCAACTTCGCGGATCTTTTGTCCAAGAACCTGCTTTGCAGCAGAGATCATACGACGACCAAAAATATTCGGGTCAATAACCTTTACAATGATCTCGCCAACTTCAGGATCATCAACATCAGGTAGCTTTTCCGCTTCCGATAGAGGAATTTCCATCACTTCATCGTCAAGATCTTCATCTGAAACAACGGTTAATTCCTGATAAATTTCAATTTCACCTTTATCGGGGTTTACAATAACATCAAAGTTATCGACTTCACCGTATTGTTTTTTAATTATAGTATCAAATACTTTGACGATGATCTCGCCAACTTCGGAGCGGTTGATACCTTTTTCTTTAGCCAGGTTGGCAAAAGCTTCAATAAGATGTCTACTATCCAATTGACTATCTCCTATTTACCATTTTAAGCGAAGCATTCCGGATTCAATCTTATCCATCGTCACCTTAACGCTTTTAATTTCTTTTTTATTTTCCAACTCAATCTCAACACTATCATTGTCAACGGCAGTAATGCGACCTCTTAAAGGATTAGCCACACCATCCTGCGAATGCTTTAGATCAATCTCTCTACCCATATTCTTTTTAAAATGTCTCACTTGTGTCAAGGGAGCATCAATTCCGGGTGAAGAAACTTCTAAACGAAAAGTTTCGGCATACTTTGTATCGTAGGTTTCATTATTAAGGATACTGCGACTCAACTTAACCAATGCACCTGAATCGATACCATTTTCCGAGTCAACAATTACCTTGAGAGTACCACCTGTTTCGGACATTTTGATATCCTCTACAACATAGCCTGCACTTTCCACGATGTCTGAGATCAATACTTTGATTTCATTCATTTTTCAACGTCCTCAAAAAAGAAAAGTGGGATTTTTCCCACTTTCGCGCCAAATATATGTATTAAAGGTGCTATGTGCAAGAGAAATCAGGTAAATAAAAGCTTCTTAAAGTCTTATAAATAATGTTATCAAAACAAGTACGATGTTTCAATCGAGTTGTTCGAGTCAAATAGCTTGAGTTAAATCAATAAATAAAATAAAAAAGCCTCAGTTTATCGCTGAGGCTTAAATTATGATTTAACTATTTATTATCTGAAGGTCAGTGCTTTAACACGCACTTCATCACTTTTACTTAGATCTAAACCTAACAAGTAATTGACCACAGCATCTTTTTTAGATGCATTGTCTGATTCAATATATAGGTTTCCGGCTTTTATCCCCAAATCAAGTTTTTCTTTAAGAGATAAAGCTTTTTTAGATGCTTTTAAATAATTATCTGCAGCCATAATCAAATCACCTTCACCATAATAATGTGCAGCGATCAATTTAAAAGCGGCAGCTTTCATAGCGGTATCATCAAGGTCAGTCGATACGAATTTTTCCAGATATTCAAGGGTTTCAATAGCATCGTTACCGAGATTTTTTGAAACAAGAGCGAGATAATAATAAGCTCTTTTACCCCAATCGTTTCTTTTATATTGTTCTGCCAGGATCATAAAGTTATCTTCAGCTTCTACATACTGAGCTTTATTATAATAATCCATTGCAATACCATACTGTCCTGCAGCTTTTTCATTCTGATTTCTCATGATGGCTGAGCCACCAAATACTACGATAAGAGCCACGATCAATACGGAAACGATCGCGATCAACAAAGTCTGATGTTTTTTAAAAAAATCAACAATATGAGCTACTTCTTCAAAAAACGGGTCTTCATTCAATTCTTTTTTTGTCATATGATTCTGTGACATATACCTTCCTTTTAATTCTTTCATGGTCTATTCGGTGTAGACTCGCAAGACGCAAACATCACGTCTATACTCCTTTTACTCCGAATTCCCTATTTAATAACTATTTACTTTTGCCTTTATGGGCTTTTTCGTACCCCCGGCCCGATTCGAACGGGCGACCTCAGGTTTAGGAAACCTGCGCTCTATCCGTCTGAGCTACAGGGGCAATAAACAGTCGCTATTATACCGAATTTCATAAAATAATACAATTGATTTTTATATGATGAACGTTGCAAATTCATCAACATCCAATCATTGAAACGTTGAAGGCTGTAAAATTCCGGATCAATATCAATCTCAAACCTTTGAGCATCCCCATTGTTCTTTAATACATGCTCAAAACAATACATTTGCCTTAACATAACTTTCACTCATAAAACCCGATCCTCCCGACTCTCAATTTGTAATTTTATATGTTTTATTAAAAAAGCCCCGATATCTACACCGAGGCTTAATTTATCGAATCACGAATTACGCGTTACGACGTTTTACATATTATTTCAGATATTCTACCTGTTTTTTACCTTCTTCAATATCGACTTTCCTCAACAAGAAGAAACCAATAATAAATAATGCTAAAATCGATAGAACGCCATATCTGATACCCATATTTTCAAGCGTCGTGCCGCCAATACTAACATCCTGGGCATTTCTTGTAAGCAAAGCAATTACCCCCATCAAACTTGGACCGATCACCGCTGCAAATTTTCCAAGTAGATTAAAGAAGCCAAAAAATTCTGCGGATTTATTTTCGGGAATAATTCTTGAGTACAACGAACGGGAAATGGCTTGTATACCACCCTGGAATAAACCGATAGCAACGGCAAGCGCATAAAAATGCCAAACTTGATTCATAAAAAACCCGACAAGCGTAATGATGGCGTACCCGGCAATACCGATATATAGGGATTGTTTTGCACCAATCTTTCTTGCAAGTATACTATAAAGCAATGATCCGCCAAAGGCTACAAACTGTACAATAAGCAAGGCAACGATCAGTGATGCCGCAGGGAAATCAAGAGCTGTACCAATTGAAATTGCCATACGAATAATGGTATCTACACCGTCAATATAAAACCAGTAGGCTAAAAGAAACATACCAACAACTTTTAAGTGACGAATTTCTTTAAACGTGCCGATAAATTGATTCCAACCGGCTTTAACTGAGGCGCCAATACTTAATTTTTCTTCTTGAAATTCAGGTTCTTTTACCCATAGAAAAACAGGGATTGAAAATACAGCCCACCAAATAGCGACGGACAAGAAGGAAATTCTTATCGCCGTACTTCCGTCTGCAATGCCGAATAATTCGGGTTTTAAATACATAATTACGTTAACAAGGAACAATAGTCCCCCACCAATATAACCCATTGCAAATCCTAATGACGAAACATGATCAACTTTCTTTTCGGAAGCAACACCGGGTAACAGTGAATCATAAAAGATATTACCACCGGAAAAACCAATGGTAGCGATGACATAAAAGAATGCCGCCATTTGCCATTGTCCTTCTTTAACCATAAACAAAGCAGCTGTCATGATCACACCAATAAAGGCAAATGTAAACAAGAATTTCTTTTTTGCTGTTCCTTTATCTGCAATAGCGCCTAAAAAGGGAGCAAGCAAAGCAACAACGATAGATGCAATTGAATTGGCAAAACCCAATCTGGCGGTTGTGTCTACATTTGAAACACCCGAGCTCCAGTATGCCCCAAAAAATACCGGAAAAAAGCCCGCCATTACAGTGGTGGCAAACGCCGAGTTTGCCCAGTCATACATAGCCCATGACCAAATAGACCTTTTCTGATCTAACATAATACCCTCCAAAATGTGTGTATTTATTTGCAATATAGCATTACAAGTCTATAAATTGTTTTCATTCCTAAGCTAGTTAAAGTCGTATATCCTTATACCAAGCTAAACCTACTATATAATTTACGATAGGCAAAGAATTAATATAAGAAACACAGCAATTTATATATTAATTAATCTTACTAAGACTAATTTTTCAGTTCAAAGCTCGTATCCCTTTGTTATCGCTAAAATATATTTTAGGGGACGCATCCCACACCATCGGTACAACTACTTTTTATATCCATTCATTATTATGTTTTATTAATTATACTGCATATGGCTTAAACCATAATTAGCTTCAAATTATTATTTCATAAGTAGTCAAATGAGTGTCACATAGTTTTGCGACAGTCTCTCTAAAAAATTATCTTAATCTTATCTTATTTCAATAAATATTCTTTTACGGGCGTGTATTTTAAAGCACCGCGTTTATGAGTTGACTCATACAATACAATTTTATCAACCTTAAAAACACTGGCCTCAAGCTGGATATCATAATATGAAGGAATAAGCTCTTCATGTAATTTTGATTTTGTTCTGGCTAAAGAAATATGAGGAGCAAATTTCTTGCCTGAATTATCAAAACCCATAGATAAATATCCGGTATTAAACTCGTCAGATAATCGATAAACAACAGGTGGTACTTTCTGCAAACCTGCCCAAAGAATTTTAGGATCTCCGTCCTTGGGAAATTGTCCTAAATCCTTTATCTGCAGCTCAAAGGGTTCAATATTTTCACATATACGATCAAATTCATCAATGACCTCATCCATCATTCTCTCAGGAGTTTCGCCCAAGAATTTCAAAGTAATGTGTAAATTATCTTCCTCTACCCATTTAACTCCTTCAGAAATCGGCTCAAGTAATTGCTGAACCCCAGCTAATTTTTCTTTAATATCCTTTGGGAGTGGAAGAGCTATAAATAATCGTTTATCGGACATGGGATACTCCTATTCTATCAGCATTAATCTCGCTAAATTCAAAACGGCTCTGGCTGCATATTCTTTATTCTTATCTCGCCCTCTATCATAAGTCAACTTTTTAACTTTTACAATATTTCTATATCTTACCCCAATATAAACAAGTCCCACGGGCTTTTCCTCTGTCCCTCCGTCAGGTCCCGCTATACCGCTTGCCGCCAAACAAATATCTGCTTGTGTTCGCTTGTACAAACCTTCTAACATTGCGCTTACGGTATTTGTACTTACGGCACCATACTCATCTAATATTTCAGAAGGAACTTCAAGCAATCTTTGCTTTGCTTCATTGCTATAGGTAATATAAGCTTCATTCAAAACCATAGAAGAACCTGCAACCGATGTGATCATGTCACTTATACGACCACCTGTGCAGGATTCGGCGCACGAAATACTAAGATTTCGCTCAATACACTGCCTGACAAAAACTTCTTCCAAAGCTTCACCTTTTAAAGAAAACACATGCTTACCAAACATATCCACAATTTTAGCTTGTACTCTCTTAACAAGAATGCTATCACGCGCCAATAACCGGATAGTAATTCCTTTAACAGATGGATAATAACCGATTTTTATATTAAAAAGCTCGTCAGATAATTCATTCGCAATTCTATCGGCAATTTCAGATTCAGGTAAAGCAAAAGTATTTATCTGTAATTCATGCTCCAAAAGCCTATTCTTTGTGGCTAACATGGGAAGAATGTCTCTGCTCATCATACTTTTCATTTCATAGGGTACACCGGGCATAACAAAATATTTCGTTTCATCTTTATCAAAAATCATACCGCTGGCTGTCCCCATTACATTAACAATGCGTTTAGCATTTGTAGGTATAATTGCCTGAGAACGATTGCTCCCCGAGGGTGTTCTCCCTCGTTTTTTAAAGAACTCTAACACCTCTTTGTAAACGTCATCCGAAAAAACCAAATCACCCCCAAAATAGCTTGTAATTACGGCTTTGGTTCTATCATCTTCGGTTGGTCCCAAGCCTCCTGTAATAAAGACATAAGAAATATTATGCTCCACACTATCCAAGGCAGACTCAATAGCCTCTTTCTCATCAGCAATTACACTATGGCGAAGAACTTTCACACCAATATTTTGTAACTCTAAGCTCATCCATGTGGCATTTGTATTTACGGTATGCCCGGCAAGCAATTCATCACCGATATTAATAATAATAGCAAATTTTTGTTTATTGTTACTCATACTTATGGTAAAGCCGCGATAAATCGTGCCCCTTTATTATTACATTAATGTTTTCCATACAATAAAGCTTATAACCCAGCTCGCTATTCCAGCCACAACATCATCTAACATGATGCCTGTAGCACCCGGAACCTTTTCCGCTTTACGAATCAGCCAAGGTTTCCAAATATCAAACACACGAAACATAGCAAATGCGACGATAACGACCCAAATATTATCCTTGGGTAAAAAAAGCATAGATAACCACATACCTGCAGCTTCATCCATTACAAACCAAGAGGGATCTTTTATATTCTGATTTTTTACCAATTGCGCCCCCGGAATCAAACCCAAAAGCAAGAACAATAAAAACATCTCCACATCAATCAACCAATTGATCTCTATATAAGATGTTAAAGCAAATGCGCCCACAGCAATAACTAAAGATGCAATGGTGCCCGGAAATCCGGGGAAATAACCGATACCACAAAGTGAAACAATGAATTTTGATATTTTCTGTAGTTTTTGAGAATGAGACATCATTATTTGTCCAATATTATTATCAGGACCTGTAGAAATGCGATATTTTGCGTCTCAACAAATCTTACGTATTAATTTCTAGGAATCTTTCAAAGCTTGCCTATACTTCGTCCAATAATCCACTCCGGTATAAACCGTAAATACCATGATCACCGACATAATAATAATGATAGCATTACCGCTGATCAAATCTGCTAAAAATTCATACAACCCCATCGGAATATTCCAACTCATCACAGCCGGGAGAGCTAAAACAAAACCGATAAAGATCATTTGAATCGCTGTTTTGGCTTTGGCAATATAGGAGGTTTTAAATGTGATCTCATATTGTTTTGAGCGTTTACGAAGCTGATTGACAAAAATATCGCGGGCAAATACCGGTAAGATCGTCCACCAAGGTAACAAACCTATTCTAAAAAATGCAAAAAGCATTAAAAATACCAAGACTTTATCAGCCATTGGATCCAGCTCTTTGCCAAGCTCTGTGATCATATTAAATTTTCGTGCAATAATCCCATCAATATAATCTGTTATAGCGATCGCAACATAAATGAGAAAAAGAGGCAAGGGACCAATAAAATCGGGATGTACAAAATCTCTCATGTACAACATGTACAACACCAGTGCCATAATAATACGAAGTAAAGATAATATATTTGGGAGTTTTAGTATGTCTTTATTCATAATGTATCTTTCAAATATTATCCAAACAAGAAACACTGATACGTGATTTTCGAAATCCACAAATATCGAATATTCTTTTTACTTGTTCGTTATTCATTGGGTATTTCTATTCTTCCCTCAAGCGCTCTGGCAATCGTCGCTTCATCAGTATACTCCAAATCACCACCTATTGGGATTCCACGAGCCAGTCGGGTAATTTTAATGCCTTTTTCTTTTAATAAGCGCGTTAAATAAAATGACGTGGTATCTCCCTCAACAGATGGATTGATGGCTAGAATAATTTCCTTTACTTCATCCAGTCGTTTAAGAAGACTATCAAAAGCCAAGTCATCGGGTCCAACACCATCCAACGGCGATATAAGGCCACCTAAAACATGATACTTTCCCTTAAAAGAGACTGATTTTTCCAAAGCAATCACATCCATACTATCTTCAACAATACAGAGTAAACTATTGTCGCGTTTTGTATTTGCACATATATCGCAAGGTGAATGCTCAGTAATATGGTTGCAAACTGTACAATGCTCTATCTTATCTTTTAGATCAACCATCGCAGTGGCAACTTTAAGCACATCTTCACGGTCTTTATCCAATAAATAAAAAGCAATTCTACGAGCAGATTTTCTCCCTATGCCGGGAAATTTTGAGATAAGCTTCTCAACTTCTAAAATTACATCGGGGATTCCGGCCATGTAAACCTCTTAGAATCCGGGGATATTCATTCCGCCCGTAATTCCGCCTAAAGTATCCTGAGTTAGTTCATCCACTTGTTGCATTGCCTGATTAACGGCCGCAACGATCATATCTTCGACCATTTCGGGATCTTCTTTGAGAATTTCAGGCTCAATTTTAATTGATTTTAGTGTCTTTTTTCCTGTTGCAACGACTGTTACCATTCCACCACCGGCTGTTCCGGTAACTTCCTTAGCTTCCAGCTCTTTTTGTGCTTCTTCCATCTTCTTTTGCATTTGCTGAGCTTGTTTCATCAGCTGTTGCATATTTCCTTTGGGTAGCATATTAGATTCCTTCTTTAGATAGATATCGTTAACATCTAAAGATATTTAATCTCCCCCGAAAATAAAATTGTTTTCTTAGCAATTCGGTATATTGATATTCTTTAAAAATCATACAGCCTATTTTGTTATTGACTTTTATTTTTATGTTTTTTATTTTTTATATTATAACATAATAGTAAGGTTGTGAAATGAAAAAGGCGATATTTCTTTTTACACTTGTTGCTGTCTGCTTTGCCAATATGAACAAAAATGTCGAATTTCGCTCAGAATACCTACAGATATCAGAAATTTTTACGGCTAAAGAGAACAGTAACTATCAGACAATTAATTATAAAGATTTCCCGACATCCTCAAATATCAGTGAGCCAAGACTACCGATTATTACAAAATACTACATCATTTCAGAAAATGAAATTTATTGTTTAAACGAGAATATTAGCTTTGAGTTATTCACTGATCTAGCAACAAGCAAACACAATCCAATTCTTCAACGAAGTGAAAATATGCAATATGTATATGATGAGGCACTTAAATCAATTGTAGAAAATTCCGAGGATATAGATCAATATCAAATAAAACCACTTAGCCCATTAGATAAAAAAAATAACCTTACTCCTTCATTTGACTACGAATATATAATTATCACTGCTAATTCATTAATTCAAACTTTTGATAATTTTATTGAGTGGAAAAAACGAAAAGGAATTAACATAGGTATCACTTCCATTGAAAGTGTACTAAACTCTTATAGCATTGATCTTGCATCGTTTATCGAAGACGACGCCGGAGCACTTAGACAGTATATACAAGATGCTTATGAATGTGGATGTACATACATCTTACTAAGAGGTGACGATACAATCATTCCGATAAAATATGGAAATTATACTCTTGAAAATACCGTGATACCTTCAGGTATACATATTTAAAGTAGGAGAATATTCAATGAAATGTAAAAAAATATTTCTGTTTGTTTTACCACTATTTGCAATACCACTATTTGCCCACGACACCCTTGAATGCATATTTGATTATGAATTTCAAACGCCCATGGGAGAACGAGAGATCATGTCCATTAGGCAACTCGGGGACATAAATGCCGATGGATACGACGATTGGGCTTATGTATTTCATGATGAAAATGTTTTTTATACTAAAGATTCGGTATGGTTATTTTTTGGCGGTAACCCCATTGATTTTACACCCGATCATAGACTTTTTGCTCATGACGCTGGATATATTGGTGACGTAAACGGTGATGGATATGAGGACATGGCCTACTTGGAAGTTATTATTGATAATAAATATATTACTTCCACACCACTTTTGTATGTTTTACATGGAGGTCCACAATTTGATTTTATTCCCGATGATACCTGTAGCATCTTTGCGTACTCAACCAGAGTTAATTTTAGCCCCATTGGAACCATTGGTGATATTAATGGAGATGGCAAAAGTGATATATATTGTGGTTTATCTTACGATAAGACCTATGTGTATTATGGAGCAGACAGTGCAAAACAATATATATTTTTAGGAGATGATAATATCTCAACAATCGCCGATATCATCCTTTATCCTCCCCCATTTGTTAATCATGATACCAGCAATATATATTTTTGTTGGGGAGAATCATATTCATCAATGGGCGATATCAATGATGATGGATTTGATGATTTTTTCAGTGTTTATGAAGCTGTTGACCATAATGTAATCTACCGATATATGGGATCAAACGATCCAAGCACTATTGCTAACAATTTTGATACCCTGCTATACGCCGACACACTGGGTGTAATCACTTATGACGTATCCAGCAAACAACTTTTTGCCTATTTGAATTTTGGGTATGTCGAAAAATCAAAAGTGGGTATTTATGATTTATTTGATACCATCCCGAAATATACTTATGGGAATATTGACATGAAAGATCAAGTTCTTGGAGATATAAACGGAGATGGACTCAACGATTGGGTAATTGTCCTAAAAAATCCTTATCAATATAGAGGCTGCTACGGATCCGTTCCCGATGAATTTGCTTCCGATTTCACCCTTCCACCCTCGCATTATCCTTCCATAACTAACATAGAATTAATGACACTAAATTGTATTGGAGATGTTTGTGGTGACGGTTATGATAAGCTTCTTGTTATAAAAAGTAATAAAGCATTATCTAGCAGCACTAATGACGACGATGTAATATATCATGCCTACTGTTATTCTTATGACATCGCCGGCGCAGATACAGAGCCCGTTGTCCCCATTGAACATCGATTGGAAAATATTTACCCCAATCCATTTAATCCTGTAACAAGAATTGATTACTATCTCTCAGAACAAGGAAATGTTGACATCAGTATTTATGACATTCAAGGTAAAATAATCAAGAATCTTGTCAATGAATTAAAACCTGCCGGTGAATACAGTCAAAACTTTAACGCCCAAGAGCTAAGCTCCGGGATATATTTTGCGACCTTAAAAGTCAATGATCGCTTTATTTCTACGAAAAAAATGCTTTACATGAAATAAATATTATATGAGTACTATATTTATTGATAGTACGTCCACATCCTGATCACTTTAATGATCTTCTTTTTCTCATATACTTGGTATACCAAGCGATGCTGAATGTTAATTCGACGCGAAAATGCTCCACTAAGATCGCCTAACAGTTTTTCATATGGCAGTGGAGTTTGAAATGGATCATTCTTTATAATGTTCAATAATTTAACAATCTTTAGCTTTAATCCTGCCATCGATGCTTTTTTTGCATCTTTTTGAGCTTGCTTGCAGTATACGATTTGATACATGATTACCAACCCGGTTCAGTATCTAAGTCCTTGGGGTCTTCTTTCATGCTATCCACAATTGACTCCCTCATACCCGGAATAGAAATCAAATACATGGTTTCCTCAATTGATCGCCAATCCTCGTCAGATATTAATACAGCCGAATTATTTTTACCTGTAATGTATACGGGTTCATGAGCTTCCTTAACCTGGTCAACAAGTATATAGAGCTCTTTTCTTACATTGCTTATATTGATTGTTTTCATTTATTACTCCGTACGGTTTTACGTACGCTATCAATACGTTTTATATCACTATTAAAAACAAGCTAAATGTATTTTTTGGCTTTTCCCTAACTACAAATCCCATTTATTGCTCACAGTTTATAATTGATTGAAATTGTATTTTTCCATTTTTTTTCTTAATATCACTACTGAATTAAATAGACCTGAGGAGCAAATTTCATGCAACAATATCTTGATATGGTAAATTATGTTTTGGAGAATGGCGTTAAAAAGACCAACCGAACCGGTGTATCAACCATTTCATCTTTCGCTTACTTTTATAAAGTGGATATTTCCAAGGGTTATCCTCTTTTGACAACTAAAAAAATGTACTATAAATCCATGTTGCATGAATTACTCTGGTATTTAAGCGGTGAAAACCATATTAAGGATCTACGCACTAAAACAAAGATATGGGATGCGTGGGCAGATGAAGAAGGTCTTCTTGAAACGGCTTACGGTCGTTTCTGGCGTCGTTTCCCGGTTCCCGAAACAGGTCATCTTCCCGGTGAAAACTGGAAAACCAAGTGGACCTATCGCGATCCTGAAACCGGAACTTTAGTCTTTGATCAGATCCAATTCGTAATTGATACACTGAAAGAGATCAAGGTCAATCCCAATACTCCAAATCTTCGCCGCATGGTGGTTTCGGCATGGCACCCGGGCAATGCCGCAGAAAGCAAATTGCCTCCTTGTCATTATTCATTCTGTTTTAATGTCAGCGGCAATAAATTAAACTGCCACCTCACCCAACGCTCCGGTGATATCGCTTTAGGTATTCCTTTTAATTTGGCTTGCTATTCCTTATTAACCATGATCCTGGCACAGGAATGCGGTTATGAGCCGGGTGAATTTGCTCATACTGTTATTGATGCACATATTTATGAAAATCATATTGATGGACTCAAAGAGCAATTGACACGAACACCGGGGCCATTACCCACCATGAGCATTGCAAACAAACCACTGGCTGAATTAAGCTTTGAAGATTTTGAATTAAGCAATTACGAAGCCGCACCAAAGATCAAATTTGGAGTGGCAGTATAAAACCCAAATTCTAACATTATTGTAGGTAAAGCGCGATCACGACCGCACCCTATAAAATGGAGATATTATTTTATGACCAAACAACCCGTCAATATCATCGTCGGCATGACTCAAGATCGCCTCATCGGTAAGGGTAACGAGCTTCCTTGGCATATTTCCGAGGATCTAAAGCATTTTAAGCGCCAAACTACCGGAAATACCGTTTTAATGGGGCACAATACTTATTTATCGCTACGTAGACCTTTTTTGCCCAACAGAAACAACATTGTGATCTCCCCTACACTGGAAAGCAATGATAATCTCATCGTCTGCAGATCGTTGGAAGAAGCTTTGGCCGAAGGCAATAAACTGGGAAAACCCATATTTATTATGGGCGGAGCTTATACCTACGAACATGCACTTTCATATGCCGATTACCTGTACATTTCTTGGGTGAAAAAAGACTATGAGGGCGATGTTTATTTTCCTATATTCGACCTTGATCATTGGACTAAAGAATCGTCGGAAGATTACGATGAATTTGTCTTTGTAAAGTATAAACGAAGTTAAGCGGAGGTTTATAACATGTCATCAACTTTATTGAAAAAACTTGGTATTAACAAAACAAACAGTGGTTGTTCTACTGGCCGCGAATGGGTCGCATCAACTGCTACAAAAACATTGGATATTTCTTCTCCTATCGACGGTACGCATCTTGCTAAGGTGCAAACTTGTTCTAACGAAGATTACCAGGCCGTAAAAAAACAGGCCTCTCGCGCATTTTCGGTATGGCGCAACATACCCGCTCCACAACGCGGTGAAATCGTTCGTCAAATTGGCTTAAAACTGCGCGAATATAAAGAAGAACTCGGTGAACTTGTAACGCTTGAAATGGGTAAATCCATACAAGAAGGTTACGGCGAAGTTCAGGAAATGATAGACATATGTGATTTTGCAGTGGGTCTATCACGACAGCTTTACGGTTCTACCATGCATTCAGAACGCCCCGAACACCGCATGTATGATCAATATCATCCCATCGGTATCGTGGGTATTATTTCAGCCTTTAACTTCCCTGTCGCCGTATGGGCCTGGAATGCTATGCTGGCAGCTGTTTGCGGTGATGTATGTATTTGGAAACCTTCATCAAAAGTTCCTTTGACAGCTATCGCAACTCAAAAGATCGTTGCTGAAGTTTTAAAAGAAAATGACCTACCCGAAGGTATCTTTAACCTTGTGATCGGCTCAGGTCGTGACGTTGGTGAAGCGATGCTTCAAGATAAAGAAGTTGCTTTGATCTCTATTACCGGTTCAACACGTGTCGGTCGCCATGCGAATGAAGTGGTTGCTTCACGATTCGGTAAGGTCATCTGCGAACTTGGCGGTAACAACGCTATTATTGTTACCAAGAATGCCGATCTTAAACTTGCTATCCCGGGTATCGTATTTGGTGCCGTTGGAACAGCCGGACAACGTTGTACATCAACACGCCGTGTGATCATTCACGAAGACATGTACGATCAGGTTAAAAAATCATTGGTAAAAGCTTATAAATCACTCAAGATCGGATCACCTATGGATGAAACAAACCATGTTGGTCCCCTCATTGATACCGATGCAGCTCAAATGTACTCAGATGCTATCGCTGCTGCGAAAGAGCAAGGCGGAAAAATCCTATGCGGAAACCAGGTATTAAACGGTAAAGATTACGAAACAGGCACTTATGTAAAACCAACGATCGTCGAAGGTATCAACTCTATGCCTATCATTCAGGAAGAAACCTTTGCACCTATCCTGTATTTACTGAAATACAAAGGTGATGTAGAAAACGCTATTGCCATCCAGAATGATGTGGTTCAAGGACTTTCATCGGCTATCTTTACTCAAGATGTCCGTGAAGCTGAACTTTTTCTTTCTTGCCGTGGTTCGGACTGTGGTATCGCTAATATTAACATCGGTACCTCCGGTGCTGAGATTGGTGGCGCTTTCGGTGGTGAAAAAGAAACCGGTGGCGGTCGTGAATCCGGTTCCGATGCCTGGAAAGGTTACATGCGTCGCCAAACTAACACAATTAATTACTCAAAAGACTTGCCTCTCGCACAAGGCATCAAATTTAATATTTAAAACTGTGGCTTAGGCCCAATAATAAAGGAGACTATATGATAAAAGCAACTGAAGTTAAAAAGGTTCTGGCCAAGCATATGCTTACAGACGGTTTTGACGTCATTGTAGACCTTGACAAATCACATGGTTCCTGGCTCGTTGACAAACGAAACGGCGAAGAATATTTAGATTTCTTTTCCATGTTCGCGTCTCTTTCTATTGGATTCAACCATCCCTATTTGGTATCCAAGAAAGATGAGTTCGCTCGCGTAGCTGTTAACAAACCGACCAATTCAGATATTTATTCCGAAGAAATGGCCGATTTTATGGACACCTTCTCACGCGTTGGTATTCCGGATTACCTACCAAAAGCATTTTTTGTTTCGGGTGGTGGCTTGGCTGTAGAAAACGCTCTAAAAACCGCGTTTGACTGGAAAGTCCGCAAGAACTTTGAAAAAGGCGAAACCGAATGGGTTGGCTTGAAAGTCCTACATTTCAAACAAGCTTTCCATGGACGTACAGGCTATACTCTCTCATTGACCAATACTTCAGATCCACGCAAGACTCAGTATTTCCCAATGTTCGATTGGCCACGCGTAACCAATCCTAAATTGACTTTTCCCTTGGAAGATAATAAAGAAGCCAACGAAGCACTCGAAGCCAAAGCCTTGGCCGAGATCAAAGATGTCGTTGCCAAGGAAGCAAAGGATATCGCTTGTATGATCATCGAACCTATTCAGGGTGAAGGTGGAGACAACCACTTCAGTGAAAGCTTCTTCCAGGCTATGCGCGACATTTGTGATGCAAATGATATTCTATTGATCTTTGACGAAGTTCAAAGTGGTGTTGGTTTGACCGGAAAATTCTGGGCACACCAAAACTATGGTGTCAAACCTGACATTATCTCTTTTGGTAAAAAAACTCAGGTATGTGGTATTCTTGCCGGACCTAAATTAGATGAAATTAAAGATAACGTTTTTGTAGAATCAAGCCGTATCAACTCAACATGGGGTGGTAACTTGATAGATATGCTTCGTTTTAAATTCACACTCGAAGTCATCGAAAAAGAAAACCTCGTAGAAAAAGCAGCCGAAACAGGCGCTTATCTTCTTGAAGAACTCAAAAAGATCGAAGCCGACTATCCTGCATTGATCTCCAATGTTCGCGGTAAAGGATTGATGTGCGCGTTTGATCTGCCTACAGGCGAAAAACGTGACAAATTCCTTGGTAAAATGTGGGATAATAAAGTCATGATACTCCTCTGCGGAGATAAATCTATGCGCTTCCGTCCCCATTTAAATGTTTCCAAAGAAGAAATTGATCACGGTTGTGATGTAATTCGCAAAGTACTTAAAGAAATGTAAACAACCAATATTCGTCATAACGAAATTGAAAGAGCGGACCTACGTGTCCGCTCTTTCAATTTATTATACATAAATTATCATTTATCTGAATAGACATATAGGTCGCCCCCTTACATTTTTTTATTTTCTTCAATAATATTAATTGAAACAATTTTCTTCGCTTTAAGTTGGAAATACATGAATTAAAATTTATATTAACGCGATTTAACCGACTAATTGATTTGGAGGATTACATGAAAAAAAGTGTACTCATACTTATGCTGTTCGCAGCGGCCCTTTTCGCCAAAGTTGATGTGACTGATATTCAATCACTTAAACTTGGCGATAATACTATACAACCTATTTTTAGTGCAGATGGAAAAAACATTGTATTCAACTCACTTGACGGTGGTAGTATTTACAATTTAGAGAACAAAACATTAAAACATTTTTCAAAATCAGCATATGATTATGTCATGGATATTGATGGTAAAATCATCTATCGCATTGACAGTTATATTGATGGCTTAAGAATGAATTCTGTCAAACAGTTTGACACCAAAAATGAAAAAACAACTGTACTTATTGATAAGAAAAGATTGGATGTTATACCTAAAATTACTGAACATGGTATATATTTCATTGAAAAGGATGTTTTAAAAATGGACCAAAGTCTTTCTAAAGCATCACTTTCGAGACCATACGTAATTTCTTACAACAGATCATTACTTATTAACACATACGGCACCAGCAAATCGTTAAAGCCTCTTGGTGATGATAAATTCTATTTGTGGCCATCGTTTGCCCCAAACAACGAACTTATTGCTTTTGTTGATGTAAATGATCTGTATGTCATGGATCTTTATGGTAATATCAAAATGAAAGTCGAAGAAGCTCGTGCTCCCAAATGGTCACCTGATGGTAAATGGATCGTGTTTATGCGCGATTCTGATGATGGGCATGTCTTTGTTTCTTCCGATCTATTTCTTGTTCGCGTAGCTGACGGAGAAGTATTTCAATTAACACACACTAAAGACAATATGGAAATGTATCCATCGTGGTCACCTGACGGTAAAAAAATCGTATGTGAAGACGCTCAGGAAGATAAGATCATGATCATAACTTTAGATATCAAGTAAGGAATGAACATGAAAAAAATATTTATTATACTACTCGCAATGCTAAGTATTCTTTCTGCACAAAACTTAAATGGAAAGAAAATTTACTTAAACCCCGGCCACGGTGGGCACGATTCAGGTGATAGACCACCAATCAATGATGCCGGTTTTTGGGAATCAGAAGGTAATCTAACTCGAGCTTTGGTAATGGAAACCGTTCTTGAGCGTTGGGGCGCTAATGTCGTTCTCTCTCGTAGACATAATCGTACATCCGATGGATCAGCTTTATCAAGTCTTGGATCTGACGCTACAAACCAAAACTGTGATTGGTTTCATTCTACTCATACCAATGCCTCAGGTGGAAATTCTACTCTAATGTTATATTCAGGTTTTACCGGAGATCCGATCATGAACCCGAGCCAAACACATTATTCCGGCGCCCTGGCAATGTCAAATTATATGGGAAGCAACATCGTGGATGCCTGTCAAACAACAAGTTATTGGCATGCAGGTGATTATACGTTTTATGGAAATAATCGTAATTATTTAGGTGTTTTTCGTTATTTAGATATCCCCGGTGTTTTGTCTGAAAGTTCTTTTCATGATTATTGGCCCAACACATATCGTCTACAAAATCTAGATTATCGTATCAATGATGCCTGGGCTATGGCATTGGCATTTTTGCAATATTATGGCGAACCCCTACCAAAAATGGTAAACCTTGCCGGAATCGTCAGGACAAAAGAAAACCTGACAGATTACGAATATCTCAGTGGCAGCAATGATCAGTATCAACCTATTGATAGCATTAAAATGACAATTTATCCCATTGGTGATACAAGTGCAGCAAAAGTGTATTACGGAAATAGAACCATGTATATTGATGAATACACTCCTCAATGGTCACAGATCACAACAGGTTCACCTATCAGCGCAACCAACTGGGCGGCGATTGATAATTCAGGTAATTACGATTATTATATGAACGGCTATAATAATAATCATGGTTACAATAGAAATAACGGTTTTTATCTGTTCGATAGTTTAGCTTATGGAGATTATGAATTAATTTATGAAGCGCCAGGTTACTGGACTGACACAACGACCATTACTGTTGATTCTTCAAAATTTTTCTGGACTAAAAACTTGTATATGACCTCTTCGGCAGCACCTTATGTAAAAAAGTTTACACCTAAAAACAACGAATCGGAACATCCTGCATGGGAAGCTGTTAGCTTGGAGTTCTCACACAGCATGGATACAGCTGCGGTAAAAAGCGGATTCTCGATTGTCCCTGCAATTGATTTAAACTTTACTTGGTCTTCAAACAATAAAATTCTGTCACTAACAGCTGTTAATGACAGTCTTGAAGTCGAAACAGCATACACTATTACTCTTAACGCCGATAGTATTACTGGTAACAGAGATCAGAATTTAGATGGGAATGGTGACGGTATTGCCGGAGATGATTTTGTATTAAACTTTACAACAAGTCCAAAAGATATTTTTGCTCCTAAAATCGCAGTATGGTATCCTAGTAGAAACCAGAGGTATTCTGACCTACAACCTATTATTTCATATGTATATGACGAAGTGATCGATGTACCAACAAATCTAAAAGATAAATATCGATTCTACCGTACTACCGGTGATGATATTGAAATACCTTTTGAATTTGATTCTTATACTGTAAATGGGCAAACGGTTGTATCCCTCTTCCCCACGCAAGAATTACAACGTTCTAATCAATATATGAGAATTATTTATCAAGGAATCTCTGACCTTTTTGATAATACTACAACAACAAGACAAACTTCAAGCATCATCATTAATTCCAATATTCCTTATTATGCCGATACACTTATTATCGACGCCTTTACATCTGCATCCGTAACCGGCAATTGGAAAAACTGGGACTTTAGTGGAAGCAATAGCAATTTGATCGCAGGTGAAAGAATTGCAGATACTGAGGTTGTCAACCATTGCAATGGTAGCACTTCTTCGATGAAACTCTACTATAAATTCGATTCCGAAGCTGAAACCGGTTTTTACAGACAATGGCTAAATGGCGCCAGTACTCCGGCTTCGAAAAAATTTGATAACGGTGATGTTATGCAAGCTTGGGTTTTTGGTGACGGATCAAATAATAAATTCCGTTTTGCCGTTGATGACCCTGACGGCTCAGGTAGTTCAGAAGTCAGTCCATGGTATAATATCGACTTCCTCGGTTGGAAACTGATCAGATGGGATCTACGCCAAGGCGAAACCGGTACTTGGGAAGGTGTTTCTGATGGAACGTTAGATGGACAACTGAGTTTCGATTCGTTCCAAATTGAATATGTTGATAGCACAGGAACAGCCGAAGGAACTATTTACATTGAAGATCTTACGGTTATGACACCCGGTGGTGTTGCCATTGATGATGTGGAAATTCCTTCAGGATTCTCACTATCACAGAATTACCCTAACCCCTTCAATCCTTCAACTACTTTGAATTACACATTGGATCAACCAAGCGATGTAAATCTTTCTGTCTACAATGTTCATGGTCGCTTGATTGCAACATTAGTTCACGAGAACCAAATGGCCGGTTCTTATAATGTAAACTTTAATGCTGGACCTCTTCCTTCAGGTATTTATGTTGCAAAACTACAAACCAGAATGGGAACAATGAGCCAAAAAATGTTGCTCGTTAAATAAATCATAAATCTTAATACACAAGAAAGGAATGCTTACAAGCATTCCTTTCTTTTTTGTAATCGTTTTCTCGCTCAACTCTTCCAATCTCCCGCTTGTTTCTTTCTTATCATTGTCTTATAATTCAACATTATATTTTAGGAGTCCTATGCGTGATAAGATCGTATCAATTTTAGAAGATGCAGGTAAGATCATTTCTGATCGTATTCATACTAAGAAAAAGGTAGACAGTAAATCAACCGAAGTGGATCTTGTCACTGAGGTAGATCGTCAGGTTGAAGCTTACTTAATGGATAGACTTTCAAAACTGCTTCCCGGTTCGAAATATCTTTCTGAAGAAACCGACAATAAAATGAAAGAAGCGGATAAGCTATGGATCATAGATCCTATTGACGGTACGGTAAATTTCGTCCATGGTTTGCCATTCGTTTGCATTTCTTTGGCACTTTATGAAGATGGAGTTGCAACCCATGGCTATGTTTACAATCCCATTATAAATTATCTTTTCGAGGCACAAAAAGGAGAAGGCTCTTTTCTTAATGGAAGTAGAATAAAAGTGTCAAGCAGTACGAAATGGAAAGAATGTATGTTTGCAACCGGTTTTCCCTACGATTATCCAACGAATCCGGATAATAATTTGAAAGAATTTGATCACTTCCACAAATTAGTTCAAGGAATACGTCGACCAGGTTCAGCCGCTTTAGATATGGCCTTTACGGCTTCAGGAACATTTGATGGATATTGGGAACAACACCTTAAACCTTGGGACGTTGCCGCCGGTATTCTACTCATTGAAGAGGCCGGAGGCGTGGTTTCACAATTTGACGGTTTACCCTACAAGATCGGCGATAAAACCATTGTTGCGGGTAATCCGGTGATTCATAGAAAGATGCTTAAGGAATTTGAATCATTTTTATTAAAAAGGAATTAACATGAAAAAACTCATCATTATCTTTTCTCTGATTTCTTTGCTCTTTGCGCAAAGTAATCTCATTTACAAAGAAAAGTATATAGATCCGGTTCATGCCAAACTCAAAGAGATTCGAAATGCAAAGATAGCTGAGGATCAAGCGCAAACCGACAAAATCATTTCATCTTGGGAAGATGTAAAATACAACAAACTATTTGCTTCAATGAATGGAATTGAATTACCTAATTCAACTGAAGAATTTGAATCTTTTTTTCATTTTCCACCTAAACATCAAGGTCTTACAAGCTCTTGTTGGGCGCATTCGGGAATATCATTTATCGAATCGGAACTATATCGTCAGCAAGGTAAAAAAATTAAACTTTCCGTTATGCATATTATTTATTGGGATGCCTACCAAAAATGTCGACATTTTATTGAATCTCGTGGTGAGCATACCATACGAACAGGATCTCAAATCAACGGAACATTTAAAGTCATAGAAGAATTTGGTCTTATCCCCGAGGAAGTTTATAACGGCAATTTTTCAGTAGACGGATACGATACGGGGCCTTTATACGATGAACTTAATGCCTATCTTAACTTTCTAAAAAATAACAATATTTGGGACATCAGACCCTCATTGTCGGCCATCTTAGGTATTCTTGATAAACATCTGGGAGCTATTCCAAGAGAATTTAAATTTGAAGGTAAAACTTATTCTCCCAGAAACTTTAACCGGAAGGTGATAAAATTTAATTCTGATAAATATACCGGAATCCAATCGACTCTTAGCTTTCCTTTTAATGAATATCATCACCTCCCTTTCCCTGATCATTGGTGGAAAGGAAAAGAATTTTACAATTTACCTATTGATAAATTCTACGAAACGATCATTAAGGCACTCAATGCCGGTTATTCGGTACCAATAGGCGGTGATACAAGCGAACCGGGATATAATCGTTATGCTGGTATAGCTTTTATTCCGATCGCGGACATTTCACAAGAAGGCATTAACCAAGATGCTCGCGAATATCGTATTAATAACGAAAGTACCGGTGATGATCATGCCGTGCATATTGTAGGTTATTTGAATTTAAATGGTGTCGATTGGTTTTTAATTAAAGATTCATCTCGAAATGCCTATCAAAGCGTACATCCTGGATACTATTATTTCAGGGGCGATTATGTAAAACTTAAGATGTTAGATGCGGTCGTTCCGAAGAAACTAATAACTAATAAGTAGTTTAATGTAAAACATTAAAAAAAGCAGGGGTTGGACATTTCCAACTCCTGCTTTTATTTCTTCATTTTCCTCTTTGATCTTTTTGAGTCAATCACTCGTCAATTATAATATCCCCAAGCAAATCATAATCCACCGCATCGGTGATCTCCACCTCCATAAACTCACCTTTTTTCATTTCGCGAGGAATAATAACACGATTATCAATATCCGGAGAATCGCGATAGGTACGTCCGTAAGCATCACCACTTAACTTATCATAAGCATCAATCAGGACCAGCTGTTTAGTCCCTATAAGCGCTTGATTTTTCTCAAGTGATATTTCCCTCTGGACATTCATTATCGCCTCTAAGCGACGAGATTTAGTACCTTCTGGCAAAGGATCACCTAAGGGAACTGCGGGAGTCCCCTCTTCTTGGGAGTAAGTAAAGCCACCCAAACGATCAAAACGAGTTTCTTTTACAAAATTTAGCAATTCATTAAAAGCGGCTTCATTTTCGCCTGGATAACCCACCATAACAGTTGTTCGTAAAGCGAGATCTTTAATTTCATCTCGTAGGGTTTTAATTAGTTTTCGAATGTGCTCACCATCTTTACCGCGACGCATGCTTTTTATTTGTTCTGCATTAATATGCTGTATAGGAATATCAATATAAGGCAAGATCGATTTAGAATTATTAATTACATCAATCAATTTTGTATCAAAATGCGCCGGATGTGCATAATGCAAGCGGATCCAAGGGAAGGCATCCATGGCATCAAGTTCTTTCATTAATGTATGTAGTCGTATATCTTTACGCAGATCCCAACCATAGGTGGTCGTATCCTGAGCGATCACGATCAGTTCTTTCACTCCCTGTTTTGCTAGATTCTCTGCATCTTTTAGAATTACAGATGGATCAAGACTCTTTTGTGGTCCCCTAATAATGGGAATAGCACAAAATGCACAAGAATTATTACACCCTTCAGCTATTTTTAAGAAAGCATAATGACCTGGTGTCATCATAGAACGTGGAGCTGCCTGCGCATCTTTGTGAAGTAAATAATCTGCGATCTTTTTAATTTCATCCACACCAAAAAAAGCATCTACCTCAGGTAATTCTACCGTCAATTCTTTCTTATATCGTTGCGATAAGCATCCCATTACGATCAAGGATTTAATACCTCCGTTCTCTTTGAGCTTAATAGCTTCGAGGATGGTATTAATACCCTCTTCTTTGGCAGGAAGAATAAATCCGCAAGTGTTAATAATTAGAACCTCGGAATCCTCAGCCTTTTCTACATACTTAAATCCACCATGTAGGAGCAAACCTTTTACTTCTTCCGAATCAACCAGATTCTTCGAGCAACCGAGAGATATAATATTAAATTTTTTCATTGTATTTCTTTTATTATGAGTTCGGACCAACACAAAAGCTGGTCACGGAATTAGAATGATTTGATTTTATAATTTTTTATCAAATAAGGCCGTAACATATTTTTCAGGCTCAAATTCACGCAGATCTTCAACCGCTTCACCTAATCCGATATATTTTACGGGAATATTCAATTTCTTTCGGATACAGATCATTGATCCCCCTTTAGCCGTGCCATCAAGCTTAGTGACAATTAAACCGCTAACAGGTGTAATCTTGGTGAATTCTTCTGCTTGAACCACAGAATTCTGACCGATCGATCCATCAAGCACCAGTAATGTCTCATGCGGTGCATCCGGGATAACCTTTTGAATCACGCGATGGATCTTTTCCAATTCATCCATAAGATGTGATTTATTGTGTAAACGTCCGGCCGTATCAATAAGAATAACATCTACCCCTCTTGATAATCCGGCTTGTACACCATCATAAACTATACCTGAGGGTGCCTGGGCTGCAAGATTCTTAATAATGTCAACTCCGGCACGCTGAGCCCAAACATCCAATTGTTCAATAGCTGCAGCACGATAAGTATCTCCGGCAACAATAAGCACTTTCTTGCCTTGCTTACGATATAGATTGGCCAGTTTACCAATGGTAGTCGTTTTACCTGCACCATTTACACCAACCACTAAAATAACAAAAGGCTTTTGATCATCGACCGAAATCGTCAGATCATCATCTTTAAACATCTCAGAAAAAATATTCGCAATAACAGCCTGAATATCCTCATATGAAAGCAATTCTTTCTTACGTGATTCGGACTCGATCTTTTCTAAGATCATATCACAGACATCAACACCCAGATCGGATTCATATAAAAATGCTTCGATCTCATCCATAAAATCTGTGGATATCTTCATACCTCGGCCAAAAAGGGACATCAATCCTTCTTTGAAACGATTGCGAGATTTGCTTAACCCCTCTTCGTAGCGGTCTTTTTTCTTTGATTCTATTTGTGGTTCTTGTTTTGTATTCTTTTTAAATAGTGCCATATAAATCCATATGATTAATTTGCAAAAATATGGGTAAGCTTGAAGGTACCCAATATTAGCGAAATGAATGCTTATCTATTGTTTCTTTTTTCTTCGCATTAAACATCTTTACACTCTGCTGAATATAGATACCCCAACTGATCATCATGAGCAATGCATCAAAATATAATATATAATTGGCATAAAGATTTAAAACCAGATAATACTCAAGCAACCAAAGCACACCCGCTATGGTAAGTACCAAAATAAACGCCTTTCCCGCAATATTCGCCCCTGTTACGATCTTATAGCGCTTATAAAAAATTCGCTTCATGATATAAATGCTACCATCACGCAACATTAACACGACCAAAAACCACAAAGGAAATTCCATGCGAATGATCATAAGCAAGATCATGCCTGCGGCAACAACCTTATCTGCCAAGGGATCGATCAGCTTACCAAAATCGGAGACCTCATTGGTTTTGCGGGCAACATATCCGTCCAACCAATCCGAAATCACGCATACACCTAAAATAAATAATCCCCATTCCCAGCGATCCGTAGCAAAAAGCCATACAGCCGGAACGGTAAGAACAATTCTTAGCATAGAAATAATATTAGCCCAGGTGAAATATCTATTCGTATCCGATTCCCAAGTTACATAAGGATCTTTAATTTTATCATTTTCCATATCAGCCTCATTTAGCCTAAATAATACTCTAAAATATCTTCTTTATCAACTATTTGTTCAAGTGGAAAATGCTCGGCAACTTGCAAATTTTCCATACGAACAAAATGATCTGCCACAGAAATACAATCTAATAAACGATGCGATATAAGTATGACTTGGGTCCGGGTTTTCATTTCTTTGATCATCTCAAACAATTCAAGTCTATGTTCAATATTCAATGCCGTCGTCGGTTCATCAAGAATTGTGATTTTTGCACGCACAGCAGCCGATAAACATATTCCCAAGCGTTGTCTTTCACCTTCGGAATAATGCATTAACCTGCGATTTGCCCGGATAAGATGATCTATTTTTAATCTTTGAGCATAATCATCAAACAAAGTTTTATCAAAATGTCGACCAACCGAATAGCGTTTATCTTGATATATTTCAAGAATACTTTCAATACTGTTCCCGGTAAACAAACGCGTGAGATCTTGAGATAAATAGGCACAAAATGGCGTTTCAGACCATGCTCCCACTTCATGCATTTGAGAATCGGCCAATAATTTGATCAACAGGGATTTTCCCGAGCCTACAGCACCCAGTATTGCCAAACATGAGTGATGCTTATCTTTGTGTGCTTCTCTAACCCTCGTATTTTTAAAATCATGATCGAAATCGAGCTTGAAATCGTTCCGTAAATAAAGCTCATCGCTTATCTTATACCTAAATGGAAGGAGTTTCATTTCTTTAGGCCCTTCAATTTGGCTTTGATCATTTGAACATCGGTCTTGATTTTCCCGCTTTGCACATACCCCCGCATCTCGTCCTTCGTATAGTCGGCATTTAATTTCCCATTCTCAAGAAACAATATGCGATCAGCAAAGGTATATTCATCTGTATTCTGGGTTGATACCAATATCGTTTTCCCTTTTTTAGCAAGAAAGCTTAAGCAGGCGTAAAATCGTTTTATCGCAGGTGGATCCAAATGGGATGTCGGCTCATCAAAAAGATATATATCTGCCGGTGTTAACACTGTCGTTGCGATCATGAGTAATTGTGTTTCACCAAAAGATAATGTTGAAATATTTCGATTAAGTAAAGAACTTATATCCAGCATCTTGGAAATCTTTAAGATCTCTGCTTCTGCTTTTTCCTTATTGACCCCTGCATTTTTCTGAGGAAAATACAATTCATCATATGCCGTTTGCATAACTATTTGATGAAAAGGGTTTTGCAATAGCATGGCCACTTGTTTACCCTGAAGTTCGATCTCCCCCGATTTTAATTCATTAAATCCTGCTATACAGCGCATTAAAGTGCTTTTGCCCGAGCCAGAATCACCGAGAAGCAAGTAAATCTGCTTAGGGTTAAGATGAAGGTCAAGGTCAACTCCGATTTTCGACAAAGAGCCTTCTTTCTTATCCGGATTACCGTTTAGTGATCTTTGGTAGCTGAAATGTGGGAGTTGTGCATCTTTGATAAACATGTTCAGAATATACAAGATTTTCGTAATATTTCATAGAATAAGAAAAGAGTATAGTGCATGTAAATTAATTATCTTAGCAATCCACTCTCATACTTCAAAGAGACTATCATTGACACAGGTAAATCAATAACAGATTTTAGCTTCATTAGGATGATCATCATATAGTTATCCGGGAACAGTGTCTTTATGTGTTCAAATATCTTAATCAAGAAAATCAGGAGCTCAATTGCCCACGTTTTATCAATGATGATGGATCAATTATATAGTCAGGTTGCGGAAAAATCCAGCTGGCGGGGATTGGTTTGTGGTAATTAATAACTAGAAAATATAATTACAATCAGTATATATTGCTAAATCGACAAAAGCATAAATCATTGCTCAAAATAGTCATACATCTAACTTGTTGCTTGGTTATTGCTTATTGTCTCTTTAATTTCCCACATGATTACAAATTGGTTTACTCTCAACAAATGCGCAGATTATTTTAAACAAGAATATGCTTCGGCCATTCTTGATAAATGTATGACCTTCGAAAAAAATGAGCTTTACTTGCAATTTAGAGATAAACCATCGCTTAAAGTGCATTTAGGGCAACCCTTCCAGTACATTTTGCAGTCATCTCAGGTTTTAAAAGTCAACAAATCCAGCATACGTATCTTTCCTGCACTGGAAGGTGCAATTGTTGATCTTATAGATATGATCCCCGGTGAGCGCATTATGCGTTTTCATTTCAAGAATGGATCGCTGCTCTACATTACATTTTTATCCAATCGAGGCAACATTGCTTACGATAATGGCGAATCCCTAGAGCTTTTCAAGAAAAAGATCGCTGTTGAAATTCCGTTTACTGATAAAATGCTTGAATACAATTCTTTCGAGGACGATCCCCGCTTTTCTTCTTTTTGGCGCAAGAATGCTTTTGATATTTTTAATGTCACCGACTACCCTTCCCTGCTCGAGATCATGAATAATTCAAATGGGAATATTCTTGGAAACCGCTTTGTTCTTACCCACACCCCGGAAAAGTACGAGCCTGAAGCATTCTACAGAAATTATAGAAATTATGTGATATTGGATCTTAAAGAAGATCATTTTGATAGTGAATATAAATCCTTAGAAAAGCGTATTTCGGATAAACTAAATGATTTACAAAAGCATATCAGACATACTAAAGACGATGGCCGTGTTGCAAAACGGGCGGAAAAATTCCGATACTTTGCATCGATACTATCATCCTGTAGATATATGCTTAAAGATCACAGCGAAAGTTTTGAAATTCCGGAAATGTATCAACAGGAGAATTTCCCTACACATATCCCGCTTAAAAAAGAAATGACACTAGCAGACAACATTGATGCTTTTTACAAGAAAGCACGCTCTAGCGAAAACCGAATTCTTGAGGATAAACAACGGCATATGGATTTAACTTCCGAGTATGCAAAATGGGAAAAACTCTACAAAGAATTGATCGGGATCAAGGATATTCGTCCCCTGAGAGATTTTCAAAAACAGCATGCGGAAATGTTAAAAAGAGCGGTGAGAATATCGAGTAAAAATGACGAACGGCGCCCCTACAAAGAATATCTAAAAGAAGATTGGCGTATTTGGGTAGGACGATCGGCACGTGATAATGATGACCTTACGTTTCACCATGCTCACAAGACTGATGTATGGCTCCACACACGCCATAGCACGGGCTCACACGTCATTATTAAGAAAGACGGACGCAAGGACATTCCAAAGCATATCGTTGAATACGCGGCAGCTTTGGCCGCCAGATACAGTGATGAAAAGCACTCATCTCTTGTGACAATTGTATGTACCGATCGAAAATATGTCACAAAACGCAAAGGCATGCCACCCGGCAAAGTGCATTTTGCTTACGAAAAAGATTTAATGGTTAAACCATTGGATATATAAGAACGAGTATCGGATACTGAGAACTATAGTTTACCGGTTACAAATCCTGTATTAAAAATTCCAGCGAGCCGCAATGGTCGGTGCAAATCTTAAGCCATCCTGCCCAAATTCAAAATTACAGGATACCTGAGCTTTAGCTCCTATTGCCAGATGCGGATTAAAATTATAATACAGCTGTGGTTCAGTCAATAAAACGACTTTATATGGATTTATCGATGAAGAATTATTTACATCAACTGATCTTCTTTCTCCCCAAAGATCAAAATAGCCGTTAAAAGTCAAACGATCTTGCCAAAAATTATGTCCCCAAGCCAAGGTCAATTGCCAATCGTAATTATAACCTTGCTTTTTCTTTGCCCAGATACTGGTCAAAACATACATATTGCCAATCGGCACATTATACGCCAACCCCAACATCCAATAACGCCCAAAAGACATACCATCAATATCCGGTATAGCTTCCACAATTTCCGGATAAATCATAAATCCATCGGCATATTGAATACCTGCCATCAATCCGGAGAGCTTTGGGATATTAAAAAATCGATAAAACTCGCCATAAATCGATGTCATATTCCCTCTCAATAGATGCTCATTGGTTTGAATATCCTTATAATCAGCTGAGATAAACCAGTATGTTAAGCCCAGTTTATCACCTGTAAATTGTTCCAAAGTCGTTGATATATGCTGTTTGTCTTCACGAAGCTGGTAGTGAACCTGGAGGTTTTGTGCCATAAGAGGAACGATAATGCATAGGATGAGTAATAGTTTTTTCATATTTATCCTTTTTAATTGAGTAGTAGTGATTCACTACAATACTTCGGGAACAACAATTACTATTTTATAAGTGTATACACCAGCACATCATAAATTGCATGTGTATAAACGGCCGGTCCAAGCCCTCGCAACATAAATACAAAACCCAGCAATAATCCACCCAAAGTTCTGATTATAAATGTAGACCATAGAAATTCATAAGCGCCTGCTCCGATATAGTGAGCTGCTGAAAAAATAAGAGCACTTATAAGAACAGCGGCGATCTTGTTTACATGTTTCTCTCCGGGAATCTTATTGGCAATATATAGTAAAGCACTCAATAAAAAAGCTCTGAATAATATCTCTTCATATACACCGGCACCTAAACTATAACCTATATCAACCAAAGAAAGTGCCATTGCCGGCGCAATAGCATTCATTGCAATAGACATAATCGCAAATAATATCATCGCATAAAGCAAGCTCTCTGCTATCACAACTGGATAATATAACCACTTGATCTTGATGCCTTTTTTATCTTTATGAGCTCCTTGTGCGATGGCCGCAAAAATGAACAAAAATGCAAAGAGCACGATCCCGGCAAGCGGTCCCTCATACCCTAAGCCCTGAAATATTCTCCGAAAAAGAGCATCTGCAGCATTTCTTGCCTCAATTTCATATCCTTTATTGATCATGATCATGGAGATTTCATAGTAAATAGCCAAGGGAATAGAAATGATCACACCAAAGAGAAATGATGAACTATGCTTTAAATAATCTTTCATGGATATTATAATTCTTTATGAACGACGTTACCGCCAATTACAGTTAGCAGAGAATGAAAATCTTCCCAATCGTCCAACCCATCTTCAAATACATCATGAGAACATATAAAGAGGTCGCCCAAATACCCCGGAGCTAAAACTCCCTTTTTCTCATTTCTACCATTGATCACACCTCCATAAAAGGTACTGGCGTGAATGGCATCAGTCAAACGAATGATCTCTTCGGGATACCAAGGTTGCGAATCATTGGCCCCAATTCGATGCACTGCAGCATAAATGCCTTTCCAAGGATTAATATCCTCAACCGGAGCATCCGAACCGAAAGCAAAAGGCAATTCTGCCATTTTCATAGATCTATAGGCAAAAGCATATCGAGATCTTTTACCCCAATGCAATTCCGCAACTTCTTTATCTTCGATAAGATGAGATGGATTCACTGACAGCATTATATTCTTGGATTTTATTCTCTCTATTAGCATGGCGTCAACACATTGAGCGTGCTCTATTCTCACAGGTACCCTCAAAGGCCTGCCAAGAAAATCTAAAGTGTCAAGAACATGTTCAACAGCGGCATCACCGATGGCGTGAATACTTAAAGCACAAGAATTGGCTTCGGCACGAGCAATGGCTTGCTGTAGGGGAAAATCATGTAATACCTTTTTACCAAAGTGATCGCTATTTTCATAAAGATCACGCATCCAAGCTGTCTGAGAGCCTAAAGCACCATCTACAAAACACTTGATACCGTAAAATCTTAACCAATCTCCTCCGCTTCCGAACTTCAGATCCTGTTCGTAAACTTTGGCGCTATCGGAATTATAGATATAAACACCTATCCTAAGACCACGATTTAGCTCATACTGATACAAAGCTAAATATTTTTTATAATTCTCCAAATTCTCCATGGTATGAACAGATGTAATACCATGCTTATAAAACTCTTTAAAATATTTATAAGGATCGGCAAAAATAGGTGCAGGATGCTGCTTCATGATAGGGTCAAGTAAGACTTCCATGGCCTCTTCACGGATAATGCCATCTAAGCGACCATCTTCATCCCGATTAACATAACCTTTGCGTAGCATATTCATAACATCTTTAAAAGGGAAAAGATCAATAACAGACTCATTAACCCATGCAGAATGAAGATCCTTTGAATAAAAAATGGCCTTGGTACCTCGAGCCAATCTTCTTAGGTCTGCCCGATGAGGCATGGTACCTTCCTTCCAGTTGTTTTGATTCCATCCTCCTCCAAAGATCCAGCTCTTTCCTTTTGCCTGTTCTTCAACAAACTCTACAACTTCAAACAATGAAGTAAATCCACCAAGCGATAAATAATCATGTTGACGTGCCCATTCACTCAGGTGTAAATGAGTATCAATAAAGCCGGGGAAAATAATATGTTCGTCGGCATTGATAAGTTCAACATCACCTTGCATATATTGTTGAATACCACGCTCATCACCAATATACTTGATAATACCGTTTTCTATAACGATAGAGGTATCGTCCTGAAGTCCCTGACGACCGTATATTCGGCCGTTATGTATGCATAATGTGCGTGCCATGACTTAAAAATAAAGAAAGTAATGTGATAATCGTATATTTTTTTTATTTTAATTACATGATATAAAAAGGGAATACCCATTAAATCAAACAAAAAGGAACAATAGATAATCACATGAATATCAGATCTTTATCACTGTTAATCGCAATCATCACTCTCTTTTCCTGCTCCGCGAATACCGACCCTGTCATCGCGATCGGTAGTTCATATTGGAACGGGAAGTACTATATTAACAAATCCTATATCGATGCCATTCGCGAAAATGGTGGTCGAGTCAGACTTATACCCTGCACCGATGACAAAGACCTTTTATTGGAAGAATTCAAGGATGCTGATGCATTTATTTTCATTGGCGGTAGAGATTATTTTCCGCATTGGTATGGAAAAGATATGCATCCGACCATGACCGTTATGCATGAACACCGCGCATCCTTTGATTCACTTTATATACATTTGGCCTTCGCCAGCGGTAAACCAATGTTGGGTATCTGCGCGGGAGAGCAGTTGATGAATATAGCAACCGGAGGTAAACTATTTAGAGACATTCCCAATCATCGCGGTGTAGAGCATATGATCGATATCAAGAAAAACTCAAGATTACATGATCTATTCGGTGATAGCTTAATGGTCAACTCATGGCATCACCAATGTGTAGATCCCGCATATCTCAGCGATAAATTTAAAATTACAGCCATGTCTCGCGATTCCATCGTGGAATGCATTGAATTCGTTTCAGACCAATGGGTAATGGGAACACAATTTCATCCTGAAAAACTGGATAATGAACAAAGAAATAAACTGTTTAAAATGTTTATTAATGAAAGCTCTAAATAATAATGGCCTTGTAGAGACCCAAAATTTGATTTCTCTACATTTCTCTAATAAGGATAAAAACAAATCATGATCATCACTCCCCTTGCCAGCGGCTCAAAAGGTAATTCCTATCTTATTGAAAGTGCATCAACAAAAATCCTGATTGATGCAGGACTCTCGGCTAAACAATTAGCCCTAAGGCTAGAAAATGCCGATTATAATCCTGATGATATCTCTGCTCTTTGTATAACTCACGAACACGGTGATCATATCGGTGGAGTAAGGGTATTTGCAAAGCGCTATAATATTCCGGTATATATGAATGAAGCCTGTTACAAATCGGCGAGAGAAAAATATAAATTGGACGAGATCAATGACATCCGTTTTTTTGAGACCGGCAAGGCCTTTGATCTTCTGGATCTGAATATTCACCCGATGTTGGTAACTCATGATACTGTCGAGCCAGTTTGTTTTTCTGTAGAAGACGGTATTCATACTGCTGCCATTGTTACGGACATAGGGAAAATGAACAAATTGGTCGCAGTAAATATGAAAAAAGTGGACGCTCTGGTTTTAGAAGCCAATCACGATCTGCTTATGCTAAAGATGAATCCGAATTATCCCGAAAAGATCAAACAAAGAATAAAATCAGATCTTGGACACCTTTCAAATGATCAATCTGCACAAGCTGCCATTGAGATTATCAGTAGAGGCAAACTAAAACATCTGACCCTCGCTCATTTAAGTGAGAACAATAACAGTGAAAAAATCGTACTTAAAACTTACCAAAAGTATTTTAAAGAGCATGGTATCGATCTTCCAATTAATCTTGCAAAGCAATATGTAATCAGTGAAAAGATAGTTTTGGCATAATACATAATCATTAGCGAAAATATAAACACGGTAAAGTCTAATTTTATCATAAAGAAGATATCACATACTTTCTAACACTTTTTTATTTAGGACAGATGCCTATTTTTCATTATTTTTACTCATAAATTCGAATGAAAAGGAGATAATCTTGAAACGCAACATCATTCTTGCCTTAACCCTGATACTACTGCTCGCTTCATGTTCCAAAGACTATACGGAATATCGAAAAGTGATAAAAACTAAAAACCCCAGAAAGATAGCTAAGTATATTAAAACAACAGATTCCGATAAATACAAAGACAAAGCCTCAATCAAACTGGAGGATATTTACTATAAACACGCAAATGACGAAGCCTCCTGCTTGCGTTATTTAGCAAAATACCCGGAGGGTAAATACGTGGAAAAAACTAAAGAAAAGATCGAAGAATTAGCATTTCAACGTGCAAAAGAAAGTATTTTTGCCGTTCCAGATTATATTGAAGCATACCCTGATGGAAAATATAGTGGTGAAGCTTTTCTTACGGAAGCTCAAGAAGAACTAAAAGAATTAACCCGCGCACTCGATCCTGTTGAAATTGATACTGTGCTTGCTAATCTTGCGGCAACCGAAGCCGTACCTGTTGAGAAAAACGAGGTCGCAATTATTGAAACTCGCTTTGGAGTAATGAAAATGAAATTTCTCCCCGAAAAAGCACCCAATCACTGTGCGAATTTCAAACGATTAGCCAAAAGCGGATATTATGATGGTGTAAAATTCCATCGTGTTATACCTGGCTTTATGATCCAGGGTGGTGATATTAATTCCCGCGACGGAGACCGCAGTACAGATGGTATGGGCGGTCCCGGATATACTATAAATGCTGAGTTTAATGACATCTCACATACAACCGGTATCGTTTCAATGGCAAGAACTCCAGATCCAAATTCAGCAGGATCTCAGTTCTTTATTTGTGATGGTTCTCCAACTTTCCTTGATGGTCAGTACACTGTATTCGGTGAGATCATTGAAGGTACTTCCATCATAGCCAAAATCGCGAATGTTCAGCGAGATCGCGCAGACAATCCCCTTGAACCGGTTTTTATGAGGGTCAGCATCGTAAAGGAATAACATGTCCTCTAAAAAGAAAGTAGGTCTTGCACTGGGTGGCGGTGGTGCCCGAGGCATTTCTCACTTGGGTGTACTTTATACTCTAGAGCAATATGGTATTCATGTTGATATGCTTGCCGGAACTTCTATTGGAGCTGTAATTGCGGCCCTGTACGCCTATAAAGCAGACAGCAAAGAAATTAGTCGTTTGTTTTTTGAAGCCCAGGAATCGCCTGAATATAAATCTTTACAATTGGATCGTATAGCAAAAAGTGCCAAAAGGATATCATACTTTGAGGATATAAAAGGCTCTGTTGTAAATTATGCCTTACACAAGCGTATGGGATTTCTAAAAGCTGATAAAACAGAAGCTTTCCTCAAGAAGATCTTTGGGAACATCCGTTTTTCAGACCTAAAACTTCCCTTAGCATTGATTGCTGGAAATATCACTCAAGCTAAAGGTGTTGAATTTAAGGGTGGAGATTTAGTCAAAGCGGTTCAAGCCAGCATGAGCTTACCTATGTGGATGGAACCTGTTGAAATAGATGGTGACCTATACGTAGATGGCATAGCTCATGATGTTGTTCCCACCAAGGCCCTTAAAGACATGGGAGCCGATATTATTATTGCGGTAGATATATCTTTAAGAGAAAAACCTGAAAAGATCAGGCACGCATTGGATGTAGATACGATTACCAATGCCATGACTGTAAATCGCTCTATTGATCTTTCACTTGGATATGCTGATATAGTGATCAAACCTGATACAAAGGGATTGAAGTGGTTTGATTTTGATAAATCTGTACAATTGATCAAGTCAGGTCGAGAAGCAACAAAGCCCTTATTATCAGCAATAAATAAACTATTATAAATCTTGCATATATCTTTGGAACAAAATAATTTTAGATACCTAAAAAAAGTATAAATAATAACATAGAGGAAATAACTATGACAAAAGGAAGAAAAAGTATAATCTTGCTTCTGCTTGTCCTCATCGGTCTTAGTGGCTGTTTTGAGTTTAGAATTCCCGATATAAACCAACCCATCGTTCCCCCGGCGATTTCAGTTGGTCCATATGAATTCTTTGTAACAACGCAAAGCATCAATTTTGATACTCTACTATCTTATGCGGGAGATCAGCTTCCTTTGGATGATATGCGGGAAACCTATCCCGATGATCCTTCAGGTGAATCCGATTGGTTCGTTTTTAGATTTGATATGAGTGAAAACTTTGATATGGATATGGGAATGTCTGTTGACCCCGTCAGCTCAAGCATATCTCAATCCATGACAATGGTCAGTTATAGTACACAAGTTTTAGCGCTTTCAAACCCAATTGAGATGCAAGAACTAATTGATCTTAGCTCAATACCTGACGGAACAGATGTCCCTTTAGATTCTATTGAATTTGATCCTGATACAACTTATATCAATTTCCCAATGTCAAGACAAGTATTGGCATCAGGAAATTTGGAAGTTAGTATCAACAATGATCTGTATTGTGACTTGGGTGCTCCAATCTCGATGACGTTCTACGATTCGGCTTCCGCTACTCCCATCACCTATCCAGGTGGTGATACCCTGAAATTGGAATGGAATAGCCCCATCACTCCCGGAACGGAAGCTACAGAAAATGCTTCCCTTACAGGACTGGAACTTCCTGCAGCTGTCATGATCATTACCAAAGGTTACGCTGCCGCGAATGGTGGAGATCCGGATACATTAACCGTTTCTCCGGCTATGAGAACCTCTTCATTTAATGTTAGTGGTTCGATCTCTGATATTGAAGCCAGCTTGGTAGAAGGTAATATTGATCCTCAAACTTTAAATGAAAGTTCATCAATATCATTTGGAGGTGCAATCAGCGAACCCGGATTAAGCGTAGATAAAGTATATCTTGGTCCGGCACATGTATCAATTACCATCAATAATACAAGTCCTATCACGGGTAAAATACTATTAGAACTCAGCTCTTTAGATACATCCGCCAATATGGGAGTTCAAGCCTTTAATACAGATTCGCTGACTATCCCCTCCGAAGGTTCTCAAACCTACAATTTCCCATTAAATAATGCGTCTGTAGATCTATCCGATGACTTTAATTATGCAGCATATATCAAAACACCCACTCAGTATGCGGAAATAGAATCAACAGATGAATTCGAAATCGAATTCGCTTTCTATGGTGAAAATCCGGGAGATCCTATCGCTATAAAATCAGTGGATGCTACATTTACAGATACTGAGTTCGAATTGGCTCAAACAGCCATTGAAGGGTTTAACCTCGGTGAGATCATTCCTGATGAATTCAGCGGTATTGAATTAGCCAGTGTACTTCTTACTTTGGATGTTTCAAGTACAATTACCGTACCAATGACGCTCGATCTTGAATTGGTTGGCGTCAAAAACGGTGGTGCTGATTCAACAACAATCTCCATAAGCCAACAGGTCACCGGAACAGGAGGTAATCCGCATATTGAAATTCCCAATGCGGCTGACTTGATTAATTTCATGCCTGACTCAATGTTCTTTGGTGGTGGTGTTTCTTTAGATGGTAGTGGCAATCTCGCATTAACTCAAAATGTGGGAGTCGATATTGAAGTTGCAGTTCCCTTGCAATTCACGATCACGACACCTATTGGCTTTCCACTACCCTACATGGCATTATCTACAATGGATACCCTACCTACATTTTTGAATGATTTTTCCGGTAGACTTACAGCTAAGGTAAATAATACATTTCAGTTTGGTGTAGATCTTAATGTATATGCCGCGCATGATACCATGTATTTTAACAATCCTACATATATTGATTGTGTAAAAACATTGCAGAGTTGGAATTACCGGCACTTGATACGACAACACAGTATCTGACACTTACAAAAGAAGATTATGATTTCCTTGTCAGTGCACAGGACTCTAATTGGTTGTATCTGGAAGCCTCATTAAATGGTCGTAATGATGGTCAACCAACCACATTCATTTCAACGGATTCCGTCAGCGTTGATCTCTACATACAAGCAGAGGGTACTCTTAACCTCAATGAGCTGGTTCCCGATACGACAGGGGGTGACCAATGAAACGGATAATAGCATTACTACTCATTATATGTTTCACCATTCCTCTGACAGCTCAAGAAGTGAAAGAGGAAAAACCTGAAAACTACTTTAATGACCTTATTAAAACACTAAATAAAGACCAACAGGTCACACCTGCAAAAAAAGAGGAGAAAAAGCCAGATATTCCTAAGCCGACGACCATTCTTGGAGTTAAGGAAGAGCTTAAAAAAGAAGAAACTAATAATCCCCCTAAACCTGAAGCAAAGCCGGTAATACCTGTAAAAACAAGTGCACCGACTCCCCTCCCCACTCCCACAATAACTCCTGCATCTGTTGCATCTCCAAAGGTCACTATTGCGAAACCTCTACCAGAAAAAGAAAATAAGACCAAGAAAAACAAACAAGGAAAAAAAGCCGATAAGGTCAAAGAAAGTACAAATGATAATGATTCGATCGTTGAGAAGAAAAAACGACTTTTCAAACCATATATCGAAGTACCTAATCCTAAAACCAGGAATCAAAAGATCTATGTCAAACGACTTGAGAAAAAACCAAAAAGTCGTATGAGATTAATCACCTTGGATGGTGCTGATATTATTCATAGTCGGGTAAATCGACCGGTTCGAAACATTCTTGAAAGCACGGCAAACCTCGGTCTGCGTTCTGAGTATCCCAGCTCACTTTCTATCATTCCTATCAATAATATTAACCTAGATGTTAAAACATCTGTTAAACCTTTAGTGTTTTGGAATAATTACCTTACAACCGGTGAATTATTAACCCCCGAATTGGAAGACAGCATGTTGGCCGACCTAGGTGAAAATGGTTTAGAAATACCAATAGACATCAATATTCCGACTTTAATTGGTTTTAAATTAAATCTTTTAGGTGGTTCAGTCTATGGAAATGCCGGACTTTTTGTACAAGAAAGAATGAGAATCCCAAATGAATTTTGGGGACTCATTTTCGACGGATCTACAGTAGCGGAGCCTTTTTCTATGACTGAAGAAATGGGTGTAAATGTAAATACATATTCTAAATTGTCCGCAGGGTATGGTTCCTATTTTGAATTACCTGCGTTCATGGGTGAACTGAGATTTGGAGCTTCGATCAATGCCTATGCGGGAGCTTTCTCCAGTGTAAATATTTCCGAGCTTTCTCTTGAGCCGGGGACAGAAAGCACGCAATTGCGCGGTAAAGCCCAGGTTCTAAGCTTTATGGATACACTTACAGCTATTGTTCCAGGTGGAGGAATTGATTTTCAATACAGTATGACTGATTTAGATGAATTTCATAATACTTTTCTGCCACCAACTTTAGGTTTTGATCTTGGTATTGCCTGGAGATTCAAGCTTAACAGATTAATACCAATTTTCCCTGGAATATTTAAGAACTATATTGACGTCCAAGCAAGCTTACAAGATATTGGTGCATCTGTAACAATGAACAATGCATATATCAATGAGTTCAGTTTTGAAGCTGAGGCCGGCGATCTACTTGAAATGTTCAATTCCGATGATCCTATGGATCTTGAATCACTGGTCATACTAGAAGAAAATACGATATTAGAAGATTCTTCGGTCACTCGCCCCTTAGGAATGAAATTCCATGTTGCGGCTCAATATCAACCAATATCGTTAATTATGCTTAAAGGCTCATACTCGGAATATCTGACAGAAGGTATTAATTCCAATACAGGTCAAAACTATTCTTACGGTGCTGAAATTTTTCTTGGAAAAGCTATTAGCCTGAATGGAATGGTATTTCAGAAAGGTCAGTACCGTTATTCTGAAGCAGGACTTAGATTACAAAGTCTTGGTAGCGAATTTGGCTTAACTGTACGACTCTATGATAAGGACTTCTCTTTTACCGAGAATATCAGTGGAGCAGGTTTAAAATTGTATTGGGCTAGATTCTTTTAATAATTAAAAGTTCATCATCATAACAATAATATAAAAAAGTCGAGATTTAAAATTCTCGACTTTTTATTTATTCCTCAAATCTTAATAGTTTTCTTATCTCTCTTTAAGTTTTTCCTTTTGCTTTATTTTTAAGCTCTTGTAGCTTAAAAAGAGCTTCTACCGGAGTCATATTATCAATATCCAATTCATTCACCTCAGCATGCAATTCACTGTCTTTTGCAGAAAATATATCAAGCTGTACAATGTTTTCTTGTTCAACAACGGGTGTATGAACATTTTTCCCATCCGGAAGTGTATGATCTGCACCTGATAAATGATAAAGAATCTCTTTTGCACGCTTAACTACAGCTTGGGGGACGCCTGCCATTTGAGCGACATATATACCATAACTTTTGTCGGTGCTCCCCGAGATGATCTTTCTTAAAAAAATCACTTTATCTGAGTACTCCTTGACCTGTACATTATAATTTTTAACTCGCGGTAAAATTTCTTCTAAATCAGTCAATTCATGATAATGTGTTGCAAATAGTGTTCTAGCGGCAATTTCAGGTTGATTATGCAAGTATTCCACAACCGACCAAGCGATGGAAAGCCCGTCATAAGTACTTGTACCTCTACCTATTTCGTCCAATAGAATCAACGAACGTTTTGTAGCTGTATTTAGAATATTAGCCGTCTCAATCATTTCCGTTAAAAACGTACTTTCACCAAATGCGAGATTGTCACTGGCTCCCACTCGCGTGAATATTTTATCTACCAGCCCTATATGTGCCGAAACGGCAGGAACGAATGACCCCATTTGAGCCATCAAAACGATCAATGCGATCTGTCTGAGATAGGTCGATTTACCGGACATATTTGGACCGGTTATTAGGTGAATTTGTTCTTTTTCAAGATCAAGATATGAATCATTGGGGATAAAAGATTCATGTGGTGGTAATAGTGCTTCAACAACCGGATGGCGACCTCCTTTGATCTCAAGAACAGACGATTCATCCACAATGGGTCTAATCCATTGCTCACGTTGCGCAGAATGAGCGAAAGAAGATAGAACGTCTATCATAGCCACTCTTTGAGCATTGGTCTGTAGAAGGCGTATATATGCGGAAAGCTGTGAAATAAGTTCTGAATACAATTCTGCTTCCAAGGCGATAAGGCGATCTTCCGCATTTAAGATTTTATCTTCATATTCTTTTAATTCCTGAGTAATATACCGCTCCGAATTGGCTAAAGTCTGCTTACGAATATAATCTTCGGGTACCTTATCCGAATGTACTCTGGTAACATCAATATAGTATCCAAAAACACGATTATAGGATATTTTCAAGGTCGGAATCTGAAGCCTTTTTCTTTCTCTTTCCTGGATCTCAAGAAGAATATCTTTCCCCCCCTTGGATATTTTTCGTAATTCCAAGATCTCCGGATGAAAATCATCTTTAAATACTCCACCCTTATTCACTTGATTATTGGGATCCTCTTTAATTGATTTTTCAATAATATCAATAATTACCTGTAATTGCTCGTCTTCCTCCAATTGAAAATTCAACTTAGGATCAATCATTTCGGGTAAAAGCAATACTGACTTTATTGTATCTTTCAAAGAATTTAATTCTTTTGGACCGATCTTCCCGGAAGCTATTTTGGCGCACAAACGTTCAATATCTGAAATACCTTTTAAAAGGTCTCTGATATTTAAACATGCATTTTGATCTTCAACAAAGGTTGTTACATGCTCTAAACGATCATTGATCTTTTCTTTATTCAACAGAGGGTAAAATATCCACTGCCTTAGAAGCCTTGCTCCCATAGCAGTTAAAGTTTCATTTATCGCCCATATAAAAGTACCTGCTCCATTTTCGCCGGATAAACGTTGAAAAAGTTCAAGATTTCGAATCGTAAAACGATCTAATCCTAGAAAGTGACCGGGATCCATTTCTCTAATAGAATTAATATGAGCCAATCTTTTTTGGAAGTTTTCTTTTACATAATGTAAGATCATTCCGACTGCTTGCACGCACTGTGGCTTTTCTTCAATACCAAATCCTTTTAGTGTTGAAGATTTAAAATGTGATTTGATCATATCAGATGAATAAGAATGATCACAAACCCAATCAGGGATCCGAGTAAACATCCCTTTATAATGCGGCACCATAGCTTTTAGCTTAATTTCTTCTGATTCGGGAACTAGTAATTCAGAGATAGGCTTTGCCTCAATCAACTCCGCAATATTTTTATTGGAGGCACTAATATACTTAAACTCACCGGTAGAGATATCAACAAATGCAAAAGCACTTTGTAATTTATCGGGAAACCAAGCAGCAAGATAATTGTTACTACGTGCATCCAAATACTTATCATTTACAGCGGTACCGGGGGTTATAATTTCAGTGATTCCACGCTTAACCAATCCCTTGGCTTTCTTGGGATCTTCAAGTTGTTCGCAAATGGCTACTTTTAAACCGGCCTTTAACAATTCATGCAAATAATTATCAAGAGCATGATGTGGAAAACCGGCAAGCGGCATGTCTGATGCGGCCCCATTTGAGCGTTTGGTCAAAACAATGTTGAGGACTTTTGCTGCTATTTTTGCATCGCTATCAAATGTTTCATAGAAATCACCCATTCTAAATAGGACGATCTTATCGGGATGTTTTGCTTTAACATCAAAATACTGCTTCATTAGGGGTGTTTGTGCTTTATTACTCATCGTGAAATATAAATGAATTTTATTATAAATAAAATTCATTTTTCCACGTTAAAAATAAGTTTTTAGCTTTATTTACCAGCCTTTAGATTTAAAATAACACAAAGATTAACATTTACTTAAATAACTATTGTAAAAGAGTAAATTGCATATTAAATTTCTTGGCTTTTTGAAAGCAAAGGAGAGGTGGCAGAGCGGCTTAATGCAACGGTTTGCTAAATCGTCGTAGTGCCAAGAGCGCTACCGGGGGTTCGAATCCCCCCCTCTCCGCTTATTATAATTAATGAGACAATAGAAAACTGAATAGAACATAAATTGTATAAGAGCGAGAGAAATATAACAATATTTTTAGAATAGCTAAGTTATTGTAAATACGATTTTTCCATTGTTTTTTTTAAAAATATATTTTATACTATTTACAACTAACAGCAATAACGGGAGGAATTGCTATGAGTAAAAACGACTATAATTACCTGGCACGCAAGGCAGAGATCCTCAAGGCAATAGCTCATCCTATTCGCCTGGCGATCCTACGCGGACTGATTAAAAACGGTCCTACAAATGTCAACAACTTGGAAACTTGTGTTGATGTACCAACTGCTACGGTATCACAGCATTTGACAAAAATTCGCTACGCGGGTATTGTCAAAAAACAACGTAAAGGCACCTTCATCTATTATGATGTAGTTGACGAAGAAAGCGTTGTAGATATGATTAAATCATATCTAAGTGAATAAAAAAAATAATTCACTGAAATAAAAAAAGGGATTCAAAGAATCCCTTTTTTATTTTTTAATCCGTTTTTACTAATCGTAAGGATTGTCGTCTTCATCCTCAGTACGTTCTATACGTCTAGCTTCAGCCCATGTGAACATTACACCAAAAACTGAACCAAAGACTATTGCCTTTTCCAGGTCAAGGCCACAAGCTCCATGAAGTATTCTACCATACAGTGCAGTTACTGCTGCCGTTACAGTAAAAGCTATAATAAATACCATGATGAAATGAATTAAAATTTTGCCTATTCTCATAAATACCTCCAATTGACCTAATATACTATACAGTCATGAATACTTCAAGAATTTGAATGATTTGACTTACATATCCTTGATTAAAAAACTACAGATAAAGTTCAAATCATTCTTTAGTTAGTAAATTTATCTTTCCCTCTTAGGTAATGAAGCGAATCACCCATTTCACCTATTGCTAAATGATAACCTATCTTGCTAATTCGCTCTTCAACACTTTTTAGATAGTCCTCCGGGCTTTTATCTGTACCGGGTTTATTCTCATAGAGGTTGTAGTCTTCTCTTGCCTCTCCGGGAGTAATATTGGGCATAAATACATTAGCTCCGGCCTTAATGGCCATCATTCTACCATGTGGGTGAATAGTTTGCATTGCCGTTGTTGCCGCTATATTAATATCTTTCATGATAATCCTTAAAATCGCGACCATCTTAAGGCTTAATTCAAAACGCTCATTCTGTGGCAATAGTATATCTTTATATTGATATAAAGGTGTATCATGATGTTCTAAATATGGTCCCATACCCACCATGTGAATATCAATATCTCGCATAAATATCAAATCAGAAGCTAAATCATCCAAAGTTTGAAACGGTAAGCCGATCATCACACCTGTACCGACTTGAAAACCCGCCGCTCTCAGATCTTTAAGTGATTGTAATCGCTTATCATACGAGTGTAATTCATCTTTTGGATGAATTTTTTCATATAGACCACGATTTGAAGACTCAATTCTTACAAGATAGCGATGCGCGCCCGCTTCTTGCCATTCTTTGAAAACATCAGGACTCTGTTCACCCATAGAAAGGGTTACACGCATATCATCATTAGAAATTTCTTTTATACCTTTAAGCAATCGCGCAATACGATCGGTAAATTTTTTAGATGTCAATTCACCACATTGTATCACCAGTGAACCGTATTTCTGTTCATAAGCATATTTGGCGGCTGAAAAAACCTCTTCATCACTTAAATCATAGCGATGAACATGTGAATTTGATCTTCTTATGCCACAGTAAAAACAATTTTTCGCACATATGTTTGATAACTCTATCAAGCCACGCAAATAAACTTTATTGCCTGTATGTTCCAACCTTACTTTTTCGGCATATTCAAATAAAAGCTCCTGATCCTTGTCCTTGGCCGATAAAAGTTCAATGAGGTCTTCTTTACTGTGTTTTTCTTTTTTCAGGATATCTATAAACATATTATACCTTATTTTTTCAAGGCAAAATACAATAATATAGAACAAGAGACAAGAAAATCAGATGATGAATATAAATTTACGCTAAAGAACAGATATGTCTGTTCCTTACAACTTACCTATTATAACTTCTTTCATAACATTTACGGCAAATACTTTACAATAATATCAGACATGGTAATAATGAAGCACTTAAAAATATTCATGAAAATAAAAAAGCCTCAGTACGAGGCTTTTAATGTGTATTCAATTTGTTTAGAATCTGTAGGAAATTGATAACAAGGCAAGTGATGAAAAATCAAATTGCCACATATATTTTTTTTGACTATCAATTCGATCTTCTAGACTGGGGTCCACATAATCATATAATCTTTTATTACAAGAATAGTTAAAGTACAATTTAGGTAAAACCTCTATTCCAAAAACAATGTTATCATTTAACACGTAATTCAACCCAAATACAAAACGAAGTCCAGGTGAAATTCCAAAATCAACTTGAGCAACAGTATATAGTGTATCATGTACATCCTCTGATTTTCTTTGACTTAAAGCAAAAGTAAAATCCATACCATATCGCAATTCAAAATTATCTTTTAAATCTTTTCTTATTTCTCGTCCAATTGCAAATCCTACGCTATTTGAAGTAAATGTTAAATTTCTAAAAAGTGTATCATTCGCATTAATATCGTCCTCTGACTGCCAATACATGTAATTTGTAGCACTTATTGATCCAATTCTTAGTACAGAATGATCATCTCCAATTTTAGCCATAAAATTATAAGAATTGTATAGAGGTCTTGTCGTTGTTACGCCAATTTCTATTACTTTTTCTTTTTCAGCAGCAAATGAGAAAGTGATGAGGATAACAAATAACACAATTAATAGCTTTTTCATTTTTTCTCCTTTTTTAATACAATTAACATAATAATCATTATACTTATTTAATTTACTCTTTATTTTACATATATATTTCGTATTAACAAAGTATTATTACAGTTTCTCCAATAAATCCGAATATGACCGATCCACAAGTTCTTCTTCTTTTACATCAAAAAGATCCAAATAATGCTGACATTGCTGCAAAAGTTTTTCTCTTCCTATCTCCCCCGTCTCATCGATCGCTTCTATCTCTATAAATGTGCCCAGATCTTTTACGGTATCAATATGAATTTTTATGTTTTCAATAAAATAGATCTCTCTTTGTTTATCAACGATCGCAAGAATGCCATTAGCTTTGGCAAGAATGCTTTTAAGCGAAGAATCCGGGCTTAATTTATATAAAAGCACAGAGGACTGTTTAGGCCCTTTTCGGTCCGGACGTACTAGTTGGATCAAATTATTCTCGATCTTGCCTTCACGCAGCTTTAAGCGGCCATTAGACACATTAAAGTAAGTATCGACCTGATGATCTTTACCTTTAAAATCAGCACCTGCTTTTTTTAGTATTTCGCGTACTTTGTTATGTTGTGTGCTACGGGCTTTTATTTCGATGATGGTGATGGGCATGGTAGATTCCTCATATTTCCAATTAACTGAATTACTATGTATGTATTTTTCGCATTTCACTAAATCAAGCATATCATCAATGATTCTATCATGAAATCTTGCTTGCCACGCAAATATAATATCTTTTTTGCATGCATATGAAGTAATTGATGCCTTGTATCCTCTTATAATCGAAGATAGATTTTTACGCTGGGGTCCAAATTTATTCTTTTTGGAGACGCAATGCTTGCGTCTCTATGCAGGATATTTTAATAAATTAATTCTTATTTTTTACCCCCAAATTCAAAACTGTGACCCATATCACATTTTCATCTTATAAACGCCTGCAGATCATCTATCAGACCTTCTTTATTTGCTTTCTCGATCAGATCATAATCTCCTCGTCGATTGAAAAAAAGCGATGCATAGTTTCTTTGCATCTGGCTTCCGTTAAATAGATAATATTCTATTCGTTGAATACCTTTTTCGTTCTCAACTAAACTTAAGGCAAAATCAACATAACGTGTTTCTTCAATTGTTGAGTCTTTATTCAGTTCATTAAAGATCATATCAATATCTTCTCTATTGCCTGTTCTGGCTAGATCGATCAATACCTTGAGTAAGCCGGTAAACCTATCGATCTGCAAATAAGTCATTTTTTTCTCCTTTTTTTTATGATATTAAAAACACGGACACCAAATGGTGTCCGTGTCTATATAAACCATTTGATTTTATAAGATTAAGCTTCTTCCTGAGCTTTCTTATGCTCTGCCACTACCTTATCTTGAATATCTTTAGGAACGTATTCGTAGTGAGAGAACTTGCGTTTGTACTGACCACGACCCTGTGAAATTGAACGCAGGGTGTTGGCATATTTATACAAGTTTGAAAGAGGAACAGCGGCTTTGATAATCTGGTTATGGCCATCAGAATCCATACCCAAAACCTTACCGCGACGAGAGGAAACATCACCCATTACATCACCCATGTATTCTTCAGGGATCTTTACTTCCATTTCGTATACAGGTTCAAGTAAGATAGGATCAGCTTTTTCAAAAGCTTCACGAAAAGCACCGCGACCGGCGATCTGGAATGCGATATCTTTTGAATCAACAGGATGTTGTTTACCATCGTAGAAGGCAACTTTTACATCAATAACAGTTGAACCTGTCAAAGGACCTTCAACTGTTGCTTGTTTTACACCTTTTTCAACTGAAGGGACAAAAGAGCGATCAACATTCATACCAACCAATTCAGATACAAATTCAATGCCTTCACCGCGTTGCTGAGGTTCCAAGCGAAGATAAACTTCACCAAACTGACCGGCACCACCGGACTGTTTTTTATGTCTGTAATGACCTTCAGCGGTCTTACGAATAGTTTCACGATAAGGGATCTTAGGTTCTACCTGATTGATAGAAATATTATATCTATCTTCTATCTTCTTCAAGCATACTTCCAAGTGAGTTTCGCCTTGACCTGAAACGATTGTTTGTTTTAATTCCGGATCTACTTCATAGTAAAATGAAGGATCTTCAGCACGTACCTGAGTCAAGCCCATACCGATCTTTTCATCATCACCTTTTGCTGTAGCTTCAACGGCAACACGAATAATGGGTTCGGGGTAAGCAATGGCAGGATATTCAACCATTTCTTTTGAATCACATAGTGAGTTACAAGTATGTGTATCTTTTAACTTTACGGCGGTACCGATATCACCGGCTTGCAATTCAACAGCATCCGTTCGATCGTGCCCATTTACCATAAAAATAGAACCAAAACGTTCTGATGAATTTGTTTGAACATTTTTCAAATCCATACCGGTTTTCAATGTCCCTGTCATCACTTTAAAGTATGACATTTCACCAACATGCTGTTCATAAACATTCTTGAAAATAAAAATACTGGTAGGTTCATTGGCATCAACTTTACGTACAACGTCCACACCATTTTTTATAGCTTTAACTTCGCTAGCTGGAGACGGAGCAACTTCTGCCAAGATCTCTGCCAAGCGAGTCACACCAACATTTTTCATTGAAGAAACAGCCAATACAGGAAATAAACTTCTTCCTTTAACTGCAGCTACAAGACCTGCATTGATCTCTTCTTCGCTCAATTCACCTTCTTCGAAGTATTTTTCAAGCAAAGCGTCATCAGACTCTGCAACAAGTTCAACAAGTTTTTCATAGAGTTCATCCACTTGTGCTTGTTGATCATCATTTAGATCTTCTTCTGTATATTTGCCTTTGTCATCATAGACAAGAACTTTTTTCTTTAGAACATCAACAATCGCATTCAATGCCGGACCTTCATTCACAGGGAACTGCATAGTAAATACGCGATCACCGTAACGTGCCTGAAGATCTGTAACAATTTTATCAAAATGTGTGTGCTCTTTATCAAGCATAGATATTGCAAAAAATGTTGCAACATCGTTATTTTCCATCGATTCCCAAGCCAATTCGGTACCGACTTCGATGGTATTTGCACAAGCATCAACAGTTAAAAGCGCTGAATCAACAACATGAGAAACTGCAGCCAATTCACCGGAAAAATCCATATAACCCGGAGTGTCAAGTACGTTTAACTTAACACCATTTTGATTGACATGTATCATTGATGCACGCAAAGAGATCTGTCGATCTATTTCTTCTTGTGTATAATCGGAAGTGGTTGTTCCTTCCTGAATAGATCCAAGACGATTGATCGTCCCGGCATTCAGCAAGAAAGCATCTGCCAGGAGAGTCTTACCTGTCGCTGAATGTCCAACCAATGCGATATTGCGAATATCTTTGGTTAAAGTTGCCATTATATTTCCTCCATAATGGGTTTATTATCTTATTTCAAAGCTTGTCTAACCACTTTTCCCGTAGGAGATTTTGGGAAGTGATTGACATATATAAATTTTTCGGGTATTTGATACTTTGGTAATACCTTTTCAAGAAATTCAATGAGCTCACTGTCTGATGGCCGCTTACCTTCTTTTTGTATGATGTAAGCCTGAATACTCTCCGAGAATTCATCTTTCGGGGCACCCGCAACGACAACCTCCCGGATCATAGGATGCTTAAGCAATTCCATTTCGATTTGCTCAGGATATACTTCAAAACCACATACATTGATCACATAAGCCTTACGATCAACAAAATATAAATAGCCATCGGGATCTAGTCGTCCCAAATCACCGGTATGGTACCAACCATCTTCGAATTGATCGGCAAGTAACTTATGTAGGTCTTCGGTAAGAATACTTGAAACAACACAAATCTCACCGGTCTGTTCTTCAGTAAGCATTTTTCCATTCTTACGAAGTGTAATAGAAACATTCGAAAGGCTTGTGCCAATCGATGTAAATTTTTCTGTATTGGTATTAACCGTAAGAATTGGTCCGGCTTCAATCATACCATAGACTTTAAAAATGGGTCGTTTATAAATATCCATAAACTTCTTATGAATTTCTTTTTTAAGACGCCCGCCACCCGTAATAATGTAGTTTACACTTTCCGGAAAATCCAATTCTACATTTTGTTCGATCAATGTGGATATAAATGATGGTTCTAATACCAAACAGTTCGGTTTGATCCTTTCCATCATAGCCTTAAGATGATCTTCTTCCATGATCGTGCTTATAGCTAAAGAAGCTCCGGCGTTAACCACGGCATTCAAAACACCTACATAGCCGAAGCAATGTGTTAGAGGAAACTCTGAAAAAACTATATCACGAGGTTTAAGCATGATAGCAGATATATAGTCATTCGCATTGCGATATAACATATAATTGGAGTATTTGGCATATTTTGCAGGTCCCGTTGACGCCCCACTATAGAACATAGCATTCGTATCATCGGCATTTGGATTGTAAGGTCCACCAAACAATGGTTTTTCTTTATACTGCAAGAAATCTACCGCATCGACATTGTCACTTTCACCGATGACTATCATACTTTCTAGCCCGGTTAAAATATTTGTCGCATTCAAAACATCTTCTTCTGAATCATGATGATAAATAACGGCAGTGGCAGAGCTATCATCAATAATATATCTTAAAGCCAATGATTTGTAATTAACATTTACCGGGATCATCATAGCTTCTAACCTGGATAGTGCCAACCAAGTATAAACCAATTCAGGAATATTGGGCAACATAACAACAACACGGGTATCTTTACCAATACCTTGTTCATGCAAATGGTTAGCAAGTTTCAACGAGGATTCGAATACCTCTTTATAAGTCAATGACATATTGTCACTGTAAATAAATACCTCATCCGGAGTACGTTGAACTTGCTTAAAAAATGTCGAATAGTTCGATATGATACGACCAACTCCCAAATAAATTTACAATAGCCGGATAATCTAACTAGAATCTAAACCGTAGTCAAGATTTTGATATGAAAGTTCTTGTTTTTATTTTATTTTTTTATAATGAAAAATAACTACAAAAAATCCGTCATTTTTATGATTATTTCTTCTCTCGCTTTTGCGATTATGTCGCTATTGGTTCGGCTTGCGGGAGATTTACCCTTATTTGAAAAAGTATTTTTTAGAAATTTTGTTGCACTCATTATAGCTTTGGCTCTGATTATCCGAAATGGCGACTCGGTTTGGGGGCAGAAAAAAAACCGTATTTTCCTCGTTTTAAGAGGACTTGGTGGTCTTTTTGGAGTAATATTTTATTTTTACAGCATTAATCATATGGGACTTAGTGATGGAACAATGCTAAATAAGCTCTCGCCTTTTTTTGTTATTCTTTTTGCAGCAATATTTTTAAAAGAAAAGCTGGGACGTCATCAGATTATTGCAATTACAGTTGCTTTTTTTGCATCATTGCTAATTATAAAGCCCCACTTTAACATGGAAATTATTCCGGCAGCAACAGGTTTTGCTTCGGCAATATTTGCCGGTTTTGCATATGCAATGATCCGCTTATTAAATGTTCGTGGTGAAAAACCTGCCACTATCGTTTTTTATTTTTCGTGGATTTCATTCATCGTCACCCTTCCTATTGTTATCATGCAATTTGTTATGCCGACTCCACTGGAATGGCTCTATCTATTGGGGATTGGAATTTGTGCGGGAATTGGCCAGATCTTTATGACTGAATCATATCGTTACACTGCAGCCAGTTCTATTGCTCCTTACAAATACATGCATGTATTATTTACAGCTGTTGTTGGCATGATCTTTTTACAAGAATTTCCCGATGTTTGGAGTATTTTAGGCTCTGTGATCATTGTAGCTGCTTTTGTTTATTTATATAAAAAAGAAGCTTAATCATTGAAGCTTGAGAATGAATTTATAGAACTGAAAAACCTACGATTCAACTTAAAATCAATAAAAATAAATAAGTGGGCGAACACTTAGGTTTGATCCAAATTTTTTACTTTTTACATCTTGGTAAATTATACTTTATGGCTTCTTTGGGTAAAAGAGGTGAATAGAATTCGTAGACATAGCTATCTAACCATTTATAATATTCGGTAATCGCTTCATTGGAACGGTTCTCTTGAACAGCTTTAGCTTTTGCAACGATATCGTTTTCAGCTTTCATGACTCGCTGCATATATCCGGTTTTCTTACGATTTTTCATTTTAGAAACATCAATGTAATTTTTATGATCATCATATTTAACCGGGAATAATTCTTTTTTTAAAGCCAGTGAAGCTGCGGATATAAATGGCGCATGTTCATTTGAGGTACTCAATACCTGAGGAAGCTCAACATCATCCGTAAAAAAGACGGGAGTCAGCATCGTTGTCATAGGGAAGCCCAAGAGAGTCCAAAGAACACCGTGTTTAGGATCTTCATCTTCTTTTACTCCCTGAACCACCATCACAGAAGCAGAAGAATAACGAATAACATAGTCTTGAAAATCCATCATAGTCACATCGCTAAAGTCTTTCGGCAATTTTACATTGCCGATATCTTTTTTAAGCAAACCATGATTCATATTACGCGTTGCTTCTTTAAAGATAAACTCGGGAGTAAATTCTCTCTGATTCGCAAAGAGCTCGCTTGTAGCGTCGTATCGTATATAGCCCACCCCATTGTCGCCTTTACCCGTGAACGAGTAATTGGTGCGGACTATGTAGCCTTCAGGCGCAGTTTGGGGGTCGTTAACATCAAATTTCGTGTAGTCATAAAAACCTGTTTCGTAATAAGCTGCATTTCCCTCGGCATCAATGGCACCAAAATTGGCCGCGACACCACGCTGACCGGACGTTCTTTCCAGCATTAGCTCAAAATCATGCAAATTTGCACAAGATTCCAATGCTTGACGCATAAATATACCTTCCTGATCGGGTTCTATCATGCAAACGACACCTTCGTTGATGTTATATGAAGCCGTATTCATAATAGCAAAGCCTTTTTCGTTCATTCCCATCCATATATTTTCCGAATTCGGATCATTTACATTTGCAACACCCATAAAATCATAACCGCTATCAGTAATCTTCACCAGTTTATTTTCTAAAGAACCGGTATCTCGATGTTTCCAAAGCAATGGGCGACCATCGGGTGTAGCTTTCCCACTTATCACGGCGGAGGTACAGGCAAACGCAACACTTGATATAATTAATACTATAGCTAAAATCTTCTTCATTAAAATACCTTTCGTTTAATGGTAATGGCGTTCACGGGACAAATCTCATGACAACAGTAGCAACGGATACATTGCGCATCAGTGATTTGGATTTTACCGTCCTTCACTTCAAGTGCTCCAGACTTACATATTTCTACACAGCGTTTGCAAAGAATACATTGATCGTGGTCAAAGACAGGTCGACGATCAAATCGTCTGCGAAGTCGCTCGTATCGTACGCCCATAATGGCAAAATTATAATGATGTTGAATAGGGATACGCTTGAAATTCTTGACTTTAAAATCTTTTAAGCTACCACCTTCGATCTGCACATCTTTTACATCAGATACCTGAATATTTTTCCCCACCGCATATCCTAATTGTGGAATGTCCATGGGATTATAACCGATAATACTTGAAGCAATAATATCTAATGCGATCAAATTGGAGGAACCCAACATAAGACCTATATGTTTAGGTTTACCATTTTGCGGACCCGCACCTTCCATCCCGATAATGCCATCCATAATAGCAAAAGATGGCTTGATCACATTCATCACATCCACGATCATAGCCGAAAATGAGTTTCTATTCGGATATTTTGCATGCATCATGGCTTTAGAAAGTCCGGGCATCATACCAAATAGATTTTTTACGGCTCCGGTGTAATAAGCGAATTCATGCGTCTTGAGTTTTGGCAAAGAAACCACCATATCGACGTCTTCCAGTATGCGCGCAAACTTAAATCCACCTTTATGAATAGGATCTATGGTAAAATCTATCCATTCGATCTTCAATTCTTCACAAACCGCCCAAAGACCACACTTTTGAGGTTTAAAACCACTTTTGTGCAAAGCCGGTGAATCTCCCGCTACAACCGTAGCTCCCCTATCCCGGAAATATCTGGCACAAGCACGAAATACTTCCGGATGCGTGGTGACGGCTTGCTCCGGTCTTACATCGGTCAATACATTGGGCTTCAGCAATACTTTCTTGCCTTTGGGATCGGGACCATCCGCAGCTTTGTAGATCTCTTCAACAGCCGTGTAGATCTTTTCCTGATCGTAGCGTTCTACTTTACGGACTGAGACGATGTTAGAAGTTTGATTCATAAGTTCAATTTCTTGTTCTTTTCAATTGCCCTGAGGGTTTCTATCATTTCGACCGAGTGAAACGAGTAGAGAGATCTTAAACGTGTATAAATTCCTTTCGTTAAGCCCTAATAATATCACAAAATCAACATTATGTTCAACATTAAGCTTGAAGCACATGCATAATTAAGCTATCATTTGAGATCTCTCGGCTACGCACTAGATACGAAGTGCTTTACTCGAGATAACAGCGAACTTAACTTTGACCATAGTCTATCAATTATTCACTCATTCCTCAATCGATTGTTCTATTTTAGATTCTCCGGATTCAGCGCTTTCAATTCTTCCAGCACAAAAATTCCATCTTTTCGGATCAATACATCATCAAACCAGATCTCACCACCCCCACACTCGGGTGTTTGACGTAAAACAAGATCCCAGTGAATGGCAGATTGATTACCATTAAAAGCATCATCATAAGAATTTCCGGGAGTAAAATGAATAGATCCGGCGATCTTTTCATCAAAAAGAATATCTTTCATAGGACGATTGATATAAGGATTCATACCAATAGCAAATTCACCCACATAGCGGGCACCTTCATCGGTGTTAAAAATCTCTTCCAGGCGTTCTACATTGTCGCCTTCAACTTTGACGATCTTGCCATCTTTGAATGTCAATGTAATGTCATTAAAAACCGTTCCCTGATAAAGAGTGGGTGTATTATATTCGATCACACCGTTCACAGAATCACGAACAGGCGCAGTAAAAACTTCACCATCCGGAATGTTACGCAAACCGCAGGATTGGATCACGGGGATATCTTTCACAGAAAATTTCAGGTCGGTTTTACCCGGACCTTTAATATGGACTTTATCGGTTTTTTCTTCCAAAGCCATCAGTACTTTCTGCGCTTCGGCCATTTTAGGATAATCCAAAGTGCATACATCAAAATAAAAGTTTTCAAATTCTTCGGTACTTAAACCTGCCTGCTGAGCCATCGAAGGTGTTGGCCAGCGCAGTACGACCCATTTGGTTTCGGGAACACGGATTTTTGAATGTACCGGTTGACTCCAAAGTGTTTGATAACGTTTCATATCATCGGCCGGCACATCGGATAATTCCGTAATATTTTGTGAACCGCGCACACCGATATAAGCCTGCATATTCTTCATCCGCATCGCTTCATATTCACCTGCAAACTTGATCTGTTCATCCGTACCGTTTAAAAATAATTCTCGTTGAATCGTATTAGATTTGATGGTAACAAAAGGATTTCCTTCGCGTCCCCGAACTGCTTTCACTAATAATTTCACAAAGCTTTCGGGAATATCAAAGGCTTCGATCAATACATTTTCGCCTTTTTGTACATTACATGAATAATTCACCAATAATTCAGCCAGTTTTTTTTCTCTTGGATCAAACATTTATACTTCTCCTAATAAATCATTTATTTGCGTTTCATTATACACTTTTATTCCAAATTTATCAAATTCTTTTGCCGTAGTTCCCTTTCCCTCAATTAAAGTTCCTGAGAAACTGCCATCATACACAGTTTCATTTCCACACGAAGGTGAATATGCCTTCAATAAGGCATACCTTGCTTTATAGCGCTTCGCGAATGCTAAAGCTTCACGAGAACCGAGCTGAAATTCTTTTGTAACATCCACTTCATCCTTGCGGATGACCTTTTTGCCTCTGATCTCCGCCGGAAGTCTGGGTGTAGATAAACCACCCATTTGCTCGGGACAAACGGGGATTAAAACAAATGCTTTGTTCAATTGCGCCAGAATGTCCTCTGCGAGCGCATTCGTCCCCCCATCGTAACGACAGTTGGCACCAAGAAGGCAGGAGGATATAATTAGATATTTCATACAAGTAAAAAGGGTTAAGGTTTAAATAGCTTGGAGCTTATCCCGGAGGAATTCCTTTGGGTGAATACTTCATAATTGCTTGTTCCTGTCTATTGAAATCAATCTTAAGATCTTATTCCTAATTCATGATTCCAGGCTAGCGCTAAGCGATCACTAATTTACTTTTTTCACCAACAACATAAATCCTTGCGGAGGAATATCGACCGATCCACCTTTGCGCTTTTCAAAGCCTTTTCTCGTGATTTTTTCGGGTGTGACACAAATATCCCAAACACCGGGATCCAAATCAAATTCCGCATTTAAATTGGGAGAAGAATTGACCAAAACCGCACAGATTCTTTTAGATGAGCGCGACAGATATCCGAGTCCAAATTCACTGCCTTTAGCATAAAGCGTCGATATTTTCTTTCTATCTGCAGAGCGTAATTCAGGAAATGCTTTTCTAAGTGAAATAAGCTTTTTGTAGAACTTCCTAAGATCTGCATTAATTTCAGCTTCTTCAAAATTGATATAGTTGGTTTCATTATCTTTATTGTAAGAGTCATGATCCCATCTTCCATGAAGAGCATCAACAACATTACCCTCTTTAACCACGATCTTGGTGCGGGCAAATTCCTGACCTGCATGCATCATCATAATACCTTGAGACATTGCTAAAACAAAGGCAGCCAATTTATGTATTTTCAACTCTTTTTCGGTTAAAACAATATCAGTGGTTTTACGTCCAAGCGCCATTCGAATGAAATCACCTAAGGTATAACCATCATGTGAAGCAATATAATTCACCGAATTCCGTGAATCTTCAACAATACCACCATCCATTCTGAGTGAGCCGGTAAGCAACTTGATAAAATTATCTTTATGTAAATGATAATCCCATTGGCCAAAAATATAACCTAAGCGATCTGTAGGATTTTCGCCCTTAATACCATTTCTGTAAACATCATTCCATACGCCATAATTCAAATCACTCATACGCTGTGGAAAATAACGTTTGCCCCAAGGCTCTCCAAGAAGTATGGCATTCGGGTTTAGCGACATAGCGGTCTGACGAATTTGCATCAATGTTTCATCATCCAATAATCCGGCCAGATCAAATCTGAATCCATCCACATGAAATTCTTCCATCCAATAGCGAATAGAGTCGATAATCAACCTTCTTGCCACAGGAGATTCACTTTTAATATCATTTCCACAACCGCTATTATTGGCGTGAGCATCAATATAATGATCCTCAGCAAGCATACGTAAAGGATTATTATTAAATTGTGAAATGTGGTTATACACCACATCCATGATTACAGAAATTCCTTCTTTATGCAAAGCTTTCACCAAAGCTTTAAACTCATCGATCTCTTTTCCTTTGGGATCCGACCACTTTCCGAATTCTCTTGTTCCCTTGCTTGAATAAATACCTGCAGGTGCAAAGAAATATGACGTCATGTAACCCCAGTGATTGTAGGCATAGGGATTCCATGTATTACGACTATGATCCGATCCCGTTGCGTAAGGAGGTTCATAGTTTGCAAAAAGTTGTATCGGTAATAATTCAAGTGCATTAATCCCCAGATTTTTCAAATAAGGGATTTTGCCCATCAGGGCCTTATATGTTCCACCTTTTCTTACTCCGGAAGCTTTTAAGGCCGTCATATCCTTTACATGTGCCTCGTAAATAATCAGATCACGAGGATCACGGGGTGATATAAAGGTATCTTTTCCCCAATCAAAGTTGGAGTTATATATATAAGCTTTCCCATCTTGATGATGATCATTAAACGTCGAAACCGAACGCGCATAGGGATCCGTTATAAGCTGTGGCTTCTCATTCATTTGAAAGGCATAATAAAAACCTTCAAAATCACGAATGTCCGAGTACTCCCAGAATCCACCGTTTACCGCACGCATTGGTAAGGTTAATAAGGCTTTATCATCATTGCATTTTTTATAAATTAAAAGGCGTAATTTTTTTGCATACGGGGCATACAAAGTAAAATAAGTACGTCCAGCTATTCTATTACATCCGGGGGGATGTTGTGTCATCTATTCTTAGTCTCCGATTAATTTGCAAAGGGTTAAAATATAATTAGTCAAGTCTTCACGGACATGATTTGCCGTCTCACTAACCTCTTCATGCGTAAGTGGTTGCGCCGAGATCCCGGCAGCCCAATTCGTTGCACAAGAAAAAGGATAAACCTTCATTCCCTGCTCTCTCGCCCACATAATTTCAGGCATCGTTGACATTCCGACAAGATCACCTCCGATAGAGATAAAATAATCGATCTCGGAAGGTGTTTCATATGATGGACCGGTTGTCCACACATAGGTCCCCTCTCCAAGTGCAACTCCCGAAACTTCGCAGGCCTTTTTTGCGATAGCGGTTTCATCTTCAGAGATGATATCTGATCCTTCTTTCAAACCGCTTGTCAACTTCGTGTTATCAATGCAATTCTTGATAAGTAAAATATCACCGGGTTTATAAGCTTTATTCATCAAACCGGCGGCATTGGTAATGATCACATGTTCAATACCCATTGCCTTGAATGTGCGCATAATTGCAAGGACTTCATCCAGATCATAACCTTCGTAATAGTGAAAGCGACCTTTTGCCGCAAGAATGGAAACACCATTGGTTTTCCCGAGCACGAATGCTCCTTCGTGTCCCTCAACGGTTGACTGAGGAAAATCCGGGATATCACCATAAGACAATGTCTTTTCAATATCCACAGCATCCAAAAGATTGTTTAAACCGGAACCCAATACAATACCGATCTTGGCCTGTGAACCTTTAAAATGGTCCATAATATATTCATTACTTTTCATGATCTACCCGTTTATGACTTTTTCAATGTCGGCAATTCTGGTTTCGACTTGTTCGTTTGCTGACATATTCTTCATTTTAATCAATCCACTTTCAAGCTCTTGCTCTCCGATAACGGCGACCCAGGTAGCTTTTTGACGATTGGCATCACGCATCATGGCTTTCACCGAGCGACGCATTAGTTCCACATGTACGCGATAACCTTTTTCGCGCAATTCATGGACAAATGGAGATATTCCCGTAAAGCAATTTATATCCATTGGAGCAATATAAAGATCTACAAAGCTTTGATCTTCGTCAAACAGACCTTCCGCTTCCATGGCAAGAACCAAACGCTCTACACCGGCCGCAAAACCCACAGCCGGAGTTTTAGGACCATCCAAATCGGAAATTAAATTATCATAACGACCACCACCGCACAGTGCATCTTGTGCACCCAAGGCAGTGCCTTTAATTTCGAATGTAGTACGTGTATAGTAATCCAATCCACGAACCAGGGTATGATCTAATACATAATCAATTCCTGCTGCGCTTAACAGTGTTTTTACTTGCTCAAAATGTTCACTGTCTTCTTCGGACAAGTGATCTAAAATCGAAGGTGCATGATCATGCATGATCTCTTTGCAACCCGGATTCTTACAATCGAAAAGACGGAGGATATTTCCATCATATCGACCTTGACAGGTTTCGCAAAGCTCCTCTTTACGATCGGCAAGCGCTTCTTTTAAAACATCCATATAAATTTTACGAGCTTCGATACTACCAATGGAATTGATATGCAATTCCCAGTTCTTAAGACCTAATTTAGCATAAATACCGGCAGCTATCTCAATCACCTCTGCATCCGCTTCCGGATTCGCTGAGCCGATCATTTCGATACCATATTGGTGAAACTGACGTTGGCGACCCGCTTGAGGTCTTTCTTGCCTAAATAAAGGACCAAAGTACCACAGTTTATGCAGAGGAGCTTCCTGTTGATAATTATGCTGAATATAAGAACGCGCTACGGAAGCGGTCAACTCGGGACGTAAGGTCAAGGAATCTTTTCCTTTATCCTGAAATGTGTACATTTCTTTAGATACGATATCCGAGAACTCACCCACTCCGCGGGCAAAAAGTTGTGTCCGTTCAAAAATCGGGGTTCTGACCTCTTTACACGTATAAGCGGAAAAAACCTCGCGTAGCGTGTTTTCTATGGTTTGCCATTTATAGATATCCCATGGGAGAATGTCGTGTGTACCTTTGATGGTTCTTAGTTTTTGCATAGATCCTTTCCTAAACCATTCCCGCTATTGCCTCTTCGGCCGCTTTGTGGTCCTTTTCCTTTACATAAATGATCGTGAAGGCACCGGCAGCCGCATTTCCTTCAACAATGAGCGCAGACTGCATGATATCTGATTTTGCTCGAAAGGAAATTCCCTTTTCTTCCAGTACGTTTTTAACCATTTCAGCCAACATATCATTCTGAAATTCAACCAGTTTTACTTCTTTTTCTTTCATAATCACCTCTTTTGTACATAAAATAAGTAAAAACATGCTAAAAAATCACATAAAATATAAAATATTTTTTGGGAACTCAGGAATTTATTGATATTTTTGAGCATAAACTTAACGAGGTCTATCATGAAAAAAGTATTTTTTCCGTTAATGGTCTTTCTTATTGTTGCTATGGTCTTCTCTGCGTGTTCAGGAGCCAAAGAAGTCACCGGCGATAATTCTGTGATCATCAAGAGTAATGACAGAGATATTCTGGTCCTTGATCAAAAAATTGAGAATATGAAAGACACCATGACCTTGGCCTTCGCCTCCATGGACGAATATTATATTCAGAGGACGACAAAACTCCACGCTCAGCTTGACAGGATCGAAGCTGAAAACGACATCATGGAAATGAAGTACGACACACTTTTAAGTGTACTCTACAGCATGAATGGTTACCTGCAAGAATTAAATACCATGCCCATCTTTTTCGGTGCTACCGAAGTTATTGCCCAAGAAACCGTACCAACGATGGAAGACATCCCGGAAGAACGTATTGAAGAAGTTAAGATCGTAAAACCTGAAGTGATCGTTCCCGAACTAAAGGTGAAAAAAATTGTCCGTACCGATCCTTTTATGGATAGATACAAAGAAGCTTTGAATAAATTCTATTATCAACGCTACGGTGATGCCATTGAGATCTTCGAATCACTTATTATGGAACAACCCAAACATTATTTAGCGGGCAATATTCAGTACTGGATAGGAGAAAGTTACTATGCTCTTCGTCAGTACAAAAAAGCGTTCAACGCATTCAACCTTGTTTTCGATACCAATGCTTTTGATAAATATGATGATACACAGTTAAAACTGGGTTTCTGTTATTTCAAGATGGGCAAAATGCGCTCAGCGATTGTTGAATTCCAGAATCTACTCACCTACTACCCTAACTCCGAACATGTAAGCATTGCGATCAGACAGATCGGAATCATTGAACAATACGCGACGCAATAGTAACGGATAGGTATATCAGCCACCAAATAGACACAAAACAACAAGGCTCGTTTAGACGGGCCTTCTTTTTATTCAATTAAAAATTTGAGAATTGAATTATATTGGACTGCGATGCTGTCCTTTAAATTTCGAGTGCATTCTAGCTATTATATTAGACTGCTTAGACAGTCCCTCTATTTTGGGTGTATTTTAGCTACAATACTGGACTGCTAGAGCAGTCCTCACTTGACCTTTACTAAGGCTTAGGGGCACAGATCATAAAATCTCCTTACTCCCTTCCAGTTTCTATAAAAAAAGCACCGCATATTTCTACACGGTGCTCATATCATACTATTTTAAGATGGTTTAGAAGTCTAAACCGATCGTAAACATATTTACATAACCAAGGTCTCCGTAAGATACAAAAGCATAATCAAAATTAACGCCTGTATTCCCTGAGAATTTATAGTTCATGCCTATACCGGCAGTAAAACCACCCTGACTTTCATCCATGAATATGGTACGATAGCCGGTACGAAGATACAATAACTTCCAAAGTGCAAGTTCTGTACCCACATTAATGTATTCGGTGTTATCGCTGGGATGGAGCGCATCAATTGCCCAAGTCCAACGCAGATAGCCTTTATCAATAATATCGCCTGAGAGGCCAACTCTAAAGGTTAAAGGCAGGGCCCAACTGTCCATAGTATACTCAGCGGGAATATGTCCATTGTTACCATACATATCTTCAGCAGGATCTTCGTAAAAACTAATATCACGACCAGTCAATCTCATATAACCACCAAAGTTAGTAATAGACATACCCAAACGGATATCTTTGAAAGGTGTTGTAAACAAGGCGCCTACATCAAAAGCGATGGTTGAGGCACTCATGTGCCAAATAGTCTGCTGAATATATTTAACCTGACCACCAATAGAGAATCTATCAGTTAGATTATTAGCATAGGCTAAAGACATGTTAAAATCCTGAGCAGAAAAGTACTCCCCTGTTCCATCGGGTTCATATTCGGTACGAACCCGCATTTCACCGTAATCCAACATGGTTAACTGGAAACCGACAGCACCCATTCTGCCTAAATTAATGGCAGCGGCCGCATTCATAAAATCGGTATCTACCAACCAGTTTGACTGTGAGAAAGAGGCAGTCTGTGTACCATAGCGTGCCAAACCGGCGGGATTCCACTGTATTGCGGAAAGACCTACGGGATTGGCGACAACGGCTTCCCCCATGCCCAAAGTTCCGGCCTGAGTGCCGATCTTCAGGAATTGAGCAGCAGAGGTACCTGATTTGGTTGTTGCAAACAATTGAGAGATTGCAACGATAAAGCATAAAAAGTATTTAATATATTTTCTCATTTTATCACCGCAAATTTTCCTGTTTTAATACCCAATCCCGATGCTTTGGCGTCTACCTGCCATAAATATACACCAAAAGCAATATCGGAATTATCCTTATTCAATAGATCATAGGATTCCGATCCATCGAACATGACCCGATTAACGTCTCCACCGTCATTGTGTTCAAGTGTTCTCACATGTTCACCACTGATAGTAAAGATCTTAATAGTGCAGACAGGGGGTAAATTAGTAAAATAAACCCGTCTTTCACCACGCCCCGAGACATAACCATTAGACGGTTCCCAAATAGCTTGGGCCGTATAAGGATTCGGCACCACTACGATCGCATCCAATGGATTATCAATTTCTGAAGGATCATACTCAGCGGGTAAGGTACTGAAACTGATTGTATCGCTTGCAATAAATGGTCTATTCAGAGTAATTCTATACTCATCACCATCCTGAGGCATAATCGTTTCACCCACAACAGGATTCTTGAACCAAATTCGCCATAAATTGTAGTCCGGTGATGCCGTTGCTTCACTCAAAATAAAAATATCCGAATTAATAGTATAATGACCATTTACATGGGGAGAAAAATAAATAGGAGCTACACTGGTATCATACATGTCATATACCTTGAAAGGTGCATATTGATTAAATACAGTGGGACTACTTTCGTACGCACTGTTCCATACCAATTTATAGTCGTGTGCATAGATCATATCCGATTCCAACGTAACGCTTGACAATAAATTAGTTTCGCTGTTTATCCACCCACTTCTTTCGTCACTTCTTTCCAAGTTGTCATTTTGGACATAAATTTTCATGCCGTCAAAAACAGGCATACCATCTTCTTTATCCAAATACGTCGTTCTAAATATTGGTTTATAATTAAATGTTAAGTAGACCGTTTCATTCAGAAGACTATCATCGAATTGAATACGACCGATTGCATTATCCACATTATAAAGTGTCGGTGAAATTATATTACCAGCATTATCACGTGCCTCAACATGTGAAACCTGCGTTTTATTCATTTGAGTCCACAGGGTAGTAACAACTTCAATAGTATCATGATAAATCGTTGTCAAATTGGTTACTGACATTTCAAGATCACCACCAACACCACTGTTTTCAAATGTTATCTCATATTCCATATCACTCTTAACATTGATCATATCAACAAATTCAATATCAATATCACCCGTCCCCGATTTACATTTTGTACGATCGAGCTCACCATTAAACAGTTCGGGAGCTTGTACACCGGGTGAGGCTTTTTGAGGTGTCGCCATACCTGTATTATCATCCAATGTAATCTCTTTTGTATAAGGATCCTGGTCAATAATCTTTGTACATTCTGTCGGCGTTAAATTGTGAATTCCACTGGTATCACCTATATCGTAAGAACAAACGGCATAATAGTATGTAACACCATTTACAAGTCCGGTATCAACATATTCATGAACCAAACCATTGTCCGTACCTAAATCATAATGAACACCACCATTACCTACTGTAGCAGGACCGGTAATACCATTATCAAGATCAAATTTGGCAATGGGTTTATGCAATGTCGGAACACCGAATGCATTTGTAATGGTTAAACATTCATTAAAACCCGGATCGGTCGAACGATAGATTGCATAACCTTCAAAATCATATCCAAACAGTGGATCATATGAATTCTCAGCAGCATCATCCCAATATAATGAAACACGTCCATCCCCTGGAACAATCGTAAGTTTTGGCTTGTACGGAGCCACAGCAAACTGGTATCCGTTATCATAAATAGTCTGTACCGTATTTGCCGTTTCATAAAGATCACGTTTATCAACTCCCATCAACAAGGCAATCGAAAATCTCTGAGAATCTCCTGCTTTCAAAGGAAAGTAACCTGTTCCATAAAGGAAAATATTATCCGCACGCTGAGTGATTTCCGTATTATCGTCAGTCAAAGGAACTTCGGGGGTCATCTTTGCCCACATAGCATTATCGTAGCGAACGCCTGATGCACCATATTCAAAAGCATCGAAACTAGTCAAACCAATCTGATCGGCCTCATCAAGATCAGTTGCATCAAAATTCGGTTCACCCGGTTTGGTAGGATCATCAGGATCTCCAGGAGTTGGAACACCGTCACCTTCACCAAAATCGGGACCGGGGTAACCGGGATCTAATGGTCCTAAACCATCTTCGCCAACATCGTGTACTTCGGCATCCCAATCGCCATCATTATCAATACCATCCTGCATAGATTCATCAACCATGCCATCGTTATCATTATCAATACCATCATAGGGGTTACCGGGGCTTTCGAGAAAAGTATAACCTAACCAACCTGTAATACCATTCCAGTCACCACGATTATCACCGTCGTAACCGTAAACCATATTTAAGGTATTATCAAAATAAGCCATATCATCGGAATAATCGTTTGATCCACCAATATGCGGATCGCCAAACATACCAAATACGACCTTTTCGTAATCATTATGACTTTCATTAGTGATTTCATAAACAAAGAAAATCACATCATTTGCTTCAGGGTTAGACCACTGATAAGCTCTAACCACAACATGTAAACCAGTACCACCATAAGTCAATTTAACAGAATCAATAGCCGTTACATCGTCTGGATGAAAGGGTTTAAATGCAGGGTAGAATTCTAAATTGTAACGATCGTCCATTTCATAATAGATCGCCTGATCTGCAGATGAAACACCGGCTTTGTATGTACCCGGCCAGTTGTTACCCCAGTCGGGATTCCATGTTTCAGGTTTATGTGATAAAGGAATGCTTTCACTTTCATCGTTTCCATAACCATCTAATGGTTCCCATCCCCAACGATAGTTAGTAGGACTGACTTCATTCATCAGTACACCACCACCGGAGAGTAAACCGTCTGTTACAATATAGTAAGTTGTATCATAACCCGGTACGCTCGTATCGAGTTCTTTTTGACCTTCATCACCTGAATAAGCGGAAATATAATAACCGTTTGTATCAACGGGTACTTCAACACCTACAAGAGGGCCAAATTCGTATGCATAACCGTGAGCGGAATAAATAGGCCATTCCATTGAAGGTTCTCTTGAGGGGTGACCAATTGAACCGTAATCAAATACAATAGTTCTTATCTGGTTACCCGATACGATAGCTTCTCGTGGCACAGGACGTTCTTCATCCGTGATCGTTGGTTGCTGCATAGCTTGTTGTTTTCTAAAAAATACCTCTTTTTCATTACCGGATGTTACCTTTGCCCCAGGTTCCAGTGCAAAAAGGAAAGAACAATAAATAACAAGAAAGAGGACAATGATTTTATTTATAGATTTCATTACAATCCTCATAACTTAAGAGTTTATATCCCAACTGACACTCAAGAGTATCTGTCTCGGTGTGGAATAATTCGTGGGTGTATACAGATATTCTTCCAACGAATGAATACCTGGAGTACCGGAATATTTTTCTGCCGGATCACCAACATATGTAGGAGTCAGCGTATAACCCGATCTACCTGTATCTGTAAATACAACCAATTCATTTGCCCTATCAAGTAAATTGTATACCTTTAGGTTCACACTGAAACGTTGCTTACCAATATTAAAATATTTAAATACTTTAAAATCAACGGTGAATTCTGACAGTTTTCTGTCTGAGTTTTCTTCCGCATCTCTTTGACCTTGTACAGTTGGTGTATATGGCTTCCCTGTTGAGAATCTACCTAAAATACCAATACCGAGATCTTTCATGGGTGTAATGGTTAAGTTACCATTGATACTGTGACGTACATCCCAGTCTAAAGGAACAACCTTGGTCTCACTTTCGACATTATTTAAAGCATCATAATACTTTGCATCGGGAGACGAAGCATTACCTTCAGCAATCTGATAGGTGTAATCGGCATTAAAAGTCAGCATCTGCCCACCTCGCTGTGTAAAAGCAAAGGTAATACCTCTCACGTTACCATAATCTTCAGTAATATAGCGTGTGTATTTATAAGCATTGTCAACAAAATTGTACTCCGTAGATAACCAGTTGATAATATCTCGATAAAAGATAGTCAAATCAATAGCTGTTGAAGGTGATAACTGCTGTTGTAAACCAAGTTCATACATAACTGTTTTTTGAGGGTCAATATCAGGATTTCCAAATCTGGACACACTGGCTCCCCGCTTCTGAAGCGGGTTGGTATACAAGTAGTAAAAAGAGGGCATCTGAAAGAAGTGCCCATATGAGAAGTGGATAAATCCTTGATCAGTAATGGGAAATGATACTCCCAAACGAGGACTTAATTGATGTTTAGCGCTGGCATTTGTTGTATCGCTTGTCAAAGGATCGATACAAATAGTATTTGCATTAAAGTAATCATAACGCAATCCAGCTTGGATAATAATATCTTTAACTTCAATTTTATCCTGTATATACGCTGAGAAGTCAACGGGATTATGCGTATAATAATCATGATTTGCAACACCGGCATTTTGAATAAATGGAGGAATTGTTCCATCTTGCTCACTCATCTGCAAAACAGAAGAATTTCTATGTCTCTCGTATGCATTAAACTCAATTCCAGCACGAATTTGATTCTCGCGATTAACCTGAGAAGTAAAATCAAACTTTACAGTGTGTGATTTGTCTTCGGAAATGTAATACCCCATGCTTTGTCCACCATAATAAAAATGATAGGCCGGAACATCGGTTCTTCCATTATCCTGAACATAATAAGGAATATTGATAGTCGTATCACCTAAATTGATGCTATACCAGGTATCATTGGGAACAAACGCACCATATTTATTTACAAATTCCCAATCTATGGCAAGATTATCATCTAAAACACCATTACCGTTTAGATCTTCGGAAACATTCAAACCCGGGATAATGTCGATAACACCATTACCATTGATATCTTCATTATAATTATCCGGCCATTCGATCTTATTTACATACTGTTCCGAATGACTTGATTTATATGAATATTTCAAAGTAAAATATGTTTTTTCATTAATCGTTTGAGTAATATGCAACGCATGCATTATATCATTTGAATGATATTGATAACGTCCGTCCGGAGCATATCTCCAACGATGTTCGTAATTTTGCCAACTGCCAAAATCACCAATAAATTGATACATAAGTTTCGTATTTTTCAGAGGTTTAAATGACATTTTTGCCATAATTTTTTCTGAATTGCTCGTGTTCATAGGTACATAGGCACTGTCACCGGTCATCAGAACCCTAGCACTATTATTCCCAATTTGGCCATAATCATAAGTTGTATGCTCACGCACACCATAACGCCATCCCAAATTATTTCTTATCGTTCCCGTAATAAAATAAGATCCTTGAGATAAAAATGAGATAGGGCCGCTAATATCTAAATCATAACGCTGAAATACCAACGGATTAAATTCATTTCCTTTGATATGGGTATCGTTCCAAGTTAACATATCACCCAATTGTGCTGTAATCCGTGATTTAAATTCTGTAGCACCTTCCTTAGTGGCGATATTAACAATTCCACTCATGGCTTTACCATACTCAGCATTAAAAGTACCTGAAATCAATGTTAATTCTGAAATAACATTTGTAGATAACGAAAGGCCAAGATCACTGGATACCGGAATACCGTCAACCATGTATGTAATTTCACTGGACCTACCACCTCTAACGTGTAATTTACCGTCAGAACCTTGTGTCACCCCTGCTTGCGTTGCTAAAAGTCCGGTAAATGATTCAACCGGCATAGCCTCCAGTTCATCTTCAGAAATACTTGACTCGGAGGAGGTCAGCCCCTTCTGGATCAATTCTTTTTGTGCTACAACAACCACTTCCTCACCTGCAATAACAGATGTTTCCATGCTAATGTCAATATTTGTCGTATGATCCACTGACACACGAACATCTTTCATACGAAAAGTTTTGTAACCAATTGATGTTGCAACCAATTCATATACACCGGGAGATACATTAAGTATGGTAAAATAACCCTCTAGATCAGTGGCAGCTCCCACTGAAGTACCTGCAAGCATGACATTTACGCCGATCAATGGATCGCCACTGTCATTATCAAGAACCGTTCCGGCAATTTTACCGGAGGTACCAGCAAATACAACTGAGATAATGGAGAAGATTGCAAATATTACAATAAACAACTTCCTTTGCATTCTAATTCCTTTTTATAACAAATAAAATTAAGACAAGACAAAAAAAAGGGAGAGGAAGACCTCTCCCTTAGGATCATCATGATTATTTCAACAGAGTCACTTTTTGTGATTTTGAGAAATTACCGTATGTCAAAGTATATACATATACACCAGTTGCTAGAGGAGCACCCATCATGTCGGTTGCGTTCCATACAACATTGTGTGTACCCGCTTCAACTCTTTGATTGTCTACTAATACATTAACTAATTCACCGCGTACATTGTAGATCTTCAATGATACTTCTTTAGCCAAAGGTAAAGAATAAGAAATTGAAGTTGTTGGATTGAATGGGTTAGGATATGCAGCATTCAATTTGAAGTCATCAGGAGTGATAACAACAGGATCAATCGCTACAACTTCACCTAACTCATCATCACCGAACTCAATGATACGAATTGGTGAATAAAAAGGATTGGCTACCAGATTAGTATCAGTACCGATAATCTCTTCAACTGAATCAATTTCACTTTGATAACATGCAATTACTTCCATGTAACCATCATTATCAATATCAGTTAAATGATCAACAAATTTTCCTGCAAAACCTGCTACAGTGCCTTTATACATATTTGTATCCGGTTCAACTGAATGATATACATCCCAGCTTGTACCATCCCAAACAAGAATATCACCTTCAGAGGCATTGTCACCAAAGATAATTTCATTATTTCCATCACCATCAATATCACCGGAAACACCACCACAAATAGAATGAGGGTCATTTTCTCCATCATTAATTACAACATATTCAGTCGAATCAAAATTGGTAGCATCATCATTATTATCAAATACCTGAAAAGCGGTCGTTGTATTGTAGTCAAAGAAATATGCTTCGTCTTTTCCATCACTGTTTATATCGCCAACAACGGGTTGGAGCAAACAAACGCCATCAGGAGCAGTAAGATATTGGTATGTTGTATCGCCAAATGTGTATGTATCTGGACCTGTTGACTCAATAAAGAACACATTGTTATAGTTCCATACGAAACATGCAATTTCTTTATGTCCATCACCATCAATATCCGTAACCTCAACAGCATTGGGAGAACCACCACCCAGTCTATTATCTCTTCCAAACATTGGATCATCTTTTGTTAACCCAAGGACACCCATGTCAATATCACGAGCTGAGGTAATAAATTCACACTGCAAACGACCAAATCCCTGAAGATCATCTGTCGCTGAAAGTACGGCAATAAAATCTTCTGAGTGACCATAATCTGTCGTATCGGTTGCTGTTTCATCTGTACGATCAATAACATATGAGCCACCGTTATTGGTGTAAATAATCTCATCTTTTCCGTCACCATCAACATCACGAACAACAAAATGTTCAACGCGACCATTGGCCACGACTTTACCTTCGCCATTAAAATTATAAAGAGCGCTCAAATCAGCAAAATCATAAAATTTAGCCTCTTTAAAAGTATTGTCGCTATCGATCTCGTAAATATAAAGACCTGCCTGAGCAACGGTAGAATAACGACCGCGGAAGAAAATAACCTCACCGGCACCATCTCCATCAATATCACCAGTTTGAACAAAACGTGTGCCCGATGAATATAAATCACTGGCACCTGTCGTATCCTCATTCGAACGCCAGAAATATTCAAGTGTATCACCACCGATCGCTTCGAAACCAACGATATAGTTTCCTTCACCATAGTTTGTTGCGTAAATTTCCAGATAACCATCACCATCTAAATCCACGCCACCGGCAATGCCGCGTGCAGCGCCGGAAAAGTCTTCTTGCCAAATTTTTGCACCGTTATTTACCCCACAAACCGCCGTAGCAGCATCCTGAGCAAAAGCGAATGCAAGAAATGACAACACAAGTACAATAACAAGTGTTCTTCTCATTTCAACCTCCATTATAATTAGCTTAATTCACTATAATAAAAATGTTTCTCAATTTACTATAAGATATTTTCATTGGCAATATTTTTTAATTTAAATAATAATGTTTTCCATTTAGTCGAATTAATAATACTATTCAGCATATATAACCATTTAGTAAAGTGCGACTTACCTGATGCTTTATTATTTCAAAAGCACAAAAAAAGACTACATTTCCCCAGTCCTCACATTACATTATTACCCGTTGTGTAAAGTGGATATCATTTAAATGAAACAATACTGTCAACTCTACCTAGTCTGCTTTTTTGAAAAGACATGAAAAGATTTCAAACGAGAAATGAATATTCAGCTACTGATTTCAACCGTCATATTTTGGATTTCTCCGCAGCATTCGCCACTAAACGTTCCTTATTCCGGTCAAAATGATAATTTCCGTTGAAAAAATTAATCTCATGCAACGGATCATTTATTGTATTTTATTTCACCCGATATTCATCCCAACTTTTGATCTTGAGTGAATCCATATCAGTTTTTGAGATAGCCTCGAAAAGGCGTTGAGCAACCTGACGATTGGTGATCAGCGGTACTGCATAATCAACAGCCGCACGGCGAATGGTATAATCGTTGGTCAACTCATCTTCGTTGTAATTCTTGGGAATATTTACAACTAGATCAACTTTACCTTCTTTGAGATATTCAATAACATCCGGTTTTTCTTCATCAGAAGGCCAATTTAATTTCAATGAAGGTACATCATGCTCAACCAGGAACTTTTGAGTTCCACCGGTAGCAAAAATTATAACGCCCATATCTGAAAGCATTCTAACGGATTCCAATAGCTCGGCTTTCGATGACGTAGGGCCGGAAGAGATCAATACAGACGTAATTGGAAATTTAAATCCTACTGAGATAAGAGCTTTGATATATGCTTCGTAGAAATTATCTCCCAGACAAGCAACTTCACCGGTTGAGGACATTTCCACACCTGTGGCGGGATCAGCTCCTCTAAGACGTGTAAAGGAAAATTGTGGAGCTTTTACGGCCACATATTCATAGTCGTAAAGCGGAATTCTGACTTTTTCCTGTTTCTTGCCAATAATAACCTTGGTTGCCACCTCAATAAAATTCTTATTCAGGGTTTTGGATACAAAGGGGAATGATCGCGATGCACGCAGATTACATTCGATCACGCGGACTTCATTATTCTTGGCGATATATTGGATATTCAAAGGTCCGTTGATATTAAGCTCTTTTGCAATCTTAGCCGAAGTCTTACGAATCTGCCGTTCTGTTTCAAAATAAGTTCTTTGTGGAGGTAATACCAGTGTGGCATCACCGGAGTGAGTTCCGGCATTTTCAACGTGCTCGGAAATAGCATAACAAATGATCTCACCATTCTGCGCTACGGCATCAAATTCCAGTTCTTTGGCATTCTCATAAAATTTAGAAATAACAACCGGGTATTCATTGGATACATCTGCAGCAGCCAGTAAAAATCCCTTTAATTCAAGATCCGAGGTTGCAACAGCCATGGCCGCACCGGACAACACGTATGAAGGTCTCACCAATACAGGATACCCCACATCATTCGCGAACTTGAGAGCGGATTTATGATCAGTCAAGGCCTTCCATTCGGGTTGCATAACTTCAAGATCATCTAACATAGCTGAGAACTTCGAACGATTTTCGGCACGATCGATATTCTCTGTGCTTGTACCCAGGATACGTAAACCGTTCTCGTTTAAACGAACCGCCAGATTATTGGGGATTTGCCCACCCATAGAAAGGATAAAACCTTCCGGATCAACTTTGTTATAAATTTCTCGAACGGTTTCGAATGTCAACTCTTCAAAAAAGAGTGCATCAAATTCATCATAATCCGTTGAAACCGTTTCCGGATTACAATTGATCATAATGGATGTTTTTCCCGCTTCTCGAACGGTTTTACCTGCGATCACGCAACACCAGTCAAATTCAACCGACGAACCGATTCGATAAGGTCCACCACCCAAAATAATGGCAGCGTCTGGATGTTTTTCATTATAATCATCCTCTATACCTTCGTAAGTCAGATAGAGGTAATTTGTTTTCGCAGGATATTCGGCAGCTACTGTATCAATTCGTTTTATATGAGGATGAATATCGGCGTTTACACGCTGCTCATATACCTCTTCTTCGGGCTTACTTGCAACAATAGAAAGCTGTTCATCGGAATAACCTTTTTTCTTGGCTTCCAAAAGAAGTTCATCGCTCAATTCTTCCCCGCTTCTCAGGCGAAGAGCAATATCGACAACATTCTTGATCTTATGCAGGAACCATTTATCAATTCGAGTCAATTCATGAACTCGATCAATACTGTAACCTTGTTTAAAGGCATCTACCACAGCAAAAAGACGTTCATCAGAAGGTTTCGTTAGAGAATCTTCCATTGAGCTGGTTGTAAACTTTTCATTGGCGACCAATCCTTTAGCGCCGGTTCCGAGCATACGAATGGCTTTTTGCAGGGTTTCTTCAAAATTACGACCAATAGCCATGACCTCACCCACCGATTTCATAGCAGAACCGATGCGACGAGATACATTACGGAATTTCTTGAGATCCCATCGTGGCATCTTGACAACAATATAATCCAATGCAGGTTCAAAGAAAGCGGATGTATCGGTAATGGCATTTGATAGTTCGTGCAAACCATAACCCATACCGAGTTTAGCTGCAATAAAAGCCAAGGGATAACCGGTTGCTTTTGATGCCAAAGCTGATGAACGCGACAATCGTGCATTTACTTCAATCACACGATATTCTTCAGAGAAAGGATCCAAAGCATACTGAATATTACACTCACCTACTACGCCAAGATGACGAATCACACGAATACCAATCTCGCGCAATTTATGATATTCACTGTTGGATAGCGTTTGCGATGGTGCCACCACGATACTTTCACCCGTATGAATACCCAAAGGATCCACGTTTTCCATATTACAGACGGTAATACAATTATTATATTTATCACGAACAACTTCGTATTCGACTTCTTTCCAGCCGCCCAGCCATTCTTCGATAAGGATCTGAGATGTATAAGTAAAAGCTTTGGTAGCACGATCGATCAATTGTTCTTTGGTACGGCACACACCCGAACCAAGCCCGCCAAGTGCGTAAGCAATACGCATCATCACAGGAAAGCCGATCTCCTCAGCATATTCAATAGCTTCTTCTACCGAATTCACAGCTTTACTTTTAGGATAATGAACACCTATCTCATCTAAAGCAGAGTTGAATTTTTCCCTATCTTCGGTGTTCCGAATGGTTTCAACCGGCGTTCCCAGCACTTCAACACCATTGTTCTTCAAAATGCCTTTATCATAGAGTTCAAGTCCGCAATTTAAAGCGGTTTGACCACCGAATGACAGTAAAATTCCATCCGGTTTTTCTTTTTCAAGAACCTTTTCCACGAAATCTACCGTGACCGGCAGCAAATAGACCTTATCAGCCAAATAATCCGATGTTTGTATCGTAGCAATATTCGGATTGATCAAAATGGTTTTAACACCTTCTTCTTTTAAGGCTTTAATGGCCTGAGATCCCGAGTAATCAAATTCGCCCGCTTCGCCGATCTTAATGGCGGCGGAACCTAAAATCACAACTTTTTTGATCTGTTTATTCATATTTGTCCCTATTCGAAGCAGCGTTTAAATTCATCAAATATAAAGGCGGTATCCACCGGACCCGGCATAGCCTCGGGGTGAAACTGAGTCGAAAGAATCGGCAGATTCTTATGCCACAATCCTTCGTTCGTACCGTCGTTTAAATTCTCAAACCAGGAAATAAAACCTGTTGGGATAGTTTTCATATTTACAGCATAACCGTGGTTCTGTGTTGTTACATAAGCACGACCACTTAACCTATCGATCACCGGCTGATTCTGAGAGCGGTGTCCATAACCCAGTTTATAGGTCTTTGCCCCGGCAGTAAGTGCCATTAGCTGATGTCCCAGACAAATACCCAGCATAGGTTTCTTTTCATCCATAAAGGCTTTGATCTTCTCAGCCATAAAGCTGTATTCGGCCGGATCTCCCGGTCCGCTAGAAAGCACAATGCCATCATATTTAACACGAGAATAATCGTAGTTATAAGGAACTTGAATGACCTTAAAGCCACGTTTGACCACGTTTGAGATAATACTGTTCTTACAACCAAAATCAACAAGTAGAACCGTTTTGTCTCCTTCTCCATGCTCTACAGGTTCCTTCACACAAACTTTTTCGATGAGCAGGTCTTTGTTGGGATCATAGAAATCGACATCTTGATCATTCACAATGATCTTGCCTAGCATAGTACCGCTTTCGCGAAGGATTTTTGTCAGAGCACGGGTATCTATTCCAGCGATTCCGGGAATGCCTTCTTTTTTGAGCCATTCATCCAGGCTCATATCGGCATCCCAATGTGAATGGATGTCTGAAAGATTGGAGATAATAAAACCGAAAGCTTGAATGCGATCGGATTCCCACTGGCGTTTACATATATCCGCTTCTTTTTCATCAGGAACTCCATAGTTGCCAATAAGCGGATAGGTTGAAGTCAAAATCTGTCCATAATACGACGGATCGGTCAGGGCTTCAGGATAGCCAACCATACCGGTATTAAAAACCACCTCGCCAGAGGTGGAAACGGGTGCACCGAAGGCTTTCCCTTCGAAGCTCAAACCATTCTCTAAGACTAGTTTTGCAATCATGTGGTAACAGTCACTTTTCTTTGATTTTGTTGATATTCCGATGCTCATACCCTCTGTGTCGGAACTTTCGATAATGTAATAAATGATGAGTCAGTTTGACAGTAAAAAATCAAGATTCTCGAGGATTGTTTTATTAATTGTTGCTATATAGAGTAATATATTCGTGAATCGTAAGATACTTAAAAAATGAAAGATAAATTCACTTTATAATAAAAGGAACGGCCTAAACCGTTCCTTTCAGAGATTTTTTCATATTATGATAAACGGTAGCGCTGCTACATATCTCCTGAGCTCATTAATCAATAAGCGACACGCCCCATTCCGTCACAACAAATCCATCGCGTTTAAATTCGGGTACAAGGGGTTCTTTCATGTGCCATTTATAATCAGAACCTTCAATAAAATAAAATAGTCGCAGAAGCGAATCGACTTTTTTGTTGATCTTAAGGGGAACGATTTCGTTTATCTTAGCTGTATGTTGAGGATAAATCTTATAATACGGTTTATCTTTCAAGCGTGGTATCCACCATTCTATAAAATCAGCGATCTCTTTTTTGTTAAACCCGTAATCACGCAAATTCAACATAAAGAAAAATTCAAGATCTTTCCGGGCAACACACCAACCTTCTTCTTTTTGCCAATCTCCGGGTAGATCCGCTTCATAAAATAAATAGTCAAACTTGCGATTAATGGTACCATCGGGTTTCACGCGGATATTTTTCCATTTTTTGGGATATTCTGGAATAGATTCGGTGACTTTACCACCCTCAGGTAAATCAAGTGACACCGTCATTCGAGTTTTCTTGGTAGGATAGATGTAGATGTTGGGTTTATCGACCGACATACCGCCTTCAAGTACAAAACTAATGACATAATCCTTTTGAGGTATGACAGTAGTGGGAGTACTTCGTCCAGGTTGGACATCAATAACAACAAGGTTATAATAATCAGCAAAAATATCACCACCCGGAAGCCTAATAGGTATCCATGACATAGAATCAGTTTGAAATATACCTGTAATAGTCGAATCTCCAAATCCAATGCTAAATTCTCCTTTTACTCCACCTGGAATTACACAGTCACAAACCAGACAACAACGGTCATCATGAATTATTCTATCTAATCGTATCCAAAGATCTTCATTTTCATATACTGTTTCACCAACTTTAACCTGAACTGTGTCGCCCAATTCAAATTGGTCTTTATCTAATGGGAGAAGTGGTTTACACCCACTAAATATCACCACGATCAGCGTGATGGCGAAGAGGCTTGGGAGAAGTTTTTTCATTGTTTGTTCCTTCAATTTAAATAAATATGTACGAGTGCCCCTAGAGTTGCCCTTAGCATAACATTTTATTTCAAAATAACTCCCCATTCCCTAGCCGTAAAGCCTTGCGGTTCATATTTGGGTATTTCGGGAACAGGCAAATCAGAAACATCGTCCGATGGCACAATCACATAGTGTAAACGCATGAGAGATTCAGGTCTGGGTGAAATCCATAATTTAATAACACGATTAACCATTTCGGTATATTGGGGGAAAATTTTATAATTAGGGGCATGAATCAACTTAGGTATCCAAAATTCAATAAAATCTTCAATTTCAGCTTCATTAAAACCATAATCATTGAGATTTTGTGTAAAAAATTCAGTTAACTCTTCCTGCTTAACCACCCAACCCTCGCTATACTGCCAAATATCCGGTATTTCACATTCGTAATAGAGATAATCATGCTTTTTGTTGATCTTTCCATTGGGTTTTACTTTAATATTTTTCCATTCATTTGGATAAGCAGGATCAGATTCTACCACTTCCCCACCATGTGGAAAATCCATGGAAACGGTCATTTTGGTTTTCTTTTCGGGGTAAAGATAGAGATTGGGCTTGCGATCGATGATCACAGTATGATCAATTAAAATTTTTACCATATAATCTTTTTGTAAAATAACTTCTCCCTGAACCGGATAAGGTAATACATCCAATAGTTTGAATTCACCTTCTGTACTACCCTCAAGCAGAGGTAAATAGATGTACCTTTCCGAAAGAGTATCAGTAGCAACATCTATCGTCATTACACCTCCATTATAAAATGAAAGTGTTGGCATTGTAAATCTAACAATTGCTCGTCCGGCAGTAACGCAATCTACTCCTGATAGACAACGACTATCTTCAATAATACTATCTACTGTCACCCAATAATTTTCATTTTCATACAAAGTATCACCAACCGCTATGATGACAGTATCCAAAAAATCAAAATCATCATACGTATCAATAGGTGGATTTTTACATCCCGAAAAAATGAAAGTGACGATTATAATTGTTAATATAAAGGCTAGGATGCGTTTCATGGTTTATTCCTTTATCTCTTTGTAAGGAACCCCGAAGCGTCGGGGCCATCGTTCTTTACATTTGCATTATTTAAAATTTTCTTATTTAAATACAACTCCCCACTCTGTGACCGTAAATCCTTTTCTTTCGAAAGTCGGTATCATAGGTGCAGGAATATCTTTTGCACGCATTGACATTGTCGGTTCGATCACATAGAACATTCTCAGAACAGATTTAGGTCTCTTGCTTATATTTAAAGAAACCACCTCGTTGATCTTTTGAGTATGCTGAGGATAAATATTGTAAAAGGGATATTCGGTCAGTCTAGGTATCCAATATTCCACAAAATCGAGGATCTCGGCATCGTTAAAACCGTAGGCTTTTAAATTTTTAATAAAAAAGGACTCTAAATTTGTCCGGGGAACGGACCAACCCTCATCGTACTGCCATTTCACAGGTAAGGATGCTTCATAGAACAAGAAATCGTGTTTCCCGTCGATTAAGCCATTCGGTTTTACCGAAATCTTTTGCCATTCTTGTGGATAGCTAGGATCGGATTTCACGACTCTGCCTCCCTGTGGAAAGTTTAAAGAGACATTCATTTTAGTTTTGCGTTTGGGATAGAGATAAATATTGGGCTTTTCAGCAAAAAAACCCTCTTCGAGAACAAAAGAAATACTGTAATCAGCTTGTGGAATATCTACTTCACCAACTCTCTGCGGTTCTATACCCGTAACTGTCATAACATAAGATTTACCACCGAGAACAGGTGGCTGCCAATAGGAACTAAATGTACGACTACTTAGCGTATCACTAACAAAAGTGTGTTGTTCTCTCCAATATTCACCACCTGAGCTATCCTGACCAATTGTAAATTTCATTACAACTCGACCGTGAGTATTTGTTAAATAATTCCGAGTATCAAGAGTAATACTGTCTAGCTGAACCCATACATCATCTTCTGCGTAGAGTTTTTCCCCCACTTTGATCTTTATGGTTTTATTTACGACGATATCAGGTCCAAACAAACATGATGTTGCTAATAATAAGACCAATAATAAAAGGACTGAGGAAACGATATTCTTTTTCATTACTTACCCCGAATTAGATTAGAAAACCTTTGTTATATTGCACAAAAAGCAAATATGTTCCGTGATTTTGAATTTTACGAAATAAGATAGTTAAATGCAATAAATGAAACATTGAATGTGTAAGGAACGGTCACGACCGTTCCTTACATGGAATGATTTAAGAAATCACCCACTTCAGATAAGCCTGAATAAACCCGTCGATATCTCCATCCATCACATGTTGAAGGTTTCCGGATTCGTAAGCTGTGCGTGTATCTTTAACAAGGGTATATGGCTGAAACACATAGGATCGTATCTGTGAACCCCAACCGATGTCTGTTTTAGTTTTATCTAACTCGGCTTTTTCAGCTTGTTGTTTTTTAACTTCTTCTTCATAGAGTCGTGATTTCAGCACTTTCATGGCAGATTCTTTATTTTTGTGCTGAGAACGTTCATTCTGGCAGGAAACCACAATGTTTGTAGGAATATGCGTAATGCGGATCGCTGAGTCTGTTTTATTCACATGCTGTCCCCCCGCTCCGCTGGCGCGAAAGGTATCAATTCGGATATCCGAAGGATTAATTTCAATTTCGATATCATCATCCACTTCGGGATATACAAAAACTGAAGCAAAGGAGGTTTGGCGTTTACCTTGAGCATTAAAGGGTGATATTCTCACCAAACGATGTACACCGATCTCGGCTTTAAGGTAACCGTAAGCATAAGGACCTTTTACCTCAATTACAGCTTCCTTAATACCGGCTTCATCACCGGGCTGATAATTCATTACAGAGTATTCATAACCACGTCGTTCCATCCAACGAGTATACATACGGTAAAGCATAGAAGCCCAATCGTGGGATTCTGTACCACCCGCTCCGGGATGAATTACCAAAATGGCATTATTTTTATCCTGCTCACCCGAAAGCAGTTTTTCTATCTCAAGATCATTGATACGTTGTTCGAATTTATTCACCAATTCAGATAATTCTTCCATATCTACAGCGTCTTCTTCCATTAGCATCCACTGCAAGTCGATATCTTCTTTCAAAAGATTCAATTCTTTCCAGCGTTTAACCTCAAATTCCAGTCCTGAGATCTCTTTTGTTACCTTTTGTGCTGATAAATTATCATTCCAAAAATTTGGCTCTAGTGTTTTTTTGCGCAATTCAAGAATTTTGGCATTTTTCTCATCTAAGTCGGTATAAGCTGCCACTTCCTCAAATTTCTTGAGAGTTTTTTCAAAAGTATCTTTGAGTTGTTCGGGTGTTTGCATAAAAAAGCTCCTAATACGACAAGATACACTCAATGAGTGTATCTTATCAACATTTATTTATGACCTTCAGTTGTTGACGATCGCTTCAGTTTCCAAAGCGATAACCAATTCCTCATTTGTAGGAATAACAGCAACTTTCACGCGTGAATCATCGGTTGAAATAAAACCTTCTTTTCCGCGAATAACGGCATCATTTTTTTCATCATCGATATAGCAGCCCATGCATTCCAGGTTACCGCATACGGGTTCGCGAGTCAACGGACCATTTTCACCGACACCGCCGGTAAAAATAATACCATCTACATGACCTAATGCAGCAGCATAAGCACCAATATATTTTCTTATACGATAATTGAACATATTAAATGCCAATGTTGCAACTTCATCACCGGCAGCAACACCATCTTCAATATCACGAAGATCTGATGATTTTTCATATATGCCCATGATACCACTTTTTTTATTTAGCATCATGTTCATATCGTTGATAGACATATCTTCGTATTCTGCAATCTTTAAAACGGCGCCACCATCCACATCACCGGAACGAGTCCCCATCATAAGACCTTCTAGTGGTGTATATCCCATTGATGTATCAATTGATTTTCCACCTTGAATAGCGCAAACTGAAGCTCCGTTACCAATATGACATGAGATCAGGTTAAGCTCTTCAACCGGTTTATCAACCAGTTCGGCAAAACGACGAGATACAAAATAATGAGATGTGCCATGAAAGCCATAACGACGAATGGCATACTTTTCATAATATTCTTTTGGAAGCGCATACATATAAGCATAATCGGGCATTGTAGAATGAAATGCCGTATCAAAAACACCTACCATGGGTGTATTGGGAAGCTTAGCTTTTGCAGCAAGAATACCGGCGATATTTGCAGGGTTATGTAAAGGAGCTAAGGGTGTACATTCTTCAAGAACAGTCATAACTTCATCAGTAATTTTTACAGATGAATTAAATTTTTCTCCACCGTGTACAATACGATGGCCTACGGCGTCAAGGTCTTCAAAACTATCAAGAACACCGTCTTTTTCGTCGACTAATAGTGATAATACCAAATCAATGGCAACATCGTGGTCTTCGATCGGTTTCTCAATGGTTATCTTGTCAGCACCTTTATTTTGATGCTTTACACGAGAACCCTCAAGATTGATCTTTTCAACCAAACCTTTTGCAAGATAATCCTGTGTAGCTGTATCAATAACCTGATACTTTACGGATGAACTACCTGAATTGATGATCAAGACTTTCATTTTTCCTCCGATTGTGTGAGTCATCTCAGTCGCCGAAATATAACATTTTTTATTTAAGAAACAAGAGACATTTAAGGAATATGATTAAGATTACATATCAAGAATTAAGGTTGAGGTGATATTTAAAAAACAAAGAAAAAGATCAGAATGATTAAGAGATGGTAAATAGTAAGTAGTAAGTAGTGAGTGGTAAGTAGTGAGTGGAAAGTGGAAAATTACTATTATTTCAGAATCCTACTTTCTATATCAACATTGGTCCATTCACTCATTCGGTTGTTCTTGAAAGGGTTTCTTAGCCAAATACGCATTATAGTACCTTAAGTCACCCGTAACTTCCTCACCCAGCCACTCCGGCTTATCGAATACCTCATCTTCACTATCAAGTTCTATCTCAGCAATGATCAGTCCTAAATTTTTACCAAGAAAGATATCCACATCCCATGTTTTGCCCCCCACCACGGGGAAACAACGTCGTTTTTCCACCACTTTGCCATTGCAGCATTGCTCGATCATGGTACGGGCATCTTTAACGGGAATATCATACTCAAACTCCCAACGAGTGAGTTGAGTGATATCTTTTTTTATTGAAAGAACTGCTGACTTCCCGTCGATAATACGCACTCTAGCCGTTCCATCATCGGCATACAATAAATAACCTTGGATAACATGAACCGAAGGCAGACTTAGAACTGTCGAAGGTTTTTTTATCAGAAATTTTCGTTCGATTTCTTGCATAATTAAGCTGTCAGCTATCGGCTATGGAGCTAAAGACTGTTGGCTGTTGACTATATTCTCACAAACTTATCTAATTCCATTGCGACTTCCTGTACAAGCATTTTGCGATCACGATGATGAATAAAAGCTGATTTAAAACCATCAATAATGATACTCTTTATGTCATCCATAGAAAGATCGAATGCATCATAAGCCAAACATAATTCGTCGGTAACAGAGGTATTAGACATCAATCTGTTATCTGTATTCAAACTTAAACGTAATCCATAATCACGATAAAATTTAAATGGGTGTTCTTCAAGCGAAGGCACCGATTTAGTTTGCAGATTTGAAGTTAAACATATTTCAAGGCATATACGGTGATCATTAATATAATTCATCAGATCCCCATCTTCTTTTAGGTGTGTACCGTGACCGATACGATGGGCACCGCAATAGTGGACAGCTTGATGGATGCTTTCGGGACCATAAGCTTCACCGGCATGGATCGTAATATTAATATTGTTTTTCAATACTAACCTAAAAGCTTCTTCATGATCCTTTGCGGGATAGTTTTCTTCGGGGCCTGCAAGATCAAAGCCGACAACTCCCCTATTTTTATATGCAACGGCCAACTCTGCCAGTTCAACCGATATTTTAGGATCAAAAGAGCGCATACCGCAAACGATCGCCCCTCCCATAATACCAAAATCACGTTCAGCACGTTTCATACCGCGTATTACCGCTTCCAGATTATCAACATTGCGCATTCCTTTTTGAGTATGCAAGATAGGTGAATACCGTATTTCAAGCCAACGTATATTCTCTTTGGCGGCATCTTCACATAATTCATAGGTAACACGCTCAACAGAAGCCTCATCCTGCATAACGGAAAGTGTCACGTCAAAGCGTTTTAAATAATCGGGTAATGATGTTGCATTATCACAGTGTAAATATTTATTCATAGCTTTCAATGAATCATAAGGCAATTTTACACCTTGCTCATTGGCAAGTTCAACAATTGTTTCGGGACGGACTGAGCCATCCAGGTGGCAATGCAAATCGATTTTGGGAAATGCTAAGATCTTCTCTCTTACTTTTTGGTCTACACTCATCGCAGACTCCTCTCTTTTCAAATATTTTTCTTTAATCTTTAAATATACGATGTCATGCGAGTAAGACCAAGATAAGTATTGAGATTAAAATTATAATCAAAATAAAAGAATAATGAAAAAGATATGAGAGTAAACAATAATCCTGCGACACCTTGCCCAAATGTAAAACCCTACCACAATTTTTCGGGGAAATATTATACGATTATATACAGCTATTTAAGGCTCACATAATCAACGTAAACAACATCCCCTAATCGTGAATAGGTCGATAGATTAAAAATGTTCATTTATTCCAAATAGAGATTTTTTTTCACATTCAAGCGCTGCGACTTATTCTTGCGAAAGAGACCACCGAACCAAACAATAAGAGACTCCAAACTACCCTTAAAAGCAATTTTTTCCCATGCCCAGATCAAGCTAAACCAAAAACAAATAATTGTTGCCGCAAACAGAAAGATTGCCGGTACATTTGTCATGAAAGCATCAACTTTTAATGAAGGATCACCAAACCACATATGAAATAATTGGGAGAAAGCTGAATTGAAAATGGGATCAAGCATATACAATGTCAGTGTCATCATACCCCAGCGACGAACCCATACCGTTTTCCGAGCTTTTGCCTTATAAATATCAGCAGTATCATATTCATAGTGCCTTAACAAAGCTGACAGTATAATTGTAATAATGGTAGCATTAAAAAAGGTAAGTGCCCGAGTTGGAACACGATAATCAAATAATTTACTGATCACAGTGCTCACATCACCGGATTGTTGGACCATAATTGAGATAAATATCAAAAATATGAGACCGCTTACAGCTGATATAATACGAGAATATTTCTTAATTTTTGACTTTGAATCATCTTGCAAATAAATCAATGCAAAACTCATACCAAGAAATGCATAACCACCACTAGGAAGGAAAGACAAGATATCTCCTCCAATCATTACAAGGGGATATGCTAAGATTCTAAGTATTCCACCTCTAAAGAACATATCTTTTTCTAAAGTATACATTGCGTGACTAATTGGTTCTCCAAAAAGAAAAACAAGCAGCCCAATACTCAGCAATATAATATGTAAATGCGAATGCCCTCTGGATTTACCATCTTTGTCAAAATAAATGCTTATAAATAATGCACATAATAAACCTGCAATTCCTATCATAGGTAAAGCACCCGGTGAAATAATCTGTTCAAATGGAGGAAACTCCAATTTTGAATTCACAATTAAATTATTAATCAACGAATATCCCGTATTTCCCGAAAATAATCTTTTCCAAGGCACGACTAAAAAATAACAGCGAACAGGATCCAATAAAATAATGATGATAGAATTTAATATAATCGGTACTAAAGCATCTTTTCTTTTATACCCCTTACTCATTTTATTTAAGGCATTGAACATATTTACAAAGCCACTTAGAAGTGCAAATCCTCCACCCCAGGTTGCAGCAATGATCAAAGGAGCCAATATCACAAGTAGCCATACTGGTAAAATTGATAATGCAGTATCGGCAGAATGCCAGGTGCCATGAATAAGACCGTGCAAAAATAAAAGGCCGATCACAGCATAACCCTTCATCAGATCAAAAGTAATTAAACGACGAGATTCAATTGTTGGTGTACTTCCCATATCAGCTTCCCATATTTATTATTACAAGAATATTTTATGCACTACCAAACGTGCAATACTTTTAACTTCGCTTTAAGTATTAGATCAAGTTCCTTTTTCCCAACCCGAGTACATAAATAAGCCGTAGAATATAAAGATAAAGAGACAAAAAGCAAATTCCAATCATCAGATAAAATTAAAATTAGATGAAATTCAGGATTTATCCCTTGTATCTAAACTTAATTATTCCCATTCAATGGTTGCAGGGGGCTTGGAAGATATATCGTAAACAACGCGATTAATTCCTTTTACCTCGTTAATGATCCGATTTGAGATCTTAGCCAACACCTCATAAGGTACATGAGCCCAATCGGCTGTCATACCATCCAATGAAGTAACTGCTCTAAACGCTACAGCATAATCATATGAACGTTCATCCCCCATCACTCCAACAGATTGTACAGGTAGCAGCACACAAAAAGCCTGCCAAATTTTATGATACTGATCATTTAGATGTAACTCTTCCATGGCAATGTAATCCGCTTCACGAAGAATATCACATTTTTCCTTTGTAATGGCACCGGGGATACGAACCCCTAAACCTGGCCCCGGAAAAGGATGGCGCCAAATCAACTCATCATCCATATCCATTTGCTTTCCGACCCGGCGAACTTCATCTTTAAAAAGTTCACGTAAAGGTTCAATCAAATCAAATTTCATTTTTTCGGGTAAACCACCAACATTATGGTGAGATTTAATCGTTGCGGAAGGACCTTTAAACGATACGGATTCAATCACATCAGGATAAAGTGTTCCCTGCGCAAGAAAATCAAAATCCCCCAAACGATTAGCCGTCTCTTCAAATACATCAATAAAGAGATTACCAATGATCTTGCGTTTCTTTTCGGGGTCGGTCACACCCTTAAGTGCCGTTAAAAATTGTTCTTCGGCATCAACATATTCCAATTTCATATTATAACGATCACGAAAAGTTTTTTGAACTTCCTCCGCCTCATGTAAACGAAGCAGGCCATTATTTACAAAAACACAGGTCAGCTGATCACCAATGGCACGATGTAACAAAACAGCAACGACCGATGAATCCACACCACCGGAAAGTCCACAGATTACCTGTTTATCTCCTACGATCTCTCTAACTTTTTCTATTTCGGAATCAATAAAATTTTCCGGTGTCCAATTCTGCTCGCATCCGCAGATTCCCACAGCAAAATTCTTTAATATATCCATGCCACGATCGGTGTGAGCGACTTCCGGATGAAATTGAATTGCAAAAAGGGAACGAGATTCATGTTTTATCGCAGCAATGGGAGCATTATCGGTATGCGCAATAATACCAAAACCATCGGGCATAGCATCTACGCGGTCACCATGACTCATCCAAACAACAAGGTCCTCTTCATTGGAGATACCTTTGAACAGATCGGAATTATCATCAATCTTCAGGTGAGCACGACCATATTCACGGTGTTCGGCGCGCGCAACTTTGCCATGATAATGCTGACTTAACAGCTGCAATCCATAGCAAATTCCCAATACAGGAATTTCAAGTTCAAAGATCCGCTTATCGGGATGCGGTGCTTCTTCATCATATACGCTTGAAGGGCCACCGGACAAGATAAGTCCCTGAGCATCAAAAGCTTCTATCTTATCAAAGTCTACATTATAAGGATGGATCTCACAATAGACATTCGCCTCGCGAATACGACGTGCGATCAATTGAGTATATTGAGACCCAAAATCAAGAATGAGAATTTTGTTACTGTTCATTTATATATTTCCTTTTATTCAGGGCGCATATCTCTCAATGAGAATTCGCAACCGCAATACTTTTGTCGATACAATTTTAATTCTTTACTTATTTCATTACTTCGCCTGAAACCATCTTTTTTCTTAAAATCCCAAGGCTCATACCCGGGGTATTTCTCACCGATCTCAAAGATCATTTTGGAGATCTTATGTGGTGACACGGTCAATGTCGTTGTAAAATTTTCCAATCCATGTTCTTTAGCATATTTATGTGCACGTCCCAAGCTGTAGTCAAAACACTTTCCGCAACGCAATCCTTTTTCGGGTTCATTCTCATAACCTTCAATGGCTTTTAGCCAAGCATTGTGGTTATAGCTGTCCTCTACAAGCTCTACGTTCCATTCCGATGCCAAATTCCTGGCTGCTTCCAAACGTTTATCATATTCTTCTTTGGGAGCAATATTATGATTAGAAAAAAACATCACCGGCTCGATCTCCTCCGAACGCAAACGTTCGATACAGGCGCTGGCACAAACGGCACAGCAAGTATGGAGTAAAATTTTTCTTTTCATTTTAAAATGACTTTTTTGCTTAATAGACTTATCAACTTATATAGTGCAAATGTAAGTTTAAAGTATAAAATTCCATTAAAGACTCATTTAACACTACCTACTGTTTACTTCTCTTCAACCCAATAATTCGGAGCTTCTTTAGTGATCATCACATCATGAACATGAGATTCGCGCAGACCCGCATTGGTGATTTGGACAAACTGTGTTTTATCGTTTAATTCTTTGATAGAATGAGCACCTGCATAGCCCATACCGGATTGCAATCCACCAACCAGCTGAAAAATCACATCTGCCAATTCACCTTTGTAGTGAACACGACCTTCAATGCCTTCGGGAACGAATTTACCGGAATCAGTCTTTTCTTCCTGAAAATATCTATCAGAAGATCCCTGTTTCATTGCAGCCATGGAACCCATGCCACGATATACCTTATAACGACGCCCCTGATACAGTTCCACCTCACCGGGTGATTCTTTGGTACCGCCAAAAAGTGAACCGATCATCACAACCGACGCACCGGCAACCAATGCCTTAACCGCATCACCAGAATACTTGATACCACCATCGGCAATAATATGAATTCCAGTCTCTTTTGCTGCACGAGCACATTCCATAATAGCGGTCAACTGAGGTACACCCACACCGGCAACCACACGGGTTGTACAAATTGACCCCGGTCCAATACCCACTTTAACACAATCCGCACCGGCTTTTGCGAGATCCTTGGTAGCTTCGTAGGTTGCAACATTACCCGCGATCAAAGGTAATTCCGGATGTCGGGCTTTAATTGCTTTCACTGCCTCAATGACCTTCGCAGAATGGCCATGGGCCGTATCAACAGTAATTATATCAACATTGGCTTCAACAAGTGCATCGACGCGATCCATGAAATCACCCGATACACCCACAGCAGCCCCAACTCGCAAACGACCTACATTATCTTTTACCGCTTTGGGGTATTTCATTTTTTTACGAATATCTTTAATCGTGATCAAGCCTTTCAATAAACCTTTATCATCAACAACGGGTAATTTTTCTATGCGATGTTTTTGTAATGGTTTAACCGCTTCTTCCAGTGTTGTCCCGATTGGTGCTGTGATCAGATTATCTGAAGTCATATATTCGGATACTTTTTCCTGATAATCATCAGATGTAATAAAGCGAAGATCACGATTGGTAATAATACCTACCAATTTTTCACCTTCAACCACAGGCACACCCGAAATATGGTATTTTGCCATTAAGGCAAGTGCTTCACCAATAGGTTTATTTTGCTCTATGGTAATGGGATTTATGATCATACCGCTCTCGGAACGTTTAACCTTATCCACTTCGGCAGCTTGAGCTTCGATACTCATATTTTTATGAATAAAACCCAAACCACCTTCTTGAGCAATAGCAATAGCCAGTTGAGCTTCAGTTACCGTATCCATGGCAGCTGAAACAAAAGGAATATTCAATTTAATGTCGTTTGTTATATATGTCTCGGTCAAAACCTCTGCCGGAAGCACATCGGATGGCGCCGGTACAACCAATACATCATCGAAAGTCAAAGCTTTCATGGTAACTTTTTCTTTTTTCATATTTATACTCCTTCTCTGCCTTTATACTCTATCTGATTTTAATTTTTCCGATTCAATCTGATCCAGAATCTCCTGGGTGATACCGGTGGGATATTCACCGGAAAAACAGGCATCACAAATCGGTAGATCGTGATACAAATCACGCAATCCTTCTACACTTTGGTAAATAACCTTTTCACAACCAAGACTTTCTGCGATCTCTTCTTCATTATTATTCGCTGCAATCAACTCTTTCTTGACTGACATATCAATGCCGTAGATACAAGGATATTTTACGGCAGGAGACGCCGAAACAAAGTAAACCTCTTTGGCACCGCATTCTTTAAGCATATGAATAATATGTCTTGATGTCGTTCCTCGAACGATCGAATCATCTACAACAGCTACTTTACGACCATGCACAATATCTTTCATGGGATTAAGTTTCTGACGAACAACGCGCTTTCTCAATTCGGCGTTAGGCGTAATAAATGAACGACCTACGAATCGATTTTTAGCTAAACCGCGTCGATAAGGTGCTTCGATCTCTTCGGCCAGACCGGAAGCAAAGAAATACGCTGAATTTGGAACATCAATAATAATATCCGGATCAACTTTAGCTTCCTCAATACGTTCTTTGAGTGCTTTGCCCATACGTACGCGTTCACTTGCTACCAAACGATTACGGAATACAGAATCTTCACGGGCAAAATAAATGTACTCAAACACACAAAATGAAGGTCTCTTGCGTTCAAGAATTTTGGAATGCAATTTATTGTTCAAATCAATAAACACCGCTTCACCGGCTTCAAGATCACGGACATAATCATAGCCAAGATAATCAAACACAGCCGTTTCTGATGTAAAAATGTACTTAGTTCCCCGATCGGTAACTTTCTTGCCTAACATAAGGGGACGAATACCGTAAGGATCTGTAAAGGCTAAAAAACCTTTACTTTTAATATAAGTAATACATGAATAGGCGCCTTTAACAGTACGTTGAACAAATTCTACCGTCTCATACAGGTCTTTCAGCTCAATATTGGATAAATTCTTTTCCTGTAAATAAGCGGCAAATGTATAAAGCAACAGTTCCACATCATTGGATGTTTCCACCATACGATGAAACTGATCATTTAAAACTTTACGTAATTTAACAAAGTTAATCACGTTTCCATTATGCACCATGGCAATCCCAAAAGGATAATTCACCGCATAGGGCTGAGCATCCATCGCTTCGGTGGAACCGACGGTTGCATAACGCACATGTCCCAAACCGACATTACCCTTTAATTTTTTCACATCGTAATTCTTGAATACTTCAGAGACATGACCTGTACCCTTATGCATCCGGAAACGACCTTCGTTCAAAGTTAAGACCCCCGCAGCATCCTGCCCGCGATGCTGAATAGAAACCAAACCGTTCACCAGTTCATTCGAAACATCTTCAAATCCGCAAATTCCCAATATGCCACACATGTATTTTTCTCTCCTTTATCGTCAATAAACACTCTGTTTAATGACCATTATTTGTCAAATATATTCTTTAACACTTCAGAGTACATTTTGTGCTCTAAGGCCAAACCTTTCTTTTCAACTTCTTCAAGACTACTACAGTCACTAATATCCAATTCTCGTAATTCAATGATATCGCCCGTATCCATACCTTCATCAACATAATGAACCGTTACGGCCGTTTTCTTTAAACCATTTTCCCAAGCCCATTCGTAACCTCCAACACCTTGAAACGCCCGTGTGTCAGCCGGATGAATATTAATGATCCTTTGTTTATATGCTTGAATAAAATCCCCGCTTAGCAAACGCATATAACCTGCAAGAATTATATAGTCTATAGAATACTCTTGCAACAGGGCAATCACTTCGTTATCGTAAACTTCACGTTTTTTACCTTTTGAAGGAATACAAGCAACCGGAAATCCTGCTGCTTTGGCACTTTGCAAACCTTGTGCACTTTGCTTGTTTGCAAAAACCAATACCACATCACAGGCTTGCTTTAAAATCCCCTCTCGTGCCTGACGCAGTATGGCGTCCATATTGCTTCCGCGACCCGAGATGAAGATTGCAATTCTTTTTTTCATAGTTCTATCGCTTAAAAATGTTGTTTATAAATCGATTAAAGCTGTTTCGTTGCCGGTAACGCCCCATGATCGTTTTCTGTTCATTTATCAGTGAGGCAAGGCTATACTCCCAGACAGCCGTATTTCTCGTCGTATCCGTTCTGGCAAGGTGAGCGTTGACCTCATACAACTCATCGGGAAAATGCAAAGTATAGATCCATGAATACTGACCTAACATTGCATATTTCAACACATTGGCAAAATTACCGGAACTGGCCTTTATCGTATCGCTCATGGTAATAAATCGTTTCAAGGTTCGACTGCCTTGTTCATCAAAAATATAAAATTTACCAAACCATTCGTTTTCTATTTCATTCAACAAATAAATATTATCAAAAGTCAACTCGACATGTATCCAGGTATTCTCATCGATCAAATACGTACTATGATCGGTCACAGTGATACCTTCTACCGTATCGCACAAAGCGACAATGCTCAACTCTGATATATCATCGTCTTCAATACCTGTCATCGAGGGTAAGCCAATATCAAAATGAATACGTCCCGATAGATCGTGCTCCAGCCAAAGCTCTTCACGATACTCTATACAAGAAGTCAACAAAACAAGAATTGCAACAAGAAGGATAATTCGTTTAAAGTTAAATACGTTGAAACGTTGAGAAAAAAGTCGAGGGATCGATGAATCGATATATCTATCTGCCGATTGTGATGTTAAACCGCGATGTGATGTTTTTTTGTTCATCCTGTTTCCCTTGAATTAAAATCCAAGGTATATTTTTTATGCAGAGCGGGCCAGACCGTCCCCTAGGTTATCTTAATGATTGATTCAAAGCCTTATGGGCAATATCATTACGATATGCCATGTTTTTAAATTCTACTTTCAATATCTCTTCATAGCATTTATTAACAGCATTTTCAAGACTTCTATCTTTACAAACGATATTTAATACGCGTCCACCGGATGTAAGCAACTTTCCATCTCTTTCTTTCGTTCCGGCATGAAAGCATATAGTATCTGCACTTAGATTATCAAGACCTGTGATCTCTTTTCCTTTTTCATAGGCTCCGGGGTAACCACCAGATGTAAGTACAACATCAACGAAATATCCATCGTTGAATTCCAATTCCATGTCCCCCAAAGAACCATCAAAAACAGCAAGAATAAGTTCTAACAGATCACTTTTCAACGAAGGAAGGATCACCTCGGTTTCGGGATCACCAAAACGCACATTATATTCAAGTAATTTAGGTTCGCCATCTTCATCAAGCATAATACCAAAGTAGATCACGCCTTTATAATTAAAACCTTCTGCCTCAATACCATTCAAAGTGGGTAAAATAATTGTATCATCTATCTTCATTAGTAATTCGTCTGTCGCCAAAGGAGCCGGACAATAAGCACCCATACCACCGGTATTGGGACCTTTATCGCCATCAAAAGCAGCTTTATGATCTTGTGAAGGTAGTAAACAGGAAATAGCATTACCGTCTGTAATACCAATTATCGACAATTCCTGACCATAAAACTTGGTTTCCATGATATACTCGGCATCCTGACCATATTTTATCTTGATATCATTTACCGCTTCGAAAGCTTCAGCTTCAGATGAACAAACATACACACCTTTACCGGCAGCAAGGCCATCATATTTAATAACTACATTGCCTTCATAATCTTTGATCATACCTACAGGATCATCTGCTGCTGTGAATATCCTAAAATCCGCTGTAGCAACACCATGCTTCTGCATGAATTTCTTTGAAAAGATCTTAGAACCTTCCAATTGAGCCGCTGCTTTATCCGGACCAAAAACTAACACATTCGAATCATTAAAAGCGTCCACAATTCCATCTGCAAGAGGGATCTCAGGTCCAACAACGATAAGAGATACATTTTCTTTTTCACAAAATGCTTTTAAAGCATCAATATCTGAAGCATCAATATCAACATTGTTTTTAGTACCGCCATTTCCGGGCAAAACGAAAACATTTTCTGCCAAAGGTGATTGTTCCAACTTCCAAACTAGAGCATGTTCTCGACCACCGGAGCCTATTACGACAATATTCATATCAAAACCTTTTTCGTTTAAAATAATAATCTATCACTTTTAATTTCTATCTAGAGAATACGAATGCAAGTGGTCCGATAGCATACCACCGCAGAAAATATTGATGATAATTCTTCAAATATCCTTTTTTCCTGTTCGGATGTTCTTAAGCGTTTAAGTCGTTTCAATCTATACCTACCCAACCGTTCGATTTTTCACCCGCTCAATGTAGAATGAATCAATCCGACAAACTAAACGAAGCTCTAGAACCCTAAACTCTTCAACTCTTTCAATAGGTCATCGCAGACTTTCTCCGCCAGGCCAACATAAGAATATGTCCTCAATTGTGAGAGTTCCATACGGGTTTTATCTTCAACTTTAAGTGTATCAATGAACTTATTCAAATTTGCGACTGTAAAATCATTTCCTCGCGTAAGATTTTTCATTACATCATAGGGATTAGCAAAATTTTCTCGACGTAAGATTGTCTGAATAGGTTCAGCCAATAACTCCGGATAACGATGTAACTCACTCTCACAAAACTCAACATTCACGGTAAGCTTTTTCAATCCTCGCATAGTTTCAACCAAACCAAGATGTGTATGACCAAGTGCTACACCAAAATTTCTTTCTACGGTAGAATCTGAAAGATCACGTTGTAAACGTGAGCGACTAAGTTTGCTTGTAAAATGTTCAAGCAATGAGTTGGCGATGCCTAAATTACCTTCAGAATTCTCAAAATTTATTGGATTAACCTTATGAGGCATGGTCGAAGAGCCTACTTCTCCGGTTTTTGCTTCTTGCTTTAAATATCCCAACATCAGATAAACCCACATATCTTCATTCATATCAATCAAGATGGTATTGATCATTTTTGTCAGGAAAAAATATTCCGCCCAATTATCATGATCTTCGATCTGGGTTGTCACAGGATTAATATCTAAGCCGATCCCGGCAATAAAATCCTTTGAAAACTTTATCCAATCAACATCTTTAGAGGCAGATGTAAAGGCAGAATAATTACCTGTAGCACCGTTTAACTTACCTCTAAAGGTGAAATTTTTCAGTGCTGAATACTGACGCAGTATACGAGATGCAAACACGGCAAATTCTTTTCCGACCGTGGTTGGTGAAGCCATTTGGCCATGCGTTCTAGCCGGCATAGGAATGCTTTTCCATTCCTTAATTTTTCCGGCAAGAAAGCCTAAAAAATCCGATAAGGCGGGAAGCTGGACTTCATCGCGGTACCTTTTTAATAATAATGTATGAGAAAGATTATTAACATCTTCGGATGTTAACCCAAAATGGATCATATTAGGATGTTTTAATCCAAGGGTATTAATTAAAAAAACCTCACAAGACTTTACATCATGATTTAAGGTCTTTTCAATTTCTTTAATTGCCAAATAATCTTTTTCGGTAAATAATTCAAGTTGCTTTTGGATCTTCTTAATCTCACGCGAACTGAGAGGATCAAAAAGTCCTGTTTTATCTAAAGCCAGCAAAAATTGACACTCAACCCATACGCGTGAGCCCATCAATGCAAATTCTGAGAAATAATCACCGAGCACCTCGACTCGCTTTAAATAACGGCCATCGAGAGGAGAAATTGCTTTTAACATCTCTGATCCTTTACTTTTTACCCTTTTACCCGGCAAATCGAGCGATTCACCATCCACGCTGAAATATAATGCAACAATTCTCCTAAGGCAATTATGAATAGTGAATATTGAATTATTAATTATAAATAATGAGCAACCAATTTTATATAGGTTTAGAACACGACTGATACTTATTATACTTAAAACCTTAAACATATTATCCTTATTTTAAATAATCTGTCAAATATTTATGATCAATTCATTTGCCGATGTTTTTTTAAATATTCTCCACTATCAGCAATGATAGCTACACTACCATGAATATATCTGATCTATAGAAATAGCTTCAGTAAGTGGAATATTTCCGACCCAACCCAGCGTATTTACGCCTTATATAAATGTATTTATCACCAGAGTTAATATGCCTAAAAACGGACGAACAAGTGATACGCCTGATATCAGGGCTTTCCCCGAAGAAGTCTAGCATTGATACGATGACTCTATATGATATAAAATCTACACATAAATGTAGAAGAACGTATAAGCACTTATCTCAATAAATAAATTTAAGTAAAGCAAAAACAGGTAAATAATTACAAATGCGGGTTTTTAATTTCATTTGCTTATAACTTCACTTCTTCGGTATTTCAGGCATTTCTCCATTTACTTATTGCCAATAAATAGTATATAACGACTTTTAATCTTTAACTTGAATGATTCAATGATAAATCCCAAAGCAAAAAACTACATATATTGTGTACATCAACAGAGTAATACACAAGATATTGACAATGAAAAATATTTTTTATTTTTTGACATTGCTATATAATGCCCTTATCTTAGCACTTGGAAACAGAGGATTATAGTGAAAAAACAGCTCCCAATTCTTCTATTTGTTCTGTTAATATTAGCAGGTCAATCCTTTGCCAATGATCGCTATCCGGCGCCTTTGGCCAAAGCTTCCGCATCAGTGGCGGATTATGTACATTATACTACAGTAGGACAACTCGGTTTAACAATTACGAACTTTGGTGTGATCGGTGAGGGTTACAACAACCCTAACCAGCCTTCTTGTATGTATAAACAATATCCCGACAACTTGAAGGAACAAGTTGAACATATGTCTTACGGCGGTCTATGGGTCGGCGGCAAGATCAATGGGGAAAAACGCGTAAGTACCGGTGTTGTAGATGGTGTTTTTGATTACGGTTCAGCCGGATTTGAATTCACCGATAACGGTGACTCTATTTTTGAGCGTTCATCTATACCAACTTCAAAGGTTTACTCACCTTACGCCATATCGCATCAGGATTTCAAAGCAACATTCCATGATCAAGGTGAAGTGGTCGATCACCAACCTCTAAATATTCAGGTTGATGTTACTACTTATACTTGGAACTTCTCGTTTACGGATGCTTTTGTGATCCTTAACTATCACATTACCAATATCGGTTCTGATATCATCAATGATGCCTACGTAGGTATTTGGGCAGATGCCGCCGTAGGTAATATGAATTATACCAGTATATATGAACCCGGTGGCGGTTGGAGCTGGTATGATAATCAAAATGGATATGATGAATCCATCTTTGATCCAATTCCCGATGATTCGTTTGAAGGATTGGAAAGAGATATCGCTTACCAGTTTGATCAAGATGGTGATAACGGATACGCCCAATCCTATGTGGGATTTACTTTTCTCGGTACCGAAACGGTACCGCGTGCCTATTGGGATACACATTACGATCAATGGAAATGGAATACCTCATTAGATATGGATTATCCAGAATACTTTATGCCATTAACCGATGAAGAACGTTATGACAAGTTAAGTCATTCAGTCCCCAAACATCCCGGAGAATCGGACTATACAGATGCCGGTTATCCATCAAAACCTGCCTCATGGATGATCCTGGTTTCGGCCGGGCCTTTTGGAACTCAGCCTGCCACTCCGGATAGCTCCTCATGGGAAATTCAGCCCGGACAAGCTATTGATGTCGCTTTTGCCATCGTTTGCGGTCAATGGGCCAACGAAGGTCCCGATGACACTCCCGCTCGTCGTTCACTTCTACGTGTAAATGCAGACTGGGCACAAAAAGCATTTAACGGCGAAGATGTTAATGGAAATGGCCGTTTGGATCCAGAGATCAATGAAGATCAGAATGGTGATGGCATATTAAATCGTTTCGTCCTTCCTGCACCTCCTCCCTCACCCAAACTGCATGTTGTCCCCGAAAAAGGTAAAGTCACACTATATTGGAACAATATCCCGGAATTTGCCGAAGATCCTATTTCTCGTGAAAAAGATTTTGAAGGCTACAAAGTTTACGCTCGTCGTAAAACATCTCAGTTAGCAGCCGAATGGACACTTCTTGCCACCTTTGACTTGAAGAATGAACTTGGATACAATACGGGTTTCGACTATATCCGTATTAAAGATGAATTAGGAAATCCATCTTACGAGATCTTTGGACAAGACACCTTTTATTACAAATTCGAAAATGCCAATCTTTTAAACGGCTGGCCCGATAAAAATATCTTTGCGGTCACTTCATTTGATCGAGGTGACGCTCGAACCGGACTTGAATCTCTTGAATCGTCTCAATTAGAGAATAAGATCACCGTTATCACCGGTCAACAATCCATTGAAGACGAAGAAACGGAAGTTGGTGTATATCCTAACCCTTACCGCGTTAATGCATTATGGGATGGCTCAGGTGTACGTGACAGAATGATCTGGTTTACCGGTCTACCGGCAAAAGCGACGATCAGAGTTTTTACTATATCCGGTGAATTGGTGAAAACCATTGAACATGATGCAGCTACCTATACCGGAAGTGAAACCCGCCGCTTACAAGAAGGCCTAAGTTCTAACACCGCATATGCCGGCGGAGAACATGCTTGGGATCTTATTACGGACCACGATCAAGCGCTTGCAACAGGTATGTATATTTTCGCAGTCGAAAATGAATCTAACGGTTACATAAAAACCGGCAGATTTCTTGTAATAAAATAGTATACAAACAAGGAGAAAACAGATGAGAAAATTTCTAATCATTATGATATCACTCGTCTTGGCCGTATCAGCTTTTGCGACCACGATCAGTGATATCCAACAAGGTACAGTTGCCGAAGGAACCGCTGTAACGGTTTCCGGTGTTGTTACCGTTGAACCATATGCCTTGGGTGGCGATTACATGTTTATTCAGGACGGTACTGGCCCTTGGAGCGGACTATATATCAAGCTCGGTGCTAATATTTCATCTTTCGTTGGTGATACGACGATCGTTGCTGAAGGTGATTCGGTCACAATTTCAGGTACAACACATGAAAACTACGGTATGACAAGACTTAAAGATGTTACAGCCGTTGTTGTTGAACAAGCCGGTGTTGGTTGCCCTGCTCCACTAGTATTAAGCGCTGCCGATGCAAAACTTGAAGAATATGAATCTGTACTTGTCAGTTTAAAAAATGTAGCTATCTCTAATCCCGATAAAAGCTACGGTGAATGGGAAGTTTGCGATGCGACAGATTCAGTTATGGTTGACGACGAAGGTCAAGCACCATATTATTTCTGGCAAGATGAATATGATTCATTAATTTCAATTACAGGTGTTATGAATTACTCTTACGATAATCCTAAAATCCTACCTCGCCTGGCATGGGATATTATCGAAGGTCCTTTAAAAGGTGGAACAAAAATTTACACTCGTATTCAAAGAATTCAGCAAGTTCGCGCCTCTGATCTTATGAAAGCACTAAAAGACGGCGAATCAGATAAATCTTACTTTGATGAAGGTGCCGATAGAGATAACCCTGCCGATACAACTTTCCACATTAAAGGCGTTGTTACCATGCCTACCGGTTTATCGTATGCCGGAGATGGTGTTAAGTTCATCCTATCAGATGTACACGGCGGTCCTTGGTCATGTATTCTATCCTACAACCAGGATGCTTCGGTATATCCTGACTTATTTGCCACTGATCTCATTGAAATGAGCGGTTATGTCGGTGAATATTCTACTTCACCTGCAAATATGACTGAATTCTTCTTGGTTGGCGACGTCAACGTTGTTGGCGTTAGCGCTCTTCCTGATACAGCAGTTGTAACAACCGGTGATCTTCGTATACCTCTTACAGCCGAACAATGGGGTAACAATATTGTAAAAATTGAAAATGCCTTGGTTGTAAATAATACGCCACAATACGAAATTATGGGCATTGATGATGGCTCAGGTGATATCCTTGTAGACAGTGATTCTGATAGTTTGGAAGATTATCTTGCTCCTCCGGTAATGACCCCGATTGAATCTGTCACCGGATGGATCTATCATCACTATGGTTCTCATGTCGATTCTACAACATACAAAATCGAACCGCTTTACAAAGAAGACATTGTTTTGGGTGAAGGTCCTGCTATGCTCTTGAACCCTTCAAGAACACCGGCTAATATCCCAACACCTACTCAAACCGTTACAGCCAATGTTCTTATCTCAACGTTGAGAAACATTGACACTGCAAAAATATATTACAAAGTCAACGATGGTGATTTTACATCTGTAAATATGACTGAAAGTACAGGCAATATCTGGACAGGTGTTATCCCTGCGCAAGCTGATGACGCTATTGTTGAATACTATTACTATGTTGTTGATGATTCAAGCGATGTATCTGCACTTCCTTCAAATTATGAAGAAAGTAATTACTTTACATACAAAGTCATTGATGGTAATGTAAGTGTATACGACATTCAATATACACACGCTGCAAGCGGTAAAAGTCCGCTAGATGGTTGCAATGTAACATTCGATGCCTACATGATGAGTGATGGTGCAGATATGGCTACATTTAAAAATTCAGCCGATAAATGCGCTTTCCCTGTTGCCTCTGCAACAGGTGCGTGGAACGGTGTTTGGGTTCTTGCCCCTGCAAGCGAAATTGCCTCACTCGTTGAAGGTGACTTGGTTACCGTAACCGGTAAAGTTGATGATGACCATGAAGCTTACTGGAAGTACCAGACCAATACTTATGTTGACGGCTCAGTATCTCTAAAACTAAGTGAAGGTCCCCTTGGTACCACCCCTGCAACACTTGCAGAATTGGAAGCTAATCCCGAATCATTCGAAGGTGTTCTGGTTGAATTGGAAGCACCATTGGTAATTGGATCTATCAACAGTTACGATTTGACACTAACCGATGGTACAAACTCATTTTTACTTGATGATGATTGTGTTGCAGATTCTGTTATGGTTATCAACTATGAAGAAAATGTTGTTGTTGGGAACGATACTTTGGTTACCGGTGATTCACTTGCCGCCGTTAAAGGTGTTGTCATGTACTCATATGGCAGTATCAAGATCGAAGTTCGTAAAAACGGTGATGTAACACTTATGGAAACACCTCCTGATGCAATTTCCGATATACCTTCAAGCTTTGCATTGCATCAAAACTTCCCCAATCCTTTCAACCCTGTAACTACCATTCGTTTTGAATTGGCTAGTGCCACAGACGTAAAATTGTCAGTTTATGACATCTCAGGTCGTCTGGTTGAAGAATTGGTCAACACCAGCATGAATGCCGGTGCTTACGACTTACGTTGGAATGCCGCACACCTCTCATCAGGTATGTATCTCTATCGTATCGAAACACCCGAATTCACCGCTACAAACAAACTTGTACTCTTAAAATAAGAGTTTAGGATAGTATCCGCCTCTTCTTCGGAAGAGGCGGATCATTTTCAAATTATGAAAAATACCAAGCAAATAACATTAGTTGTATTCGCAGTTATCATTTTACTGTCATTGGTTGCCTGCGATCTGTTTCACCCAAAATTACCTGATTCAACATCCGGAAACTTACCTCCCGAAACTCATGTTTCATTTTTCTATAATCCCGATACAACATTGGGGCCCGGAGATTATTGGATCAATAACGGAGATACCGTTTGGGTAGAAGATGGTGATACATTAATCATGGGATTGGATACAACCATCTCAGTCCAAGAAGTTCATTGGTGGGGAGATGATCCCGATGGCAATGTTATCGGCTACTATTACCGTTGGTCCTATATGGATACATCGATTTTCACACAGGACGAATCAGCAATTTTTTATTTACCGCTACGTACACAACTTGATGTGTATTCTTTTTATGTTCAGGCAGTGGATGACAGTAATGCCATTGACCCAACACCAGCAATAGCGACATTTCCGGTTTTCAACTCACCTCCCGAGGTTGAATGGAAACTCGGCACTATCCCTCAAAGCTCAAAAACAGAAGACTCAGTGCATTATTCTTTCCAGCACCATTCGTTTTTCTGGGATGTCTCTGATATTGACGGAAGGGAAACTATTACAGAAGTATTTTATGCTTTAGACGATACCAGCACATGGATTAAATTAGATGGAGATATCAGTGAGATCATGCTGACTGAGATCCCGGCAGGAAGACATCGTTTCTACCTGAAAGTTAAGGATATTGCTGGTGCCGAAAGCGATATAATATCATTCCCGGATCCTAATTCAGATGAATCTGAGATCCTTACATGGGAAGTTATTGAACCTAAAGGTGATATGCTCATCGTCAATGATTTCCCCGGAGATCAAGTAGCTTATTCTCACCAGAATCTCTACACAGGTATTGTAGAAGGTTTACTGGGTGCAAATAACTATTCTATTTGGGAAATTGGCGGGGGAAGCAACAATACGGCAAACACCATTCCCTACTCCGCTGAAGATATCGAACTTAACTTAAGTACTTTTTCCAACGTCTTCTGGTTTACCTTTAGAGGATCAAACTCATTAAATGAAGCTTCCTTGGCCTTAACACGTTTTGTTGGTGATGGCGGTACACTGTTTGTTAATAACGCTCAAAAAGTTGCTACCGGCTCACGCCCCGACACGGTATGGACCTTTACGGATATCGACACAGTCTATCAATACAGCCCCACCGGTCGTATATATTCGGATGTAAATATTATTCCTAGCTGGGGAGACTCAACATTAAATAGTGAATTGACTCTAAAAACCTCCTCTACTTTGGCAGATAAACTATATGCCATTGAACCCGGTGCTACTTCAACATTAAGATATCATTTTGAACACGACTCATTGAATACCAGTGATTATACCGGTGAACCAACAGTCATGATCGAAACTCCCATTGGAGATGGCACCTGTTACTATATGTCAATTCCTTTGTATTATTTAAGAGGAAATAACAATCTTGACGAACTATTCAGACACATATTTGAAATAAACGAGTAATATGAAACAAATTATCAAGTACATTGCTGTTTTAACAATAACCTTAAGCTGTATTTTAAGCGCAGCTGTCATTCGTGGTGTTGTCACCGATGCAGAAACCAAGGAACCAATGGTAGGTGTAAATATCATCCTCAAAGGTACATATTACGGGGCAGCAACATCCATGGATGGTTCATTTACCATCACAGGTATGGGCCAGGGAACCTACGATATGATGGTTTCTATGATCGGTTATAAACAATATATCCACGGTGGTATAGAGTTAGATCAAGATGAAACCATTAAAATTGATGTCGCCTTGGAAACAACTGTTCTCGCCCTTGGCGAAGATGTCGTGGTTGTGGGAGAAAAACCTCTGATCGATGCAACATCAACAGCGTCTTCCGTTTCGGTTTCATCCGATGACCTTTTGGGTAAGATCGTTGAAAGTGTCGCAGATATTGTCGGTCAGCAAGCCGGTGTTTCTACATCAAACAACGAAATCCATATCCGGGGTGGTCGAGTTGACGAATCACAGTTCATCGTTGATGGACTTTCAATCAAGGATCCCCTTACCGGACAAACTTCCAGTTTGTATGTTAATTCAAACGCTATTGAAGAGTTAGAGATCATTACCGGAGGATTTAATGCCGAATACGGGCAAGCAATGTCAGGTATCATTGATGTTAAATTAAAAGAAGGTGCTGCTAATCTTGAAGGCTCCGCAAGATATAAAACAGACCAGCTTTTTGGAAGTAACGGCTTTGGTACAGACAATATCGAATTCACCTTGGGCGGACCTCTGATCAATGGCAACAGTAAACTTATTCCCGGGTATCTTTCATATTTTGTCAGTGGATATCTATATTTATCCGACTCCTATTTACCGGGCTCTGAAAAACTGTATCCCTATCGGGATTGGATGAATGTCTTTACTAATCGTCAAGAGAACAATATGTCCACCATGGCAAAGCTTTCTTGGAATTATCAACAAAAATATAAATTTTCCATCTCATATAACCAGTCTGCAAATGTCAATCAAGGCTATTTTAGAAAATCATCATATCCATATGCATTCCAAGAAATGCTGGATAATTACCCCACCTTTACATCAGAATCTAAGGTTGTGAATGCCTTGTGGACTCATACTATCAATCCAAAACTATTTTATACGGTTAATGCCGGCTACTTTTATACCTCGTTTCATAAAGCCGTACAAAATAAACACTGGACCCAATACGATGAAATTCTTGATATAGATCCTACCGAATATTCAACTCGCGATGAATTTGGTAATGTTGTGGTTTATACCGGTGATGAGTTCTGGGATCATGGTGATGCACCCTATTGGTATGACTACTGGAGTAAAAATTTCACCTTGTCGACTGATTTTACCTATCACCCAAGCACTCGACATAAAGTAAAGGCTGGCTTTGAACACCGTTCAACCGATATGCAGGTTATTGATATTTATAAACCTTGGTTGGGTTCCGGCTTGGGAGAAAGTTATGATTACTATAATGTAAAACCCTCCGATGGTTCTTTTTACCTACAAGATAAAATCACTTTCGAAGGTATGATCGCAAATATCGGTATGCGCTATGATTACTGGTTCATCGGAAAAGAAGTCACCGAAGCAATGATGAATCCGGATATCTTAACGATCACAGAAGCCGGTAGGCAACGTTATTTTGATGAAACCAATAATCTCTTTGGTGCAAGATTTAAAGGGCACCTGAGTCCTCGCTTGGGTATTTCTCATCCGGTTACGGATAATGATGTATTGTACTTTAACTATGGGCATTTCTCACAGCTACCCACTTACAATTATGTTTATGCCAAATTGAATACCGTTTCAGATAACCCCTATTCACTTATCGGTAACCCGAATTTAGATCCTAAAACAACCGTGGCATACGAGATCGGTCTAAAACATAAGTTCTCCGCCGCATCGGCCGTCGAATTTAAAGCCTATTACAAAGATATGTTTGATTATGAAACGGCACAAACCATTACATCTTTCAACCCCTTGGTTGGAAACTATAGCTTAATGATGTATTTAAATATGGATTATGCCCGCTCTTACGGACTTGAATTTATGTTCCGTCAAACCGCCGGTAGATTCTTCAGCGGCGATGCTTCTTTTACCTATTCAGTAACAACCGGTAAAAGCTCCTCACCCGATGATAATGTATTGGTTGAAGCAGGTATGATCCCCGAAAAACCTCTGACCGAGAATTATCTTTCATGGGATGAGCCCTTCAGATTGATCGGAAACCTCAGGCTTCATATGTATGAAGATGATCTTTCTCCATGGATTAACAACTGGTCATTAAATGCGCATATTGAAGCACAAGCGGGAAAACGCTATACTGAAAGTGTAGTTTTGGATACGGTAACTACCTCTGATGGAACCATGTGGTATATTGGTACTTCACGTAGTGACAATCCCTATGGCGAAATCGCGGATCCCTATATTACGGTTGATCTAAAATTTACTAAAGACTTCTATTATAAAAACCTGACATACGGATTTTATATCGATGTAGAAAATATTTTCAATTACAAAGTACCCAGAAGGATCAATCCTTTTACCGGTCAACCTTATGATCCCGGCGAGATCATTTCATACACCTACTATGCGGGAAGAAATCCCAATTTGGATCCATCCCGTTACTATTCACCCCGCCAGATCATGCTAGGACTCTTTTTAAGGTTTTAACAAATGAGACAAAACAAACATAAATTCGCAATTGTTCTACTTTTTAGCGCTTCAATGCTATTCGCCGGTTTAGGCGGACAAAGAGCCGGAACATCTATTTTCAACTTCCTCAAAATTGATCCATCGGCAACATCAGCCGGCATTGGTGGTGCTTTTACTTCGGTTGTTTCCGATGCATCCGCCATCCATTGGAATCCTGCCATTACGGTGCAATTAGAGGGAACATCTGTAAGTTTGAGCCACCTACAATGGTTTGACGGTATCGGCTACGAATACATTGCGGCTGCTCATACCATGGGCTCTTGGGCATTCGGTGTGGAAATTGGCGCCTTACACATGGATCCGATGGAAATCACTACCGAATACAATCCCTACGGTTCCGGAGATTATTTTTCATACGCCGACTATTATGTGGGTTTAAATGCCTCACGTAAAATGAGCGATCGATTTTCTTTTGGTTTTTCAGCAAGAATGGTAAGGGAAGAATACCTTGATATGGCAACCACATCCATTGTTATGGATCTGGGAACATTCTATAGAACCGGATTTAAAGATATGACTCTTGCTGTTGCGTTATTGAATTTCGGAACTCCGGCAGGACCCGCAGGCACTTATATCTCAAGTGATGGAGATGAACGCGAATACGCAACTTTTGCTCCTCCCACTACCTTTCATATCGGCTCTTCTATAACCATTTATGAAAATGACTTCATGGACCTTCTTGTATCCGCACAATTAAATCACCCGGTTGACAATGATGAAACCTATGTTCTTGGCGTGAATGCAAAACTCTTTGAAGCTGTGGAAGTCCGCGCTGGTTATTGTATAGGAACAGAGATCCCTTTTTCTATGGGACTGGGATTTTCAACTGAGCGATGGAATTCCGGCCTAACGGTCGATTATGCATTTCGTCCACATATATATCTTGGTATCGTTAATCAAATTCAAATAAGTTATAATTTCTAATGAAAAATCTATTAAAAACATCCCTGATCTTATTTACGATCATCTTATTGATCTCCTGTTCGGAAAACATATCACTTCCCAGCAATGGCGGTGGAAACGGCGGGATCAACAATGATCCTAATAAATATGTGCAAATTACTCCTGATTGGACCTTTGGCGAATTGGATCTGCACACACCTGTTGATGCCTTTTCTTCTAAAGACGGACGTATATATATTGCTGATTCTATCGCAAACAGCATTACTGTTATCCGCCCTTCGGGAGAAGTGGAAAACGGTTTATATGATTCACTAAAACATCTTAACATTTCTCCGACTGCGGTATGTTTAGATGCAAGATTTAATGTGTATTATACCGATGATAGTGATGTGATCTGGTTCTGGCCGCAATTTGTAGCGACCATCGGCATTAAAGGCATTGTGCTTGAACGGGATTACCTTGTAGGCTCCGATACGGTTACCATGCATCCTTTGGATGGACTCTACATGGGGTACTCACCCATTTCAGGCTCAGAAGTAATCGACAGTACAAGCACTGCCGCTATTGATTCAATGATGGCACCAAGAATTTTTTATGATCCAAGCTCCGATCTTAATATAAATGGATTAGTTGATACCGCAAGCGGCACAACAATTGTTGGGGGAAATCCTATTTATGCCGCTCAGAACAAATCATTTGTTGCTTTAGCACCGGCGGCGACTGACCAAATGTCCATTTATGCGGCAGATGCCATAAACAATTATCTTTTAGAAATACTTCTGGTACCCACGGTCTTGGTACATTTGGAAAACGGTCAAAATGTATGGCAGTATACCGGTATGCTTGATGACTTTATCGCTACACCCGGAACAGGTGCCGGAACGGTTTCTCAACCTATATCAATGGCATCAGATAATGGTGGAAGTGTTTATTACACACAAACCGGAGAATATTTTTCTGTACATAAACTAAACTCAAGTTCTTATAACACACAATTTCTCGTTGGTATCGATGACATCATGGGTTTGGGTGCTTATGGCTATGCCAGAGATATTACCGTAGCAAACGATAATAGCATCTTTGTGCTCGATACATTAGATCGTGATGTAAAAATGTTTTCAGCTCAAGGTAAATTCATTAAATCTATCGTAGTACGAGAGGAATGGATCAGAGTAAGCGATTCCTCATATATAGGAGATTCTCTTGTTGTAAAAGATACACTTGTTTTACAACAATACCCCGATCTCCTGAACAATCCTTTGGCACTTACTTTTTACGATGAAGTACTCTACACCTTTGATAATGGCAATAACAGAGTTTTAAGATTTACCAAAGTAGATGACGTTGTCGTTGAAGATCCCGATAGAGAAGAATAAATTAAATCAGTGTTGATTCAGAATATATTTGTAATGTAAAGACGCAATATTTTGCGTCTTTACATTATCCATAAAAAAGGGAATAATATGAATAAACTAATAACATTCTTACTCATTGCTACAATATTAGTCGCTAAGCCACCATATCCTGTCCCGGACCTCACTTTTGAGAGTGTGGAAGAGATCCAACATTTCTTTTCCTGGTCACAAAACGCCACGCCCATCCTTTCGGCGCACCGCGGCGGTCCTTATCCGGGTTATCCGGAAAATTGTATAGAGACATTTGACCATATTCTTGATCATTATCCATCAACACTCGAAGTGGATGTCTCAATTACAAAAGACTCAGTATTAATACTGATGCACGACTGGAATCTAAAACGAACAACTACAGGGGAAGGCTCTGTAAATGAAACCGATTTTAAAACGATAGAACAACTATTTTTGGAAGATAACAATGGACAGCTTACGAATTTTCGTGTACCGACTTTGGAAAAAGCGCTGATCTGGGCAAAGGGAAAAACCGTCTTAAATCTTGATGTCAAGCGCGGGGTTCCTTTTGAAAAAGTTGTTGATCTTGTTCATAAAACAGATACTGAAGCCAATGTATTAATCATTGTTTACAATATAAATGATGGTGTTAAGGTCAATAAACTTGATAAGGACCTCATGTTATCTCTAGCCATCCGCTCTGAAGAAGAATTACAACGCTCAAAGGATGCGGGGATCCCCATGAACCGCATTACGGCATTCACCGGTACACATTTACAAAAAAAGAAACTCTATAACATGCTTCATGAAGAAAAAGTCTTTGCCAATTGCGGAACACTTGGTAATTTAGACAAGAAAGCGGAAGCAAAGGGAGATCATTGGTACAAACGCTGGGAAAGACTCGGCATTGATATCTTTGCAACAGATAGACCGCTGGAAGTTGGAAAAGTATTATACGGAGAAAAATGAAAAAAAGGAATTATGCCCTACTGAATATACTGTTGGCTGTTCTTGCAATAATCTTTATACTTATTGCCGTATCAGTTAAACACTACCTGTATATTCTTCCGGGTTTATTATGTATTTTCATTGTCTTGATTTTACGTTCAAAAGAAATCAAAAAGGTGAATAATGATCTGAATAATACCGATTCAGATCAATTTTTAGATCCAGAAGAATCACCCGACGATCGATCTTGATCAAATGATATTTTTTTATCTGATCGGTCTGTCTTCATTGATAACCGATCATTTTTTTAACAAAACCATTAGGAAGATAAATGAAACTGACAATATTAAATATAAACAATACTACAATCGCTGCACTTGAATCTATATCACAACCAATTTCCACGGTACAAGATGCCTTGGATCTATTAGGGAATGCCGATTATCAAGGTGCAAATAAGATCATGATTAAACGAGAACATCTACATGATAATTTCTTTGACCTGAAAACAAAATTGGCGGGAGAAATCATGCAAAAAGTCATTAATTACTATAAATATCTAGCCGTAATTGGTGATTTCGATGATCTGCAACGTAAAAGCTGGTTAGACTTTATGTACGAAAGTAATAAAACCGGTCGCATCATCTTCGTTGAAGATGCTAAACGTGCCGTTGAATTATTGACACGTGATTAACTTATATTTAAGCCGCAGCAATGCTGCGGCTTTTCATTATATCAGAGAAATTTATGCCAAATTTAGAAAAACAACTTAAACACCTCCAAAGAACTATGCACACACATCCAATTCCTGAACGTAAATTCATGAAACGGATTAATATGTGGTATGAATTATTCAAGGAACCACCATTGGACGCCATAAATGAATTCAAAGATCACCATGCCGGACTTTGGATCAAGCCATGGTATGCCATGAATAAAAAAAAACCACCCCTACCTGTTTTTTTAGGTATGTTGGATGCCATGGCACGCATGTATGATGAGTGGGATAAAGCATTTAAAAAAGGTAAGCAAGCTTATGATCTTCAACTCTGGTTATATGATGAACATATGATGGATTCACAACTTGTTTGTGCCGCCGTAGAAAAACAGGGTGAGCAACGAACAAACTATTTTCATCCATGTCCAGAACAATATGATTTTCAGTCATATAAATACCTGAAATGTGCTGCCTTTGACCCCCAGGATTTTGAATGGACCACTTACGAAGTCCGAGATTATCTTTATGAGAAACTGGATGAGCTCAATCCCAAAAAAATAAAAAAGCTTCTTAAAAATAATTGGCATGAAGACGTATATAAACCCGGCACGGAAGATGAACAGCGAATGTTTTGGCAAATCTATGACTTTGTGTGGGTAGGACGGAAATTCAGTAAGCAGGAAACGGTAAACAATAATCTGAAATGACCGCTGATTAGTAATCAGTAATTTTTTCTCGCTTTTTCTATTTTAATTTTTTATCCTTTTATTAAACCATATACAAAAGAGGAATGCAAGTTACACCCATCCACATTATGTTAATAAGTTTTTAACATATATCGAATCTAAGTAAAGCTTAAACAAGAAGGGTATAAAATGAAAAAAACAGCGTTTATTCCAAACAAAGTAATATATATTGCATTGCTTATATTACTTTCAAGCACGGGGATATTTGCTGGAGAGGAAAATTGCCCCCTCGAGTACTCATCACTTATAACTCATAACTTAAAAATCATATGAAAAAACTTCCCCTCCCTCAAACCGATCTTCCCACATCCGAGATCATCCACGGTTGCATGCGCATTGCAAAGATGAATATCAAAGATGCAGAATTTTTATTAAAAACCGCTATTGACTGCGGTATTAACTTTTTCGATCATGCCGATATCTATGGAGCAGGAAAATCTGAAGAGATCTTTGCCCAAGCCCTTAACATGAATGATGAAATAAGAGAAAATATCTATATTCAAACAAAATGTGGTATCCGTAAGGGATTCTTCGATTTTTCAAAAGAACATATCCTTCACTCGGTTAATGAAAGTTTAAAACGACTAAAGACGGATTATATCGATACCTTTCTCTTGCACCGACCCGGATCACACTCATGGAGCCTGAAGAGGTCGCAGAAGCCTTCTCTACCCTTGAATCGACGGGAAAAGTAAGACATTTCGGCGTCTCAAACCATAATAGTGGGCAAATCGCTCTTTTACAGGAATATTTAGACCAAAAACTGATCATCAATCAACTTCAGTTCTCCATTACCAATACAGGTATGATCGACTCCGGATTAAATGTCAACATGGAAAACACTGCATCTATCGATCATGATAGTGGCATTCTGGAATATTGCCGACTACATGATATTCGTATTCAGCCTTGGTCGCCATTTATGTTCGGCTTTTTTGAAGGTGTATTTATCAATCATCCGGATTTCCTTGAACTGAATACCGTATTGGATCGACTTGCTCAAGAGAAACATACTAACAAGAATGCCATTGCCATTGCATGGATACTGCGACATCCTGCAAAAATGCAGCCAATCGTTGGCACGACCAAGCCCGATCGACTGACACAGATATGCGAAGCAACGAATATTGAAATGAGTCGTGAAGAGTGGTATGAGGTATATCGGGCAGCGGGAAATGTGTTGCCGTGATCAGTGATCTGTATTCCTATTAATAAAAGTATTCATAAGGCTTGGTTTTAGCGCGTAGCTGTTATAAGTCTCATGAATAAGCAAGAACACTCGCGTGTATTCCCCGCCTGCCAATTTATTTATGGTACCTTTTTTCCATTTTTAATTTTTAATTCTTAATTATTAATTTTATCTTCTCGTCTTGAAATTAAGTATCACAGGAAGGTAATATGAGAACAGAAAGCAAGGTTTCAATCGTATCATCAAATCCCATTGTTAAAGAAATAACAATGATCATGTCTGCCGTTTTAATGTTGGCAGCATTATCGCGCATATCAATTCCACTTCAACCGATCCCTGTTACAGGTCAAACGCTTGGTGTTTTGATCGCAGGAATCATGCTAGGACAAAAACGTGCGCTGGCAGCAATAGTCACCTATCTTGCCATGGGATTTATTGGATTCCCCGTATTTGCCAATGGCGCATTCGGACTGGCAACCCTGATCGGCCCGACCTGCGGTTACCTGCTTGGATTCATACCTGCCGCATTCGTCATGGGTTGGCTGGGTGATAAAGGCTGGTATAATAAAGTTCATACGGCAATCGCTGCTTTGATGATCGGTCATGCAATTGTCTTTGCATTTGGGTTACTCTGGCTAGCTAATTTTACAGGATGGAATACGGTATTAGCAGCAGGTTTTGTCCCTTTTCTACCCGGTGCAATTGTAAAAACCTTTATTGCGTTTGCATTGATCCCTATTATTAAAAAATAATGATGAAGTGTATCGGACGGTTATAACAGTCCATTACACTAGCAAAATAAGAAAACGCCTCCCAATGGGAGGCGTTTGTATTTTATCCAAAAATGTAAGGAACGGTTTAGACCGTTCCTTATTTTCTATTTATCCTTTACATCCTCACTTTAGCATCAGCTTCCAACAACCCAGCTTTAATTTCAGCGATCTCATCTGATATCACATTTTTCAAACGATGAAGATTTAATGAACGAAGCGCAAGATATGCCGCATTTTTAGGATCGACAACAGTCGCTGCCGGTGTATTAGAAGGCATCATCAAGGATGAGTTGATATTCACCATCAGATCAACTTTATCAGCAAATGGAGGACAAGAAATAACCGGACAACTCAAATTGGCCGCCAATGCACCACCAAGTCCGTTTGAACGTCCGGCAACAGCGATCACGGTAACAGGCTCAAGCGCATGGTTATATTCATCAGCAATAGTCAAAATAGCTTCTCCGTTCTTGTGAGCGGACATGATACGCAGATCACATGGAATATCATATTTTTCAATGATGTTTTTCATTTTCTCGGCATGAGGAAGATCAGAAGATGAGCCCATAATAATGGATACAAATCCATCTTTCATCAAACCTTCATCCTGTAAACATGCTGCAAGATAGTGTTCCGGTCGTTTAACATGAAGAATATCTTCAGCGGTAATCATTTTATAAATACCTTCATAGCGACGAACGGTTTCGGCAATAATTTCGTTGGGCAGTGTAGTGGGATACTTACCATCTACTTTATTTTTCATCAAGTATGTACGGACAAATTCTTTATCCAGCTGCTCGACTTTTTCAACATTCTTTTCATAATCTTCCGCAGACCAAAATCGTGATGAATCGGGTGTATGGATCTCATCGATCAAAATGACCTTACCATCTTTTAAACCGAATTCATATTTTGTGTCAACAAGAATAATACCCTTTTCTCTCAATACTTTTGAACCGCGTTCGAAAAGTTTGAGTGAGTACTCTTCCATTTGTTTATAGATATTTTCCGTTGTCCAACCTTCTGCTAAAAGATCTTCACGTGAGATTTCACGATCACTTTCTTCTTTGGTGGTCGGAGTCAAAATCGGGGTGGGAAATTTATCATTTTTCTTTAAACCGTCAGGAATTTCAACACCGGATACTTCCCTGCCGCCTTTTTCGTATTTACGCCATGCCGAACCTGTAATATATCCACGAACAATCATCTCAATTTTAATGGGTTCTACATCATGAACCAAAGAAGCATTCACACCAATAGGTTTAATCAAATGGTTTTCAACAATATCTTTGGTATTATCAAACCACCATGCAGCCAATGAATTCAACACAGCTCCTTTGCCCGGAATAAGAGAATCCAAAACCATATCAAAACTGGATATACGATCGGTCGCTACGATCAAGCGACGTTTGTCATCAATTCTAAAACTGTCACGCACTTTGCCCTTATGGATCTTTTTAATCTGTGGGCTTGAGATAGTTTGCATGGCTTTCATATATGTACTCCTCTTTATTATTTTAAGCTTTCAGCCTTCAGCCTATTACTGTCAGCATGCTATTTAGCAATAACTGATCGCCGTAGGCTGTTAATGTTTAAAATGCCTCATCCCAACATATACCATTCCCATTCCCAACTCATCCGCTTTCGCAATTACACTTTTATCACGAATGGATCCACCGGGTTGAACAATGGTTCTTAAACCGGCTTCGTGGGCAACTTCGACATTATCGGGAAATGGAAAAAATGCATCGGAAACCAACACGGCCTCAGACATTTTAGCTGCAATAAAATCTTCTACATTACCTTCACCGTTCCACTCCGCTTTTAAATTTTCGCGTGAACGTTTTACGCTCAATTCCGTAGAATTTAAACGATTAGGCTGTCCGCACCCCATACCAAGAAGTTGACAATAACCGCTTTTAAGTTTGCGAACAATACAAATAGCATTTGATTTTAATTGACGTACGGTTTTTAAACCAAAGTCTAGTAATTCATCATCTATCTTAGCTTTTAATTCTGTAACATTATCCATTTTTGCTTTGATCTTAAGATCTGAATCCTGATATAACAATGCATTATGCAACACCTTCATATCTTTTTCAGGAAATAAGAAATGAGGGTCAAACTCAACAACACGTAAATTCTTGTGAAGCTGTAAGTATTCGAGAGCATCAGGCGTAAAACCGGGTGCAACCACTATTTCTACAAATTTACGCTTACTTTTATCTTCGGCATCCAAGGCAAAAAACTCAACCGTTTCACGTTCGACAACAGTATTAAATGCGATCACGGAACCATAAGCCGATACGGGATCACCGGCCCATGCTAATTCCATACATTTCCGTTGATCGTCCCCTGTTGCTAAACCGCAAGGATTGGCATGTTTGATCACGGCAACACCATGCTGACGCATATCGCGAATAGACTCAATGGCGCCGTACATATCAAACATATTGTTGTATGACAATTCTTTACCGTGCAGAACTTTCATATCATAATAAGAGCTGTCTGCTCCTTTTTGTCGCAGAAAATAACCATCCTGATGTGAATTCTCGCCATAACGCAATTTCTTGGCTTGATCATAAGCCAAGCGCACGGATAATTCACCGGCTTCGGCATCCAGGGTCGTTGCGATCAATGCATCGTAGTCAGCGGTGTGATTAAAAGCTTTTCGCATTAAATTGAATCGAGTCGACTCTTCAAGCGCCCCGGCATTCTTGACTAACTCTTCCAACAAGGCAGGATAATCAAGAGGATCAACAACAGTTGCGACATATTTATAATTTTTGGCGGAAGCGCGGACCATAGTTGGACCGCCGATATCAATATTTTCAATGAGCGTCGGAAAATCTGCACCCTGAGCCTTTACTTTTGCAAAAGGGTATAAGTTGCAGACCACCATATCGATCGGCTCTATATTCAAAGATTTAGCCTCTTCAGCGTCTTTTTCACGGTCATAAAGCAAGGCAGATTCAATCTGAAAAGAAATGGTTTTCATTCTTCCGCCAAAAGCTTCGGGGTTACCTGTGACTTTTGAAATATCGGTGACTTCAATACCCGCTTCTTGCAGGACTTTCTTAGTTCCACCGGTTGATATGATCTCACAGCCCTGTCTCTCCAGTGCAGCTGCAAAATCCACGATCCCGGTTTTATCCGATACTGAGATCAATGCTCGTTTGATCTTGATCATGACGCTATAGCCTCCTTTGTTTGTTTTCTTACCAATACATTATCTACGACAAGCGCTTCCTTATTTTTCAATTTAACTATGAAAAATGCGTTGCCGGTATATTGAAAATCCCTTGTTACTATTTTTCGGCTGGTAACATATTTGAAAAAATAATGTAATGAAATATACTCTAGTTTAGCGTAACTCAACACTTGAGTGCTTTCTTTAAGCTCTTCTTTAACTCCAGAAATAATTATATCCGTCCCCATCACATAATAGATATTTTCCACTTCCGGGATATCCTCAGCCAATTTATAATCGTATTGATTAACGAGCTTTGAATGCCAAACACTAGTAACGGTTTTAGTTTCAACCGCCCTAGGTGACTTTTTAAAATCAAGCATATGATCTTCTTGCAAAACCATTGAAAATTCCTGATAAGCTCTCACCATGCTTTGAACATCTTTGGCTTCTTGTAAACTCTTTGGAATATCACTTACCCAAAATATACTCATCGCAAGAAAGAATAAGCTTGCGGCAATTCGAAAGATCAGAGAGTCAGGATCAAGCGCCCAATAAAGCAACATCAGTATAAGTGGAATTAAAAAAGGCAAATAACCCCATATTGCATCAAAGGTATGTCCTGCCATTATAAGATGAAACAATCTTAATGAATCCGCGATCACTAAACACAAAATTGCCGGCATCCATAATGCAGTCGCCAAATGTGAGCGAGAACCTTTAAACCAAATGAACAATATCATAAGTATTGCGCTAAGCAATAAAACACTCAGCTCCGCCAAACTATCGGCAAAAGTTAGTGCAATGCCTTGTACTCTTGTGAGATAGCTCATTAAAATAATGCGTAAAACGATATAAATCCCAAGCCCCATTAACAGGCGAACAATGAACTCCCAGGCATTCTCGTAAAAGGCTACCACTCGGAGGCGACGATGTTGAGCTTGTTGTCTGATGCTTGTCATTTTATAACATTCATGTTGTAAAGAACGATTGCAACCGCTCCCTACCAGTTATTTTGATTGAATTTTATTTACAATATTTTTAAAAATCCCCAATCCTTCCCCATCTTCCGAAACATCTGGATTAGAGCGTTTCTTACCCGTCCAATCCGGATGATTATAAAGTGAAAGATATGCTTCAGGGTGAGGCATTAATCCAAATACCTGACCGCTAAGATCGCAAAGTCCCGCACAATTCAAGTCGGAACCATTGGGATTTGCAGGATATTCAGCCGTCGGTTGTTTATCCTTATCGGCATAGGTCAGTACGTTCAACTTATTATCAAGAATAGCCTGACGGATCTCATCATCACGGATCAGTAACTTTCCTTCACCGTGTCGCACAGGCAAATCCATACCGCTTATAGCAGGATCAGATAGAAAGGGCGTAGGATTATCGGGTGTAAGTAAACAATGTACCCAACGATCTTCAAAGTGACCGGAAGCATTGTTGGTGAGCGTGACTTCTTGTTCAAACTTACCAGCAATATTTGGCAGTAAGCCCATTTTTACCAAGGCTTGGAAACCATTACATACACCAATAATGTATTTACCATCATTTAAAAACTGTGTAATCTCATCAATGAACAGTTTACCGGATTTCATTTTCTTGAATTTAAATTTATTAGCCAAGACTTTTGCAGAACCGATATCATCACCAAATGAAAATCCACCGGGAAAGTTTAAAATATCGTAGTTATGAATGCTGTCTCTTTCTTGAAAGAGTTCATTTAGATGCAAAATGGTGGCTTCAGCACCCGCAAGACGATATGCTGCTGCCATTTCCTCTTCACAGTTAATACCAAAACCGGTAACGACCAGTGCTTTTACCATGATGCTTCCTTTATTTTCTTAAACCATTGCTCCAGGCCTCATGCAGGTTTGAAACTTTACTTTTAATAACTTCTTTATTTTCAACAAAAATGCTCATATTATCCTCATCTGTCACCAAGCCAAGTTTTGTACAATCTGCACCAAGTAGTGCTTCAAATTCTTCGGCTTTAGTGGCTTCGACAGAAACAACAAACCGTGAGTGTGATTCAGAATAAAGTTCAGCCAAAGCACCTATTTCAGTTTCGTTGATCACTATCTGACAACCTTTACGACCTCCGAATGCAGATTCGGCAAGAGCAACGGCTAAACCTCCATCGGACATATCATGTACCGATGCCAGCAAACCAGCTTCATTAGCTTGACTCATTTTATCATAAATACGTTTTGCATCATCTTTACGGACTTTGGGAACATTCGCACCCAGCACATCAAAAAGTGCATAACATTCCGAACCACCAAGTTCATTATAGGTCTTTCCTACCTGATAGATCACATCACCGGCTTCTTTGAAATCAGATGTCAAGGTCTTGCGAACATCATCAATCTTTGCAACCATAGAATATAAAATGGTCGGTGGTACTGAGATCTTAACATCACCTTTTTTGAAATCATTCTTCATGCTGTCCTTACCTGAAGTCAGCGGAATATTGAAATACGTAGCCATATCATATAGCGCTTCATTCATGCGCACCAACTGCGCCAGCTTATACTTACCATCGGGATTTTTTTCTGCATCGTAAAGCGAATCCGGAACACAAAAGTTATCGTTCACGGTCCAAAAAATACCATCTTTTTTATTTGGATTGGGTAACTTACCACCTACCGCAATGATCTGACGAACAGCTTCATCAAATGAACCCGCCGACATTTCATAGGCATCGATGTCACCATACCTGGGCAAAATACCATTCGATACCGCTACACCGGTAAAACTGTTATGATCGATCCTGATCACACCGGCATCCTGAGGCGCATTCCCATCCTCACCCATCAGGGGTTTGATGACGGTCTTACCTTTGACTTCATGATCGTAAACACGAATAACAGGATCTTTAGAACAAATGTTCAAGGAACCCATAAGTCTGATTAGGATATCATTGTAATCGGCATCTACAAGTCCGGGTTCCGAAAGCTGAGGTGCTTTCCACTCGGCTTCCATATATTTCTTTGGAACTGCATTATGTAAGAAATCCAGATCAAGATAAGCGGCTCGCTCACCTTTGTATTGAATATCCAAGTAACCGTTATCGGTAAAGTAACCAATGTCAGTTACTTCCACTTCAAAATCTTTTGCCATAGCAAAGAGAGCATCTATTTTATCGGGTTCCACAACAAAACTCATACGTTCCTGGGATTCTGAAACAAATATCTCCCAAGGTTGCAGACCGTGATATTTTAAAGGAGCTTTATCCAACTCAACAACCGCTCCATTGGTTGTTTCAGCGAGCTCGCCAATAGAAGAAGACAAACCACCCGCACCGTTATCCGTAGAGGATTTCAATAGCCCTGCTTTCGCTGCTTTGGTCATAAAATCGCTCATATTTTTCTGAGTGATAGGTGAACCGATCTGCACGGCGGAACGAGGTGAGTGTTCATCGATCTCTAAGGAGGAAAAAGTCGCACCGTGAATACCATCTTTACCGATACGACCACCGGCCATAACAATACGATCACCGACATCAATAGGCTTATCCCAAGAAGGACGACCATTATAATCATAAGGCATCACTGCCGCCGTACCACAGTAAACCAAAGGTTTCCCACGAAAACGATCATCGAAAACGATAGAACCATTGATAGTTGGAATACCGGATTTATTTCCACCATCTTCAATACCTTTTACCACACCACTCATAATACGACGAGGATGAAGCTGACCTTCGAGCAATTCACCCTCATAATAAGGCGAACCGAAACAAAGCACATTGGTATTGAATAGACATTTACCACCTCCAATACCGGTTCCCATAGGATCGCGGTTCACACCGACAATACCCGTTAGAGCACCACCGTAAGGATCCAGCGCAGAGGGAGAATTGTGAGTTTCAACCTTCCAGATGAATACATTTTCATCATCGATCTTCACCACACCGGCATTATCGTTAAAAACCTTTAAGATCCAATTGTTATCACCTTCTTCAAAGCGTTTACGGATCTCTTTAGTTGATTTAAAAATATATGTCTTAAAAAGCGAATCAATTGTCTTTTCTTCGCCTGTATCGAGATCTTTGTAAGTGATCATCGAAGAGAATTCTTTGTGTTTACAATGTTCACTCCAGGTCTGACCTAGAACTTCCAACTCAAGATCCGTTGGCATATCGCTCATGCCAAGCTCTTTACGAACAGCTTGAGTTTTAGCTGAAAGAAAGTGTTCTTTAATCGTTTGCATTTCTTTAAGATCTAAAGAAAGTAGCATATTCTTAGACAACTCAAGTAATTCATCATCACCCAAATCGATTTCGATCTTATCAATCTTCACATCTGATTTGATCAACACGGTAGGTACATATTCAATGACTTTCTTTAAAGGACCGTGTTCAATATGATTGATCAGTGGATTACCCAATAGATCATCACCCAAGATTTTCAATTCTTCATCTCTAAGTGAATGTTCTATGTAATAATATTCTCCGGTAAAAATGAACTGTTCGCCGGCAAGCAGATCAAGGTTAAAATAATCTGCATAAGTCTTTTGAGCAGAAACACCCTCATCATCGGTCACGCCGGGAAGTTTGGCCATATAAAGATGACGCTGGAAAACTTTATCAACAAAAAGCTTATCTATAAATACTTCATGAAGGACGGCGTCTTTGAGGGTCAACTCTGCAAATTTTAAAATTTCATCGGCAGATTTTTCAGACAAAACAGTAAAAATCTTTGAAGCTCTCACCTTGCCTGTTTTAATATTAAAATACCGCTTTGCGTCCTGCTCAAGCGCTTTTCCGGCAACATCCGGAACATTGTCCTTGAGCATCAACTGAATGGTATAGGTGTTCACATAAGCTCCTTTGTTACTTAATACATACTCTCATTACTCAACCTAACTCTCAACCTTATAACTTAATTGTTGAGGATCAAGTCCCTTGGTATCAATATGGATCTTTGCTTCTTCAATGATCTCACCACAAACCTTAGCTTCGTACTGCTGTTTTGCTGCGTCTGCAACAACAGCATCCGCTTCTTCGGCAGGAACAACCAACAACATACCGTTTCCCTGGTTCCATAAACGATAAGCTTGCTCTTCACTGACTTTACCGATTTCTTGAACAGCTTTCATTACCGGAAGAGGTTCGTAAATATTATCAAGAATGGCTCCGTAACCACTGACTTTGAGTACGCGACCGAAATTATCACCCAGTCCACCGCCTGTGATATGGGAAATGCCTTTTAATTCATGTCCCGCTTTGCGAAGGGCTGAGATCAAGGGAGTATAGATCAATGAAGGTGTTAAGAGGGCTTCACCCCAAGTTCCATCACAATAAGGATGTTCGTGCCATGAGTCACCAAAATTATCTTCCATAATTCTGCGCAGCAGCGAATAGCCATTCGAGCGGAATCCACGACTCTTAAGTGAGATCACTTTGTCTCCGGGCTTGATATCGGCACCATCCACGGGTTTTAAACCTTCAGGAAGCATCGAAACACCGGCCGCACACCAGTTAAAATGCATTTTGTCGCCATAACCACAAATACGATTACCCAATTCGGCAATTTCTCCACCTGTTATAATGACATGCGAGAAGTTGGCGGCTTCGTGCAGGCCTTTCATCAGCTCGTTGATAATATCATGATCCAGATGATCGACATCAAGAATATTGGTCATATTAACGGTTTCCATGCCATTGGCGGCCAGATCATCAGCCGTCATGGCGATCAGATCATAACCGATGGTATCATAAATACCCGTACGCTCTGCCAGCTCGATCTTTGTTCCGATACCGTCTGAGGACATTCCGACTTTTACACCGCGAAAATCCATGATATTAGAAAATGAACCTTCGACATCCAGTTCGGGATTACCTTCACCTGCCGGTCGATTATTGAAAGTTTTTTTAGCCCATGCGTAGGCCGTGCGGGAGCATTGATTTCCGAGATCAATATTTACACCGCTCTGAACATTCTTGGACATAGCTATCCTCTTATTTTATTGGAATATAGAACTGATATTTTATTTGTAACCCTACCACAGCAAATTATCGTTATTTTTCGGTCTTAAATCAATGAAAATTTTGATTATTTATTTTGATAAACAGCACATAAATGGTAGACATATCCAAACTTTGTTTTAACCGGTTCCAACATGTTGAACCCTAAGTAGTTATTATTTACATCTTTGTTTAAGATGAATCGCCATCAAGGCTTTATAAATTCTCACATTCAACATCACACCGGTGATACCGGTATGGTCTTCGGCAACATGAGGTTCATCTTTGACCTGATAATATTCCATAAACTCATCGGCCAGAGGATCGGTGTATCCCATTCCCCATAGCATTGAAGGAATATCTAAAATGAAATAATGATACATTTCCCGCCAACTATGATCTGCATGTCTGAACAAATGGTCTAGAAATGCCGAATCGAAATGAGAATTATAGGCGATCATCAGCACCTGCTTATCACCACAGACCCTTTGGTGAAATGAGAGGATGCTATCCACAGCGGCATCAATTGAAAATGCGCCACGTTCCTCCCATTTCACTGCATCAAAGGCATTAACCGCGTATGCACCCGGTTGTAAACGTTCCGGGTGATCAGGTTTAATTAATAAAAATAAACTATCGATCTTATTGCCGACAACATCAGTAATCACCAAACCTATATCAATCATCTCATGATATCCGGGAATTAAACCTGTAGTTTCAACGTCTACGTGAGCCAGCAAGCGATCGTCGTTCTCAATATCAAAAACCTGTAATATATCCTGCTTATTAGAACAGGATATTGTAATAATCAATATTAAAAATAAAATGAAGTTTCTCTTTCGCATCTATTATCTACTTTCCATAAAAAATGTAGGGAACGGCTTCCCCGGATAATTTCGGGACACCTTACACGACATAATTCTTTATATCTGTTCAATTTTAATACTTGGCGCCAGCTATCGCTGCAATAATATTCATCAGGATCGGCACACCATAAACTACGCCAAGAGTTATCATTTTTTCTTTCATGGTCTTCCGTGTAATAATAAATATCGCACCGGCAAAGAAAATAAAATACCCAAATATCAATATCGCCCAAATACCTATAAAAGAACGATTCCATAATGTATATTCCCAAATCAACAGATCGGCTTTATTTAGGACACACTCAATAAAAACACAGAGAATAGTGTAAGCAATCGCTATGGCCCATTTTTCATTTAACCCAAAAATCTTTTTATCCTGTTTTTCGGATAAGGAGTTGTAGAATATAATACCTAACATCAAAAACATAAAAATTATCTCAATGTTCCAACCAATCGTAACTCGTAAACCCGTATCACCTGGAGCGGTCCAAAATGCAGATCGTCCTGAAATCCATAACGCCCACCCATTCCAGGTTTCGTTAAAAAAATCCAATCCGAACACCATGAGACCGGCAAATACCGCATCCCAATTTTTTGTCAAACGAGCTTTATTTATTTCTTGCGTGTAAATATAAAACACCACAGACAATAATGGAATCACATACCATTTCATCATTGAGAGATCACGTAAGCCATCCAAGGCTTGAAGAGTAGCCTGAGTCATACTTCCTCCTAAATAGTTATTTTGATACAATAATATAAAAAAATATTTTTTATTTAGCTAACACATTGTACCGAATGACCGGGACATTAGAATTCATATAATTTAGAATTGGTATCATACCATATTTTGATTAAACTTTAATATGAAAGAACAATTATACAATGAACTCATCTGCGAAATCAAATCTCTTATCAAGAATGTGAATCAATCTATCAGCAACTATGCCAATGTTGCTGCTGCTATTTTCAACAAACTGCCGGATATTAGTTGGGCGGGATTCTACTTTTTACATGAAGATAAACTAATACTGGGGCCTTTTCAGGGCAAACCGGCCTGTGTAGAAATCCAACTTGGCAAAGGTGTTTGCGGAACTTCCATTTCATTATCCAAAACTCTTATCGTTGCCGATGTCCATGCATTTCCGGGGCATATAGCTTGTGACTCAGCTTCACGCTCAGAAATCGTGATCCCTATGATTAAAGATGGTATCAAGTTGGGAGTGCTGGATATCGATAGTCCTACCATAGATCGCTTTGATGAAATAGATAAGAATTCTCTTGAGAGTATTGTTTCGATTCTTATGACTGATTTATAATCATTTATAAAAGAATATAACAACCTGTTTTAACTTCCCCCTTCCCTTTTATCTTTTACCTTTTTACTTGTATTTTGCCCCCTTTGACCTTATATTAATTGGCTTTTTTCCATATAATTTTATAAGGACAAGAAATGGCAGAAACTGCAAAGAAAACAAAATCAAAGCGAGTTAAAGTAAACAGCGAAGCTGCTGCACGTAAAAAACGTAATAGCTCTGAAGCAAACCGTGCCTTAAGTCGTTACTTGGACGAGATCGGTAATTTCGAACCCTTGAAACCCGAGGAAGAGATCGATCTGGCACGCCGTACGAAACAGGGAGACCGAAGAGCATTAAAAAAACTATGTGAGGCTAACCTGCGTTTCGTGGTTTCTGTTGCAAAAGATTATCAAGGACAAGGTCTACCTCTTACCGATTTAATCAATGAGGGTAACTTGGGCTTAATTAAGGCAGCCGAGAGATTTGACGAAACCCGTGGATTCAAATTTATCTCATACGCTGTTTGGTGGATTCGTCAGTCAATTTTACAGGCTCTAGCTGAACATAGCCGTATCGTTCGCCTTCCTCTCAACCGTGTTGGTACCATCTCAAAAATCACCCGCGCAGCTGAAGAACTTGAAGGTGAACAGGAAAGAACTCCCAATGAAGAAGAATTGGCAACAAAATTAGGTATCAAAACTCAAGAAGTTTCCGATGCCGTACGTATTTCTCGTCGCCACCACTCTTTGGATGCTCCTTTCCGTGACGGAGAAAAAAACTCTCTGATCGATATTATCGAAGACGGTGGTCAAAAGTCTCCGGATCGCGGTTTAATGGATGAATCTCTTGAATCAGAAATTCAATCTGCTTTGGATACATTAAAAGACCGTGAACGTGAAGTGATTAAGATGTATTTCGGTATTGACCGTGAATATGCACTGACCTTGAACGAAATCGGTGAAGAATTTAATCTGACTCGCGAACGTGTACGTCAGATCAAAGAAAAAGCAATTCGTCGCCTGCGTCATAAATCACGCAGCACGAAATTAAGAAATTACTTAGGATAAACTTTAATCCCATTGGAAGGTGGTGAAACACATGGTACAAGTCACAGTTCATAAAGATGAACCTTTGGAAAGAGCCCTACGACGCTTCAAGAAGAAATTCGAAAAAGCCGGCATTATGAAAGATATCAATAAGAATTCTTATTATATCAAACCTAGCCAGGATAAACGCATCAAAAAGGCAAAAGCCGAACGTAGACTCAAACGACTTGCCCGTATTGCCAACAGATAATCTCTGCTGACAATTGTGTATGAAATTCCCGATCTTTGATCGGGTTTTTTATTATCAGCATAAAATGCTGACCGGCCAAAGCCTTATGCGAAGGCTGGCCTTCGTAAAACGTAAGATGTGAAAAAAAGTTAAATTTATAGTGATTGATAATGCAGGCACGCGATCGTGTGGCTCTTTTATTTACCCAATAAAAAAATCCCAAACCAAGTCTAGGATAATATTCTATAATGACTATTTATTCTTATTCAAATTACGACATATTGCGATTATCGACCAACGCTTGCCCATACGAAGTTTCAAAGAAGCGAAGGAGGATCTTACGACTTACGCTTTGCAAATCTCTACTTCCAATTTGATCTCTTTTTCTTCTCGTGGGTCCAAATGAACTTTCCAAAAATAATTCAATACCACGTTCTGGAAAATATTCTCAAGCCCGGACGGTTGTAGAACCGGAATAATATTGGGGTATGTCATAACACGAGCAGCTTCTTTGCTTGTGATCTTTATCTTATATTTATCTGCAGTATTCTTGATTTCCAATTCATTTACTTCATCAAGATCAGAGACATGTTCCATGGTCTTTCCATTAAGCTCTTTGGGAGCTGAATAGAATCGTTTTTCCCATTCTCCGCTATTTACAGAAAAATTGAATTCCGGACCGAAAAGAAAATCAATAGGACCTATACCATTATTTTTAATTCTATAATTTACTTCGAAACCATTTTCAGAAAATTGGATATTTTTGTATAAATATGCACGTTGCCAATTGATCCACCCGTTTCTGGAAAATTTTACACAACATGATTTGACCGTGGATTTTACTTCTACGGCTTCATTTAAAAAATCACTGGCATCTTCAATTTGTTGTTCCCGCACCATATCAACACTAATGTCTTTATCATAATAACGCTCTATCAAAGAATAGCGTGGATGATTATCATATACGGGTTTCTCATCCATATCCTCATGAAAGAGCTCAGGATGGCAAGAAATATTGTTGCAGAGATTTACTGCTGCAGGTTTAAAATCCAGTTCTTCCATGCCCCCCATAATACTGGAATCAAACACTGCTCTAAAATTTTTTGTTGTAATGGTTACATCGTTATAACCGTCTCGATTAATATCTGTAACTTCTTGATACACTTGATCGGAAAGATTATATAGATGCTTATCTATAGCCGCTTCAGCTTTGATAAGATTAGACCATGTTGCATTTCTTAAATGTGGGAGATATATCCCGCCGTGTATACCGTGCCAATAGGCATCGTGAGATGTTCCTGACCAAAATTGCTTACGGATATTGCGAATACTTCGTTTAGCTTTATCCGTGCATTCCAATGTTTTAATCTTCCTTGATATCTGACACATACGCTTATGCATCCAGTTAGCTTCGGGATACTTCATTAAAAATGAACGCCAGCCCTTACCAAATCCATTCATAGAAGAAGCCCAGGTATCCATTTCGGGGTAACCGCCTTCGGTAGGATAAACTAGGCCAAGCGGCATAAAATGTGTCCAATACTCTTTGAATGTAGTCGTTTCTATTTTATCCTGATACTTCATTAAGAGTTCGAAGAATTCATTCAACCATTCCAAATGTGAATCGGAATCCGGATACACACCAAACTTCTCGCCATTCTCCATAAATACTATTACATCTTGCTCATTATCAGTTGCTTGTGAAAGTATATAATCGATCACTTTCTGAGGTTTCTCATAAGGGATCATTTCACGAAGCCTTTGAGAAATGGAAAATACACCAATTGTTCGACCTTCGGATTCTGTATTGTAATATCCTTTTACAGGTGGTTTATTGCTCACATGATGTTCATCAATGATCGTATACTTTAAACCACTCTCACAAATGCTGTAAGGCAGGTCAAGCGACCAGACACGTTCGGGTAGCCACATTCCTAAAGGTGTATAACCAAAGGTATCTCTTAACAAAGCGTTTTGCAATTTAATCTGACCAATACGATCTGATTCAGGCAATAATGTTAACATAGGTTCATAATACGCCGAAGATAAGAGTTCAACTCTATCATGCCCCGTTAACTCGTTAATACTATCAAGAAATTCAGGCTGATGACCTATCAACCATTCCAATAAGGGACCACTATAGTGAAGTGATGTGGAAATAGAAGGATACTTCTTGAGTAGATCAAGATAGACTTTATAGGATTTTTTATAAACATTATCAAAAACATCGTCGAAGTTTCCGACGGGTTGATGATTGTGCAAGGCAAATATAAATTTGATCTTTGACATAGTGTGTTTGGAAAAATAAAGGCTGCTCTAACGAGCAGCCTTTATTGATTTATGACAATTATTTAGCCATTTTCTCAACAAGATCAACAACACGAACTGAGTAACCCCATTCGTTGTCGTACCAAGTAAGGATTTTAACCATGCTACCAGAAGCCATGGTCATGCCAGAATCAAAAATTGATGAGTGGCTGTTACCAATGATATCGACAGATACGATAGGATCTTCGGTATATTCCAAAATACCTTTCATGGGACCTTCGGCAGCTTTTTTAATAGCGGCGTTGACTTCTTCTTTTGTAACTTCTTTTTCAAGTTCGACTGTCAAATCAACAACAGAACCATCAGGAGTAGGTACGCGCATTGCCATACCGTTCAATTTACCGTTCAACGCAGGAATAACTTTACCAACTGCAGCAGCGGCACCGGTTGTTGTAGGAATAATTGAAACTGCAGCAGAACGAGCACGACGTAAGTCTGAATGAGGCAAATCAAGAATCTTTTGGTCGTTTGTATATGCATGCACTGTTGTCATCAAACCTTTAACGATACCAAATTCATCGTTCAATACCTTAGCTACTGGAGCCAAGCAGTTTGTTGTACAAGAAGCGTTTGAAACGATCTTATCTTCAGCTTTAAGTTCTTCATCATTTACGCCAAGAACGATAGTGTTATCAATCTGATCTTTCGCAGGAACAGTCAATACAACTTTCTTTGCACCGGCTTCAATATGTTTTTCGATCTGAGCTTTTTTACGGAAAACGCCAGTTGCTTCAACAACAACGTCAACTTTCAATTCAGCCCAAGGAAGGTTAGCAGGATCTTTTTCAGCTGAGATCTGAATCTCTTTACCGTTCACAACGATAGAGTTTTCTTTTGCAGAAACTTCACCATCGAATTTCTTATGTACTGAATCGTATTTTAACAGATGAGCAAGGGTCTTGGCATCGGTAAGATCGTTGATAGCTACAACGTCAATACCGTCACGCTTCTGCATTTCGCGGAATACCAGGCGGCCAATTCTTCCAAAACCATTAATACCTACACGTACGCTCATTTGAGTCTCCTTTTTGTTTGTTTTTTCAAATGTCATAGAATATAAAATGTTTGGAGTCATTTCGCTACATTTTTCTTTAATGCGATGAGGTATATTAAAAAATTTAAACCATAATCCTTGTCTACTGTATAGGTGGATCCAGCCCCCCACTATAAACTAACTAAGTATCATTTCACGTTTAAATTATCCTTTTCCCATATTAAATTTATTAGTAAATTCAAGTATGAAAACTTTACAACTGACTTTCGACCATTTTCACTTTTCAGGATCTTTGGATCCGGATATTATGCTTATAAAAAAAATGGATTTTGATCTTAAAAAAACCGGAGCAACCATCTTTCTTAGTGCTACAGCACCCATTCTTAATAAAGTGACGTTAGAATTAGATTTTATTACCTTTAGAAATGGCATGCTTAGCATGAATATCTTATCTGATCGAAAGATAGCTGATATCCTTTTTGGTTTTGCCAGACGATTTTTGAAAGATCTGTCTTATATTGACTTAGAATATCCAACATTAAGGATCAATACCGATTTAATGATGCAAGATTTCAAATCAAGCACACGAATTCGGAACATTAGTTTTTCTAACAACTTGTATATTATTGACTTGGAGCTAAATTGAAACGATACTTAATATATTTCCTCAGTGTACTGCTGATCTTTTCATGTGCCGTAGATATACCCGATGACAATGATGATGACAAACCATCTTTTAATTCCGGTGATACCTTAGATATCGTCACATGGAACTTACATTTATTTCCATCAAGTTCTCAAAGTATTGACTATATGGTCACAGCGGTAAGGGCCCTGCAGCCCGATATCATAGCACTACAAGAGATAAGCTCCGAATTATCATTAAGTTATCTTGCAGATAGTCTTGATAATTATGAATACACCATTGCACCTGGTGGGGGTTCATGGGGACTGGCCTACCTTTATAATAATTCAGAGGTTTCATTGGTTAAAGATCCATATGAAATATATACAAATCAATGGAGTGCTTTCCCTCGCCCACCCTATATCATGGAAGCAAATTGGAATGGGAAAACTGTTTATATCATCAATAATCACCTAAAAGCTTACGGTGACGCCGAAAATATTGCTCGCAGAACGAGTGCTATCAATCTTTTGGATGAGTACATTGAAGATTATCTCGATAATGAACGCGTTGTGATTTTGGGTGACATGAACGATGAACTAACAGATGTTAATGATAATGTTTTTAGTGAAATGATAAATGACCGACAATCATATTTCTTTACCGATATGACCATTGCGGAAGGTAGCAATTTATTTTGGTCCTACCCAAGATATCCATCTCATATTGATCATATTGCAATAACAAATGAGTTATTCGAAGAGCATTACAAAACTGAAACTATACGATACGATACATACCTTGAAGGTAGATTGACTGAATATTATGAGCACATTTCAGATCACCGACCGGTTGCAATTTCTTTGGTCATAGAGGAGGATGTAAATGATTAAGCGAGACGAGCTTAGCAGTGGCTTAAAACAGCTTTTCAGATACGAAGACTACGATGATTTCTGCCATAACGGTCTTCAGATCGAAGGTAAAGAAGACATCCATAAGATAGCATTTGCCGTGTCATACAACCAACTGTCTCTGCAGAAAGCTATAGATTCAGGAGCAGATGCTCTCATCGTTCATCATGGTGTGTTCGGCAAGAATTTCTTTTCAATTACAGGACGTGAAAAGAACAAAATCAAAAATATTATTGACAACAACTTAAACCTATATGGTATTCATCTTCCCCTAGATGCTCACCGAGAATTGGGAAATAATGCCTTATTGGCTGCTTGTATTTCCGCAACGATCATCGAACCTTTTGAAGTCGGTTATATTGTCAAGAATACGGCAAAATACAATATAAGCAAGATCCTTGAACTTTTTCACAAGAAATTAGGCACCGATGAACAGGGATTTATTCAAGCAGAAGGTATCAATCCGGGTAAATCTTTTGGAATGGATCACTGCAATTTTGGTCCAGATATTCCGGAAAACATTGCCATTGTTTCAGGTGGCGGTGGCTCATACTATGAACAGGCTTTGGAATTAGGAATTGATACCTATATCACCGGAGATATTCGTGAACAGCACCCAGCCATTGCCTACGAAAGTAAAAGTAATTATATCAATTTGGGACATTATTGGTCCGAAACCATTGGTATAAAAGCTTTACAAAAATGGTGTGAAAATAATTATGATATCGAAACTGAATTCATTGAAATAAAGAATCGCATATAAAATGAAAATATTTATCATTCCCTCATGGTATCCCTACCCCAGTAATCCCATTAACGGAACTTTTTTTAAGGACCATGCCGAAAAATTAGCGGAAGCGGGGCATGATGTTACAATTGTAAGCACCGAAATCATATCCTTACGCTCCATTTTTAAATCTCGTACTGATCTGGGAAAAAAGATCTATCAACAGCAAGGAGTGAAAACATACCAACATATCCTGATGAATCAACATCCGGGGAATTATCCTAAATTCTATGAACGATATAAAGAGGCATTTAAATCACTACTCAATAAAGCTATGCAACAAGAGGGGAAACCTGAGCTTTTTCACGTTCACTCATCACTCTGGGCCGGTGCGGCATTATGTGAAATGAATTTGGGAATACCTATTATCGTTTCTGAGCATATCAAAGAATTCTTGTTAGATGATGGTTTTGACGCATTTCAACATAAATTGATCCAATATACCTATGACCATATTCAATGCCTTGTAACACCCTCTACGGCCGTTATGGAGGCTATAAAAAAACAATTTAAAGTCCCTGAAAGCTCCAAGATTATCCCCAATATGGTTGATACGGATTTTTTTCTTCCTGACAAAAACAAAAACATAAATGACCGCTTCACATTTGTGGTTGTTGCAATGCTACGACCTGAAAAGCAAATTGACAAGATCCTTGAAGCATTCATGACAGTTGGAAATAATTATTTGTCAAAACTCATTATCGTCGGTGATGGTCCGGAGGCTAAATCTCTATTAAAACTTGCACAAGAACTAAGTTTATCCCGACAAATAAAATTTATCCAAAAAACTGGAAAAGAGGAGGTCTTGAGGAACATGCAACAAGCTGATGTTTGTTTGCTTTATTCTGAGATGGAGACCTTTGGTGTTACGCTTATCGAAGCTTTATCCTGCGGTATACCGGTCATCGGGGGGAATGTAGGTGGTGCTAATGACATAATCACACCTGAAAACGGATTGATCGTCCCTACAAATGATCTTAAAGCATTACAAAATGCCATGAAAGATATGATCTTAAATATCAAACGTTATGATAAAGACATTATCCGCAAAGATGCTATAAAACGATTTGATAAAAGGGTAATTATAAGATCTCTAGAACAATTATACGATGATCTATTAAAAAATTAGGTTCAAAAAAATAGTTCTCAACTTTTGGAATATTTCTCTTTATTAATCTTTATTTCTTTCAGATATACGTTTTTTATTTTCTGAATCTTTTTTGGGCATTAAAAATATTACAATAACAACATAGATCAATGAGACCAAGGCCTTAGCACCTAAACCGATAGGAAGTAAACCAAGATTTATATATAAGATTAAAGCTAAGCCCACTACCCCAGGTAATTTAAAATCCTGATGAACAATTTTTGTTTTCGAAAGGACCCAAATTCTCATGATCGAAGCCATGGTTCCGTATGAAACCAAAGTGGAAACAGCTGCACCTATTATTCCTAAGACAGGGATCAATATAATATTTAAAATTACATTTACTGCGGCACCAATGCCAATGAACACGGCATTTAATCCGGTTCTTTTATAATAATACAACGAGGGTAATTGTAAAAAATACAAACCCATGGCAACATAAGCTCCCATAATGACCGGAATGATGCTTATGCCCTCCCAATATGACGGATGAAGCACATACCTATTATGTCCAATGGGGATCTTTATAAGAATAGGCACCCAGACCGCAGCCAGAAACCATACACTAATAAATATGATCCCTGCTCTGGTATATAAGCTTTCCAGCTCTTCTCTTCCACCCTCTTTATCAATTCGACTCAAAAAATACGGTTGCCATCCAGCATTAAAACTATAAACAAGCAATCGCATCAATACGGCAACGGTATATGAAGCAACATACAACCCCGTCGCTTCATCCCCCATGTAATAACCAATTAATCGGCGATCTGCCAATTCAATAGTCCTATCGAAAATACCCGATATTAAAAATGGAAGAGCAAAGATAAGTAGTTCTTTGATAACATCTTTAGAAATGACCGCGCCCCGAATTCTTGGTAAAAGTAAAATCATAAATATGCTAAAAAGCAACGCAGAAGACCCGACATTTGCCCATAGTATATATTTAATATTTTCGCCCACAAAAAATATGAGCATTAGCAGCAATACCAAACGTACAATAATCTCAATATTTTGTAAAACAACCGAGCTTATGGCTTTTCCCTCGGCACGAAGATAGAGCATTCCCATATTGTTAAGAATATCAAAAAAGAGAATAGCCAAAGAAAGCACAAACAGTTCAGCTGCATTGGTCCGAAGAAAAAGAGGAGAAAGCCGTTGTTTAAATATCAGTGCAAACAACACAAAGATCATCGCAATTATTGAAATAAAAAACAGCGTATTCTTGAGATAAGAGGCTTTATCTTTACCCCTTACATAATAATTCATAAATGCGGCATCCATACCAAAGGGAAGAATTACCGCCATAAATGAAATAAATACATAACAATAAGCTAATTGTCCATAGGCTTCAGGTGGAAACAAATTTGACCATATTGTAACTTGAATAATAAAATTCAAACCACGTGCAATGACATTTCCGCCGGTATAGATCATGGAATCTTTCAGGAGCCGTTTACTCAATGAGAGCCTCTTTTTTTCTTGGGAATAATATGATTAACATGATAATTGAATAGATAAGGATCACAGCAAAACGCATCCAAGGATTGGGTATACCGTAAATAAAATATAATAGTGTTAGTATTAGTGTTAAAATAAACATTGTACCTAATCTCAACCATTCATAAGGAACCTTTATCCAATTACGAACAATTAAATAGGTTGATATTGCCATAAATACATATGCCGATAAAGATGAAATACCGGCTCCGATCATGCCTACATTAGGAATAAGAATTAAATTAAACCCGATATTGATCAACGCGGCAATCCCCACAACGATAGAAATCACCCAAGTTTTTCCGGTATAAAATATTGATGGATGGAAGTTAATATAGATGCCGTTAAACAAATAAGCCGCAAGAATAAGCGGTACTACAACAATACCGGACCAGTAGCTTTCGGCAATAATATGTCGACCGAATATTTCTAAAGCAACGATCTCCTTTATAAAAAATGATACCCCAAGAAAAACAAGGGTCATTAAAAACACAAACCAAGTCATGATCTTTGAGAATAATTCGGGAGCATTGGGATCATTTTGTTTCTGCAGAAAAAATGGTTGCCAGGCAAAGCGAAAAGCCATAACGATTAACATCATAAAAATGCCTAATTTATGTCCTGCCGAATAAAGCCCCACATCTTCCATACCACGCATCCATTCCAGCATAAACCTATCACTTAACTCGATCAACATGCTTGATAATCCGCTGGGAACAAAGGGCAAACCAAACAGAATCAGCTTTTTCCATAAACCACCTGAATACTTCCCATTCCAATTTTTAACGACGACCGGTAAAAGCACCAAGAAGGAAAAACACGAAGCAACTAAATTTGAAATAAATACCGCCTCGATCCCCATTCCTTTATATCGTATCAAAATAATATTTAATGAAACATTGATCAATACATTGATGAGAGTAATTGTAGTAAATATGGCTGCTTTATTGTTAATGCGTAAATAATGTAAGGGAATCAAGAACATTGAATCCAAAAATAAAATACCGGCTGTCATGCGTATAACATTGGTATAAACCAGTGAATGCAATATACCTTTTGCAATTGCCGGCGCAGCAAGAAATATGATCAATGAAAAGGCGACAGAAGTAATTACTAAAGACGAATAAACGGTAGTAAAGACCTCTTTTTTACCTTCTTCATCAGACTTGGTATAAAAACGCAAAAAAGCGCTTTCCAGTCCATAGTGATAAAAAATATTCAAAAATGCGATAAAGGCATAAACCAATGAAACTACACCATACTCCTCAGGTGTAATATGATAAGAATAAAAAGGCAGCAATAAAAAATTGATCATACGTGCCGCAACATAGCCAATGCCATAGACGATCGTTTGTTTACTTAAGCGAATGATATCTTGTTTTATCATACTTCCTCAATTATGCAGTCTATCGTTCAATCTTTAATCTTAGATCATCAATTTTAGGGTATCCCTAAAAACACCCCCTGAGCCAAAATTTTCTTTAAATCTTGCCAATCCGTAATTTGGTTCCTGATTCACGGTAAATATTCCATAATCCAAATAATGAAATCCCCGTTTAATACTATCGGCTATCACCTCTTTAAATAGAACATTCACACCACGATATTCTTGATAAGTCTCATCATGTGATATATAGAAAGCCAATGTCACTAATTTATTGGCATCAAACATGACTAAACCGGCGATCATAGTGTTATCTACAAAAGCCCCATAAAGACGAATACGCTCAGGATACCTAGACTTTAGATCTTTCAACTCATCCAAAGTATGCGTTGGTTTTACGCCATGGCGAATATTTAAATTATTCTCAAGAATTGCGTAAAACGATTCATAATCTTCGGTTTCTTTAACAAGCACACCCATTTTTTCTCCGCGACGATAAGCGGTTCGATGCGTACTTTTAAATTTGGCGATATTATCTTCAATATTGTCTTCCAATTTTAATACTGAAGATATTTCACGTTTTTGATAGTGATATCCTTCAAGAAAACAAGCAAACTCCAGATAATTGTTCAATTGCTGATTGTAGATATCAGGAGGTAAGGTCATTGTCACGACTTCAAAACCTTCTTGCTTTGCATATTTAGACAAGGCTTTTACAATCTTTACATTTTTCTCGACACCTTGACTTACAGGCTGTACAACTCCCCCATATGATGATCCCCGATGCGATAATAAGGTGCGTTTTCCTTCTAACATTATATCAACAGCCGGAAAAAGAGCAATGGGTTTATTTTTTTCCATAAAAATCAAAGAATGATCATTAAAGCGTTCTTTTGGATGATAATTTAAAAACTTTCGCTCATGAAAAATCGTTCCATTGTTTGCTTCTTGAACAAATTTATCCCAAAATTTGTGTTCGCTTTCATTAAATCGTATAAGCTTGATCATCTTCTTCCTTAGTTTTTAAATAAAAGAGCCGAACAGTACCCTACCACGCTGGAGTTATCACCCGAGACTTGCCCCGAATGAGAATATCCCAATGTGCTAATATGCTCTTTATCTATATTCAACGCCTTCATTAAAGCTAAAAGAGGACCACTTCCACATGCTTCCACACTTTCTTCTGTTAATTTTTCAAGAAGTAAGGCGGCATCCGCTTTTTTCAGCAAATCAACAAACATCAGATCTTTATGTTGTGCAAATTCTAATGGATAAAAATGTGAAAGATCTGTCGAAGCAATAAAGAGAATTCTATCACCATAATATAAGAACAATTCCTTTAATTCCTTTGCAAGAAGATCAATATTTTCAGGTCCTTGATCTCCCATGATCAAAGGAAGAATGGGAATATTACCCAAACAAAATTGTATAAAAGGCAATTGAACTTCTAAAGCATGTTCACCGGCATGTGGTTGAGGTGCATTGTTCACATATTGCCCATCCAAAAGCAATTGGCGAGCTTCTTTATGTATTTTACATAGTCCCAATGGTGTTGCATAGGCATCATGCGGATATACCGAAACACCCTGAAAGTAACTCCTATGTGATGGAGATATGATGCAAACCAGATCATAATTGAGATGTTTTATGTATTGATATGCTTTTGCAGCCTGTATTCCGGAATATACATAGCCGGCATGTGGAGCAATTATGCCCGAAACATGCTGATGAATATTTTTTTTATCTTTTTCCACTATCATGAACATATTTTCGAGCATCGATCTTAACTCATGTTCACTCCCGGGATAAAATTGACCGGCGACAGCAGGTTTTCTAATTTTCATCAAATTACATTATATATTGATTTTACACGCATCAGAAATACAATTCATTGCATCTCCGGATCACTACATTGCGTACTTGTCAAACTCAGACCGTAGTTCATCCCAACATTCACATAAACCATCAACCAACACTTTTGTATGACAAAGCACAGGCATAAAATTTGTATCACCAGTCCACCTGGGAACAATATGTTGATGAATATGTTCCGCAATGCCTGCCCCCGCAGATTCCCCTAAGTTAAAGCCTACATTAAAACCCTGAGGATGCATGTTTCGCTTTAATATATCAAGAGTCATTTGAGTCACTTTAGCAATCTCCAATAACTCTTCTTCTGTCAATGCATTATAATCAGACAAATGACGATAAGGTACAACCATAAGATGACCATTATTGTAGGGATAGCGATTCATAATCACAAATACCGTTTTCCCCTTATATAGTATCAGATTTTCTCTATCACTATCTTCTTTTGGTTTATTACAAAAAATACATCCCTTTGGCTTATTCTCTTTTGGAGTTTTAATATACTCCATTCGCCAAGGTGCCCACATCTGTTCGAAATTTTTCTTTTTATTATCTTTTTTCATAGTGTCTCTTTTCCTTTTAAGAAATTTAACCAAACATGGAAAAAGTTAAAAGGAAAATAAAAAAGTATGTGAGATTAGAATATTGGGAGTAAATCAAACTTTTATCAATTTTCAATTGATAAAAAAAGCCCCATCTCAAGGACAGGGCTTAAATAGTATGTGTAGCTTCTTACTTAGGCGGTAAGAATGTTTACCATTTTGCGACCGCGGCGAGTATGAAATTCGACAGTACCATCGGCTGTAGCAAAGATAGTGTCATCACCACCGATCTTAGCATTATCACCGGGGAAAAACTTTGTTCCACGCTGTCTTACAATAATTGTGCCGGCTGTTACAAATTGACCACCATAGCGTTTGACACCCAGGTATTGTGGGTTTGAATCGCGACCGTTATTCGAGCTACCTTGACCTTTCTTATGTGCCATTGCTTATTCCTTTTCAGTCTTTTTTGCTGTTTCGCTCTTCTTAGGGGCTGCCTTTTTAGGAGCTGCTTCTTTAGGTTTAGCGATCGTGATCGAATCGATCTTGATCATTGTGTAACCCTGACGATGTCCGCGTTTAACTTTATAGTCTTTACGACGTTTTTTCTTAAATACGATGACTTTTCTGTCACGGCCGTGTTCAACGACGGTAGCAGCAACTTTTGCATTTTTAACGAAAGGTGTGCCGATTTCGACTTTGCCTTTATCGTCTACAAGCAAAACATTTGCGAATTTAAGTTTATCTTTAGCTGCGGCGTTCTGTAAGGGAACCTTTACAACGTCTGATTTCGCCACTTTAAATTGCTTTCCACTGATCTCTACGATTGCATACATTTTATTTGTTTCCTATTTCTTTTACTTCTGCATCACAAACAGCCGATAAATATATCTAATAAGATGCTGTCAGTCAAGCGATATTTATGAAATTAAGAATTAAAATTGAGAGTTAAGAATTATCGGTGTTATCGAGTTCAAGTTCAAGCTAGAACCTTAGTCTTAGAACAAAAGATTAAAGTAACAAAGAAGAAAGAACACTCCCGCCTTTATTATTTGCACCTTCATCTTGTATTTTTTTGTTTATTGGAGTTTATCTGTCCGTAGAAGCTTAGCAAAAACAGACTTCTATCATTTAAAAAGCCCCGCTCAAACGAACAGGGCATTATACTTTTCTTCTACTTTTACCTTAATAATCTTACTCTCCGATAATCTTCACAAGGATCCTTTTGGGTCTACGTCCATCAAATTCTCCGTAAAAAATCTGCTCCCAAGGGCCAAAATCCAAACGACCTTCGGTAACGGCAACAACAACTTCACGGCCCATAATTTGTCGCTTATGGTGTGCGTCACCATTATCCTCTCCGGTACGATTATGATTATATCTCATGGGAGAAGGGTCAAATGGGGCCAGATCTTCCAACCATTTTTTGTAGTCGGCATGTAAACCCGGTTCATCATCATTAATAAAAACCGAAGCGGTAATATGCATGGCATTTACCAAACAAAGACCTTCTTGAATACCTGATTTTTTCAAACATTCTCTAATACTAGGTGTGATATTTACAAAATCCATTCGCGAAGGAACTGTAAGAGTAAGATGTTCAGTAAAAGATTTCATTATTTCTTAATCGGAACCTTTGTATCTTTATTTTTAGTTTCATCAAAAACCTTACCAACCGTTGCGACGACAGAAGCAATATTCGACATTTCAGCCGGGAGGATCATGGTATTATTGGTTTTCGCAAGCTTACCAAACTCACCAATATATTGTTCTGCAATACGAAGATTAACCGCATCAGCTCCGCCTTTAGCGTTAATAGACGTTGCAATCTCTTTAAGCCCCATCGCGGTAGCTACGGCAACCTTTTCAATCTCTGCAGCACGTCCTTCAGCCTCGTTGATCCTACGTTGTTTTTCACCCTCAGATTTAGCGATCAATTCTTGTTTTGCACCTTCGGCACGATTGATCTTGGCTTGCTTATCACCTTCAGATTCAGCGATCAATGCACGTTTTTCACGTTCGGCACGCATCTGTTTTTCCATTGCATCCTTAATGCTCTGAGGAGGTGTAATATTCTTGACTTCATAACGAGTGACTTTTACACCCCAAGGATCAGAAGCTTTATCAACAGCATCCACAATTGAGGTGTTAATAGCATCACGCTCTTCAAACGTTTTATCCAACTCCATTTTACCAATAATTGAACGCATGGTTGTCTGTGCAAGCTGAGTAGAAGCAAATTGGTAATCATCAATACCATAAGATGATTTCATGGCATCCATAACTTGAAGGTACAAAATACCATCGACTTCAACGGAAATGTTATCTTTTGTAATACATATCTGCGAAGCAACGTCAAGTGCTTGTTCTTTTAATGTATGCTTATATGCTACACGATCAACAAGCGGTACCAACACATGAAAACCTGCCATCAATGTCTTTTTATATTTACCCAATCTCTCAATAATAAAAGCTGATTTTTGAGGAACGATCCGAATCGATTTACCCAGGATGACCAATACAAATATAAATAAACCTATCCATACTACTGTTAATACGGGTGACATGTCTAACTCCTTTATTTATTAGCTAATTAATGCCTAATTAATTACTTATCATTCTTTTTCAAGGCTTCAACATTAAGTACAATAGAATCTTTACCAACAATCTTAACTTTACTGCCTTTAGGAATATCTTCTTTAGCTTCTGCTGTCCATGAAACACCACGGTAATTGACCTTGCCTTCTCCATCTTTAATGGCAACTTCAACAACTGCGGTTTTTCCGATATAATCATCTACACCTTCATGGTCGGCAAAGAAACGCTCTTTAAGAGCACGGCGCAGAAGAACAAGGCTAAGTACGGAAAAGACTGTAAAAATCATCATTTGAACCCAAAAGGCCATTCCGGGGAATATGGCAACAGCTATGGCCGATACCCACGCCCCCAAACCAAAGAATACGATCACCAATGATGGTATCACGAACTCCAGGAGGATAAGGACAAGCCCAACAACGAACCAAATAATGATAACAGTTGCAGCATCCATATTTTAACTCCTACTATAATGTTTAGAAAAAAAGCGCGATTTTACTCGCGCTCTCTTTACAATTTTCTTAGATATTATCCTGAATTGCTTTTATATATTTAGCAATCTCAGCTTCATCCATCGCTCCATCATAACGGTATCTAAGCACACCATTCTTATCAAAAAGCAATGTACAATAAGAATTATCCGTTAAACCCCATTTTTCAACTAAAACATGTTTTTTATCAGCTAAATAGAGTGTACCGGGATATTTTTTCTGTTTGTTTTTCAATACCAAATTGATCGCAAATGCCGGAAGTTTAGTACCTTTGTAATTAATAACTGCACAGCTTTCAAGTTTTTCGCTGGGAATATCCAAAGCGTTCAAAGCTTCTTCAGCAGCTATATTCATATCTGACATATCAGGGTCAACATAAAATACAACCCAAGCCGTGTTCTCAAGCTCACATGAGCACCAGGAAGTTTTATCCAAGCGACCACCCTCTTTTCCTTCAAGAATGAGCATAGTAGGTTTTTTACCGACTTCCAATGCGTCTGCAAAAGCGAATCCGGTAAGGCATACGATAGTCAATACGACGATCAATAACTTTTTCATTTTTCCCTCCTGTTAGGTAGTTAAGTTCAAAAATATAGCGTTTTTATTCACTATTGCCAATAATAATTCTACCGCGTGTCTATACTACCCGGCCATAAATAATGTTCCTTAATAAGTATTGCATATGTACTGTTTAATAATCCAGGGTTCCAAGCAAAGATTATCGAATTCTTGCGCATTATACCAAACTTAAAAGATCACTTTATTTAATATCATAATTATCTAAAATACCCTTTTGTTTATTTTTAATATTGGTTTATCTTTTTGTCTTATGACGATTACATTTTCTAAAATGACTGCAGAAGTACCCGACTCACAGCCGGCCCAAGAGATCATTGCCGATCTTCATATTCATTCAACTGCATCCGATGGTGAATACTCACCCACAGATATTGCAAAAATGCTTCAAAAAAACAAAATCAAGGTTGGGGCATTAGCCGATCATGATACATTTAGCGGGTTTAAAGAATTTAAAAAAACCTTTAATGGAATTGCTCTACCCGGTGTTGAACTGTCTGTTGACTATAAAAATGTCGGCTTACATTTATTGGCTTATGGATTCGACCCTGAAAATGAAACCTTTATTAAGCGTTTAGAATACTTCCAAAAAATCCGTTATCGTCGTATTGAAGGCATGTGTGATAAATTATGTGAATTGGGGAAGCCACTAAGTATTGAAGAAGTTAAAAAAAATTATCCAAAAGATACAACACTTGGTCGTCCGCATATTGCTCGCGCAATGATCGCCAAAGGTTATATTAAATCTTTTAACGAAGCCTTTAATAAGTATATTGGAGATGGTAAACCGGCCTACGTTCCTAAAGCACGTTTAGAATTTGAAGAAGCCATGGAGTTAATCAAGAAAGCCGGAGGTATCAGTATCCTTGCACATCCGGGCCTTTTCCTGAAAGAACTATCATTTGATATTATGAAAATGATCCCGGTAAACGGTTTTGAAGCCTACCATCCTAATCATTCTGCTTCATTTTCGCGAATCCTCATTGACCATTGCCTTAAACATGAGCTTCCCTATACCGGAGGTTCTGATTTTCACGATCTTCGCAGAAATAAAACCAATGTCCTAGGCAAATGGGGACTCAGTGAAAATGAATGGGAATTCGTAAGAAAATTTATCAACGACAATTGTTATTATCAGATCTAAAAAAGCTTAGAATTTAGAGCTGAACATAGAACTCTTGATTCTTAATATTCTCAACCCTTAACTCTCAATTAATCAGAAAGTGGAACCGTTTCCCCCATAATTGCTCGTATGGTAATCGAACCTCCACTATTTTGAAGAATTAAAGCAATGATCGACTGCAATGGTACGCACAGGATCATTCCGATCGGTCCCCACAACCAATTCCAGAAAAACAAGGATACAATAATAAATAGAGGTGAGAGTTTTAAGCCCTGACCGACAAATCGTGGATCAAGGACATTCCCGAACAGGAACTGTGAGGAAGTAAGAAGAATAATCAGCAATAAGAATTTACCATCAAAACCGTACTGAAGAAGATAAATCAAAATTGGAAATATAGTTGCAATGATCGAACCAATACTTGGAATGAAATTTAATATAAATGTTAAAATACCTATGATAACAATAAAATCCAGTTTAAATATCAAACCGATGGCCATAGCACCCAGAGCAGTTCCAAGCGAAATCAATGTTTTACGAGATATATAGGTTTGGATCTTTTTTTGTATTTCTTTGGCAATATTGGGCTTGATCGTCGAATTTTTTCTTTTTAGTACCGCCTGTAATCTTTCAGCGATATGTTTACGCTCTCCAAGCATAAACATCATTAATAGGATCATGATAATCAGTGATACCACGAAATCTAAAAAGGACCCCATGGTTGAGGTAATAATACTTTGCAGAGAGATCCTATCGGCTATCTCAAACCAATTTACGCGATTCTGGAAGAAAAATTGTGCATCCTCAATAGGTATTTTCAATGTAGACATAATGTTTTCATAGGCAAGTATAAACTTATCCTGATATTTAGGGAATTCACCTGCAAATGAAGCAATAGAAGCATAAACCACAGTACCTATAATAAAAAGAATGATCGTCACTATAACCAAAACGAGCATCATACTGATAAAATTAGGAACTTTTTTCTTATCCATAAATGCTACCAGAGGTCCCATCATAAAGGCAAAGAACACCGACAATAACAAGGGGATAAATATCGCTGAAAGTTCTTTAAAAAAATATACGGCAATCACAAATGCCAATAAAATGGCAATTGTTCTCAGGTAGTTAACATTCTTTAATTGATCTTTTAGTTTTTCTGCCATGACTTGCCTCTTTCCCTTTGTGCTGACTGAATTTATTACTTCCTAATGACATTGCAAGGTATTTATATTGATTTAAACCAAAATTCTAAAATCAGAAAAAATCAAATGTTCCCATTTACCGAAATAATGTATTTTAAATCGCCCAATAATTTACAGATTTATACGCTTTTATATAATTGGTTAAATGATTGACACCTGCCAAATATTTTTGTAATTTACAGAGTTAAGTTCATAAAAACCAAAATGCGTAAATGAGTCTTAAGATTTACAACATTTCCAAACGTGTTTCGCCTTTCACTCCGGCATCTACCGAGGGCGACTTCATATCGAATACCTCTAAGGTTTTCAACGAAAACAAAATAGATGTCAGGGTCTTTTTACCTCGCTATGGGTTTATTTCCGAAAGAAAATACATCCTTCGTGAAGTGATCCGTCTCAAAGAGATCTCGGTTAATATGGGTGAAGAAGAAACTATTTCTTCGGTTAAATCGGCCTTTATTCCCGACTCACGAGTTCAAGTATACTTTAATATTTTTCCTGAATTCTATAAAGAGATCAGTAAACAGGTAACCAGCAATTATCAGCAACCAAAAAATAAAAATGTATTTGATACCTTTTTAATGTACAGTTTTGCGGCCCTGAATACTTTGGAAAGATTGTATTGGCAACCGGATGTCCTGCTTTGTTATAACTGGCAATCCTTACTTATTCCGATCTTACTAAAAACAGTATTAAAAGATCATGAATGGTTTGCCAACACCAAGGTCGTTTCGGTATTTTCCCATGATGAACCTTTTTACAATTTTACAGAAGATGCTTTAAAGAAATTCCATGTTACAAACAATAAAGATCTGCTAGATCCCCAAACATTCATGCAGTCAGCCATGGAATATTCCGATGCGATCATTCAGCTAAAATCAGGAAAAGAGGATAAAATGTCCTCAATGCTAAAGAAAAAGAAAATCGCTGAAATATTATCTTCCAAAAAGGAACATAATAAGATTTTCGACATAAACAGCTCTAACGATAACATAGAATTTTGGGGTCCAATTGCAAAAGAACTTTATGAATTCCTCGACAGCATCTGATATTACACGCAAAGCGAAAATAAATCGTCAAAGTAGCATTACTTTGACTTTTTTTTGTATTGTAATAATCATGATCGCTTCCACATCCTGTACGCAGGGTATTTTCAGTACTCCTTATGGGGGTAAAACATTTTTACTGGATACGCTTAGTTATGATCAAAGCGTTATCACCTCAACAAAGAACCTATCCGCTGATGCAAGCGGTAATAAACTACTGCAAGATAAAGTCGGTAAATATTTGGGTTTATCAACAGAGTTTATTATTAAGTTCACCAACTTCACGGTATTTACGCATTTAGCTGACAGCATTGATTTTGTCATGAATGAAGCTAAAATCAAGTTTTTCCTTGATGATTACTGGGGTGATGCCGGTGATTTTTCCATTGATCTAAACATGGTAGACCCTGACACTTCGCTCCATTGGTTAAATACCAGCGATGTAGAAAAGGTATATACAGATATAGAGGGAAGAACATCATTTTACAGTTCTTTCAGCTTTAATACCTCTGATGAATCGATTGAAATTCCCATTGACCTTAACACTATTAGTAATTGGTATGAATATCCCGACTCAAACACAGGTTTCACCGTAACTCCCAGTGCTGGTTCGGAAGGACTTATCGCTTTTTATGCCATGGATCATAAAGGTACTTTTGATCCTCGTATAGAAATTCAATGCACCTTAAACGATACAAACGGTACATATATTAAAGACAGTACATTCTCAATTTATTGTAGTGGTGACCTACAGCAATCCGTTAACGAACGCGTTCTTGATGAAGATCTTTTCTACTTGTCCCAAGGAAACATATCAAGATCATATATCGAAATGGATAGTCTCAGGGTCGACACACTGCTTGGCCCCAGGCAATTACTTAATCGCGCTGAATTAAAATTCCTAATGGATGACAGTTTAAGCAGTATCGGTGAAAATGATACACTAAAGATCGGTGCAAGATTATTCCGCAGTGATTATTGGGAAATTGATAGTCTTACCTATATATATACTGCGCTTTCAAATAAGCTTACAAGCATTGAAGACACGGTAGTCATTAATATCGTTCAATTAATCCAGTACCTGGTTTCCAATCCGAAGGACATGGAATACGAAGGAATTTTTTTCTACTTGGAAAACGATTTATATGACTTTAATCAGATATTGATCGATCCGGATGACATTTCGCTAGATATCGTGTACACAAAGGTTAACGATGAATAAAAAACTATATATAATACTTTTTTCAATTTTAGTATCCGCTTCGGCTTATGCGGGTATCTTTGACATTTACGGTATTGGTAAGGTCGGTATTAACTACACTGTAGCTGCCCAAGGCCGAGGTAAAAGTTCGGTGGCTTACTCAGACTCACTCTCTGCCAATATGCAAAATCCTGCAAATATAGCATTCTTGCAAAAAGCCGGTATGGAAGTTGGTGTTGGAACTCAGTTGAACGCAATAGAAGGCATCGGGTATACAAATGGTTATACAGGGTTTTCTTGCGGTCTACTCAAATTCCCCCTTGCAGATAAAGGTGGATTAGTGATCGGTATGACTCCCATCACATCATCACATGCCTCTTATCAGATCACTACACCCGAGAATACATATACGGAAACCTCATCCTCGGAGGGAAGCATTTATGCTGCTACTGCCGGTGTTGCGTATTCTTTTTTCAAGAATGGTGAAGTGGCTGTTGGATTGTCTGCCGATTATTTAGTCGGTGGTTATAATATCGTACATGAGATGGATTTTACTTCCAAAGACTATTCTGATGTCAGGATAGAAAAAGACGAAGGTTTTAATGGTTGGCAGTTTACCGGCGGTATCAACGTGAAACCTTTCAAATTTTTGTCTCTAGGAGCATCGTATACCCATGTAAATAATATTTCACACAGACAGATCGCCAATTATATGGTTGGTTCAAATTTAAATGATTTTTATTCTCATATTGATACATTCGAATATAATAATGTAAACCTGCTTCCAAATCGTTTTGCGGTAGGTCTTGCATTCATGCCTACAGCTCGTTATATTTTCACCGTAGATTGGATGCAGTATCAGTTTACTACTTTATCACCCGATTTTTCATTCAATCCTTTCTACGAAGGATCACAGATCCAAGCATATAATCATTATGGATTAGGTTTTGAAAGAAAAGGTATTCTTAGTGAATATGTTCCCTATTATAAGTCCTTAACTTATAGGGCGGGAGCTTTTTACGAAGAACAATATATGGCAAGCTCATCAGGAGTTCCTGTTAAGACTTACGGGATCACACTTGGTCTTGGACTCCCGTTTACGGGATATCGTAACCGACTTGATGTTGCCTTTGTTGCAGAATACAATTACGGTACCATTTACGAAGAAGAAGGTATTGAGCCATTAAACCTTAATGAAATGGTCTACAGCCTTAATTTTAGTATTACGATCGCAGAAAATTGGTTTAAAACTCGCGGAAAATATAGATAGGAATAGGAGACAAAATGTCAAGAACCAGAAAAGCTCTACTTATATCTTTGCTGTTCATCTTCCTCTTAACAGGTGTTTACAACTGTGTTCCCCCTCAAGGACAGGTCAACACGGAAGAGGCTAACGCATTAAAAGAGCAAAAAAAAGAAGAAGTATTTAACAAATGTAAATTCTATTTGAGTAATGGAAAAGAATACAAAAAGCAACAAAATTGGACAAGCGCGATCAAAAACTATCGTGAGATCATTAACATGGGTTGTGCTGAAGATTTTATTGATCCTTTATTTAAAGATATTGCCTTTTGTTACAACAAACTCGGCAACCCCGATTCATCTGCTTTCTACATTGACGAAGGTTTAACTTACGATGGAACTAATCAGCACTTGCTCCAATTATCAGCTTACTACAAAGAACGTGCCGGTGATTTTGAAGGTGCTTTAAATGTATATCAGCAGTATAATGCTCTTTACATTGATGATGTGGAATACATGTCAAAACAGGCCAATGCTTACGATATGTTGGGTCTTTATGATGAAGAATTGGATATTTGGGAAACAATCCTTGATATAGACCCAAACAACAACACCGCGATTAACTCCATCATTTCCGTTCTTGGGAAAATGGGTCGCGATCCTAAGGCATTCTACCAGAAAGCATGGGAAAACAACACATCAGATGCGTCAAAGGCTTTAGCTTATATTAATGCTTTATTTAATGGCAACGATTATAAAACAGCCATCACGGTTGCAAAGCAAACATTATCATTAAATCCAATGAATGTAACGCTAGTCCAAAAATTAGCCGAATGTTACGAATACAGTGGCCAGCCTGTTGAAGGTTTGGAAGTGTTAGAAAACTATGCACGCTCAAATCCTCGCGATATCAACATGCAAATTGAAGTCACCAATAAAAACGTTTCAATGGGTAATTACGAAAAAGCATACCAGATTATTTCTGCCGCAGTTAAGGTCGCTCCTCAAAATAAAGACGTTTACTTTGCAAGAGCAAAAGTTCTTGAAACGACCGCTGAAATGGGCACATTGGAAAAAGGTAAGATTGACTGTAATGATAAAATCGTTTACCATATGGCATTTGAAGATTACAAGAAATCAAAAGAATTGGGTAACTTTAACGCTCAATTCCGTTTAAAATATCTCTATGATAATGATCTGACCATTGCAAAAGCAAAAGATCGTTTCCTTATTGGTGACGCAAACAAAGTAGGTACAAACACTTACAAACCCCTGGGAAATAGTTACAAGTGGATAACACGAACAGTAACCGTAGAATAATTTACATAGGATCCGATCATGCCGGATTCGAAGCAAAATCCCATGTTATCGATTATGTCGGTAACATGGGATATTCCGTTATAGATAAAGGATGTTTTTCTGAGGACTCCGTTGACTATCCGGACTTTGGTGTTGCGGTCGGTAAAGCGGTAACAGAAGACCCCGGTTCTCAGGGCATTATCATTTGCGGAACCGGTATAGGTATAAGTATTGCCGCCAATAAAGTAAAAGGTGTGCGAGCTGGTCTTTGTACAACACCTCTACACGCAGAAATGGCACGCAAGCATAACGATGCCAATATTCTGGCTATGGGAGCAAGAATGAACTCCCTTCAAGAAATGGATAAGATCATCGATGCTTGGTTTGCAAGTAATTTTGAGGGTGGACGCCATCAAAAAAGAGTGGAAAAAATCCACAGCTTAACAGAAAAATAAGGATGAAGTATGTACGAGAACATCAAAAAGAACGATCCTGATGTTTTTTCAACCATTAAAAATGAACTTGAACGTCAACGTAATTCTCTTGAAATGATTGCTTCAGAGAACTTTGTCTCTAAAGCAGTTTTGGAAGCCTCAGGTAATATCATGACCAATAAATATGCCGAAGGTTACCCGGGTAAGCGTTACTACGGCGGTTGTGAATGCGTTGATGAAGTTGAAAACCTTGCTCGCAAGCGTGCTAAAGAACTTTTTAACTGCGAATATGCCAATGTACAGCCTCACTCCGGCTCACAAGCCAACATGGCTGTATTTTTCACCTTACTTAAACCGGGCGACACCATTCTTGGCATGGATCTGTCTCACGGCGGTCATCTTACCCACGGTTCCCCCGTTAATTTTTCTGGCAAACTCTATAATATTGTGTCTTATGGCGTTAAGAAAGAGGATGGACGTATAGACTATAATGATCTGGCAGAAAAAGCCCATAGACATAAACCAAAACTAATTATTGCAGGTGCTTCGGCCTATACACGTCATTATGATTTTGCAAAATTCCGCGAGATCGCCGATGAGGTTGGTGCATTTCTCATGGCCGATATTGCACATCCTGCCGGACTGATCGCTACGGGCTTACACCCCTCTCCCATCCCCTACTGTGATGTTGTAACCACGACGACCCACAAAACCTTACGTGGTCCCAGAGGTGGTATGATTCTAATGGGTAAAGACAAAGAAAATCCCTTTGGTATCGTAGCTCCAAAATCAGGTCGCGTAAAAATGATGTCCGAGCTCTATGATTCAACGGTTATGCCGGGAATTCAAGGCGGCCCGCTCATGCACATTATTGCTGCGAAAGCCGTTGCCTTCGGTGAAGCCCTACAGCCTGAGTTTAAAGACTACTGTCATCAGGTTATCAAGAATGCCAAAGCTCTCGGAGAAGCGCTTGTATCCTATAACTTTGACCTGGTTTCAGGTGGTACAGATAACCATTTGGTACTCGTTGATCTTCATAATAAAAATATTAGTGGAAAAAAAGCGGAACAGGTGCTGGAATCCATTGGTATAACAAGCAATAAAAATATGGTTCCTTTCGATGACCGCTCACCGTTTGTAACCAGCGGTATTAGACTTGGAACGCCGGCATTGACAAGCAGGGGATTAAAAGAAGACGACATGAAGAGTATTGCTGATATCATTAATAAGGTGATCAATAATCCTGAAAATGAAGACAACTTAAAAGCAGCTCGCAAAGATGTTGATGTGTTAATTAAGAAATACCCCCTCTACGAGGATTTTAAAGTATGAGATGTCCCAATTGCGGATACGAAGAAAATAAAGTGATAGATTCCCGTCCCCTTAACAAAGAGAACGGGATCCGTCGCCGTCGCGAATGCGAAAAATGTAAATTTCGTTTTACAACTTATGAATATGTGAGTCTTACCACAGCTTTGGTTATTAAATCAAATGGCTCACGTGAAGAATTCAATCGCGAAAAACTGATCAGAAGTATTTCTTTAGCTTGTGTAAAACGTCCGGTTTCCATGGAGGCTATACACACGATCGTAAAAGATGTTGAAAATATGATCCTGACCGAAGGGCTGAGCGAAGTGCCATCAAAACAAATCGGTGAACTTGTCATTGATGCCCTTAAAGATATTGATAAAGTAGCTTATATCCGCTTTGCGTCGGTATATCACGAGTTTGAATCGGTTGAAGAATTCAACAAACGAATACGGGACATAGAGAAAGAATAAATAACTTTTCAAATGATAATTTTCATTTGACATTTAGAAAATAATTACCAATATTTAGTCAATACAAAAAGAGGTATACATTAAAGATCAGTTCGTTAAAGGTGCTTGACAAAAATAGAAGTTTAAGTTAAGGTGTCGCATCTTATAACGATATGTCGTATGAGCGTTATAAGATCGCTCATTTTCATTATTAGGAGATAAGTTTTATGAAACGCAAAGTGTTTACCCTCATCCTCGGACTCATTCTAACGGTATCATCTGCATTCGCGATTACATCAACCGGTGCAGTTTGGTTATTGATCGCTCCCGGTGCTCGTGCAGAAGCTATGGGAGAAGCCCATGTTGCCATCACAGATGACGCTTATGCTTCATTTTATAACCCTGCCGGTCTTGCTTATTTGCGCAAGAATGAGGTTGGAGCCATGTATGCAAAATGGTTACCCAATCTTGTAAGCGATATGGGATATACTTTTTTAACCGGTGGCTATAAAGTCCCTAATTTAGGTACGTTTGGTGGTCATATGATCTATTTGGATCTTGGACAACAGCAGTGGACTGATGAATATGGCCATGTAAGAGGTGAATTTAGATCATATATGATGGCTGTCAGCGGATCCTATGCTACAAAAATTACTTCAAATTCTGCTTTGGGTGTTAACCTTAAGTTTGCATACCAAATGCTTTCTAATGTTAATACCGGTGCAGAACAGGGTAATGGAGATTCTTTCCATCTTGGTTTTGATATTGGATATCAGATTAAACGCCTATTAGACGATAGATTGGATTTAGGTATTGCCCTTTCTAATGTTGGCCCTAAGATCGCATTTATTGATGATGCTCAAGCCGATCCTCAACCCACAAACTTAAAAATGGGTATGAACCTTAAGCTTATGAACGAAAAACACAATAAATTAAATATTGTTTTTGATGTTAATCGTATCCTTGCTTCATCACACCCGGCAATGGATGTAAATAATAACTTTATTATCGAAGACGGAACACCTCTCACCTCAGATCATGGTGAACACAGTTATACCGACAATTGGTTTAAAGGTATTTTTACCTCCTTTACCGATGACTGGCATTACAGTGGTGACGTCGATTACGATGGTGACGGTATTATTGGTGGGTATAATGCTGATGGAGCCAAACAAGGTTGGTACAATGCTTCCGGTCAATATATTGATTATGTTGTTCCCGCAAACGGAGAAGCAAAATGGGTTAATACAGTTACGGGACTTGAAGTAGATGGTCCTGGACAATATAATGAAGGTGACCCCATCGATTCTCCTTCCGGTTGGGGTGAGTATGGTAAAAGTGCTTCAAACTTCAGTGATGACAAGATCGAAGTCGGTTCCGAAAACAACGGTTCTATCTCAAATGAATTGAGAGAACTTGTTTACAATATGGGCTTGGAATATATATATAACAATATGTTCGCTCTACGTGGCGGACTTATCTACGATGAAAGCGGTGACGTGATGAACCCCACAGTCGGTTTTGGTTTTATTTACCGCGGTCTCGGGTTCGATTTCGCCTACACAGGCGGTAAAAAAGGTCATCCACTAACAAATACCATGCGTTATAGCCTACGTTACGAATTCTAAAATACATAACGGAAAGATCCATGAAAAAACTCGCTCTTTTCGTCTTGATACTATTCAGCTTCCTCACTTTGGAAGCTGAATTATATTCAGAGACAATATCTGCCGGAACCCGTGACTTTTTATCTATCCGCGTTGAGTTTCAAGAAGATAATACCCTATACACTACCGGAAACGGTAAATTCATGCTGACAGAGTGGACGGAACACGATACAGATTATTACGCGTTGGATCCCCTTCCCCATGATCGTGCATATTTTTCAGCTCATTTGGAATTCTTGGATAATTACTGGAATAAAGCCTCCAATGGTAATGTCAGGATCAATGCAGACGACAGTTATCAACTACCTTTAGCTGATTCTTCATTTACCCTGTCTCAACCCATGCGTTATTATTCAACACCGGATAGTTTGGACACTCGTTTAGCTCGCCTTATTTACGAAAGCGTTATGCTTGCAAATGAATCCGGACAGTATCGATCTGATCAGGATGCCATTATTATTTACCATGCAGGCGCAGGTCAGGATTTTAAAATCTCTCTGGATAATTCCCCTTTTGATATACCGTCATTCTATTTTGACGAAAGCTACTTGGAAGAATTTCTTCCTTCAGAAAAATATGATCGTTTAATGGCACTTAACTGTCGACAAGGTATCGTATTACCGGAATCACAAAACCAAATGGGTATTAGCATTGCCCTAAACGGGACCGAAGTTCTATTAACCGGCATGCTATTGGGTTTACCAACTCTATATGATATTGAGTTGGGACGCTCGGGAGCAGGTGTTTACGGTTTAATGGATCAGGGTTCTAATACCGGCAGCGGTTTATGTCCCATCAAACCTTCTGCTTTTGAACGTTATCTTTTAGGTGCTTCACAAATTATCACCGCAAGTACCAGCGGCAACTACACACTCAAACAAGATGACATCTATCGTATTCCCATTTCTTCGAACGAATATTTCCTCATTGAATATCGTGAAAATACCGGCATGTGGGCCGATTCCATCATGTGGAACGATTCTACGATCACAAATTGGCTTGAGCTTCTGCATGTTATGGATTCACTCAATCTTGTAGACTACACACTGACAAATGGCGTGTTAACAGATTATTCGGATCTGGATATTGGACTTCCTCATTCGGGACTACTAATTTGGCATGTCAATGAAAGTGAATTGGGTGTAGAAAACCCCAATGATTGGGCATCTCCTTTTATAGACCTTGTCGAAGCTGACGGTGGTTCTGATATCGGAAAATTCTATGGTGCTTTGAATTCCTCAGTGAATAATGGATGGAAATGGGATACCTGGTTTAAAAATAACGAGGCATTTAGACTTAACAATCCTTCACAATACAAAATACGTTGGAATAACAATACCCATCCAAATACACGATCATTTGAGAATATAAATACAGGTATTGCTATCAATGATTTCAATTTTCAAGGTGATTCATTGGTTATTGAGTTAGTTATTGATGCATACGCTGATTTTCTATTACCGAATATTGTGTTCGATGAAATGACAAGTTCCCTGCCCGCAGATATTACCGAAGATAAGTTGTTATTGGGTTATTCCGACTCATCTATCGTTTTGTTTAACAACGGTGAACTTAGAGAGATATTCCAAAGCGACACCAAATTAAAAAAAGGCAATACTGCATTAATAAGTTACAATAATGATATTTTATTGGTCACGAATACCGATAGCAATGCAGTCGTTAGCCAATTATCATATTTAGCTTCTTCATTGCAAGAAGAAAATACAATTTCTCTGCCCAATCCGGTAGATTTGGAACGCATAACTTTGGCAGCCAATACGCTTTTTCTACCTCCCAGAATTCCGTATACTTACAAAGAGGGAGATCCTTATCCAACGAATAAAAACATCTATAAATTAGATATATTAGCTTGGAATTTAACAGATATTGGTGCTGCCAGTTTACGCGTAGTACCCTATGTGATCGATAATGATATTTCCTTTGATCGCTGTACGGAATTGGTTATCGGTAACAATAAAAAATACTTTGCCGATGGTTATGTATTGAGACGAAACACCATTCCTGATAGTGTTCAACAAAGATATTTTTATCCTTTAGAAAATACCAGAATCACATCACTCGTTCCGATCCATTTAGATAATAATAATGAATTTGATATTGTAGCACTGTGGGAAGCAGAAAATAATAATGCCTTGCTTGCATTTAATGATGCCGGAGCCATGTTAAACAACTTTCCCATCGTTGGCAACTACAGCAAACTCAGAGTTTATGAAGTAAACGATTCCAAACGCTTTGTAGCTTACGACCCCAAAGGTCTTATAGATATTTTCAATGAAAAAGCAGAAAAAATCCTAAGCTTTACTGCTCCCGTTAAAGCCACGACACTTTTTCTTGAACAAGTGACCGATGACAGTGCTTATTGCGTATTGGACGGATCCGTGTATTCTTTAGAATCTGACTCCATCTACTGGGGTTATAAAGGTATGGATGCTCATCACACAAATAATATCAATTCAATTAAAGCCATTGAAAGCGTTCAGTCAGACCTCTTGATCAATAATGGACTCATTTATAATTATCCAAACCCTATCAAAGGGTTAAAAACGAATTTTCGTTTCTTTGCTACAGGCGCCAGTGATGTAAAAATTGATATCTTTACTCTCAGTGGTATCCCTGTACATTCCATACAACGAAGCGTCAGTGATCAACAATGGAATGATATTCCATGGTTTATTGATGACAATACTTCAGGTGTATATATCGCCAAGATCACCTTTTCGGGCGAGGACCGTGAAGAAATCTACTATGTTAAACCCGCAATTTTGAAATAATATGCTAAAACGAATACACACATTAATTCTTCTTACACTGCTGACACTTTCAGGAGCCTTGTTCGCACAAAACCATCCGGAACTTGAGTGGAAAACGCTGGAAAGTGAACACTTTATTTATCATTATCATTCCGGTACCGAATGGTCTGTACAACAGGCAATGTTGGTGGCTGAATCGGTTTATCCGCATGTGACCGGACTTTACGGCTGGGAACCCAAAGAAAAAACTCAAATTGTCATTCAGGATACGGATGATTATGCAAATGGCGGTGCTTATTACTTTGATAATAAGATCCTAATTTGGGCTTCTCCTTTAGAATTTGAGTTACGTGGCAACCATCAATGGATGTGGAACGTACTTACTCACGAGTTCTCGCATATTGTATCTTTAGGTGCTTCGATGAAATTGCCTATGAGCATACCTATGCTGTATGTCCAATATCTTGATAGAGAAAAACCCATTAAAGAAAACATTATTCTTGAATACCCAAAAGGTATTGGTTCATTACCTATTGCAAATTCCATTATTCCCATGTGGTGGGCAGAAGGTGTGGCTCAGTATCAATATGAAAAAGCCGGACACGATACCTGGGATTCTCAACGTGATATGATCCTGCGTGAAAACATTTTAAACGATCGTATCCTTTCTTGGAGTGATATCGGACATTTCGGTCATACCGGTATAGGTAATGAAGTGGTATATAATACCGGCTATGCCTTTGCCAGATATTTGGCTGAATTATATGGACCATCCATTCATGACAAGATTGCACAAGCAGCCAGTAATAAAATAAATATAACCTTTAATAAGGTACTAAAAGAAGTTACAGGCATTCAAGGAAAAGAACTATATGCAGACTTCATTGTCCATTTAAAAGCCGATTATTTAAACAAAACAGCCACTATCAAGGACAATCTCGTCGAAGGGGTAACCCTTTATGATAAAGGTCCGGGGAATTTTTTAGCTTCTTATTCACCTAATGGCGAAAGAATGGTATTTCAATCAAGTCAGGGATTTGATTACCTTTCATTCAATTTCCTTTATACTATGGAGAATGAAAAAACAAAATTGATTTCAAAAAACCGTGTCCGTGGTAATGTTGCATGGTCACCGGATGGTGATACGGTCTTCTTTGCTCAGCGTCAGAAATCTGATATCTATGGCTCCACCTGGTTTGACCTGATGGCCTATGATTTTGAGAATAAAAAATTAAAAAAACTCACCAATGATGCTCGTGTATATTCTGTAGCAAGCGATACTAAGGGAAATTTATACATCATACGAGTAGATGATGGTACTCATAATATATACAAGTACAATGCTGTCGATTCATTGATGAGCAATCTTACAAATTTCTCTCATGGTGAACAGATCTTTATCATGCAAACGGATAAAGAGGGCAAACATATCTATTTTGATATGGCTTTCAATCATGGACGCGATATCTATCAACTGGATCTTTCGAATGCTAAGATCAGTCCCTTTGTCTATGATGTCATGCATGACAATCGCAGTCCATACCTAAGCCCCGATGGCAACACCCTTTATTATTCATCGGATAAAACCGGAATATTTAATATTTACAGCGTAAGCATCAATGATAATACTGATATACAATTGCACACCAATATTACCGGTGCCGCTATGTACCCGGCTATCGATCCCAAAGACGGTTCATTAACTTACACCCAATTTAAAGCAGGTAAATTTGCTCTAAATAAGATCGATACAATTACAAATATCTCTCGGGAAGCATCAATTTATAAAGATTATATCTTACCCTCATTCATGCAAGAAAGTGCCACTGAAAAAGATCTTAGCGAAGCCATACCCTACACAAATCAGTTTTCAAAACTCTTTTTTGTCCCCTTTTTACAATATGATTATGATGCCTTAAAAGGAGGTATCATTCTTTTCCAAAACGAGATATTAAACAAATTAAGTCTGTTCGCGCTGGGCGATATAAACTACCGTGGTGATTACGACCTGCAGGCACATCTTGAATTTAACCAATTCTTGCCCACGATATACCTGGATGTTATGGCGGTTGGTCTCAATAGAAATGATACGGTGCTGTATAATGATTATGAAGAAATGAAACAGGATATTAAATTTTCTTTATCAGAAGTTCAAATTGGAATAAATTATACTTGGCGAAACAGACATTACTTTGAAATAACAGGAACTCATGGTCAATATACTTCTCGAGTAAATGGGACTCTTACAAGCACCAATGAATTGATCAAATTTGCTCCGGGTACTTATTATACCGGCCAACGTCTTGAATTTCGCTATCATAGTGATTTTACTCGCCCACATTGGCAAAGTAATATATCACCCACAAAAGGTTTAAGAATTAATAACTTTGTCATGGCCTATGACTTCAACAAATTTATTGATGGCTTTAGAGTTTCTGAAGATTATGGTACGGTGTTGGAAGTCTACAACAAGCATTACACGCCTCGATTTGACCTTGATGCCGATTACTTCATTCCCATTCCCGGGACCAAGCATTCCGCACTTTCATTTAATCTTAATATCGGCTTAATGACCAATACCAAAGTTGATTCTTTCTTTAACTACTTTGCAGGTGGATTACCGGGTTTAAAAGGTTACCCCTACTACACGATTGAAGGAACACACAAAGCCATTTTAACCTCCACACTAAGATTCCCAATTTCAAAACGTCTGGGTATCAATTTTGAACCTTTCTCACTCGAAAGCTTATATTTTGGTATCTATCATCAAATTGGGGATGCGTGGACTTGGGGACTTTCGGCACCCGACTGGAAACAAGATATAGGTATCCAGGCAAGGATTGCCGGTCATTCATGGTATGGTTTCCCATTAGCCTTAAGTTTTGATCTTGTTTATGCCATGGATATGATACAATATGATGAATTTGATATAACCAAAACAATTGGACATAATTTCAGGTTCTACTGGACGGTCCTCTTTGATTTTTAAGGTAAACTATGAAGAAATTCTTAACACTTTTGCTAATTCTTTGTTTTGCCCTTCAGGCTCAAATCCCCGAAAAGATCGAATCTAATTCAAAATCTATTCCTTTGGGTATTGCTTTATCCGCTTTACTTCCCGGAGCCGGACAAATATATGCCGAAAAACCTTGGATGGGAGCCTTGTATCTTGGACTTGAAGCTGCCGCTATCGCTGGTACAATCTACTTCAGACAAGTCGGCGACCAAGGGGTCATCGACTATGAATTATTTGCCGATGAAAACTGGCATGTAGAAAATTGGTTGGCGGTTTATGATCCAAATATCCATCCCACCACACATACTTCAACAGTATATGTAGATTGGCGCTCATACTCGCCGCAAGTGCCGGCTGAATATACACAAATGATAGCTGATATCAATGATGGTTACGCCAGCCTTAGCATAGGAAAGGATTATCACTTTTACGAAAATATCGGAAAATATCAACAGTTTATGCAAGGTTGGGATGATTGGGTAGCCGGAGAAGAGTCCCTGAGTGATCCGGATCACGGTATTTATGCTCGCTACTCCGAACTTCAGTATGAATATGCCGCCATGAGACGAGCAGCCAACAAATTATTGGAAATAAGTACATATTGCGGAACAGCCATCTTTTTAAATCATTTCATATCTGCAATTGATGCTGGTTTCCGACTAAAGAAAGACAATGGAAATCAAGATATTTTGCTTACATTAGAGGCGATCCCCATCATCCGGCCAAACGGAAGCGCCGGTATACAAACAGGGGTCAATGTGACATTTTAAATTGGGATATTATGAAACGAAACATTATTACACTTTCACTCACACTTCTGGTACTGCTATCAAGTTGTTCTTCTTCTAAAGAGGGAGCAAACAAAGGAGAAGCTCCCAGAGAAAAAACTTATTTAGAACGATTCGAAGACGGTGTTACAGCTTTTGAAAATAAAAAGTACTACCAAAGTCTTGAAGACTTCAATTTTGTGGTCTTTAACGCTCCCGGTTCAGATATTGGCGATGATGCACAATTCTATCTTGCTTCATCACATTTCAAAATGAAAGAATACATCGTAGCTATTGATGAATTCCAATCCTTACTTCGTCGCTGGCCTGAAAGTGATCTTTACGAAGAAACTCGCTTTAACATTGCCGAATGTTATTTTAATAACAGTCCGGGATATCAACGCGATCAGTCATCTATAGATAAAGCCATTCTTGCCTATCAGGATTTCATAGATGAATATCCATTCAGTGAAAGACGAGAGCTGGCTGAAACACGTATTAAAGACCTTCGTACAGGTTTAGCCAAGAAAATCTATGAAGCCGGAAACTTGTATATGGTTCTAAGAGAATGGAACGCAGCGATTGTTACTTTTCAGGAAATTTTGGATTCTTATTATGATACCAATATTATCAATGAAACCTATCTTGATATCGCAACATGTAATTCTAAATTACTGAATCGTGAAGAAATGATTGCGGCACTATCTAAAGTTGACAAAGATGAACTTAGCGCAACAAAACTATTAATCTTTAATAACCTAATGAAAATGTCATTGGAATGGCCTGAATGAATAATATTTGTCTATATGGGGGATCCTTTGACCCCGTACATTCCGGACACATTAATTTTGCAAAAAAGATCAAACAAAGATTCTTAGCGGAATCTTTGTTCTTTATTCCCACCTTTTATTCTCCTTTTAAAGGAAAAACACGCCATTCTTCGAATGAACATCGTATAAAAATGCTAAATATTGCCTGTGAAGATATACCCGGAGCAAAAGTTTCACTCGTAGAGATCGAACGAGAAGGATTTTCTTATACCGAAGAAACGCTTCATTATTTCAAGCTCAAATTTCCCAATAATAATTTGTACTGGATCATAGGTGATGATCATATCAATAATTTGCATCAGTGGAAGGGTTATCCTGATCATTTTAAATATTGTGATTTTATTGTTCTTCCTCGTAGTGGGAAAATTAATGCCGGGATGCTACAAAGTCATCCATTTAGAAAACAGATCCATTTTATCAAGGAAGATATAATTGACGTGTCTTCGACGGATATTCGAAAAGCAATTTCCGAAGAGAAGAACATTGATGAGCTTGTTCCCCAAAAAATAAAAGACTATATTCTCGCGAATAAGTTATATAGGTAAAATATGTCGATCACACTCAGTATATTCGTTCTTTTTGCCGGTGTCCTTCTTCTTTATTTTGGTGCAACATTTCTTGTAAAAGGTTCTGCCAATATTGCAAGAATCCTAGGTGTTAAACCTCTAATTGTTGGTTTAACAATTGTTGCCTTCGGTACGTCCATGCCGGAATTCATGGTTTCGATGTTTGGTGTATTAAAAGGAGTCTCCGATATATCCGTTGGAAATATTATTGGCTCCAATGTTGCTAATATCGGCCTTATTCTGGGTGTTTCCGGATTGATTGCACCTATTGCCATCAAATACGGTCATATACGCCAACAGTTACTCTTTTTACTTGTCGGCTCCTTTGTATTCTGCTTAATGGCATATAACGGTATCGCACAATGGGAAGGATGGTTGTTCATACTTATCATTGTTATTTATGTTGTATACCTTATACGCTCTTCTAAAGATGATGATATCCCCGAAGAAATGCCAAAAACAGACAATTCTATTGTACGTAATATTCTATACACTCTTGGTGGAATTGTTGGACTGATTCTTGCTTCCCGCGCGATCATTGAAGGTGCAACCGTGATCGCAGAACATTTCGGAGTACCCGAAATGGTGATTGGCATGACCATTGTAGCTTTAGGTACATCACTTCCGGAATTAGCCGCCTCGGTAATGGCCGTAGTCAAACAAGAATCCGATATTTCCATCGGTAATGTCATTGGTTCAAATCTGTTTAATATGTTCTTTGTTGGTGGAGGTGCGGCAACAGTTCGTGGACTGGATATCGATGTTTCAATATTCAGGTTTGAAGTTCCCTTTATGATCTTTTTTTCCCTCGCCCTCTTCCCTATCATATTTATCAGTAAAGGTATCAAGCGCCGACATGCAGCCCTATTCTTGCTAATATACATTCTTTTTATTATCCTATCATACACCTTGCGTTAAAATGAAATATCAAGCCGTTCCTCCCTATACAGAATCTTCGTTGATCTACGACCGCTTAATGGAAGAAGTCGACTATCCCGGCTGGTGCGAATATATTTTAGATCTTGCAGATGAATTTGATTTTGATACTGAAAAGATCTATGACCTATCTTGCGGAACGGGAACTTTTTTGCATCTTTTCCCTGCCGCAGAGAAATATGGTATAGATATTTCAAAGCAAATGATCCAACAAGCTAAAGAAAACTTTCCTGAGCTAAATTTACAAGTTGGAAACATGCTACATCCGCCAATGAAAGATGTATCACTGTATATTAATATTCATGATGCATTAAATTACATTTCAGATTTTAATGCGATTCGAGATCATATTATTTTCATGGATAAGCACATGAAAGCAGGACAAACGTATATCTTTGATTTTGCACTTCCCGGAGTGATGAAAGAGTACTTTAATGATACCGGTTATGAAGATACCAATGATGCCGGAATATCATTTAAGCGCCATAATACCTATGATATTGAAAACAGCCGTTCTTATACGGATCTATATATTTTTCATCCCGACGGCCACTCATATCATGAGCGGCATATTCAGCATATCTTTGACTTTAAAGAAATCGAAAAATTCTCCGTGGAATTCCCATCCAGAAGTTTTATATTTCTTGAAGAATTCAGCTTCGACGAAGCTGATGAAATGTCAAACAGACTGCTGGTCATAATGCGATGATCCAATTTAAACAAGTTACATTAGATTACAATCAGGTCTCGGGTGCCTTGAAGGATATCAACCTTCAATTGCACGACGGTGATTTTACCCTTTTATTAGGACCTACGGGGTCGGGCAAATCTTCACTATTACGACTTATTTATATGGAAATGCTTCCCAATAGAGGTATCGTTTCTGTAGATCGCTGGATATCGTCACACATTACTCCACGACAAATAAATTTTCTTCGCAGACATATAGGAGTTGTTTTTCAAGACTTCCGCTTAATTGAGAACATGAATGTATTTGATAATGTAGCACTTCCGCTTATCATTGAATCTTATAAAAAATCTCAAATTAATAAATTAGTATATGGTCTATTGGATGAAGTAAACCTATTACATGCAGCCGATCAACTGGCATCAACGTTAAGTTTAGGTGAAAAACAACGGGTTGCCATCGCCAGAGCCATGGTCAAAGATCCTTTTGTACTAATTGCAGATGAGCCCACAGGAAATTTAGATAGAGAAGCTTCTAAAAATGTTTTATCTCTTCTAGAAAGGATCAATCGTAACGGTACATCCATTATCATGGCTACCCATGACTACGATTTGATCAAGGACACTCAATACAGGCGTATATACATGGAACAGGGACAAATAGTGCCCCCCGGACGTACCATTAATACCAGTAAAAGACGAATTAACATACTCATGCAGGACGAATGAAATTAATTTTTATTTTAAGGCAGACATTTTCGAATCTTTGGCGTGAGCGTACTCCGGTTACAGCTACAATTTTAACCATTTGTATTGCTTTGACTATTTTAGTTGCTCTCTTTGAAGTATCATTTATTCTTTTTAATCAACTGGATGAATTAAAAAACAATATGCAAATTGAGGTATATCTAAAAAATGACCTCAGCGACAGCAAGATCAGAACCATCAAGGGTCAGTTAGAAGGAATTACCGAAGTCAAGAATGTCCGCTTGATCACTAAAAGTATGGCTGCTGAGATATTCAACCGGGAATTCGGGGAAGATATTATGGAAATTCTTGACGAAAATCCACTTCCTGTCAGTTTTGAGATCACCCTTTATCAACATTTTAACAAACCCGATTATTTAAAAGCATTCAGACAAAAGGTACAAAACATTAACGGTGTTGAAGAAGTACATTATAGACATGCTTTGATAGAAAAACTTGAAACCGTGACACAAGCGGTTGCCGTCAGTGGCATATTCATTTTGATTATTCTTTTTATCGCTATGAATCTTTTGATCAGGAACACCTTAAAACTTTCTGTCTACGCACGTAGGAAACAGATCGAGATCATGAATAATCTGGGAGCCGGTCATTTATTCGTTCGTATGCCCTTTATTCTAGAGGGTGCAATTGAAGGACTAATAGGAGGAATATTATCGACTGTATGCCTGGTATTTGCACATAAATTTGCCGAAACCACATTCTCAATGCTGGATTTTGCTCGCTACACTTATGAGTTGGTAGCACTTATTACCATTTGCACAGGTACAGCAATAGGCTTTGTCAGCTCAGCAGGTTCGGTATCCGGTTTTGTAAATAAAATCTTTTCAAAAAAATAATAGGAAAAATATGAAAAAAATCACCAGTCTATTTATTGTATTGATGGTATTTACCCTTGCTTCATGCTCACTGGGACTAGGATTGGATATCGCAACTAAAAATAATTTTTCTGAATTTAAAGATAAAAAAGTCGGAATTGTTACCAATCATACCGCCGTCAGCAAGAAAGGTGAACATCTGGTTGATCTCATGTACGACGCAGGAATTACCGTTTCGGCTATTTTTGGTCCTGAACATGGATTTAGAGGGATAGAAGATGCCGGTGAGCTAGTTAAAGATGGAATTGATACAAAAACAGGAGCCCCAATCTATAGTCTCTATGGTAATAACTATAAACCAACTAAAGAGATGTTAAAAAATGTAGATGTATTGATCTTTGATATTCAAGATATTGGAGCGCGATTCTATACATATATCTCAACCATGGGTTATGCCATGGAAGCAGGTGCTGAAAACAATATACCTGTATATATATTAGATAGGCCCAATCCAATAGGAAGGCTCGCAGAAGGTGCTATCATCGAACAGGAATTCTACTCCGGTGTAGGACGTTATCCTATTCCTATACGACATGGGTTAACGGTTGGTGAATTGGCAACAATGCTAAAAGACAAAGCATGGATTCCTTATGCTGAAGATCTGGATTTACATATAATAAAATGTAAAGGCTGGAACCCAAATAAACCTTATTCAGCCACTAATCAACATTGGATCAATCCTTCGCCAAATATCCGCAATATCAATGAAGCGCTTGTTTACCCAGGAACCTGCTTATTTGAAGCAACAAATTTTTCCGAAGGTCGTGGCTCAGAAAAGCCTTTCGAATGGGTTGGAGCGCCTTATGTTGATTCCAAAGAGCTGGTTCTTGCTCTAGAAGCACGCAATATTCCAGGCATAAAGATCGAAGAAATATCCTATACACCTACCTCTCCTCCGGATGCCTATTACAAACCCAAATATAATGGTACGCTCTGTCATGGAGTCGCTCTTACCGTCACCGATCCCGTTAACTTTAAATCCTTAGAGTTTGGCATTCATTTAATTGATGTTCTCTTAGAGCTTTATCCAAAAGATTTTAAAATTACACGTCAAATATGGATGAACAAACTTTGGGGAAACAGACAAGCCTATGAGATGTTTACAAAAGGATCATCTGCGGAAGATATAATTGAAACATACAAAGATGAAATCAGCTCCTATCTAAAGCTTCGAGAAAATTACTTAATTTATTAATTAAAATAAAACGATCTAAAAAGATGTCCCTTGGACATCTTTTTTTTTAATTTAGAGCGTGGCTATATACTTCCAATAATATTTTTTGTCTAATACTAAATATTTATTACCACTTTATTATACTTGTATTTTTATAATATTATTTTTTATTCACCCTATCCTTAATTCTATATTTATAATGCGTTTAGTATAATTTCATTTTGTATTTATCTTTTCTTTTATTATTATTTGATTCAGTTGAATATTGAAACAAACATACATACAAAAGGAGAATGAAAATGAGAAAAGCTATTGTAGTTATTTTAGCACTTGTACTTGCAACTGCAGCCTTTGCTGAATTCTCAGTCAATCACAATGCTACCTTGATACCTGCTACAGCAAACACACTTTCCGGTGGTGCAAGTATGAGTCTTGGTACATGGAATATTGAGTACACACAAGGTTTAAAAGGAACTAACCTGCATGTTAAAGCTTCTTATGGTTTTAATATTCTACGTGCTCAAGGTCTAGTTCGTCATTGCATCCTGGAATGGAATGAAATTGATATGGGATTTGGTTACGGTGGTGAATTTGAATTCCGTGGTGGTGGCTCTTGGGAATTATCTCCCCTTGCTACATGGAACATGTCACATAAATTTACTCAAGATGTAGATTTTTATGGTGGTGTTGTCGGTGGTTTTACTTTTGGTTATGATTCTACCCCAGCTTGGAATGGTACTGCTTGGGCTCCAGCCGGTGCTTACGCTGAAATTCCTTTGGGTATTTACTACGGTACACAAATCGATATCGCAAAAAATCTTGAGCTATATATGGAATTGCAAACAGGTATCATAAATTATGGTAACAATGCTTTTATTGGTGTAAACTACTACTTGTCAAAAGGGCTCCAGATTGAAAAAGCAAAAATGAAATAATTTTTAGCTGTCATCATTTATAATTAAACCACCTTTTAAAAAAGGTGGTTTTTTTTAACATTATTTTTTATTTCATCTCTGCTATTTTAAGTGTATTATTTTATTAGAAAATAAAATCAAGGAGAAGGAAATGAAAAGAGTTTTACTAGCAGTTTTACTTATGCTGACACTTTCACTAAGCTATGCAATCCCCTTTAACCATAATGCAACATTAATTCCAGCAAAGTCTGCACTGATTTCCGGTGGATTCAACGGTAATTTGAGTTCAATGACCGTTGAGTATACTCAAGGATTAAAATCAAGTAATCTTCATGGAAAACTGAATTTTGGTGGTGGTGCCATCAATATCCAGGGAAGCATGCAACATACTCTTTTTGAATGGAATAAGATAGATATGGGCTTCTCATATGGTATCGAATTTTCTGTACTTACAGGCAGTCCTTGGTGGGAGATATCCCCTTTTGCCATGTGGAACATATCCCACAAATTCACTCAACAAGTTGACTTTTACGGAGGTGTATTATTCGCTTTTGATATTGGTTCAACATGGGGGACTATGTTTACCGATATAGACTTCAATATGTACTATGGAACACAAATCGATTTAACAGAGCAACTTGAACTGTATGTTGAGCTACATACTTCAATATTCAGCGGGGCAAATAATGCCTTTATTGGTGTAAATTATTATTTACCTAATGGATTTAGGAAGGTCAAATAAATACAATAATATAAGATCATATAATTTTTGCCTCGAGTTAAATCGAGGCTTTTTCAAATATAGGTGTAAAATAAATGTATAATGATCATTGCAAATTGATAAAAGACTCGTTATATCTGCTTGGATATTAGGTAGTAAACATTGAATAATTCAATTCATTATCAAGATTTCAACGATTCAACATTTAATTCTCAATTCTTTTTCATTTGCCTTTTATCTTTTACCTTGTATATTAGGTGCTTATGAGTACAGTTGCAATAGTAGGCCGTCCAAATGTGGGTAAATCAACACTCTATAACCGCTTCCTGCGGACCAGGAAAGCTATTGTCCACGAATCCGAGGGTGTTACTCGTGATCGAACATATGCCGAGGTTGAATGGTGTGGTAGTCATTTTACCGTGATAGATACTGGCGGTATCATGATGGATCCCCGCGACACCATAGAAGAAGGGATTAAAGAACAAGCCTTAATCGCAACATCCGAGGCAGACCTTATTCTATTTCTTGTTGATGTAAAAGCGGGCATCACTCAATACGATGATCACATTGCAAAAATACTTCATAGAAATAATAAACCCGTTTTACTTGTGGCAAATAAAGTTGACGATGAACGCTTTGAGATGGATGTTTACAACTTCTTTTCTTTAGGATTCGGTGAGCCGGTCGAAGTTTCAGCTTTAAATGGTCGTTCAACCGGAGATCTACTCGATAGAATAGTTGAAAAGCTACCTGAACATGAACAGCAAAAAGAAAAAGAATATGATCTTAAAGTATCAATTCTCGGTATGCCGAATGCCGGAAAATCAACGATCGCAAATACTTTTCTTGGTGAAAACAGACACATAGTAACAAATATTGCCGGAACCACTCGAGATAGCATTAACTCAGAGATGAAATATCAGGGTAAAGATGTCATGTTGGTGGATACCGCAGGACTGAGAAAAAAGAAAAAAATATCCGATCAAATTGAATATTATTCCTTTGTTAGAACCAAACGAGCAATCAGAGAAAGCCATGTGTGTATATTAATGGTTGATGTCGACAAGGGATTTTGCTCTCAAGATGTACGTATTGTTCAAGAAATACGTGAACAGCGAAAAGGTTTGATTGTTGCAATGAACAAATGGGATCTCATAGAAAAAGAGACCAATACGGCACGTGATTTTACTAAAGAACTTCTTTTTCACTTCCCCATTTTGAATGATATCCCCATCATGTTCATATCCGCAATTCAAAAGCAACGCTTATTTAAACTTCTTGATGAAGCTTTTATGATCAAAGAACGCATGGAACAGAGAATATCCACCAGTGAATTGAATGATTTCTTTTTAAAAGCTATTGATCGTAATCCTCCTACCTCCGTCAAAGGGAAATACATTAAGATCAAGTATGTTACTCAGGTGCTTGAAAATCCGCCACTGATTGCTTTCTTTTGCAATGAACCCAGTTTATTGATGGACAACTACAAACGCTTTCTTGAAGGTATTTTTAGAAAGTTTTATGATTTTAAAGGCGTCCCCATAAATTTCGTTTTTAAAAAGAAATAATCTACTTCTGCCACCTAATCTAAATGAATATTTCCTTGTAATTTTGTTTTAAATAGATTTATATTTTACCTAACAAAAAAAGAAAGTATATGATAAAATTTTTAAAAAATACGCTGATCTTATTGCTACTATTATTTAGTTCAGTTAGCTATGCCATAGAAACAGCTGATAGTATATTAAATAAGATTAATTCATCAAACGGTATTGAAAAAATACGTGCCCGCTTTGAATACTCTTACATATATAGGCGAAACGATAAAAATACTTCGCTTGAGCATGCTGAATTAGCTCTTAAAGAAATTCGCGAGAATTATCCCAACAGCAATCTGGAAGCGGAAGGCATTTACTATAAAGCCTTACCAATTTACTATGATCATAAATATGAAGAAGCCTTGGATCTTTTTGTTCAATCCGTATCACTGGCTAAAAAGTGGAAAGATCATCATTTATTAGGTAACATTTACTTTTTTATGGGATCAACCTATTATTTTCATTATGGCGATACCGATGAAACCTTCAGATACTATAATCTTTGTATAGAGCATTCTATCCTTAGTGATAATTATCGAATTCTCGGAGCAGTCTATTCATCATTATCAAATATATATCGTGGAAGTGGTGCTTATGAAAAAGCCTTAGAACTGGCTTATAAATCGAAAGAAAACTACGCTAAAGCAAACTTCCGAGAAGGCTTAGCCTGGGCGGCTTATACAATGGGGACCCTATATTACAGCGTAGGTTTGCCCGAAGATGCAAAAGATCTATATGGAGAGGCCTTGTCCGAATACCGCATTCTTGCAAAATATTCGGGGATAAATACTGGTATTGCAATTTGTTTGGATCAATTAACCAATGTACACTCCGATTTGGGTAATGTTGATATCGCCAGAGCTTACAATAATGAATCGATAGGTCTCTATAAAAAACAATCTTCTAAAGCCGGATTATCTGTTGCTTTAAACAATAAAGCCTTACTCGAAAATAGTATCGGAAATTCTCAGGAAGCACTTGAACTCCTTGACTCTTCAAGAGTATTAAAACTCGAAATAAAAGATGTAATAAGCTTAGCTGGCTTATACCAGAACTATGGTAAAATTCTCATCTCTCTCGGTGAATATGATAGTGCAGAAGATAGCTTGATCATTGGTTTAAATTATGCGAAACAACATAATCAAAATAAACATCTCGTTAATATTAACAAGCTACTATCTAAAATCTATTTATATAAAGGTGATTATAAAAAAGCTTTTTTCTATAAAGATAATCAAGCGAATTTAGCCGACTCCATTACTTCGGCAAAATTGACTAAGAGTATGGTAAAATTAGAAAACATTTATGAGATTGAATCAAAAGAAAGAACCATTCAAAATTTGGAAGAACAAAATAAATTAAAAGATGAGTCATTAAAGCGAGAATTTGTCGTTCGTAGGCTCCTTACTTTGGTTTTGTTTTTCGCTCTTACTATTCTTGCCCTGCTTGTATATTTCTTTATTGAAAAACAAAGAGCTAATCGAAAGCTTGCAGAAAGTAAAAAGCACGTTGATGAAATCAATGCTACAAAAGATAAATTTTTCTCTATTATTGCACATGATCTAAAAGCACCGTTTAGTAGTATTCTCGGTTTATCAAACCTACTGGTTAAAGATTTTGATACCTTTGATAAAGAAAAAAGCAGAGAATTAATTTATGCTATCAATCAATCATCAAAAACTTCTTTTGATCTTCTAAATAATTTACTTGAGTGGTCACGATCTCAAAGAAATACAATCCCTTTTGTCCCGGAAGTTCTAGATATTGATAGTTTATTCGAGAATATCAAAGAATTACTAAACTCTAATCTTGAAGCAAAAAATATTAACTTGCGATTAAATCCACATGGGGCAAAAGTATTTGCCGATATGAATATGATGCATACGATTGTAAGAAATTTGATCTCAAATGCTATTAAATACTCCAAACTTGATACAGAAATAGTTGTCGACTATAAAATCGAATCAGATAAAATAGTATTTTCAATTGAAGATCAAGGTGTGGGGATCAGTAGTGAAAATATATCCAGATTATTTAAGGTGGATGATCAGTACTATAGAGAGGGAACTTCGGGAGAAAAGGGTACCGGCTTAGGACTTATCATCACAAAAGAATTCTTGGAAAAACACGGCGGAGAGATCTGGATAAAATCAAAACCAGGACTTGGTTCCACTTTCTATTTCAGCATACCGCATAAATAATTAAAATCCCTGCTTACTAAGGTTTATAGCAAGCAGGGATTTCGAATTTTATAAGGAACGATTCATTCAAATCGTTCCTTTCTTTAATTTTTACCACTAAGCTAATAATCAATATACGAATTATTTTTAATTCATTCGATTACTCAAGTAGATTCGCCCTTATGTTTTACAATTTAGGCCTTACTTTACTTTATAATAGCTCATAATGATCTTATCAAACAATCCACCCGGTAGGATTTTTTTTAATTTGATAGATAATTTCTGATCAAAAGCTCCAATGGGATAACGTAATTTTGGTCTATTCTTTGACATGATCTTTTCGATCAGTTTTGCTATCTTAATTGGAGATTGTCCGCTTTGTTCATCATGTTCGATGATATCTCGTGATTTTTTAAGATTTTCACTTTTGCTTTCTACATTCTCACGATTAGCGGTAAACTCTGTTTTAAAATCACCGGGTTCTATCATACAAACACGAATGTTCCGAGAGTATAATTCCTTATAAAGAGCTTCAGTCATGCCCTCTACAGCGAATTTAGAGGCTGAGTAGAGTCCTTGGTAGGGTAATCCTATAACGCCGCCTATAGAGCTCATATTAATAATCAATCCCGAATCCTGTTTCTTCATATGTTCTAGAACATAATGCTGTACACGGTATAAACCGAAAAAATTTGTATTAACCTGCTCTTCGGCCATCTTTGGTGTTGTATCTTCAACCGCGGCCCCAACGCCATAACCGGCATTGTTCACAAGCACATCAATTTTGCCTTCTTTTTCAAGAATGCTCTCAACCGCAGACTTTACGGAGAGCTCATCACATACATCCATTTTGATCAATTCATAAGCGGTGATATCTTTATTCTTTTCCGGTTTTCTTGATGTACCGTAAACTTTATACCCTTGATCACTTAAATATTCGGCAGCTGCGCGACCAATGCCCGAAGAGGCTCCAGTAATAAAAATGATCTTATTTGTATCATTTTTCATATTTTTCTCCTAAAAAGAGTAAGGAATGCATGTTACGACACTTTAAACTTCCCTACATAGAACATTTTTAGATCTTAGATAACCTTAAGTTTCTTCCCGACTTTTTCAAACTGATCCAGACAGAAATCCAATTGGTCTTTCGTATGCGTCGCCATATATGAAGTTCTTAATAAACCACGTCCCGGAGGTGTTGCCGGAGCAACAACAGGATTTGTATAAACACCGGCTTCCATGAGGGATTTCCAGGTTGCAAAAGTTTTTTGGTCTTTACCGATCAAAACCGGAATAACGGGTGTGGTTGATTCACCGGTATCATAACCCAATTCGTGAAATCCTTTACGCATATACTCTGTATTTTTCCAAAGCTGTTCCCGTCTTTCGGGTTCATCTTTGATTACCTGCAAAGCAGCCCTAACGGATGCAGCATTTGAAGGAGGTAGTGATGCGGTAAAAATAATTGAACGTGAATGATGCTTAATATATTCAATCACTTTAGCTTCACCGGCGATAAAACCACCGACGCAACCTAAAGATTTAGAAAATGTACCCATTATAAGATCAACATCAGCGGTTACACCAAAATGTGCTGCCGTCCCATTTCCATTAGGCCCCAGAACACCGAGTGAATGCGCATCATCGATCATGAGTCGTGATGGATATTTCTTTGATAACTCAACCAACTCTTTCATTTTAACGATATCACCTTCCATAGAGAAAATACCGTCAGCAACAATGAATCTGGGTGTTTTGGGGTCAGCCATCTTAAGCTTTGCCTCAAGATCCTCCATATCATTATGCTTATAGATCGTTTTCTGAGCTTTTGAGAAACGGATCCCATCCACAATAGAGGCATGATTATATTCATCAGAATACACCATATCTTCTGGTCCGCAAACAGATACGATCGTACCAACATTAACACCCATACCGGTTGAAAAGACAAGCGCAGATTCCATACCGACAAATTCGGCAAGCTCTTCTTCCAATTGATCGTGTAAAGTTATGTTTCCGTTCAACAAACGTGAACCTGTTAAACCAGAGCCATATTTTTTAAGGGCTTCAATACCGGCTTCGATCACTTTTGGATGATTTGTCAAACCCAGATAGTTATTTGATCCTAACATGATCTTCTGTTTACCATCAATCGTTACTTCAGTAGCATCAGAATTTTCAATTTTTGGATAAAAAGGGTAATAACCTAAAGCTCGAGCGGTATCTGTGCGAGTAAATTGATACATTTTCGTGTAAACATCAGGGTGTTTACCAAACATTTTCTTGCGTGTTGCACGCATTTTTTGGCGAGCGATCTTTGTCAGGTCCTTTAACATGGTTCCTCACTTTTTTTACTAATACTGTTTTACTTCCTAAGAAGTATTATCCTAATGATGGTAGTTTTTCAGGTGTGTTTGAATATTTTTAATCTGCGTTTTATAACGCTTTACCCCAATTTCTATCCATCCTGTGTGTGTTCTCAAGGTTAGAATTCTAACCACAAAATTATACTATGTTTTAAATTAAAAAACAAAGAATAAATTCATGAGACATGAGTCATGGTGAAGGATAATTTGAAATTTATATGGATGCGTGGGTGCCTCTGGAATCACCATTAAATAAAAATGGAGGCTCAAACGTCCCCTACGCGAATGTATAATAACTAAAGATTACAGGCATCGTCTTACCATCACATACCCATTCTTGGCAAATTTTTCCAAAGCGTATTTAATTTCTACAGGATAACCACCAACAGAAGGAACAACCCAACCACCGGATTCAAGATAATAGAGCTCATTATCTATTTCAACAATAATACCAAAGTGGCCATTCCTCCCGGCTATATCACCGGGCTTAATCATTTCCAATTGCTCTTTTGAGGGTTTTTCGTCCTTTTGAATTCGAAACACCTCTTTGCCAAGTCGATATAATTCCGATGTATCCAAACGGTAAAGATAATTACTTATAAAAAGTAAGGAACCGCCACCTCGAATCCTTGGGTTTCTTGATAAAAATCAAATTCCAAATATCTGGTGACTACATCCCCAAATGATACATAATAAAAGTAAACATATCAGCGTACTCATCAATGATCATGGACGTTGGTTTTCCGCTTCCATGACCGGCTTTGACAGCAATACGGATCAAAGTGGGAAGATCACCTGTATTCTTATCTTGAATTTCAGAAATATATTTAAACGAATGAGCAGGAACAACACGATCATCATGATCAGCTGTTGTTACCATGATAGCTGGGTAATCTTGTGCTTTAACATTATGTAAGGGTGAATAACCCAATAAATACTTAAACATCTCTTCACTATCGTCTACAGTCCCGTAATCAGTTGCCCAAGCGTAACCAATGGTGAACTTTTGGTATCGAAGCATATCCATAACACCAACAGCCGGTATGGCAACCTTAAAAAGATCAGGACGTTGATTTATAACAGCACCTATCAATAAACCACCATTAGAACCACCTCGTATCGCCAATTTTTCCGGATTTGTATAATTTTTATCTATCAAGTATTCGGCTGCAGCGATAAAGTCATCAAAAACATTTTGTTTTTTTAACAAGGTACCTTCTTGATGCCAGGCTTCACCGTATTCGCCACCACCGCGAATGTTTGCTACCGCATACACACCACCCTGCTCTGCAAAGTACAGTGAGGATTTTGCAAAACCTGGGGTAATACTAACATTAAACCCACCATAGCCATACAGGAAAGTCGGATTATTTCCATCTAATTCAAGTCCCTTTTTATGAAAAATAGTCATTGGAATTTTTGTACCATCTTTGCTTTCATAAAACTCCTGTTTAACCACAAAATCATCAGGATCAAATTTCACTACGGGTTTGAAATATATTTCCGATTTTCCGCTAATCGTATTGTATTTATAAATTGTCCCGGGGGTATTATACGAGCTGTATGAATAAAAGGCAATCTTACCCTTTTGACTGCCTCGAAAAGATTCAACACTGCAAATACCCGGCAATTTAACATCAGCCAGATATTTTCCTTTTAGGGTAAATATTTCAAGTTTTGAACTGACATCTTTCATGTATTTAACAAATATTTTTCCGCCACAAATTTCAACATCTTCAATGGTGTTTGTGCCTGCAGAGATCACCTCGACCCAATTTTCTTCTGCAGAGTGTTTTGGATCAATGGCAACAACTCGATAAGTGGGTGCTTGATGATTTGTTAACACTAAGACTTTAGATCTTATAACACCCAGTGGAACATAATCATGTTTATACCCTTTGGCAAGAAGGCTGAAGCTCGCACCCTTCTTGTTAAGATCTTTAACATAAAGTGCATTCCCGGTAGTTGATTCCGTTTCGGATACAAATAAATATCTATCACTTTCATCCAAAGATGCGGCATACATGCGTATGGGATTATCGGCATTTTCAAAAATCAGTTCATCCTCTGATTGTGCAGTATTAAATCGATGATAATAAATCTTTTGATAAGAATTAGCTTTTGATAACTCATCACCTGCTTCAGGTTTGTCATAGGCTGAATAGTAAAAACCATCTTTGCGACAAGCCAAATCGGAAAACTTGACCCATTTTACATGATCATCAAGCATTTCCCCGCTATCAATATCCATGATGTAAACTTCGTTCCAATCTGAGCCTGAACGAGCGATCTTATAAACCAGATATTTCCCGTCAGAAGATACATCCATACCGGTATAAGCAACAGTACCATCTTCACTTAAAGTATTTGGGTCTAAGAGGAGTCGGGGTTGATGCTTTAAATTATTCATAGTATAAAGCACATTCTGATTTTGCAAACCATCATTTTTAAAAACGAACCATCTGCCGGCCTTAGTGAAAGGTGTGCCACTTTTAGGATAGTTCCATAATTCAGTCAAACGCTCTTTGATCTTTGCTTTACCTGGAAGAGAATTTAAGTATTCAAATGTTACCTTATTTTGAGCCTTTACCCATTCGGCTGTTTCAGCCGAATTATCATCTTCAAGCCAACGATAGGGGTCCTCGACTTTTATACCGTAAAAGGTATCAACGACATTATTTTTTCTTGTTTTAGGATAATTCATCATGTTTTCCGCAATTAGGTTCACTGAGAAAAATATAATAGCAAGTATTATGACTATTGATCTTTTCATTATTCTCCGGTTCATTTATTATTCCATATAGATATCATGGTGAGAAGATAGGAATTTTAACTCTCAAGAAAAATACTTTTTATCAAATCATAAAAGGCCATATGCAATACTAGGATTAATACTTTATTCTGTATATTTTTTTATGGATAAAAAACCAACACATATTAACAAAACAAAGGGGGTTCACATACTAATTCTAAGTGCAATTGTATGGATCGTTATAGCATACTTGGTAGCTGATTATGCAAGAAAACAGAAAAAACGCGATTTTCTTTTCTGGTTCTTATTAGCTTTGCTTACATCTCCGCTCATCGCATTTATTATTCTCCTCATTGCAGGTAGAAAATAAGGAACATTTGATCGATTATTATAAAGCCGGGACGTCCCGGCTTTTTTATTATTGGCTTTTATTATTTACAATTCTATCTGCGATGGGAATCCTTCATCAAACATCGGCATGCTGATCTGGCTGGGATAATCATTGACAATGATCGCTTTTCGCCACAATCCTTTTCCCAGTTGCCAATCTTTTCTTGGGATAGTACAAGCCTGCCAATCTCTATCACTGAGTATTCTAACTTTTTCACCCTTAAAGCTATACTCAAAATATACATTCGCACAGCTCGGTAGACCGGGTTTATATGCCTGAGCTTTAACTGCAATGATATTCTCTCCTTCCTGCAACAGATCGGCTATATCCCAAACACCGACTTGTCGTTTTACCGCCAATAAAGAGCCGGATTTCGCAGCAGCGACAAGTCCTACTTTTTTTCCGTTAAGATATATCTCAGCAGCATCATTGGCAATTAACTGTACATGAGCAAACCGGATATCATTAATGTTCTCAAGTTCAAACTTTTTACAAAAATATGCCGAGGGAACATTTTCACCTTTTCTATATGCTTTTGCAGCTATCCACTTGGAAGGCAACGCCTGATCTATGCGATATTGCCCCATTTCAATGGATGTTTTCGCCTTATGTATAAATACTGACTGTTGATAAAAAATACTCATTAATCTATCAAGATTATCCGGACGGTTCGTGCGAAGCCAAAGTGCTCGATAATCTTCAACCAAACTATTGATCTCCTCGATCAACGCATCACATTCATCCATAAGTGATCGCTGTATTCTGGGTGTGATCTTGTTGATATAGTTATTATCGGTATAAAAATCCAATTTATGTTTGAAAGCTATCTTTCTACCTGTAAATATTCCAATTCTGGCTCCCATGCTAAAATAATCCAACTTGTCTTTATTTCGCATAGCTGTTTCACGTAATTCATCAGTCAGCTTTAAAACCATTTTGCCATTCTGTATCAATTCTTGTGAAGAAAATTTCCCGTACTTACTATTTGCCTTCCAAGTCAAGAATGGATTAGCATAAATATAACGCAAATCAGTATTCATAGGTATCTGATTGGCAATAAGAAAAAGTGATTCCAATTTAATACTATCGGAACCATAATATTGTTTAATAAACCGCGAACGTATACTACCACCATCCATTCCATCAGGATTCCAGCTTGATTCGGCCCCAAAAGCATAGCCCAAATAATTCAACTCACGAAAATTTAAACCACCGTAATCTCCCCAACTTGAATTAATGGAACCCAATGCTCCATTTAAATAGCCCTCATAATTGATCTTGGATATATTCAACCAAGCATTGCTGAAATTCGGAATGCTTTGTCGCCAATTATGCAATCCAGGAGACACCAAAAACTGAAAACCGGCATCTTTAAACTTCTTAATCGAAGGATAATGATCATTTACCCGATAATGCCAGTCTACGATAATGATATCCTTGGGTATTAGATCTAATATCTCAGGATGCCGTAAGATAATATCTCCATACATCATGGGCTTTTTACCTTTAGACTGAAGTTTATTATACACTTTCATATAGTGATCGGCATGCACTTGAGCGGTTCCAATTTTTTCGACCAACCTTTTTGTTGCCCCATAGCCAACATCTCGGGATTCATCACATCCCATATGAAAATACTCACTTTCAAATTGCGGTATGACTTCATCCAACATATTAAAAAGAAAACTATCCGTTGCTTCATCAATAGTGTTCAATGAAGCCGCTCCGGGGAATTCCGCAAATTTTCTATATTTAGGGTGAGAAAGAATATTTTCATAATGTCCCAGCGTTTGAAAGATGGGGATCACATCAATAAAATATGAGCGAGCAATATCTTGCATTTCTGCAATATTTTGTTTAGAAAGTGCTCCACGACCTTCACCTATATCCAGATAGTTGTCTAATTGAACAAGATCTTCCATATAAGGCATATAAATGTTTTGTTTATACTCGGCAAGAAATCTTAGAATATCCTCAAAATTATCCATGGTAGATACCTGGCCACGACTGAAATCGTCAGATATTCCTCGCTGGATCATATCCGGATAATCCAGAATCTTCATTGTGGGCAGCTTTCCCTTAGCAGAGGCTTTGACTAATTGACTTAAGGACATCAAACCATAAAATAATCCTTTATCACTTACCGCTCTGATCACAATTTTATCTGTAGATATTTCTAATGAATAAGCCTCTACAAGCTGTTCATTTTTAATATCATGAATAGAAAATTCATCGTTTTTTTCAAGAATAACCGACATTGAATGTTCGCAATGCTCATCTACTATATCTGCTAATGCTTCTGATAGGATTTCCTTACCTTTAGCTAGATTTTCAGGGTAGCCAATATGCACAAAATTAATTTGATTGTTTAATTCAATGCTTGAGTCATAAAATTCAATTTCTTGAGGATTGGGAATAATACCGGTACTAGCCGCCATAAGCAGTGGGCAAATGACAAAAATGATCCAAAATACTCGTTTTAACATAAGGCATCCAACAAAATGTTTAGTTATAATATTATGCTTATTTTGCAAAACATGCGAAAGAGCTTTTCAAAATCCTTTGAAAGTAATTTAATTAATATCAGTACTATTTCAAAGCAGGTATGTACAAGAAGCAACTCATATCATCTCAAAATAAAATCAAAATAGTCAGGAACGATCTAGTTAATTACTCACCACTTATTAATTCCCATCTCTTCTTCCCTGCCTTTAATACAAAGTCCGGCACGATTGATCTCCATAAAGTTTGCACCCCGATCCTGCCCGGGAGTTCCGGCAAGAATAACGATCTTATCACTTTCCTTGATAACATCATTTTTTACAAGTGCTGAAACAGCTTTATACACCAGTTCATCGGTTGTTCTGGGAAGTTCCATATAGGTTGGATATGTACCGTAAGAAAGTGATAGTTGTCTTACAAGACTCTTATCGTGGACCGTAACATATACTGGTGTTTCACCACGATACGAAGCGACCAATCTGGCCGAACGCCCCGTTAATGTATCAATAATTATGGCTTTAACCGGAAATTCTTTCGATGCTTTGACAGCGGTTTTAACCAGATAAGCTCGGGTTGCTTTTTTCCCCTTAAGGGTAGGAATATATTCTTTTATCGTCTTATTCTTTTCAACGGAAATGGCAATATCAGTCATCATTTTTACGGCTTCTACCGGATATTTACCGTAGGTGGTTTCGCCACTCAACATCAGAGCATCGGTACCATCATAAATAGCGTTCGCTACATCCGATACCTCTGCGCGCGTCGGTCTTGGATTATCGATCATGGTATGCAACATCTGAGTCGCTGTGATGACCGGTCTTGCTTTTTCAATACATTTCCTGATCAATCTTTTCTGAACCACAGGTACCTCATGTGCTGCAATCTCAATTCCAAGATCACCCCTAGCAACCATCACACCGTAAGCCACATCAAGAATTTCATCAATATTATTCACACCGGATTGATTTTCGATCTTTGCAATGATCTTATTTTTTCCACCTTTAGCATCAATAATTGCCTGGACTTCTTCGACATCTTTTTTATTTCGAACAAAAGAATGTGCAATAAAATCTATATCATGCTCTACGGCAAATTCAATATACTTTTTATCTTTTTCAGTCACTGCCGGAAGATTAAAATGCGCATTGGGTACATTAATACTCTTTTTATTGCCAATAACACCGTGATTCATCACTTCACAAATCAACACATTGTCTTTTTTTTCATTAACATTCAGCTCAACCAATCCATCGTCGATCAAAATTTTATCTTCAACAGATAGATCATCGTTAAACCCTTTATAATTCACATGAAGATCAGCTTCAGTACTTTCATCGGATGCCAGCGTTAATATCTGTCCCCTAACAACATTTAACTTTGGGTCCACACCCATCGTTCTAACCTCGGGACCTTTGGTATCAACTAAAATACCTATTCTATCAGAAACTGTTCTTACATTATTTATAACCTTTAAAGAAGCTTCAAGCGTTTGATGCGCAGTATTTAAACGCACCACATTCATACCATTCAAATATAGATCTTCAATGAGATCGACACTGCAATTCAGGTCTGATATAGTCGCCACGATTTTTGTCTGCTTTGATCGCATTTAGCCTCCTTAAGCCAATGTTACTCTTATAAAGCGGGAAATAATTAGTCACCTAAAGATAGTATCCTATACCCCTTGTGTCAAGAATAATAGGAATTGGTTTTGGGATAATTACTTAGTCTATTATTTTTTTTACAAGAATGCTAAAGCGCCGGGGATTTTGAGGTCTAAAATGAAAGGAATAAACTTTCGGCAAGGTTAGTTGAAGTACAGAATGAACATGTTCAACACAAATTATTAGATATAAAAAAAGGTCGAACACACAGGTTCGACCCAATATTTTATATTTCCTATGAAGTATAACGTCTCACAACTTACTTATTTTTCACATATTTGTCCAACCACTCATCCTGTTCCCATAGTAAGTGTAGAATACTCTCTTTGGCACGGTAGCTATGACTCTCTTTCGGAAGCATAACCAATCTCACAGTCGCTCCCAAGCCTTTTAAAGCATTAAAATAACGTTCACTTTGCATGGGATAAGTACCGGAATTATTATCAGCTTCACCATGGATAAGCAATAAAGGTTGATTCATTTTATCGGCATGCATAAAAGGAGACATGCTGTTGTAAATATCTGGAGCATCCCAATAGTTACGTTCTTCACTCTGAAAACCAAAAGGTGTTAAGGTTCTGTTATATGCACCGCTTCTTGCTATACCCGCAGCAAAAAGGTCTGAATGCGATAACAAATTGGCCACCATAAAGGCACCGTAAGAATGTCCGGCAACCGCAACACGATCTCTATCAATATATCCCAGTTCATCTACCGCATCAATCGCAGCTTTTGCATTGGCAACCAGTTGTTTTCTAAAACTGTCATTTGGCTCTTCATCACCTTCACCGACGATAGGAAAAGAGGCATCATCCAGGACCACATAACCTTTAGTCACCCAATAAACCATAGAACCGTAATACGGATAGGTAAATTCATTGGGATTTTGTGTACTCTGCCCTGCTGAAGACTTATCTTTAAATTCAGTGGGATAAGCCCAAATGATCAAAGGCATTTTTTCTTTCTTTTCCATATCATAATCTACAGGAAGATACAAGGTACCCGAAAGATCCAAACCATCTTCACGTTTGTAAGTAATCACCTCTTTGTGCACATTCTGTATACTGACAAAAGGATTCTTAAAGTATGTCACCTGTTCCAGTTTTTCATCATCCAGATCTCTAAAGAAATAGTTGGGATAATCCGTCGGAGACTCAATCCTGACCAACAACTCATTCTTGTCCGGATAATAAGATGAGAGACTTTCAACTCTATCGGTATATTCAGAACGATAGATGCGCTCTGTTTCCTTAGTTTTTATATTAATTTTATCAAGAAAGGGAAATTGTCCTTCGGGTGTATATCCATCACCTAACAAATAGGCAACATCACCGTTCAGCGCCAGGACTGAGCGTCCCATAGCATTTCTTTCACTCACAAAAGAACCGGGATCACTGTAAATATCCTGATAATTCCTGTCCGACAATATCTTGGTTTCAACAGAAGGATCAGAAGGATTAAATACATAGGTTTTAATATTTCTTGTATTCCACCAATAATCGTGTGCGATAGCAATGGATTCATTTCCCCATTCAAAACTGTACATCCGGTTGATGGTTTTCAAAATACTTTTTCCATCTCCATCAAAAGGATAGTCCAGTTGAAACACTTCATCTCGATATGGTACAATATTTGCCGGATCCCCACCATCAAGCGCTTGAATGTAAACTAGAGAAGCCGGTTTATCGTTTCGCCATTGAAATGATCGCTTACCGGTTCGTACCGACATAAAACCCTGAGGCAGGTCTTCAATCAGGGGGACCTCGACCAGCGTTTCCACTTTTTTGCCTGTTTTTGTATAGACCTTTGTTTTAGATGGAAATTGGTTATAAGAGACCAAATAAGAAAATGGTCGCTCTACGGTTCTTACAAGAACATAATTTCCATCGGGTGAAAACCTTGTTGATGTATAGATATCTTTACCCAGCCATTTTTTAGCTTTTCCTTTGAGAGATACTTTATAAAGTTCCGACAAAGCCAATTGCTCAAAATTATGTTCATCGTTCTTATTTTTCAACAGATCTTGGTAGGTAGGATTCTGAGCTTTTTTACCTTCATTAACCGAAACCGTAGGACCGGTTGGGATTGAGGTTTTTGTATCGATCAATGCTTCTCTGTCTTTTGCTACCATTTGAACCAAAAGCGCCTCACCATCGGCAAACCATGTAAAAACACTACCTAGGTTTGCATTGACAGTCGCTTTTGTAATTTTCCGAGCTGAAGCTTTGGCGACATCCAAAACCCAAAGCTCGACACCATCTGTTGTTGTATGGGTAAACGCTAATTTCTCTTGTTTTGGAGACCACTGAAAATTTGTTAATTTAGGATTCTTGGGAAGTCCTTTAACCTCTACTATTTCAGCATTCTCTTTCTTAATATCCTTTACCTTTAAATTGGTATAATAACGAACGCGAGAACCGATATTGGTCTTGGGATCAATCCGTAAGCCACCCAAACGAAGCTCTTCTTTAGAAAGCTCTTCGATGGATTTATAGGCATTTCGAGATACTAAAACCATATAATTCCGGGCTTCGTCAATCAATACCGAAGGTGCGCGTTCGACATCTACGAGATCCAGAATCTCTTTAGAGGGTTTTTGATAAATAAGACTTTCTTGCCCAAAGGCAAAGACAGCAGCTAACAAAATAATCAAGACTATAATACGTTTCATACTGTTTCCTTTTTTATTCTATAAAAATAGATAATAATTTGAGCGTTAATTTGGTTATTCACAAGGAAATTTTGGCACTGTGACCACTATCTAATGCACACAGTTTGCTTAATCACTTTCCATTTATAAAAGGCCTCTTATATAAGTTTATAGGAAATTGTTTCTTTTTGACAAAGAAATACTCAAATAGTAGCTGTCTATAAACAAAGTTGAACCATTTTTTTAAGATTTTAATAGGTATGTGTTGATAGATAACCACCTATAACATACATAGGTGAATTAAAACGTGTAAAGGGATAAGCGTTTCGTTATTAAACATTATTCCCAATCATAGATAAAAGTTTGTTAATATCAATTGGCTTACTAATGTAATCGTTGCAACCGGCTGCCAAGGATTTCTCTTTATCCTCTTGCATAGCATAGGCTGTCTGGGAAATTATTTGAACTGATTTATTAAATTCACGAATCCTTTTTACGGCTTCATGTCCATTCATAACTGGCATTTTAATATCCATGAGTATCAGGTCGCAATCCATGTTATCTCTTGCCATTTGTACGGCCTCTTGCCCATTGGCAGCATGAAGGATTTTATCTGTATAGGGTTCCAAACTTATAGATAGATACTGGAAACTATTTACATCATCCTCCGCAATCAATATTTTATTTAATTTTATTTTCGATGGTACAATATCTTTCTTTGAAAGATTTAACTTTTCTCGTTCTATTTTTTTGAGGGGAAGCTTAGCGGTAAAACACGAACCCTTTCCAAGCTCTGATTCCAAGCTTATTGTCCCATGCATCATTTCGACATATGCTTTAACAATACTTAGACCCAACCCGGAGCCTTGCAAGGCTTGACTATCTTTGATATCCGCCTGCACAAAACGATCAAAGATCGCATCTTGTCTATCTTTTGGTATACCATAACCCGTGTCTTCAACACTGATTATTATATTTTTATCATCTTTCTCAGATCTTATAATAATCTCTCCATTGTCGGTATATTTAATAGCATTTTTAATTAGATTCCCAACAATAGAATTAAATTTTGTAACATCAAGATAAGCAATTTCTGAAGTATTTGAGCAGTGATGAATATATTTAAAATCCAATCCTTTACTTATAGCAGATGGTTTAAAAAATTCAAACATCTCTTGGACCAATTTACACGGATTTCCCTTCAATAAATTCAGTTTTTCCTGTCCAGTTTCAAGTTTTGATATTATGATCAAATCATTTACTGTGTCAAGCATCCTATCACCACTTTTACGGATAATTTGAATATATTTATCTCGAGTTTCATCCGTAAGGTCAGGATTTTGCAATAAAGATGTAAAACCTAATATACCATTCATAGGTGTACGTATTTCATGGCTCATATTGGCAAGAAATGCTGATTTTAATCTATCGGATTCTGTGGCTAATTCAAGGGCCTCTTCAATTTTCTTTTCCGATTGTCTGCGCTCAGTAATATCATGGGCAAAACCTAAGAAAAGAGTATGGGTAAGCTGGACAGAATCTACTTCCCAGTAACGAAGTTCTCCATTTTTTGTCACAAAAGGCATTATTGCAGAAGCCTTCCCTTCGCGCGCAATTCTTTGAAGATGTTTATGAGCTGTGGTGTGTGAACGTTTAGGGATGAGATCTGATATACTGAGGCACAGTAGTTCGTCCCTATTATAAGCTGTAATCTGACAGGCGGCCGGATTTACATCTATATAATTCCCCTTATCATCTGTAACAAAAATACCAAAGGGAGCATGCTCGATATAACTTTTAAATTTTCCTTCTTCGAGTTTAAGTAGAGTATTTGAAGCACGCAAATTCTTTGTATATACAAAAAGCTTTCGAAGCAGAAAAATAATGATCATAATAAAAAATATTCCAAATACAGTGACAAAAATGTATATAAAAATATTTGAACCCAAATTTGACATGTAAAACGGAGTCTCGAAATAATCATAAATCAATTGATAATAAAAAGATTCTTTTTCGTTTTTCCATTCTGTAAGATATTTATCAATAGTGTTCAGTATGGATGTGTTCATTCCATTTGTTACGGCATAATACAGAGATGTCACATTAAACACCAATGGCGTTTTCTTCAAATTAAAAGCTTTATAATTTGTTTGTCCAAAATAGTAATTCGTGATCGCAACATCGGCTTCACCCTTGCTGGTCAACGAAAAAACATCCTGATACGACACGCATGGGATTTTTATATATTCATATCCATAGCCATTCATTAATTTATCGAATTCTTTATCCTGTATCGTCCTTGATACAAATGCAATACGTTTATTTTTCAGATCAACAAGTTCTTTAATACGCAATCCCGGACGCGTATATATCTGGGATGAACTCTCTAGGACTTTAACCCTATTAAAATCATATATTTCATCTCTCTTATAAGTAAAAGCAATATCTGGCATGATATCAATGCTGCCATCTTCGAGAAACTGAAGGCAATGATCCCATGAATCGTGAACATACTTTAATTGCCATCCCTCATTTTTTGCTATTTCCTTCAGGATATCAATAAAAACACCACACACTTCACCTGCTTCATTTGTATATACTTTGGGGGGATTTTCATAGACACCGATAGTAATAGAATCACTCGCAGCGGTTAAATGGCTAGTTAAACATATTGCAACAAGAAATAACAAAAACTTGGACCAATTCATATAAATGTGTGAATAAAAGTACTTCATATGCTTCCTATTTACAATAAGCCAACCTTAGTATTCCAACTTTGAGCTGAATTTTCGTTTTACAACTCTATTATGAAAACACTAATTTTTAAATCTTTGTCCCTAACTTGTCCAATCATAATTCATTATTTAATAGTAAATTAGTTCTTAATGCTAGGAAAAGCAAGATATTATACGTGACCATATATTAACTTTCATCATATGATCAAAATGCCTCTGGAACGATTAGAAGATAAAGTGATCGTCCTAGATTCATACATTGTAAAAGGTCGTTTTCAGGCAGCTCTTTATATGAATGAAAAATGTATCGATATCCTTGAGCGAATCCGGGAAGAAAATCCCAAAGGCAAGTACGCCTTCCCTTACAACTACGATTACATCCACAACAGATACGATACAGCATGTAAAAAAGCAAAGCTTCACAGCACAACTCATGACTGGCGAAGATCTGCCGATGCCTGGTTGCTTCAAGAAGGTGTAAGCATCTATCATGTGTCCCGGTTCCTCCGTCATTCATCAACAAAAGTGACCGAGCAGCACTATGCAGATATCGTTAAAGAGAACTACAGCAGCCTATCAGATCAAATTGAAAATATTTTGCTATTGGGTTGTCATTGAATTTTGACAAGGAATGACTCTTTTAGTCGTAGTTTTGATAAAATGAGATGCATTTGAAATCAAGAAGAAAAAGGGCACTAAAAGCACAAAACCCCTTATTTAAAGGGGTTTTGTAGGATACCGAAGACCGGACTTGAACCGGTACGGCATTAGATTTTAAGTCCCTAAAATAACCTGTGTTAAAGCGGATTCCGGAGAAAGTGGTGCCCAAATGATGCCAGTTTTTTTCTAACAGACGTTTGGAACTTTGTTTATGTGTGCATTGATTATTTACCATACCAATATTGCAAAATATATTGATTATTTATTCATTAACTAATACGTAATGATATCAAAAACATGATGTTCCTTTTATCAAACTATTTCATATATTTATGGAACTTTTTACTGTATTAAATATTATAGTAAATATTAAGGATTTGTCCATGAGAAAATTTATACTGCCACTGTTGATTTCATTTAGTTTTTTATCTGCTATGACTATTCTTGGTGAAAAGGGGAAGAATACCTTCAATTTTCATGTAGGTAGAGCCAATTCATATTATAACATTAGATCCTATGAGTTTGAAGGTGCATATACTTTTAATTTTGGACTGCAGATCGGAGCGGGATATCAATATTCACATGATGATTTATGGACAATAGAATTTGTAGAGGAATCATGGTATTCTCGTTATAATGGAAACATATCTTTCTCTCTTTTAGATCATAATAAATGGAATTTTCCTATGGATATTTGGATTACCACACAATACTACTATGATGATTATCATACTGATTCATTTTCTAAAGTAGAAAATGGGATTGTCTATGGCTTAGCCTTAAAAAGGAATTTCCAGATATTTAATCATTTTGAAATGATACCACAACTTTCTGCTGAGCACTTATTATTCAAAAGAATTGGCATTGGAGCTGAGGATGGATATGGTGAAACATTTATGCTAACTCCTGAAGTAAGTATAAGATATAGATTTCTATACGCATATGTAAAATATGTACTGTTTGCTCCCATAGCGGGATTGTCAAATCATCAATTTAGCAATTCAAATATACATGTAGGCATTGGGATTGTTATAAATTGATAATATTTTCTACTGCTTCAACAATTAGAAACAATCCTACTTTAATCTTTTTACTTTAATTTTTATATATGCAAAAAAGCTCCATTAATGAGCTTTTTTTTTGACCGGACTTGAACCAGTTCGTCCGCCAGCTAGCGGACGAGGGATTTTAAGGACCTAAAATAACCTGTGTTTAAGCGAATTTCGGGCAAAGTGGTGCCCAAATGGTGCCAGGTTTTATTTTGGATGTGGCAAAGTGTGTGTTTATAAGGGTTTAGGGGTTGATATTTATCTAAACTGATTTGGAAAGCTTCGTAATGTATTATCGCTATGTCCGGAATTTATGTATGTAAGTAAGGATTTCTCCCGTCATTGCATCAATAAGAAAATCAACGGGCAATCCACTTGTTGAAACACACCAAATAAGTCTGTAAATAATGTCATCTCTATCCCGAGGAAACCTATCAATGTAAACATTAAGTTCTACCGAACTGATCTCAGATGAATCAACGACACAGTCAACACGGTCACCACTACAATCATGATAGTACCAGAGATATCCAACAATCATCCTTCTGGCACTATCTGCATCAAACATTGGATTTTGAGGAACTTTCAGTTGTGGGACAATATCGGATTCTAATCTATATAGATAGCCTGCACTATCGACAAATGCTCGAAAAGATCCAAGCCACGAATTTCTACCGTATACAGGGCACTCATAATGATCTTTAATATAGAAATCACCAAATCCATATGTTATTAATCTAAAAGTATCTACGCAAAATGTATCTGAAGAAACAATTTTTTGCCATTCATCAATAAAGGAAAGAATCCCTTCCTTAAATTCCGAATTATATTTTTCAGGATCAGTAAATGTACAAACTTTTATTTTTGGTTCTATATAGGTTTCCTCTAGGCGAGCACACAGGCTATTATTCTCGACACGAGTTAAATCCAGATCATATGTTACTCCAAAATCCGTCAATACATTTTGGTATTCCCCCAGACGCTCCGAAGATACCGTCAATCTGCTTGGGTACCATTCCGGAATGCTATCATTATCTATCAACATATTAACCGGGGGATCGTTATTAATGGGAGGATTAAAAAGATTACAAGATATGATCATAACAGTCACAAATAGAATTAGTATCAACTTTTTCATTTCACTTCCCCTATCAAATATTTTTATTTTGTAGTAATATAAATAGAATATCTAACATTACCAAGCCAATTCTATCCACTTTCCTACATATGAAAATATTCCTTTTATAAGTTGATGGGATTTTGTATGTTTTGGTATTAAAATTAATGAAGCTCTTATGAATAAACGAAATATTGTAATTTTCTCAATTATTGTTTTACTCTTATTTACCCAAAGTTTTGCCTCTATTCTTATAAAAAGTGGAAGCTATGGAGAAATCTTCCCCGCAAACAACGGGGATATGCATATTTTGATCAGAAATGATAATTCTCCATATATTCTTTATTCTGGTGGTAGAGTTGTTAAAGAAATACCTCTTGGAGTAGGTGACAATACAATTATATTTGAAACAGCTACTTCAGATGTGTTTAACGTCAGCCTAAAGTGGACAGTTTGAGGTAAGAATTTAAGAGACACTTTTGTAACTTAAGATAGTAGCAAAGGAGTCTAAATGAAACCATCAGACAGTGCAGAAAAAGTGATCAAAGACATCAAAAGAGCAACCCGCAGAAGATTTCCCTCGAAAACAAAATACGGATCGTCTTAGAGTGTTTAAGAGGCGAAGACAGCATAGCGGCAATATGCCGCCGAGAAGGCATTCATCCCAATCAATACTACAAATGGAGCAAAGACTTTTTAGAAGCCGGTAAGAAACGCCTTCAAGGCGATACTATACGTGAAGCAAATAGTGTGGAAGTAAATGAAATGCGCCAGGAGAACGAACAACTAAAAGAACTGGTAGCCGAACTGATGTTGACTCACCGGAGATTAAAAAAAAGTTTGAATGGCGCGGAATAAAGATCGATAAATATATGAGACACTCCCAATCAGAAAAGATGGAGATAATCAAACTGGTAGAAAACTCTGACATATCGGAAAAACGCACACTCAGTGAACTGGGTATCAATCGCAGTACCTTCTACAATTGGTATCGGCGGTATCTTGAAGACGGCTATGACGGACTTGCAACCAAGCCTTCAAACTCTACGATTCTGGAACAGGATCCCCAACTTCGTCAAAGAGCAAGTGGTTAATATCGCGCTGGAAGAACCGGATAAATCTCCACGTGAACTGGCCTGTCATATTACAGATAAATACGAGTACTTTATTTCTGAATCCTCAGTATACAGAATACTTAAATCCTATGATCTGATCACATCTCCGGCTTTTATTTTAATGTCTGCAGGAGATAAGTTTAAGAACCCTACAAAGCGAGTCAACGAGCTACTAACTTCACTTACTTCAGAATCGTAGGCTGGGGCTGGTATTATCTATCTTCAGTGCTTGATGATTACTCCCGCTATATCATCAGCTGGAAACTGACCAATAGCATGACGGCCGAAGACGTCAAAGACACCCTGGATCTGGCAATCGCGAAAACCGGTGTAGATAAGGTTAAGGTCAAACATAAACCCAGACTGCTATCCGATTGAAAGAGTATTTGGATCAGAAGCAGATGGATCATACTCGAGGAGCGCCGTATCATCCTATGACTCAGGGTAAGATAGAGCGCTATCACAGGACCATGAAAAATGTCGTGAAATTGGACACTTATTACTTCCCTTGGGAGCTGGAGAATGAACTAAAACAGTTTGTGGATCATTACAACAATGAACGGTACCATGAATCGATTAATAACGTTACACCGGCCGATGTATTTTACGGCCGTCATCATGAAGTGCTTAGCAGACGTGAAAGGATCAAGATCGAAACAATAAAATTGCGTAGAAAACAAAATCTGAGCCCTCAAAACAATGCTCAGATATTAAACTTGGTAAACTGAAATGTATCTCTTAACTTATCATGAAACTTGTCCAATTAACTTTGAAGACGTACAGATCCTCCTGGTATAAAGGCTCCCTCAAAACAATTTGGACCATAAACAATATCATCATACCCATCTCCATTTATATCTCCAATTTTCTTAAACTCCTCAAATCTTACCTAATCAAGATATTCTACATTAGGTATCAGACAACTATCATCAGGGACAAGATCAAAATCTAATCCACCATATAGCAAATATATAACTGGATTTGTTAACAGTGATTGTGTACCCGCACAATGCTTTATTCTTATATAGGCCAAATCATCATAATTATCACCATTGACATCACCTACGTTACCAATTTCTCTTGCTTGAATTTTGTACTCCTCAGTAAAATCAATTGTATCAGAACCCAAAAAAACAAATATCGGATCTTCCGACAAATAGACAATTCTATCACGATAATTAAAAGCCCAGTCATCAAATCCATCAGCATTTATATCCCCCAAAACAACCGGCTTCATTATTGAGCCGGTTGTTGTTGGGGGAGTATTAGTAAAATGTGCTATGGTATTCAAGGTGTCAATAGAATACAATGAAGCAGCGTTAATCATTGCAAAAAGTATTATCCATATTACACTCTTCATCATCTTCATATTAAATCCTTTATTTTATTTACTTAAGCAACATTATCTTTTCTACTGCATTATAACTTGAACTATGTAACTTAATAAAATATACACCACTTGCTAAGTTAGAAGCATCAAATCTTATTGAATAATCTCCAGCATTTTGCATTGAATTAACCAAAGTTCTTACTTTTCTACCCGAAACATCATAGATGTTAATTTTTATCATTGATTCTTTAGGCAAAGAGTAAGGAATCGTAATTACAGGGTTAAATGGATTAGGATACGGAGAACCAAGTTTAAATTCTTCCGGTATATCACTCTGAACTAATCCACCATCACCCGTGATTTCTTTTAATAATTCACTCGCCTCAGTTCCAGCAAATTCATCTAACAAACGATCCTTACAATTAGATATATTTTCTGATAATGCAGATTTATTAAGGCTTCCTTCTCTCTGTGATATATAATCTAACAATTCATACTTATCAAGAAGAGAATTAGCCGCAGCTTCTCGCAAACCTAAATCAACAAACTCTTCAACTGCGTCATCTAGCATTCCCAAAGCATTCGAATAATCATTTTTCAATGTAAACTGTGCTGCATTCATACTTTTTGCATTTGCAGCTAAATAAGTTTCAGGATGATTTGTTGAAATCTCGTTTAACACTGTTTTAAACTCATCATATTCCTCGAGTTTTCTATAACAGCCTCTCATACGGTTCATAGATTTTCTAAGACATTCTAAATCATCACCGGATACATTATCGATAATCAAAGAATAGTAACCTTCTGCGGCATCAGAATAGAGACCCTGTCTTTCTAATCGATAAGCTTGATTAAATTTAATTTCATTTTCTGTTAAAGATTTTTCTTTACCAAAAAGACTAACAATTTCACCAGCTGGCATCGTATAATCAACAGTTCCTGAAATTGATCTTGTACTTCCCCACCAATTACCTTCAGCTTTTATTGTTCCAGAATAAGAAGAAGATACATCATAGCTAGTAGGTTCACAAAATACATTCCACCCAGCTTCAACATCTGTATCAATCTCAAACATTGTACCTAAATTAGGAGTAGCAAGAGAACCAATATTAACACATGATGTCATTGGTGTATGAAATACATTATTTTCAGCAGTGCTTCCAGGTTTAGTCATATCCCACCAATTTTGCATATCACCTGAAGAAGATGATGAGAAATATACACCAAATCTACAATCTGTAATATCATTGAACTGAATATCACCATCAAAATCCAAACACCAAATAGCGTCATATACAAAGTTTCTTAAGGTATTTGAGTTTATTGTAATATTGCCCCTAGGAATTATAGCACGTTTACCATTTTCGATGGTATTGTTAGATATTATCCCATTACTATGGTAATAAGAAATTCCATACTGGGTATTATCATCAAATACTGAATTAGTAATTGTGGGACTATTTGTACCTGTAGAAGTGCTTACTTTAACACCATATACATTCTTTTTAAAAGTACAGTTATCTACTGTAAGCTTACCACTTGTCATATTAATACCATAATCAGATCTGGAAACTTCAGCATTAGAGATATTAATTTCAGAACCTGAATATCCATAAATTCCGTCCCAATGATCTCGAGTCGCACTTAGATCATCTGCTGTTATTACAACGGGATAGTCCTCTGACCCATTTATGTTCAGCTCACCATAAACTTTGAGTTTTTTGTTTGCAGCAAATTTTAGGGTTGTTCCCTCTTCAATTGTTAATGTCCCTGTTGAAGAAACTTCTAAATCATTTGGAAAAGTATATGAATAACCATTTTTCAAGGTATCATTTCCAGACAAAGCCCCGAGACCAACCATAGTAACATATGGTAATTTGTTGTCTTTAGTTATTACTACAAACAGAGGCCTTTCAGTGGTTGCAAAATTATAACTTTGCGCATTTTCTACTGAAAGAGTATAATCATCTGGATCTACTGCAGTAACAGTAATCTCACAACCTGTTTCACCGGCATTAACTGAAATATATGATGTATTATCAGTTATTGATACACTTTGAAATTCATCGGGAACGTCTGTCCACATTTTTGTTTCGGGACACCCAAAATTATTGTGGCTTGCCCAAAGATATTCATCAGATGAAAATGGTTTAGAATCTCCCTCTAAAACTCCAATATGTTCTGTACCACCATTATTTAATATATTTGCAAAATCTTCCATTAACCATAAAGATGTTGAAATATATCCATATCTTGTATTTCCTAAAAAGGTAATTCCTCCATTCTTACCATAGTTCATGTACATTTCAGGAAAATTGCGTGCTCCACCACACATATCTGTAGTAAATTCACAATTAGAACAACTAATACTATAATGAATTCCTGGAAAACCAGCATTATCTAAATTCTCAAACGCACCACCTGCTTGACCACTATTATCTGCCATATCTTCAAAAGTAGTAATTTGATCATACCAAGATCCATTATTTACACCAGGAGAACGTACAGTAATTTGATGTGGAGAACCATGTCCCATAATACTAATAAAGGCATAATCGTTATCATTTAGGTGACTTATTATTGATGGTGCAGTGGGTGATGTCGGTGTAGTACTGGAGTATGAAGGTGACTCTTCCCAGATTGTTGTTGTGAATCCAGCTACATCAAGCGAATCCTCAATTCTTTGTCCCCAAAGACCAGATTGCAATTGATCAGCCTGAGCAATAAATGCTTTATGGAGATAGTCAGGATTTCCTCGACCTGGATCTTGTTCATAAATTAGCACCTTCTCAATCCAATTCTTAAACTCCTGATCATTAGAACCTAAAACTCTACCTATGTATATCTCAGGGTAAATTTCAAACTCTGGACTGTCGCTAATTTCGCCATAAATACCATCATTATCAGCATCCCAATCTGCATCAAATTCTGAAAAGTACAAGTCTGCTAATATCGCACACCACCTATAAGTCCCATCCCAATCATTTCCCATTCTATGTGCTTCTCTATATGGTAAAATGGTTTCATCACCACCTAAAAGAGCAAAAGTTGTACCACTTGTATAAGCATCTAATAAGTACTGCCTTAACTTACCAGCATTATCATTAATACCTGAAGTCAAATCACCAGTATAATTAGAATATATATCTTCAATTGTTACTATGCCAATATCCCAACCTTTTCGTGTTTTCCATTCAACAAATTCATCAAAGCTTGAAATATAATCTTCTCCAGTAACAATAACATAATCATAATATGAAAGCGTGCTAGCTACTGCAGCCTTACCGAACCTAGTCATGGGTTTTTCTTCATAAAGAGTAATATCTTCTGGATTATCAACGAGTTTTCTTAGAGCTCTATCATATATGTCTTGCATCTTAGCTTTTCGCGATGTTGCTAATTTTCGCATACTTGATGAAGATTCAGTAGCAATCACATAATCAAAATTATTATTTACTACAAGCGATTTATTAATTACATCATATTGAATAGGATAAATTGCAATTTTAACAATATGATTTCCAGCCATGTATCCATCATCAACAATCTCTACTGGACTAAATGGATACAATTCCTTTGATGAATAGATAATTGGATCTGGGCCTACAAAATGATTGTACTCTTTATCTCCATTTGTTGAAATCTTACCATTTGACGGTAAAAGAGGGTAAGAAATAGGTAAAATCGTAGTATTCTTGTTGGAAATAGTTATTCCTACTGGTTTCTCGTCAGCAGACATAATATACTGCTTATAAATAACGGGCAATTCAGGCTTTCCAGCTTCAATTAAATGTTTACAATCTTTATAAGCAATTTCAACATAATTATTTCCATCTTCAGCCTTTGCAGCACCCGAGACAGAAACTCCGGAATTCTCAAAACTAACACTTTTGCTCATTCCAGCAAAAGAAAAGCATACGAGAACCAGTAAAAGAACTAACGTCTTTTTCATTAGTTTTCTCCTTTTCTGAAAGTTTAATACATCGAACCCTTTTCGATATATAGTTGCAACAACAATTATTATTTCATAATTAATATTATTTCAATTAAATGTAATTGTCAACATGTATTTTTTTATTTATGTATTTTTCTTTCTCACCTATTATCTTTCTATGTTTTTCTCTCTCTTTGTTTTTACTTTTCTAATACCTTCTTTCTCTTTATTACAATATAAAATATTCTTTATTATTAAATATCAACAAGAAGCAATAAACAGTTTAACAAAAGAGACCGGCATTACACCGGTCTTCTCCCCTAATCAAAGGAACTAAACACACAAATCTTTTAAGTCATGCCACTTGTCCATGAATATTCTTCAATGGCATGTTTTCTAGTCGTTCCATCAACATTGTACGCAACATACAAGCCATAAGTGCTTCCAGAGGATGCCGAAGATCCTGGATGAAAAAAATATAATTGAGCAACCCCATTGGCAACTGTATCTATATGAGTATCAACAATCGCTAAATTCAAGAAGTTTAGCATACCACCAGAACCAACTCCTTCAAGATTTCCAATTGCTGCAGCAAGCAATTCTTGATTTTCTCTGAGATTTTTATTGTTCGATAAAATTGATTCGCTCCCTTACAACTACGATTACATCAACAACAGATACGACACAGCTTGTAAAAAAGCAAAGCTTCACAGTACCACACATGACTGGCGAAAATCTGCCGGTGCCTGGTTGCTACAAGAGGGTGTGAGCATCTATCATGTGTCTAGATTTCTTCGTCATTCATCTACAAAAGTGACCGAACAGCATTACGCGGATCTCGTCAAAGAGAACTACAGCTGTCTCTCGGATCAAATTGAAAATATTTTGTCATTGGATTGTCATTGAATTTTGACAAGGAATGACTCTTTTTGTCGTGGTTTTGATAAAATGAGATGCATTTGAAATCATCAAGAAGAAAGGCACTAAAATCACAAAACCACTTATTTAAGGGGGTTTTGTAGGATACCGAAGACCGGATTTGAACCGGTACGGCATTAGATTTTAAGTCCCTAAAATAACCTGTGTTTAAGCGAATTTCGGGCAAAGTGGTGCCCAAATGGTGCCAGGTTTTTTCTAACAGACGTTTGGGACTTTGTTTATACGGGTTTTGTGTTATTATTATTGATGTGAGTATATGAATTTATCATGCGACAAAACGATTAATTTTTTTGTTATTTAAAAGAAAGTGTTTACGCAAATTTTTTATACAGCTCAAATTTTGAGTATATTGAAAAAGCACCATAAACCCAATATTAATATAATAGGTGTTATTAATTCATTATACATTGCAACTATTATAATTTTTTATTATGTTTCATTAACAGTATAAAATAGGATTTTTAACATGAAAAAAATACTTATTATTTCGTTGATGCTTTGTTTAGCAATATTTTCTTTAGCAGAGGAAAATGTTTATTATCATGGGTTTACTTTGGATTTAGGTGGCCCTGCTACAAGGATACAATTAGAATACCAATCTGATCTAATATCCAACGGGAAACATCATTTTGGACCTTCTATTGGAATTGGCAAATCAACTAACGCTGATGCTTTACCGTTTGGCTTACAATATAGATTTGGCAATACCTTCCAGATAGAAACCGGTATTCACTATACCTTTCTTTTTTCTGAAAATGAATTTAATTCTATTGTCTCGCTACGTCTAGGACTTAGATTAAATGTAAAACGATTTTTTATCCATGCTTATGTTGCTCCAATAATGAACGGACTCCTTCCAAGTCAACTCTGGGGTGGATTAGGACTTGGAGTAAATCTATAGATTTTTTAAATCTTTAGTCGTTAGTCTGCGGATAGAAGTGCTAAATATTTTGTATTAACGATCATTAAATTATAATAAATCACATGCCACTCATTTGAGTGGCTTTTTCACACTACAAACATTATACATCTCCAGGAAATTTAAGTTCGCGCCTTATACCCCAATTATCTTGTGAGTTTTATCTCTTTCTTGTTGGTATGCTTACGAATAAGTTGGGAATTGTTGCCAGTAATTAGGGGGTTTAAGATACACATTGTCTGCTTTTCCGGGAGTGGGTCACTTGAATAATTCTTTGTGATAGAAAAAACCCTCTATCTCTAGAGGGTTCCTGGTACCGAAGACCGGACTTGAACCGGTACGGCATTAGATGCCGAGGGATTTTAAGTCCCTTGTGTCTGCCAATTCCACCACTTCGGCATTGATATGAGGCGACGACCGGATTCGAACCGGTGAATAAAGGTTTTGCAGACCTCTGCCTTACCACTTGGCTACGTCGCCGTAATTGAAATAGCCCGTAAATATATAAAATTTATATGTAAAAACAATAGCTAATTTAATAGGATATCTTTTTCGATAAAAATACAGGATTTACAAGATTGCTTTAGGTGTAATTAATAAAAATACTTTCGCTTTTTAAGGGAGACTCCTAGGTCGCCCTTAAAAGATACACTCAAATCATTCCTGAGTAATCATCCGAATACATATTTTTCTTCTTCTACTTTTATTGTATATTAGCACGGTAAAAAGGAAGTATACAAAATGAAAACACCCAAAATTCTAACTCCAAACCAGGTTAGTAGAATCGCTAATGACTTCGGTACACCGATATACGCTTATGATGAAGCCAAGCTTAAAAGCTCTGCAATCAATGCTTTAAATTTCCCGAATGCTTTCGGTTTAAAAGTTCGCTATGCTATGAAAGCCAATTCAACAGCTGCCATCATAAGATTGTTTGACTCTTTGGGTATACATTTCGATGCATCTTCATCTTACGAGGTCGAACGCCTTCTTGCTATTGACATAGCTCCCGAAAAAATACAACTGACAGCTCAGGAATTGGCTCCCAATCTTAAAGAATTGATTGAAAAGGGTGTTCTATACAATGCTTGTTCACTTCGTCAGCTCGAGACCTATGGTAAACTATTCCCAGGTAAACGAGTATGTGTTCGTATCAACCCCGGTATCGGTAGCGGTCATGCCAACAAAGTTAATGTCGGTGGCCCTGCCTCTTCTTTTGGAATATGGCATGAATATTTTGATGATATTAAGGCACTTGCCAATAAATACAATTTAACCATAGATACACTTCACACTCATATTGGTTCCGGTTCCGATCCTGCGGTGTGGGAAAAAGTGACCAAAATGAATCTGGATGCTGTAAAAGCTTTTCCCGATGTTACAACCCTAAATATGGGTGGTGGTTTTAAAATCGGCAGATTACCGAATGAAAAAACGACCGACCTTCAAGAAATCGGTTCACGAGTAAAGGTATTTTTTGAAGAATTTGCCAAAGAAACCGGTCGTGAGATCAAACTTGAAATAGAGCCCGGGACTCATTTAGTTGCTACCAACGGTGCTTTGATCTGTGAAATTGATGATAAAGTCGATACCGGCTCCGAAGGTTACATCTTTTTAAAAACCAACACCGGAATGAGTGATTTTCTACGTCCTACCATGTATGGTGTTCAACATAGTATAAACGTGGTCCTCAAGAATGATGAGACTACCAAAGAAATAGAAAATGTCGTTATCGTAGGGCATGCCTGTGAAAGCGGTGATATTTTAACCCCTACGCTCGGTGATGCCGAAGGCATTGATGCCATTGCCTTGCCCAAATGTGAGATCGGTGATTATCTGGTCATTGAAGATGCCGGTGCTTACTGTTCATCTATGTCGGCTATCAATTATAATTCATTCCCGCGCGTCGCTGAAGTAATGATCAAAGAAGATGGTACTATTAAATTAATCAGAAAAAGACAAAACTTAGAACAAATTATTGAAAATGAAATTTTATAATGTAAGGAGCGGTCTAAACCTTCTCAGCTATTGAGATCCCTTCGCTCATCCATCTAATGACGGATTCGATCGAAATGACAACAATAGAATTATTATGAAAATACAACCCTCAACTCTATACATCGTCGCAACTCCCATCGGCAACCTCGAAGATGTCACCTACCGTGCAATTCAGGTCTTAAAAGATGTCGATACCATTATTTGTGAAGATACAAGAGTTACCGGCCGTTTATTACAGCGCTACGAGATCCCTAAAAAATCACTTATCCCCCATTATAAAAATCAGGAAGCCAAAAGTATTGCTCCAGTGATCGAAAGATTGCAAAAAGGTGAATCATTGGCATTGGTTTCCGATGCCGGGACTCCGGGTATTTCCGATCCGGGCTATTATATGGTTTCAGAAATTGTAAAAGCAGGTTTTACAGTTGAACCTATTCCGGGTGTTACGGCTGCTACGGCATTATTATCTATTTCCCATATCCCCAATGGACATTTTTATTTTGAGGGCTTCCTGCCACATAAAAAGGGGCGTCAGACACGTTTAAAGGTCTTAAAAGATATGGATTGTGGTGTAATATTTTATGAATCTACTCACCGGATCATGAAATTTTTAAATGAAATTCTTGAACACTTTGGAGATCGCGAGATTCTGGTTGGTCGAGAACTTACCAAAATCCATGAAACTATTTTTCGCGGAACTGTTACAGAAGCAATCACCTTTTTCGAAGAGAGATCCACAAAAGGTGAGTTTGTGGTTTATGTCGCATCCTGATCAAATATTCAAAAATACAATTTAAAAAATACATTTAGATTAAGACTATATTAAGCACATACTTTCTTAGCGCTAGAAAATTAGGCTTAATGGTAAAAATGGGGGGCTATTTGGCCAAAAAATGGTCTGTTAATTTAGTTTTCATTTCATCCTTAATTCCAGCATGATTTCTTAGCTTTGTTTTTAATTCAGTAAAGTTACCTTCCAGTAGATTTGTTGTGTTTGGGATATGTAAATCAGGGTAATCTTGGAAAGTAAAAAGATAAGGTGTGTTTGTCTTTAGGCTTCGATAAGCACTTCTCAATCTTTTGTGAGTATAATGCCACTTACCCGTAATTGGATTAACCGTTTTTTCTTTCAAATAATTTTGCCATTTTTTATGCCAATGATCTAATATGAAGATCCAAGATGTTTTATCAATGTTTTTGAGTTGGTATGATATTTCTTTGAGCTCATGGCCGGCCGGTGTGCGTGGATTCAGTGTTAAATAACGCCTTATGATAGCCTGTTGGTGGAAGTGACACATTTGGATAGGGATTTCTGCAAACGCCTTAAATAAGCCTCTTCTGCCGTCACAGACGATAGCTTTTATTATCCATCCTCTCATCTTTAGCAAACCAATACCTTGTTTGTAAAGATCAATTGTTTCTGTCTTGATGTACCGCCAATCAAGATTCTTTTTACTATACGCATCTTTAAATACCATGACACCAAAGCCTCGTCTGAAGTAGCTACTATCCATAATGATCACTGTATCTGAAGGTTTGTAATCGGGGATAGTGACTTGATGATCTGCTAATTTTGATCGGATTGTTTTAATGCTTAAATGATACTTTTCTGATAACTGTCGTAAGCTTTGCTTGCCTTCAAAATAATCAACGAAAAGACTGTGAGATATTTTTTTTCTTGGTCTTGATTTGCTGGAGAATCTGTGGTGACAATCGTTGCATTTATAGCTCTGTTTTCCCCTCTTCTTTCCGTTCTTTTTGGTGCTATTTCCACCACATTTTGGACATCTTTTTAGCCATCTTTTTATTTAAAAAATAAGAAATCTTATTTAATAAACTATAAATCAATTAATTATAGCGTTTTTAGCCCCCCATTTTTACCATTAAGCCGAAAATTATGATCAAAATAAAAAACCCCGAACAATGTCCGGGGTTTTTATAATTTAAGGCGTTAAATTGATTATATATCAAGTAACACAGGTTCACCGAATCCCAATTTTTTGAGGGGTTTAAGCTGTGTAGCCGCATCACCAACTACAAGATAAATCATCTTGTCGGGATGTAAATATTTATTGGCTAAGGCTTTATGTGATTCAAGCGTCATACCTTTAACTACAGCCTCATTGCCCTTGATATAATCAACAGGCATTCCGTAGTAATCGATCATCCAGAGCATGTTCAACATATTGTCCATGGTTTCAAAACGACGTGTATTGGATTTTAAAATAGCATTTTGGGTAAATTTCAGTTCTTCATCTGAAATACCTTCTTTGTATGCATTTGTCAAATCACGAATAATCTCAAGTGATTCCAATGTAGCATCTGTAATAACAGATGTTGAAGCTTGAAAAGGACCGATTATTTTTGTTCCGCTAAATCCTGAACGTGCACCATAAGTATAGCCTTTTTCTTCACGAAGCATCATATTGATATGTGATCCAAAAACGCCACCTAATTGATAATTCATAACATAAGCAGGATAATAATCTTTATCGCTGCGCTTCATAGCAAGATTACCAACACGTAGTGCTGACTGTTTTGCACCGGGGATATCTACAAAATAGACTTTTGATTCTTTAATCGGTTCAGGCAATTTATATTCGGGGAATTTAACATTTTTCTTTTCCCAATTTTCCGAGATACTTGCCAAAGCTTTTTCTACTCTTGCAGGAGACACATCACCGGCAATCTCAAATGAAGCAACTGTCGGAGATATATTTGCAGCGTAATAAGCTTTTAGATCATCTAAAGTGATAGCTTCAACAGATTTTTCGGTACCCGAAGTCGGTATACCGAAAATGTGATCTTCTCCATATAGCAATTTAGCAAAAGTTCGTGAGGCCACATTATCTGCACTGGCTTTACTTCTTTTGATTCCATTGATCATACGAGTTTTAGCCAATTCAAACTCTTCTTCATCCCAGCGAGGTTCAAGAAGGATCTCTTCAACGAGATCAATTGTTTTCTCGAAATTACGAGCAAGACAGTTACCGGAAACAATAAATGTTTCACGACCGGAACGAACATTTATTGAAGCACCAAGAAAGTCGATTTCTTCTTCTAATTCCTCGGGAGTCTTATTCTTAGTACCTTCATTCATTAACTGAGCTGTTAAATTAGCAACACCCGGTTTATCAATTGAATCAAGAAGGTGCCCACCGCGAATGATCAGTTCATATGATACAAGAGGTAATTCATCATGAAGAACACCGTAAACCTTCATACCGTTACTGAGTTCTTTTTCCCAGACTTGTGGAAGATTAATCTCAGGCATAGGACCTTTTTCCGGCTCAACACTGCGATCAAAAGATGATACTGTTTCTACAAGCTCACCCATTTCATGATCAGCGGCACTTTTATAAACGACATCTTCTACATTTTCTTCAACGATGGGAGCTTTTTCTGAACCAGCTGCAGCTAAATCAACTTGACCTTTAGGTACAAATGATGTCGCAACATAAGGTTTATCTTTAATATATTCTTCATATACACGAATAATATCTTCTTTGGTAACAGCTTTTAAATTAGCAAGATCCTTCACAAGATAGCCGGGATCATTATTAAAAGTATTACTCATAGCAAGGTTAAAGCATTTATCGATCAATGATGTAATACCATTGTAAAAATCGGTTTCAAGTGTAGCTTTTACACGTTCAACATCTTTTTCGCTAAATCCTTCTTGTTCAAATTTCTTAAATGCCTCAAAGATCGCATCTTCAGCATCAGCCAAACTTACACCATGATTCGCTGTTAGCGATACATAAAATTCGCCGGCTAATTCTTTGGGATAAGGATAAGCTGCCGCATACGAAGTTAGATTTTTTTCTTTTACAAGAACCTTGTATAGTGGAGCTTTCTTGCCTTCTGAAAGCAAAGAAGCTAAATATTGCAATGCATAGGCATCTTTATGTCCATCTTCAACCGTAGGCCATACCATTGTAAGTTTAGAAGCACGAGCAAAATTATCTTCATGATAAAGTTTAGTTGTTTTATCAAGCGTTACAGGCATTTTGGGCATAGGTTTAGGATCACCATGAGCTTTGATCTCACCAAAATACTTTTCAATCAAGGGTTTAATTTCAGCAGGATCAATATCTCCGGCTATAACTAAAGTTGCATTATTAGGACCGTAATAATCTTCGTAGAATTTCTTCACATCCGGAATAGTTGCATTATTAACATCCTCAACAACACCAATAGTTTGCCAATTATAAGGATGACCTTCGGGATAAATTGCCTTACCGATCACATAAGCCTGGTGACCGTATGCATTATTATCAACACGTTCACGTTTCTCGTTTGTCACAACATTTTGTTGATTAGCAAAGGCTTCGGGTGTAATAGTATTTACAAAGTAGCCCATACGATCCGATTCCATCCAAAGTACCATTTCAAGTGCATTTTTGGGGACTACTTCATAGTAGATCGTACCATCTGTCCATGTTCCGCCATTCAATGTACCGCCGGCATTCTGGATCTTTGCAAAAAATTGATCCTGAGGTACGTTTTCGGATTCCTGGAACAGCATATGTTCAAAAAGATGAGCAAAACCGGTTTTTCCCGGTTTTTCACGATTTGAACCTACATGATATTGAATTGCAACAGCTGTAATTGGATCACTGTCATCAATGTGAAGGATCACATCTAAACCATTTTCCAGTTCATACTTCTCGTACGCGATCGAGAGGTCACCACTGCCGCATCCGGCAAGTAGAAGCATCGCAACCAGTAAGAGAGGAAGTATCATTTTTCTCATTGTCTTCTCCTTCTGTTTATTCCTAAAAGGTTTATTTATCCATGTTGTGAGCGTAGGGCTTCAATATGTTTAATCCCTACATTTTATATAATAAATATACTCGTTTACTTCCGAAGAAAATAAACGACAGTATCACCCATTTTTTTAATTTTTTCCGGTTTCCATCCTTCAAAATCTAATTCATTACGACTTGTATATTCCAAAATTAGATGTCCATTATCTTCAAGATGTTCCCTACATATTGCAAAAAACTCACCATTTAAAGGCAGATCATAAGGTGGATCAGCCAATATAATATCAAATAATATATCTTTTCCTTCGAGCCATTTAAGAGCATTGCCACGAATAACAGAATATTCACCTGATTCAGCTTGAATATTCAATAAATTTTCTTTTGTAAGCTGCAAAGATTTTGGATGCTTATCAATAAAGGAAACATGTTTGGCATAACGTGAAAGTGCCTCAATACCCAAAGCGCCTGTTCCACAAAACAAGTCTAAAACACAACGCCCTTCTAAGTTTTGAAGGACGTTGAAAATATATTCTTTTACTTTTCCGGTCGTAGGGCGTATAGAATGTTTAGGATTGGCTATATATAAACCACCATATCGACCACTAATTATTCTAGACATTATTTTCTTTCGTAAGAGAGTAAATCGAGATTCATTATATAATTCTGTTTTTCTTCATCGTACTTAGCACTTAATCCTTTAACCGCTACCGTCGCGGGAATATCTTGAATATCATGCAAAAATACCATCATGGCAGTTCTATTACCAATAACCTTTACATTAACATTGTGGACTAAAATCTCACCTTCCAGCACTTCAGAGCCCTTGATCAAAGGGGTAACTAAAACATCTGCATCAGGAGCAGCTAACTTAACATAGTCATCCAACCACTCAACCTTCAAATCCCATAGTTGTTCGGGTCTATCTGCCGGATCAAAACCCGGTAATTCACTGTACATATAAACTCTGGTAAGCTCACCTTTAATCTCAGCGTCATTGGGAACAATCATCAAGAACATATCATGTTGACTCATTACATTAGGGTAAGAGTTTATCAATTCTGCTGCACGAGAGGTCAATACAATTCGTAAAACATCTTTATCAATCGTCATTTCTTCCATGGTAACACCGCCAGGTACTTTTGACCATGCATATTCGGCAGCAAAGAGATTTCGCTTTGTCGTAGCAATGTCATCACGAATTTTTTCATAAACGGGTGGGTTCTTAAGAACGACTTCTTTTGTACTTTCTTTTACTACTTTTTTATATACGGGTTTTTCAACTCGAATTATTTCCTGAACGGGTTTGGGAGTAGATTTTGTTTTAGCAGTTGTCGTATTACTCGACTGCACCGGCTTATAAACCTGTTTAGCTGTTGTATTTTGATTATTATTTTGTACCGGCTTTGTTGCGACATACTCTTTAATAGGTTTTCTGTCGTCATTATTTACCGTCTTCACCGTTTCGCTTACTTCTTTGGGTGCTCTTGCCAAACGATGAGCAATTCTTGAAAGGAAATCACGAGTACCGGTCGGATTGCTTATGATTATTATGATCAACCCAATAAAAATGACAAGAAAAATAAACCAACCAAAACTAAAACGTCTTTCGTGCCGATATCTGCCACCTCGGGGAGCCGGTTGCTCAAAGTAAAAATCGTCATTACCTCCCGAAGTATCATCAAAACTCAGAATATCATTTTCTTTTTTTTGAGCTTGTGATTTTGGAGTCTGGTCATCTCGCAGCAAATTAATCTTCATGTCCTTGCCTCCTTATATTAACGCGCCCAACGCAGAAGAGAACACCGTATTGTATCTGCGATCATATTCCACTGTGGGTTTGTTGTACGCGCCATTAATACTCATTGGATTCATAACAACCATATCGGGAGCGACCTGCAATAGATCTTGAATATGCTCAAGACTATGACTTGTACCGGTTACAAAGATCCTGTATGCATCCAATACCGTGCTATCTCTTCGGATCACGGCATCGCAAAGCTCTTCGGGTACACTTCCGCTCTTCAAGTAATAAAAGGCTTTATTCTTCAACTTTGAAAAACGAGCATATGATATCATAATACCCTTTTCCACACCGGTCATCTCATATTGACCCGCTTCATACGACAGTATGATATAGTCTGATTCTCTTGTTAACTTTTTTGCAACTTCTGTTGCATTGAAAATATTAATCCCCAAACCTATCAGTCGACAATTGTTTTCATGACATACACGATTGAGAATTTCAAGGATCCTTTTAGGAAAATAGATAGGGGTTAATCTTGCCAATCCATTATCCTTATAAAGAACCTTTACCTGGCAATCGGAGGCGGAAACCAACTCAGAACCGAATTTTTGCTCCGACAACCAAATATCTTTATCAACGATGGTTTTAATTTCGTCTTGCTTAACATTATCATATACGCTTACATAGGCTATCTCACCCGGAAAAGAGAAATAAATATCCTGTTGTTTTACGGGTAGCACTTCCAGGATCTCTTTCAACATTTCACTCAACATATTTTTTGCACTCTGTTGAGATAGAAAAGGCCTATCAAATGAAAAATCAGGAGAAAATAAACCTATTTTTTCAATTTTCTTTTTGCCTTTTTGCGCTCCGCTGAGATATACAAATACAGATTCGTCTTGATGTAGCGCAAGTGTTAACATTAGTTACCTATCCCAAGTTGCTTCCCCATTCATGATGCGGCCATGGCCGGTATCTTTAAAAGTGAAAAAGAAGAATTTTCTATCTTTATAACCACCATGAATAGGACTTTTAATCAATACGGTATCATTTTCTTTTCCTTTTACGGTCACTTCATAATTCTCACCGGTCAAAGGACATTCCAAAAGTGAATCTACTAGATTAAAGTGTTTGTATTTAATCACGTTCTCAATGATTGTATCAACAGTTGTATCAATAATGATACCTTCCCAAAGTGTATCGGTATATTTATAACGATCTTTATTTTCACCAAGGTAAACCGTATCCCATGAACCTGTTTCCATGTTCAATTCAACAGCTGTAAACACACCAATGTAATTGGTATCTTTTGCAGCATAGGGATTTGAGAATACAGTATCATATTCTGTGCTCCAGAATTTAGGCACATCAATACTTACTTCTTCACCTTTATAAACAATCACCTGATCTCCAACATATTCACTGTCAGCTAATATAGAATCACGAACTGCAGAAACAAACCAAAGTACACCTTCCATATCGTCATCATAATATCCGGTTAATTTTTCATACATGCGTTGTGCATCCCAAAGTTGTTCCATTTTCCACTGTGAACGACTTCTCATGCTATCTTCATTTTTCCAAATATTGCTGGGAATAAAAATCACCAACAGTAAAATAACAAATAAAATTACGGCTATCCATTTAATGACAAATGACCATTTTTCGTTGTAATATTGTTGCTCTTGCACAATACCTCCTAATGCGCTATATGGTAATTAAGGGTTTTAACTTTTCTAATGTCTTTGCCCCGATCCCGGAAATATTGGTCAATTCTTCCAAAGATTTAAAAGGGCCATTCTTTTCTCTATATTCAATAATATCTTTTGCTCTTTCAATACCTAAATATGGTAATGCTTCAATTTCAAGCAAATTTGCATCATTAATGTTTACAGGTGTCTCGAGATCGAGCTTACTTTCAACTTCATTTTCACGCTTAAACTCATCTTGCATTTTAACGTTTTTACCCGACAAAGGTACTTGTTTTTTAATTACTTTACGTACGATAAAACCTATTGCTCCAAGAAGCAATACAAGTGCAATGACAAGAACGATATTTTTTTCTTTTTTAGTCAACATAAAAAGCCCCCTTTATCAGGGTATAAACTTTTCAATTTTACTATTTTTTTTGCCCGAATACAATTGATATAATTCTTTTATAAGCTTTTTTTCCGCCTTATCGGGTTGTTTTGGCGTAGCTATTTTCACCTGAATCAGTTGGTCACCATGCCTGTGTCCATGCAATACCGGCAAGCCTTTTCCACGTAATCTGTAGATCTTTCCGTGCTCCGTTCCCGCATTAAGCTTAAATGATACTTTACCGCTTAGAGTTGGAACCTCGATTTCATCCCCCAATACTGCTTGTGGCCAGCTAACAACACAAGAAACTACAATATCATTACCTGAACGGGTAAATATACTGTGGTCTTTTTCTTTAAAGATCACAATAAGATCACCGCGCCCGCCTCCCTGCTTTCCGGCATTTCCTTCACCGGACATGGTCATGTAATTACCATCTTGAACACCTTCGGGAATATCAATACTAACTGTAGCTTCACGCTTAACTCGTCCATCTCCATGACATACATTACAGGGGTTCTCGATGATAGTACCACTTCCATGGCAGGTAGGACATACTTTTTCTGAGATCATTTGACCAAAGAAAGAATTCACTCGTTCACGAACCTTTCCATGTCCCTGACAGGTTGGACAAGTACGTTTACCTGTTCCACCTTCTCCATGGCAGACATCGCAAGTCTCAAAGCGTTTTATCTTGATCTGCTTTTGAGCACCGCTGTAGATTTCTTCCAAGGTCATTCTAAGGTTAACTCGTAGATCTGATCCACGATTGCTGTTTCCACGCTGGGTATTCCCACCAAAAAATGATGAAAAACCACCACCGCCACCGAAAGCGTCACCGAAAATTGATCCAAATTGCGAGAAAATGTCATCCATAGACATTCCTTGTCCGGAGAATCCGGCCCCGCCACCACCAAAACCATTTTGTTTCAGTCCATCATGACCAAATTGGTCGTAGCGTTGTCTTTTCTCGGGATCAGATAGCGCAGAATATGCTTCTGCAGCTTCTTTGAATTTCTCTTCCGCTTCCTTATTATCCGGATTTTTATCAGGGTGATACTTTACTGCCAGCTTACGATAGGCTTTTTTCAGCTCATCAGCGCTTGCACTTTTAGCAACTCCCAATATTTCATAATAATCTCTAGGCATATTTTTACTCAATTATATTTACAATAACCTTCGCATGGCGAAGTACTTTTTTACCAATGACATAACCCTTTTCAAATTCTTCGAGGACAGTGTTATTGTCTTTATCCTCTTCGGTTCTTGTCAGCATAGCATCATGCTTATCGGGATCAAATTCTTGCCCAACAGAATCGAAAGCTTTGATCTCATAGTTTTCCAAATATGCTAAAAGTTTCGTTTTAGTCATGTTCAAAGCTTCTTCCGTTTCATCACCTTTGTGATGTTGTAGACCACGATCAATATCATCTAGCACCGGTAATAATCCGGCTAACATACTTTCTTTATATAACTCTCTAGATCGAAGTTGATCTTTATTTGTGCGTTTTTTAAAATTCTCAAATTCCGCCGCTATCAAAAGAAATTTGTCTTTATTTTCTTTATTTTCGGCTTTTAGATCTGCATTCTCAAGAATGAGCTTATCGATCTCTTTTTGAGTCAACGAAGGCTTTTTTATGGCTTTCTTTTTTTCTTTTTTATCCTCAGACTTCTTCTTGTCTTTCTTATCGGCACTAGTCTTGGTAGAAGTTTGTACCTTATCTTCTGCCTTCCGGCTTTTGGATTCTGATTTCTGTGCGTTTGCGGGTTGCTCCGGATTTACCGTTTCATCCATTGCTTTCTTTGTTGTTTTGTCATCGCTCATAGCGTTGTATTCTCCTTTTTTGACAATTCAATCCTTCCCTGCCCCGCAAAGCATGTAAATTTAACTAATTTAAAGAGAATTACAAGGAAAAGTGTAAAACGTAAGACCTCATTTTCTTTAATTCCCCGGAAAAATAGTACAACAATAAAAAAGGACTACGCCAGTAGTCCAATAATATTTCACTATACTTTTTTTAATTAGAATCTCCATTTTAAATTAAATGAATAAGAGGGAGATAATTGCGAATTTAATCCATCCTCAGGTGTATAACCAATATGATAAACATTACTGTAACTTCCTTAAATTCTAGATTATTAAACAATAATATTGGATCTGCAGAATGGTAAGTTCCATATATTGAGATTGGAGATGAATTTATATCAATAGCATACAAACCCTTGCTCAATAAAATTGATAATATAATACAACTCATTATTACTGATTTATATATCCTTACGAATAAGACGTTAATACTTCTCAATTTTCCACCCCATTATTTATGATAAACTATTTTAAAAACAGAAATTGAAAATAATAATTAACAAATGTAAGAATTTTATTTTTTCGGATTTATGAGATTATTATACTAATTTTATAGCCTTGGGTTTATACCCAAGGAAAATTAAAGATACTAAATTCTTGGCGTAAAACAACAAACCTCAATTGCGTAAAATTTACTAATATTTACGAAGCAAATTTAATAAGCAAATAAGATCCAAAACCCTCCTCCTACTCTGTCAGCCGACAGATACGACGGATGCTTGGAGACAATATCAAATTGAGTTTAGCCTTTTTCCACCCAATAATAAAGGGCGGACACATTGGTCCGCCCCTGCATTCTTGATACTTAAACTAAGACTTATTCTTCATCACGAACGATGGTCTTTTCGGCATCTGCCCATAATGTTTCAAGATCGTAATATTCGCGGGTTTCTGCATCAAAAAGGTGAAAAACCACATCAACAAAATCCAAAAGGATCCATTTCTTGTTTTCGTAACCTTCTTTATGCCAAACCTTTACCTTATATTGGGATAATTCATCTTCAACATAATCGGCAAGCGTTTTCATATGTATTTCTGAAGTAGCGGTTGCAACAACAAAATAATCGGTAAACCCGGCAAGCTTACTGACATCCATCACCACGATATCTTCCGCTTGTTTCTCCAGTGCTAATTCGCCGATCATCTTTGCTAATTCGTGGGAAATTTCTTTGTCATTCAATACTTGTTTTTCGGCCATGCGGCTCCTTTAATTTTCATCTAAAAATGGTGGTAATTGTTTATAATCTTTACCCATAAGTACAGTAATATCACACGGATAATTTGGGGCTCTATCATCCATAATAGGATTATTCTCTATACCCAATGCCCTGGATACCTTTGTTGAGATAGAATAATCTGAACTATGTAAATAAACAATGGTCTTTTCATAGTTAAAATGGTCAGCATTTGTGGTTTCACTTACATCAAAACCCTGAGTCAGAAGATATTCTCTTAATTTGTAAGCAACACCACCGGTACCATTACCATTCAATATACGTACAACTATACCCGTGGTTTGAGTCTCCAATAAAGCCCGAGAATCCATACTAATACCTTCAGAGGGCAAAACGTCAACCAAATCATGTTCACGCAGTGGTTTATCTACCCATGCTGAGTACACAAAGAATAGGATGAGAACAGCTGCAAGAATGATCGCGCCATTCAAAATTTTGTTTACCAACTGACTGTCTATGGCCTTATCCCCGGATAATAGTTATTAAACATTGAATAAGGTGAATAACCTCCATGATAAAAAGGATCATAGGAATTATAATATCCATACGTAGCCGGATATCTGGCAACACCAATACTCAAATTTGTATTTTCATTGATCTTGTAGACCAAATTTGCGTCAAAATATATATCACCTACAGGTGCATTCAATCTTTGTAATGCAGGATTTGAGGCATATGCCTGAAGTTGCCAATACAGATTACCATAAAATGACAACTTTGAGTTCAATGGCATATAAAATTGATTATGATAGGTTAAAAAGGATTGTGATCCTACAGCCGAAGCCCCCACACTCATTGAAACAGAGTGGTTCATCTGGAACTGAGACCAATCTAAAAATGCCGCCGATGATCTAGCATCGGACATATCGTAACCGACACCTGTTCTGGTAAATTCAGAAATATCATCAATGATCTGGGCACTTAAGGATGCAACCAGTATCATACTCAACAACATTAGTCCTTTTAGAACTTTCATTATCTTGCCTTTAGTTTTTCCTCGACTTCTTTAAGCTGATCTACGGTATTTACACCCTGAATCTCATCGGGATCGTCGGCTACCTGAAGTGCGACTTTTTTGTTATCCTTACGCATCATCGGGAGGACATCCGTTAAATAATACTCTCCTTGAGCGTTATCTGTTCCAATAAAAGTCAAATAATGGAAAAGAAGATCTGCTTTAAACACATAAATACCCGAATTGATCTCTTTGATCTTCTTAATTTCTTCATCTGCGTCTTTTTCTTCAACGCCATGCGAATAGTCACCCTCAGGAGTTCTTACGATACGACCGTAACCATGGGGATCTTCAAAGATTGCAGAAAGCACAGTTGCATCGGCATTAGTACTACGATGCGTTTCCATTAATTTATTCAATGTAGACGTTCTCAAAAGAGGAACATCGCCGGCCAGGATCAATACATCGCCATCAAAATCTTTGAGTGCAGTTTCGGCCATCATCACGGCGTGGCCCGTTCCCAATTGTTCTGCTTGTACGGCGAAATCGACATTCTTGCCTGCTAATTCTTCTTCCACCAATTCTTTTTTATGGCCAATCACCACAACATTCTTGGTGCTACCCACTTCTTCTGCGGTACGAACGACTCGAGCGACCATGGTTTCACCCAACACCTTATGCAAAACCTTGGGTAAGTCTGATTTCATTCGTGTACCTTTACCGGCAGCTAATATGACTGTCGACAGAGCTTGTGACATGGAGTCTCCTACTTTCTTTCAATTATATTGTTATCTTCATCTAAAACAAGGACGGTAGGCTTATGCGTTTCGATCTCTTGCTGTTCAAGTTCACAATAAGCCATAATAATGACTCTATCATCAACCAAAGCTAATCTTGCCGCAGCACCGTTCAAACAAATATTTTTAGATCCCGCTTCACCTTTTATTACATAGGTCTCAAAGCGAACGCCATTGTTAATATTAACAACCTGAACCAATTCGTATTCCGAAATTCCCGCTTCTTGCATCAGGTCGTAGGGGATAGAAATTGATCCGGTATAATTCAGATTGGCCTCCTTTACGGTGGCTCTGTGTATCTTTGCATGTAAAAATGTCTTTTTCATTTTTTCCTTAATAATTCTAAATCTTTATAAAATAACTAATGTCTTCATCTTTTTCAAGTAACTTTAATAATCAATAGTGGGCAACTCAGCAGTCAGCTATCAGCTGTTTGCTGTAGGCTATTTTCTATTTACTGTTGGCTCACAGCAATATATTATCTATTAAACGCACATCTCCAAACCTTACAGCGACAGCAATCAATGTCTTTCCAGTTGGTTGTTCCACCAAGTCCAAAAGAGGATAAGAGCGTGCTTCTAGATATTCCAATTCAGCATTGGGTGTACTACTAATTTTTTCTTTCGCTTTTTCAAGCGAATGCTTTAAGTCCGCGCCGCTTTGCATTTCTTGCCTTAATAAAGATAGTGATTGTGAAAGCACTAAAGCATATTTTCTGTTCTCGGGTGTTAGGCGCACATTGCGAGAACTCATAGCCAAGCCATCGGCTTCTCTGACAATAGGAGCAATAATCAACTTAACATCCATATTGAGATCTTCCACCATTTTTGTAAGAACGGCTGCCTGCTGAGCATCTTTTTGTCCTAAAACCATGGTATGCGGTTTAACAATATTAATAAGCTTAGTCACAATCGTGGTCACTCCACGAAAATGACCTTCTCGAGACGCACCACATAATACGCCGGTGATTTTTTCAACATTCACCCAGGTAAGATCATCGCCGGGATACATATCTTTTACCTGAGGGTAAAAAACAATATCTACACCACGAGCTTTAGCTAAAGACTCATCTCTTTCGATATCACGTGGATAAGAATCAAAATCTTCGTTGGGGCCAAACTGCGTGGGATTAACAAAAATGGACATCACAACGACATCATGTTCTTTACGGACCGCATCAACCAGCGATAAGTGTCCTTCATGCAAGTAGCCCATTGTAGGGACAAAACCAATGCTCTTACCCTGAGTACGAAGTTCGTTAGCACGCTGTTGCATCCATTTTACATCTGAAATTCTTTCCACTAGAAACTCTCTTCTTTATTGGGAAATACTCCGGACTTTACATCATCATTGTAGCCTTTTAGCGCATGCTTTATAGTGCTTGCCAACTCAGCATAACGGCGAACGAATTTCGGTTTAAATTTTTCGTACATGCCCAGCATATCCTGAGTAACCAAAATTTGTCCATCCGTTTCCACACCGGCACCAATGCCGATTGTAGGAATCTTTAATTCTTCTGAAACTTTTTTGGCCAATGCGGCAGGAATTTTTTCCAAAACAATGGCAAAAACACCGGCTTTTTCAAGTGCTAAGGCTTCCCTGATGAGTTCTTCGGCCTCATAATCTTTCTTGGCTTGTGTTTTAAAACCACCGAACTGATTCACGCTTTGAGGTGTCATACCCAAATGCCCCATAACCGGAATTCCCGCATCTACACAAGCTTTAACTTGCTCCAAAATTCGGGAACCGCCTTCCATTTTAACGGCTTCGGCACCACCTTCCTTGAGCAATCTTCCAGCATTGCGAAGGGCATCTTCTACGGAGACCTGATAGCTCATAAAAGGCATATCTGCAACTAACAAGGATTCTTTTACAGCCCGACGTACCGAGCGTGTATGGTAGATTATTTCATCCATGGTGATGGGTAATGTGGTCTCATGTCCCGCAAACACCATACCGGCTGAATCACCCACTAAAATAAAATCAATACCGACTTCATCCAAGTAACCTGCAAACAAGGCTTCATATGCAGTTAGTGCGGTGATCTTTTCACCTTTTTGTTTCATTTTTATAAGACTTTTGATTGTCTTTTTCATCTCAACTTCTTTCTATTTCAGGAAGAACGATAATTCCGCCTCCCAATACTTGTTCATCTTTGTAAAACACCGCAGATTGACCCGGCGTAACCGCTTTAACACTCTCACTGAATGTTAAATGATAATTGCCATTCCCAAGCGGTTCCATTCTTGCGATAACTCCTGCATTACGATAACGGATCTTCACCAGCACATCAATCGCAGATGTCGGCATTTCGCCATCAAACCAATTTATATCTTTAACCGTGCATCCCAGGTCATCCATATCCATGGCCATACCGATCGTTACGGTATTTGTTTGGGGATCAATCGCCCGCACATAGGCCGGTTCGCCAAGGGCGATACCTAAACCTTTACGCTGACCAATGGTAAAACGATAGTATCCGTCATGCTTACCCAGAACTTTCCCGTTCATATCCACAAAATACCCTTCACCGATCTTCTTTAGATCTTCGGGAAAATATTTTGCAAGAAATTGCTTATAGTCGTTATCAGGTATAAAGCAAACATCCTGAGATTCCGCCTGATTGGATTGAGGCAGCTCCAGATCGCGAGCAATGGCTTTGATCTCTTCTTTGGTGATCCTTCCTAATGGGAACACTGTTCTTGAAAGTTGCCGCTGAGTAAGTCGCCATAAGAAATACGATTGATCTTTCGCCCTATCTTCACCCTTTAGCAATATATAACGACCATCTTCTTCCACGACTTTAGCATAATGACCGGTAGCTATTTTATCAATACCTCGTTCATCGGCGATCTTAAGTAAGGCTCCCCACTTGAGATGGAAATTACATTGAACGCAAGGATTCGGGGTTGAACCTTTAAAATACTCGTTGGCAAAATACTTGACCACGCAGGTATCAAAATCAGGGGTTTGATCCGAGACCACATGCTCAATTCCAAAACGATCGCATACGGCTTTGGCTTTTGCAATCACTTCGTTCTGTTTACTCTTATCATGGAGATAGTTATCGGCAAGCCGAAGAGTGACGCCCAGGACATTGTACCCCTGCTGTTGAAGCAGATGCACCGCAACGGTAGAGTCCACGCCACCGCTCATTCCAACAATAATGTCCTTTTTCTTGCTCACGCTGGAAAATAACATGAATTAAGGTGAAATTGAAAGGTTTTTATATGTTAAAAAAGCTTAGAACTTGAAAAAATAACGCTAAACACTAAGTAATGAACTGAGGTAAACAGTTGATCTATTCATTACTGTTTACTGTTTACTGTTTACTGTTTACTGTTTACTGTTTACTGTTTACTGTTTACTGTTTACTGTTTACTGTTTACTGTTTACTGTTTACTGTTTACTGTTTACTGTTTACTGTTTACTGTTTACTGTTTACTGTTTACTGTTCACTGTTTACTGTTTACTGTTTACTGTTTACTTATTATATTTCCAAACGCCTCGGCACTAACATCCGCCACCTCATCATGCAACGACTTCCCATGCGAATCCATGCTCACGATCAGCGGCATATCTTTGACCTTTAGGACCCACATGGCTTCAGGGACTCCGAAGTCTTCGAGTTTATGAACATCAAGAACCTCTTCGATATGATCGGCCAGTAATACTGCTGCACCACCGACGGCAAAAAGATAGACACCACCGTACTCTTTTAGTGCATTGGCCGTCTTCTCTCCCATGCCTCCTTTGCCGATCACTGCCTTTACACCATACTCTTTCATTACATCGGCCAAATATGGTTCTTCACGGATCGAGGTGGTTGGGCCGGCTGCTTTGCATACCCACTTATCATCTTCTTTAAGCATGATCGGACCGCAATGATAGATCGCAGACCCCCTTAACAATTCCGCGACGTCGGATCTTTTCTCTTTAACCAACCAGGTATGCGCCATATCACGCCCGGTAATCAAAGTGCCGGATAGTAATACGGTATCACCGACTTTTAACCGTCGGACCTCATCTTCTTTCAGCGGCAATGTCAGCGATATTGTACTCATTTATTGTCCAACTTAAATGTCATTTCTTTTCTTCGACATGCCCAACACATATAGGATACTGAAACAAAATACGATGCAGGTATACGATATGCGGTTTCGGCTTTTGCCGCTAATACGGTGGTTTTACCGCCAAGTCCCATGGGACCGATACCCAATGTATTTGCTTCTTTCATGATACGTTCTTCGAGCTCGACTAAATACGAACACTGATTAACATCATTAAGATCTCTAAACAACTGCTTTTTGGCAAGGGATATGGATATGGTCCGATCTCCTCCGATCCCTATTCCAAGAATACCGGGAGCGCAACCTTTACCTTGAGCCTTTTGCACGGCATCCATCACGCAAGTAAACACACCATCCATATCTCGACCGGCCTTCAGGCCCGGACTTGGAATAGCATACTGCGTGGATACATTTTCGCAACCACCGCCCTTGAGCATACACTTGACATGAATATCATCTTCAAGCCATTCGGTAAACTCAATATGCGGAATATATTTACCAATATTATCACCACTGTTATAAGCGGTAAGAGAGGACATGGCATTGGGCCGCAAATAGCCTTTTTTGGTGGCAGCTACCACAGCTTTTTCAACGCATTTTTTGATCTTTAATGTTGATACGGATTGAGGGTATGAAATATAAAAAGCCGGCAACCCTGTGTCTTGACACATTGGCCGGCTTGTTTTTCTTGCAAGATCAACATTCTCCAGAATGCTACTCAATACCATATTTGCCGTAGAGCTCGGTTCTTCCTGCGCTAAAGCATTCTTGAGAGCATTTTCTACATCTTCAGGAAGCTCAGTGGATGCTTGCCGGATAAGTCCCAGCACCTCATTCGTAAAGATGTCTTCCCGAAAGCGAAGCATATTAAGGTCTAAACATAGCTAAGAGATTATCAATATGCTTAGGATCACTTGTACAAGCAGCTCGAGCTTTTTTATTGACCTTTTCTTCCACGATCTCACCATAAGTGGGACGTGGTTTTTTATAGATAATACCCAAAGCGATTTTATCTTCATGGTTAGCCATATCAAAAGCTGCAACTTCATCTGTAGGATCATAATCATCTTCGAGGTAAGATACATTTTCACGGATCAATTTAAATTGATCTTTACCGCGGAAAGTAACGCAAGGAGACAGCACTTCTACAAAAGAAAAACCTTTGTGTTCGATCGCTGCCTTAATAGTTGCCTGGCAATGTTTCGGATCTCCGCTGAAAGTACGCGCTACAAATGATGAATTGTAGGCGATCAACATTCTCACTGGATTCAAGGTTGTCCCCATATTTCCGTAGTAAGTTGTTTTTGTACGAACACCCTGAGGTGTAGTCGGAGATGCCTGCCCTTTTGTCAAACCATAAATATTGTTATCCAAAACAAAGTACGTAATATCAATATTTTTACGAGCAGCATGACCGATATGACCGGCACCGATGGAAAAGCCATCTCCATCACCACCAACAGCAATAACGGTCGTTTCCTGGCTTGCCATTTTAACGCCTGTAGCGAATGGTAAAACTCGCCCGTGAACGCCATTAAAAGAATATGTATTCATATAACCGGGCAAACGTGAAGAACAACCAATACCGGAGCAAACTGCAGTATTTTCAGGTGCCAATTGCATTTCTGCAAATGTTTTAGCCAGGGAATTTAAAAAACCAAAGTCTCCACAACCTGGACACCAAATGGGTTTTAATTGACTTCTATAATCGTTTGTTTTCAAGGCTTCGCTCATTTTTGCGCCTCCAGTTTTTCCCATTCTTCTTTGATCTTATCTAAAATTTCTGTTACCATGAAAGGTGCACCACCTGTTTTGCGGAAAGGTTCAACCTTACATCCATATTGAGAAAATCTCAAGAAACCTCTCAAATAGCGGCGAAACTGACCGGCATATGATAATTCAGGAATGATCACCATATCCTTATTTTCAATAAATTCTTTAAAAGGCTCTATCAAGAAAGGAAAGATTAACTGAGGGATAATGGCTTCTACGGGAATACCTTGTGCATTTGCTTTATAAACAGCTTCTTTAACCGCACCTTTTGTAGAGCCCCAAGCGATTATTCCCAGCTTTGCATTTTTATCGCCATAATTACGTTCAAAACGAAACTCATGTTTAATATGATCAAACTTCTTCCAACGTTTCTCGGTCATATCACGATGAGTTTTTACATCTTGCTTAGGATACCCATCTTCACCATGTTCAATACCGGAACCAAGATACTGTCCGCCTTTAATACCCGGATAAGTCACAGGTGAAACACCGTTTTCGGTATATTTAAAGCGTTTGTAATCTTCTAATTCTTCTTCAGTCGGTGTCAAACGATTATAAATCTTACGAAAACCTTTGGTTTCAGAAGCAATAGATTCAGGATTAATTGATTCTTTTCGATGTCCGATAAACTGATCGCTTAGGATCAATACCGGCATTTGATATTTTTCAGCAATGTAAAAGGCAAGTACCGTACAATCAAAGCAATCTTCGACATCCGAAGGTGCGATCACTACGCGTGGCGAGTCACCATGTGACCCCCAAATAGCCTGCATTAGATCAGCTTGTTCTGTTTTAGTCGGTAAACCGGTAGAAGGTCCACCGCGCTGTACGTTTACAACCACAACCGGAAGCTCGGCAATAGAAGCAAGTCCCAAAGCTTCATTCATCAAAGAAATACCAGGACCCGATGTAGCAGTCATTGATTTTTTACCCGCAAAAGAAGCGCCGATAATGGCATTAATGGAAGCCAATTCATCTTCCATTTGCATTGCCACACCACCCTTTTGAGGGAGATACTTTGATATCCATTCCATGATCTCAGTCGATGGTGTAATAGGATAGCCCGCATAATAGTCTAAGCCGGCATACATAGCACCTAAAGCAACCGCTTCATTACCCTGCATTACCAAGCGAGGTTCACGGGGTTCATATTCAAAAGTCAGCGGATCGATTTTTTTTACATTTTCGGTTACATAGTTGAGACCGGCCTTGAGAGCACCAATATTTGTATCGATGACAGACTGATCTTTATGTTTAAATTTTTTCTTAATTGATTTTTCTAAAGCATCTTTAGGGAGAGAGAATAACTCAGAGATGGCGCCCAACATCACGATATTCTTAGATAGTGTCCCTCCGGTGGTTTCTTCCGCCAATTTTGCAAATGGTACTTTATACCAAAACTCACGCTGTTCTTCGGTTAAAGGAACATCTTCATCCGCCATAGGATCATCAAAGTCAGAAACGATCATTACCTTTTCTTCAAGAATCAACTCTTCTTTGAAGCGCATGAAATTCTTCCAACTCAAAACAACCAGGATATCAATCTTGTCACCTTGAGCTTGAACGGGCATATCAGAGATCCGTACTCTTACGGAACTCTCGCCACCACGGATCTGTGGACCAAAGCTTTTCAGCATAAAGACATAGAGTCCCTCACTGGAAGCCGCATTCACAAGGATCTCACCGGCCGAGATCACACCATCGCCACCGGATCCTGCAATCCCGATCACGATATTTTTGTTGTTTAACATTTTCCCTACCTTATTTATTCTAATTTAAAAAAATATTGTCATAAACACGAAAACGCTTTAAAAAGCGTTAGTTTATTCGTCTCAAATTTCCTTAGTTACAGCCACTTGAATCAATTATCCCACTACCTATTAACCCAACTCAAATAACACTTAAAGTTAGGGCTATTTAGTTTATAATGTCAACTAACATTTAGAGTTTTTTATAAGAAAATCATCAAAATAGATTTATACTCTTCCAACAAAATTTACGAGTGTACAAAGTTATTTGATCTGTTTCATAAGAAATGACCTTGAAGTATCATCCATATCGGGGTTATTTAAAATTAAAATCTCCATACTCAAGGGTTCTTAGCTGATTATAAGTAGCTTATTCCTCTCCCGCTGCAACGGGAGAAGAATGAATATATTTTTTCTTCAGCTTTGCGTCTTTGTGTGAGTTCTTCCTTGCTTATTCCTTTTTACTTTTTCCTTCTAACTTGTTGTATTACTTTTCAGCGATGAATAAAAAAGAACTACAAACCGATATTATGTTGGTCATTGCGGCCATACTTTGGGGACTTGGTTTCGTTGCGCAACGTGATGGAATGAATTATATTGGTCCCTTTTACTACACCTCCATAAGATTTTTCATTGGTGCTTTGTGCCTATTACCGATTTATTTTACCACAAGAAAAATCGAGATCAAGATAAAGGTCAAGGGAAAACCAAATAATGAGTACCAAGTTGAGCGTAAAACTGTAATATTTGCCGGTATAATTGTTGGTGTATTTTTGTTTTTGGGTGTGAATGCTCAGCAAGTAGGTTTAGTAACCACCACGGCAGGGAAAGCAAGTTTCATTACAGCCTTATATATGATATTGGTGCCAATATTCGGCTTAGTTATTGGTCATAGAACACGTAAGATCGTGTGGATTGCTATTATGATCGCGCTGGTGGGATTGTATTTCATGTCTATCAACAACAATTTTCGTATGGAGACCGGCGATATCTATATGATCGCATGTGCCATATTCTGGGCTATTCACTTTTTACTCATATCACATTATTCCTCAAAGGTTGGAGCTATTAGACTTTCAATCTGGCAATTCGTAGTATGTGCAGTTTTATCATTCATCGTCGCATTATTCACCGAACATTCTCCTTTCATCAACCCATCAACTCTCTCTTCTTACACTCTCCCCGTCCGCCAAGCTCTTCCTGCCATCTTATATGGCGGTATCGGTTCGGTCGGCATTGCCTATACCTTACACGTTATTGCCTTACGAAAAGCCAACCCGGCTTATGCCTCATTAATACTATCAACCGAGAGCGTATTTGGTGCCATAGGTGGCTGGTTAATATTGCAAGAAAGCATGAGCGGACGTCAAATTTTAGGGGCGACGCTTATAATGGGAGCGATCTTGTTAACGCAAGTAAAAAAAGGTCAAAAGTCAAAGCTTAGGGATTGAAAGTTGAAAGCCTGTTGTGAAGAACTGGATGTAAACAGATTAATGAATAAGCATTGTAAACCATAGATGGATTTAATCCCACACAACAAACTTATATCCATAATAATTCCTCATAAATAAAAAGGCGAACCTTAGCTCGCCAATTCTACTTCCGCCTTGCGGTTTTCGTCTCACAACTAATAATTCATATCATCCAAAATAATTCCCATTCCAATGGTAAACATATATGAGTAATCATCGAAAAGAACAATATCATCGGTACAAAATTCAACTCCTATTAAAGCAGAAATATTTTCTACTCTCGCTTCATAAAAAATTCCGACATTGGATGACTTCCGTCCCCAGTTCCCGGCGCGAAGAACTAAACTATGCATTGAAATTAGTGGGATAATTGCCTCGGCTTGAACGCCATAATACTTTATTGAAGACCCGATATTTCCGCTAAATCCCAATCTTAAAAATTTATATTCTAAGGCACTATAAGCCCCAAGCATAATAATGGAGTGTTGACCTTGAGTTATATTGCATCCCCAACCAACTTGAGGTTGAATATAAATATCCAATTCTTCAAGAAATCCCCGATTCTTCTTTGGATTTCCGTAATATACTTTTTCACTTTTTAATAAAGTTCCTATGTCTGTATTCCGAATCGAAGAAATATTGATACCATCGGCAAAAACAAACCCCAAACAAAGCACCATCAATAATACAATTTTTTTGACATTGTTAACCGGATACATTAATTAACCTCACGTTCACTTCACCACTATTTCGTGCCTATAACAAACCGAGATGTCTTTGCTGTTTAACAACACAAGGCAACCCACATTCACATCGTATCAATTTTTCTACATATATAAACTAAAAATATATTATGGAGATTACAAAGAATTTTAAATAATACCACAAAGAAGGTTTTATCATATTAAAAAAATAAGGAACGATCGCGACCATTCCTTACAATTTTCATTTATTAATACTATGGATAATTACTTACCCTTAAACCCCAAGCCTACTGTCGCTGCAAAACTAATATCTTTCACACCCATTGTAACAATATCTTTTGTGCATATTTCAGGACCAAAGATAAAACTGACATTCCCTTCACGATTCTCATATAAAAAACCGATATTAGAAGATAATCTACCAAAATTCCCGACTCTTATAGTGAGAGATTCTTTGGAAGATAATGTGATCATCTTTTCAAGTTGCACACCAAAATAATTCATTGAGGCTCCGATTGCCCCGGAGAAACCAATTCTAAATTTGTTAATTTCCATGCCAACATATGACCCTAGTATAGCAATTGAAGAACCGCGTTGTAAGCTATAACCCATTCCTATCTGTGGTTGAATATATAATTTTGCGGATTTGGATACTGAGGGTTTTCTCACAATACTTGCTCCTTGTATTACCGGTGTTTTTGCCATTAGATTACAAAAAACAACAAATGTAAATAACAAAACCGCCATCACTTTGATTGCTTTCTCTCTACTCATCACATTCCTCCTGTTTTACTCAATTTTGTGTAGCATATTCCCTGATTAATACAGGAAACTAGTATAGAATAAAAGTGATCCAAAGGTATTAAGTGTTTCTTGAGTGTTAATTAAAGCAATGTTGATATTTAAGGATTAATAATCGCTATTTGCAAGTCCTATACATAAAATTTCCTAAAGAATGGTTTAACTTAATTAGAAAAAAACCAACTAACTGTAATACCCGTATAAAAACGCTCTACGGACACACCGGAGCTTAATCGCAGTAAATCCCTAAAGCGCATAGAAACTGAGCATTATCAAAGCTAACCCTATTACAAGAATACTCGAAATTCAAATTGATTACCTGCAAAACACCCCCATGCACGATAAGTCAAGAAGTGTTCATCTAGGCTATGAATGAAATAATTAAAATCTGCGATACTAAAACATAGTAAGATCGTGATAATCTACTTCATTGACATTTCCTAACACCCCATATAAGATCAAATCTCTGATTTGCCTGTTCATTTCCTTAGGATCTTCAAATAGATGATTAAATTGACCATTAACGATCATATCCGAAACAAGGTTCATCCATGAAATGATTACTTCAACATCAACCGTTCTGTTAATCTCACCTTTTGCCTTTCCTTCGAGATAGAATTGACGAGTCATATTCTGTACATCAGATATCACTTTCTTTGCTATCTCCATATATCTGCCACCACTAAGGTAAAGTTCTTCAACAAATTTCGGACTCATTAGCTTGACAAATTTTGCCTTCCAATGAACCAATTCCATCATTTTATCTTTAAACGGCACCTCTTTAGCCATAATCTCTTTTGAAATATTAATTGAATTTTCAAAAAAGTCAGTCAATACCTCTTCAATGATATCATATTTATTTTTATAGTAGTAATAAAAAGTCATTTTACTTACACCTGCATCGGCGCAAATATCCTGTACTTTGGTAGCTTTAAATCCTTGTTTTAGCACCAGTTCCCAAGTTGACTCTTTCAGTAAATTCCTAGCATTCTTTGCCATAGCATCCATTCCCTTACGATTTTCATCTTCAATTCTGTTTTTCGTAATAAGATTACTTACTATTTGAGGATATGTCAAGAATTTCATAAGCTTTTATTACTATTTTATTTTACTTCCAGGGTATTAGTAAGGGTTTATTTTCAACCGAGTCGGTTGAGTCGAGGTTGAACCGAGTCGGTTGGTTTAATAGCTAAACCGCAAATTCTTTTCCTGGACAAACCAACTTTAGAACTTGCTGTAATCGCTAGTAGAGATCGAGGGGAAGTGACTAATTCAATTCTTGTATTTAAACCCAAGGCTATTGATTAATGCAATTTCAATGCTTATCTTTATCCCATGGACAAATCACAATATAACATCATCGTAATCGGTGCAGGTGCCGCCGGTTTAATGGCTGCAGGTACGGCAGCTGAGCAAGGAGCAAAAGTATTGCTTCTAGACTCCATGAAACGAGCGGGTCGTAAACTGCTTATCACCGGCAAGGGGCGCTGTAACATTACCAGCAACTCCGACATACAACACTACATGAAACAGATCTTTCCTATGCCAAAGTTCTGTCGCCCGATGTTCTCGCGCTTTTTTGTGAGTGAAACGCTTCAGTTTTTTCATGCACTTAATGTTCCAACCATTGAGGAACGCGGTCGCAGAGTTTTCCCCGAATCTCAAAAATCTATGGATGTTGTGACGGCTCTTAGCAAATGGAATGAAAGTAAAGGTGTAGACATAAAATATGATCGTCGAGTAAAAAAGATCCTTGTTGAAAATAACATCGTTAAAGGAGTTACACTAGATACCGGTGCTTCTTTTAGCGCCGACAAAGTTATTCTTGCTACAGGTGGACGCTCTTATCCCTCTACTGGAAGTACCGGCGACGGCTATAGAATGGCACGGGAACTGGGACACAAGGTCACAGCAACCTTACCGGCATTAGTTCCTTTGGAAACTGAAGGCTCACTTGCAGAAAATTTGCAAGGAGTATCATTAAAAAATGTTCAAGCAACCATTTGGGCAGATAATAAAAAAGTCCGTAGCAAATTTGGTGAAATGTTGTTTACCCACTATGGCCTATCCGGACCTATCATTCTTGATCTAAGTCGAGATGTTGTTATTGCGATGCGTAATAATCAATTTTTAGAAATCACAATTGATCTTAAACCTGCATTGAGTATCGAGAAACTTGATGCACGTTTGAGAAGAGAACTGGATTTTCATGGTAAATCAAAACTAAAGAGCATGCTTAAAAATCTGCTTCCTTTAAAAATGTTGTATCCATTCTGCGAATATGCCGAATTAGATCCAGAAAAATATTGCAATCAAATATCCAGCAAAGAAAGAAATGTAATGCATAAAGCATTAAAAGAAATGCGTTTTAAAATTACAGGTAATACCGGCTGGAATGACGCAATTATTACTTCCGGTGGAATTGAACTTAAAGAAGTGAATCCCTCAAGTTTGGAAAGTAAAATAATCTCCGGCTTATATTTTGCAGGTGAAGTATTAAATTTAGATGCTGCAACCGGAGGGTACAATCTACAAATTGCTTGGTCATCCGGATATGTTGCCGGGAGTCACGCTTCGGGTAATTAAGTCTCACTGGTTTCAAGAAAGCTAGAGATTAATTCTTCTAAATGTTTGGCATCAATTGGCTTTGAAATATACGCATCAGCACCTGAGTTCATTGCTCTTTTTTTATCTTCAGCTTGTGTAAATGCAGTTTGTATTATCACAGGAAGTTTTGGATAACTCGCTTTTATTAGTTTTGTTGCTTCAATACCATCCATCACAGGCATCTTTACATCCATTAAAATACAGTCATAAGTATTTTTTTTCACCATATCAACAGCTACCTGGCCATTCGGAGCATGATCTATCTCTTTTACCATTTTCCGGAGGATCTCTTTTAAGTATAGTATACTGGGGGCATCGTCCTCAGCAACTAATACTTTCATATCAGATATACTTAAGGGCTCAATATTATTTATAGCTTTCTCTGACTTCATATCATTAGCTCTGAGGTATTTTAGATCTATATAGAACAAACTACCTTCTCCCAAGGTGGATTTAAAACCTATCTCAGCACCCATGATCTTTGCCAATTCGCTAGCGATAGAAAGACCTAATCCCGTTCCATTTATACTATTTTCAACCACTAAACTTGAACGATAAAATCTCTGAAATACTTTTTTATGATCTTTTTCAGGAATACCACAACCACTATCCTGAACATAAATTCTTATCATATCCTCATCTTTAATGGCACCTATCCTTACAAAGCCAGAATCAGTATATTTCATAGCATTGTTGATAAAAATATTCAAGACTTCCCATATCTTTTCCCTATCTCCAAGAAAATTTAACTTTCTACACTCTTTAGGAATTGTCAACTCTAGTGATAGATTTTTTAATTCCTCTGAATCTCTTACCGTCCTATACAGATCGTCCAGCAGAATTTCCAGGTCAATACTTTTCTCTTCTATAGATATTTTTTCACTCTGCAATCGCGAATACAGGATCACATCATCAATTAAGTGTAATAAATAGTTTGAAGACGTGTTTAAAAGATCTAAATACTTATCTCTTTTTTCTTTATCCTCTGTATTCTTTAATAAGCTGGAAAAACCCATAATGGCATTCATTGGCGTTCTGATCTCATGATTCATGTTTGCAAGAAATGCCGATTTCAATCTATTCCCTTCCTCTGCATCCTCTTTTGCTTCGATAAGCTTTAATTCCATATTTTTTCTTTTAGTTATATCTCGGATAATGGCCGTCACTTGATTATGTCCGCTTTTTACTATCCTTGATTCAAAATATTTCTTCCCTGTTTCTGGAAGATCAAGCTCATATGTAAGCTCATTCATTTTCCCGGTATCAAGAGTGTTATTAATTTTCCTCATGGTTTTACTGACGATATTTTTGGGTAAAATATCAGAAATATGCATTGAAATAAGATTCCTATCCCGATAGAATAGATTTTTTGGATCTGCCTTGTAGTCTAAGATTTTACCATTACGATCAAAAACAAACATCATATCCGGAGAAGCATTTAAAAGTGCTTCAGTCTTCATCTTACTGTTAATCAATAAACGTCGCTCATCATCCTGATCTGTAATATCACGAATGATTCCCATGATCATCATCTTCCCTTTAATAATAATTCTGCTATTTCTTGCCTCTGCAAGCTTAATATTCCCTTTAATATCTTTAAATTGAAAATGGATATCATTATTTTTTTTACCCGAAAACACTGCTTTAACAATGCTTTTATACATCACCTTCTTACTTCGGATCATAGTAGGTATTTTAAAAATGCTCTTATCAATAAAATCTTCAGATTTATACCCACTCATATCACAAAATGCTTTATTTACATTGTATATCCTGCCCTTAATGTCAACGATAATAATACCATCAGGAGAGAGTTCAACTAGATCCTGATATATCTTCTTTCTTTCTTGAAGTTCGAGCTCGTTTTCTTTTCTAGCTGTTATATCACTTACATAACCTTCGATATGTGTTAAATTTTCATCTTCGTCTGTTATACAGATACCTCTTTCCCATACCCAAATGATATCTCCGCTTTTATGCCTGATTCTATATTCTATACTAAACTGTTTATTTTGAGAATAACCTTTTTCAACATTTGAACGTACTTTTTTTCTATCTTGCGGATAGATTAATTCAAGATAACTGCTTTTATTATTCAGTATTATCTCTTCGGGTTTATAACCGGTTACGGAATAACATCCCGCACTCATAAATTCCATTGTCCAATATTCATCATAAATACAGCGATATGCAAATCCGGGTAGATTTGAAAATAATCTACCTAACATAGTATTCAGATAACCCGGATTTGTATATCCGATTTTCTCATTACTTGTCATTTTCCATCCCAATTTTGCTCGTTCTTTTTCTTTTGTATTGAATATAACAATAAATAAATCAATTACATATAGGATTATTCATAAGTAGGGGAACTAAATCGCTTGAAAAATATTTGCTATTATTAATTGGATATTAATTTAACTAGAACTAAGTTTTACTATGAAATACGCAAAATTTATAATTACCTTATCTTTGCTCCTGACAGCTCTGGGAGCATCAGAAATGTACTCAGAAAAATTCCTTTTTACATCCTTTGGAGTAGGCTATGGTCACGTAAAAGATATGGGGACTTCTCCTCTACGATACCATGGTACCATGATGCTGGCAAACGCATCGTATCAGAACGAAACCAACAAAAATACTATTAATTTATCATTTGGTGCAACGGGTATGGTAGGACTGGCAACCCTGAATTCACTCAATTATTTTGATGGATCAATGGACATCTCATATCTGCATGATCTGCCTCTCTTTAAAAACAATAAATTTGATCTTCGTTTAGGTGGGGTGGTGAATATCGGCTTAAGTGGATTATACTCTCCTGCTTATCAAAATGCTACTTTCAATATTGATATGAGGGTTAAAATGGCGATCAGCACACGTTTTGCCTACACTATTGATATTGAGCGGAAACAGATTAAATTTGCCGGTATGTACTTCAATATCCGTAAGCAAAAATATATGCCCTATTTTAAGGCTAATATTCCAGCCTTAACATTTAACGGTCGCCCCGAATATGCATATGTTAATGAAAATGATCTGGGAATTTTTGACAGACACTATTTTTTCGGAGGACTCCCTTTAAGCGCAGAACTAGGTGTTAACAAATATCTTCCAAATGGAAACATCATTGGTCTAGCCTATACCTGGGATATGTTTAGTTCGGGGAGCAAAGATATATACCTCTTTGAATCCGCTTTTCATCAATTGGTCGTATCACTCTATTTCAAGTTGAATTAATATGAAAAAAATTATACTTAGCCTCATATCATTTATCTTATTATTGACAATCACATCCTGTGAGCAAATAATATTTTCACAAGATCCCGAAACAGGTCCGACGGCCACTTTCGAATACCTTTGGAATAAAGTTGACAAACAATATGCATATTTTGATGTCAAGAATGTTGACTGGGATGAGATATACACGGAATATTCAGCGCGCATCAATGATGATATGACAGATGACTCACTTTTTATTGTTCTGGGAGAAATGCTTAATGAACTCAAAGATGGGCATGTAAACCTATTTTCAGATTTTAATATTTCCCGCTATGATATCACAAAATTGGGACCACAAAACATAAATTGGCGCTTTTTAAAAGATAATTATCTAGGGGATGATTACTACTCGACCGGAGCATTTTCACACGATTTTATTGAGAATAATCGTATTGCTTATGTTCGTTACAGTTCATTTTCTTCAACATTCACATCAGCGAATATTAAATATATTTTCAATCGATACAAAGATACAGACGGCATGATCCTGGATATGCGTCAAAACGGCGGTGGTTACCTCATGAATGTCTTCAGTCTCCTGTCATACTTCTCATATTACGATGGTCCTATCTATACTACCTGTATCAAATCCGGTCCCGCCCACGATGAATTTACCGAAAACGAAGATCTTTTCATTTCACCTGCGGATTCATCCTTGCATTATAATAAACCGATAGCAGTATTGATAGATCGTGGATCATATTCCGCGACATCTATGTTCTCGCTCGCTACTCTTGAATTGGACAATATTGTTCTTGTGGGTGATACCACAGGTGGTGGTCTCGGCATGCCGAATGGCGGGCAACTCCCTAATGGCTGGACTTATCGCTTTTCCATTACTCGCAGTCTTACACCCGATGGCCTAAACTACGAAAACGGTGTACCTCCCGACCATTATGCCGTACTGGATTCTATCGATATGCAACAAGGTCTCGATACCGTTATCGAAACAGCCATAGATGTATTACTCGACCGTTAAAACTTAATTAATAACATTTATACGAAGCTGAATGTGCCTTTTTCTAAAAAAAAACACATAGATTCGGCCCAAAGAATAAGCTATACTATTTAGTATTCATTCTATTCTTAAACAAATAATACACCGGTATACCCAACACCGTGAATCCGATACTGAACAATATCCCCATTAAGGGAAATGTAGAAAAACTTGCAATGATCAAAGGTATGGGTAATATAATGGCAAGAATAGTCATAACTCGCCACATGGGTGATTTATATGCTGGCTTGTAATCATCACGCTTTTTCAACCAAAAGATAGAACCATAGACCAAGATATTCTGAAGGAGGTATGAAAAAGTAAAATATCCAAGCAGTGTATCAAGCGTATCCTGGCTCAGGAATACTAAAATAATAGCAAATCCGGATTGTAATAAAATGGAGTTGACCGGTGTGCCGAATTTGGGATGTATCTTACCAAAAGCCTGAAAAAATAAACCGTCCTTTGCCATTGCATATTGTAATCTTGGCTGACTCATCACGCAAACATTGGTTGCCCCGATACATGATATGCATGCAGCAACAGCAAGAAAGCCCGAGGCGATCTTAGCAAAAGCCGGCAAATACTTAAATGGATTTAAAAATCCTGTCGTTTGAACAATTTCTTCATGTGGGATCAAAGCTCCCGAAGCAAATGAAATAAGAATATACATTAAGGTCACAAATAAAGCCGAACCGATCAATGCCAGTGGGATATTACGTTGAGGATTTTTTACTTCTCCGGCCATATACATGACATTCGGAAAACCGGCATAAGACCATACCGTGCCGGCGGCGCCCATCATAAGCAACCACAGTACCGAATGCTTTGCAGGTTCTGCCACCTGTGGTTCCAAAAATAAGTTGGGGGATTTAAAATAAAATAATCCAATAATTGCAAGAATAGCAAGCGGCAGGATTTTTAACACCGTTAAGATCACCTGTATCCAAGATCCTTGTTTTACTGAGCGAACATGAATTAAGGTTAGCACAAGAATTACAGCAATCGCTATCAATTTCGTGGACATCGCATCAACGGTTAATGCCGGAATGAACACATCTAAAGCTGAAACCGCAGCAATACTTAAAATAGTGATCGAGGGCATATCAGAGGTCCAAAACGCTGTCCATGTATATAGAAAAGCCAACATAGGCGAACCTGCTTTCTGCAGATAAAGATAACCAAAACCCTGACTTGGATAAGCGGTTCCCAATTCGGCATATATAAAGATCTGAGGTAGCATAAAAAGTCCACCTATCGCCCATGCTATCACAGCCAAACCCGGTGAACCAGTAGCTCGCTGGACAGGAGCAATATTAATAAAAACTCCAGAACCAATCACCAGTCCGATAATAATTGCCACCACCTGAAACAGATTCAATTGTCGTTTTACTTCGCTCATAGTTGTCCTTTATTGTTATAATTGTCATCTCGACCGTAGGACTACAAAGTAGTGCGTAGCGGAGAGATCTCAAATTTTATAAATTCTTTTTTGACTATTGGATTCATGTTATTAAATAGCTACTCCAATGTATCATTCACAATTAATCAACTTAATGTATAACTATTCTTTTGAGATTTCTCTACTCCATTCATCAACCACAGGTTGATTCATTGCGGTCGAAATGACACCCGTCACTTCTTATGATAAGGCTTGTATCACCATCGCAGTTGTAGAAAACTCAGGAATCAGTTGATTACTCTCTAAAAGCTTAAGGTTAATTCTATCGGCTTTCAATAATTCCAACAAGGCGCTTTGATATGAAAGATCAGGACAAGCCGGATATCCAAAAGACCGTCTTATGGTTTTTACACCAAGTTCTTTATTGATCTTTTCATTTATTATTTCAGCTAAAGTTTCTGTCATTTCGGCGGCCAGGCCGTACAGTAAAAAATATTCAGCATAATCATTATTTGCATACATCTTTTTTGAAAGTTCTACAGATTCGGAACCAATGGTTACAGCTTGAAGAGCGATAATATCACTGCCCTCTTCTTTCGATTGAAAATGATCGACCAAACATTTTGACTTTATTTCAGGAAATTCCCAAACTGCATTTTCAAGAACCAACGTTTTCTCTTTCCGAAAAACGGGGAAATAACCATAAATTGCCTGAGGATCCATATAAGCAAAAATGCGCTCATCATCAATCAGATCAGCCAGCATCTCTTCCCCGCCCCTTGGCATTTTCCAGCGAGATTTAAATAATACTTGCTTATTTAATTGCTGGAAAATATCCTCTGTGGAAATCTCTAATACCTCTGAAGCACCTATAAACGGTGGTTTTACCATAATCCCTGCCTATTATTAACTAAGTCTGGATAATATAGATAATTAAGAATTAAAAGTGAAGAAATTCTAGGGATTGATATTTATAATAAGCAAGCAATTTAGCTCAACACTTGCACAATTAACCTGCAAAACATGGGTATTCACCGACATTGCATACATCCAATAGCACTGAGTTTATTGTTCATACTTTCTCATTTTTATGCTTAGATACGCAATATGTCACGACATACTCATTTAAATGTCATACTTATTGTCATTTTGTCATATATTATTCTTTGGCATTATATTTGCAATATTTTATATGTCGGATGACAATTGAAAAACCAAAAACACAGCGGCCGGTTTAACCCGCCAGCCGGTAATGACATAAAGGAGAAAGACCATGGGTAAAATAATAGGAATCGACTTAGGAACAACCAACTCCTGCGTCTCCATAATGGAGGGGAACGAACCAAAGGTTTTGGTTAATGCAGAAGGTAACCGTACAACACCTTCAGTTGTATCATTTAAAAAAGACGGAGAACGTTTAGTAGGAGCGCCTGCAAAACGTCAAGCAGTTACGAATCCCCAAAACACTATCTATTCGATCAAACGCTTCATGGGCCGTATGTTCAAAGAAGTTGCCAATGAGATCAACGAGGTCCCTTACACCGTTGAAAAAGGCAAAAATAACGATGTTCGTGTAAAGATTGACAAAAAAACATATTCACCTCCCGAAGTATCTGCAATGGTTCTACAAAAAATGAAACAAATTGCAGAAGACTATTTGGGTGAAAAAGTGACAGAAGCCGTTATTACGGTTCCAGCTTACTTTAATGACTCACAGCGTCAAGCCACCAAAGATGCCGGTAAAATTGCAGGCTTGGAAGTTAAACGTATTATCAATGAGCCTACCGCAGCGGCACTTTCTTACGGCTTGGATAAAGGCAAAGAAGAAAAAGTAGCCGTTTTCGACCTTGGTGGCGGTACATTTGATATATCTATTCTAGAAATCGGCGACGGTGTTTTCGAAGTAAAGTCAACCAACGGCGATACTCACTTAGGTGGTGATGATTTCGATCAAGCACTTATTGAATATCTATTGGAAGAATTCAAGAAACAAGAAAACATGGATATCTCAGGTGATCCTATGGCTGTTCAGCGCTTAAAAGAAGCTGCTGAGAAAGCTAAAATGGAACTTTCAACTGCAATGCAAACAGAAATCAATCTTCCTTACCTGACGGCAGATTCAAGCGGTCCCAAACACTTAAACCTATCATTGACACGCGCAAAATTTGATCAGTTAACGGCAAGCCTTATATCTCGCGTTCGTAAACCTTGTGTTGATGCCATTAAAGATGCCGGTTTAAGCGCATCTGACATTGATGAAGTCATCCTTGTAGGTGGTTCAACTCGTATACCTTCAGTTCAGAAAATCGTAAAGGATATTTTTGGTAAAGAACCCAACAAAACAGTGAACCCCGATGAAGTTGTTTCTGTTGGTGCAGCTATCCAAGGTGGCGTACTTCAAGGTGATGTTAAAGATGTTCTTCTTTTAGATGTTACTCCCCTATCACTCGGTATTGAAACACTTGGTGGCGTATTCACCAAACTGATAGAAAAGAACACAACAATCCCCGTAAAGAAGTCAGAAGTCTTCTCTACAGCCGCCAATAATCAACCTCAGGTTGAGATCCATGTTCTTCAGGGTGAACGCTCACAAGCTGCTTACAACAAAACACTTGGTCGTTTCATTCTAGATGGCATTCCTGCAGCACCACGCGGTGTTCCCCAGATCGAAGTTTCTTTCGATATTGATGCCAACGGTATTATGAATGTTACCGCTAAAGATAAAGCAACCAACAAAGAGCAAAATATCCGCATCGAATCCTCAAGCGGTTTGACTGATGAAGAAATCTCAAAGATGACCGATGAAGCTGACAAACACGCTGAAGAAGATGAAAAATTCCGCAAGAAAGTAGAAGCTCACAATCAAGCTGAACAGATTCTCTTCTCAACACGCAAATCTTTGGAAGAATTCGGTGACAAACTTGAAGATGCTGACAAGAAACCCGTTGAAGACGCTTTGGACGAACTGGAAAAAGTTAAAACATCAGATGATGTTGATGACATTACAGCAAAGATCGAAGCCGTTAACAGCGCAATGATGAAAATCTCTGAGAAAGTTTATGCACAAGCTCAACAAGCACAACAGCAAGCAGGCGGACCCGATATGGGCGGTCAGCAAGCTGATCCGAATGCCGGTACAGAGCAAGCAGACGACGTTGAAGACGCAGATTATGAAGTCGTTGACGAAGAAAAGTAATGAATCTCTGACATAAAAAGAAAAGCTCCATTATGGAGCTTTTCTTTTATTGATTAAAAAATTTACAGTCAATATAAACTATACTTTATCTTACTAAATACCAGCTACCAAACCATTCCATACCAGGGCAAACTTCGCGAGCGGGAAACCCATAACGTTTTGATATGAACCATTAATACGATCCACCAAATAAGCATCAAGATCCTGAATACCATAAGCACCGGCTTTATCCATAGGTGAACCACTTAGAATATATTCATCAATATCATCTTTGCTTAGCTTTCGAAAATGCACTTCGGTAATTTCATGTTCAAGTAACTCAATATCATGATCAATACATTGAATACTAAATGCGGTTATCACCTCATGAGAACGTCCGGACAATGCTTTTAACATCCGTTCGGCGTCCGCTTCACACGTCGGTTTACCGAGAATATTATGATTAAAAACAACAATAGTATCAGAAGAAATGATCATACTTTTGGGATACTGCTGAGCGATTACCCGCCCTTTTTCCAAAGCCAATCTACGGACATACTCCAGAGCACTCTCATTTGCCAAATGTGTTTCATCTATAGGAGCCGGTATAACCTCAAATTTAAGTCCTAGTTCCTGAAGCAAAGCCTTTCGTCGTGGCGAAGCGGAAGCAAGAACAACAGGTATATTTACTTGCTTGATCACGGCAATACCACCATTTTACTGTGCTGCTTAATTGTTTCAATTCCATTATTCAGCTCTATTACATAAAAATATACACCGGCAGCCAATTTGTGACCATATTCATCTTCGGCAGTAAAAGGGATGGCATTAAAGCCCGGATCAATGCTGATATTTTCTTCATCATAGACCTTCTTGCCTGAAATGGTATAAACCCTAAAACTCGCGGTGGCCGCAAATACAGATGAAAAAGTAATATCGGTATTGACTTTAAAAGGATTGGGGAAATTGACTAAATTTGCAACAACATCTCCATCCGATGCAATTACATTGATCATGATCTCAACTTCGGAATAATTATTATAATTATCGTAAGCGCAGATCTCTATAAGATGCTCTCCTTCATCCAGATAATTTTCGACCAAGAATTCAACATTACCATTTACATAGCCGTTATCCTCGTAAGAAAACAACTCCGAAAGATCAACATTCCTTGCACCATTATCTATGTTCATTTCAAGTGTATGCCCCGAAGTACCTGTAATATTTACACCACTGACATCCTCAAAAAGAATGGCAATTTTACTGGTATCATATACAATCGCACCATTTTGCAACTCTATAGTCGATGAACTTAGTGTAATTTCCGGACCGGTAATATCATTTGCAGCGTGCGGATTGATTCCACCTACATGAATATCATCAATCACAGCCGCACCATCAAAACTTCCATCCTCATTCCAATACATGATCCGGACTTTCCCTTCTTTTCCCATATATTGAATATCCTTAGGAATAAATACTTGAGTTGAAAATGTATTACCATCAAATTCAACATCACCGTTAAATAATCTATTACCTTCTAGAAAATATGAGATTGAAGATTTAGATCCGGATGTATCTTTTATAAATTCACGGCGTACTTGATAATCATTGTCATATACTGTTATCTTGCCATTTAAGGAAAATTGTGACGGATCACTACCATTCAAATCTAAAGCTCGACCTTCAACCAAAACTTGATCAAGAGCTCTTAATGTATCACGACTAATAGAATCTATCTCCCCAATATATTGAGGAAATGCAGGAATTATACTTGGATCACCAAAATACATAAACATTAAGTTATTGCTTTCTTTAGACGGTAATACTACCGTGCCGGAAGACGAGATCTTAGAATATAAAACAGCATCACCCATTAAAGGAGTATTAGAAAATTCCGGAGCTCCAATAAATAAGCCGGTTGCAAAATCTTGTACGAATTTCACATTATTAGGATGAAACACGCCACGAACAGCGGCAAGCGTAGCAATAGCTCCGTTTTCTTCCATAGTCACCAATTCTTCAGCCATGCTTTGAAAATCCGGATTATCCGACCGTCCCCAAGAACAGGTTGCCGCCAAAACGAATGGATATTTTTTATTCACTTTCATACGGATCAAATCATTCTTGATAAATACTTTTTCCTGTGACCATACGGAAGGATCACCATGCCCATAGTAATTCACAAACGAAACTCCATTTAAAAAGGCTTCCATAATATCTTCACGGGCGCCATCACGGCCGGTGGTTTGTAACTCGGTAATATATCTCTCGGGATATTCCGTTAAATAGACTTTTTTGGCCTGCATAGCTTTTGGTAAAAAATCATTATAAAGATCTTCCGAATCTTGGATAAACTCAGTTTGATCAAAAAAACGTCCACCTTGAGGCGGATCGGAAGGATCATCAGCTACCAGTAAAGAATTTAATTGCCATTCACCTCGTTCTATACGACTATCATAATGAATGATCTTGTCAATGGCGTACTTTACTTCATTAATTGAATTTGCCGGGATGCGGCCAATTGCCATATCATTGGTTTTATCCTCACGAGAATTCACCATCACAAAAATATCATCACAAGGCCACAAAGCATTGGGCTCATATAAAAAAGGTATAAAATTTTGTATCGAATAAAGCTTGTTTTGATAATCAAAGTGACCATCACCCAATAAAAGTACATACTGTGGTTTGGGGTCAGGTGCCATCATATACATATCTGACAAATAATGCCAAATAGCATAGGGATCATTATTTCCGGCATTAAACTGGTTTATTATCTCGGAATATGTTTTCACTTGAGTCGTTAAGGGTGAAATATTTCTATTTTCTTTAAAGGTAGCTAATCGTTCGGCTTCCGATTTGAACACTTCCGGTGTTATAATCAACAAATCAGTCTGTTGACTATGGTCTTCCGCCAAAGTAGGAGTAAAATCCGGTAAAAGCGAGACTGATAAGGGAGATTTAAAGTGACTTTCATTTACGACCATGATACTCGTGGTCAATATTGATGAAGGGATTAAAATATCTGCCGTTGAGCCACTAACAGGATAATAGTTCGTGCTAAAAGGATCATCCACAGAAAACACATAACTAAGTGTAGGAACAAGACCACTGACGCTGATCTTTCTATCAAGCGGATGCTCTTTAAACCACATATTCAGGGTACTATCAATAGCTATAGGTTGTGCAGGATATATGATGTCAATATAATCCAGATAGCTATCAGCGGTACTCGAAGATGCCTGAGTTTGGATTTTTACATCGGTTAATGGACTTAGTATGGTGTTATTAAATCTATACTGTCGATTTGTAACGATCTGACTCTTTTTATCCAAATCATCGGAATCAGACCCAATAGTATCGCTAAAAATACCAAGTTTGGATGATCCGGCGTAAACATCAAAACGAGTGGTACCCTTTGACACCTGTCCAACAGCCAAGCGAATATAGGCAGGTAAAGTTGTTTCGGTATACAAATTATTTAAGTAAAATGGGAAAGTACTATTTGATCTCAGCTTTTCTCCCAACCACAACTCTCCACCTTTACCCGGATTGATCAATTCATTTTCGTAATGGTATCGTTGATAAAAATAATCTACAACTTGTTCACTGCCATCGAATACAGGGGTCGACTGTTGCATGCGTAATGGAGCTTCTGTTGTCGATCCAACAAATAGCCTAAAATGTTGCTGTTCACCATAGGGAACAGTTTTAAACTCGTGATAGCGAATATCTTCGACCTCAACCTGCCTTTCCCAAGCTGAAGGTTTACTGGCATAGAAGACCCATTGATCTTCATTATCCGAATTCCCTTGTAAATATAGAAGCGGTACCTGTTTTAAGTGAAAGTCACTCGAATCGGGGAACTCATCACGTAAATGGGAACCAAATCCTGGTCCTGCATAAAGATATACTTGATCATCATTGATAGACCCGCTGATACCTTTTTCTAATAGCTCTGATTTTTCTAGAACAAATATACCCTCTTCATCCACCGTAACATCCAGCCAATTACCATTAAAACCCGGACTATTTTTTTTAAGTGAGACTGGTTTTATTTTACTAGCTTTCAATCCGGCGGCATATTCACTATTTAGGAATATTCTATCAAATTTCTCAGGCATTCTTGCCGAAACAGTCTTTCCGAGATCGACTTGCACCCACAACTCCGCCGCGATCATGTTATTTGCAAGAAAGGGATTGATACTCAGAATAACAAAATCCTGATCCCTATATCGCTGCGGTTCAGAGATAGAATACAACTTAGTGTTTTTAATTTTATGTGCTGCTGGTACAGTTTTACTTACATTAACGTTCACCTTTGGTAAGGATCCGGAAATGGCAATGGGATAACGAAAAACATCATATAAATGCTCGCCTTCTGTGCGAGTAAAATTTGCCAAGGGTAAAGAATATCGTTCATGCAAAGTATCTGCAATAAACTCACTATGCATTCTTAGCTCACCGGTCTTGATCTTAAAATCAAGAATATGTCCATTAGTAAAATTAAGATCACTAATAGCCGAAGCAGCAAAAACATTAATGCTCACAAACGAAAACAGAAGTAGTAATATGGTTTTTTTCACTTTCAGATCCTCTGATAATAGAGATTTTACCTATGCAAACAGGTGATGTTCCTAATTTATCCTATTTTTTAGATTAAAACAATAAATATGACAGAAGCTAAACGGCAATTTTAAAGTATTCTCAGTAATCCTGAGTTTAAACTCAAAGCTATTGATTTTTTTATTCTAATTATGAAATCGAAAAACTATATTTCGACATGAAATTTACACTACAAAAAGAATCCAATCCACTTTCGGCACGAGCCGGAACGATCCAAACGGATCACGGCGTGATCGAAACACCTATTTTTATGCCGGTCGGCACACATGCCACAGTTAAGGCACTTTCAAACGATGAGCTCAAAGCTGCCGACGCCCAAATCATTCTTGGAAATACCTACCATCTGTATTTACGTCCCGGCATGGATGTCATGAAAGAAGCCGGTGGCCTGCATAAATTCATGAATTGGGATAAACCCATTCTCACCGATTCCGGTGGTTTTCAGGTTTTTTCCTTATCACATTTGCGCAAGATAGAGGGTGACATTACAACCTTCCGCTCACATTTAGATGGCTCCTTACATCAATTCTCCCCCGAAGTCAGTATGGAGATCCAACGCACGCTTGGCTCTGATATCGTGATGGTATTTGATGAATGCACACCCTACCCTTGTACCTACGAATATGCCAAGAAATCTCTTGCGGTCACTCACCGCTGGGAAAAAATGTCTAAAGATTACTTACGCTCCCGCGAGCCAATGTGGGACCACACACAAGCACTATTTGCGATCGTACAGGGATCTGTGTACGAAGATCTACGCATGGATTCGGCAAAATATTTAAGTGATATCGGCTATGATGGCTATGCTATCGGTGGGCTTGCTGTGGGTGAACCCAAAGACAAAATGTATGACATGACTCAAAAGGTCTGCGAGCAGCTGCCAAAAGATGCGCCCCGCTATTTAATGGGCGTTGGTAAACCCGAGGATATTATTCATTCTATCGCTCGCGGAGTTGATATGATGGATTGTGTCCTGCCTACCCGCAATGCTCGCAATGGTTCGGTTTATACTTGGGATGGCAAGATCAATATTAAAAATCAACGATTCCGCAATGATTTCACACCCTTGGATCCTGAATGTGATTGCTATACCTGCAAGAATCATACACGGGCCTACATGCATCACCTCTATCGCCAAAATGAGATCCTTGGCATGCGACTAAACAGCATCCACAATATCCATTTCTTTGTTAAAATTACGCGTATGGCAAGAAAAGCTTTACTTGAGGACCGTTTCCCTGAATTTTATAAAGCATTTTTTGACCGATATAAAGTCGAAGAAGACCACAGCGCAGCGAATGCGATACATCGAGAAAACAGGATCAAGAAATTCGCAAAGAAGTAATTATCGACGAATGCCATTATCAGAGTTCTCGTATGCTTGAAGATTTTGTGATAGGATGTGCTTTAAGCGATTTACATATTGAATTGTAAAAAATATATTGGACTACTTTCGTAGTCCTTTTTTGTTTGGGTAAATTATGGCACGATTCGTCCATATCATAGATGCATAATAGTGTCTAGAAATTAATAGATCTCTCACACCTATACTAAAGCTTTGGCGCGCGTGCCACTATGCGTCGGTCAATGTGACTGTCTCTATCAATTTCCACAGAGATCATTCAGGATGGCGCACGAACATTATTGATTCCAGATTCTCATTTTCAATTTTAAAAATTCTTACAGATCCCCACCCAATGACCACAACCACCGTGGACTAGAGAATTCCTCGCCATTATATTCCCAGGCACAATCAATACGCAAGAGAGCAAAACCAAGATAAACGCGAACACCCATGCCAACGGAACCAATGAGATCATCCCATTCGTTTCCGATGAACCAGCCATTGTTCTTGACTAAATTAAGCTCATCTGTCCAGGCAAATCCGGCATCGGCAAAGAGTACGCCGCGTACCTGGAAAAACTGTATCGGGGGTAAACCCAGTTTTGCATATTCAATAAAAGGAAATCTTAACTCGGCATTCATAAGTATGAACTTATCACCCCAGGTCTGGAACATTGCCGCCCCGCGTACCGGCATGATATACTCACTTAAATAATACATACTCAGTTGTTCTGAAAAACTTTCTCCGCTATTGCCAAAAATAGGTGCATCGGCATTGTAATAATAGTTGATCCAGTTATCAATGCCACCTAATAAGAAAGTTTGAGGATTGGGACCAAATGAGGCACCACCGTTAAAACGAAAGGCTAGATGATAATTATCATTTAATTTAAGATACTGCCTGTAATCCAGTTTTGCTGAATAGAATTCCGGTGTTTCAGGTGTGATCTTGGGCGACATTTCAAGACTTAATCTATATCGTGATCCATCCATAGGAGCTGTATAAGAAAATACCGTATTATCTTTTACCAAAGCCAATTCAGCACGATATTCATGAATATCGGCATCATATTGGGCCGCAATGCTCTGATCTTTATCCAGAAGATCACGACGCACATAGTAATAGGAATTATTCAATTCGAAACGCAAATGCTTATTGATGGGATAATCGGCAATAAAATGCAGACTTCTATTGGTATAGCGGGTAACAAAATAACCATAGGGATTTGTTTCGGATACTTCGCCGGAAATGTAAGTAATATAATTATCGGATTGATTTTGGAGCACAAAACCGAAATTTGGACGATACTTACGATAATAATATGCTAGAGCATAATCTGAGTTTTGGAGATCAATATAAAGATCCGTTCCGATATAGACCTGATGATCTCCCATGACATCAGAAAACATGAATGTTGCCTGCCCCTGCATACCATAAAAAGTAGAATAACCAAATTGACTATCTACCAGGTCAAGCGAGAACCTTGTCTTATAGGGCTTATCGATATAATCACCCTCTTCATTGATGATCTCGGTAGAATCTAAAGCAACAACTTGTGAATCAAGCGATGTTTCTCCGTAAGCATAGGTCGGAACAAATACATAATTCTTGTAATCTGAAACTCTTTGAACATTATCGTTTCCTCGAACAACACGGCGCTTATCTTTTTTTATTTTATCATCCGGACGTGTTTTTCGTTCCTTTTTCAAAACATCTTCGGTCAGATCAAAAGGTGTAGCCATACTTTCTTTTGCATAACGTGTTAAAGCAAGATCCTTCTTATCCATTTCGAAAGGATCATTCATCCTAAAAATATCCCAGCCGTAATCTTTAAAGGCGCAAAAAATCAGATTTTCGCCTGTTTGATCAAGATTCAAATGAAATATACCACCAACCACGTTGGTAATAGGATATGCACTTTCATCATTTTTCTTGATATAAATATTAAAAATACCATTTTCATCGGAAGTATAGATCAATCCTCGCCCTTTAGGATCGGAGTAAGGGTAATCTTCACTTGCGTCACTTTCAGTTAAAGCAAGTTTGTCCTTATTTTTAATACTAACCTGATAAATATCCGTTTGATAAGGGTGGCGCGGATCGCGAAAGGCTTTACTTTTATCCCTCTCACTGACATAGATGATATTTTCTCCGGAATAACACCATTGGGGATTACTGTCCCCTTCAGGATCATTGGTTAAATTCACCAATACCTTATCATCAAGATCATACATATAAATATCACTTTGTGAACCATTGTGACCGGTAAAAGCGATCAAAGAATTATCATAGGGATGAAAAGCTGCCGAAAACACACCTTGCAACTGTGGCATAGGATAAAATTCCTGCTTACCATTTTCTACATCTACAACCACAAGGGCATCATACTGTCCGCTTTTTGCGGCAAAAACAATATGCTTAGAATCGGCAGACCAAGAAATACCGGGTGATAACCACTTGAGCTCTTCCAAACTTGCTTTCCGCTGACCACGAACCAAACGCCGAATATGTTTACCATCCTGAACATTCATTAAATAAATATCGGCATAGCCTTTTTTATCACTCAAAAAAGCAATCTTATCTCCTGAAGGAGAAATAGCCGGAGCAATATTTTGATAATTGCGCATCTTTTTATGGTCGGTCAAGCGAACGGAAATATCCTTAACATCCTCCGTCATACTAATATCCGGCCAATATATCTTTTTAAGATAATGATGCCATTCTTCGGTAAATTCTTCTTTAGACATATTAAAAGTAAACCGTATGGCCTTATTAACATCAAGATATATCTTCATCTTAGTATAAAATTCGGTCAATTTTTGATAACCATAAGTTTCACGAACAAATTTAAAGATACTTTGGCCACCTTTATAAGCATAGTAACCGGTTAAAGCTTCTAAAGGATATGCTTCAAACTGAGAATTATATGCAAAATCTCGCATAAACATATCTGCTTCGGTATCCCAGCGAGACGATTCATATTCAGCCGAACCCTCTGCTAGCCACAGAGGAATATTCAATTTTACGGCACCTGAGATCAAGGACTGTATACTACCGCTATAATAGAGGTCATTCATAAATGCATGGATCAACTCATGATGAATTACATGTCTGAAAGCTTGATATGATCCCTCGTAAGGGACAACAACACGGTTCTTAAATAATTCGGTAAAACCGCCTACACCTTCCGGCATATAGGAATTAGTGGTATTGGTTTGTTGAAAATCATTATGTGAATCGTATACTATAATAGCATAGCGTTTTTTAAGATCCCAGTCTAAAAGGGTTGAAATCGATTCATAGGCGGCTTCCGCAGTTTTCGCACAGTAATCCGATACGGCTTTATTATCACCGTTAAAATAAATATTAAAGTGTTTACTTTGAATATAATTCCAGTTAAACACATCATATTGAACCTTGTTTTGCCCAAACTGTGCAAAGAGCAGCGTTGAGAGGAAAAATAGTATTATTGCTATTTTAATTAATCGTTTCATTGGAGGCCTATTGTTAATAAAATTAATACTAAAACAAATCAGTAGCGCGGATGTTTCAAAATAATTCAATATTTTTATAAATTTACCGAGAGGGGGCATGCAATCAAAGAGTAAATTTATATTATCAGAAGTCAGAAGTCAGAATATAAATCAATAACCTTGGATTTAAATCTGAGGTTATTGATATTTTTCAATGAATAGTTAATAAATGCATTTGGTCTGGCGATAATGCCGGATTATTTGAGTCTATCATTAACAATCCCGATAATCTCTTCATGTATTTCAAGAATTGTTCTATTTCCATCGATCAATTTACAACGTTCAGGCTCATTTTCAGCAAGCGTTCTGTAGCCATCTCGAACTTTCACCCAAAATTCACGACCTTCACCTTCCATGCGGTCGGCTTTACCAATACGTTGAGCACATACATCAATATCAGTATCAATAATAAAACAAATATCCGGTTTATGATCATGAGCGCCGATCATATTTAAGGTATTTACCAGCTTTAAAGGTAGTTCGCGTCCATACCCTTGATATGCTGAGGTAGAATCGTAAAATCGATCAGATACAACGATACTACCGGATTTTAATTGGGGTTCAATCACTTCAGATACCAATTGAGAACGAGCAGCTGCATACAACAATAGCTCTGTAATCGCATCCATTTCCATATGTTTTTTATTCAAAAGAACCGATCTTACCGCATTCCCAATCACGGTGTGTCCGGGATCAAAACAATGAAACACATCATTGTCTTTAGATAAGTATTCTACGCAACGTTTTGCTTGTTCACTTTTACCTGAGCCGTCTATTCCTTCGAATGTAATGAACATGAATTACCCTTAGTTTAGTATTGCATGTAATTTACTTTGACAAGATAAAAAATAAAAGGCGTAATTGAAATTATAGGTTTAGGTGTGCAAGGTATAATGGTATAAGATTTACGGTACAAGATATAGACTAATTAAATTTAAATATCTTAAAGCTTCATTCGTTAACCAATATTCGTCATTCAAACAAAAGGTGTGTGTGTCTCACCTTATACTTCCTAATGCTTAAACTTACTCATGACAATCTACCGCCAACTACTCACTACTTACTACTTACTTCCACATGCAATATTTCCCCAAAATAAATACGATGAAAATCTGTTTCACCGGGATATTTGGACATAATACTTTCATCAAGAAAATTTTTTTCTTCCATATCCTGCCAATAGATCTTTTTGCATGCAATGATAAGATCAGCTTCATCAAATGCAGGGGCAACAACACCCGGCACTTCAATAGGGGTTAAACCTGCTTGCAAATGTTTATCTGGGATATCTCTTCCGGACTTACTTCCCAAAAAGCCCAAGGCTTTTTTATACTCTTTTGGAAATCGAGATAAGGTAAAGGTATCAAAACGATCCATAAACGAAAGAGTATATCGGGAGGGCCTTACAACTACTTGGGCAAAAGGCTTGCTCCACATAGTACCCAAAGAACCCCAAGCAACCGTCATGGTATTATATTGTCCACTATTATAATCACCGGCAGTCAAAAGGAACCAATCATTTTCCCAGACATTCCCCGGTTTCAGCTCCAAATCATGAATATCAATAATTTTTCTTTTCATATTAATATCTCCTTTTAAAAAAATTAGTAACTTTTTTGCAGGATAGGAATTAAATTCTTCTACTCATTAACAAAAATGGAGATTTAAAATGCCAAAACAATTGAATTATGTTTGTCCCAAATGCGGAAGTCGTCAATACGAACTCGATGAGATTAGAACCACCGGAGGTGGTCTGAGTAAACTATTGGATGTCCAAAATAAAAAGTTTACGGTTGTTTCATGCGAAAAATGCCGTTATTCGGAGTTATATAAAGCTAATACTAGCATGTTAGGTAATATCTTTGATCTTTTTGTCGGGGGTTAAGCCGTTTAAACATTGAAAATTCTCATTCAAAATCAAACAGAATATATCATCAGCCTTGGGTTTAGCTCAAGGCTAATGTTTTTTACCTAAATAAAATAAGGAACGGTCAAGACCGTTCCTTATAAGATATTTTAATAATATTATTAACTATTTTCGTCAGCTTTTAATTCATCAATATACCAACTCATGATCTTTCCAAATTCTTCACCTTCGACAAATCCGACTTTTTTATAACGGATCATTCCATCTCCATCCACAACAAAAAGCGTAGGGATTCCCTTTACCCCAAATTCACTTTTAATTCCACCGTGATAGTAAACCGGAAAATCGAATCCATTTTCTTGAATAAAAGGTGATACCAAATATTTATCTACATCAGTTGACAATACGATAATCGCTACTTCTTCATCTTCGATATATTGATGATACAGTTCATTCAAATGAGGTAACTCTTTTCGACACGGTGGACACCAAGTGGCAAAGAAGGATACGACAACGATCTTACCTTCTAGATCTTTACTGGAAAGAACGCTTTCATCCAAACCAACAAGCTCAAATTCGGGCATAGGTACATTTAATTGATTAGCCAAAAGATTTTGTCTCAATAAATTTCTTCCGACAAACATGGTTTCGTCGATCATTGTATTAATCTCAACTTTGGAATAACCCAGCATTTCAGCTGTCTTGGTTACTTCGGCTTTAGCATCCATTGATCCCGGTGTCATTTTCAAAGCCTCAATACTTGCCATTAAGGATGCTTCATAACGGTTCATATTATTGAGAGCTTTACTGTAATTTAATAAGATCTCGGTATCTTTGTATTCAACAAGAATATCTTCATATACGGCAAGTGCTTTGGTATTTTCACTTCTTTCCATCAATAATTGAGCATAACCATCGGAAATCATTGCTTCGTATGCCGTTAAACGATCATTTAGTTCTTCAGGTGTTAAAGACCTTTCGGCATAATAAAGTTCAGCTGAAGCCATATATGCTTCCGAATTAATCAGTTCTCTTGATCTTTCAACAGCTGCCAAAATTGAATCTTTTAAAATAGGATCTTCTGTTTCAACACTTGATAAAAAGCCCAAAGTCATTGCTTTTGAAAACACATCCGGATTTAAATTGTAAACTTTTATGACCTTTTGATAATCTTCAACAGCAGCTCTTTCGATCGCTTGTGGTAATACTTGCTCGCATGCTTCATACACTTCCGGTGTTGCTTTCTTTTGATTTCTCATGATAAAAGTCACAACATCATCATAATCAAGTTCATTCGTCAATTCTTGATTACCACAACCAACCAACAAAAGGATCATGAGTAAAATGAATCCCAAACGCTTCATAAATACTTCCCTTCTACTTTAAGATCTCTGGAGATATTCTCAGCGAGATCAAATGTGAACTACCCAGATCGCCTCCAAGTGAAGGTCTGAACGAATAGTTAATATCGAGTTTTTCCAACAATAATTCCAAGCCAACGTGAACACCGTCTCCGGCTTTATATGACAAACCGGCAGCCACGACTTCCTTGTATTTAATTCTCATTAAAGGTTGAATATCCACTGCAATGTGATCGCCCAGCGAGAACATATAATAATCGATGTTTTCCGTAAATGCCAAAGCGGCAGATAAACCGGGTTCTAAAGTAATACTACCTAAATTTACGGGATATAACCACGCAGCTTTTGCTTGTGGAGGATAATACTGAGCTGATCCATCAGAAAACACCATTAAGGCTGAAGGAAGATTCTCAATAGAATACAATGATTTTATTCGACTGCCTTTTTGTTCGGCATAAAGATCAAAGGTTAAACCAAAACCGTTGCTTTCGATCAATCCGGTATATAACAGTCCCAAGCTCAAACCAAAATCCCAATTGTTTTTTTGGTAGATCGGCATACCAAGATGAAGCGAGTAATTGGCAATACCTCTAAAAACAACACCATCATAATCAATGATCTCATTTTCATCAAGTACCCCGTTCCCCTCTCCGGTATCTCCGGTTCCGGGTATACCATCAATACCATAATCCAATAAAGCATTTCTTGAATCGGGAATATCTTCAACACCAATGCGTGAAAACATCACACCCAAAGGACGTCCGTTTAAATTAAAAGTATAAGCAGCGGAAGATGCAGAAACTTCAGAGCGAAACCAGGTAGAGTGGTAAAGGTAAATACCCTTTAATCCTTCAGAGCTTAATCTTGCAGCATTCATCATAGTATTATCGCTACCATACTGCATCAAACCATATGCTGAACCGTAAAGTTCTCCTCCCGGACCACGCAACAGGTTCAAATAATCATTACCATAAGAAGCATATTCGGCGAAGACCGAAAAAGGAAGCAAGCTAAGCAATAAGATCAATACTATGTTGTTATTTTTTGTTTTCATACACATAAATATAATAACTTTTTCTATAGAAGTTCCTGATTTTCATTATATGAGCGAATTATCTTTTTAGGAGCTTACCTTTTTCCAGGTAATAATTAATACCGGCAGTTTTAGCAATATCTTCATCATGTGTAACTAAAAAGAAGGTTTGCTTCATATCTTTTTGAATCTTTTCAAATAATTCCAAGACTTTTTCTCCGGTTTCCCTATCAAGATTCCCTGTTGGCTCGTCAGCTAACAGAATATCCGGTTCATTGATCAGTGCACGCCCGATAACAGCCCGCTGTTTTTCACCACCGGAAATCTCTGCGGGATAATGATGTCCCCTATCTGCCAAACCAAGATAATCCAAAATATCTTTAGCTTTTTTCAAAGCATTTATCTTTTTTTCACCGGTGATCATCAAAGGCATCGCCACATTCTCTTCAATACTGAATTCCGGTAATAGGTAATGAAACTGAAAAACAAAACCGATATGATCCTGTCTGAACTGAGCCAATTGATTTTCCGGGTAATCAGTTACATTTTTACCGGCAACCCATAACTCTCCTGAGCTAGGAGAATCCATGGTGCCAATAATATTTAAAAATGTAGATTTTCCACATCCTGAGGGCCCCATAAGAGAAATAAAATCTCCTTTAAATATCTTCAAATTTACATCGTCTAAAACAGTTAACGTTTGTTCTCCGGAGAGATAGCTTTTACATAGATTTTTGACTTCGATGATTGTTTTCATATACAACCCATTTTTATTATTCCCGAGACGTGATATGGTCTTCGCATATCTTTTACGTCTTACGCTTTTGTTTTTATGGCTTCCAACGGTTTGATCTTATTCGCCCTTCTTGCAGGGATAAGTGAAGACAGAGTAATTAAAAGTGACACCATCACTATGGTCGCAAGAATATCCCATCCATTCACGATCACCGGCACATATTTAAAGATATATACATCATTTGCACCCGGCATAACAATAAAGGGGAAATATTGCTGTAAAAGCAAAATTAGCACCGAAAACACAGCCCCTGCCAGCATGCCCACGCCACCGGTATACCAACCAAGTCTAAAATAGATCTTATACGCATCTCTTGGACCACAGCCCATGCTTTGTAAAATACCTATCTCCCATTTTTTTTCAAGAAGCAGCATAATCATTGAGGATATCAAGTTAAAGCCAGCGATCAAGACAATAAGACTTAAAACTAAAAACGTCGCCAATTTTTCTATCTGCATTGCCGTAAAAAGCTCCAGATGTTCTTCCCACCAGGTTGCCATTCTCGCTCCCTCAGGCAAATGTTCTTTCCAGTATTTATTTACAGCTGCCAATTCTTTTATGGAATGCAATTCAGCTTCATACATATGTGCATTCGGTTCATCCAGGAGATATTTCATATCAAGAATATGTATGTATGCACGATAATCATAATCGAATACCGTGACATTAAACACGTCTTTTACAATGCATTTCATCATGGGAGCATTATAAGAGCGCACATCCAATAATGAAATAATATCCAAGGTATCTCCTACCTGAACTCCGATCTTATTCGCTAAAGATAAACCTAAAATAATCTCGGGAAATGTCGTTTTAGAAATATCATCCGTAAGAAATTGTTTATCTAGCAAATAAGGATCGAGTTTCACAATACCTTTGTATTCTTCCGGTTGAATACCTTTTACAAAGGCCAAATGCTGATATTTCCCTGCGGAAAGTAACATCTTTCTTTCAATTGTAGGTGTAATAGTACTGAATCTAAGGTCTTTATTAATATCATCAAGAAGATCTGATCGTGCTTCAACTGTAGTATTCTTGACATAAAAAGTCATATCAGGGGACATATCTTGTGTCCGTGAAAATAATAAATCACGAAAACCATTCATCACAGACAAAGAGGCAATAATCGCAAAAGTACCAAGAAAGGTACCGAGAATGGTGATGATCGATGTTGTAGAAATCATACGAACTTTCTTACGGGAAGAAAAGTAACGACCTGCAATAAAATTAATAAAGTTACCCTTACTCATATCGGAGCACCTCCACAGGTTTGATCTTTGCAGCATTTCTTGCAGGAAAAAATGTTGCAATAAAAGCGATCAAAAGTCCAACACCAACAATGGTAAGCACAACACCCCAGGATATTTCAATGGGCAATTTATCAACAAAGTAAACATCGTCGGAAAGTCTGATCCATCCGAATTTCATCTGTCCCCATTCCAAAATTTTTGCAATAAGGATACCAGCTGTTAATCCCATTGCAGAAATACTAAAACCATCTATCATAAATTTTTTACGAATATCTTTTGGTTTCATTCCCATAGACTTTAATATCGCCGTATCGCGCTCTTTAACCAGCACAATCATAACCAACGTAGAAATAATATTTACCAGAGCAACCAAAGCAATAATTCCAAAGGTTATAACAATGGGCGCCTTTTGCGTTTCTAACCATCTAAATAACATCAAGTTACGCTCACGCCATGTTGTGGGAATATAATGATAGTCACTTTCTTTATTGATCCATTGGGATACCTCATCGGCATTCAGTGGATCCTTAAGAATAATTTGATAACCGCTTATCTCTTTTTCATTGCCATTGACTTTATTAGCAAAGTTCATAGGTGCATAAGCATAGTTGGCATCAAACTCTTTCATTCCTGTAGAAAAAATACCGGTAACGATCAAATTAAAAGAAGGCATTGGATTTAAAGGTGTCGGGATACCGTCCATGAACAAAGCCGTTAAGGTATCGCCCTCATGAACATTTAAATATTCCGCTACGCCCTGCCCCAAGTAAAGTCCATGCAGTTCTTCCTTTTCTCTAAAATCCACTTTTCCTTCAATATCTTCCTTATTTCTATAAAGCATGTCAATGAATTCACGTTCACTCATGCATTCAATGATAATACCTTCTGTTTCCTCTTTGTATCTCAACATACATTCGAGTTCAGAATAGGGGATCATGGATATTACTTCGGGATGTGATAATATCTTGTCGGCATATTTTGGCTCAAGTTCCAGATGGCGCTTGTAACTTTCAAGTCGGATATGAGCTTCATAATTCGTAATCTGATCTACCAGATCATTTTCAAATCCTTTCAAAATACCCAATGTGATGGTCATGGCGATCGTGCCAATAATCAACCCCACAATGGCAAGCACCCGGATAAAGGGGACGAATAAATCGGACCGTTTATGAAAGAGGGTACGTTTTGACAGGTAGAATAGAAACTTCATTGCTTAATATGCTTTTTGCGTTAATATATTAAATCAAGGGCAGGACATCATGTGTGTCCTGTCAAAAAGAAATCAGCTAATTTCTGTTATCTTCTTAAAAAAGTCAGATCATTCCGTTATGACAATTTTTCAGAACGCATCGCCGGGAACAATAAAACATCTTTAATACTGGTCTGACCGGTAAACATCATGATCACACGATCAAAGCCAATGCCTACACCACCGGTTGGCGGCATTCCCGTTTCTATAGCTTGAATGAAGTCTTCATCAAAAGTCTGCGCTTCATCGTCGCCTTCCACACGCAAACGATCCTGATTCTCTAAACGTTCCCGTTGATCGAGAGGATCATTCAATTCTGAAAAAGCATTCGCATATTCTGAACCGCAAATAAACAATTCAAAACGTTCTACGAAGCGTCCATCACCATCACGACGGACTTTAGCCAGCGGTGAAATAGCTTTAGGGTAATCGATCACGAATGTCGGTTGGATCAATTTCGGTTCAATAAATTCATCGAAAAGTTTATCAAGAAATTGACCGTAATTCCATTTGGGATCATAATCCATGCCTTTCGTCTCACACCAAGCTGCAAAATCAGCTTCGGTGTAATCAACAATATCAATACCCACATGTTCTTTAAAAAGATCAGCCATAGGCTTTCTTGCGAAAGGCTTAGAGAAATCAAGTTCTTCACCGCGATATTCGATCTGCATGGATCCGGTATGCTTAGCAATTTTCTTAAAATAATCTTCCACGAAATCCATCATGTAAAAATAATCCACATAAGCTTCATAGAATTCGATAGCCGTAAATTCAGGATTATGAGAACGATCCATACCTTCGTTTCGGAAGTTACGGGAAAATTCATAAACTTTATCAAAACCACCTACGATGAGGCGCTTGAGGTATAGTTCATCCGCGATACGAAGATAGAGATCCTGATCCAATGAATTGTGATGAGTCACAAAAGGACGAGCATTAGCACCGCCGTAAAGTGATTGTAAAATAGGTGTTTCCACTTCGAGGTAACCACGATCATCAAAGAATTTACGGGTAGCACGTGTGATCTCAGCACGTTTAATAAAAGTATCTTTGACTTCAGGATTAACAATAAGGTCAAGATAGCGTTTACGATAACGCTGTTCTTTATCGGCAAAAGCATCGAACACTTCACCGTCTTTTTCTTTAACGATCGGTAAAGGGCGAATATTCTTTGTCAACAAGGTAACTGATTTTGCTTTAATGGTGGTTTCACCGGTACGTGTCTTCATCACAATACCTTCAACGCCGATAATATCACCGATATCTAAAAGTTTGAACATGACATAAGGTTCTTCACCAATATCATTCTTGGAAACATAAAGCTGAATACGACCGGCAGCATCTTGTATATGCGCGAAAGAGGCTTTTCCCATGACACGTTTATTCATTAAACGACCGGCAAGGGAAACCGTTTTTTCATTCCATTTTTCATCTTCTTCATTATAACTATCAAGAATCTCCTGACTCTTGTAAGTCACCTTATATGAATAGGGATAAGGCTCAATGCCCATCTCTTTTAATTTTACAATCTTCTCCTTGCGTTGTTCAAGGATGTTGTCCAGTGTCGAGTGCTTTTCTTGTACCTTTTGTTCGCTCATTTGCCTTCCTTTTTATATCTGCGTAAGATAACATATTTTGATCCAAAATGAAACAGGAATGAGAAGGTGTTCAAGAATTAAGGATAAAAGAATAAAGTCAAAAACCTACAAAAGTCAAAGTGAATGAAGGCAAGAACAAATAGTAAGTTACAAATTGTCGTAAACACATTGAAATACTCTTCATGACCATGACTGTCTCCACCTTTACCACCATTTACTACTTACTGCTTACCGTTTACTGTTTACTAAAACAAATCAATTTCGAGCTTCGACACTTCAACGACAAAAATACGCTCATACACAACCCTACATGCTCATACAAACTCCGATTCATTATGTTTTTATCGTTCATCATTCACAAAGCACTCTCTCACAATAAAAGCACTTTCTAGCAATAAACATTCTTTGTATATTATCCTTAACTGAAACTAAAAAACGGGATAAAAAGGAAAACTATGACAAAAAAGAAAGGCATGCTGGAAATTACCATTAAGTCGGTTATTCTAGGTATATTGCTATCTATCATTCTTGCTGCGGCAAACGCGTATTTGGGTTTATTCGCGGGGATGACCGTTTCGGCATCTATTCCGGCGGCCGTTATCTCTATGGGTGTTTTGCGAATGTTCCGCCGCTCAAGCATTCTTGAAAATAATATTGTTCAAACCGCAGCATCAGCCGGTGAATCGCTGGCAGCCGGCGTGATTTTTACTATACCCGCACTGGTACTGATGGGCTATTGGACTGATTTTGATTACATGGCCATTGCCAAAATGTCGGCAGTCGGTGGTATTATCGGTGTAATGTTCACTATTCCTCTACGCCGTGCCTTAATCATTGAAGCTAAACTAACTTACCCTGAAGGTGTTGCAACAGCCGAAGTGCTGAAAGCCGGTGACGAAGCCCGTAACAGCAAAGAAGGCGGTAAAAGTTTGGGAATGATCCTGAAAGCCGGCTTGATTGGCGGTCTACTCAAACTCATGCAACAGGGTTTTGCCATGTGGCATCAGTCTGCCGAAGGCGCTTTTGGTTTTAAGAATGCTAAAGGCGTTAAAACAGTATTCGGTTTTGGCTCTGACCTTTCACCTGCGCTTTTAGGTGTAGGTTATATTATCGGATTAAATATATCAACTCTCATGATCGCAGGTGGTCTGCTTTCATGGATGGTGGTTCTTCCCATCTATACAACTGTAACGGGCTACGAAGGTGCAATTACCATGGATATCGCTAACACGATTTGGAGCACACAGATCCGCTATTTGGGTGTAGGAGCTATGGTCGTTGGTGGACTTTGGTCTGTAGTTAAATTATTTAAACCACTCATTGCCGGCATTAAAGCTTCTTTAGATGCTCACCGAGCAGCTGACCGTGGTGTTGAAATGAAAAGCACGGAACAGGATATTTCCATCAAATGGGTTATTGGTATCGTTGCCCTTTCTTCAATTCCTCTTTTCTTACTTTATTTGGATGTTTTACATAGTGTCCCCATCACCTTGATCATGACAGCCGTTATGCTGGTGTTTGGTTTCCTATTCTCCGCTGTTGCCGGATATATGGGTGGATTGGTCGGCTCATCGAACAACCCCATTTCAGGTGTAACCATTGCAACCATCTTATTCTCATCGTTGCTACTGCTCTTGCTTATGGGTTCAGGTTCCCCCGAAGGAGCGGCCGGTGCCATTATTATTGGTGCGGTAGTTTGTTGTGCGGCTTCGATCGCGGGTGATAATCTACAAGATTTAAAAGCCGGACATATTCTCGGCGCCACTCCATGGAAACAGCAGATCATGCAAATCGTCGGTACGGTTTCTGCCGCATTCGCTTTGGGCTTAACTTTGGATATTCTTCATACTGCTTATACCATCGGTTCCGAAACGCTATCCGCTCCGCAAGCGACCCTTATGATGTCAGTTGCTCAAGGTGTATTTCATGGCGGACTTCCCTGGAATATGATCGCGATTGGTGCCGTTTTGGGCGCAGCCATTATTATTGTCGATATTATACTAGAAAAACGCGGATCAAAATTCCGTATGCCTGTGCTGGCGGTTGCGGTTGGATTATATCTTCCGATCTCACTTTCTGTTCCGGTATTCATTGGTGGCTTAATCTCTTATTTCACCAAGGAACGCGTAAAGAACAATGAAAAGAACGGACTGCTGTTTGCATCCGGACTTATTACCGGTGAAGCACTAATGGGTATCCTTGTCGCTGTTCCTATCTTTATTACCGCCAACAAAAACTGGTGGCCTGCCATCGGCGGTTTTAAATGGTTAGGCATTGTCCTCTTTGCCGCTGTGGCCATTTGGTTGTACTTTACGGCAAAGAAAAAAGAAGTGCTTAAATAAACAAACGAGACAAATATCATTTCAAAAACCTCGGGCTTATACTCGAGGTTTTTTTGAACAAACTAAAAATCGGACGACTCATCTTGAACAATCAAATGAGTGATTAATTAATTTTTATAAATCAAGTGCCCGGAGCTTACCTCAACATTCAAGCACGAGTCACAATTTTGGCTTTCTCTTCTGCAATATTTTATCATGTTCAAGCTATAAGCTGATCTCTACGCTACGTTTCCATCAACACTTCGGAATTAGTTATAATCAAAATGACAGACTTCCACACATTTTACATCACATTAAACAGCGCATAATTTATCATTTATAATTCCATCTTAGGACTTAGGTCTCATGTCTTACACACTTAAAATCAATATTTTATCTTGGATTTATCAACAAATATTGTATCTTATGTTGCTAAAAAATGGAGCGTTTATGCTGACAAGTATGACAGGATTCGGAAAAGCGGAAGGAAACATCCAAAATATGGATGTGGCAATTGAGATAAAATCGGTAAACAGCCGCTATCTTGAAGTATTTATTTCGGTCCCAAAATACTTGAGTTTTCTTGAAGAAAGTATGCGTAAATACATCCGTAAGCATATTAAACGAGGCAATGTACATTGTTATCTAAATGTAAATTCCAGTACCAGTACCCTAGCCTCCTACTCCGTGAACAAGGGCCTTCTTGATAGCTTTGTAAGCTCATTGCAAGAAATCAAAAACGAAACAGGCATTGATGCTCCAATCAGTATACAGGATCTACTTAGTCAACCGGAGATCATGACACTCGAAGAAAGTTCCTTGGATCGGGAACAAGTGGAAACTGACATTTTACCCATATTAGATAATGCCTTGGTCGAGCTCAAAAACATGGAAAACAAAGAAGGTGAATACATTCTACAAATATTTACCGAAAAACTCTCCTCCATGGATGCACAGTTGCAAAAGATCATTGCTTTACAAAAAAATAATATCCCCAAGCATATCGAAACACTACGTTCTCGAATCAGCACATTGCTGAATGAAGATCCCAATGAATCACAGCTTCACCAAGAGATCGTCCAAATGGCAGATAAATTGGATATCAGTGAAGAAACCGACCGTTTCAAATCACACATCATTCAATTTGAAGCTTATTTAAAAGAAAACGACAGTGTGGGAAAACGATTGAATTTCTTATTACAAGAAATGAATCGCGAGATTACGACCATGGGCAATAAAGCCAATAGCAGTGAGATCTCGCAATTGGTTGTTGAAGTTAAGAACCAGTTAGAAACGGTTAGAGAACAGGTACAGAATATCCAATGAGAAAAGGTCTACTTATTATATTCGTCTCCTTTAGCGGAGGTGGAAAGTCCACTATTATTAAAGCTTTAAAAGAAAAGCATCCGGACTGGGAATTCTCCGTATCATGTACAACTCGAGAACCTCGCGAAGGCGAAATCGACGGCCAGCACTATCACTTTATCAAGAAAGAAGACTTTCTTGACAAAGTTGAGAATAAAGCACTGCTTGAATACGAACATGTGCATACAGATTTTTACGGAACACCACGTGAGCCCTTGGAAAAAGCATTGGACGAAGGTAAAGTTTATATTCTTGATATTGATGTAAAAGGTGCTTTAAACATCTTAAACGAGTATCCTGAAAATCAGATATCATTCTTTATTGACGTGCCCAATATGGCGACACTGGTAGACCGTTTACGTAATCGCGGCAGTGAAAATGAAACCTCATTACAGAAACGTTTATCGCGCATACCCGAAGAACGCAAAGAAAAAGAAAAGTTTGACCACATCATAATTAATGATAAATTAAATGATGCGGTCTTAAACATAGAGACCCTTATTATGAATAAACTGGAGGCAATCCAATGAAAAAAGATTTCCGTTTTAAAGGCGAACGCCCGGATGACATTTTTGAAGCGATCACCGTGATGGCAAAACGCGCACGTCAGATCAATCAAAGACGGAATGAAGAATACCCTATCCAAAACATGGTCGATCTGGAAAGTGATGAATTCGTTGAAAGCGATGTAGATTTCGATTCATTCGAAAAACCCGCTTCACTCGCTATGGAAGAATATGAACGCGGTGAAATTGAATTCGAATACGAAGAAGACAAAGAACTTGACGAAGACTTAGAAGTCGAAGAGTAAACCATGTCTGCTTTACGCGGAAAATCAATCGTTTTGGGAATAACGGGTGGTATAGCAATTTATAAAGTTGCCGGACTTTTACGCCGCCTAACCCGCGACCTTGAATGCAATGTTCAGGTGGTAATGACCGAGTCCGCGCAAAAGTTTATGACACCGTTGATCTTTGAGACCTTTTCCGGTAAAGAAGTTATTACCCACATGTTCAAAGCAGAAAACGGCATTGTGGGTACTCGTCACATTGATCTGGTCCAAAGTGCTGATCTTGTAGCCGTGATCCCAGCTACAGGTAATATTGTTGCAAAAATGGCTAACGGTATAGCCGATGATGAGTTAAGCACCATGCTATTGGTAGCTAAACCCGAGCAAACCGTTATTGCCCCCGCCATGAACAAACATATGTACCTTAATCCGGTCACGCAGAAAAACATTGAATACTTAAAAAGTCTTCAATATCATATCATTGAACCAACGACAGGTGAACTTGCCACCAACGAAGAAGGCTGTGGTATAGGCAGGCTTCCGGATGAACAGATCTTATTAAGCGAACTGGAAAAAGCACTGTCGGCTCAAAAAAAAACTCCACTTTACAATAAACACGTATTAATTACCGGTGGTCCTACCCGCGAATATATTGATGATATTCGTTTTATCTCGAATCCTTCTACAGGGAAAATGGGCAAAGCCCTGGCAGAATCGGCTGCAAAAGCAGGTGCGATCGTTCATTATATATCCGGTCCGACGTCCCTACCTGCTCCCATTGGTTGCAAAACAACATGTGTAAATACTGCCGAAGACATGCGAAAAGCGGTCTTATCAGACTACGCTGAACAAGATTATGTCGTGATGAGCGCCGCCGTTGAAGACATTCGGCCCGTCAGGGCCAGAAATGGTAAAATAAAAAAGCAAGATATCCCTGACATGCTTCCACTTGAAAAAACACCGGATATTTTAGAAGAATTGGGACAAAACAAAGAATCCCAAACTTTGATCGGCTTTAGTGTGGAAGTAGAAAATGAAACAGAAAATTCCATTAGAAAGATCATAAAAAAGAATTTGGATTGGATCATTTTAAATAATCCAAGAAACAAGGATACTGCATTTGCTTCAGACAACAATCAAGTAACGATTATATCAAAAGATAAGCAAATAATGCCACTGCCAAAACTCAGTAAAAAATTGACTGCAGATAAAATTTGGCAAACCATTACCCAAAACGGATAAACAGCTATGCAAGAAAAGTTACCTTTTCTCGAGTACATGCGAGATGTATACGGCAAAGAGATCATTTCTTCTCCGGACAAACATCCATTAGAAGACTACTTTTACGAAATCTCTCAGTGTGAAAAATGCGATTTGAGCACATCACGCCAACATTTTGTTTTTGGAGCGGGAAATCCCGACGCAAACATCATGTTTGTGGGTGAAGCCCCGGGTGAACAGGAAGATAAAATGGGTGTCCCTTTTGTAGGGCGATCAGGTAAGTTGCTTGACAAAGTGCTTACTGAAGTCGGGTTAAGTCGCCAAGATATTTTCATTGCTAACGTATTAAAATGTCGCCCTCCCAAAAATCGTGATCCTCTTCCTGAAGAGATCGCCCTTTGTGAAAACTATTTACACAAACAAATTGAGATCATTAAACCCAATGTTATTATCGCTTTGGGAAGAGTCGCTGCCAACACATTATTAAGGGCAAAAAACGCACTCAAAGATATGCGCGGCATTACCTATCATTATCATAATACCAGTTTACGTGTAACTTATCATCCGGCAGCTATTCTTCGAAATATGGGGATGTATTCCATATTCAAAATTGACTTAGAAGAAATCGTAAAAAAGTACCAATAATTACCCAAGAAATTCACACCAAATAAAAGTCACACTTGCATTTTATACATTTATTACTATCGGCATAAATCCTAAACCTTTAATTACTCACCAAATTATTAATTATTACTAATTCATCTTTTACATAACAAATATTTCACCTTTAATCTATCGAAATTTAAGCAATATTCTTATAAAACCATAAATTACCCACAAAGATAAAAGCAGCGGCTTTCCTTTGTAAAAAACTATTGTGCCTATGCTATATAAGTCATATATTTTTTGGTAATGAATTAACAACCATGTTTATAACAAACAGAAGGAGAAACACATGAAAAAAGTGTTTATTGCATTGTTAGCTTTTCTCTGTTTTTCTGTTTTTGCATTTGCCAATGTGAATGCAACTCCCGATGAAGATTGGGCAGAAAAAATGGCGAATAGAGCTTTACTAATGCCTGCACCTGCAAAGGTAATGGTCGCAAGTGGCGTTCCATTAGTAGGCGATTACTACATTCCCAAAGGAGCGAACCCCATGGGTTTTGATTCTTTATCCATTGCTGTTGATTCGCTCAACGCAAATGGTGCAGGTGGAATGATAAACTTCATTCTTGATGCTGATACATTAAGAGACAAATCGTTTACATTTACAGCCGACTTGAATGCTGACTCTTGTGTAACCGTAAAACCTGCAGCCGGTCGTGACGTAGTTCTTATCGTAACACCCGGTGCTTCAAGAGGTAACGGCATACAAATGATTGGTTTTGACAAAGGTTATGTAACCTTTGACGGAAGTAATGATGGTTCAGATTCTCGTAATCTATTGGTTACAACTGAAACAAATGATACAAGAGTACCATTCGGATTAAACACAGCTGATGCCGATAACATTACATTAAAGAACCTAATCATTAGAAATATTGATGGTGTTACAACAGGTTTTAGATATGGTGCTGTACAAAATGATGTAGCAGGTATAGAAAACTGGGTAGTGGACAACTGTCAAATTTGCTCTGAAGATTTTCCCGCATGGCGTGATGGTATTGCTGTTTGGGGAAGCGGCGCAGGACCTTCAAATGGTATAATTACAAATAATGATATTTATGCCGCCGCTCGTGGTATTGCAACTTACGTTGTAAACGATTGTGTTTTTAATGGCAACAATATCACTATGCTTCCTACTTCGGGTGCTGGTCTTTACACATACAATTATGTACATGGTATCTATGTTACCGGTGCTTCTGGCCCAACTGAAATCAAAGGAAATACTATTTCTTTTCCTGAAGCTGCTACAAAAGCTTCATCATATCTAATGGGAGTTGCTTTTGCTGGAAACAGTGAAGATGCCAGCGACCCTATCAATATTGAAAACAATATGATTGATATGGGTCATGCAAGTGAAACTTATCCTACATACGGTATTGGTCTTCGTTCAGCAAATCCAATGGGTAACCTAAAAGTTTACCATAACACCATCGTTATGAATCAAACCTCTTGTACGGATCCTGTGTATGCGATCGGAAACCACTCCAATGGTACCGGTCCGGTAGATATTGTCGCAAAAAACAATATTCTTGTAAACAAACATACTGGTAATGCAGGTTCTGCAGCGATTGGTCTTATTCCTTCAACATCTGTTCTTGAATCAGATAATAATATTATTGCATCTGCTTCTATAGCAGTAAACTTTAAAGGTACAACTTACGCTGCTCTTGCAGATTGGCAAGCAGTTCAAGATGCAAACTCAGATTCTGTTGAAGTAACATTCGCAGCAGCTGATGATCTACACCTTGCAGCACCTTCAGATGAAGATGTTAACTTGGTTATGCCAACTGTAGGTATCGTTGAAGATATCGATGGCGATGACCGCGGTATTTATCTTGCATACGCCGGTGCCGATGAAGGTACAGCTTATCCAAACAATGATCTTGACCTGACATTTGATACAGATGCCGATGTAACTAACTGGAGTCATCATGACGAAGCTAACGGTTGGACCGTTGAAGCTCATGAAAACAGCGCTCTTAGATTGAGTGATGCCGGTTTCAGTATGATCGCAAAACGCCCTATTAAAGCCACTGACGGTTCTTTATATAAACTAAGTGTTGATATTAAGACTGTTGCATGGGCCGGTGCTCCTACTCCTCTTGCTCTTACAGTTCAAGGTTTAGGTAATGATGATGTTGCTGTTGAGATCGTAAGTGAAGGTGTTTGGACAACATTTACACTTATGGGTATTGCAGACGGTGAAGATGGCTATATTAGAATCTATGGTTCAAATGTTTCCGGTCAAGATACCGTTTGGGTTGACAATGTTATGTGGGATGACCAATACATGGATGTTGTTCCTTCAGAAAGCATTGCCGATGTAAAACTCGTTCCTAATTATGAATGGGCAGCATGTGTTGGTGTTGTAACAAACGTAAGCACAGGTGCACCTATCTTTATGGAAGATGCCACAGCAGGTATTTCTCTGTATGATTGGGATTTCATTAATGACGGTATCGTAGAAGAAGGTGATGAAATTCTTATTTACGGTAAACGCTCAACATACAAAGGTCTTGTTCAGATCCAAAATACCGATGATAATTATCAAGTCCTCAGCAAAGATAATGCTATAGAACCTACACTTATTACCGTAGCTGATCTTGATTCTCGTGATTATCAGGGTATGCTGGTAAAACTTAATGATATTGATACAACAAACGGTTTTTCATGGCCTACAGAAGGTAATGATGCAAGCATTACATTAACCGATGGTGTTAATGAATTTACAATGCGTATTGATAGAGATTCTGAAGTTGACGGTTCTGAAGCACCGGAATCATGGCCTATAGATTTGATTGGTGTTATAAGTGAATATGATACTCCTCAGGTTATGCCTCGTTTCAGATCAGATATTATTACAAATCAGGCTCCTGGTGCCTTTGCTTGGATCAACCCTGTTGATGGCGACACAGTTTCTTCAATGGATGACCCTGCTTTAGTTGATGTTGTTGTAGCTCCTGGTGATACAGCTAAAGCTCTATTCGCTAATTGGACAGAATCAGCTGATGAAGATTCAGTCGTATACGAATGGGTATTTATCGGTGAAGGTCCCGATGATGTGCCAACAACTACCGATACATTCATGGTTATTCCATTAAATATGGATGCGCCTTTTGAAATGAACGGTACATATAATATCGCTATTAAAGCTACCGATCCTATGGGCAAAGAAACTATGAGTGACACCATTGAATTTACATTCGACTTCCCTGCACCTCCTATGGTTGTAAATGCCGATGTAGTTCTTGTTGATGGTGCTCCTCAATACTATGTTGAATTCGACATGGATGTAACTGCCGAAGTTGCAGACTTTAAAGTCTTAAAAGGCGCTACAGCAACTGCAGCAACAGCCGTTGCTCCTGTTGGTGGAAACGCTGTTATGGTTACAGTTCCTCTAACTGAAGATGAAGAAGTAGCTCTTATCGTTGATGGCGTTACTCCTGTAGGTGGAACTTTATCAGAAGCAGACACAACAGAAACAGTTAAAGTTCTCATTCCTTTCTCAGACGCACATCCTGAAGATGCAGCAATGTTGATGGAAGGTTTCGAAGGTGCTACATTTAACTTTAAAACTCCCGGATACTCAGGTTCTACTTCTGGTATCGTAAAAGACAACTCAACACTCGCCGCATCAGACGAAGAAGCTTATGAAGGTTCTAAGTCAGGTAAGATCACTATCGTTGATGATCCTGCCGTTGAAGGTGGCTGGTTTATTAGAATGCCATATGTTTACCCATATGCTCAAACCGTAAAAACCACTTCTACTCTCATTCTAATGGTTAAAGGTACAGGTAATGTTGATTTGGCCTTAACTATCACAGAAAACCCGGGCTATGAACGCATGATCTGGAAATCTGTATCACTTTGTGCCAATGACTGGCAAGTTGTATCATTTGATCTAGCAAATGATGAAGCTGAAGGTTGGGTCAATGGTAACGGTACGGTTGAAGGTACAACTGTAATGGTTGGCGATCTTCACATGAAGAGTGATGTAGACGAAGATGTTGTTCTTTATATCGATGGTTTCACTGAACGTCAGGTTCTTTCACCTGTTGACATTACATTTAATGTTAACATGAAAGAATGGCTACGTCGTGATAATTTCAACCCAGTTTCAAACTATGTTGATATTGCTGGTACAATGAATGGATGGGGCGCAACATCGACACTACTCAGTGACTTTGATGGTGATACCACCTACTCAGTAACTATTCCGTTGATGCCATTTTCAACTCAGTCATTCAAGTTCCGTATTGACGGTTCTTGGGATGCAGGTAAGAGTGAATTCCCCAATGGTGCTCCAAACCGCGATCTTACCATCCCAGCTGCTGCAGCTGAATACACTTACTGGTTCAATAATGACACATTGGTTGTAAGTACAGTTGGTATTCCTGCCGAATTCGCTCTGCATCAAAACTACCCCAACCCCTTTAACCCGACTACAATGATCGAATTTGATCTGCCTGAAGTTGCAGACGTATCATTGGTCATTTACGACCTGACCGGTCGCCAGATCAGAACCCTAGTCAATGGTTCTATCAATGCCGGTTACCGTGGTATTACATGGAACGGTTGTGATGATTTCGGTAATGGAGTTGCTACCGGTATGTATATTTACAGATTGAAAGCCGGAAATTTCGTAGATGTCAAGAAAATGACTTTCATGAAATAAACGAAATCCGTTTACAATACAAGAAAGGCTGTCATCTGACAGCCTTTCTTTTTTCAGGGAAATAAATAGCTTTTATCATGCTATAGCCAACAATCATATCATTTAAATTATTATGATATGATCATTGCAAATCAGCTTATTATTTCACTTGATAATAAAAAACTACACTTTCTCAACACTTAAAGATAATAAAGTAATTTTAGAAAATCATTGTCGTCAATAATTTGAACATCCATTTAAAACAACAAAATCCAACTGGCTAGATATACCGGATTTACATTGCATCAATCATTTAATGATAGAGCTATCAGAAAAAATAATCCATATATAAGTAAAAAGGCGAACCCATAGGTCCGCCCCACAATATTTATAAAATTCAACTGTCGCTTATCTTATTTACTGGTATAAAATGTTGATGCTACGATCTCCATCTGCCTTAAAAATACAGCTTTACTTTGACCGGGCGCATAAACCATACAATCAATAAAATATGTACGATCTGTAACACCATCATAGAAATAAAACAAAGTATACGGTCCCCCCATAAGCTTGGTTGGATGCCCCCATAAGCCACGAATATTATTCACGATCACACCATTCCACTCAACCGTACGATAGCGTGCATAAGATTTTTCTATATATATCTTATCCATTTGATTCTGCATTAACCAATATTTCATGCGCAAAGCCCATTCTTGGTCAACTACTTTATTAAAACCACCTTCAGTCCAATAAATAATGATATTTCTCTGAGGTCGCGGAACACCCAAATGTATGATATGCCTATCTTCATCTATTTCAATAATCTCATATGAATGTGGCAATCTGAATGAAAATCCAAATTTTTCAAATAGTTCTTCCGAAATTTCTTTTTCTTCGGCAGCATAATACAACTGCTTAAATTGAGCATCAAGGAAACCTTTATTGATGGCTTGATAGATCTTTGCTCCCTGTTCTTTAGCGATTTGTTTCAACTCTTCTTTCGTATTGGCCAGCAGAAGCATGTAAGTCTGTCGCATGGCGTACTTATCATATTCATAGAAGAAATACTGTTCCCCACTTTCAACCGCCGTACGAATATCAGCAGAAATACTATTTTGAATAAACTGAGAAACATCATCTTTACCATCCAGCGTCGCAATGAGAATAATCAATTTATCATCACGGTATTCTTTATAATTCTCCAATTCAAATTGTCTAAAGAAAAAAAGCTTTTCTATCTGTGGTGTGCGAATTTCATATTCTACTTTAGAGCTCAACTCTGCACCCACTTCATTCCAAATATCTTCACTGACCAGCGTATTGATCGCAATAGGTGAACCGCCCGCAAGAGGTTTATAATCACCACATGAAAAAAGAAGTAAAGCAAGCAATACTAGTAAAATGATCTTTTTCATCTATACCTCCGAACTTTCAACTTGTTTTTGTATCGTCTCAAGTTTCTCCTGGGTTTTATCAAGAATACTCTGGCATCGAGAGCTCAACTCCGATCCCCTTTCATATAATTCAAGAATTTCTTCCAAAGCGGTATCTTCGCTTTCTATTTTAACCACGATCTCTTCAAGCTCTTTCATGGCTTCTTCAAAATTAAGGTCTTTACTCATTGTTATTTCCTTTATCTTCTGTTATGACCGCAGATCTACTACCATCATGAAATCTTATGTTCACATGATCATCAAGCTGCAAACTTTTTACAGTTCGCAGGAGTTTTCCATTTCTATCTTTAATAAGCGTGTACCCTTTTTTTAGTACATTTTCAGGTGAATATGCTGTCAACTTCCCTATTATTCCACCAAGTTTTGATCGATTTAAGTTATAAGTATGACTCGCCGCCTTTTGCATTCTTCCCCACATATTGTGTATGCGTTCTTTTTTAGCAAGAATGTTTTCAGCTCGCCTTTGAATGACGGATACGGATCTTTTCTGCAGAAAGTCTATACGTTCGCGATAACTTTGTAGATTTTCGCTAATACGACGCGAGCTCAGGTATCGCTGAGCATTATACAATCTGAGTGTTTGTCGTTCTATTACCCGACTCATAGAGTTCACCAATGCAACGTCCATTTGATTTAATGATAGTTTTACCTCTCTCCAAGGTGCGCAAATAAATTCTGCGGCATTGGTGGGTGTAGATGAACGATGATCTGCAACAAGATCAATAATGGTCGTATCAGTTTCGTGCCCGATACCGGCAATAAGCGGAATAGAATAATCTGCGACATAGCGTGCCAGTGCTTCACTGTTAAACTCCCATAGATCCTCTATAGAACCACCACCGCGCGCGACGATCACACAATCGGGTTGTATATTTTTTAGAGCCCTAAGAGCTTCTATAACCGTTTCAGCACCTCCCCTTCCCTGTACGCGAGCAGGGCAAAGCGTTAACTTAACATGGGGAGCTTCTTGTCTAAACACACGTAAGATATCCTGCAAAGCAGCAGCTGTCTCAGATGTTACTAAACCAACATGCATAGGATACTGAGGGATGCTATGCTTTTTATCCAGGTCACATAAACCTTCATTAATCAAGCGTTTTTTTAATTCTTCATACTGTAAAAATAAAGCACCTCGACCGGCCTCTTGTAAAGAATTAATGATAAATTGATATCGTCCATGAGGTGCGTAAACACTCAATTTGCCCGAAACCAAAACCTCCATCCCAACTGCCGGCTTGGTCATCAATTGACTTGCTGTTGTACGCCAGATCACCGCCGGCATAACAGCTCCAGGATCTTTAAGAGTCAAATACACATGCCCGGACACATGGAACTTACACTCTGAGATCTCGGCGCGAACCAAAGACTCGGGAATATCTCGTTCCAGTTTGGATTTAATAAGTTTTGTGATGTCTGATACGCTTTGTATATATGTCATTAGATAATATTACGGAAAAATAGTAATGAGATAAAGAAGTATTTATAATGCTTTTACTAAGCAATTAATATTTTTCATTTAAGTCAATTAAATTTCTATCCACATTAAAAACCTCAGGCCTAAACCTGAGGTAAATAGTAAAACTGTATAAAAAAAAGAGACTGCAAGAGTCTCTTAGAAAAATTATTTGTTTTTCTTTTTGTGTCTATTCTTTCTGAGACGTTTTTTCCGCTTATGGTTGCGGATCTTGCTCTTTTTACGTTTTTTACCGCAGGGCATTAACCTACCTCCAATTACGCTTTTTTAAGATTCTTGTTAACCCGGCCTTTTAGCGATTCAGAAGCCTTGAAATATGGTAGGTAATGTTCGGGAACATGTACCGTCTCTCCTGTGGAGATATTTCGGGCTGCTTTTGCTTTCCGAGTCTTAAGGATGAAATTACCAAAACCACGAAGGTCAACGCGTTCACCCTGAATTAACGCTTCGCTTACGATAGTAATGAAGCCTTCGATTACCGCTTCTGTCTCAACCTGAGTTAAGCCCGTCTGCGCCGATATTTCTTTTATAATGTCCGATTTTCTCATAGCCGTGTAAGATAGTTTTTTTTAAAAGTTTATGCAAGAATTATTATTGGATTCTAATCTTATCTCCGGGATAAATCTTAGAATAATTCATGCTGGGATTTAGTTTCTTTAATTCATTGTTAGACAAACCAAAACTCTTTGCGATCTTTTCAAAAGAATCACCGGTTTTAACCGTATAATATTGCGCCACTGTTTGATACGATTCACCCTTTGGTACCCAGATAGTCAGCTTCTGTTTTGGATGAATATATTCACCGTACTGTAATCCATTCCAAACTCGGATACGTGAAGCTCGAGTATCATAGATCTCGGCAATATCTCCTAACGTGTCACCGGCTTTAACCGTATAGACGATCTTTCTGTGAGAAGCCGAAAGATCGGGTCTCCCTTTTGTTGAGTGAGATTTTGGTTCTTTATATATTGATCCACCGGACAAATATGAAGCGCCTCCTTGAGGTAGGATCAATCTCTGTCCAATGTTAATTCTGGAACTCGTAAGCTTATTCGCTTTCATAATATCCTGAGCTCTCATTCCATACTTCATCGCAATCTGTGAAATGGTATCACCGGATTTCACTTTATAAACGACATGAGTTGGAGCAGCTTCCATCACTCTGATCTCTTCAGCCAACTTAGCGCGCTTGCCTTTGGGCAACCTAATAACATAGTTATATGGAGGTGAATTCAATTTACGTAATTCAGGATTCATCTCTCTTAGTTTATCAAAAGAAATTCCACATACTCTGGCGATCTTTTCAAGCTCATAACTCTGTTCTAAGGTTAATGTATCACAATCACTTCCCCAAGTAGGTTGAGGACGGTAATTTTTAAAGCCATATTTTTCAGGTTCTATTGAGATCGCAGCAACTGCCATAATGTAAGGAACGTATTTACGAGTCGCTTTGGGCAATGATTTTAGTTGCCAGTAATCTCTGGTATGTTCATAACGAATAGAACGCCCTACTCGACCTTCGCCGGCATTAAAAGCGGCCATCACCAAATACCAATCTTGAAATTCTTCATAAAGATACATCAGATATTTTGCGGCAGCTAAAGTAGATTTAATTGGATCTCGACGCTCATCCACCCAATAATCGTATTTTAAACCGAATGATTTAGCTGTATAATCCATAAATTGCCATAGACCAACAGCAGCAACTCTAGAGCGTGCATCGGGTAGCATTTCACTTTCCAGCATACTTAAATAAACAAATTCTTCCGGGATACCATTGTCGGTGAGAATCTTTCTTAGCAAACGGTCATATTTCGCTTTACGTTTTATCCAGGTTTGCATATCTCCACGACGTTTGCCCCTGAACAACTTGATCGAGCTGGCCACACGCGAATTAACAATAATTGGCACATGTCCATCTCTATCTTCAAGCACAAGATAATCCGTTTTATTCTCTTTACCGTTAAAATAATCATCGGTAATAGCGCTCATTGCCTCTTTCATATCAGACAATGTAAATTGTTCATGTAACTCCGAAACATCAGGAGCATACTCTTCGAACTCACTTTGTATCTGATGAGTAAATTCTTTAAACTGATTATACTGGATCTCATCCATATTATTGTAGGATTCAATATTTGCCAGGAGATCAAATACAATACTCAATTGAAAACTGGCCTCAACAGAATCTTCTTCCTGTTCAGCGATCAAAGCATCAACATAGTGAACCTTCGCTTGAGTCATATACTTATCAAAACGAGTAATGATTTCAGGATCTACATCAACAGGAATAATTGTCGTTGTGATCTCCTGTTTTATGGTATCGGTAACGATCTCTGTCTCTGGTTCGCTAAGCAATTCTTTGTTAGTCCCCATACAAGACAAAAATAATAAAGCTATTACGATAAATATTACCGGATAAATTTTCTTCATGCTGATCCTTTTACATCCTTTCAGGAGCACTTACTCCAAGAATATTCAAACCGTTTGCCAAAATGATTCTTACGGCATCGATAAGTTGTAGTCTGGCCTTCGAAAGCGGAATATCATCAGTAACAACCCGGTGGACAGAATAAAATTTATGAAAGGCTGTTGCCAGCTTATAAAGGTAATTTGTTAAGTGCATAGGTTCGAGACTTTTACGGCACAATTCCATGATATCACCAAATTCAAGCATGGTTTCAATCAAAGAGATGATCTCTGCTTCTTTTAAGAGTGTCAGATCAACATCTTCATACGAATCTATGCCCTTTTCTGTACTGTGTCGTAAAATATTCGAAATCCTTGCGTGCGCATACTGAAGATAAAAAACAGGATTTTCATCTGTTTGTTTTTGTGCCAATGCCAAATCAAAATTCAAATGAGAATCCATGGAACGCATTATATAAAAATATCTTACCACATCGGTACCCGCAAGATCCATTAATTCATCAAGGGTAACAAAATTCGCTTTACGTGTAGACATTTTAACCATCTCACCATTCTTGGTAAGCGTAACAAATTGATGTAGCAAAACGCGAATATGTGAAGTATCAAAATCCATCGCTTCAAGTGCGGCTTTTACATCGGGATATGTAGCATGATGATCTGCGCCAAAAATATCAATGATCATATCGAATCCGCGACGGATCTTTTCACGATGGTAAGCAATATCTGGTAAACGATAAGTCGGTTCGCCAGTATTCTTGACTAAAACACGGTCCTTTTCAGCACCAAATTCCGTAGCCTTAAACCAAGTTGCGTCTTCTTTTTCGTAAGTATGACCGCGTTTACCCAATTCAGCTAGAACTTCTTTGATTTTACCCTGTTTATAAAGGTCTTTTTCATTGAAATAAACATCATGTTCTATACCAAGTCGCTTTAAGGTATCGCGAATAGTGATAAAAATAGCGTTTGATGCGAATTCGATAAAGAGCTCAAGATCATCTTCATTCTTGGCATCGCCATGTTCTTTTCTAAAATCTTCGGCAATATCAATAATATAAGTGCCTTCGTAACCACCTTCGGGAATTTCAAGTTCTTCCCCAAGAAGTTCTTTATAACGAGCCAAAACCGATAGCCCTAGCATACGCATTTGGCGACCGGCATCATTAAAATAGTATTCACGGGTAACGGCGTAATCATGCCATTCAAGGATACGTGAAATTGCATCACCTAATACAGCTTGACGACCATGCCCAATGGTTAAGGGCCCGGTTGGATTCGCTGACACAAATTCAACCTGAACCGTTTTATCTTTACCGTAAGCTGATTTTTGAAACTCCGCTTTTTCTTTTCTTATTTGTGGTATAAATGACTGAAAATAAGACGATTTGAAAAAGAAATTAATAAATCCCGGATTTACCACTTCGATTTTTTCGACATGTTCGATCTTATTGTCAAGAGCTTCTACGATCTCCTTAGCAATATCCAAAGGTCTGCGTTTTAACTGTTTTGCCAATGTCATAGCAACATTCGATGAAGCATGACCAAAGCTGCTTTTACGGGGACGTTCTACATTAAAATTGGGGATTTCCCACCTTAATTCTTGAAGAACATTTTCTATCTCTTTTTGTACGATCTTTAACATACTCTCCTCAAAAAATCACTATAAAAAACGAGTTGCTTTTGCAACCCTCCAGACCTGATGAAACTAATAGATTTCCGTGCTTTTATCAAATTATTTTTGTTAAAAGTTGTTCCGAATATTTTCATAAAATCACATGCTTAAATCTTAGGATACTCCTTTAAGCAATCATCCATGACATAAATTCCATCTCTACTTTTAAATTAAATTAAAAATATAATCAAAATGACAAGGTGGCTCATAACCTCATTTTTGCTATTAAAGGATCGTTATTTTCTAATGTTTTTACAGTGATTTCTTCTTCTTGCCCATCTTTATGAACAATTAACGTGACATTTTCACTGGCATTTGCTTTAGAATATCGAGCTAACAAAGCACCTGAGAGCTTTATATCTTCCTGAGAAAATTCTCCTGAACCGATGGCAACACCACCAATAACATCCTTTAACTCCATATAGTAACGGTCTTCACGAAAAGGTTGCAATAAATGAAATTCCGATTCATCCCGGGAGATCACCAGTTTTGCAGTATCGGAGATTCTGAAATGTCGACCGATTTTTAATAGTGGTGCATCTTCTTTGGGAAAATTCTCTTTGCCATTATACTTTAATAAATCTTTAAATCTGTCACCATACTCCGGAACGATCAAATAGCAATTCCCCCCGGCAGCTACGGCCAAATCCTGAACACCTAATTCCTTAGCCAGTTCCAACTGTGGAGTTCTCCCTCGTCCTTCAAAGCCTTTTAGTTTCTCTCGATCAACCCAACCTTCAATTTCGGGGATTGTGGGCTCAAGACGTAGTGCGGAAAGAGGACGCAGCAATCTTCCCTCGATACCGCTTTCTTGCAAAGCTATCTTCATTTGATGAGCCAACTGACTTTTAGGTCTTTGCCCCACCACTTCTCCGGTAAATACAAAGTGCGCTCCTTCTTCTTTCATCACGCGAGCGGCTACACGAACCATATGAGTATGGCAATCTAAACAAGGGTTAACATTTTTACCATAGCCATGTTTTGGGTATAGTAATGTATCCCAATATTCTTCTTGAATATTTTCTATTCGGAATTTAATTCCGAGCTCTTTGGCAGTCTTTTCAACGGTACGTTTACCATCATCAGATACTTCTTTATGGTCGGTAAAGCCAGTACGGATCAATAAACCGGTCACTTCGATTCCTTGATCCCGGATCAAAGCAGCCGCTAACACGGAATCTAGTCCACCTGACAACAATCCAATGGCTTTAATTTTTCCATTCATTTATTTAATCTCCTTTAAAGGGGATTTATTAATCAATTCAAAGCAATAATTACACTTAATAAAATGTGCTTCGATCTTATTTTGATGTGTTCTAAAACGGTCATAATGAATGATCACAACATCGGAATCAGGATACATTACCAACATCTCCAAACCATCGGTATCAAGTAATGCAGATCGTAAAGAATCAACACAAGTCATCTTATCTTTCGCGTAAAAACGGTAAATGACTTCGCTTTTACGCGGTTGAGAGCACGCAGAAAACAACAGGATCAAAACTAAAATGTGGGGCAGTATCTTTTTCATGATGAATTATAAGAAGAATCTTCTTTATGAAGAAGAAAAATCGAACATTCGAATGAGTGACTATGGAAATAATTGATTTTCTGATTGCTTGCTAAAACTAATTGCTATAGACCTAGATCTTTGTGTTTATGTTTGGGTTAATAGGACGTTCGAGTTATCGTGAAATCTATTCCCGATAAATACCATTAAAATTTATTATCGCTCCAACAAACTGGGATAATGACAAAAAACACCGCGTTGGCAGAGATTAATCAGCACAAGCACCAGCATGCATAAATAAAATATCGATACAATTCAAACGCGGGGATACTTCGCAAAGCCACCCCTATTGCGACTTGCCTATTTATAATAACCTAAAGATTAAAGAAAGTGATACTATCGGCTATTTTTAATAAAATCTTACTCCCTCAAAGCATGAATTTATTGCTAAATACTTCAAATCCTTTTAATGGATTTACCAAAATTTCTTTTAGCATTCCGAGAGATTGTGATGTATTATTGGAGTTGATAGACTTGCAAAAGCCAGTGGTATCAAAAGAATTGAATTAAAAATTAACGCAAGGACAATACGAACATACGATCGACTTGTCAGAACATCCTTCGAGGATATATTTCTACATACTCAACGCAAAGTGCACGTCGATCAGCAGAAAGTTCGCATACGTAGAACAATGAAAAACATACCTTTACTGCTAAGTCATACCAGTGAGCTCTTTTCACTCTGGTATAGAAAAGAACATCACGCAAAAGCGGCTGATAAAATAAAGCGACAATACTTCTTTGAGCGTAAGTATCTAGGTTCTAAAGACAGACGTTTCATTGACGATCTATTCTTTAATATGGTAAAAAACCTACGCCTGTATACGTGGCAGCTCACCGGCGAAGACAATGCCTTGGGTGATAAATTATCTCCCGAGTTACTGACAGTCCATGCTTTTAAAAGAACCTTTCCTGATCATGGAGATACCGTAGTATTTAAGATTGAAGATAATATCTCAAAATTCTTTCAAGAGCATGAGTACAAAGATGTATATCCCAATGAGCTAAAAATAAAGTATTCGGTACCGGATGTTTTATGGGATCATATCAAAGACGCCTATAGTGAACAAGAAGTTGAAGAGGCACTTCAGTCATTATTGCGATCACCCGGTGTACATCTCAGGACAAATACACAGCAAATAAACACACCTCGATTAATGGAAAATCTCAGCAATGTCCCATTTCGTCTAGGAGCCTTATCTCCCGAAGCTTTGCGTTTGGAAAAATACCAGAATCTATCTCAGCATCCCTGTTACAAAAAAGGTTGGTTTGAGCTTCAGGATGAAAGCTCCCAACTAGTGGGATTGGTATGCAACCCAAAAGCCGAAGATCTTGTGGTCGACCTGTGTGCCGGTGCCGGTGGTAAAACCATGCATCTTGCCGCACTGCAAAAAGATAGCGGAAATCTTGTAGCTACAGATAAATACCCCAGTCGTTTAAAAGAATTGGTAATTCGTGCAAAACGCCTGGGATTCAGACATATCAAATTAATCCCCATCGAAAAGATCAAACGCATCTATAAAGAAAAAGTCGATATTTTACTACTTGATGCACCCTGTTCGGGCACCGGTGTATATGGGCGGCATCCCGATAGAAAATGGGAACTCAATGAAGAACGCTTGCAAAATTATATAAACGAACAAGCAAATATATTAGAATCAAATGCTTTCTTGGTAAGCAAAGGTGGCTATCTGGTCTACGCCACTTGCTCAATTATTCCCGAAGAAAACACACTTCAAATACAAAATTTTCTATCAAAACACCCTGAATTTGAAATGGTCTCTGTATACAAAGACCTCGAAGATCATGGGATACGCATCAAAGGTAAACAAGAAAAAAAAGATCTACAATTACTGCCTCATGAATATAACAGCGATGGTTTTTATATTGCGAAGATGAGACGTAAATCGTAAATCGTAAATCGTAAAATAAATACAAAAGTGCCGTGAGTTTTGCTTACGGCTTTTTATTTAACAGTCAATATTGAACTGAGTCAGTTGAATAAAGAATGATTTGAGTCAAACCATCTGCTACCAAAAATTCTTAATATAGGACATACAAAATTCTCGTTTGGAAAAATGTTAAAAAACCTCTCATAATTGAAAAAGCCCTCGGGCGAGGGCTCTTTCTTCTCTCTCTCGGTATCTATATTATACCAAGAGCGTATGTGAATGAAGACATTTCGTTTTCATCAATTCTTTTAGTTTTCTTCAACTCATTCACCTACTCTCAATCAACTGAATGAAAGTATGTAATTAGTATGACATTTACAATAGAACGAATGTTGAATTGAGTTATTCTTAAGTATTCAAACGCCTCTATGACCGTTTTAAAGGCTCTAAAAGGTCTTCTTAAATTTCTATTGACAGATTCTTAAATCTATCTTAATAATTCAATAACCCGGATATAAATACAAGGTTATCAAATTGATGCCAATCGCGCCATAAAATGCCTCAGCACTTTCGGCTCGTACTCAAATTTTAAACCTTTTAAGCTATCTCGCTTTTCAAAAACATCAATCACTCCCTGAGCGACATGATCCAAATGAGCATAGGTATAGGTTCTTCTTGGTATAGCAAGGCGCATCCACTCAAAAGGAGACTCAAGGTTCTCACCCGTTTGAGCATCACGTCCCATGAGCATGGAACCGACTTCCACGGAACGAACTCCCGCTTCAAGATATAAAGCATTCCCTACACTTGCAGCCGGAAATTGATCAAAAGGTATATGGGGACAAATACGTTTACAATCTATAAATACGGCATGACCGCCGGCCGGATATTGTACCGGTATCCCGACTTCACGGAGTTTTTCGGCCAGATAACGAACCTGATCCAAGCGATGTGTTAAATAATCTTCATCCATACCTTCGATCAAGCCCACAGCTAAAGCTTCCATATCGCGACCTGCCATACCACCATATGTTGGAAATCCTTCATAAGGTACCGTTCGCCCCTGACATTCTTGAAATAGCTTTTCATCATCTTTAATGGCAATAAATCCGCCAATATTAACCAGTCCGTCTTTTTTAGCAGACATCAAAAATATATCGGCACATTCAAAAGCCTCTGCAGCAATGGTAGCAATACTTTTATTCGTATATGCTTTTTCCCGTTGCTTAACAAAGCAGGCATTTTCGGAGAATCTGGCGCCATCAATAATGAGTCGAATACCATATTGCTTCGCCAATTTCGATACAGCTTTCAAGTTTTCCATGCTCACCGGTTGACCACCTGCAGAATTATTCGTTAGGGTCATAATAATCCCGGCTACATTTTCAGCACCTTTGTCCCTGATATGTGCTTCACATTTTTCAATATCCATATCACCTTTAAAAGGATGATATTCGTCCACATTATAACACGCCGATACCACACAATCTATAGCTTGTGCACCTGCAAGATCCACATGGGCACGTGTGGTATCAAAATGCATGTTCGAGATATACACCATTCCGGGCTTATGTGCTAAAATAGGTAATACCACCTGCTCCGCGCCGCGCCCCTGATGAACCGGGATCATGTATTTGTAATGGGTAATCTCTTTGACCGTTTTTTCGAGTCGATAAAAACTTTTTGAACCGGCATAAGACTCATCCCCTTCCATGAGAGCGCCCCATTGGTACTGACTCATTGCTCCGGTACCGCTATCGGTTAAGAGATCGATATATACTGCCTCAGAGGGTAATAAAAACAAATTGTTATGAGCTCGCTTTAAATAGTCTTCGCGTTCCTTGCGTGTTGTCACTTTGATTGGCTCAACCATCTTGATCCGATAAGGAGGTGCCATAAATTGGGTCATTTAATTCTCCGATATATTATCAACTATCATAAGCAAATTTACGTATTTCCGGTTTGGAATGAAAATTAATTAATGATTAATAAATTTGATTAAACATATCATCCTGATGATCAATTTTAATTACATGTTATCGAAGATCCAAAAGCCTCCCTCCGGTGATCAGCTACAAAACTATTATAGTGTTCAGAACTACCCCACACAATCAAAGAAACCATTTATTAAATTTATCTGGAAAATTAAAAAGGGCAAACACACAGATTTGCCCCTACAATATTGTTTATTTTATGATCTACTATCTATTTATTCCTACTCCCTACTTCTTTCTTCTTCTCTCTTGCATCTTTAATATAATCCCATGCAAAAGCGTAAAACAAAAGACCGATCATTCCGATAATAACCAGGACTCTTTTCCAGGCTTTATCCCAAAGTAAGAATTGTACATTTGTTGGTTTGCCTTTAATGTATTTATAAGGCACCATACCCCAATAGCGAGAATCTGCTGAATTATCGCGATTATCACCCATCATAAAATAATAATCCTGTTTTACCTGATAGGTTTTTGCAAGTTTACCATCTATATACCAATTCCCGAACTGATAAGCAACTTTTTGTTTTTCAAGCCAAAGAATATTGTAGGCATATTCCGGATTAGCAGACTCAAGATTAATGATATCCCCTTTCTTGGGAATATACAAAGGAGGATAATTATCGCGATTGCCATGACCGGAAGGCCAAACTTGTCGATCTATCTTCCCTGCCTGCTGAATGTAATTGTAATTTATATTTGCTTTGGGGGGATCTTCAAAACGTTCACCATTGACGTAAACTTGTTTGTCTTTGACCTCAATAGTAGATCCGGGTGTACCGATACAGCGTTTGACATAGTCTGTAACTCTGGCATGAGGATATTCAAAGATCACAATATCACCGGTCTCAGGTTTTTTGATCGCCGGCAGCTTCACATGAGGTAACATAAATCCCTTTCGGGTAAAAGGTATGGCCACTTTATGCGGTGTTTGGGCACCATAATACAATTGATTCCCAATCACAAAGGTCCCGCTCATCAATGTGTTTTCCATTGAACCGGTGGGAATAATATAATTACAAAAGATCATAGTACGTATTACCCAAACCGCAAGAATAATGATGGTCCAGGATTTTATTTCATACTTGATCTTATCTTTTTTCGTTGCAAATTCACGCTTTTTACGTTTTTGTCTTTGCTTTTTCACTTCTGCCTTCTCATTCTGAATTCTAGCTTCCGGCTTCTCGTTCTTCATGTTTTATCCTATTAATATATTATATCTTCATAATGCTCAATGTGCGGTGCATGCCAATCTATACCTGTTACGGTTACCGCATCAAATCTAACATAATATTCGTCCATTTTCAATTTATAAAAATAATGTTCTGTGGCCGCTTGCATTTTTTCGATCTTATTTTTGTTCACTCTTTCGACCGCTTGAAATTCATCTTCTGTGAACGATGTCTTAACTTCCACCATTACAAACAGTTCCCCTTTTTTCATGATGATATCTATCTCGCCTTTATTTCCCCCATAATAGTTTCGTTCTACAAACTGATAACCTTTAAGAATGAGATAATAAATCGCCCAGTTCTCTCCCCATTTGCCCAATATTTGTTTCGACGGTTGAAAGGGAAATTTTAGGTCTTTTACGGGAGCAAAATACCTGCGATGAATGGGTGTCGGCAAATGTTCATGAATAGCCCGGATATGCTCTCCGGTGCCGTAGCCTTTGTGCTTGGCAAAACCGTAATCCGGGTATATCTCGGCCCAACGTTTCATAATTCGGTCTCGCGTGACCTTGGCAAGAATAGAGGCCGCGGCAATACAAAAAGACTTAGCATCACCTTTTACTACCGTTTCTCCCCTGCCCTTCAATCCTTCGGGCAATCGATTCCCGTCAATAAGGATATAGGCTTCACTTTCTGCCATAGTCTTGATGTCGATGGATGATTTTTGGCTGCTAACTTCGGACTTCTGCATTTTGGCGGCTAACTTCTGAACCGCTTTCTCCATCGCGTCCATGGTCGCTTGCAGGATATTGCTTTTATTAATGGATTGAACACCTAAAGAATGGACGGACCATGCTTTCGCGTGATCCGTAATCCATTCATAAGCTTCTTGTCGTTGTTTTTCACTGAGTTTTTTGGAATCGCGGATAAGATGATAATTCTCCACATCCGCGTCAAAGGTAACAGCTGCAGCTGTTACCGGACCGGCAAGCGGACCGCGACCGGCTTCATCGACCCCCACCAAGATAGGGTGAATATCTCTGAAGCTATTGTCAAATGTCTGCAATAATGAATTATCTGCGGACATTTTATTTTTTTATCGTTGTAACCTTTTTGATCTTGCTACCGCCGGTTACAGATTTTTTACTGGAACTGCTACTTGAAGATTTCTTACTAGATGAGGAAGTTGAAGAATTTTTGCTTTCTTTTTCATCTTCTTTAGTTTCTTCAGACTTATATTTGTAAACAGGTTTTGGTCGTTTAACTACCTTAATATCCTTTTTAGGAGCAACATTCTTATTGTTAACACCGTAGTTGTGTTTTTTAATCGATGTATTTGAGTTTGAAGGTGCTTTTTTGTACTGATACTGGTCGTCACCGGTACGAGGTTTTTTAATATTATCTAAATCAACTGTACCTTTACTTTCTGTACCAGTAGCTGGTTTTTTAGGATAAGTGTTATGAGGTTTTTTAACGTCGGTACTACCATTATTGTCATTGTCGTCATCATCATCAATAATGATAACTGCTTGCCCTGGATCAGGAGGATTAACAATAATTACGCCACCACCAGTAGGAGGATAAGTTGGGGGTGTAGATACAATAACAGGATCCGGTGTGTAATCAATACTAATGGTAGAAGCATATACCACTTCACCTGTTCCTACACGGAAACAACGAACCGAGATCATATCTTCGTAACGACCACGTAAAATACGACCACTCATAATATAATCGGCCTGGGCCAACTCATAAAGTTCGCTTCCACGATTTTGGAGCAAACTTGTTTGAGATAATTCGCGTTCTTTTACGATCTCATAAAGTTCATCTCTTTCAACCACACCGGGATTTCTGTAATATAATAAACCTGAGGTGATCATATCCGCAAAAAATACACCGCGGTTCAAGCGATCACCATATTCATCCGTAAAATTCAATATGGCGATAGTTTGATAAGGAGCTCTTCTGAATGAGCGTGCCAATTTACGGGCAATATGCTGAGCGGCTTCTTCTTCGCTATCAACCGTTACAAAAGGCTCATTCGTCTGAAAATATTGATCATAATCATACTTCCCGTAGTAGGTGCTACAAGAGCTGATAAGTACCAGAGCAATTAGCAAATAAACAATCTTTTTCATTTTCTTCCTTTCTGGGTTTGTATATATAAAAAATATATGAAATTAAGCTTCCACTTGGAAGCATTAATCCATTTCACACTTAATTTTTCCGAAAGATCTAAGGTGTATGGGTTTTTCTCGAATCCTGTCGATATTTATAATTGGATAGTTTTCAATCGAATCTTCATGCAGTATCAAGCTGTCGCACGCAAATGGTATTCTCAGCGCAATTTTCCCTTCACTGATATGTAAATTGATTTTTTTACCCGCAATATTAATTGTACTGTCCTTTCTCACAATGCTATGCCTTCCTTCCAGTCCACTGATGCTATCGGGTAAAATCAGCGGACAGTCACGAAAATCCTGCTTAACCCTAAAAATATTCCCCGTTTTATTCTTATTTATTTCCGTAATCATTACTACTACGTTTAAAACACCAAAATGTTCTAAGATTGCTTTAATATTTTTATCGTAGTCGTTCGAACCGAATTTTACAGCCCCGGTATTAATCAACAAAGCATTCCGACCTCTTCGATAAATTGCACATTTGCCTTTTTCAAGAACAGGTACAATAAACTCAGGTCGACTTTGAGTATAAAACATTATAATTGAGCCTAAAAAGCAAACTAAACCCACCATAACCTTATGTTTTCTTTTTTCAAGAATAATAAAAGTCAGTGCAATACCAAATAAGCCAAGAAATATAGCTTTATAGTAAGAAGAAATACCTAAAGTCCACATTCCCGAGCGAGACGCAAGGCGAATAACAAAGCGAAAGACATCCAATGAGAGGTCAAGCGCATGTAAAAACAGATCGGAAATAAACGAAGGTAAATACAAGCAAGGAAGGCAAATAATTGCAGAAACCATGCACACAGTCGTAAGGGGTATTACCAGACAATTCAATGCCATCGAGGCCAATTGTAAATTATTAAAATAGAACATAGCAACGGGTGCAGTGAATAAAGCGGCGCTCATGGACACCGCCAACATATCCCAAATATATTTTATTAACGCAGGCTTACCTTTCAGATCGACCCAAGATCGAAATTTTGGATAGGCGATCAAAATACCCAACACCGCAGAAAATGAAAATTGAAAACCCACATCCTGCAAAGCATAGGGATTAACCAACAATAAGATCAAAGCTGAACTGGCTACCGCATTCATAGCATGATATTTCCGGGCAAGTAAGGGTGCAAATAGCAAGGTCGAGGACATTAAGGAAGAGCGCAGTACAGATGCAGAGCCACCTGTAAGTAAACAATAAAAAGCTAGAAACAATATGATGGCAATAACTCGCGGAACCCTTGTGAGTCCCAAGGCCTGCAGAAGCTGATACACAATCATCATGATCAACCCAACATGCAAGCCCGATACGGCTAAAAGATGTGAAATCCCCAGACTTTTAAACATATCGGAAAAATGTGTGGGGATCTCGGATTTTAATCCCAGCAACAAACCGTTTACCAAAGATCCTTTTTCTATACCCAATACAGATAAATAACGAGTGGAAATATCAGTTCTGATCATATATGCCGTATATCGCAAAGGAATAGCAACTCCTAATTCATCAAAATGACTCAGTTTGCCGGTTTTAAATGAATGTGATATTCCTTTCGAGGTGGCATAACGATAATAATCAAATACATATGGATTCTTTTGCTTTTCAATGACTTTACTTGAGAGATTCGACACGCGATAGCTTTTGCCGGGGTACAAAATCGGCATATCCCGTTTAGCATAAAGCGTACCCTTGATCTTTTTTCCCGCCTCCCGGCACATAATGATATAAGAATTCAAATGGTAAGGTGTCGTCTTTTGTGAAACCACCACAATGATCTTTTCTTTATCCTCAAATAATATCTGACGCTTATCCAAGTGTTGATTTTCAGCCAATGAAAAGCGCAACATCCCACAAATCACAATACAAACAATAAAACATAAATCTCTTAATTTTTCGGTTTTTATAAAAAAGATAGCAAGAAGGCTAATAATCAACAAAACAACGGATAAATTTAAAGAAATACCCAATAGAGGAGATAAAATCAGTCCCACAGAAAAAAACAACACATATCGCAAAGCAGGTGTTTTGCTCAGATCAATCGTCATATCCCCCTCGATGTTTTAATAAATATACAGAATATAACTGAGTGAATCCAGTGAGAGAAAATAAGTGTGATGGAGGTCACATTTTAAGTAATGAGATTAAGTTTTAGGTAGAGGTTACCAAATATTTGAGAATTGAATTCAGTATCAGGTAAATATTAACATTTTATTATTCAATTTCCCCAAGTTTATCGAGGAATAAATAAAAAACCTTGTTCGTCATTAAACAAACAAGGCTATTTAAACATTATTCCGGCTTCTGACTCAGCCTATTTTTTCATGTAATGCAAACCCAAAGCTTGCAAAATAGCCGAAATAATAAAGTTAAAAGGTTTATTAAAATGAGGTAAAAAGTAAACATCTGTCATGGAAAGCTCCAAGAGATTCATTTTTTTCTGTATAGCCAATGATAAATAGAAAATTGCTTCTGTATGAGATGTAGAACCGCTTGAACCTATCTGAGCACCCAATAATCTTAAACTTTCTTTTTCGTAGACCAATTTTATGCCAACTTTTTCGGTCTCATTCATAAATTCAGGCCTGTCATTATCAACATAAAATGAAGCAGATACATCAAAACCCGCTTTTTTAGCCGCTGCTTCACTCATTCCCGTAGAAGCCAGCATATTACCGAATACACAAATAGCGTTTGTTCCGGCAATACTTTCCAACTTTACAGCTTCCACACCATTCAGTTGAGAAGCAACAACAACACCACCTTTAACCGCATTGGTTGCAAGAGCAACATGAGCATGCTTATCTAAAGCTGCATGGTAGGTGGCAACGGTATCACCAATAGCGTAAACATCAGGGATAGACGTCATCATGGTTGCATCAACCTTTAAAGCGCCATTAGGAAGTTTGTCGGCATCCGGTAGAAGCTCCGTATTAGGTTTAAATCCAACGCATTGAATAACCAGATCGGCATCATAGTTACCATGATCTGTCACAATTTGCTTGACCTTACCTTCTTTATTTCCACGGTAACCTGTAACGCGAGCACCCAATAACAGATTAACACCGGCTTCTCGAATATCATTTTGTAGCTTATCTGTAAATTCCGGATCAAAATAGGCCGGCACCACCCGATCCTGAAGATCTACGAGTGTGACTTTCTTACCTTTAAGGTAATAGGCTTCTGCCAATTCCATGCCAATATATCCGGCACCTACAACCGCAACACTATTAATATTTGGATCAGATGCTTTTTCGATCAAGGTTTCGGCATGCTGAAAAAGCTTACAAATATGAATATTCTCTAAATGATCATTTTCAAGTTTAAATTCAATTGGCCATGATCCGGCAGCATAAATCAGCTTATCATAATTTTCTTTATACTCTTTACCATTTTCAAGATCGCGAGCATAAACAACTTTTTTATCAGTATCAATCTTATATACATCGGTATTCATAAAAACTTCAGCACCATAACTTTTAAGCTCATTATAATCCGAATAAAAAAGATCATTTACATTTTTAACGACCCCAGATACCGAAAGTGCAATACCGCAACCAAGAAAAGAAATATTCGTATTGCGATCAAAAGCTACGACTTTATGCTCGCAGTTTTGGGCTAAAAGAGTTCTTATTGCGGACGTACCGGCATGATTTACTCCAACTACTACTACTTTGTATGCCATATTTATCTCCAGTTGTTACTTAATGATTTATATGTTTAATATTTCTGATCGAACATATAATTTCTATCCTGATTTTTTGATTACCGGTTACCAAAATGATTCACAAGCGGCATTTTTCTACCTTGGCCAAAGGCTTTGGATGTCACTCGTAAACCGGGTGCCGCCTGCCAACGTTTATACTCGGTAATTCTTAATAAGTGTAAAAGCTTATAGACTAATTCTTTATCTCCTGTTTCTTCTATCAAAGCCTCTATCGGCTCGTTAGTCAATAATCTATCTACCAAAGGTGCTACTACATCATAATCAAAAGGATCATATTGATCTTCGGCTAATTCTGCCGAGGGCAATTTATTTATGGTATTCTGCGGTATCACATCAAAACCGTATTGTTCATTCAAATAGCGCGATAGAGCATAGACATCCACTTTATTTAAATCTGAAATAGGTCCTAAAGCTCCACACATATCACCATAAAGTGTACAGTAGCCTAAAGCAATTTCAGTTTTATTCCCGGTAGTTAAGGTCAGTGCGTTCTTTTTATTAGCCAACGACATTAAAATAGCCCCGCGTATTCTTGCCTGAAGGTTCTCTTCGGCCAAGCCGAATGGAGTCCCGGCAAATTGACCGGCTAGGGATTTCATAAATGTATCATACATGGGTTTGACTTCAATAAGATCAAAATGAATACCCAGATTTTTTGCCAACTGACGAGCATCTTCAATGGAGTGATCCGATGAAAACTGGGAAGGCATAGCAAATCCGTAAACATTCTCCTTTCCCAAAGCTTCTGCAGCTAGAGTGGCAACAAGAGCAGAATCTATCCCACCACTTAAGCCCAACACAGCTTTATTAAAACCGCTTTTTTCAAAATAATCGCGTATACCTAAATTCAAAGCCTGTCTTAATCCATCCATTAGATCAGGTTGCGGTTCGGGACGCTCATTTTGTCTGACACCATTCACAAAATGACAATATCCCAACTCCTCTTTCGATGCAGCCAGATAGGCAGCGATATCACCATTCTTGTCTACCGAAAAACTGTGCCCATCAAAAATAAGCTCATCCTGACCTCCGACAAGGTTGGTGTAAACAAACGGTATATTTCCTTCACATACTTTTTCGCGAACCAAAGCAATACGCTGATTAATTTTACCGACACGGAAAGGTGAAGCCGATGAATTTAAAATAATATCTGCACCTTTCTTGATCAATTCATGTGTCACCTTAGTTTCATAACGATCATCCCAAAGATCCTCACAAATTTCCACACCAAGTTTATATTTTTTACCCTTTATCTTTATCTCAACAGGCGTGGCATCATTCACATAAGAAAAATACCGCAACTCATCAAAAACATCATATGTCGGCAAATTTATCTTATGAACGTGAGTGTATATATCACCATCCTGGATCACTGCAACAGCATTCCATAGTTTATTATTAAAACGACGAACATAGCCCACAATAGCAACAATATTGTGAGTTATTGAAGCGATCTCTTTAATTTTGGCATCGTTGGCTGCAATAAACTCATCTTCCAAAACAAGGTCCAAAGGTGGATAACCGCATAGAGCCAATTCCGGAAACACAATGATATCAGCGGCATTTTTCTCAGCTTCAAGAATATTACTCTTAATCTTCTCGGCATTACCTTTGATATCTCCAACCGTAAAATTACTTTGAGCTAGTGCTATTTTTAAATCCATATACATCACATTCTTATTGAAAATTTCTCGTAAACTTTATCTGTTAGAACTTCCTCTTTAACAAGTTTTTCTACTCTGGAACGAGACGGTCCCCGCTTAATAAGATCAATAAACTGCGGCATCACATCAGCAACACCTTGTGCAAATATTTCCACGTCACCCCTGGTAGTATTTTTAACATATCCTTTTATGTTCAAATAATCAGCTTGTTGTTTAGCATACCAACGAAAACCAACCATTTGCACCATACCGGAAACATTAATTTTCAAGTTAATACTTTTCATAAAAAAGAACCCGGGGAGTTCCCCGGGTTTCGTTTGACTTAGAGTAAGTTTTTCAAGCGATCTTCGAGGTCCCCCTTAGGAACGTTTCCAATCACTTGATCAACAACCGATCCACACTTCACATAAAGTAAAGTAGGAATGGATCGAATCCCAAACTGGCCGGCCACCATAGGTGAATTATCTACATTAACCTTAGCAATAACGACTTTTCCTTCGTATTCCTTTGCAATTTCTTCCAATTTTGGAGCTATCATACGACAAGGTCCACACCATGGGGCCCAAAAATCTACGATAACCGGAAGAGGATTGGCGAGTACTTCGGTTTGAAAATTCTGATCAGTGACTTCGACTGTTAGTTGTGACATGTATTCTCCTTTATTTTATTATCCGGAAATAATATAACGATTTTTTCTAGAATGTGATATGAAAATTTTACTCTAAAAGCATGCTCTTATTAGACTTAACTCAATTTAATTTTCTGTGAATTTTATTTTTCACAGTATTCATCCTTTATTTAATTGACCGACCTGCACATGACCGTAATTTTATTTGATGTAATGTATACTGGATTAAGATTTCCTCCAATCACAATTGTTTCTTGTAAATCGATCAATATGTCAATAGTCTTTCCAAAAATATTCCTGGCATATGTAAAAAGAGCTGAGCTCCTAAAACAAGTTTAGGATAATATCAGCTCTTTCTTCCAATTTATTGTCCCTTGGAATTTGTCTCTTATCTCTTTTTTACGATTTTATCCACTGAATAATTTCTTTCAATGTTGCCCGTTTACCATACATCAATAGTGTGGTTCTAAAGATCTTTGATCCTACCCAGGCAATACCAACGATCCAGGCCAGCAGATATAACATCATAAGCAAAACTTCCCACATGGGTGCAGACAGCATACCTACCTTTAAAATCATCATAAAGGGTGTTGTTAACGGAATAAACGATAGAACATCTGCTAAAGGTGTGCCGGGATTCATCATGATCGGTTGGATCAGCATAATGGGTAATACTGCAAATAATGACAAAAAACCAACCGATTGCGAAGCATCGCGTTCGTTATCATATAAAGAGCCAAGCGATACATACAATGACGCATACATAAAGTAGCCCATAATGAAGTAGATAAAATATAAAATGATCTTGGGAGTAAAGACTTCGGCAGCCGAAATATTGATCTCGGTAAAGGTAGAACCGTAAAGTGTAAATACCAAAATAATCAAAAGATAAAATGTTATCTGTATCACACCCAACATCCCGATACCAAGAATTTTTCCCAACATTAATTGATTGGATTTGATGCTAGACATCATGATCTCGATAATACGATTGGAACGTTCTTCAATCACACCGGAGATCAACATTGAGGAACTCATCACAATACCCATTACAAGCAACCAAAGAAATACACCCGGAACTCCGTAGCGTACGATCAGATTGCTCTTGGTAGCACCTCCATCGTCTCCGACTTCATAAACGGTCATATCAGGCCGTTCCAACACATAATCCATATCTTCTTTAGTCATCCCCAACGAAACGATCCTTTTCTCCATAGAAAATTGTTTAATCGCTCCTTTAATCCTGGATAATTCTTCCAAACCTACAGCATCGGAATGATAGATCTGAACAATGGCATTATTCATAAAATCCGGTTCGATAATGATCACGGCCGAAACAATATTATCCGATATCAGCGTTTCAACCAAGGTATCATGATTTTCGGGTGTACTTTGATATTCTTGAATAGAATATGCCGCTTCACCATCTTCAGTGGTAATTTGATCCATTAAATGACCCGCCAATTCCACATACATGCTATTACCTTGATCAATGATCCCAATATCCTTAGATTCGATGTTCGAATTCATGGCAAAAACCGTAGGCAGGATAGAAAACAGCAAAACAATAAAAGGCATGAACAAAGAAAAGATGAAAGCTTTGGATTTAATGCCGCGGCTCAATTCCCATCGGGCGACTGTCAGTGTCTTATTCATTTTCACCTCCAACCAATTCGATAAAGGCTTTATCCAAAGAACCGCCATATTCTTTCATAATCTCAATCGTCTTCCCCTGTTTTACAATTCGTCCTTTTCTTATCAAGCACATGGAATCACAATTTTCTTCCACTTTAGCCATCTGATGTGTTGATAAGATTACGGTTTTATCCTGAGCTTTAAACTCTGAGATAATATCTTGGAGAACCTTCTGATTCACCGGATCCAGCCCCGTAAAAGGTTCATCAAGAATCATCATATCCGGTTCATTGATAACAGAAATAATAAATTGGACTTTCTGCTGATTCCCTTTGGAAAGTTCACCGACTTTCATGTCTGCCAAATCTTCTATTTGAAGTTTTTTAAACCATTTATTGGCTCTTTCCTTGACCTCGATATTAGGTACGGATTTCAAACGTGCAAAATATTCCACCACATCACGAACCTTAGCCTTTTGATAAATACCGCGTTCTTCGGGTAAATAACCGATCTTTTTGTGATCACATTGTGTACTGAGTTCTTCATTGATGGTAATTTGGCCACTATCGGGTTGTATAATATCCATGATCATACGAATTGTGGTTGTTTTCCCGGCACCATTAGGTCCAAGAAACCCAAACACTTCACCTGTTGGAATTTCCAGCGAAATACTGTCGACCGCCTTAACTCCGGTAAAGATTTTTGAAACATTATCAATTTTAAGCATATTTCTCCTTTATTGAGCGTGCTCAAGAGGTGAAAAAACATCCATTTCCGGTGGTGAAAAAGTTGAAACCACGAAAACAGTAAGAATAATTAGATACAGTAGAGTTAAAACACGCATGATAGTTTTATTAAAGCTAATCTTTTCTGTAAATGTTTCAATATAAACAACGGCAGACAAACTAAAAGCCAGTATTAGATTTGAATAAACTATCTCAAACCATTCGGTGTGAATAGGGCCAATCACGACCGGCACAAAAAACCAAAGCATGAAACTAAAATATGAGATCAATATTACAGACAATATTCTCGATGAAATAAAGCTTTCACGATAATGAGGTTTTAAAATAAAAAATTCTATTATACTTACTAATGAATAGGCCAAATATGCCATTTTCATATGATGAAAAATAGTTTCTTCCGGACAACCGAATAATTGTGTCAATCCGCATGGAATATACTTATGGGTAAAATGAAGGCCTACATACAAAGCCCAAATTATTAAAACTTTAATCCAATTGTTCTTCTTCAAGTGTTTTCCCTTCTCGAATGATATCCTTAATTATTCCCTGATGATGGTCACACTTTTCCTTTGTTGCCACTCCCTTAGCAAATTTCACTAAATCGGCAAACATAAACAATTCTTCTAAACTTTTTATTTTCTCTTTATTAAGATATTCAGAGAGTGTGGGTACTAATTCCGATGTTGTTAACTCCTGAAAATGCACGTAATATATATTCTCAAAATAATCCCGAATAATATAAGTCAGCTCTACATAATAATCTTTCCATTGTTCGCTTTCAGGATAATGCTTAGAATTTAATTCAAATAATAAATGTTCGGCTTTTTCTTCGGGTGATTCCCAAATGATCTCAAGCTCATCATTTTTCTTTTGTCTATACTTCAAGCCCATCACAAGAATACCGACAGTCACGGTCAATAGTAAGATAACGATTAATAATTCCCACCACGTCATCAAGGCTAATGGAATAGGCGCGTTCATCGCTATGGGAGATGCCGAGGAATCTAAAATAGAATACACATAAATATACTTCTCAGGTGTAAAAAGTGTATCGGGTTTTCCCAAACCCGTTGAATCGGTTGATATCAAAGGCATAATCGGAATATGAACAAATCCCGTATCAAAAGATACAATCTCTGCTTGCATCTTTATGATCTGCTTTCTATGCTTTATTTTTTTATCAGTATTTACAGATAAAAGCTCAACATCACCTAAATATTCTTTCAACTCAGGTAAAATAAAGAAATATTTTTCTCCCGCTTTGATATTATAGTCCAACAATATCCTATCACCGATATGGTAAACTTTTTCTTCGACATTCAGGGACATATCCACATTCGCCGCGAAAGCGGCAGAGAAGATCAACAATGTCAGCATCAGCTTTTTCATCGGTACTGCTGTTTTCCTCTATTCTTAAAAAAACGGTTTAAGGGTTCAATATACGATTCATTGGTATTTACGGTGATCAAATCAACTTTATTCTTGCGACACATAAGTTCAAGAGCTTCACTGCGCTTATTAAATTCAGCTGAATAGTCATCACGAATTGCCTCGATCCCCGTATCAATAATCATCTGCTCACCGCTTTCAGCATCATACAAAGGTAACATCCCTACATTGGGAAGAGCGCGATCCAACGGATCAACCATATTTACCAGGACCAGATCATGGCGATTGGCCACAGCTTTGAGCGAGGACTCAAAATCCATATCATAAAAATCTGAAATCAAGAAAACGATACTCTTTTTATGTGCAACTCGTGACAAAAACTGTAAAGCATTTTCAATTCGTGTGCCCTTGCCCTCGTATTCCCCGAATAGAACTTCGCGGATAACCTGCATGGCATAGCCTTTACCTTTTCGAGGTGATAAATACTTTTCAATTTCATCTGTAAAATTAAGCAAACCTACTTTATCACCATTGCGAATGGCAGAAAAAGCCAATACAGCGCAAATTTCGGCAGCAATTTCACTTTTAAAGCGTTCGGTTGAACCAACTTTTCCCGAGGCTGAGACATCCACAACAAAATAAACCGTTAATTCACGCTCTTCTTCCAAAACTTTTACAAAAGGTTTGTTTTGGCGAGCGGTCACATTCCAATCAATGGTACGTACATCATCACCCGGCTGATATTCCCGAACTTCTGAAAAGGACATCCCCTTTCCCTTAAAAATCGAACGGTATTCACCCGAAAACACATCGTTAACAATGCGACGTGTTTGGATCTCAATTTTTTTTACTTTATGTAGTATCTCGCTAGATAACATTAGGGAACCGGTATTGTATCAAACACAGATTGAATGACATCCTCTACCGTGACCTCTTCCGCTTCAGCTTCAAATGAAAGCAGTACACGGTGTCGCAAAACATCCATACCCACTTCACGAATATCTTCAGGCGTGACATATCCTCTATGTTGCAAGAAAGCATGTGCTTTCGCTGCTAAAACAAGATTTATTGACGCTCTAGGTGATGCACCGACATCTATCATACTTGCAATAGACTCTATCCCGTATTTTTCGGGATATCTCGTTGCAAATACGATATCGGTCACATATTTATGGATCTTCTCATCCACGTAAATTGAGCGAACAACATTTCGTGCATTCAGTATCTGCTTAGGTTTAATAACTGATTTTATCGTTTCAGGTAAGGTGTTGGATGTCAACAAAGACAAAATGCTTATTTCCTCTTCCTGAGTCGGATAATCGATTTTTACCTTCAACATAAAACGGTCAACCTGAGCTTCGGGCAGAGGATAAGTTCCTTCTTGCTCAATAGGATTTTGAGTTGCAAGCACCAAAAACGGTTCAGTCAATTTATAAGTTTTATCACCAATAGTAACCTGTTTTTCCTGCATAGCTTCAAGCAAAGCTGCCTGAACTTTTGCAGGTGAACGGTTGATCTCGTCCGCCAGTATGATATTGGCAAAAATCGGACCTTTTTTTACCTCGAATGTTGCTTCTTTTTGATTATAGATCAGAGTACCAATCAAATCCGAAGGAAGAAGATCCGGGGTAAACTGTATACGGTGATAAGTTGTTTGTATTGCTTTAGCCAAAGATTTTACAGCCAAAGTTTTAGCCAGACCGGGTACACCTTCAAGCAAAATATGTCCTTCAGCTAAAAGGCCAATCAGTAAGCGTTGGACCATTTTTTCCTGGCCGATCAACACTTTTCTCAGCTCATTCTGGATAGGTTCCAAGAAGACTGATTCTTTTTGTATTTGTTCGTTTAATAAAGTCAGATCAAAACTCATTAGGACCTCATTTATTCTTTGTCGCTTTTCATGATACCTTTGAGCTCTTCGATCTCATCCAGAGACTTGCCCAAATTACGCAATTCGAATTCTACAGATTCTGCCAGAGGATGCTCCGGATAATCACGGATAAACTGTTCATACTCGGCTTTTGCGCGTTCAAAATCCCCCATGATATTTGCTAGAGTATAGCCTGCCATAAATCTGGCTTTGGGTGCATCGGGGTGTGAAGGATACTCTTCAGCGATATAATCATATTTATCTATACAAGTTTCAAAATCTTGCATATCACCGGCATAGATCTCGGCCATACGATACAAAGCTTTTACTGCCAGAGGATCATCAGGATAGGTATTCGATAATTTATCAAAAGTCTTAATTGTCCGGGTTACCTTTTCCTGCTTATACAGTTCACCGGCATCCTGAAACATTTGTTCTGCTGTGCGATTATCGGAACAAGAGAAGATCAGCAATGTGATCAAGAGTAATGCGACTAATTGTTTTTTCATGTTTTCTAACTCCTAAATTTCAGTCGAGTAATTTATAATATTTCCATCTTAAAAGGCAAACAAAACTCCAAAACAAAGGTTACCAAAATCAATATTTTTTTCACCCTCGCGAGGATCATTCAATATGATCGGTAATTCCACCCTAATGGGACCAATAGGTGTTTTATAGTAAATACCAATACCTGAATTAACGAAATATGATCCCCAGTCAAATATCCCACTCATATCATTATCAAGACGTCCCGCATCAAGAAAAATATTTACACCAAAATTCCAAATCAAATCCTGTCTTAGCTCTATATTCGCTAAAGTCTTTGCCAAACCCGCTTTAATAGTATCACCAGATGTCAATTCATATTCATTCCCAATTGATTTACGCCAACCTCGAACAGTTGTTTCCGATCCCAATTGGTAAATATTTTGGGCGGCGACACTATCTATAACAAAGAATTGACCTAATTCCAAACGACTGGCAAGCACAGTTCTTCTTGCTATCGGCATATATCCATTTAAGGATGTTTCAAGTCTAAAATAACCCGTTTCCGTTCCTAAAACATACCCGGCATATGCTAAAATGTTCCATCCTTTTGTAGGGTAAATAAATGAATCACGATTATCGATACGAGTTTGAAGTCCCAACTCTACCTGTGGCTCAAATTCAGACGCTTGATCTTGAAATTCAGAGCGTACATTTCTCAATGAAAGTGATAATCTCGTATATGTATTTCTATTATATCGCCAGATAGAGGAAAAATTTATACCATAATCAGTTCTAACTTCACCCTTTTTTAATGTATCTGTTTCAGTCGTTACCATTTCTTCAAAAGGATCATAGGTATCACGATCATAATATAGTTTAACTGTCGTAGGTAATCTCAAAAAGAACAGCCATGGAACCGTATATGCAACATCAGAATAAATTTTATGGTCAATATCATATTGATTAAAAATAGCATCATAAGACACACCTATCTTGAAACGATGAGCTCTGTTAAATAAGTTTTTATGTGTCCATTCAGGCTCAATAAATAAAGATGAAGAGGATATTTGATCACTATAACCTTGTCTTCCCCCAAATTTAAAATCAAATCTTCGCGGTTTACTCTCTATCACGGATACCTTCAGATCCAATTTCTGATTTAAAGTGTCCGGATTAACAGGAACAATATTTACAGAAGAAAAAGCTCCCATTTCATAAATTCTATCTTGAGTTCTTCTTATGTCTTCTTGATTATAATTCTTTCCCTCTTCAATTTTATAATGCTTTTCGATATAAGGTGAATGAACATTCTTATTACCCATTAATTCAATACCGCCCACTTTATATGGCATATCCTCATCAATGATGATGGTAATTTCAAGCTCAGTATCCCAATCAAACTCCTCACGGATCTTCGCATAAGGATGCCCCAATTCCGAATACTTCGAAAGGATCTTCTTGAAATTATTATAATAGACATACTGTTTAAAAGGACCACCAATATCCAATCCCAGCAGTTCCAGTATCTCCGCATCACTTAATAATGAGTTCCCTTCAACTTTTATCTGTTTGATATGATAGCGCTCATTTTCTTTTACATTAAAGAAAAGATGAAGATCTTTTTTATCAAGAATAATCAATGAATCACGAACTTCACAATTCAAAAAACCTTCCGAGACATAATAATTTTTAAGATTCTTGGCCTGGGTTTTTATATAACGCTTATTCACACGCGTCATCTGTCTACGCGTCAATGATCTTTTGACCTCAATATATCGTTTTAATTGTCTTTCATTAAAGGTAGTATTCCCCTGAATATGTACCGAACGCAATCGAAGATCATATGAAGGATTGTTTACAAAATATCGCTCGTTTTCTTCAATAACAAAATACAAGTTAAGATAATGCTGACCTACATAAACTAAAGAATCTTTGACATTACATTTCAAAAAACCTTCTCTTTGATAATATTCCCGAAGCAAATTACTTTGCTCTTTAATATACTCGCGCGTAATCTTCTTCATACCATGACGGGTAAATACAGGATTAATATCAATTTGTTTTTTTAAATGGAATGATCCATAGCGTTCATTACCAAGAATTTTAATCCTCGTTAACTTATATCCCTGAAATTCGCCCGCTGCAATGATATAGGTCAAAGCTACGAGAGATAAAATAATAATTTTCCTAAATTGCTTCATTAATACTGTAACCTCAAACGAACAGCACCTTCAACTTTTTTCATATCAGCTGCACCAACAATAGCTACCTTGTTATTTAACCTATACTCAAATTCCATATTCATAAGATTTGCTTGTGATGCTTCATAAGTCAAATAAAAATTCCTTCCAATACGACCACCAATTACCAAGGCTGCAGTTTTGTCAATATAAGTTCCGTTTGTTCCGTTTTTAATATAGGTTCCGCCTGTACCACTTTTAATATCGATACGATCTAAACCACCAGCAGAACCAATTTGACGTGCTTGTTGTTCAATAGGAACCTCTGATAAGGTTAATAACGCATTTGCAACACCAAGCGTAAAATCTTCGTCGGGTCCTCCACCGGGAGTAAAATCACCAAGAACGTTCTGTATTTCTCCTACAGTAAGTGCTTGAACAATTTGAGCTTGTGATAATTCACCATTATCATCGGTAAAATTTATTTCCGGATTATTCAATTCGCCGGTAATTGAGGCGATAATTGTATTGCGTTCACCTTCGACTGTTATTTCTTTATTCGCAATAAAATTTAATTGATGATTATTTTCAAACTGATCTAAAATAAGGCTCGAACCTTGTTCAAGTGTAAAAACAGACGCCCAGTAGTTGAAAAAACCTTCTGTTACTTCTAATTCTCCCCCCATACGAGTCCTGACTTCATTGGGATATTTTTGTAATAACATCTCTCCGTTAAGAGTAACATCCAGCAATTGATTTCTAAAATAAATTTTATCAACCATTGCATTAATAGAATAGGCGGTTTTTATTCCTTCATATTCTGAAGGAGGAGCTGAGGCTGTTGGAGCAGAGCGATTAAAACCGTATTCAATAGATCCCTCAGATAAAGTAACATCTCCCGTAACGGTGAGTGTATCTCTACCTGTAATGTCCAAATCAACATTTTCGGTAGTCAAATTAACATTTTCATCCAAGGTTACAATTGATAGTTGTTCTCCAGAAAAATTAAGATCGAATCGGGGAGAGATCAAATATCTCATATCCAATGTTCCATCAACTGTAAAATTGCTATCAGACTCTTCAAATCCAAGAATATTTGCCAGTGAATAAGTTTTACTTGGAAGCAATCCTCTTAAATGAACTTGAGCAATATTATCTTTCATGATCCCGTAGCCGGAAATATTCCGTATTTCGTTACCAAGAATATCTATCACCAATGCTCCGTTCTCTATCGTTAACTTTGCATCTTTGTATGTTTCGTTAAAATTCCCTCTCATTTCCATCTCAGTGTAAAAATCACCACTTAAAGATTCAATAGGATCAATGAAAGGTGTTAAATATATCATTTCATCATCATGCCCCTTAACATAAGCGTAGATAGATGAATCCGGCTGATATCGCTCTTGATCTGTTTGCAGTCTAAGATCCATATAGAAGTTAGCATTCCCCTGATAAAAGCCATTATTTGCATATAAATCCACATCATTAAAATAAATTCGTTCATCACTATAATGATAGTTTGCATGTATTGAGTCAGCGGTGATCAACTCGATCTCTGGATCGTATATTGCCAGGTCTGCATCCATGATCGGATCATTAATAGTACCACTTATAATCCCCCGGCCATCGGCCTCTCCAACAATATGCAAGAAAGGCAGTACAAAAGGCAAAAGTTTTTCCAAACGAACTTTATCCAGTTGAAGTTCTACAAAAAGTGAATCATCATCAATCAGAGTTATTATTTCTTTGGAATTAAAATTAATCCCCAGAGGCATAATACCATTTAAGGCAATTACTCGCTCATCATCTATTTCCATATTTAATTGTTGAATATGAACCAATGAATCTTTGTAGGACATTTCAGATCGAATCTTCTTGGCTTCCAATCCCAAAGCATGAGCTCTCTTTAACTGTATTCCCATTTCAATACTTGGATCGCTCATACTGCCGTTCACATCAATACTCATGTCCAGAACCCCATTTATACTATCAACAAAAGATGGGAGCAATGGAAGCGAATTCAACTCAGCTCCCGCAATATTAACGGATCCTTTCAGACTATCACCTATGACATCAAAAACACCATATAGTAAAGCATCACGGTAAAGTATGTCAAAACGTGATAAAGAATATTTATCGTCTTCGATAGAAAAACTTACCGGCTCAAGTAAATATACTTCTTCGCCTTGGTAAACTCCTTGCATTCTATTTATAACGAATTTGCTGTAATTATCAACAGTTCCCGATAAACTCAAATTATAATTTTCATGCGCAATATCAAGATAATCCAATTCAATAAAATCTTCCTGCATATGAACATAGGTTTGGATTTCTCCAAGTGTTATGGAATCCACACCAAAATTATCCATACTAACCAAAAGTGCACCACCGGGTTGAGTGATGGTATTTTTTGAAAAAAGCGAAACATTAAGATTCTCAACATTAATGTTATTATACTTTAAGGTATCTAAATTAAAGGTCATTTCAATATCAGGATCTCTGATCTCGCCCTTGACATTCAACGTCATCAATAAGGTATCAGCATTAAATTGTTCTATTCCCGGAATTTCTAAGGCACTGATTTTGTCTACATCACCTTTAATATGAATATCCAATTCATTTAGATCAAAAATACTTCCTTGGTAACGAACAGCACCTTCTGCCAATAATAATCTGTTAGTACTGTCGATCACTATTTTATCCAACTGATCAAATAAAATATTTCCGGCAAAATTTGCTTTATCAAGATCATATAAATCAAAGCAATCAAGGTCATAATTTAGTTTGATCTGCGAATTCAAGTATCCATTGGCTCTCAGATATCCTTGCAAATTAAATTCCGGTACATTGGTGATCCAATCTGCTAAAGTAAGCTCATGAGAAATTAAACTTCCTGAAAAATATTGGTCTTTTAGGCCGTAAGAACCATAAAAAGATAGATTATTTTGATCATTTGTAAAAACGCCCTCTAAGAGGTGAATGTATTCATCCTTATATTCTAAATTTAAATGTGTTTTTTTTATGGGCATTTCATTCAAATTGCCTTCTACATCCATTAATGCAGTGAACTCCTTAAAATTTCCTTGCATATCTACAGATAGATCAATTTTATCGTTCATATGAACCAAAGGGAGGTCGACAAATTCTTCTATTCTAAAATTATTTACATCAAACTTTAGTTGAAAACGCATTGGATTTACGTATCTGATCTTACCTTGAGATGAAATTTTCGATTCATTAATACTAAATTTTAAATTTCTGAGTTTTGCGATATCTCGCTTAAAACTTATTTCTGAAGATAGATCTTTAATACTGATGCCGAGATCTTCATTTTTTAAATCCAGATGAAATATTTCAATCCTAGCTCCATCTTTTTTACCGGAATAATGACAGGAAAGATCATCAATCCTTTGATGGATCAATGTATCTGGAGTATAAATGTGAACTGTTGCTCTCTCCACATTTATCGTATGGATTAAAAATTGAGGAAATTCGATCTCTTTTATTTCGTTTGGACTCTGCCCATTATCTCTAATATATATACTAATATCGGGTTCAATCAAAGTAAGAATATCTAATTGGCGACGACCGAATAGTTCAAAGATCCCCGAATAATTAATATTTAGAGTATCAATGGTTAAAACCAATGAAGAATCCGCATTTGCAAATTTCAATTGATCGGCTTCAAATTGCGTTCTCATGGGAGTTGAAATAGATTTAATTGACAGATCAAGACCATATTGACGATCTAATTGTGTTTGAACAATTTTATATACAAAAGTAAAACCGGCATCTGTTTTAGTTAAAAAGATACCGGTGGATCCTAATAATAGAATCAGTATAAATACAAAAATGTATCGTCTTGGTCTTTTATTTGCCATTGGTTTACTTATTTAACATATCTTCAGCAGCCTGCACCGTATTACTCATTAACATTGCAATGGTCATCAACCCCACTCCACCGGGAACGGGAGTTATCGCAGTACAATGCTCTTTTACTTCTTCATAAGCCACATCACCTGTCAAGCGATAACCTTTTTCTTTGCTGGCGTCATCAACTCGGTTCATACCAACATCAACAACTACGGCACCTTCTTTAACCATATCTTTGGTAATCATTTCGGGTACACCGGCAGCCACAATCAATATATCAGCCTGAAGAGTGTAAAATTTAATATCCTTTGTACCGGTATGACAGATGGTAACGGTTGAATTAGCGTAGTCTGCCTTTTGATACATCAGGTTTAACATAGGTTTGCCAACGATATTAGAACGACCAACCACAACTACATGTTTCCCTTGAGTCTCAACATTATAATATTTTAACAGTTCAACCACACCGGCTGGTGTACAAGGAAGTAGCCTCCCGTGACCTTGTACTAATCTACCAACATTCATGGGATGAAAACCATCTACATCTTTTTCTGGAGCAATACGCTCAATGATCTCAGTTTCATTCAAGTGTTTTGGCAAAGGCATTTGTACAAGAATACCATGAAAACGATCGTCTTTATTCAATTTATCAACGAGTGCATTCAGTTCGTCCTGAGTTGTTTCGGCAGGCAATCTTAGGGTCTCGGAATAGATACCCAGTGCCTCACAGGCCCGCCCCTTATTCCTGACATAAACTTTCGATGCGGGATCTTCTCCGACCAACACAACCACTAATCCAGGATGCAACCCCTTTTGCTTACATGTATCTATCCGAGGTTTTAAACTCTCTTTTACAGCCTCGGCCACAACTTTGCCACCTAAGATCGTTGTTTCCATGTTTTCCTTTATTTTGCGTATCCGATGGATCGATGTTCACGAAGTACGGTTACCTTGATCTGCCCCGGATAAGTCAATTCTGCTTGAATTTTATTTGCAATATCTTCAGCAAGAAGATCTGACGCCGCATCATCGATCTGATTTTCTTCCACGATCACGCGAACTTCACGACCGGCCTGAATAGCATACGTTTTATTAACACCTTTGAAACCATTTGAAATCTCTTCAAGTTTTTCCATACGGTGAATATAATTTTCCAATGTCTGTCCGCGAGCACCGCGACGTGAACCACTAATGGAATCGGCAGCCTGTACCAGAGCAGAAATCGGATATTTCATTTCGACTTCTTCGTGATGAGCCTCAATGGCATTCACAACAATCTTATCTTCTTTATTTCTTCTGGCAATCTCACCACCGATAAGAGCGTGAGTTCCTTCAACATTTCTGTCAATAGCCTTACCAATATCATGCAAGAAACCGGCTCGTTTTGCCATTTGTCCATCCATACCCAATTCAGCGGCCATCAATCCACATATCCAGCCAACTTCAATACAGTGTTTCAAAATATTCTGTCCGTAGGATGTACGATATTTCAATGAACCAATGTAATGCATCATTTCAGCATTAAATGGAGGTAATTGTAATTCAAGTGTCGCTTCTTCGGCCGCTTGAATGATGGATTCTTCAACTTCTTTGGTTGCCTTTTCAATCATTTCTTCAATACGGGCGGGATGAATACGACCATCAGCAATTAATTTTTCCAGAGCCAAGCGGGCCACTTCACGACGTACGGGATCAAAACCCGAAAGGACTACGGCTTCGGGTGTGTCATCAACAATCAATTCAATACCGGTTAAAGCTTCAAAATGGCGGATATTACGACCTTCACGGCCAATTACCCGACCTTTCATTTGATCGTTAGGAAGAGGAACAACCGCAACAGTAGATTCTGAAGTATGATCTGCTGCAGATCTTTGAATAGCTTCAATAATGATCTTCTTTGCTTCCTTATTGGCATTCAAAACAGCAGCTTCTTTAATATCTTTTACTTTTACCTGCGCTTCGATACGCGCTTTTTCATATAAAGAATCTTTTAAAGTCTGCTTGGCTTCTTCACGTGATAAACCGGCAATACTTTCCAGTTTTATCTGCTGTTCATCAATCAGCTTTTCGATCTCATTTTCGCGTTGGTTTAGATCTTTATCTTTTTTCTTTAAATCATCATCCAACTTTTGAAGTGTATCATATCTCTGATCAACGCGTTCGATCTTACGGTCCAGATCACTTTCACGTTTTTGCATATCACGTTCAGAATTTCTCAGGTCACGAAGTTTTTCGTTATATTCATCTTCTGATTTTTGTTTGATCCTCAGCGCTTCATCTTTTGCTTCGAGAATAAGCTCTTTCTTATGAGTCTCACCCTCTTTTCTTGCGCTTTCCATCATATCGAATTTATAGTGCTTAAGACTACCAATCTTGGATCGATAGATCATAAAAACAATAAATGCTGCCAATAACGCTGCTGCTCCCGCAATAGCTATTACGACGCCTATATTCATAGTTAACTCCTTTTAATTAAATGGAGTCTAACTTAGGTGGTCTTGAGGAAATCATCGATCATTGAGATCATTGATTCTGATCTTTCTTGAACAAATTCCTCAGTAGATTGGTTACTTTGCTTCAATTGAAATAATTCACCGGCAATATTCAAAGCCGCAATGATCGCGATCTTATCCAATGGCGTGGTACCGGGCATATTCGCCCCCACTTCCATCATTTTATCGTTCACGTATTCTGCCACTTTGAGAATGAATTCGGGCTCTTTACCCTTAAGCGGAAATTCCTGTCCGTAAATATTTACTTTCAGGTGTTTCGCCTCGGGAAATTGCATCTCCACGGTGTTGGGGTCAGGATTATACTTCCGCATTTTCGATCCATTCCGATATTTGCGCCAATTTCTCCGTAATTCGCTTTACCTGATCCTTAGAAAGAATCACCGAATCCGGAGAACTGCCCTGTTGTTTGTCCGCAAGGATCTCCAGGGCCTGGTGTAGTTTTTTTTCCAATAATTCAAAAGAGCTTATATCCATTACCTCAGTTGAGCTCCATATTGATTTTTAAGCCTTTCAAACAATTTATTCATCACATCATCAACTAATTTATCCTTCAATGTCATCTCCTCTGACCTGAATTCCAAACGTAGTGAGAGTGCTTTTTTGTCTTTACCTAATTTTTCATCGTCAATGTACACATCATATAGCACAAGGTCAACCAGATATTTACCTCCGCTCTGATTAATTTCATTCAGAATTGTGGCTGATTTGCACTTTTTGTCCACGACCAATGACATATCGCGAAACATAGAGGGAAATTGTGGAACCGGTTGATACTGTTTCTTGGGATTATACCAATTAAACAATTTTGCCACCTGCAATTCCATTACCACAGCAGGATATTGCAACTGTAGCTTTTCGAAATAATCGGCTTTATACTGACCAATCTTACCTACAACAGATTTACGAACAACGACATCATAAAGAACTTCAAATTCATCGCGATTCGTATTTTCTTTTAATTTGTAATTGAAATTCAGTTTAGACAACAAGCGGTCTAAAATACCTTTCATGTAAAACAGGTCGGCAGCTTTATCTTCACCTGTCCAATTTAGTCCAAATACAGGTGCAGAGCATAAAACGCCTAAATTATAATGTTCAACAGCTTTTGTATCGCTGTAATCGTTCTTTTCAATAACATTTGCCAATTCGAATAGGCGAATATTGGTCCTTTTTTTCAGCGCATTCGCACGAAGCGAGGTCAGCAGAGGCTGAATCATATCAGCGCGTAAATGATTCATCTCATTAGAGAGCGGATTCAAAATCTTAAGAGGTTGATAACCCCAAATATTCTTGTTTCCCATCTCTTCATTAACGAGAGAGTTATTAACCGCTTCATGCATTCCCAAGCCAACAAAAAACGAACGAATATCACTTAAAAAAGGATGAAATTTATCATATTCTTCGGCTACAGAAATGGTCATACGACTCATAGAAGGGATCTTATCAAGATGATCAACCCTTAAAACTTCTTCCACAAGATCAATCTCACGATCTACGTCGGGACGGAAAGAAGGAATCTCAACCGTCAAAACATTATCGTTATCTTCAAGCACATTAAATTCCAATGCTTCAAGGGTTTCAATACATTTTTCTTTTGAAATATCAACACCGGTGATTCGCTTAACATTATCAACACGGAGTTTTGCAGTATTTTTTGCAATAGGTTCGGGATAGACATCGATCATGCCTTTTGCAAGTGTACCACCTGCCAATTCCAAGATCAAGGCTGCAAGACGATCCTGGGCATAAACAAGTGTTTCATTCGGATCCGTACCACGCTCGAATCGTTTTGAAGCGTCAGTAGGCAATTGTTGTTGCTTTGATCCTTTTCGTATCACAGCCGGTTCAAAATAGGCTGATTCGATTAGCACATTCACTGTCTCATCGGATACTTCGGATTCCGTACCACCCATGATACCTGCAAGCGCAATAGCTTCTTCGCCGTCGCAGATCAGCAACATATCTTCCGATAATTCGCGTTCTTTATGATCGATGGTTATAAGTTTTTCACCCTTTGCAGCATAACGAACATTAACCTGAGCACCTTTGAGTTTATCAAAATCAAACGCATGCAGTGGATGTCCGGTTTCCATTAAAACATAGTTTGAAGCATCCACGACATTGTTGATACTTCTCAAGCCAAGGGCTTCGAGACGCTGTACCAACCACTCGGGTGAAGGTCCGATCTTTACATCCTGTACCACACGAGCAGTATAACGGGGGCAAGCTTCGGGAGCTGCGATCTCAATCTTAACTAACTCGTTAACAGAGGGTCCGGTTTCTTTTAACTCAACCGGGATCTTTTTAAATTCTTTTCCATAAATTGCAGCAATTTCACGAGCGACACCCCAGTGAGACATTGCATCCGGCCGGTTGGCGGTGATATCAACATCAAGGATCTTTGATGATTTAAAATATTCAGAAAAAGGTGTACCGAGCTTATGTTCACCTTCCAAAACAATAATACCACTATGATCGTTACCCAAACCAAGCTCATCTTCTGCGCAAATCATACCCATGGAGGGTTCTCCGCGAAGTTTTGCTTTTTTGATCTTAAAATCGGGCGTTAGCTGTGTGCCAACGGTTGCAACAGGTACAAACTGATCAGCATCGACATTCAGAGCACCGCAAACAATATTCAATACTTCGGGGGCGCCAATATCAACTTTACATACCGAAAGAGAATCTGCATTAGGATGATCTTTTCTTTCGATAACCTTACCGACCACAACACCTTCGGGAATGCTTTTACCCACTTCTTTGATCACGCACTCAAGGCCGGCAACGGTTAATTTATCCGCCAGCTCTTCAAGAGGCATATCAAGTTCAACATAATCTTTTAACCAATCTATAGAAACGATCATTTTATCTATCCAAATTTAGAATTGCTTTAGAAATTCCACATCATTTTCAAAAAGGAGACGAATATCATTGATACCCAAACGCATCATTACCATTCGCTCCACACCCAAACCAAAAGCATAGCCCGTATACTTTTCAGGATCATAGTTTACTGCTTTCAATACATTGGGATCAACCATACCGCAACCCATGATCTCCAGCCAACCGGTGTTTTTACAAACACGACACCCTTTACCTCCGCAAAGAAAGCAAGATACATCAATCTCTGCTGAAGGCTCGGTAAAAGGAAAATACGAAGTGCGGAATTTGATCTTTACATCTTTGCCATAATACATACGACAGAACAATTCAATCGTACCTTTTAGATCCGCAAAGGTAATATCCTTATCAATATACAAACCTTCAATCTGATGAAAAAGACAATAAGAACGAGCCGAAATCGCTTCATTACGAAAAACACGACCCGGTGCAACAATACGCACAGGCGGTTCGTGTTTAGACATATAACGGGTTTGCACCGGAGACGTATGCGTGCGAAGCACACCGCCACCTTCTGTGTAGAAAGTATCCTGCATATCACGAGCGGGGTGATTTGGAGGAAAATTCAACGACTCAAAATTAAACCAGTCGGTTTCCACTTCGGGCCCGTAAGCAATATCAAAGCCTAAGCGTTTAAAAATGGACAACATATCATCAACAGCTTGCGTTAATGGATGTCGTGTACCGTTAGGCAATGAATAACCGGGCATGGTATAATCAACCCATTGCTCATTTGCTTTGGCACCCGAAAAGCTCTGATTTTTCTCATCAAAGAGTGCTTGCAATTCATTTTTGAGATTATTTAGCAGTCTACCCGCTTCCTTACGAGCTTCGGGGGGAATTTCCCCCATCAAAGAAAAAAGGCCTGCCACTTTGCCTTTTCTTCCCAAGAAAGCGTTTTTCACTTCTTCCATAGAAAGTCTATCTGAGGCTTGGGCAAGCGCTTGTTTAAACTGCAACTGAACTTGTTCTATCGTTTCTTTCGTCATAGTGCAATTTTTTCATATTTAGTGCCATCGTTCCGGTAGAACCGGAAGGGCATGGTTACAGATCTTTTCAGCTAAATTATTTTTTTACCGATTCGACCAATTTTGCAAATGTTTCCGGCTGATGAATAGCCATCTCACTAAGCTGTTTACGATTAAGCTCCACGCCCTTTTCGTTTAAGAGGTGAATAAATCGTGAGTAACTTAAACCATGTTGACGAACTGCCGCATTGATACGTGTGATCCACAATCTACGGAAATCACGTTTTTTCTGGCGGCGATCACGGTATGCGTATACCCAACCGCGTTCTACGGCTTCTACAGCTGTTTTATATAATTTGCGACGCGCACCGAACTGGCCTTTTGCCAATTTAACAATCTTACGGTGTCTGCGGTGTCTTGGTACTGAACTATTTGCTCTAGGCATATTAAACTCCTTTCAAGTCTGGGATTATATTCCCAACATTCTGTCTACACGTTTCTTGTCTGCTGATGAAATCCCAGCTTGTTCACGCAATTTTCTAATGCGCTTTGTGCTCTTCTTAGTCAGAATATGACTTGCATAAGCTTTTTTTCTTTTAATTCTACCTGAGCCGGTTACTTTGAACCGCTTTGCTGCACCACGATTTGTTTTCATCTTGGGCATTGTTTTCTCCTTACTTTTTGGCGGCGAGATAAGCCGTGAGAAAGCGACCTTCTTGTTTAGGCGCTTTATCGATTTTTGCAACATCTTCAAGAAGTGTGATCACCTTATTGATGGTATCGTGTCCCATTTCCTTATGAGCCATTTCACGGCCACGGAACATAACCGATATTTTCACCCTGTCACCGTCTTCAATAAACTCACGGATCTTGCGAACTTTGGTCTCAATATCGTGAGTGTCGGTATGGGGGCGAAATCTTACTTCTTTGACGGTAATTACATGCTGCTTCTTCTTCTGAGTCTTCTCGCGCTTTTGTTGCTCATACTTATACTTACCGTAATCTATGATCTTGCATACGGGGGGATTTGCGTTTGGTGAAATTTCCACCAAATCCAAATCTCTTTTCTCAGCTATGTCCAGCGCCTCGCGTACACCTACGATCCCTATTAAACCGCCATCGTCAGAAATCAATCTGATCTCTTTAGCTCTGATGGCACCATTAATTCTTGTTGTGTCTTCTTTCTCTTTTACGTTTGGTTTCATTTGACGTGAGATATCAGCTCCTTCATTTATAACATCCAAATAAAAACACTACATCCCCCCAACGAGGAATGTGAGCCAAATATATCGACTTAAATGCCTAAATTCCAAGGGTTTTTTGAGAATATTATGAATTATTCCAATAATTTTTAGTACACTCGCCCAATCAAAATCAATCGTAAAAAATTCATCAAAGCGATATATCGCATAAGCAAATTTAAACGCTTAGACTAAATATGTCAAAAATAATAAATCGATGGGTAAAAACACATGAAGTATTTCACGATAATTAAATGGTATTTCTTGACATTACAGTGCCTAATTCATATCTTCGACCAGAAATAATTCGTGTACGAATTATATTTAGAGATATTAATATGAACAAAGACATGAAAAACTATGAATACAGAATTCTGACAGCCATACGTCGTGTAATACGTTCAGTAGATAAATATTCCCGAAAAATCAATACTGAATTGGGATTAACAACTCCACAATTACTGTGTTTGGATGCTTTAGGGAAGAATGAGCACATTATTACAAAAGAATTGGCACAAAAAGTTAATTTAAGCGAAAGTACGGTCATCGGAATTGTTGACAGACTTGAAGCAAAACAATATCTTATCCGTGAACGCTCTAAAGAAGACAGGAGAAAAGTTTATTTATCTCTGACAGATGCCGGCAAAGGTATCTTAGATTCAACTCCTTCACTTCTTCAAGATAAATTATCAGCAGCCTTAAATGAACTGGACAAAGAAAAACTTGAAGTGATTACTTATTCTCTTGAACAAGTAGTAGAGATGATGGATGCGGAAAAACTTGATGCCTCACCCAATTTATTACCCAATGCCGATATTGACATTAAGAACACATAACGAGTGAATATGATGATTTCAGAAAAGCAAAAAAATATTATAAAAGAAATAGATGACAGCGGATCAAAAAATTGGCGTGACTGGAAATGGCAAATGCGCCATACAATTCGCGATCTTGATACCTTTGAGAATCTACTAAATGTTAAAGTTTCCGATGAGATCAGACAACAATACGATAAAATTACATCAAAATTTCCGATGTCAATAACCCCGTACTATTTATCATTGATAAATACTGATGATCTTGAAAATGATCCTGTTTTTAAGCAAAGTTTTCCGGTAATTGATGAATTAACGGTTGCCAATACCGAAATGTCTGATCCACTTGCCGAAGATAAGGATAGTCCGGTTCCGGGTTTAACCCATCGTTATCCAGATCGTGTACTTTTTCTTGTCAGTAATACCTGTTCAATGTATTGCAGACATTGTACTCGCAAAAGACAGGTTGGAGATGTGGATAGTATACCTAATAAAACTCAGATCCAACAAGGAATTGATTATATCAAAAACAATCCGAGAGTACGAGATGTTTTATTAAGTGGAGGAGATCCCTTTTTATTATCAGATAATTATTTGGATTGGATCCTGACCGAGTTAAGAAAGATTGATCATGTTGAAATAATCCGTATTGGCACTCGAACACCTGTTGTTATGCCCTACAGAATTACTGATGATTTGGTAAATATGCTAAAAAAACATCAACCTGTATGGATCAACACACATTTTAATCATCCACGTGAGCTCACTCATTCAGCACGTACGGCTTTAAGAAAAATGGCCGATGCAGGTTTCCCACTTGGAAACCAATCGGTATTATTGGCCGGAGTGAACGATTGTCCTCGTATTATGAAGTCCCTGGTTCAAAAACTTGCTTACAATAGAGTTAGACCCTACTATCTTTATCAATGTGATCTATCCGAAGGTTTAAACCATTTTAGAACCCCTGTTGGCAAAGGGATTGAGATCATGGAATCTTTGATCGGTCATACCAGCGGTTTATGTGTACCAACTTATGTGATCGATGCTCCGGGCGGAGGCGGTAAGATCCCGGTAATGCCAAATTATTTGATCTCTTGGTCCACAAATAAAGTCGTACTAAGGAATTATGAGGGTGTAATTTCTACCTATAAAGAACCGGATTCATATAAGCCTTCATTTTGTGATCGTAATTGTGATAATTGCCAAAGAGATCTTTTACTTCAAGATGCCGATGAATACAGATCTGAAGGCATTGAAAAATTATTGGCAGATTATGACTCCACGATATCCTTAGTTCCTGCTAATAACGCTAGACACAAACGAAGAAATAACAGCTAATGTTTGATAAAATAGTAAAATTATCCTGTGGTTCGTGGATACAACATGGGCCATTTAACGACAGAATATATCTTCTAGAAGCATCAACTGATGATATTGAAAATTTACCCAAACGGCTCATTGATCTGGCAAGAAAAGAAAAATACGGCAAGATATTTGTTAAAGCCAAAGCATCTGAGAAAAGTATTTTTGAATTATACGATTTCTGTGAAGAGGCCAGAATTCCGGGGATGCTGTCAAGTGGAGAAGATATTATTTTTCTTGCCTACTATTTAAAAAATACTAGAGCCAAAGAGCATAAGCTACAAAGTTATCTTGATGTATTACAGTTAGCTTTGGATAAAAAAGATAGTAAAGCGACATTAATTAATCCACTTCGTCATCATATTCGTCAATGTTCACCCGAAGATATCGATGAGATGGCAGAACTATATCGCAAGGTATTCCCCACCTACCCTTTCCCTATTTACGATAAAGAATTTTTACTAAAAACAATGAATGAAAACGTGGATTATTTTTGTATTGAAACTTCAGATAAGATCCTGGCACTTGCATCTGCCGAAAAAAATCCTACCGGCTTGTATGCTGAAATGACTGATTTTGCAACTCTTCCTGAAGCGAGAGGTAAAGGATTTGCCTATCATCTGCTAAGAAAAATGGAAAAATCCATTAAAGCGCAAGAATATGTAACTGCATTTACCATTGCCAGAGCTATCTCCCCCGGCATGAACATCACCTTTGCCCGTTCAGGCTATGCCTATGGCGGTAGATTAAAAAACAATACCAATATTTCCGGACAGATAGAAAGCATGAATATCTGGTATAAAAATTTATTAAAATAAAAATAATAAGCTTTTTCTTTGGCATGTACTGGACTGTTAATTATAATCTATTATAATATTTTATGGCGTTTGATAATATTTCCCGGTTTCAATTAATAGCAAAAATAATACCCTGTAATTAATAAGGAACGGTCTCAACCGTTCCCTAAAATCATTGTTCATATATTCCTTAACCGGTATAGGATAAAGATCGTTTTTATAACATCTCCAACAAAGCTTTTGCCGCTTCCTCTGGACCACTCTGTTCGCAACCACTAACACCTAGACGAGTGCGGAACTGACCAACAAATACACCATTTTCATAAAATTTATCAAAAAATCTTTGAGATATCTTTTCGTGAAGTTCTTTTTTCTGAACAGGACCAAAAATATTAGCAAAATACGAATGGATCAATCCCGTTGAAGTTGTAGTACCTTTACTCATGGCCGTACCATCACGGAATATTTCCAGTGCTCGTTCAGCTGTAGTAATTTTTGAAATGATGGGATGATCTTCATCTACAGGTTCATAATTATTAGCATAAAGGACCAGATCTACTTTATAACCTTTAGTCACTTCTTCGTAAGTTGTAACCGGTAGTACTATTCGGGCATTTACCCTATTGGGGCTCATAATGATGGAACGATCGATCTGTCCAAAAGCATAACCCGGCTGTAAATCATCCAAACGGACAAAAGCACCTGTTTCAGTTCCGTAACCGATCACTTCCTCATTCTCATCCAGGTCAATGGATCCCATATCATCAGCAACGATAATCATTTCCTTGATCTGATCATCTCCAATAATACGTAAAGCTTCAAGCGACTCGGATTTTCCTGTTCCACTTTCACCAATGATCAAAACATTTTTAGCTCGATCATCTTTAGCGATAATACGAACCATCGCACCATGGAAAGGCATTTTACCTTGTTTCATCACCTTAATATTGTGCAAAGTCAGAATCATTTTCTTTAAATAGCCGAAATATCCATAAATATCGTCATTCGGCACTGCCCCAACCAGCACATCATTTTCTTTATCATCATAGAAAACTGTAGGCATTTCTGCCAAACCATCCAAAGACCCCGAAGGTGTTCCATACAAATATATAGCATCTGGCTTTTTATCTAAATACTCATCTTCGGCAAGATCGAATAAATTACAAAGCGCAAACCCCAGCTCAAAAAATCGTTCATGCACATAAACCAGGATCAGTAATTCGCCTACCTTTGCAGGATAGCATATCCATTCTTTGGTATTAATATTCAGCAAATCCATGGGATTTTGATCAATTTCATGAAATCGACCGGAACGTTTATTCATTGGTGGATCCAATAATAGCGGTGGATATAAGAGCATCTGACGGACCACCGAGATCTCATCAAGTTCTTTATACTTCGGCATTTTTACTGCATGTAATTCTTTTTTACGTGTGATCACTCCCAATTCGGCACCGGCCGCAACCTGACGAAAAATGTTTGGATGCCGTCCCGTGATATTCTCTTCCATATCACGATATGTTTTCCGAATAAGATGCATTAGTGTTTCAACGGTGGCATCAAAGGTTCTATAAGGACGCTTATCTAAAGAAATATGCGAAGAATCACATATCACATATCGCTCAAAAGTACGCCAATAATTATATAATCCTTCAACAAACTCCTGTAAAAGGTTAGGATCTTTAATAAAAGATTCAGCACCTTCGATAAGTTTTGGTAAATTTTCCAGTTCCATTTTCTCAAGAACCTGAAATACTTCAACCAATTTTTCCAGATCACAATCCTCTATATTTTCAATTTTTTTACCGAATACGGTAAGAAGTTTTGATTCTTTTCGGATCAGGTCTTTCATATAGCGTTTTACAACATCAAGAAAAAGGGTTGAGCTCAACAACTCTTCAGGCGTTTCGCATATCCTATCTTTCAAACGTAGGACGAGCTTATTATCAACGAATTTGGCAGAGCCGTAATTTTCCATACTTTTCCTTTATCTTATGTTGTGCTTTAGCCAAAGAGAAAACCACTCCCCGGTAAGACCATATAATATTTCGTACGTGTTAAATAAGTGGCCAGACTTATTTATGCGCTGCTTCCTGTTCTTTTAAGAGTGCGATCACATCGGCAAGAGATCTTGCATCAAGCTCTTCCCCGCCTTGTTGACGAAGTTTTAACATGCCACTTTCTTCTTCCTGTTGACCAACCACAATCATATAGGGGATCTTTAATGTTTCCGCTTCGCGAATTTTGTATCCAACACGTTCATTACGTGCATCAAGCTCTACGCGTAATCCAACCTTTTTCATTTCTTTAGCATATTTTTCAGCTGAATCGTTATATTTTTCGGATACCGGTACAACTTTTAATTGAACGGGAGCATACCATAAAGGAAATTTACCGGCAGTATGTTCAATTAACACACCGATAAAACGTTCTAGAGAACCCATAACCGCACGATGGATCACAAAAGGACGATGTGCCTCTCCATCTGCTCCGGTATATGTCATATCAAATCGATCAGGTAAATTGAAATCAAACTGAATGGTTGTACATTGCCACAAACGACCGATAGCATCTTTGATCTTGATATCGATCTTGGGACCATAAAAAGCACCACCACCTTCATCAACTTTATAGTCGATATTCATTTTTTTCATGGATTTGCTTAATGACTCTTGTGCCATTTCCCAAAGTTCCGGTTCACCCACAAATTTCTCTGTAGGTTTTGTGGATAAGTAAAGTTCATATTCTTCAAAACCAAATGATCCGAGAAAATCAAAAGAAAACTGAAGAAGTTTTTCCACTTCTTCGTTTAATTGTTCCGGAGTACAAAAGATATGGGCATCATCTTGAGTAAAACCACGAACACGCATCAAACCATGCAATGCGCCTGAAAGTTCATAACGATAAACCGTACCTAATTCCGCATAACGTAAAGGTAGATCTCTGTATGAGGTTTGATGCCGTTTATAAACCATGATATGAAATGGACAGTTCATCGGCTTAAGGTAATAATCCTGATTCTCGACCGGCATGACAGGATACATTGAATCTTTGTAAAAACTCAAGTGACCTGAGGTTTCCCACAATTCGGCCTTACCAATATGGGGAGTCTGAACAATATCATACCCACTTTCACGATGATCCTTATGCCAACGATCTTCGATAAGCTTACGCATTGTAGCCCCTTTGGGATACCAAAGAGATAAACCTTGACCAACAGTATCCGATATTTCGAAAAGATCAAGTTCTTTACCTAGCTTACGGTGATCGCGTTTCTTAGCTTCTTCCATTAACTGAAGATAAGCTTTTAATTCTTTTTTAGAGGGAAAGGCTGTTCCGTAAATACGAGACAACATTTTATTATTTTCATCACCACGCCAATAAGCTCCGGCTACACTTAAAAGTTTAAATGCCGGAATCTTTCCCGTGGATGACAAATGCGGTCCACGACACAGATCAGTAAAATCGCCTTGCGAATAAAGTGAAAGAATCTCATCTTCCGGGATCTCAGAGATGATCTCAACCTTATAAGTCTCTCCCATTTTTTCGAATAATTTGATCGCGTCATTGCGTGATATTTCTTGACGAACAATGGGAATATTTTCTTTTACGATCTTTTTCATTTCCGCTTCGATCTTTACAAGATCATCTTCGGTAAATGGTTTTTCAGTATCAAAATCATAGTAAAAACGATTTTCGATCGCGGGTCCGATTGTAACTTTTACTTCAGGATACAAGCGCTGAACGGCCTGAGCCATCAAGTGAGCTGTTGAGTGTAATAGCACTTCATGCGCTTCTTCATCTCTCCAGGTGATGAGGCGTATCTCAGAATCCTCTGTAATTTCTCGTCCCATATCCGTCAGACGGTGGTTGACCTCGGCAACAACGCAATTGCGTGCTAAACCTTCAGAAATAGATAAGGCGATATCCATAGGAGTCACACCTTGATCATAGGCCTTGACCGCTCCGTCAGGGAGAGTAATTTTCACTTGGGACATGTTTTGATTCCTTTCATTATTATTAACGAATAATTTAAGTTTATTTGCTTTTGTTTTCAATGCTTTAATGAAATTAAATGATAATTGATGATTTGTTGGATTTGGGTCGATTTATTTAAGTCAATGCTAAGCATTCCAATTTAAGTCAAATCGCTTAAAAATAAAAAGGGCGAACACACAGGTCCGCCCCTACTTTTATATGTTAATCATTTTATTTGATTAATAATACTTTCCGCATTTCACTGCCACTATAATGCTCAACTTTGATCAAATACATACCTGTCGGTATATCAGAAGCATTCACATAGATATCATGTGCACCCGCAGACATAAAGCCTGAAAAAATACTTTTCTTCATATGACCCATAACATCGTAAAGAGAAACAGAAATATGAGAATCCTGATCTAAAGTTAAAGGTAATGTACAAGAAGGGTTAAAGGGGTTTGGATAGGCATTACCTAATGAAAATTCTTTAGGTAACACAGGTACAACGCTTACAGGGTAGGATGACCATGAAAGGTTATCAATAGAAACCTGTCCAGCACTTGAAGATGTCTGAACTAATTTAATCACGGCCGTACTTGGTTCATCAACATTGATGGTACCGCTATTCTTTATAATGAATTGTTCGTTGTTTGAGGTAACCGTTGCTTTCAGCACATCATTCACATACACATCAACACTTACATCGGTAGAAAATGCTTGCTTGTAATCAAAACTCAGTGTACTGATACCATTCGGGATGCTTCCCGATGTTATGCTGGCTTCGGGAGTTCTGCCTTTTCCAAGGCATGGTGTTTCTTCAACTATTTCTTGATCTCCGCGACAACTTTCATAGGTCCAAGTTAAGCCATCCTGGCCCACAAAAGTCCCACTATAATATGAAGAACCGGTCTCTGGAAAATTGGCAAAGGTTTCAATATGAGTTTGATTTGTATCCGGAGGTGTAACTGTTGTATCTCCAGCACCTTCAAGGGTCGTTAATACAACAATATTTGAAAAAATCGAAGTCTCATCATTATTATAAGCTTTGAGTTTATAATAATATTTGGTTGAAGGTTGTAGACCTGTCACTGTTTCACTAAGCGTTGTTAGATCTTTAGGGTTATAGCCACTAACGGGATTATAAAATACCGCATCTGTCGCAACATAAAGTTCATAACCTGTCGCACCATCAACGGTCGACCATGAGGCTGTGAACGAGCTTGAATCAATATTCGTTGCGGCAGCCGCTACGGGAGCCTGAAGATCATCAGGGGTTTCTCCACCCCAGATATAAGCAACATATTCGGGGTGATCGATAAAGGGGTTTCTGTTGTGTTGATATTCTTCAACCCTATCGTTTCGACGAGCCTCCCAATCATCAACGGGATCGGCATTATGCCAAGCAATGAGTGTAGAAAGCTTACCCAATTTAGAGCCACTGGTGCCTGTATAATCAACTAATTCAAGATCCGGTTCTCCACTGTCACCTTCATAACGAGTGACCATATAAAACATCATACGAGCGCAATCACCTTTAACTTCATCGCGAGGTTCAAAGGAATCACCATCCGAATAGCAATTTGTTTGTCCCGCTTTTACAGTAACCCTTGATCCACCATTATCGTAATCCTTGCTACCACGAGTAGAATTTACATCACAATCTGTTGGTCGTAAATGATGCATGTCCGTACCTGTGGGACGACTCGTCCCAAAATCACCATGAGCTTTAGGCCAGGAATGTTCTCTATTCCAGACGGGATAGGATGATGATTTACTTACTGACCATCCAGAGTATAATAAAATAAAATTGCCAGAATTATTCCAATCTTCATCTGTATATTTTAAATTAGCCCATAAATCATCATAAGAATATGTTGTATGGTCATCAATAATTTCATGTAGAGCTGCCTTCAAAGCTTCCCCGGATAAACCCGCAGCGGTGTCATAATAGTCCGGGTCCGGTGCCGCAAAAACCATAGCGAACACCAATAATGTTATAAGTACTTTTTTCATATATGTCCTTTTTTAGCGTGCAGAAAATAAGCATTACTTTACCTAAAACCAATGAATTTCAACACATTTTCGTTCCAATTCAGAGTAAATATTTTTTAGTGGTATTTCAAATTTTCCTTCATATATTGCAACAAGGAATGGGATTTTACAAAAGTGAAATAAAAAATATTGCGATTCTTATGAATGCAATGGTTATTTGACACGAAAGGAAATAAAAAGGAGAAGGAATGAAGAAATTACTCGCAATCCTAATGATTTTGGTACTGATTGCATCTTTTGCTATTGCCAAAGAAGGTAATAACATGGATATTGGTCTACGCGGCGGAGTTCGCTCAGGAATTGTTGGCCGTCTTTGGACCGAAAACAATGCTATAGAAGCTACTCTAGGGTATAATAACGGTCTTATTGTTACCGGTGTTTATGAATGGCATAAACCCCTTAAACTAGGTGAGCTTGAAGGTTTATCCTGGTATTATGGTGGTGGTGCACATCTTGGTATATCTTCATGGTGGGCTGCAGCATTAGCTCTAGGCATTGACGGAGTTATTGGTGTTGAATACGACCTTAAACAACACATCAATCTCCCCTTATCAGTATCATTAGATTGGAAACCCGGTCTTGATATTCTTGGTGGCTGGGCAGGACATCTTGGTAATACAGGACTTGCTGTTCGTTGGACATTCTAAAAAAGTTTAGAAAATAAAAGAGAGAAAACCGTCCGAAAGGGCGGTTTTTTTATTTTTAACATTAATTTGTGACCTATCATCGATATTGGGAAATCGACCTATACGGAGACATGTGCACAATGATCCATAGAAAAAAGGTTTAAGCTTTATTAAAGTTAGAAATCGCTAATCGAAAAATAATTCTTTATTTATTTTTCTCAAACTCAAATCGATAATCCTTATTCAGTATTAACAATTATAGCACCATTAACATAAAAGGGCTGAACACGTTCAGCCCTTTTATCAATCTTTACAATTTACATCAGCTCACGACAAACGTCTTAAGTGTTTATTCGGATAAAATCTCTTCTTCTTTTTTATCCTGAGCTTCTTTAATCTTATCGACGTACTTATCGGTGATCTTTTGAATTTCAACTAGAGCATCTTTTGAATTATCTTCTGAGATGTCTTTGTTTTTTTCTAGTTTTTTAATTTGATCGTTTGCATCGCGGCGAACATTACGTACAGAAATACGTGCATCTTCCGCCATTCCATGAACGATCTTCACTAATTCTTTGCGACGGTCATCTGTCATTGCAGGTATAGGTACGCGAATAACGCTACCGTCATTAATGGGATTCAAACCTAAATTTGCGGCTTGAATAGCTTTCTCTGCCGCAGGCAGGAGAGATTTATCCCAAGGTTGGATAACCAGCAAACGAGCTTCGGGCACCGAAATAGTTGCAGCTTGTCCCAAAGGTGTTTGCGCACCATAATAATCCACCATCACACCATCAAGTAATGAGGGGTTTGCGCGGCCTGTACGTAAACTGGCGTATTCATGATCTAAATGCTTTAAAGATTTTCCCATATGTTCTTCACAATATGAATAAACTTCATTCTGCATGGCCAAACTCCTTATGTTATTCGTTGATCAGGGTGCCGACGGATTCACCGGACACCAATCGGAGCAATTCTCCGGCTTTGGTAAAATCAAAGACTTTAATGGGCATCGCATTATCGCGACAAAGAGCCATGGCACTCATGTCCATCACTCGTAATTTTTTATCAATAGCTTCATCATATGAAACCGTTTCATAGCGGCTGGCCGAAGGATCAAGCTCAGGATCGGCTGTATAAACACCATCGACCTTTGTGCCTTTCAGCAGAATATCCGCATCAATTTCACTTGATCTTAAGGCAGCGGCAGAATCAGTTGTAAAAAAAGGATTCCCCGTTCCGCCTGCAAATATCACGATATTTCCTTTTTCAAGAAGGGAAATAGCTCGCTGACGATCAAAATGTTCCGTGAGTGATGAGATGTTTGCAGGTACCATCACAACAGTTGGCATTCCGGCTTTTTCAAAAGTATCACGCAAAGCGAAAGCATTGATAACCGTTGCCAGCATTCCCATATGATCACCGGTAACACGATCAATTGATGTCATATTTTTAGCACCCCTAAAGATATTCCCACCGCCAATAACGACAGCGATCTGAACACCTTTATCATAGGCACTTTTTACTTCTTGGGAAAAATAGAAAGCGGCGTCAGGATCAATGCCGTGTCCTTTAACGCCGCCAAGTACTTCACCACTTAATTTTAGCAGGATTCTATGATAACTCATTGAGTATACACATCCAGCACGAATCTCTTCATTCTTCGTCTGAAGATTTTGCTGCAGATTCGCCGACTTTAAAGCGAGCAAAACGAGCAATAGCGATATTTTCGCCTAATGTGCCGATTGTTTCCTTTAAGTAAGTTTCAACTGTTTTATCTGTATCTTTAAAGAATTCTTGTTCCAAAAGAACATTTTCTTTAAAGAATTTATCTAATTTACCGGTGATAATGCGTTCAGCAATGTGTTCCGGTTTACCTTCGTTGAGAACTTGTTCTTTGTAAACAGCTTTTTCACGTTCGATAACATCTGCGGAGACATCTTCGCGTTTAACTGCTACAGGTGCCATTGCGGCGATCTGCATAGCAATATCTTTTGCGAATTTTTTAAAGTCATCTGTAGCTGCAACGAAATCTGTTTCGCAGTTGATCTCAACCAAAACACCCAAGTTTTGACCTGTGGGATGTATGTATGAATAGATAATACCTTCTTTAGCTGCACGGCCGGCTTTTTTCTCGGCTTTTGCAATACCTTTTGCACGAAGTAGATCGACGGCTTTTGTAATATCGCCATCTGTTTCGATCAAGGCTTTTTTACAGTCCATCATGCCTGCGCCGGTTTTATCACGTAACTCTTTAACGATTGCTGCGGTAATTGCCATATTCGTAAGTTCCTTGTATTACTTTTCTTATTTTTGTTCTTTAGCTTCAGCTTTTTCAGCAGGAGCTTTCGCTTGTTTCTTGCTTCCACGCTTTGCTTCCATAATAGTGTCAGCCAATGTCTTTGTGATCAGGTGGATGGCACGAATAGAATCATCATTAGCGGGAATAGGAATATCAACAACTTCAGGGTCCGCGTTTGTATCAAGGATACCAATAATTGGAATGTCCAGTTTGCGTGCTTCATGAACAGCGATCTTTTCTTCAATAGTATCTACGATAAAGATAGCATCGGGAAGACGACGCATATGCTGAATACCGCGGTGCAATAATTCAAGTTTTTCGCGTTCACGCATAAGTCCGAGAACTTCTTTCTTGGTCAAATTTGCCCAAGCATCTTCATTTTCAGCTTCGCGTTGAAGTTGTTCAAGACGACGAATAGAACGACGGATTGTCTGGAAGTTCGTTAAAGCTCCACCCAACCAGCGTTCGGTAATGTAATGAGCGCCGCAGCGAATGGCTTCATCTTCAAGAACGTTTTTGGCTTGTTTTTTAGTACCTACGAAAAGGATTTCTCCACCGTTGCGTACGATATCGCCAACAAATTTATTTGCTTTTTCAAGAGCTTTTAATGTTTGTTCAAGATCAATGACATGAATACCGTTTTTTTCCATAAAAACGTATTTTTTCATTTTGGGATTCCATTTGGAAGTCAAATGACCAAAATGAGCGCCGGCACTGATCAAATTTTCAATGGTAATATTTTCCATGTATTCGATACTCCGATAATTGGTTTAACGTTTCGAGAACTGGAATGCACGACGAGCGCCGCGTAGACCGTATTTCTTACGTTCGACTTTACGTGAATCGCGAGTTAAGAACCCGGCCGCCTTTAATTCAGGACGTAGGTCGGGGTGCATCGCGATCAATGAACGGCTGATACCGAGGCGAACAGCGCCGGCCTGACCGGTCAAACCACCGCCACGAACATTGACGAAGAAATCATATTTTCCATCCATCTTTGTCAATTCGAGGGGTTGACGAATAACCATTGAGTAGGTTTCGCGACCAAAATAGTCGCCCATATCACGTTTATTTACAATAATTTTACCTGTGCCCGGTCGAGCGATCACTCTAGCTACGGAGGATTTACGACGGCCGACAGTAATGTTTTCGTGCTTTACGTTTGCCATGTTTTAACTCCTATTTAATAACCAGGGGTTTAGGTTGCTGTGCATCATGAGGGTGTGCTGTTCCCGCATACACTTTCAATTTTTTCATAATCTGACGGCCCAAACGGTTATGAGGAACCATACCTTTAACGGCTTTGGTTACAACTTCTTCGGGTTTCTTTTCCATCAATTCTTTATAAGATGTGTGACGTTGTCCGCCCGGATGTCCTGTATGGCGAAAATAGCTTTTTGCTTCTGCCTTGTTACCGGTTAAACGAACTTTATCCGCATTGATAACAACAACAAAGTCGCCTGTATCCATATGCGGAGTATAAATGGGTTTGTGTTTACCACGCAGAATCTGTGCAACTTGAGAAGCAAGACGACCGAGAACTACATCTTCGGCATCAACAATATACCACTCATGTTTGATGTCTGTTGGTTTCGCTGAGAAAGTGCTCAACTTTAACTCCTTTTTCTGTTTTTAGCATATTCTTTTTTGTTCTGTCTTCCGGGACTACAAAAAAGCACCAAATATATACAAAGAATGCTTGGATTTGCAAGGACTTTTATTCATAGACAAAGAAAATAACAGCTTATGGGATAAGAAGTTAGTGACAAGATACAATTTCTTGCTTATCAATTATGAATTGTGAATTATTAGTTATGAGTGTTGGATGCTTTTATGAAGCTTTGTAGATTGAGGAATAGCTGTTTAATATCATAATATTAACTTAACAGTCTGAGAGCCCATCTTTATAATTGAGCTTAACAAATATTAAAAACTTAGATTCCACCTACATCTGTGGCAGGATCTCTTCTTTATATAATTTTTCAAACCCGACCTTGATCTCATCTCTTACACGACGGTACTCGCTCCAGATAAACTCTTCGTTGCCTTTGGCGAATGAGGGATCATCATAGCCCATGTGAAGTCTGTGTTTGACGTTGCCTAAAAATGCCGGACAGTTCTCATTGGCACCACCACAGACAGTGATCACATAATCCCATTCATCATTCAAATATAAATTAACGGGATCAGAGGTATAATTTGAAATATCAATACCTATTTCAGCCATAGCTTTTACAGCATCTTGATTAATTTTGCCCGAGGCTTCGGTACCTGCGGAATATACATCTATTCGTTGATCAAAAGATCTTAAAAAGCCTTCAGCCATTTGTGATCGACATGAATTACCTGTACATAAGACTAATATTTTCATTATTTTCCTTTCATATTTCCAGTAAAAAAATATAATAAGGAAGAGCATAGATGCAAAGAAGCTTATAAATTTTTAATCTCTCCGCACATTGAAGAGCGGCTTAAAATAATTAAAATTTCTTCAATCTGATGTTAATAAAATTAAATATCTCACTGGCAACATCTACATCATTACATTTTTCAAGTCCCTGCCACCCGGGAGAAGAATTCACTTCACATATCTTAAAACCATCTTCATCAAATAACAGGTCAACACCTGCAATATCCAAGTTTAACAATCTTGATATTTCTAAGACGACCCACTCCAGTTCAGGTGTCACTTCGTATGCTTGAACATCTCCACCTATACTGAAATTCGCTTTAAAGTTACCGTCTTTGGCTATCCTTTCCATTGCAGCTACAACACGCCCACCTACGGTAAAAACTCTCAGATCTCTACCTTTGCTGTGCCCGATATATTCCTGCAAGATCAAGTTAGCACTTTTATTAGTGGAGTAAATCAACTCGGTTAGATCTTTAAAAGAATTTTTATCGGGACTTAAAAATACTCCTGCCCCCTGAGAGCCGGAAAGAGTTTTAACTATCACAGGAAAACTTAAATGTTTCGTAACAATTTCAGATTCAACGGGAAATTTCAATAAAATAGTTTTGGGAATTGGTAAATTCGATTCGGCAAGGATCTGTAAAGTGTACAATTTATCTTTCACCGTATCAATGCTCTGAGAGGAATTAACGCAATATACGCCAAGTCTTTCTAAATGTCGTATAACCGCCAATGCAAAATATGTTGTACCGGCACCCATTCTTGGGATAATAAAATCAGGCAAAGCCGTAGGAACATTATCCACTAAAATACTCTTTCGATCTTCACGCGTAACGATAATATCTATCTGCTCGGGAGTTAAAACCCTTAATTCAATATCATGTTCTTTTGCAACTTCAATCATCCGTCGCACTTCATAAGCTTCAGGAGGCAAATTTTCCTGAGATTTGCGATATAAAATCCATCCTAACATTTCTCTTTCCTTACAAAAATCAAAGCATACAAAAATAGTTTTCAATTATACCGATTTAATATAATAGTAAACTTTTCTTCCTTACTTGTATTGTTCTAAAATATGAAAACCGGAAGGCTTTCGTTAACAACTGTTTCGTCCCAAATTTCAGTACGAATATATAATGCATTTCTTGCTTTCAGCAAGAATTATTTCAACCTTGAGTGTTTTTTATCTTTTATATGAAATTAATTATCAGAGACTTATATTTTCTTTTATTTAAATTATTTTAGTAACCACTCTAAAGCAGCTTTTTCCGTGGAAAATATCTTAATTTTAAAGTTCAGTTGTTGTCGTGATAATTGCTCAAACAAAATCGATCCGGCTGTAGAATAGGGATCCTTGACAATAATGCTTTGTTTTTTATCATCTAAAGTACTTCCCATACTATCGAGAATAGAAATAATTTTGTATGCTTCGTCAATATCCATATCGAACACAGCGTCTCGGTAATCTGAAAGTAAATTGTATTTCTCATGAACAAATTCTTTCATATTAAGAAAATTATCCCACGCCATACCTATATCTTCCATCTTCAGATTACCGCTATGCCTATAACGAACAAGCTTGTTATCATGATCAAGGGAAATAGTAAAACTCATACAACCTCCCAGTCATTATTTTGTATAAACCCTGTTCCAATATACAACAATAGTTTCAAATATCAAGTATTTATATATATCCACAATATCCAATAAACTTTTATTCTACGAAATATGTTCTTTGATCCGATAAATCACATCATTACCCGATTGCTTAGTCGAATAAAGTTTTTAAGGAAAATCATAACAACAAACAAAAACAATGATAACGTTCCGATAATCATCTTCTTTGGAGATATTTTTATCATTTACCCAAATATACAATATCTCAACAAGAATCGTTAAGTGATCTTAAATCGTAGCACGGTCTTTAATTTTTCAGGAGTTGTCTTACGAGCATCATTTAAATAGATCTCACGGTGAACTTTACTTAAACGTACGAGTCCTTGATCTTTAGCAAACGCTTCCATTTGAGCAAAGGAACCCGGTTCATCATCGTAAGAGCCCAAATGCATCATTTGCACGCATACTCCTTCTTGTGAACGTTGATATTTAACCTCGGATAAAAGCTTCGCATCCTTATTTTGTTTTGCCCAATCAAGAAGCCGTATAGCATCTTTTTCAGCAAGAAAATCCGGCTGACGAATCATTAATGTAAATACCAATTCATCTTTATCAATCACGCCATTGTAATTTTCCCGGCCTTTTTCAGAAAGATCCCAGACACCTTCCAATGGATAAACTGTATAATCATAATATGCTATAGGTGCCATATTTTTTTTGGGACTCATACGCACGGCATAGGATGCCGCATATAGAGCTTGAATATAATCTGAAAATTCATCAGAATTCGGATTACCCTCACCTGAAATAGTATAAAAACCAAATTCGGGAATATCTACTAACTCAGGGGTATTCTTGGGCAGATAATAGCGCTTTTCATGTTTGCGCCATTCGTGCTTTGCAGTTTGTTGGAGCTTTATTGTTGATGACTTAAGCATAGGTCTCCTTATTCAATTATTAGATCATATTTATCAAGAAGCCCCACAACACTCAATCGTGAAAACTTAGCTCCTTGAACCATATTATTCTCAGGGTCAATAGAATAATTTTCACTCCCTCTGAAATCAGCTTTTTCGAGTTTACTGTGATCAAAACGAGCTTCTTTTAGTTCACAGGCGATCACATCTACTTTTTTTAAATTAGCCTCTGAAAAATCTACATCTTCAAGATGACAATGATCAAAAGAACAGGATTGTAGATCCATCTTAAAAAACGAAGTATGATCAAGTTGGCATTCATGAAATTCAACCGAAAATGCAAAGGAATTACAATCATTAAAATTAAGACCCAACATCTTACAACGTATAAAAGCAGTTTCCTGAAAAGAACTTAGTGATAGATTAGCATTAGAAAGGTCACAATCAATAAATTCACTGTCAATGAAACGACATTCGGCGAGTAAAAGTGAAGACAAATTACATTGATTAAAAGTGCAAGACTCAAACTCGCCTGCGCCTAACCCTTCTTGGGAAAAATCGATATTCGTAAATGTTTTTTTATAATATTCCATAAATCATTATCCTATTTATTGATAGAAAGAACAATAATAACAATAGCAGAAATAATCAATAGTAAAAAAAAAGTGGGTAAAACAGGTCACTTGCAAAATTCAATGCCTTTGGCATTATATTTCCAAAATAACTTATCAAGAACAATATGACCCATTAAACCGATAGCCAGCACAACAAGAATCAAACCTTTTTCCAGAGTTTTAAAGGCTGCCAAAATAATCCAAACCGACAATCCCGAATATAAAATACCAAGCAACATTTCCCATAAAGCGGCGGCTTTTTCTTGAGTTGAAATAGATTAATTGCCACAAGGATTGAGCCCGGGAAAGCAGTAAAAACAATACAGTTAAACTGAATAGAATTCCTTCGATACAACAAAGGTGCTTTGGGATCTTTTGTGATTTTTTCTATATCGTGTTTTTCTTCCGCCTTTTGTACGACTTCAATAGTTTTTTACTTCTTTTTGCCATTATATTCCCTTTTTCAGGCAACAAATTCAACGGATTCAGTTGAATTCTGTTTCATTCCGCAATCCCTAAAACCTGCTTGTAAACGACCTTAAAATGATATAAATAACCCGATCGGTATGTCAAGAATACAATTGATCGCTCCATAATTGAGGTATTTAGGACAATGAGTAAATCTAAGACCCAGTCTTGCCCCAATAACAGCTTTATTGAGCTTAAGTAATATTAGGTCTGTATTCATGCCGATAGAATAGACATACAAAGGTGATGTGTAAAATAGAGCTAAACCATTTTGTACTTCAAGTCCAATTCTTAAGTTATCAAAAAGCGAATATGATAATTCAGATAAAATTGAGACCTGAGTCCCCCACTGCACCGTTCTTGCAGACATTCCAAAGCTATAATCGAATATTGTATCAGATGACCGATATGCCGCTGTAATTTCTATGCCTCCGGGATAAGTATCCCAAATGGAATTATACCTGATTCCCTGAATTGTTGAGACTTTTAAATCAAATTCTTGAGCATATGACATAGTCACAAGAACCAATAGAACAAAACAAATCAGATATTTACGTTTAAATTTACTCACTGCGATCCCACCTGATGAATTTCATGATCGCCGCATGGATTTGTTGATGCTGTTCTTCAACACTTATGCTTGGAACTCCATCTCCACGTTGCACACCGTAATCACCAAATTGTGCGTGATTGCCTCCACTAATTAAATAGTAAAAGGTTTTCGCAGATCCAGCAGATAGAGTATCTAAACTATTGACATTGCTGAGTATCTCTTTTTCTGGCAAGAATGCTGAAGCGCCCAAAACTTCGGCAGAAGTGGATAAACTATCATTTTCAGCATAGAGGGAAAGAACCGAATGATCCCAATCGGAAATTGCGAAAGCCTCACTAGGATAAGTACCCAGTAAAATCAAACCTTCAAAATTATTCGGACTTTCCGCCACCGCGCTCAAGGCGGCTATACCTCCTAAAGAATGTCCCGATATATACAAAAAACCGGTATGGGGATAAATATCAAGAAGTGATTCATATTTAGACAATTCAAATATCGCAAGATTGGAAGTAAATTTAGGGATCACAACATTAATGCTATCTAAAGCGATTCTTTGCATGAGTGAAAGATAAGCATGAGGATCAACCAAACCACCCGGCAAAAACAGCAAGGTAATATCAGAATCATATGATATTAAATCCAAGCTTAAATATTCTGGAGTTTCTTGATAGTTTAATGCCGTATCAATATGTACTCCTTCAGGCAAATAGGAGCAAGCGATGACCAGTAAAGTCAATATAGTAAATAGTAGCAGTATTTTTGAATTTTCCCTCATGAAAAATAGGCTCTATTCCACTATAGTAAAACTAATTGCCATGATGGTTTCGGTTTGTAACTCGGGTATTGCAGGAAACTGAGGAACAGCAAGATAAGTACCTGCTTCAAGTGTTACTATGGGGTCTTGAGCAGGTGTGGTTGGAGCTTTCCACTGTCCCACGATACTATCTCCGGATGCAAGTTCGCGATTAAATACCGGTAGACGCACACCATAACCGTCCATTGAACCTGCTACATAAATGCTATCACGAAGTATTGAAAATCGGACCTCAGGACCGCTATCGTAAAGTGTATAAGTTAACGAACTGTCGGTAGTATTGATCATCCTGAAATTCATGTAAAACTCTTCGCCCACCTGGAATGTTGTCGTAGAATTTCCAAGCGTATCACTTAGGAAAAACACATTACTTGCATCAGGAATTTGTGCAGGATTAAAAACACATCCTGAAAGTATGATCAGTACAAGAAACAATAGAATTAATGACTTTCTCATCTTTATCTCCTTTACTCGGTTACAGTAAAATCAATAACCGTGATGGTATCTGTTTCAAATGTCTCAAAATGCGGAAATTCTATACGAGCTTCATAATTACCCGGTGACAACACATTTATTGTTGATTGGTGTGCAGGTGTTGGAGCCAACCAGCTACTTTGGATGGTATCACCAGGAGCCAGCTTTCTGGGAATAATAACAGAAAGGAAGTCAAAACCATCAATACTGCTCGTAATATATTGACCATCTTGATAAATGTAAAATTTAACAGCCGGACCCGAATTGGATAAGTCATAATCTTGTGTATCCACCGTTGTATTTACTAGACAAAACTTCATATAAAAATTATCACCGCTTTTAAAGGTCGTTGTGTAATTACCTTCCATATCGGTTAACTTGAACATGCCACTCGACAAATTCTCATCACGGGGAATAAAAATGCATGCTGTTAAAAGTATCATAGCAAGAATGCTAAAAATCCATGACTTTTTCATAATATCTCCTTTAAATTATATTTATTGGCCAGACAAATCAGAAATATCTTTAAAAAATCGATATAAATGATTCTTATCAACAATTTTCTTTTTCACCGAGGCAGGGAGGATCAATCTATCGAAGCCCATACGATTAGCTTCGGAAACGCGCTGTTCAATGCGCTGTACGGAGCGGGTTTCACCGGTGAGCCCCACCTCCCCTATCACACAGGTATTATCTGCTAGAGGAATATTCTTGACTGATGAATATATGGCTGCGATCACCGGGAGATCCATAGCCGGCTCTTTTAGGGTAAGTCCACCCACAACATTCACAAAAATATCATACTGAGAGACTTGGATATTCAATTGTCTTTCCATCACGGCAAGCAGTAATTGCAAACGTTTAGGATCGATTCCACTGGCATGGCGCTGAGGTGTTCCGTAAGCTGCTTTGGCTGCAAGAGCTTGGATTTCTACCAACAGTGGTCGCGAACCCTCCATACCGCAAGTTACCACCGAACCGGTGGCACCTGGCTTACGCTCACTTAGGAATATGGCCCCCGGATTTGAGATTCCCTGTAAGCCATCCTGTTTCATTTCAAAGATACCGATCTCATGCGTTGCACCAAAGCGATTCTTGACCGAGCGAAGGATTCGAAAATAATTTTGTTTATCACCTTCGAGATATAACACGGTATCAACAATATGCTCAAGCAATTTTGGTCCGGCTATCGTACCGCTTTTCGTAATATGCCCAATTAAAATTATTGTAATATTTTTCTTTTTGCCTAAAGTCATCAGCTCACTTGCACACTCACGCACCTGATTCGGTGAGCCCGGCAAGGAATCTAGATTTGGAGAATAAACAGTTTGGATAGAATCAATAATGGCGACTTGAGGCTTTTCGGATTCGAGTCCGGCAATAATCTTGCTCAACTCCACATCATTAGATATTTGGAGATCATCGTTTGCAAAACCAAGTCGCTTGGCGCGAAGTGCAAGTTGTCCCACAGACTCCTCACCTGAAAAATAGCACATCTTTATTTTACTATCAAGATATGCCTTACAAAGTTGCAAAGCGAGTGTAGATTTCCCCACACCGGGATCTCCACCAAGCAGAACGATGCTACCTTCCATTAGTCCACCACCCACCACGCGATCAAATTCTTCTAATCCCGAACCATAACGGGACGGTTCTTGGGGATTAGACAAAGAATAAAAAGGTGGTGGTGAGCCAGCAGCTTTTACACGCTTAGAAGATGATTGAGGGGCATCATAGGCTTCGAGTGTATTCCACTCTCCACAGTGCGGGCATTGACCGGCCCATTTGGCTGTAAGGCCATCACAACTTGAACATTTGAATTGGTCTTTATGTTTAGGCATAGTATAAATTTATAGTTATGAGATTAAGATTCAAAGTATAATTTTAACGACTCGGTATCCATCTCTTTCAACCGACTCGGTTCAACAAACACTCGACCGAGGCGGTTAATATTTTTCATACCGACTCAGTTCAATAAACAATTATTTTTCCATTACCGTCACATCTTTATCTTTTATTCCAGCATAAAAAACAATAATATCAACCGGTTCATCACCCAAATTTTCACCAAAGTGCCAGGTCTTAACACATTCTACAATAGGATCACCCGCTTTTAAGTCTAAAGTATCCGCTTGATCGGTGATTACAGTCAACTCTCCCGAAATTAAAACACCGGCATTGATATAAGGATGTTCATGCCAGGCTAATTTTGAATGCGGAGGTATATTTATACGAAGAATAGTAATTTCCGGTTTACCTTTTGCATACCGAGGAAGTTTGGCACCATTCCAACTCTCTGAAGTTTTAGTCAGCACATCGACTGTAGTATTGGTTCCATCATGGGCAAATGCAATACTAAATACAAACAACATCATCATACAATGAACGACAATCTTTTTCATTATTTTCTCCTTAGTTAAAGTATTCTGGCAAATTCTCTAAAAAATAATACATAAAAGTGTGACCTGGGACACATTTTTCGACTGTTGACAAATTTTTATTAAATAATGTCTTATATTATTGAAACAATTTTTGGGGGACACCATGAGATGTTTACATGAAGACTTTGTAGAAGGAGCAATTTTTCACATTTACAATCATGCGATAGATGATTATGATCTTTTTTATGATGATGAAGATTATGATTTTTTCTTGAGTATTATTGATAAAAACCTCAAAAAAGTACCAGCAAGTATATATGCATACTGTTTAATGCCCAATCACTACCATTATTTGATCAGACAGAATAGTGAAGTACAGGTGTATAGGTTGTTTAATTATGTGTTTGTACGATATGCTATATACTTTAACAAAAAATATAAAAGAAGGGGACCGATATTTAGGTCTGCGTTACAACACAAAATTATTGATAGCGATATATATTTACTGCAATTAAGCAAATACATTTTTATGAATCCTGTTCGCGCAAATCTAATGGCTAATCCGGAAGAATGGCCATATACAAATTACACACAAATTGATGACAATTCTTGTTTAAAAGAAATATTTCTAAAATATGGAATGAATACAGATAAATATCATAGATATGTTAATAGTATATTTGATTCATGTATGTATACCAGAAAGATTAATTTCGTCAAATAAAATTGATCTTTCTTTAATCGTGTAATCATCAAGTCAGTTCGATAATATTCAACCGACTCGGTTTATGATTCATCCAACCGAGGCGGTTGTTCTCTGCTTCAAGCGAGTCGCCTTAATCACCACCAAACCGACTCGGTTTATTAATTACATGCATATTTTCATGTGATTATTTTCCCAATATTTCCCTTTTCCTCATACCTTTTTCCTTTTATATTTCGAGTTGTTGGAGATTTGATTTACAAATTATTTATTAGGAGTCAAAATGAGTAAATTTAAAAAACAAACCATCGACGGAAACACCGCTGCTGCACACGTTGCTTACGCTTTCTCGGATGTAGCTGCGATCTATCCGATCACACCTTCATCTGATATGGGTCAGTATGCGGATGTTTGGGCCGCTAACGGTCGTAAAAATATCTTCGGTGAAGTCGTAGATATCGTCGAAATGCAGTCAGAAGCCGGTGCCGCCGGTGCCGTTCACGGTTCTCTTTCTGCCGGTGCCTTTACCACCACTTTTACCGCTTCTCAGGGATTGATGCTTATGCTTCCCAATATGCATAAGATTGCCGGTGAAATGCTTCCCACAGTATTCCACGTTTCAGCTCGTTCTCTTGCGGCACAATCACTCTCTATCTTTGGTGACCACTCTGATGTTATGTCAGCTCGAAACACCGGCTACGCTTTGGTTGCTGCATCTAACCTTCAAGAAATCATGGATCTGGCTATCGTTTCTCATTTGGCTACCTTGAAATCTAAAGTTCCTTTCTTGAACTTCTTTGACGGTTTTCGTAACTCTCACGAAATTCAAAAAACTGAAATTATCGACTACGATACGATCAAAGGTCTCGTAGAAGAAAAATATGTTGAAGAATTCCGTGCACGCGCGATGAATCCTGAAAATCCTCGCCTCAAAGTCGGTGCTCAAAACCCTGATGTTTATTTCCAAGGTCGTGAAACAACTAATTTGATGTACGATGAAACTCCTGCAATCATCCAAGAATATATGGATAAAGTCGCCAAAGTTATCGGTCGTCAATATCATCTATTCGATTATGTTGGTGCTAAAGATGCCGAAAAAGTTATCATCGCTATGGGTTCTGCTTGCGACACTATCGAAGAAACTATCAATTCATTGAACGCCAAAGGCGAAAAACTCGGTCTTATTAAAGTTCGCGTTTATCGTCCTTTCTCTGCAGAAGCTTTTGTTGATGTTATTCCCGAATCAGCTAAAAATATTATCGTACTCGATCGTACAAAAGAACCCGGCTCATTGGGTGAACCTCTGTACTTGGATGTTGTAGCTGCTCTTAAAAATAAAGATATTAATATTATCGGCGGTCGTTACGGTCTTTCTTCTAAAGAATTTACACCTTCAATGGTTAAAGCTATCTACGACAAAGCCGATACTCATGGCTTTACAGTAGGTATCAATGATAATGTATCAAACAGATCTTTGGAAGTGACCGAAACAATTAACCCCCTTCCTGAAGGTACTTTCTCAGCTAAATTCTGGGGTCTTGGTTCTGATGGTACTGTTGGTGCTAATAAAAACTCAATTAAAATTATTGGTGACAACACCGATATGAACGCTCAGGGTTACTTCCAGTACGATTCAAAGAAATCCGGTGGTATCACTCGTTCACATCTTCGTTTCGGAACTGCCAAAATTCAGTCTGAATATCTTGTTCAGCATGCAAACTTTATCGCATGTCATAATCAAGCTTTCATCGGCCGTTACGATGTAACTGAAGGTATCAAAGAAAATGGCGTTTTCTTGCTAAACTCAAACTGGAAAGCTGAAGAAGTTTTCTCACATTTCACTAAAGAAATGCAAGAAGTTATCATCAAGAATAATGTTAAAGTTTACAATGTAAACGCACTTGATATTGCTAAAGAAGTTGGTCTTGGTGGTCGTATTAACACTGTGATGCAAGCTGCTTTCTTTATTATTTCCGGTGTTCTTCCTAAAGATGAAGCTATCGCTCTGATCAAGGGTGCCATTGAGAAATCATACAAGAAAAAAGGTATGAACATTGTTGAGATGAACTGGAAAGCTGTTGATGCTACAGAAGCTGCTCTCCAGGAAATTGCAGTTCCGGCCGAACTCCCCGAAGTTGCTGCCGAACCTGCAAAACTCGTTGCTGACGATGCTCCTGCTTTCGTTAAAAATATTATCGAACCTATCATGCGTGAAAAAGGTGATGACATTTCCGTTGCCGACATGCCTATTGATGGTTATGTCCCAACAGGTACTGCCGCTCTTGAAAAACGTGGTGTTGCTCCTATGGTTCCTCATTGGATCGCAGATAAATGTATCCAGTGTAACCAATGTACATTCGTTTGTCCTCACGCTTCAATTCGTGCAAAACTGATTGATCCTGCTGAACTTGAAGGCGCTCCTGAATCTTTCAACGTCCTTGATGTTAAAGGTAAAGATGCTGACAAGAAATTCAAGATCCAGGTTTATGTAGAAGATTGTCAGGGTTGTTCAGTTTGTGTTAACGAATGTCCTGTTGCCGCTCTTGAAATGAGCCCCATTCAGACAGAACGTGATGCAGGTGAAAACGAAAATGAAAAATTCTTCCATGAATTATCAAACGATGTTATCGGTTCAAGTCGTCTATACTCTGTAAAAGGTTCTCAGTTCAAACAACCTCTCTTCGAATTCTCCGGAGCTTGCGCAGGTTGTGGTGAAACTCCTTACGTTAAATTGACTACTCAGCTCTTCGGTGATAGAATGGTTATTGCGAATGCTACCGGTTGTTCATCAATCTACTCAGGTACATTCCCCACCACTCCTTACTGCAAAAACAAAGATGGTCACGGTCCTACATGGGCTAACTCGCTATTTGAAGATAATGCTGAATATGGTTTAGGTATGCGCCTCGCAGTTGATGCTAACCGCCGTCAGTTGAAATCCGTCTTCGAAAGACTTCTTGCTAAAGATATAGCAGGCGAATTAAAAGACGCTATAACGACAGCCGTTGCAAACTGGAAAGATATTTCTGATGAAGCTAAAGCCAATGCAGCAAAAATCCAGACCCTTCTTGTAAAAGAAGATGCTAAAGATGCTGATGTCGCAAAAGCGATAGAGTTAAAATCTTATATCATTGACAAGTCAGTCTGGGCCTTTGGTGGTGACGGCTGGGCTTACGATATCGGTTACGGAGGTTTGGATCACGCGTTGGCATCAGGTAAAAACATCAATATCCTTGTTATGGATACCGAAGTTTATTCAAACACCGGTGGTCAGGCTTCTAAAGCTTCTCCTCTTGGTGCCGTTGCTAAATTTGCCGAATCAGGTAAAAAAACAAACAAGAAAGACCTCGGTCGCATGCTAATGACTTACGAATATGTTTATGTTGCATCTGTAGCTATGGGTGCTAACAAAAACCAGTTGGTTAAAGCTTTCCAAGAAGCTGAAGCTTACGACGGTCCTTCGATCATTATTGCCTACGCTCCTTGTATCAACCACGGTATTGATATGGGCAAAAGCCAAAAACAGGAAAAACGTGCGGTTGAAACCGGTTACTGGTTACTATATCGTTACAATCCTTTGCTGGCACTTGAAGGCAAGAATCCTTTTACCTTGGATTCTAAAGAACCTAACTTCGAGGTTATTGATTTCATGAACAGTGAAAGACGTTACAGTTCATTAGAAACAACTTTCCCTGATCAGGTACCTGCTCTTCGCGAAGGTTTCTTGAAATTTGCCAAGAACCGTTGGGAAACATATAAAAAAATGGCTGATTAAAACTTAATCGGTTATTTAGTATTTTATAAAAACGCCTCTTTGAAAAAGGAGGCGTTTTGTTTATGTTTGCATCTTGAGGATCTTTTATGGATCTATTTCATTTTTAATGGATCATTCTCAATTAAAAATGAAATACATTTATAAGCACGTGATCCCATGGTATTTCTTGTGTTGAATATAAACATAAGGCACGAACATGGAAGAAAACATACAGAAAAAGAAAAAACGTCAAAATATTTTTAGGCTTGTATATATCTCAGCAACCATTGTAGTTATCCTTCTTATTGGTCTTCTGAATCATGATATTGATACACTAAAAGAAATTATTCCGCAAATAAATAAAAAGTGGATAGCAGTTTCACTTCTTGCAATGATAATGTTTTGGCTAAGTGATGCATTTTTACTTAAACAGGTTACATCCTATATTTTTGGAAAGCAACGGTTTATAAAATCACTTAAAATTGGGATAATGGGACTTTACTATGGAGCACTGACACCATTTTCGTCCGGTGGACAGCCCATGCAAGTTGTTTATATGCGTCGTGAAGGTATACCCATTGGAACATCCACCTCCATCATCACCATTAAATTTATCGTTTATGAGCTTTCCCTATGCTTACTCTATGTCATTGCAATGCTTGCGAAAGGTTCATTCTTCTTCCAGAATTATCATCACATTTTTTGGATTACCACAGCAGGTTTTATTCTAAACCTTATAGCTGTTGGTTTTATTTCCATGGTTTTTTTAAATCGTCCTATTACCGAAAAAATAGTTCATGGTTTTATTCACTTTCTTAGCAAGCTTAAAATCATCCGCAAAGAAGAAAAAAGGACGGCACATATAGATAATTTGATTGATGATTTTTTTGTATCATCTACCTATATCAAGAATAATATTGCTCACTTTTTTCTATCAATTTTAATCTCTGTGGTCAATTTAGGCTTCCTATTTGCCATTCCTTATCTCATATATAGAGCTTTTGGACTACATAACGAATCCTTTATGCTTATTTTTACTCTCCAAGCTTTTCTTTTCCTTGCCGTATCTTTTGTACCACTACCTGGTGCTGCCGGTGCCTCTGAAGGAGGTTTTTATATCTTCTTTTCAAAATTCTTTGGTTCTATCCCAATTTTCATGCCAATGATTATTTGGCGCTTTCTAACTTACTATCTAATAATATTACTTGGCAGCCTTTGGGTTATCACCAGCGAAGTCAAGCATATACATCGTTCAAAAAAAGATGTTAAGAAAGGTATTTAAATTTTGAAAAAACAACATCTCATTAGCATTTTGCTCATAATCATCGGGTTTGCAAATGCAGCACAAGTCAGTAAAATTACATCCAGCTCTCAATTATTCTCCGGCACACATGCCAATGGTGTCGTCGGTGATTATATTATAAAAAATGATAGCGTTTCGTTTGTTATTGCGGATATACCCAATACCAAATCTCCCGGGAAATCCGGTGGCTTATGCATTGACGCCGTTGTTAATGGTGGGCAAGATGACTTCGATCTCATGTACCTCTATCTCAATAAAACCTGGCCACGTCAGGCAATCTATAATTCTATCTCCATCCTCTCTAACGGCACGCCGAATGATTCAGCGCATGTCCAAGTAAGCGGTGTAGATTCAGATAATGCTCTCATCAGTATTGTATCGGATTATATCCTGTATGATGATACGAACTTACTTAAACTGGTTTCAACCTTTACAAATAATAGTGGCTCACGACTGGAAAACTATGGCATGGGCGATGCTTTTTCCTGGGGCTCCAATCCTTTTGTTCCCGGTTTAGGCTCAACTCGTGAAGGATCTTCTAATACAACATGGTTGGCCTCCACAACTACTAATACTCTTTACGGCTATATGGCCGAAACATCATTCTTCGCCATTCATGGCGGCTACTGGAGTGATGCAACCATTGTTGAAACCGATCTAGCTCCAGGCGCAAGCTATACCATTACGCGATACTTTGCTGTGGGTAATGATCTTGCCGATATCTATCTGGCTAACGCCGAATTGAATGAACTGTCGACAGGTAAAGCGACCATCACAGTGACTCAAAATGGTTTACCGGTCTCAAACGCCTTGGTTTCATTTGTACAAGCTCCAAACGAAACAGAAAGTTTTGAAAGCAGAACAAATACTTCAGGTATTTCCCTGGTAGAATTAGAAACCGGATCATGGACAGCTTCCTGCTCCTATGCCGGGCAAGTTGCAAACGAAACTTTTTATATCTCAAGCTCAAGCAGTCAGAACATTGAATTATCCTTGGGTGAGGTCGTGATCCCGGTTTTCCCGAAAGATACACTAACAGTCATCCAGTCACCGCTGGTAAATATTCCAAGCATGAATCTACCGGGTAAAAACTTTGATATCTTACTTGACCTCAGCTCAGGTATAGCTCTAAACAAAGTGAAAATCAAATTTAACACTATCGAGTATGATTTAAACTTCACGGAAAACGGAAGTGAAAATGGTTTACGAAAATTCCAAGCGACACTTCCTGATAACATGGTTTATGGCCTATATGATCTCTACATAACATGTAGTGATACAAGTAAAAATGATCTTTCAAAAAACTCCATCTATATTATTCCGGAATACAAAAAAGAATTCACTGTCGTTCATGTTACCGACACTCACCTTCCCTCAAATTTTTACTGGGGAGATGATGGTTTAGAAGCCGACTCGACTGGCATTGAAGACTTCCGCGCAGTGATCAAGGACATTAATATTATTAACCCGGATTTTGTTATCCATACCGGTGATCTCATTAACGATGGTGAGATCGAGGAATTGGGTGTTCCCTCAATTTCAAGAGCTAAAAAACTCATGTACGAGCTGGATGTCCCCGTATTTCTAGTTGCCGGAAACCACGATCTTGGCGGATGGGATGCTACGCCCGCTCCCGATGGTACTGCCCGCAGAACTTGGTGGAATTTCTTTGGCTGGGATTATTTAAACAGCACTTCCGCAACGGCCACCACCACGCAAAACTATTCCTTTAATTACGGTAAGGTTCACTTTATCGGACTGGAGGCCTACGACAATTACGATGAATGGCGCTACGAACTCTATGGCAGTTCTTCCTTTATTTCATCGCAGTTCACATGGCTTAATACCGATATTGCTGCACACAGTACCGATAGTTTAAATGTTATGTTTTATCACTATGACTTCAAGAATGAAATTAACCTTAGCTCTCTCGATGTCGATGTCGCTTTTTGGGGACATACGCATAAGGATAAAGAAGATGAAACACATCCTTACAGTATTTCTACCGCAGCAACTTGTAACGGAAGAAGAGCATATCGTATCATAAAGTTCAAGAATAATCAATATTTAAATTCACTTTCTGTCCAAGCCGGAGCAAGCGGCAGTGAATTGACCATCATCTATAATGCCGACTCTTCTATGGCACGTATCAATAATAACCACCATATTGATCTTGATCAGTGCATGGTAAAATTCCCGCTTGAAAAAACCGAAGCAATCGATTCACTCATCAATGCAAAATTATTCCAAGTCGATACTCTTTCGAAAATGGCTTATGCCTTAGTGAATGTCCCCGCAAACTCCATGGTGGAAGCATCGATTATAACCCGTGAGCTTAACGATGCAATTGACCCAATAATTCCTGAAACACCCTTTTTAATGAAAGCATATCCAAATCCTTTTAATCCTAAATTAACTATCAGCTATCGGCTGTCGGCTACTAACAATATCAAGATAAATGTTCTGGATATTAATGGAAGACAAGTTGATATACTGTATTCAGGACGTCAAAATGCCGGAGACTATAAACTGGCTTGGAATGCATCCGCTCATCCATCGGGAATTTATTTTATCCATGCAACGCTAAGCAACGATAGTGGTGTAGAGCGATTTGTTGAGAAATGCTTATTGATGAAGTAATTATAAAACATGAGATATCGGGAAACGTGTCTCGCAAAAATAAAAAAGACTCCAATCAGAAGTCACATAATTGTAACCTCGGGTTTATCCCGGGGTTTCTTGTAATCTATAGATTTCCAAGCATTGCAGGGCTAAATATAATGCTCAATCTGATTTTTTTTTTGAAAGCCTTGCATAATCCCCACTGGATTAAGAGTACAGTGCAGAGCCTTCAACCATGAGAGTTTTACGGTTTGTGTGTACTGATATGTGGCTGGTATGCGGAAGTTTGTGTTTTTAGGGGTATTACGCTGTAATGATGCGATTTTTGGGGCGCAAAAGATGAATTAACTACATTTTAAACTGTCCGATTGTTAGGGAAATATCAAATTCAATACTATTTTCAAATTCTGCTCCCATATTAAATTGAATTTTTAGATAGTTATTTTTTTGTATCAGGTTCTTCCTGATTATTATCACAAAGAGTAAATTCATCAAAAATATCATTTATTGCCTTTGATACTTTTTCATCTTCAAAGGTAATCTCCATTATTAGTAATTCTTTTTCTGAAAATTCTTGCGCCTTCATTTACAATCTTTGATGAAATAGGATATGATTTTATATTTACACCTATGAGGAAAAGAGATTCAATTTCATTTTTCTTATAATTGTATGTAATGCTATTAAATGATGAATAAAATAAATCTTTATACTTATCATAAGGTAATTGTTTTATGTCTGCTGCTTCTTTAACAAATCCAATATAGAATAGGCTTAATATCAAATTATATTTTCTATCAGAATAAAGGTTGATTTCTTTTTTGTAAAGTTCTTTATCAATTTCCTGAGTTAAATTTGTTATTGAGACAAGTAGCTCAAATAAAATTGGATCCTTAGTTGCTCTCCTATTTTTTAACCTAAAAACACTGAATACAATTACAATTACGACAATACCTATACCAATTTTGATAAGATCTAAAGTAAAAATTCCGACGATTATTAGTAAAACAGCAGCAGCTACTAAATACGACATATAATTACCTCTTATAATATTTATCATATAATTATTTCCTCAAGTAATATTCAGCTAGACATACAATTGTTGTTTTATCATCTCGAAAACCCTTAAAAGCTTTCTTTCCATTAACCCTACAATTATAACAGTCAACGTGAATATTTGCATAATATCTACCACCATAATACCTTTTTTCCATTGGGCAGGGGCTAACCTGCCAGAGATCGAGTTTTCCATTCCAGGCCCCTTTTGATGATCTTTTCTCTATTGGAAGTTTATAATTACAGTAAAATTTTTCCAATTCTACGACTTTTAATGATCGTTCTCTGTCTTCTTTGTCCTTTGCAGCAATTTGATCTTTTAGTTCATTTCTTCTCTTTTCTACTAACTGTTTAAACTTTGTATTAAATATCCATTTCTTTTCTTTTGTATCATCAATTATGATACTTTTTAGTTTTTCTCTATCAACTTCGAACATATCATATCTTTTTAGATCTATTTCTATAGTTGATATTCCGATCTTTTCAATCTTTTCCTTTTTTTCTTTGTCAATAAAGTGGGTAACACCAATTTCAAGCATTAATTTTTGACCTCTTGATTCAATCAATACATCAGGCCGTATATTATCAATTACAGGCTCTAGTGTTACTTTATCAACTTCAAGTGAAATTTCAGGTATAATTACTTCATTGTGAAAATGAGGATAGCTATGCTTCTTTACCGGAAGAGTAATTCTTTTTTCTTTTTCAATAACTTCTTTAGCTAAATAGTGCAATGCGCTTTCGGCCCCATACTCACACTTACTTCTTTTACTATGGGCAAAATAATCTGTGTGTTTAAATTTATATTCACTAGGATCTTTAGTATGTCTTCTTGCTTCTAATAATTCATTACATGCCGGACATCGACAGCCACAAGCCAGACCTGATTGTTCTACCTCGCTAATATGGATCGTTTTGCCGTTTTTTAGGGCAAGTGGAATTTTTAGATTTAAAGATGACATTTCTTAATTATGATTATTCATTCATATTCTCAAATATCTCAGATTCAACTTTGAACTCCAATTGGAGCTATTCTATTAATAAAACCGATAGCTCCATCAAAATCAAAATATCGCTCTTTTAATATTTTAATTTTAAATTTATCAGATAAATACTCCCCCCATTTTGAAAAAAATAGATATTTATCATTTTCTTCAAGTTTCATTTTCAAGATTGAATCAATATTGTTACTGGCATTGATAATTTTAGACTTCAACACGTCAAATTCATTAAAATTTATACCAATTTCTATTGTGCTTTCTCGATCATTAACTATAGCATCAATGCCTGAGGCTTTTATTAAAAAATATAAACTTCGGTTAACTCTTGTACCGGTAAATGTATATAGCACAATTTTATTAGTTAATATCACACATGGACGTTCAATCAGAAAATCATTGATTTTAAAATTCTCAAACAAAAATCTAAGATCGCTTAACGCTTGACTAGCATTAGGCTCTAATTCTTTATAAAAATCATTGGATTTGATTATTCTTAACATCTTCTCTCTTATTTTTTGATCAACATCACCCCCGCGACCAAAAAATATTGGATTTTTACCATCTTTAGCTGAAATCACATCGATCTTATTATTATTAATATCAACTGCTTTTATTTTCCAAATCTTTGCGGCTAATAAAAGATTTTCATTTATCTGTATTTGAGGTGAGAACGGTATATCGCCAATTTTCCTCCCAAAATGATAAACTTTCATGTTTTGTTCAGTCTTAAAAACACTATAAAATTCTTTGCTATTTACAATTTTCTCTCCATCAACCCCAATGATTAATTCATGTTGTATTAATTCTAAAATGTCTTTTTCTATTGCATCATCAATGATCTGATTAATATCATTTATAGAAATTTCTTTAAAGGCAACATTAGATTGAATTTTTTCTATTAATTGTTTCCTTCTACATCCCGAAGACCCTTTTACTATCGAAAGTATTTGATGAAACAATATATCATATGGATGTTTAGAAATCTCTAAAGGCTCTAAATAATTCTCTTCATATAATAACCATGTTGCTAATGACTGAAGCAAACTCCAATTACTTGTAGTATAAATTACAACATGAGACTTATCTCCCTCTTTTCTACCGCTACGTCCTATCCTCTGAACTAGAGAAGAAACAGAATGTGTTGAATCTATTTGAATAATCTTATCAACCATTCCAATATCAATGCCGAGTTCCAAAGTTGAAGTACACACTATAGAAAAATTATATCTTCTGTTGTTTTTAGCGAAACTTTCTACACTTTCTCGGATTTCTTTATCTATCGAAGAATGATGTGAAAAATAGTAATTTTGTCCATTGTGAAGATTGGATATTTTCTTTAGCTTAACAGCTATTTCCTCGGTTCTTCCTCTGCTATTAGGAAAAATTAAAGCCTTGCTATCTAAAGTCTCCTCATAGAGATTTTTAATCAAGTCTATTGGTAATTCTTTTGTAGTACCTTTATAATATTTAATATTAATTACTGTCTCTTTCTTTGTTCTATCCAATAAAATCTTGGTCTTTTCAATTTCTCCCGTAATCTTCTTAACTTCATCAAAATTTTGCTCACCAATTGTTGCGGATAAACCTATTTTTATAATACGTTTTTCATTTATTTGTTGAATTCGAGAAATAATGGACATGAGCTGTATACCCCTATCGGTACCAATAAATGAATGAATTTCGTCTACAATAATATAATTCAAATTTTTAAATAAATTTTTAATGTTATATGGAGCATTAGTGAACATTGCTTCAAGAGATTCTGGAGTAATTAATACAATCCCAGAAGGATCATTTATTAATTCTTTTTTAAGTGTTCTATTTGCCTCGCCATGCCATTTTGTAACCTTAATAGCAATATTATCGCACAGGTGCTCAATACGCTCAAATTGATCATTAATTAAAGCGATAAGTGGTGATATATATAATACTTTTACTCCAATTTCATTAAAATTAGTCTTTGATAATATGGGTAAAAATGCTGCTTCAGTCTTTCCTGAAGCAGTTTTCGATGCAAGTATAATATTATTATCAGTATTTATAATCTTTTGGATAGCAGCATTTTGTATTGGCCTTAGTTCAGTCCAATTCTTATCGCGAATATATTTTCTTATCGGTTCTGATAATAATTTATATGCTATCATATTTCTTCAATTATTTCGTTATAATCTGGTCTTTCATCTTCAATCTCAATTTGGGAAATCAAATCGGATTTATCTACATTTGGATTTTGTCTCAGAATACTAAGTATATTTAGAAATTCCCTAATTACTTCACGAGGAGTTAAAAACTCATCTGCACCGGGTTTATTAAACATTTCTTCCATAAATAAACGAATATCTTCATCTGTGATATCAATTGAAATGTTATAATTTAAATTAAAAATCTTCCTGAGTTTTTCAAGTAGCACAAATATTTCATTGTGATTTAATGGTAAAAGTTTTAATACCGGCTGAGTAAAATCTCTAATTTCAAGTGTTTCATATTTATTTGAGGCTAAACGTGTTTTTAAAGCATCATAGCTGAATAAACCCTTTCTTTCATTTTCTAAAAACTCTCTTGTGCCAGCTATATTGATAAACATATTAGATATTCTACCTTGATAACAATCATTATAAATGGATAAAAGTTTTTCGTAGTTTTTAGCCCTGGTTGTAGATTGAGATAACTTGTATAAATTAACTGCCTCATCAAGATTAATAATAAATCCAGAATAACCAATACTTACGAATAAGCTGCAAAAATTTTTCAGCATATCATAAAAATTCCAATCGTTGATAATTTCTCTTACTCCCAAGTCTTGTCTTGCTTCTGTTCGAGTTCTATATTCTCCCTTTAACCATTTAAGAGCACTTCTTTTTAATAGATCGTCATTGTTAATAAAACCTTCATAATACTTATTAATTACAATACCGAAATCGAAGCTCCCAGTTGTTGTTACCTCATTAACGGTAAACATTATATTATCTTGAATTAATGTAGAATACTTTTCATCACGAATTTCAGTAATTGGAATATTATTTGATTGTGCTGTTTTAAGTACAATGCTTTCGATCCATTTATCTAGTAAGGTAGAAAGAGCTCCACCTTCAGGTTTTGTCTGTATTGAAATATTATCCATTATTGATCTGTATAGTGCAACAGCTTTACCATCATTAGAATATAGTCTAACATCAGGTGTAAAATCAGCTTTTGTAACAACAAACTTGTGTTTTAAAGCTATAGTGTTTAGTAGATGAAGCATAAATGATTTACCCGAACCGTAATCACCTATCCAGAATTTCATTATACTGTGTCCCTCTCCTACATCCCTAAGAATATTTGTAATCGCTTCTGTTTCTAACTTCCTGCCAACTGTAATATGCTGAATTCCAATATTTGGCACTACTCCACTTGATAAGGAGTTGATAATTGCAGTTGCTTCTTTTGATTTAATTTTTACTTCCATTTTTTTCCTATTAATCTTTTAATAATTCCAGGTAATACGATTCTTCAATAACATAGTTATCTTCATCTTCTTCAATTAACATTTCACCATTAAGCATTTCATTACATTTATCATTGATATTATCAATTAATTGGTTTTTAAACATTCCTTGTTCAATTGCAATTTTTTCGATTTCGTTTTGAGATATAACAAATGAATTATCTTTAATTTGATCAATAATTATTTCTTCAAAAGAGGATAAATATATTTCGGGTTTATAAATTGAATCCGTTACTGCATCTCTTTGAATATTAATTTGGATTTCATCACCTTCCTCCGTTTCATCAGCATCTTCTAAAAACTCATTTAAAATATTAACGGTATCTTTATGCTTTAATTTAGCTTCTTTTACTTTATCATCATCCAGTTTGATCTTCTTTCTTTCACGAATATAGAATTTTGATAATTCCTCAATTATTACAGCAATATTTGCACCATTAATTAATCTATTAATAATGTCTTCAAATTTTTCTACTTGCTTTTGATTAGAAAATAAGGATTTTTGAACAGTTTTATTTAGGGGTTTGTTATCAATTTTTTTTGAGTGCAAGTCATAGTGGATGTATTTTGCGTAATATTGAAGAGAAAGTACTTTATCATATTTTGCAATAAATTTTGACGATTCAAACATTATATTTTCAATGTTCGGATTACGGTGATTCATTTCTTCTAATTCTTCAATTTCTTCAGCGTATTTGATAATATTATTGCTATTAAACGTACTTGTTATTTCTTCAAACTTATTTTTCCAACGATTCACAAAAGTAACATTTAATTCTATCTGGGTATTTTTATCTGGGGGTTCAATAATACTTTTTGCCGTTAATAGAATGTTGTCAAATAATGATCCGATTTTTTCTTCAAATTCATCTGTATAACTGAAAAGATAAGAACATTCTGTAGAAACGCGCCTGTTACTATTGTATGCTTCTCTTACGTAGTTTTCACATCTTTTAAAGAATGACAAATAAATCTCGGATTCAGCCCGTTCCTGTAAGTATTTTTTATCTTCATATCCATAATAGTCATTTCGCCCCTTTACTTCAGCTACTTTGTCTTTAAAATATGCAACTTCTTTTGACAATGAAGTATTATTAGCATTTAAGCGTTTATTTAATATATTTAATGCAATGAGATATAATTTTATAGTCATTATGCAACATCCCTCAATAGATGTAAATACATTTTTATGCAGATAAAATTTATTTAACCATCGCTGCTCTTGATTATTTAAGCCTAAAATAGACTTATACTTATAGCCAAGTTTATAATACGATTCGTAATCATAAATTAGACCTTGTTTATCCTGATATGAAGGGGCCTTAAGTTCTTCAATTTTTCTTTTAGAAAAATCATCGTTTTTTTCATTTAATAATTCCAATAAAACTGGGAAGTAGTATTGCTTTGTTTTGGGACAACATTCACCAAGCATATCAAATTGCTTTTCAAGTAAAACAATATTCTTATGTGATTGATATTCCTCAAGCAAATCGAAGTACAAAATAAAAGCGTAATTTGTGTTGCCCTCAATATTTAGAACATTCCCTCGGAGGAATTCCTTTTTAAAGCGATAATAAAATGCTTTTTGTAGGTAATTTGCATAGTCTAAATCACTTGATGAGTATATATATGTATGGCTCCAATGTGGAACACCACTACTACTGCTTGATGAATAGTCAATAGTTTGTTTTTGTGTATATTTTGGAATGCTCTTACTAGTATATGTTTTCTGTGAATAATTTTTAGTTTTAGATTGGTTTTTGGTCTTTTTAGCATTTCTGACAAGAAGAAATATGATCAAAGCAAAGATTGCAATTCCAATAAAGATCTCTATATTTTCAATTATTATTGAAACAACAACAGCAATTGCGATAAATCCAAATAAACAGCCTGAATCGCTACTCTTTGCCATAATTCATCCCTTGTGCATTTTTATTAATACTAAGCAGAAAAATTTATTAATTATGATAGAGTATCACAAGCGATAGTTTAACTCGCAATAAAATACACAAATTCTTGCAAGTTATACCTCTTTTGCTTGTGAGTAGCCTTGGTATTATGACTAGAAACACTTAAGTCAAAAATAAATTATAAACCCAATTCAAGATTTAATTGTACTTATCACCTTGAAACAATTCACTCTCCCTCATATACTTCTGCAAATCCATCATAAAAGCAGTGGTGGTATGTGGCCATTTGGGGGCAACAAGGCATTCATCAGGAGAGGATGAAAGCACACGTTGTAAAATTAATCCGGGGCGTAAACGAGAAATGTAATCTGCAACGAATTCAATATATTCACGATAATCGAATAATTTAAAAGGTTCTTTTGCGTAGACTTCGGCCAGTCGGGTGTTCTCGACCACCTGCAAATGATGCAGTTTTAAGAATTTGATCGGCAACACATTGATCTCATTGATCTGCTCAAACATCTCTTCCCGGGTTTCCGTGGGAAGACCTAGGATAAGGTGAGCCGTGACATCCAGCCCGTGCTTTTCAGCCAGTGCCAGTGCTTTGCGACTGTCATCCATGCTGTGACAACGATTCATCCATTGCAAAGATTCGTCTTTTAGGGATTCCAAGCCAAGCTCCAAGTTAACATCATAGTCTTTATTGATATCAGCTAACAGTGAAAGCACATCATCATCTACACAATCGGGACGAGTCGATACCGAAAGTCCAACCACTTGTGGATGTTCCAGCGCTTCGCGATACATGGATTCCAGTTTTTTCAATGCTGCATAGGTATTGGTCCGATTTTGAAAATAGGCAATAAATTTTTGGGCACCAAAACGACCGGATAGAAATTTTGTCCCTTCTTCCAGCTGCCTTGCGATAGAATATTTGCTATCTGAATAGGGTGGAGAAAATGATGCCGAATTGCAATAAATGCAACCGCCTATTCCCTTGCTGCCATCACGATTGGGACAGGTAAAACCGCCTTCGATGGCAACACGCTGTACACGACCACCAAAGCGATCTTGCAGATAATATGTATAATTATTATAGTGAAAACCTCTGCGGGCATATGGTAAATTTGTCATGTTGAATACTTTTCGTAAAATCTTGGATAATCGTTAATCACCAGCTCTCTGCCATTCCTTGTAATGTATTCATTTTCTTCAAGAATGCTAAAAGTCCGGCAAACACTCTCTCGTGTGGTACCGGCTAATGAGGCTATATTATAATTGTATGGTAATCGTTTTATAATCACTGAATCTTTTCTTCTGTAACCGCTTTTTTCTGCCAGATGAATAATGACTGCGGCTATTCTATCCCCACATTGCGATTTACTTAATGTTTTAATGCTTTCATCACAATGGCGGATCCTTTGTGACATATATGAGAATAATTTGGAAGCGATCTTTGGATATCGTTTCATGATCCTGATGAAATATCTGTCATGAAATGCTATAAATTCACATGACTGAGTGGTCATAACACTTGCAGATGCTTCGTAGTTTTCCAATACGGACATCTCACCAAAGAAATCACCTTCACTCAAAATAGCCAGTACGATCTTTTCTTTGTTTTTATCTTCACGATAAACGCAAACTTCACCTTTCTTGATAAAATACACATACTCATTCATTGAATTTTCATGAATAATAAGTGTGTTTAGTTTAGCTTTTGTTATGGTAGTCTTTTCCGAAATCTGATTTAAAACCGAGGTGCTGATACCATCAAATAATGGAAATTCTTCAAGCAGGCATGTCATCTTCGTCCCTTTACTTTTCTTGCGGGACAATACGATCCATAATACCGGGGACGAGATCCAAAAGTTTATTAAATGAATTATCGTCTTTTTCCAACCAAAGCAATTTGGAATCTTTTCCCTCTGTAATTACAACAACACACATGGGAGTGATCGTTATGCCCCCTCCGGCCGCATCACCACCGCTTTTACGAGATTCCACGGCATGTTCTCCCCCACCCGTGGCAAAGCCAACACTGACCTTAGAGATCGGGATCAATGTTGTATCCTTAACGACAATTGGATCGCCTACAACGGTTTCGGTTTTTGCTAGTGTTTTCACCTTGTCTAACAAGGTGGCCAGAGTATCGTTAAATGTCATTTTACTTCCCTTTTGTAAGATCTGTAAAGTTTTAGTAATGTAAGAAGAATTCCATAAAACTTCATTATAATTTTTATGCTTGCATCAATATTAAAACATGCTTTTGTAAAATCCCAAGAAAGGTTTACACGCTTAACCGGTATAAAAGTCAAGGCAGTATAAAGGTTTCCCGCCATTTTTCCTGTTTGCGCAGGATCTCCCATTCCAAGATTCAGGTCTAAATGTTCTATAGAAAATGTGATGTAGGTCACAAATATTTTCTTAATATCGGACCAATTCTTGCGAATAAATGCAATCAGCGTATCTTTAATTTGAAGAATATCTTCAAGTTTTTCTCTCAAACTTTTCTTATCATCAGGTTTTTTTTCAGACTCTTCTTCTTCAATGGAGATCATCTCATCTTCTTCGACCTTATCTTGAACCTTTACGTCTTCCTTAATCTTAGCCTTATTGTTTAAATCGTCCTGAGCTTTAGCATTCTTGAAAGGAAGAGAAAAAGGAATTGGAATAGCGAGAAACCAAACAATAATCTTCAGCTTTTCCATATCAAGAAGTCGAATGCGCATGCCAAATACGTACTTGATCCAATAAGCATCGAGTTTAGCATTGATTTCTCCATCCCAAAAGGAACCTTGCATACAGATTTTTGTGGGTACAAAAAGAAACATTGCCAACAAAAGCAAAAGAAATAAGAAAATACCTAATAGTATGTAAAGTATGATCATAATGATTTGATCTGTTGTTTATAATATCTGCGAATGTTTATAAAATAATCGTTATAAATACCTTTTGAAAAATCCGGAAAGCTCCACTCATAGGCATGAAACGCTTTCTTGTAAAAATAAAGCGTTGGATCCGCATAAATCCCTTTATCGAGATATATTTTTTGTCTACCATACTTAGCCGAAGCCAGCACAAATTTATCCATATCAAGGTATCCCGGATCAAGATTAATGCTACGACCGGCCTCTTTGACATAATCCAGCTCAATTATATTACTCAAACGTTTTACTTCGGCGATCTCATTAGCATCGATCAGATGCTCGAAGGAAATAAATCGACGTTTTAGATCCTTTCCCATTTCAGGCTCATAATAGTCCGTAATATCAAAATCATATTCGGGACTAATGCTCTCAATGGTACCAAATACTTTTTGTAAATGCACCTCACAGGCACGAAGATCGCTCTGCTGCGAATATATCAACCCGATAATGAGCTTTACCTTGGGTGTTGCTTGTACTTTCATGGTGGAAGATACGAAATTTTATTTAAATGAACAACGGTCTATCTAAGCGACTTGAACCGCCTCGGTTCGAGGTATACTCAACCGAGGCGGTTGAAGCCTTTTGAAACCGAGTCGCTTGGATGTCGGTTCAATTTGCATTCCAACTATGGACTCACGATTTACGCTACACTTTTTTAAAAATTCTATTGCATTCACAATCTATTTTACTTATACTTTTGGGCTTTTGAGACGGGTGCGTAGCTCAGTCGGTAGAGCAGCGGCCTTTTAAGCCGTTGGTCGAAGGTTCGAATCCTTCCGCACTCACTAAGAACCCCGGAATCGGGGTTTTGTATTATCTCCCACAAATTTACTCAGTGCTTAAAATATCCGAATCAAATATTACATACTTATAATCAAATTTTGTAATTGATCCCTTTGTGACTTCGTGTAAAGCAGTGTGCCTTTGTTTATTTTCACCTTCTCTTCGCATGAAGTATTCTTAGCGTTTTTTATGGAATTTTATTCTCATTTTCCCTATTATTAAAGCATTAATATTGGAGACTAAGCATATGCAACAAACCAGGATCGAGAAGATCGTACAGCGATTTGTTATTGGACACGAAGATAAAGTTCATAGTGGCGATTATGTTATGATCCGCCCAAAACATGTTTTAACTCACGATAACACAGGTGCAGTCATTCCCAAATTTAATGAAATTGGAAAAATGACGATCAATGATCCCCGCCAACCGGTCTATGCATTGGATCATAATGTCCAAAGTACCGATGAAAAAAATCTGGCCAAGTATGCTAAAATTGAAGCTTTTGCCAAGAAATACGGTATTGATTTTTATCCGGCAAAAACGGGTATCGGTCATCAAATAATGTGTGACGAGGGATATGCCTTTCCTAATACTCTGGCAGTTGCCTCTGATTCACACTCCAATATGTATGGTGGTTTGGGTTGTTTGGGCACTCCTATCGTTCGTACCGATGCCGCCGGACTTTGGGTTACAGGTGAAACATGGTGGCAAATTCCACCTATTGCAAAGATTATTTTAAACGGCAAACCTGCCGAAGGTGTTAGCGGTAAAGATATTGCTCTGGCTCTTTGTGGACTCTTCGCTAAAGATGAAGTCCTAAACCATGCCTTGGAATTCGAAGGTGATGCCCTAAAGCATATCAGTATCGAACAGCGCATGACTATTGCCAATATGACCACCGAATGGGGTGCTTTAGTCGGACTTTTCCCGGTTGATGCGCTTACTCTGGCCTGGTACGATAAACGCAATGCCGATATTAAAGTTCGCGGGCTCATGGGTGTTGAATCAGACAAAGGTCTTAGTATTCATCCTCGTATCAATGATGATAACATTAAAGAATTAAAAACAAATCCTCTTGAAGCGGATGCCGATGCCTACTACGCTAAAACGCTTACTCTGGATGTCAGTAGCATTTCACCTATCATCTCAGGACCGCACGGTGTAAAGCTTATGTATTCTGCAGAAGAAATGAATAATAAACGTATTCCCATTAACAAAGCCTATCTGGTTTCTTGCGTGAATGGTCGCTATGAAGATATGGTTACGGCTGCCGATTATATTAAAGGCAAAAAAGTTGCCGATGGCGTTGAATTTTATGTAGGATGTGCCTCGAAAGAGATCCAGGAAAAACTCGAAAAAGAAGGTCACTGGACGACATTACTCGAAGCCGGCGCCATTGAACTGCCTCCCGGTTGCGGCATGTGTATCGGACTTGGTAAAGGTCTGCTTGAATCCGGCGAAGTGGCTATTTCTGCAACCAATCGGAACTTTAAAGGTCGTATGGGTGCGAAAGATTCTGAAGCTTATCTTGGCTCTCCCCTTACCGTCGCCATGTCGGCTGTGGAAGGTTACATCGTCGCCGAAGCAACACTTCACGCGCCGGTCTGCGATATTGCAGAAGCTCCCAAGAAAATTAAAAACAGCAAAACCAGTATTCTTGCCGGTTTCCCCGAAAAAATAGAAGGTCGCTTAATCTATTGTCCTGAAAACAACTTGAATACCGATGGAATTTACCCTGGTAAATACACATATAATGATGCTATGACAGGTGCCGAGCAAGCCGAAGTGGTCATGGAAAATTATGATCCTGAATTCGTAAATATCACACAAAAAGGTGATATTCTGGCAGGTGGTTTCAACTTTGGTACCGGTTCCTCGCGTGAGCAGGCAGCCACAGCATTCTTGCATAAAGGTATACAAATGGTAATCGCAGGGTCATTTTCCGAAACATACAAACGTAATGCCATAAACAATGGTTTTATCGTTATCGAATGCCCTGAACTCATCAATGATCTTTGTGAAGCATATAAAACAGGTTTAACCATTGTCACAGGACTGGATATCATAGTGGATTTCAAGATAGCATTAATAAAAGTGGCGGATAAACAATATACTTTCAATCCTCTCGGTAAAGCTGCACAACGACTCATTCTTGAGGGCGGCTTACTACAAATGATTAAAAACTCTTAGGAACTCTCGATGAAAAAACTTATACCATTACTATTAATAATCGCAATTTTTTCCGGATGTTCAACCATGATGTATAATAAAACCCCCATGCCAATCGAAGAGATCAATCAACTCTACAGTGATATAGAATTAGAAGCTGTCCTAGATTATAATGTCTTTAAAATGGCTATGACCGGATACTCTAAAATCGCGCAAAAAAAAGACAATTTATTGGCAATTATTGATTTTGGACTTCCTTCAACATTTCAACGTTTTTATGTCATTGACCTAAAAAACAAAAATCTTCTCTACTATACATATACCTCTCACGGAGTCAATACCGGCGAAGATATTGCAATGGCCTTTTCTAACAAAGAAGGCTCTCGCCAGAGTTCATTGGGCTTTTATAAAACCGCAGAAACATATGAAGGAAAACATGGGACATCTTTGAAACTTGATGGTTTAGAGAAAGGGGTTAATCATCGCGCAAGAAAACGTTACATCGTGATCCATTCGGCTGATTATGTTACTGATGAATTTATCCAAGAAAACGGCAGACTCGGTCGCAGTTGGGGCTGTCCCGCGCTTCCTCCGGATATCACTCAGGATATTATTAAAACCATAAAAGAAGGTACGGTATTGTTTATTTATGGTGACGATGAAGAATATTTAAAAAAATCGAAGTTAATTAGATAAAACATTGAGCCACGCATAAGCGTGGCTTTTTTGTCATCTCGACCGAGTGAGGAACGAACGAGTGGAGAGATCGCAAACTAACGACATTACTCCCTGAATATAATCTTGAATGCCACAACGAATGTAATCATTCTCTCAACATAATCACTATACTCAAGCACATCACTATTTAACTTGAGCTCCCTCGACTTCGCTCGGGATGACACTTTTCTTGTCATCTCGACCGAGTGAGGAACGAACGAGTGGAGAGATCTCAAACCAAAGACATTACTCCCTGAGTATAACCTTGAATGCCACAACGAATGTAATCATTCCTCAACATAACCACTATACTCAAGCACATCACTACTTAACCTGAGACCCCTCGACTTCGCTCGGGGTGACACTTTTCTTGTCATCTCGACCGAGTGAGAAACGAATGAGTGGAGAGATCGCAAACCAAAGACATTACTCCCTGAGTATAACCTTGAATGCCGCAACGAATGTAATCATTCCTCAACATAACCACTATACTCAAGCACATTGCTATTTAGTTTGAGACCCCTCGACCATGCTCGGGGGGACAGACCTGTGCTAATAAAAAAGGAGTCTTAACATAAGACTCCTTATCAGCATTCATACAGTTTAGTTTTAGCTCCCTCGACTTCGCTCGGGATGACACTTTTCGGCTATTTAAGCAACAAACTCTCACCGGTCATCTGTTCTGGTTTTTCAATGCCCAAAACATCAAGTAGAGTCGGAGCAATATCGGCAAGTTTTCCGCCATCGCGCATAGATTTGATCTTTCCATCGGGATCACATGCAATAAAGGGAACCTTGTTTAAAGTATGTTGTGTATGAGGTTGTCCGTTCTTGTCATCCCACATTGTTTCACAATTTCCATGATCGGCTGTAATAAATACAGTTCCACCTTTGGCGTTAAATGCTTTTACGATGCGCTCAATAGCACCATCCAAGTATTCAAGTGCTTTGATTGCGGCATCCAACATACCGGTATGTCCCACCATATCGCCATTTGCAAAGTTAAGGACAATAGCATTAAATTTATCCGCCTCGATGGCCTCAAGTAGTTTTTCAGTGACTTCGGGCGCACTCATTTCGGGCTGTAAATCATATGTTGCAACTTTAGGTGAAGGTACCAGAATACGATCTTCACCGGGATACTGCTGCTCTTCACCACCATTAAAGAAATAAGTCACATGGGCATACTTCTCTGTTTCGGCAATACGTAATTGAGTCAATCCCGCATCGGCAACCACTTCACCGAAGATCTTATCCATTTGTACCGGTTTAAACAACACCGGATATGGGAAATCAGCCTGATACTGAGTCATCGTTACATAATGCAAATTAATATCTTCAGTTTTAAATTCATTAAAGCTTTTATCATTCAATGCTACAGAGATCTCACGTACACGATCGGCACGATAATTAAAGGTCAACATCGCATCGCCATCTTTTAATCTGGCATCTTCTTCTACAATGATGGCTTCCATAAATTCATCCGTAACATCTTTTGCATAAAATTCTTTAACAGTTGCAACGGGGTCATCCGTTTTAACACCTTCACCGCGAACAAGGGCATTGTAGGCTTTTTCTACGCGTTCCCAGCGTTTATCACGATCCATGGCATAATAACGACCGATAATTGTTGAAATTTTACCAAATTCATTTTTGTTCATGAAAGTAATCAGATCTTCAAGGTATCCGGCACCGCTGTTGGGAGGTGTATCGCGACCATCCATTAAGGCATGAATATAAGCTTGCTTTACACCATTGGCTTTTAGCGAAATAAGGATCTTTTTTACATGATTAACATTAGAGTGAACACCTGCGTCGGACATCAAGCCCATTAAATGAACAGGCACATCATTATCTACCGCATGCTTTACCAAATCTTTATACTCAGGATAGTCGGCACATGAGCCATCTTCCAGAGCTTTATCAATACGAACCAGATCCTGCATTACAACACGACCGGCTCCAATATTCAAGTGACCAACTTCAGAATTCCCCATGACACCTTTAGGAAGACCAACCTCGTTTCCGTGACAGTTAAGAGCAGTCATGGGATTTTCTGCTTTTAGCTTATCTAAAAACGGTGTTTTTGCCTGAAAGGCTGCATTATTATCGTGATTTTCACGAATGCCATAGCCATCCAGGATCATCAACATCACATTATTTTTTTTCATGTCATTCCTTTTTGTTTAACGTGAAATTTATCTTTTAGACTGCCAAAAAACAAGAAAAATGCAATACTGATTATCAAGACAATATTCTTCTAATAATATTTATGCTTTTGTCTTTCGATAGGAATTTCTTATTTTAACGCTTATGATAAATGAAACATTAAAAGTCGGTATCATCGGAGTGGGACGCTTTGGTTCCCGTCATCTCAGCAAGTGGCTGGCAATGGATAATATTGAAGTTATTGGCTTTAATGACAAGAATAGTGAGATCTGCCAAAAACTTGAAAAAGAACAGGATCTAAACTATTATTCTTTGAATGATCTTATCGCTATCTGTGATATTCTTGATATTGTCGTTCCTATATCCCAGCACTATATTATTGCAAAACAGTGCCTTGAAGCCGGCAAACATATTTTTATAGAAAAATCGTTTGCTCAAACACTTGAACAAGCCGAAGAATTGGCCGAACTTGCCTCTCAAAAGGGTGTGAAAGTTGGACTTGGCCATATTGAACGCTACAATCCGGTGCTTATCCAACTTAAAGATCAACTTAAAACAACACCTAAAAAATTGTTAGCATTCCGCCAAGGACCATACATTCCGGGAAATGGTATTGATGTTTCCATTGTGCTTGAATTAATGATCCATGATATTGATCTGATCACACACTTTATCCCATACCCTATCGACACCGTGTATGCAACAGGTGAAAATCCTTATACAAATAACAGTGATCGTGCCACTGCTATAATTAAATTCACCAATGGTTCAGAAGCTATTCTATTCGCCTCGCGGGCTGAAGAAAAACGAAGACGTGAGATACTTTGTACAGACGGCGATTTTGAGTACAAAGCCGATCTAATGAATCGTACCCTTTCTTCCAGCAAGAATGATAAAGTTCTCGAATTTGAGTTTTCCGATGCCATGATGGATGAACTAAATACCTTTGTTGAAGCTGTAAGACAGAATAAAGATTATCCTATCAATGCTCAAACCGGAGTTAAAACGGTAAAAATAGCTGAAATGATCAACTCAGCGATGAGCTAAACTTTATTTCCCAAAATAATTTATATAATGCAAATAATAACTTTTCCATTTGAGGTAAATTATTGTTTTCATATTTTAGTCAATGCAAAAAGCTAATTATCTTTACATTTTTAATTATAATCACCACGAAACGGAACTCTGTTTGTTTGAAGCACGATATTTATTCTCGGTAAATATGGAAAATAAATTTCTCTTCTCTGATATAAAAATCAAACCAGATGCCTCAGCCTTTATTCGTAAACGACTGGATATCCTGCTACAAGATAAGCACTACGACAAACTCCTGCAAAAGATCAAAGCCTTAAAACTTAAGCTCAACGGTTTTAAAATTGAATACATTCGTCTGCACGGCGACCCACATAGAAATTCTGATCGACTGAGCAAATGTCGTGACATAGCTTTTTGTATCGAGGGAGAACCTGATTATTATCATCCACATATTAGCTATGCTTTGTGTTATCATGAAGATCAATGGTATTTCTCTGAGCTTATTCATAACAATGCCGATTGGAATAAACATCAAAATAAACCTTATACTTTCAGCTCTGCGATAAATGTAAAGGTTGCTAAAGCTTTGGCAAATATCGCTTCACAGGGCAAGAAAGAAAAAAAGCTTATCGATGCCTGCTGCGGGATTGGTACTGTTCTTCTAGAAGCTTGTTATGCCGGTTATGATATTGAAGGTTGTGAGATCGGCAAAAAAGTTTGCCATCAAGCCAGAGCTAATCTGGCACATTTTGATTATAAAGCTAAGGTATATCACTCAGACATCAAAGATATACAAGGGAAATACAATGCCGCCATTGTAGACCTCCCCTACAATCTTTTTTGTCGAGCCGATGATGAAACTCTGAGCCATATCATTCGCTCTGCGGCTAAGGTTGCAAACAAACTCGTTATCGTTTCTACCAGCGATATTTCTGGTATGATCGAATCATGCGGACTTAGCATGATTGATCAATGCAGCATCGGGAAGATGGGTAAAACAAAGTTTGAAAGAAAAATATTCCTCGCTACACTCGTGTAAATCATACACTATATCAGAACGATATTTCATTCGCAGACAAAATTCATCTAAAGAAAGTATTGTAATTTTCAACCTTATCATTTTTGATTACTTTTTTGTTTTCTTGCAGTTAAATAAGATTTTCAATAATATATATATCATTATAAGGTAGCTACCTGCAAGGATAATTTTAAACAACGAACGGCAAATATATGGTTCCTAAACAAAGAAAGTTTATAGAATGGACTTCCAAGAGATATCTGATTATCATTGTATTTTTTGTATTGTTCTACTTTTTTTTCAATCTCATATACACTGACATTAAAAATAAAACCAAAGATGATTTCGTTAAGGAACAGTTGTTATTGGCAAAAACAGCTGCTCAGGGTATCTCTACGCTTTTGGCAACCTATCAATCTGACCTAACATTCATAGCTAAATATGCCCCGGTCATTGACCTTAGCACCGGATATAAAAAATGCCTGATAGATTACTATAAGATGCACTCCAACACCCTTGATGCAATTACAAGAGTAAACGCCTCCGGCAGGATCGTTTATACTTATCCTTACATGGATTCAGTCATAGGGCAGGATATTTCATGGCAAGACCATATGATCAAAATATTTGCCACACACAAACCGGTGATCAGTGATATTTTTATGAGTGTTCAAGGCTACAATACCATTGCTATACATGTACCGGTATTTAAAGATAAGGAATTTAATGGTAGCCTTGCCTTACTCATCCCCCTTAATAAAATTGGAAATAAATTTCTTGATAATATTGGTGATGAAAAAAATGGGCATTCATGGTTAATCTCTGAAAATTTGTTTCAAATATATTGTCGCATACCGGGACACGAAGGTGCATCATTCATTCAAAATACAATGAGTGATGTTAATACGCTTGAATTAATCGACAAAATCAAGGGAAGTGAAAACGGAACAGGATTTAGCACACATCAAGATTTTAGTGGATTAAATACTAAAAAAGCAGAGAAAAAATTTGTCGTTTATCAACGCATCCCACTGGGATCTACATACTGGACTATTTTAATTTCTTTCGATGAGGCCGAAATATACAGTTCTCTCTCTAAGTTCAGATTACGATCAACTGTATTCCTTTTCATATTATTTATAGCAGTGATCATTTATGTTTTTTCTTTAGCAAAAGTAAGCAACATCATGAAAGGTGAAGCCCAAAGAAAAAAAGCAGAAAGGCTGCTAAAGAAAAGTGAACAAAAATTCAGAGCCCTTGTAGAGAACAACCCTTTCCCAATGTGGATAGCCGATAAAAATGGTATACTCCAAGATGCAAACAAAGCACTAAAAGCGATACTGAATCTAACTGATGAAGATTTAGTAGGAAAATACAGTGTACTAAAAGATGAAAACTTACAAAATGATGAATTATCACTAAAGATCAAGTCAGTATTTAACGAACAAAAAACAGTTGACTTTACACTACTTTGGGAAGCAAACAAAATAAAACACATTGATCTGTCTAGGGCTCATGATCTATGGATTAATGTAACATTATTCCCTCTTTTAAATGAAAAAAATGAAATAACAAATATTGTTTGTCAATGGATCGATATAAGCGAAAAAATAATCGCAGAAAAAGAACTGATATCCGCCAAAGAAAAAGCAGAAGAAAGTGATCATTTAAAATCTGCTTTTCTGGCTAACATGAGTCACGAAATCAGAACGCCTATGAATGGCATACTGGGCTTTACCGGTCTATTAAAGAAACCCAATTTAACCGGAGAAGAAGAAAAACGATATATTAATATCATTGAACAAAGTGGACAGCGAATGCTAGATACACTCCAGAATATTATAGATATATCAAAAATTGAATCCGGCCAGGAAAAAATTTCATTATCAGATGTTGATTTAGGTCTATTAACGCAAGAATTATTAGATTTCTTCCAACCTGAAGCCCAGGAAAATAATCTTAGGTTATCAATAAGCAAACAATCAACAGATCATAAAATAAACATCAAAACAGATAAAGATAAATTAAATTCAATCCTGACAAACCTTATAAAAAATGCACTAAAATATACTCACGAAGGAAGCATAGAATTTGGCTGCACCAAAGAAGCTAACGATCAACTAAAATTCTATGTCAAAGATTCCGGGATTGGTATTCCGGTAAAACGACAAAACGCTATATTCAATCGTTTTGAACAAGCAGACATAGAAGATAAAAATGTGTACGAAGGTTCCGGATTGGGTTTATCCATTACAAAAGCATATGTAGAAATGCTTGGAGGTAATATTTGGGTGGAAAGCATTGAAAAATCCGGGTCGATTTTCTATTTTACACTACCTTACAATCCCGCAGTTGAAACAATCGTACACACCGACAATAAAAAGCATGAAGATTTTACCACCAATAAGCCACTCAAAATTCTTATCGTAGAAGACGAAGAATTTGCAGCAACCTATTTAAATATACTTCTCGAAGATTTTGCTAAGGAAATTTTTATTGCAAATAATGGTCTCGAAGCCGTTGAAACATGTAAAAACAATCCCGATCTTGATCTGGTTCTAATGGATATCAAACTACCCAAAATGAATGGTCTTACCGCCACACAAAAAATACGTGAATTTAACAAAGATATCCTGATCATCGCACAAACCGCATTTGCTCAAATGGGTGACCGGGAAAAATGTCTCAACGCCGGTTGTAATGATTTTATCTCTAAACCAATTGAAAAAGATAATTTGTTCGGACTGATCAATAAATATTTGGGGGCTAATAAGCGCTAAGCTTGAAAAGCGATAGTGACAAATTGCAACATTCCATGTCTCACAAAAAAGAAAAGCCTTTGGAATTTTACCTGACTTATCTTATTTTTACACAATTAAATAAATACGACTTAATCGATTTCTAAAATAAATGAGATGACATCATGAATACACATGAAATTAAACAGCAAAATCTAATAGGAGAATTATGAAAAATTATTTTGATTTCAAATTAACCGGCAAAAAGCTTTTCCCAATATGGATAGCTTTTTTAGTATTATTTATTATTCCTTATTCAATTATCATTCTTAAAATGCAAAATATTCAGGCTGATGATGCTTCTTCGCTGATATTGTTACCCTTGTTATTTTTAGTAATGATCATTACATTTTTTATCACTTTTTACATCACAAAATTAAGCATTGAGAACATAAGCTATAATAATGAAAGTGTAGAATTCAATGGGAAATTCGGGAAATACATGGGCACTGTATTATTAGGGCTTTTTCTTACTATTATTACGTTGGGAATTTACGGAGCGTGGTATGTTAGAAATATATATAAATTTTTTGTAGATAATACTTCTTACAAATCAAACAATCTTCAGTTTCAAGGTAAAGGTGGGAAGTTATTCCTGATCATGTTATTAGCTATTATTATTCCTATTGTTGTATTAACGATAGTTATGAGTCAGTTTTTGATCAACAACAGCGGAAGTGTCGGATTAAATTTTATATTTCAAATCATCATATTCATCATTGCAATACCTTATGCATACTTTGCATATAAATGGATGGTAGATATAAAATACAAAGAATACCAAATTTCTTGGGATACAAAATTTTGGGAATCTTGTGGAAAAATTGCCATTGAATTACTACTCACAGTCATTACACTTGGAATATATTACCCTCTAGCCATACTTAGGTTATATAAATATTTTACTCAAAAAACATGCGTAGAAAATAATGAAGCAAAAATGAGACTTGGATATGATATAGAGCAATCGAAAGATTTTCTTTTTATTTGGGGACAATCCCTTTTATCAATCATTACCCTGGGAATCTATTATCCCTGGGCTGCTTGCAAAATTGGAAAAAGAATATTAAGTAAAACATATTTAGAGTCGAAGTAAGCTGGCTTAAAATAAAATGAGCCCCATAGTGGAAATGCATCCATTATGGGGTTCTTTTATTATACTGAATTAATCTACCCAATTTAGTCGTAGGCATTCAGTCAAAAAAACCTTTTCGAGAGATTTTGAGATCTTTTGGCCTTGGGTTATTCGCTCAGGATGACATTACCCGCGGCTATTGAAAAGAGCCATTATCTATAAACCTGTCCGTTGTAATCGTGACGATGGTAGCGCCTTTTTCGCCTCCATCACGATCCATGTTTTGTATATCATTAAAAATTTACTCAAATAATACGGGCGATTCTGAAATCAACTTCTTTTTAACGGTTCACTACTAACCCGCCCCCGCCTAGGCTACGGTGGTCAAGAAGGCTACTACCGGCAGGCGTCTCACGTCTTACGCTTGAAAAAGAATATCATTTGGAATTGCGATTATCCTACCTTAATTTTATGCAACTTAGATAAATATGATTGTGACAATATTCATTTAGATAGCAAGTAAAACGATTACCAAATTTCCGGGAAAAACATTTAAAACATAAAAGCGAAAAAACTAAACATATGGAAATATTCATTAGCTGGTCAGGAGAAAGGAGTAAAATATTTGCAGAATCATTCTACGATTTTACAAAAAGACTCTTGCATCCACTAAAACCATGGATGTCATCAATTGAGATACAAAAAGGGCAACGCTGGAGCCAAGAAATTGGTAATAGATTATCAAATGATATGATTGGAGTAATCTGTATAACTCCAGAAAATCAAGATTCACAATGGTTACTATTTGAATCGGGGGCTATTTCAAAGGTAATGGAAGAATCACGAGTATGTCCAATCTTAATAGGCATGGAAAAAAGAGACTTAACAGGACCACTTGCTCAATTCCAAGCAACTTCACTTGAGAAGGAGGATATGCTTAATTTAATCCTTTCGCTAAATGAGTTACTTGACGAATATAAAAAAGAGAAGGAATTATTAATTGAAGAGTTTGAAGAAAAATGGGATAATTTCAAAACCACACTTGATAAAAATTTTAAATGTATACGACTAACAAATACTTCAAAAGTTCTTCCAAAGTTCATAGACATATTACAAAAAGGAGGATTACCTAAACCAGAGATAGGTCGAACAGTAAATTTTAAAGAAGGTTTTGAAAGTCATGCAGTTTATGAAGCAGTATTCAATAATGCCTCAGAAAGATTATACATCTTTGGAAGAAAAAATAGAAAAGTTTTTGACAAAGACCACTGGTGGTTTTATGAATCCTTAAAAGAGAAAATTAGTAATGGATTTGATTTTAAATGTTTGTTTCTAAATCCTGACTCGCCAAAGTTTATCCTGGATTGTGCTCACCAAGATGAAGATTTTATCAATCAATTAAATAATTGTTTGAATAATGCAATTACAACTCTAGAGAGAAATAGTATCGAGCCGAACTTGCACCTAAAAAAGTATATGACACAAAGAACTTTTGAAATAATTATTATTGATGATGCCGTGTTATTTACGCCAATTCGATTTGATTGTCAAGGAAGAACTGTTAGACTCACAAAATCATCATTTACAATAACAAACATTTATACAAGCCAAGGAAAAACAATGCTCGAAAATTTCATTGCAATTTGGGAATCAGCAGAAAATATAAAATAAAAAACTATGGCTAACACAGTACATATTGCAGGGCGGGGTTCGGTGGTACGCCAACTGCGGATTCTCGTTTCGCAGTTCCGTGTCCTTCGTTCCGAAATCCACCCCGACAACATGTACCAACCGTTAGCAAGCATATAAAAAGACAGAGCAGATAATAAAATGGCATATTACAAAAAGATAGATAAATCAGTTTTTAAATACGGGATTGCGATTCCGAAAGAGTACATTTCAATGTTTCTTCAGAGTGGAACAATTGAGCAAGGTTCATCTATTGAGATTGATGTGATTTTTAAGAAAATGACTTACTCTGCCCGAATGATTCATGGAAAAAATCAAAGTGGAAAATCAATATATCAGATTCGTTGGGATAATAATATTGATTTACTAAACGAACTGAAAAAGGAATTTATACAAACTTATTTTGCCATCGAGAGTCAAAACTATGACAGTAAATTGAAAGGAGAATATTTTAGGACTAATTTACTTGGGGGAAATCAAGAAGTATTGATTTTTAAACCAATTTCAGGCACATTGATTGAATTAGAAACTTTTATAAAAATTGAAACACCTTACGACAATATTTTCAGAGACTTGGTGGATAAAAATGTTTTTGGTTGGATAAGCAAGGTTGACAACAATCAAATGATTACAAAATCAACAACATGGATTGATTCGGTTGACCTTATTAAGCATGAAGATAGAGAGTTTGTTATTTACTACTTGATTGACGAAAAGAATAGAGAATTATATATCGGAAGTGCAAAACGCCTCGGAGATAGAGTGAAAATTGGACGACATGAAATTCCAAAGTGGAATAAATTTAGATACGAAATAGTTCATCCAAAATATCATTCGGAATTGCGAGAAATCGAATATCATTCAATTATGAATTTTGCACGATTTATGAGAAACAATGGCAATTTGAGAAACAATCCGATAAGTGATTATATATTAGTGAATAAGGATTATAAATATTATCAAAAATAGGAAATACGCTTGCTAACAAAGTATATAAAACATAAGGGCGACAGTGGTTTACGGAACATTTGTACATTTAATCAAGTCCGCCAAATCTGCGATTTGACGGGTTTGTTAAAAGTTTTAAATTTGTGTCAAAACGTAAATTTGGCTACGTGCAAACTTGATAGGAAAGTTTTTCAAATCCCTTACGTTTCACAAGCAAAAAATAGAAGCAACCTTGAAACGACTTAAGTAGATATTGAATGTCAAAAGAGATTTTAAACAAAACTAAGATTAAAAATAAATTCAAAGAACTTTTGGAGGGCAAGAGATACACCCCACAAGAAAGAGGATTTGAATTTGAGAAAATTATTTACTCAGTATTACAAAATGAAAATTTGGAACCAAGGTCTGGCTACAAACCTGAAGGGGAACAAATAGATGGGTCGTTTTTTTGGAGTGGACAAACATTTTTACTGGAAGCTAAATGGGTAGCAAAAACACTTCCAGCATCTAGTATTTATTCATTTAAAGGTAAACTCGACGGAAAATTTCATACAACCAGTGGTGTTTTTCTTTCAGTTAATGGATATAGTGAAGATGTTGAAGATGCCTTGAAATTTGGAAAATCACTAAACATATTGTTATTCGACAGAAATGATATTGAACTAATTTTCAACGGGGAAATATCGTTCTTAGATGTATTAAAGTTCAAGCTCCGACAAGCTGGAGATACTGGGAGTTTGTTAGCTCCATATGATTTAAAAGAAAAAGCAGAGAAAATATCACACTTAGAACCAACAGAAATTTTAAAGTTCGATGAATTTTCTAGAATTGAATCTAAAAAGACTGTTAAGATTGATGACTTATTAGTTTTTGTGGAAGGAAGAACTGATATACCAATAATTAAAAACTTTATTGAGCCTATAAAACACAGATATTCTTTATCATATAGAATTGAAACTTTAAATGGGGCAAATAATATTAGACAATTACCTTCATTATTAAATATTTATGGAGACCATAAGAATACAAAAGCTGTAATAGTAATTCTAGATGATGACCAATCAACTAATGAAATGAATGTTGTTATTCAAAACATTGAAAAACAATTACAAAACTCATCGGTTTTTATCAGGACTATATTTCTTTTCATCTCAGAACCATTTAAAATTAAATTGAGGAACGCTTTAGATATTGAGGAATTGAGAAACGAACAGTTATTTGAACAATTAGAAGTATTTGTTAATCAAATTGCAGAAGATTATTATGACCCAATTAGAGATATTCCACAAGAAGCATTAGAAGGAGCGATAAGTAATTTAGAATGGAACTTTGAAGAAGGTACTTTAGATGGGACGGATGAAACTCATGATACGCCTTTTTGTATCGATTCACTTGATGACCTTGTTGAATATTTAGAGGAAGAAATTGTTAAAGCTTTAAATGGTGAAATGCCATTAGAATGGTTAAAGTCTCAATCTGATTTTGATTATCAATATGAAGTTCAGGAATTTTTACTTGAGAACTATTCTGACCAAATTGATAAATTAGGATGGAATTCAAAGGATTTATAATTAATGCCAGTGCCTAACAATGTATAAAAATAATAGCCGATTCAGTCGTAAATTCAAGGGTTGTAGCCCGCTTCAAAATCGTAACGGTTTGATAAGTTTAAAGCCCGCAATTGCCTACTTTGCATATACTTGTCGTTGGCGGTAATTAAGAATCGCAAAACTTATGATATTTCAATTAATAATAGACTTGTAACTTATAGGATATATTATAATGAAGATATTACTATTTACTGTATTCATTTTCGTGTCAATAATGGCGTCTAACGCACAACAGCGTATCACTCATGGCATCAACACCTATATGACACCCGAAGATAAATTGTATGCACTATCGAAAGTATGGTCAGAGGCTAAGTATAATGAGGCTTTTTTTAACAATATAGGTGAGCAAGCATGGGATAGCACATATCTTGCATTGATAAAACCAGTTATGGAATCAAAAAGTGATAACGAATGCTATCGCATATTAAGCCGTTACTGTGCAATGTTAAAAGATGGGCACTCATATGTCTATTACAAATACAATCCATCCGTTACAACCTTTTTCGACAAGTTTCAGATTATTGTTAAACCTGTTGAGGGACGAGCTATAGTATCCCAAATAAGCAGCAAACAAAGCGATTGGATTCCTGTCGGTAGTGAAATTGTGGAAGTAAACGGTATACCGACTGCTGAGTATATTGAAGAAAAGGTAGAGCCTTTCATAAGTTCATCAACTAAACATCATTTGCTTGATGAGGCAATAAGTAGAATTTTTACTTCGTTGAGATATGACCCTTATGATATTGCTTTTCTTACGCCCAACGGAAAGGAGGTTAGAACACATGCGGTTCACGATGTTCTGCCCGAAATTAAGAATGATCCTTTGGTTCCAGCCGATAAAGAGTGGAAATTTGTAGAGCTTAAATGGTATCGTAATGATATTGCCTATGTTGTTATCAATTCATTTAACAATAAACAGACTGTTGATGACTTCGAGGCTATTTTCCCCGATCTTAAAAAACGTGCGAAACGGTTGATAATAGATATTCGCAACAATCATGGTGGAAGTTCCAGTTATGCAGCGAAAATTCTAAGTTGGTTGACCCCAGAAGATGACCTTGTTGGCTCGACTTGGTACACACGAGTACATAATCCAGCTCTTATGTCATGGGGACAGAATATTAATCCGAAAGACACAATTAGAAATGTTGAAAATAAAATACAGTACGAAATCGCAAACCATAAGTATTTCGAAAAAGGAGGAGAAACTAATTTCACTTTTGATTCCAATCGGGAACGTCTCGTAATTCCAACGGTTATTCTTATCGGGCATCAAACCTACTCTGCAGCCGAAGATTTTCTTGTATTCTGCGACAATCAAGAGCACATTACACTAATTGGAGAAGTGACAGCTGGCAGTACTGGCAATCCAATCAGATGGAATCTCCCTTATGGTGGTGTATTGTCAATATGTTCAAAAAAAGATACATACCCAGATGGTCGCGAGTTTGTAGGGAGCGGGATTAAGCCAGATATAGAATCACATCTTACCATAGAGGATTTTCGTAAAGGAAGAGACACAGCACTTGAAACTGCTCTCAGCTTTTTAATAAATCAAAACAATTAATTGATGAAAATGAAATTAACTACCGCCAACAATATATATAAATAATTGCCGAAACATTAGTAAAATTAAGCTTTGTAGCTCATTTCAGCTTCATTGTAACTTGAAAAATCTGAGCATCGAAATCGGCAACTTTTCATATACTTACCGTTGGCAGTAATTAAAAAGAGAACTGAGCTACACAAATAAAACATGTTGATTTATGAAAATAAAAATATTTATAATACTGTTATTTTTCGCACACCAAATTTATGGTCAATCCGACTGTGAGTGCAAAACGTCAATTATCAATCTAAGTAACAAAGTTGAAAATGAATATCCTGGATTTATAGACAAAGTAGAAGATTCGGTGTTGTATAAAAACTTCAAGAACAATCTTATCAAAAGGGCTGAAAATACCAAAGAAGGAGATTGTTTTGAAATACTACAAGAATACGTTAAATACTTTAAGGATGGTCATTTGCAGATTTCATCAAATCAGGTAGACAATGATGAATTGCAGGTTATTGAGACGATAAAAATGAAATTTACTGATTATAAGAAACAAGTAATAATATCCGAAGATAAGTTAGCTGGAATTTGGACATCTGGTAAGTATAAAGTTGGAATACTAAAAATCGACACTATTTACCATGCTCTTATATTCGATTGCGAATATGACAATTGGAACGAAGGCGAGGTAAAGTTCAAAATATATCCTAACCGACAAGCTGTTATTTATAATCGGAATCATATTTTATCATTTGATTCTGTTCAAATAGTTGATAATGTTGCGATTAAATTTTTAGATTTAGGAATGACCTTTATCAAAGATTTTCCTGAAAGCTATAATACCAATACAGATAGTATTGTTCAAAGAGCTTTAGGGTTTTATCTTGACAAATTAAGCGAACAAACTTTATTGCTCAGACTTTCAAGCTTTGATTATTCGAATGTTAAAAAGGTTACTAAACTTATCGAAAAAAATCATGCCCTAATTGTTTCCCATAAAAATCTTATCATTGATGTTCGAGGAAATGGTGGTGGAACAGATTATTGTTTTCGTCCAATACTACCATATATTTATTCAAATCCCGTGAGACATTTAGGTGCAGAATACCTTGTTACCCAGACATTAATTAGCGAACTTGAAAATTGGTGCAATACCGCAGATAAAGAAAAATACTCCGAAGAAATTGAAGATGTTAAAAGTGATTTAAAACGTATGGAGGGCAAAATAGGACAGTTTATACCCTACAATGCAGAATCAAATTTTGGTTTCACAGAAAGAGACTCAATATTCAGTTTTCCACAAAGAGTTGCTATATTAGTTGATGGACGTTGTGCGAGTTCGACTGAAAAATTAGTTTTAATTGCCAAGCAGAGTAAAAAAGTTAAAATATTAGGTACTCCAACCTATGGAGCTATTGATTATGTCTCAGTTAGAGAATTTGAATTTGATTGTTCAAATTATAAATTATATATGCCCACGGTTCGAATGATGCGTTTGCCAGAATATCCTTTAGATAATATTGGAATTCAACCTGATATATATATGGATAAATTTGTAGAGGACTGGATTGAATATGCAAAAGAATACATTGAATATGAATAACTACCGCCAACAATGTATAAAAATAATAGCCGAGTCAGTAGTAAATTCAAGGGTTGTAGCCCGCTCAAACGGCGTACCGGTTTGACAGGAAACTACCACGCAATCTGCCACTACTCATACAATTTGCCGTTGTAGCCAATAATAAGGACAACTATGAAAACCATATTCACGTTGCTAATTCTGTCGCTAATTTGGGGTTGTACACAAGAGCCTACTTCCTATTTTGACAATGACTACAAAAGCGTTTTTAAAAATGCCAAGAATGAAAACAAAATGGTATTCATCGATTTTTATACAAATTGGTGTGGACCTTGTAAATTGTTTGAAAAAGAGATAGTCACTGATAGTATATTCATAGATTACATTTCAGGAAATTTTCTATCTACAAAAATCAATGCAGAGATCGAAGAGAATAAAGAAATTGTAAAAAAATATAAAATTACAGGCTATCCAACCTTTATTATAACTGACCTCAATGGTGATGAAATTGACCGAATCGTTGGATTAAAAGCAAATAACTCCAATGAGTTTATTGATGCAATAAAAAAAATAATTTCAGGAAAAGAAAATTTAATCATTCTTGAACAGAAATATTATCAAAATCCAGACAGTTTGGAATTATTTAGAACGATTGCTCTGGATAAAATGCTTTCTCGAAACCTTTATTTAAAGACAATTGAATTTACCGACTATGCAGAAAGACACAGTAATAATGAGGAACTGAAAACAGAAGCCCAATTATACCATGCATATTCTATGATAAGAAAAAAACCACAACCATCACCTCTTGAGATGATAAACTTTGTAAAGAAAGAAAGGATAAGCAAACAATTTAAAGAATGGGGATTTAGTGAACTGTATTTCTTCTATAGAGATAACAACAATATGGATAGTGTAAACTATTACTTAAATGCTCTTGTAAAAGGGAATTTTAATCATCATTTGGGATACGTAAGAGATTACGCAGAATTTTTGTATAAGCAAAATAAAGACTTTGAAAAAGCAGACAGTTTAACTACCCTATATAGCAATTACGGGGGAAACTATGCAGACCACTGGACCCCTTATTTAAAAGCCCATCGTTGTGCAAGACATGGAGACATGAAACAAGGGATTGAAGTTTTCAACAAATGGATGGATGAGTATTCGAAACCGGAAAATTTCATGGATGATTTCTGGCATTATTATTTTTATATAGAATTTACAAGTTTTTACAGAATACCTTCCTCACGCGCTGTTAAATATGCGGAAACGATTGAAAATTATAAATCAAGTGCTCAAAATAAGAAAAGTTTAGCATTGGTTTATTCAATAAATGGGATGAAACAAGACGCAATAAAAAAACTTAGAGAAGCGAAAGAATTATATGAAGACCCAAATCAAAAAAATGAAGCTGAGAAATTAATTAATGAATATTCAAAAAATTAAATTACTGGCGATAACACGTGGTATAAGTCATGACTGGGTTTGTGCGGATTCGATAAGTCGAATCTCGTCCCAACTTCAGTTTCGGTCGGACTCTCAGACTCTCGTCTGACCGCCACGACCTCATACCACCACCGTTATCGGAAAAAATTCTGAATAATATTATTGGAGAGGCTATTTATAAAAATGAAATTGGCGAATGATGAAATAAGCTTAGTTTTGCAAAAAGATTCACCTGCAAATCCTGAAAAAAACTGGTTAAGAAATTTGGAATTTAATATTTTTCTTAATTCTCAGAACATTGTCATTGGACATATTAATTTTCGAATTGGATATTCAGATTCTATTGTTTTTTATGGTGGGCATCTGGGTTATAGTATTATAGAAGAATTTCGAGGCAATCATTTTGCTGGTAAAGCTTGTTTGCTTTTAAAGGATGAAATAAAAAAATTTGGTCTTGATGTTATTTGGATTACTTGTAATCCTGATAATCACGCATCCAGAAAAACTTGTGAATGGATTGGCGCAGAATATGTGACGACCGTTGATTTACCTGAAGATAATGATCAATATCTTGAAGGTGAAAGGCAGAAGTGTAGATATAGATGGATAATTTTTTAATTATTAGTAAAACCCCATAATCTCTACCAATAACAAGAAATATGCACTGCGCCCTACGGCAAATGCGGTGTTATAGCACTTCGCATATTTGCGAAACGTTAATACATCACAAAAACCCACCCATACAAAAAAAAAGACGCTGCAATGCAGCGTCTCTACACATTATGTTAAATAATATTATTTATTTTCTTTAACGAAATTAACCATCTGTTCCGCAATATAATCAAGATGCCTCTCTTCTAATCCAGGCCAACTCCCTACCCAAAAGGTATCATTCATCACACGATCAGTATTTTCCAATGATCCTACCACTCTGTGTGGAATATCGAGGTATCCGGGTTGTTTAAGGATGTTACCGGCAAATAATAATCTTGAACCGACTTTATGGTCTTCAAGGTATTGTAGGAGTGCGTGACGATTCTTGGGGAAGCCGTCATTTAATGTAAAAGTACAGCCAAACCAGGAAGGTGTAGCCTTGGGATGGGCTTCATCGGCAATAATGAGATCACCCAGTTCGCTTTTTACCAGGTTCGTTAAATATTCGTGATTATGTCTGCGTTTTTCGGCAAAGGGTTCCATGCGTTCCATTTGGCTCAGTCCAATGGCGGCCTGGATATCGGTGATCTTAAAGTTGAATCCCTTTTCGGAGTAGACATATTTATGGTCATAACCAAAGGGTAAATTGCCCCACTGTCCGCCAAAGCGATTTTTGCAGGTATCGTCGTGACCGGTTTCGCACCAGCAGTCTCTCCCCCAGTCGCGCATGCTTTCGGCTATGCGGATAAGTTTGGGATTATTGATAAGCACCGCTCCACCCTCACCCATGGTGATATGGTGAGCGGGATAAAATGAACAGGTTGCCAAATCACCATAGGTTCCTGTCTTTTTACCGGCAAATTCAGCGCCTAAGGCATCGCAGTTGTCTTCGATGACCCAGAGGTCATGTTTCTTAGCAACGGCCATCACGGCTTCCAGGTCAAAGGGATTACCCAAGGTATGCGCCAGCATAATAGCTTTGGTTTTTGGCCCTACCGCTTCTTCTAGAATGTCTACATTGGCATTGTAACCCGGCACGGTGACATCCACAAATACAGGCACACAGTTAAACTGCAAAATAGGATTCACCGTAGTGGGAAAACCCGAAGCAACGGTAATGACTTCATCACCGTCTGTGAGTGCACGATCACCCAACTTAGGTGATGTAAGTGTTGCAAATGCCAACAAGTTAGCCGATGAACCGGAATTAACGGTCAATACGCGTTTATTACCGATCATTTTAGCCAATCTGGATTCGAATTCTGTATTAAAACGACCGCCGGTCAGCCAACCGTCCAACACGGCATCAACTCCCATGAGCAAATCCTGTTCAAACAACACCTTTCCAGATGCGGGAATATAATCTACACCCGGTTCCATGGGTCGTTCTATACGTTGCTTAGCAATGGTTTCTAACTGTGCCGCCAGATCCTTATTAATATTCTTAAGTTCCATATTCTTCCTCTACGTATTCTTCAACGGTTGAGAAATCCATCTTGGGATACTCTCCCTTAATTTTATTATTTTTTAAACCACCGAATAGGGGTCTTGGAGCTGCTTGCCCCAGATCCTCGGTTCTTATGGCCTCGACCTTGACCTTATGCCCCGGAAAGTGCTTCAGCACTCTTTCGGCCAATTCAACTCGACTTAAATATTCGTCCGAAGCAATATTATAAATACCCTGCTTATTGTCATTCAATAAAGCGACCAAAACCTTTGCAATATCTGCAGCATTGATCGGTGTAGCAAATTGATCTACCGGTAAGCGCAATGTTTTTTCTTCTTCGGCCTCTGCCGTTTTTGCCAAAAAGGCTACAAAATTCTTTCCACGTATTTCACTACCGTAAACATTGGTAATACGCAGGATCAAATAATTTTCGCATTGTTCTCTCACCATTTTTTCGGCAAGAAGTTTGTGACGACCATAGACTGATATAGGATGGGTCTCTGCATTCTCATCGTAAGGACCGTCTTCGCCATCGAAAACATAATCAGACGAAATGTACACAAAGCGCGCACCAAAATCATTCGCGAGAGCGATAGCAGCCTCGGTAGATGCTACGGTATGCCGATAACTTTCATCCTCGTGCGTTTCGCAGTAATCTACATGCGTTAAAGCACCGGTATGAACAACCGCATCGGGAGAAAACGCCCTGATATCAAATGTTGTTTTACTTTGATCGAAAACATCAAAATATTCCGTATCATTGGTAGCAAAAGAATAATGCGTGCCGATCACATCAAAGGTGGGATCTTCCTGCATGCGGTGCAAACAATTACTGCCAACCAATCCCGATGCTCCGATAATAAGTACTTTCATGGCTCTCTCTTAAAATGGACTTTTGAAATCGCTGAGGGGAAGAGCGTCTTTATCGCGCTGACTCATCACCGGCTGCTCGTTTTTCCAGTCGAAACCGAATGAATCCCAGCGTATGGCCTTATCATGCTCCGGTGAGTGCACGGTGGCAACCAAATAATTCATGATGGTTTGATCTTGTAGACTCATAAACCCATGAGCAAAACCCCGAGGAATGTACAGTGCCAAATGATTCTCTGCACTTAGCTCTACTTCCATCGCTTGACCGTAAGTAGGTGACTCTTTCCGTATGTCAAGAATGACATCCTTCACGGCACCTTTGGTCACACAAACCAGCTTTTCATGATCAGCCGGAGGTACCTGAAAGTGCATCCCACGGATCACATTTTTATCTGAAATAGAAAAGTAAGATTCTTTAAAACAATTTGCGATGCCGGCTTCCTTGAACGAAGCCTCATCATAGCATTTTATAAACGACCCGCGTTCATCATCGAAACGAGGAAGCTCAATAAGGTGGACGGCTTCAAATAATGTATTGATAATTTTCATATGATCCTTTTTATAAGGTAGATGCACATTTAACAACATCATTTAATCAACCCCATAATTTAATGGTTAAAAGGTGATGTTTGCTATATAAAATTAGAAGAATTTGCCTTCAATATTTTCATATTTTGCTCACTAAGTATCGTAATGGTAATAATTAGCATGATTCTTGCTTACTTCGAGCTTGTCGAGGAGTAAAACTCTAAATAACCCGGCACGAAGGGCCGGAAAAAGGATACAAAAATATACCCAACCCCGAGTATTTCAAGGGGTTGAACAAAAAAGTGTGACCTACATCACACTCTATTTTTAGATATAGAAAGTCATTTTAAAATATGGTATTTTATCAAATGGGAACATATAGACAAACACTCTATCATATCATCATTGAGCCCTATAAACGAGAAAAGGTTCTAAATGATAAGAATCAAAATCGTTTATACGCATACATCAGATCCTTTGTAAAGAATAAAAATTGTGTATTATATGCAATTAATGGTATTGAAGACCACATACACATGTTACTATCAATTCGACTTGATATTTCGATATCAGGTTTTATGAAAGACTTAAAAGTTTCGTCGTCAAAGTTTATTAAACAAGAAAAAATATTTCCTCATTTCAAGTCCTGGGCTATAGGTTATTCTGTTTTCACCAAGGACTATTCTTCGCTTGAAACAGTCAAACATTATATTGATAAGCAAAAAGAACACCATAAAAAGAATAATTATTATCAGGAATTTGGGGGATTGTTAAAAAGAAATGGACTTTAGTTTAACCCCTCGAAATACTCGGGGTTGACAGTGTGAGGGAGTTATTTCCCCGGGGTTTCACCCCGGGTTATGTAGAGTTTACCCCCTCCATTTGTCGGGATTTTCTATAGGATTTTGTTTTAAATTATTTTTGTACAAAAAATATTCAATCGTGATATTCATCTTCTGCTTAATTTTCATGAAATGAAATTTAATCAATTTACTCCGAGCTTGTCGAGGAGTAAAACTCTGAATAACCCGGCACGAAGTGCCGAGAAAAGGATACAAAAATATATCCAACCCCGAGTATTTCGAGGGGTTGAACAAAATAATACCTTGGATTTCAATCCAAGGCAAACATTTCTATCATTGAAAAGTATAAAATCTACCCAAAATACTCTTTAATCTGTCTACGGCAAAGTTCAATCGCCTTCTCCCCATCCTCAAACTCCTTATACCAGCTCATGGTTTTTTCCACGGTCTGTTCGGAGGTCCATTTGGGTAACCAGTTGAGAACAGATTTTGCCTTATCAATATCGAGACGCAAAATACCTGCTTCATGCAATTGTTCGGGATCGGGCTGATGATCGAAAGCGCCGCTGCCCCAGACCCTGATAGCAGTCTGAACCAATTTTTCCACGGTCATTTCATCACCCTTTTCGGGACCAAAGTTGTACGCACCTTGATATACTTCGGCTTTTTCACTTTGACGCATACCTAGCAATAAATATCCGTATAATAATTCAAGCACATGCTGCCAAGGACGAATCGCCTTAGGATTTCTTACCTCTAGCGGCTCATCGTTCTGTAGCGCACGCACCAAATCGGGAATAATACGGTTATCGGACCAATCTCCGCCCGCAATCACATTCCCGCCGCGTGCGGCGGAGACAGCTTTTTGATGCTGATCATATTTATCCATATTAAAAAAGGCTTTCTGATACGATGCGATCGCGATCTCGGCACCTGCTTTCGAGGAGCTATAAGGATCAAAACCGCCCAGCCTGTCATTTTCTTTATAATGAAATTCCCATTCCATATTCTCATACACCTTATCCGTGGTGATCATCACAGCCGAACAAGGTTTATCCAACTGACGCATGGCATCCAGCACATGCACGCTACCCATTACATTGGTATCAAAAGTCTCAACCGGTGTTTTGTAGGATTCACGCACAATAGCCTGAGCCGCAAAATGCAGGATCACATCGGGCTGAAAATCTACAATAGCTTTCGTCATGCTATCACGATCACGAATATCGGCGATCTGCGAATCGCAGAGTTTGTCACCCTCAATGGCATAAAAAAGGTCATTCTTACGAGGCGCTTCCAAGGCATAACCCTTTACTTCGGCACCTAATTCATTCAACAACACCAACATCCAGGCTCCTTTAAAGCCCGTATGTCCGGTGAGCAACACCTTCTTGCCTTGATAAAATTTTTTCAACTCGGCGATCATTTCCAGCTCTTCCATTTGGGATCGTTTTCCCACATGTCATTCAATTCGATCTTATCGCGCAAGGTGTCCATGCACTTCCAAAAACCATAATGCTTGTAAACAGCCAATTTATTCAGCGCACAAATATCTTCCAGCGGTTGCCTTTCCCACATCATAATGTCGGCATCCGAATGCAGATGCTCGAAGATTTCCGGTTCAAGCACGAAAAATCCTCCGTTGATCCAGACATTGTCATTCTTGGGTTTTTCCTGGAAAGTTTTAACCATATCATTATCGTCGATATCAAGAATACCAAAGCGGCTTTGAGGTTGGACACCTGTCATAGTCGCCATTGCCTTTTTGCTATTATGAAAATCGATCAATTTATTAATATCCACATCCGAAACACCGTCCCCGTAGGTGAGCATAAATTGTTCACCGTTCAAATATTTTTCAACGCGTTTCAAACGACCGGCGGTCATGGTCTCGAGTCCGGTATCCACCAAAGAAATCTTAAATTCTTCGTTACATGAACCGGTAACATTAACCTTATTATCTTTGATATCTATTTGCAAATCGGAATTAAGTGCAGAATAATTCAGAAAATACTCTTTGATCATTTCACCTTTATAACCAAGGCAGATCACAAATTCATTGTGACCGTAAGCGGCGTAATGTTTCATGACATGCCAAAGAATGGGTTTAGCACCGATCTCAACCATAGGTTTGGGGCGAAGAACAGATTCTTCGGAAATTCTAGTTCCTTTACCACCGGCGAAAATGACCACTTTCATATTAAACTCCTTTACTCAGTCTGCCGGGCAGATCTGAGAATAGTGTTTTACCTTTTATAAAATATTGCCAAACGATCGAACGATTATACACACCTGTAATTTTACGGTAAGGTACACGCGAAACAAGTTCACGGCGTTTCCGGCACCATTTCCCAAAAGAATTGAGATAATCACCGTGGGCTTTAATGATGGCATCGGCTTCTTTATCCCGCCCTGCCAGCATTGCCTGCAATGCAGACACCAGATCCAGTAAAATACGCCAGGGTAAAAGCCAGACCAATCGTGCAGCGGGAAGATGCTTAGTCATAAGAATAAGATTATTACGATAATTTCTAAATGTTTTTTCGGCCGAGCCGTACAAGATAACAGAACCGCCCACATGAAAAACTTCAGAAGCAGGAATCACTTTAATGCTATAACCGGCACGCTGGATCTTCCAGCACAAATCAATCTCTTCCATATGTGCAAAATAATCGTTATCAAAACCACCTACTTCATGGTAAACATCTGCTCGTAGCAAGAATACAGCGCCGCTTGCCCAAAAAACATCAATGGCGGACTCGTACTGCCCACGATCTTTTTCCACAGAATCGAAAAGTCGACCGCGACAGAACATATAGCCCCATTTATCCATAAAACCACCGCAAGCACCCGCATATTCAAAAGAATCGCGACCCTTGAATGATTTGATCTTAGGCTGACAAGCGCCGAGTTTGTCATCGGCATCCATGGCTTCAACCATAGGTTCCAGCCAATTGGGTGCCACCTCAACATCAGATGTCAGCAAAGCATAATATTTGGCTTTAATACAAGCTAAAGATTCAACAAAACCATTAGTAAAACCCCGATTCACATCAATATTCAAGACATCGATCTGCGGATAATTTTCTTTCATAAAATCCAAGGTATCATCTGTAGAAGCATTGTCCACTAGAATAAGCTTAAAATCATCATAAGTGGATTTTAATACATAAGGAATAAACTGTTCTATGTATTCGCGGCTGTTGTAACTCAAGAGCACAACAGCCACTTTTTCTTCAATCCTGATCACGGGATTATCTACGGTTTTATAGATCATTCACTCGCCAAAGATTGGATCTGCATTTTTAAGGCCTGAGCTTGATTATCATTAGGAGATACTTTAAGCCATTTATCCAGGATATTTAATGCAGCCGTATATTTTTCCTGTTCTCTGTATAATCTTACCAATGTACCGGCAATCCAATTATCATAAGGATTTTGTCTGTACATCGGCAAAAGAATTTGCTCGGCTTTTTCGTAATTTTTGATACTGTAAACCAATTCCTGAGCAACCAATATAAGCGTACGTTGATCCAAATTATCGGAACCAAGTACTTCATCAATTCGACGTTCGTATTCTGCCGTATCACCCAGTTCAAAAAGAATGTGACCGGCTTGCAAGGTCATTTGAGGATGATACTGAGGTATAATGGCTTCGGGGATCTTTTCTTCAATAGTCCCAAGAAGTTCTTTTACCTTATCGTCTCTATCATCTTCCAGGAATTTCATAGATGCCTGCAATACCGCAGTACGATAGTTTTGCATCAAACGCTGAGTGTTCGGTGAGAAATATACATCAGGATTATTTAGATTCCGGAATTTGTAATTATTGGTAAAGTTCTCATAAATAGCATCTTCATCAATAGGATCAACCTTTTCAGGATAGAGGCGCATAACCTGTCCTTCCATAGATAAGTAACTATCAAGCCCAACTCGCGCATTGGTAGATACGGTAACCGCAAAATAGACCGGTGTTTCCCAGTTTGCTATTCGAATGAGTTCAAAGATCATCAGATCCTGAACACGTAAATACTGTCCGGCATAAGTCGGTTTCACATTAAGCTCAAGTCCTGCAACCGAAATTTGCTTGGTTTTCCACGGAACCGGACGAATGGTTTCGATCTGAGCATCGCTCCATCTCAAAGGCAGTTTAGGTTCGGCATTTTTGAGTTGCTTAATATACCATGCTGTATTCAACAATGACAAGTTCACAACTTTAACATCGGTCCTAAACTTTTCCACTTCTTGTAAATACCACAAGGGGAAAGTATCATTATCACCATTGGTGAATAGAATTGAATTCGGCTCACAAGAATTAAGGAGATTATGCGCATAATCAGATGCCACATAATTGCCTTTACGACTGTGAGATTCATAGTTCGCGAACAGCAAGTTCGCAGGCAATGCGATCACAAGTAAAAGTGATACAGCTGCAATTAGAATTTTGTTCAATTGTTTTTTCTTGACCAATTTATTAAGAGAATCAAGAGCAGCCAATGCACCCATGCCTATCCAGAAGGCAAAGGTAAAGAACGAGCCGACATAGGAATAGTCACGCTCCCTTGGCTGCGGATCGGGATTGTTCACATAAAGAACGATCGCCAACCCGGTCATCACAAAGAGCACAAGTATGGGAAACGCTCGTTTAGGGTCCCTTGAAAAGTGGAAGAATGCCCCCAACATCCCAAAGATGAATGGTAAAGCCCAAAGCTGGCGAATATCCACTTCGGCACCGGCCCAACCAACGCCACCTCCTTCGGCACGCCCCATGTACTGCCAATTGAAATAACGGATGTACATACGTTTGAACTGATAGCGCCAGAAAAAATCCATTTCGGAACTATACTGCATTTTAGTCTTGTTTTGTGCCATTGCATCTTCACGTGACCAAGAATGCTGACCGTATTGTTCTCGATGCAAATAAGATACCGCCGCACTCACTGTCTCGGGATCATTTTCATCAATACCGGGATTTTTGAGTGAACGGATAAAGATCATCTCATATGAGGAATAACCAACCAGGATCAGGATCAATCCCAAAGTTACAAGGCGACTCCACTTAGCGGTTGTGGGCCTAGATTTAAAAACCTTTCCAAACATAAAGAACAGCGCAATAAAAATACCCGCAAGCACTAGCAGTGCTAGGGGGAAAGAAACTGCAGCCGGATTTATATTGATCATTCGAGCGATCTCTGGCGTACCATCAATAATACCCTTGTGAATGATCAAATAAAGACCAAATGCCAATGCAGTTACACCGATAAAACTTTTAATCTCGAATTTTGAATAACGGAAATAGATAATCAATACGATAAAAGGAATCGCAAGAATATTCAGCAGGTGAATACCTACGGCAATACCGAGCGTATAAAAAAGGAAAAGCAGATATTTTTCGCCATGACGACCTTTAATATCTTCGGCATCCCATTTCAATACCAGCCAAACCGTGAGAGCGGTCAGCAAAGTACTCAAGGCATACACTTCCGTTTCAACGGCGTTAAACCACTGAGAATCGGAGAATGCAAAAGCCATTGCACCAATAAAGGCAGAGAAGTATACAATAAAATGATCTTTATTTGTCTCAGCTACCCCGCGAAAACGTTCGATCAATAAAATGATACTGTAATATAGAAATATAATTGATGCAGCCGAGGCAATGACTGACATCAAGTTTGTTCTAAAGGCAATATCTGCTGAAAAAGGGATCATGGCAAAAATACGCCCAAACAACAAGAATAGAGGGGCACCGGGAGGATGTGGTACGGCTAGATTTGCAGAACAAGCAATAAACTCACCGCAGTCCCAAAATGACACCGTGGGTGCCATGGTAGATAGATAAACGATAAAAGAAATGATCAGGGAACTTAGTCCAAAACCAAGTTTCATTTTATTCGCTTTTTTAAGTTTGTCAACTAACATGATGATCCTTTTTCAATATTATTCTTTTTCAGCCGTTTCGTTTTCGGCAGTATCCTCATTAGATTTTTCTTCAGGTGCGTCTTCGTCTTCTTTCTTGTCATCAGGTTTATTCACCTCATCAACATAATTCAAGCGAAGATCGGAGATCGTGCGAGTCAGGAATTTTTCTTCTTCCTCATCAAGATTACCTTTGGTCTTTTCTTCTAAAGCGGCAAGCAAATCAATGGTTTGTGATGCCTGGTCTAAATGACGCTCAACCTGACCTGTCATTGGATCGGGTAATTTACCCAAGGATATAAATGCTGATTGTGTTAAAGAGTACACTAATCCCATAAATAATTGTCCACTTGAGATCTTATCGTTCATGATTTCCTCCAATAAATATTCCAAAAGAATAATTTAATTCTTTATATGGTAGTTAACAATAAAAACCTATGTTAATACGAGGGAATAAATGCCCAATTCAGGGAGATAGTTCCGATTATTTAAAGATACGTCCAACCGACTCGGTTTCCAAATTTTGAACCGAGTCGGTTGGATACTAGATATTACCCAATCCCCGAATACTCCAGTTTCTGAGCATAATGCTTTTGGAAATATTTTCTAAATGCGGCATTTTCAGGTAACAACAATTGTTCATCTTCATTGAATATAGCAGCTGCAGAAATCCGTGCTTGCTCCATATATTTACGATCAGTGAACATGTTGATAAATTTCATTTCGGGCATGCCGTGCTGACGTGCTCCAAAAATATCACCCTGACCACGTTGCTTCATATCTTCTTCGGATATCACAAAGCCATCTGAGGTTTTTTCCATGATACGCAATCGAGCCGTTGAATCCGGTGAATTGTTTCGCTGGACCAATATACACCAGGATTCTTGAGTTCCCCGTCCTACACGACCACGCAACTGGTGCAACTGACTCAAACCAAATCGTTCGGCATTCTCAATGAGCATAACGGAGGCATTGGGATTATTTACTCCGACCTCAATCACAGTGGTCGAAACCAGAATGCCAATCTCATTAGCGATAAAAGCATTCATAATTGATTTTTTCTCATCTTTCTTAGTCTTTCCGTGCAACATTGCTACAGAAATATGCGGAAAGTACTCTTTCAATTCTTTATAACCTTTCTCCACAGCTTGAAGATCCATTTTTTCGGACTCTGCGATCAGCGGATAAACAACATAAATCTGCCGACCTGCATCGACTTCCTTATCAAAGAATTCATATATACTTGGTAAGCGTGATGGAGTGACCAACTTTGTTCGGACGGGCTTTCGACCTTTAGGCATTTCATCAATCACCGAAACATCCATATCACCGTAAAGCGTCATACTTAAGGTTCTTGGAATGGGTGTAGCTGTCATTGCCAGTGTATGCGGTGGTGGACCTTTTTTTATCAATGCACCGCGCTGATCCACCCCAAAACGATGTTGTTCATCAATGATAACCAAACCCAGATCATTAAAGTGTACATCTTTTTGTATCAAAGCATGTGTACCAATCACGATAGGAATGCGTCCGGCTTGTATCTCGAGTAATAATAATTCACGCTGTTTTTTAGGTGTTTTTCCGGTTAACAAACAACATTTTACACCTATTCTATCAAACTCATTTTTAAAACTTTCATAATGCTGCGTGGCAAGAATTTCGGTCGGTGCCATAATTGCGGTCTGGTATCCGTTTGCGGTCATGATCGCTGCCGACATCGCTGCCACCAACGTTTTACCGCATCCCACATCGCCCTGAAGAAGTCGATTCATAGGATGTTCAGCTTTGAGATCTTCATATATTTCTTTGACTACCCGCTTTTGCGCATTCGTGGGATCAAAGGGTAAATTTTCATACATTCGGGTTAATAATTGACCCGCTTTTTCGCACTTTGCTCCATTTGGATGCGCTTTAAATTTTCGCCTGCGCAACTCTACAACCGACTGAAACATGAATGCTTCCTGATATTTAAATCTGTGTTTTGCTTTTTGCAAGAATGCTATATCGTCAGGAAAATGAAGTTCTCGAATAGCCTTTAAAAATGGCATTAGTTTATGCTCGTCCAATACGGAACGAGGAATGGGATCGAGAATTTCGGGACTCAATTGCTCCAGTAAACGAGAGAATAATTTCCTAAAGGCACGCGAAGACAATCCGGCTTTCCGTAGATCTTGAGTCAATGGATACACCGGGATCACGGCTCCGGTATTAAAAGCATCTTGCTTACCGATAAAATCGAAATCCGGATGGGTCATGGTGTTACCACGAAAAAATTCCACTTTCCCAAACACCGAAACAAGATCACCTACCTCGAAAGCCTTAGAGACCCATTCAATACCGCGAAACCAATTTAATGTAATTAAGCCACTGGAATCAGCGATCTCAATTTTAAGGATCTTTCGTTTATTTCGTGTTGGAATGACTTGTACTTTACGGACTTCCCCTACGACGGTACATTCCTCACCGACCACAAGCTGACCAATCAACTTCACACTACTACGATCCAGATAGGTTCGCGGAACATAATACAGCAGATCTTCCAAAGTAGAAACCCCAACAGATGTCAAAGCCTTTCGACGTTTCTCACCGATAAGAGGTAGCTCGATCACCGGTGTATTTAGATCACGGTATAACATACCGGAAATTACGAAAGGAAAATGAAAAAGGCAATTATGTTGAAGAAATTAGCTAAAAAGTGTGACGGGGGTTGTTTTTTTTTGCAGCGAGTCGGTGTTAGAGCTAAGCAACCGACTCGGTTGAGTAACTGATGAACCGAGGCGGTTGGATACTAATTAAACCGAGTCGCTTTTCTCTAAGTTTCAAGTCGGTAATCCTTCCTTACCGCCATAAATACTCCAACACTTCCTCAAACCTATCACGCCAAAAGCGCTCATGATGCTTAGCTCCTTCATATAAGGTATATTTGACTTCTTTTTTAGGTTTCCATCCCGACGAAATCAAAGCATCAATCACCATCTGCTGGCTTACATCATACTGCATCTGCTCGGACTCAACCGAACCAAGATCCAACCAAAAACGAATCGGGTAACGCTTTGGAGTATTCTTGATATAAGTGACAAATTCATCCCGACAAACGTCAAACGAGGAAGATAAAGCACCGACTTTCGAAAAAATATCCTGATGCTCCAAGGCAATATAAACCGACACCAATCCACCCATGGATGATCCGGAAATAGCTGTCTGTCTGCGGCCGCGTTTTGTTCGATAATTTTTATCAATGTAAGGTTTCAAGGTTTTTACAATAAACTCGCCGTATTTTTTTGCTTGTCCCGTATGCACACCTTTGTACTCAAAATCGAAAGGTGAATATTCACTCAATCGGTACTCGGAATTTTCAATCCCAACCACGATTATTTCTTTCATTCTCCTATCGGCATACAAGCTTTCCAGGGTTTCATCTATCCCCCATTCCCCGGAAAATGAGGTTGAATCGGCAAATAAATTCTGTCCATCATGCATATACATCACCGGAAAACGTTTTAAACCCTTTCCATAACTAGGAGGTAAATAAATCCATATACTTCTGGTTCTTTCCAATTGTGGCATTTCAAAGTTATTTATCACCGAAATATTGCCAACTATATTTTTGCCGGTTTGCACTTTACTCCATCCTTTAACACGACAAGTTGAGAGTAAAACAAAATCATTTAACATGGCTCTTCTGTTGGAGATATTTCTACCACGTTCATTGACCTCTACCGATTTCCAGCTACCAAGAGTAAATTTAAATTCAAGATCATCAATTTCGGGTTCCAACTTTATACCATATAATCCTTCACCGATCTCATTTAATTGATAGTCTGGATTACCTGGATCCCATCCATTAAAATTACCTGCTATAAAAATTTGGGCATCTTGTGGTGTCTCGTCCGGGATCTCTAATACTATTTCCCAAGAATAATTTTGCGATGCAAAAATCGAAACCACAAAAATAAACATCAATGCAAATACTCTTTTAAACATTGTATATCTCCATAAAATGGAATTTATTAATCATAATCCAATTTATCAAGGATATTGGTATTGTAAGAAACAGTAATGATCGTCCCCCCCCCGTCTTTACATATTTGCATGTTTGATTTCTTTTCCCTATTATTAAGATTAATTATAGGAAAACCAATGTTCAATACTTCCCGTATAAAATTTGTACTCATCGCCATCGCTCTTATCTTCGCCGGAGGCGTTTTATTTTATTCAAATTCTATTGTTACCGATCTGAGAGAAGAGTCGGAAGAATCATTGATCTTTTATACGGAACTCTATGCTCAGCTTGCTGGTGATAACGCCTTTACAGATTATGGTTTCTTCTTTGAAGAGATCATTCCAAGAATATCTTTCCCTATTGTGATCACGGTCCCCGAAAGCAATGAAATTAATGCCTGGAAAAATATTCGCGGGATAGCTGATACGGCAAGTATAAATAATAATCTCATACAAGATCTGCAAAAGATCGCTGCAAATATGGACGAAAGCAATGAGCCTGTACCATTAATGATTGGTGATCAAGCAATAGGAATGATCCACTACGGTGATAGTGCAACGATCCGCAAATTGACATGGTTACCTTTCGTAGAGATCCTTGGCGCATTGGTTATCATCCTCGCCGGCTTCCTTGGTTTTCAATACATTCGAGGATCGGAAAAACAGTTTATTTGGGTAGGTTTAGCAAAAGAAACAGCACATCAACTCGGTACACCGATCTCCTCGCTTATGGGTTGGCTGGAAATAGTCAAACTGAAATTAGGAGCTAACAGTGAAATTGCGCAAGAAATGGATGTAGATATCAAAAGATTGGAAAAAGTATCCAATCGTTTCTCACAGATCGGGGCAAAAATTAAGCTGACACCTACACCTACCAGCGACCTGTTTGATAGTGTAAAAAGCTATATCGAACGACGTATTCCACAAAAGAATGGTGCTGTAAAACTAGACTTTATCATGAATGCTCACGGTAATATCCAAGCTAATTCAGAATTGCTTGAATGGGCACTTGAAAATCTTATCAAAAATGGTGTAGATGCTCTTGAAGGAAAACCCGGCATCATTAAAGTTGCTTTTAATAATGCCGGCAAGAAAATGATCATCGATGTCGAAGATACCGGCAAAGGTATCCCGGATTCTCAATGGAAAAATATATTCAAACCCGGTTACAGCACTAAAAAACGTGGTTGGGGCATGGGTCTATCGCTTACAAAACGCATTATTGAAGAATACCATAAGGGTAAAATATTTGTCCATCGCTCTAAAGAAGGTGAAGGGACTTGTATCAGAGTCGTATTGTCATAATAGTTTTAATTTATTATTCTGTAGAAAAACAAAATCCTGCGCCTCAACAATTTCATATATTATTCCATGATGATAGTTATCTCATCGACTCTAATATCTTGAGCAAATTCTTGCGTTTATGCATCACTTCAGAGTGACCAAGATCACTGTAAAGCATAATAATTCTATCTTCAGGCATAGTAACAAGTCCTTTACTTTCTCCCGAGAAATAATCAATATTAAGGGAATCACACCACCCCATAAACATCTCGGAATTATCCTTGGTACCGCCGTTTTCCGTATAAATATTGATCAGGCGACCATCATAAGCTTGAATCCAATTTAAGTAATCTTCTTCCAGCCAATATAAACCATCGAAAATAACTACATCAGAAATCTTTTCGGTATAACCGCCATAACGGAGAATATGAGCCATTCCATAATATCCACCACTGTGCCCGGAAAGGAGAATACGACCGATATTTGTATTTTTTACAATACCATCGTCTTTCAATCTTCCTAGCAGCTCATCAATAAATCGTTTAAAACCATCCTTGTCACAAAATTTTCCGGCATGAGAATCCGGAGCAAATTTTGGACCTTCGGGGATCACCAATAGCATATTTTTTCCGGCTTCATTCAATTGAGAAGCCAATTCAAATTTCTTAACACATGTATCTTTTGAATTTCCCCAACCATGTAAGAATACCATCAAATCTGTAGTGTTATTTTTTTCATATGCATCGGGGATGTAAACCAAAACCGATGAATCAGAATAGTGTTCTTCGTAACTATAATGCTTCTGATGATATTCATGTCCCTCGGCCCTGGCTTCATGCGGGTAAGGGGCATTCTTTAATTCATAAATTTTATAACCGCTTTTTACAGAACAACTAAAGGTTAAGATTAAAATTAAACAAGCGATAAGAATTGTGCTTTTAAATCTGAAACTCATGATTAACTCCGTAATTTTTATTTGTTAATGTAACAAATAATAAACTAAAAATACATATAAATATCAGGAACAGTTACCCGAAACCTTCCGCTTCCTTAGACATGCAATACCTTGTCTTTACAAAATTATTGTTTATATTTCATTCATGTTAAAACCCTTGAACATCGACGGATTAAAGATTAAACATCCGGTTCTATTAGCACCCATGGCAGGTGTAACAGATAGGCCTTTTCGTACTATGTGCAAAACTTTTAATGCCGGTATTGTGTATACCGAATTCGTATCTGCCGAAGGGATCGTTAGGGGAAATGATAAAACTATCGACTATATGCGTTTTGACCGGATCGAACGCCCAATTGGGATACAAATTTTCGGACACGACCCCGAAGTCCTTGCTCGCTCTGCACAGTATATAGAAGAACACTTAAAACCGGATATCATCGACTTGAATTTTGGTTGTCCTGTCCCCAAAGTAGTTAAACGTGGTGCAGGTTCCGCGATTTTAAAAGATTTGGATCTCATGGAAAAAGTCGCAAAATGGGTAGTCCGTGCCGTAAATCTTCCGGTTACCGCAAAGATACGTTCCGGTTGGGATAACGGGAATATTGTTCATATTGAAGCAGCAAAACGACTGGAAGCTCAGGGAATATCACTACTTACGCTTCATCCTCGAACTACCAAACAAAAGTATACGGGATTTGCCAACTGGAAGCATATCGCTGAGGTAAAAAAGGAACTCTCCATTCCGCTCATCGGCAATGGAGATGTTAAATCCCCCGAAGATGCAAAGCGAATGATCGAGGAAACCGGTTGTGACGGTATTATGATCGGTCGCGGTGCTATGGGAAAACCCTGGTTATTCAGAGATATTATTGATTATCTAGACAATAATATTAAACATGACACACCCGACAAAGCACAGATTGGTGAAGCGTTTTTCAAACATCTTGATCTTCAGGAAAAAAATTATTCTCTTATGTATGCCGGAAATTTATTTAAAACACATGCGGCTGCCTATATCCGTGGAATGGATGGTGCTTCTCATATGCGTTTCGAGATCAATCGCGCAAAAGATATTGATGAAATCCGAAAAATTGCAAAAGAGTTTTTTACCGCCCAATAAAAACAATTTAGACAAAATAGTAGAATATATATGATAACTTCCTTCCATTAGAAATCTTCTACTTACTACTTACTACTTACCACTCACTATTCACTATTCACTACTCACTACTCACTAGTATTCCCGTTTTTAGTTTATCGCTCATCGTTTCTTCTTTTTTCTCCCATCATTCATATTTAAATTACATCATAATTTGGAGCCAATAAAACACATGACAAAAGAACTAAATCCATTAGATATTATGCCTCCCACCATGCGACTGCTACCCGTTGAAGGCATTGTACCTCTACCTCATATTATTTTTCAGGTTGTTATCCGCGAGGAGAAACACCATCAATTAATAAATGATGCATTAAAATCCGATAAAACCATCGGTGTTTTTACAAAACTTCTATCTATAACACCCGAAACTGAAGAAGAAGAGGAAACGATTCTTGATATCGGTGTTGCATGCTCAATTTTAAAAATAATGCAAGCACCTGACGGTTCATCACGCGTTTTGTTACGTGGTTTGTATCGCATAGAGATAGACCGTGAACTAGAAACAAGTGATCCATATCGCGTAGGAATCATCACACGTTTAAATGAAACTCCCGCTCCAAAATTGGAAGCCGAAGCCTATATCCGGAATATTTCGGATCTATTTCAACGCATTATCTCTATCTCCCCTATTTTTCCCGAAGAAATACAAGATGTGATATTCTCTATTGAAGATCCTTCTAAATTAGCAGATCTCATTGCATCTTCTTTAAACATACAGATCAGCGAAAAATACGAATTCTTGAAAGAACTTGATATTACCCGACGCCTTGACCTTCTTGCCAAAGCTTTGCAAAAAGAATTCAAGGTTATCGAGATCAATGCCAAGATCAATGAGCATGTAAATAAAGAAGTCAATCGCCAACAACGTGAATTTCTGCTTCGCGAACAACTTGAAGCTATCAAAAAAGAACTTGGCGAAGGTGAAGACGACGATTCCGATGTGATCGCAATCAATAAAAGAATTGATAAAGCTCAAATGACCGAAGAAGCTCGTAAGGCCGTAGAAAAAGAAACTGAACGTTTGGCGTTGATGTCACCCTATTCTTCGGAATACACAGTCAGTAAAACCTATATCGATTGGATGCTGGATCTACCTTGGGGTAAATACACCAAAGATAGTCTAGAGCTGAATGAAGCTGCTGATATATTGAATGACGATCACTACGGACTGGAGGATGTAAAGGACCGAATCCTTGAGTTCCTATCCGTTTTAAAACTTAAAAATGATGCTAAAAGTCCTATCCTTTGTCTTGTAGGGCCTCCGGGAGTTGGAAAAACCTCCATCGGTAAAAGCATTGCCCGTGCTATGCATCGTGAATTCATTCGTTTTTCAGTCGGTGGCATGCGTGATGAAGCTGAGATCCGGGGACATCGCAGAACATATATCGGTTCTATGCCTGGCCGCATTATTCAATACATCAAGAAATGCGGGTCTCAAAATCCCGTGATCATGCTGGATGAAGTCGATAAGATTGGTGCAGATTTCCGCGGAGATCCCGCTTCGGCTCTGTTGGAAGTTTTAGATCCCGAACAAAATAAAGATTTCAGAGATAATTATCTTGAAGTGGCATTTGACCTTTCGAAAGTATTTTTTATCGCCACAGCGAATAGCACACACAGCATTCCTTCGGCCCTTCTTGATAGAATGGAATTGATCACAATGCCCGGTTATATCACACCGGAAAAAACTCAGATTGCCAAGAAATTTTTAATTCCACGCCAAATCGAACAAAACGGTTTATCAAGTAAACAATTGAAATTTTCACCTAAAATCATCGCTTCGATCATTGATAATTATACTATGGAAGCGGGAGTTCGTTCACTAGAACGCGAGATCGCAAAAGTCTGTAGAAAATCTGCACGAATATTTGCAACCGAGACCAAGCATGACAAGATAGATTTGGGACCTGAAAATCTTGAGCAATTCCTGGGACCTCAAAAAGTCTTCAAGGATAAGTTACCCGGAAAAGATGAAATCGGGATAGTCGTAGGATTGGCTTATACTCAAAGTGGCGGTGATGTATTACCCGTAGAAGTTAATCTCATGCCCGGAAAAGGGCACTATAAAACCACCGGATTGCTGGGTGATGTCATGAAAGAATCTGTTGAAACCGCTATTTCTTTTTTAAGATCAACAGCACATGAATACAATATCGATCCATCTTTATTCATGACCAAAGACATTCATATACACTTCCCATCAGCGGCAATTCCTAAAGACGGTCCTTCGGCAGGGGTAACCATCACCACAGCTCTGCTTTCTTGCCTGACAGGAAATAAAGTAAAACACACCGTAGCCATGACAGGCGAAATATCACTACGCGGACGCGTTTTACCTATCGGCGGAGTGCGCGAAAAAGTAACCGCAGCAAAACGTATGGGGATCAAAACCGTAATACTTCCAATTGCGAACCGCTCCGAGCTTGCGCAAGTGCCTGAGATGGTAAAAAAAGGTATTAAGTTTGTTTTTGTAGAACATTTTTCTGATATTATCAAGGTTGCAATAACCGCTAAATAATTCGATATATTAGGGGCTAACCCTTTATATATATGGGAGTAAAATCCCCAAAAGCTATTTGAAATATTATGATATCAAAAACCAGAATACCGTGTATCAGAAAAGAGTATTTTCTCTATTTCCGATCACTGTTCACTGGTCAGTGATTACTGGTTACCGATAAAGATACGTTTAATTACTTATAAAGGAGGTTTGTATGAAACAAACGAACGTCATCATTATGGGTGCCGCAGGACGCGATTTCCACAACTTTAACACTTTCTTCAGAGGAAATGAGGACTTTAAGGTCGTTGCTTTTACAGCAACTCAGATTCCTGACATTGACGGCCGTAAATATCCGGCCGAATTGGCAGGCTCTCTCTATCCCGAAGGAATAAAGATCGTGGATGAAAGCGAACTGGCGGAACTCATTAAAAAACATGATGTCGATCAGGTTGTGTTTTCATATAGCGACGTTCCTCACGAAGTAGTTATGCATAAAGCAGCATTAGTAAATGCTTGTGGCGCTGATTTCATCATGATGGGCGGAAAACGGACTATGCTTAAATCAAGCAAACCCGTGATCGCTATTAACGCAGTGAGAACCGGATGCGGCAAATCACAGACAACTCGTCGTGTGGTTAACATCTTAAAGGATATGGGACTAAAAGTTGTCTCTGTCCGCCACCCCATGCCTTACGGCGATCTGATAAAACAGGCAGTACAACGCTTTGCTTGTATCGATGATCTAAAAAAACATGAATGCACCATAGAAGAAATGGAAGAATACGAACCGCATATTGCGATGGGTTCCATCATTTATGCCGGTGTCGATTACGAAGCCATTCTTCGCGAAGCAGAAAAAGAAGCGGATGTTATTCTTTGGGACGGTGGTAACAATGATACATCATTCTATGATGCCGACATCATTATCACCGTAGCCGATCCTCATCGTCCGGGACATGAGATTAGTTATTACCCGGGTGAAACAAATTTAAAAATGTCAGATATCGTTGTGATCAACAAAATTGATTCAGCTGATTATGAAGATGTTGAAATAGTTCGCCAGAGCATTGTAGAAGCAAATCCCGATGCTATTATCGTTGATGCAGCTTCTCCAATCTCCGTTGAAGATCCTTCAGTTATTCGTGGCAAGAAAGTTCTTGTCGTCGAAGATGGCCCGACCTTAACTCATGGAGAAATGGAATATGGTGCGGGAACCGTTGCAGCAGTTAAATTTGGAGCCGAAGAGATTATAGATCCTCGCCCATTTACTGTTGGAACCATAAGTGAAACATTTGAAAAGTATCCCGAGATCGGACTTCTCTTACCTGCTATGGGTTATGGTGAAGAACAGGTTAAAGACCTCGAAGAAACAATTCGCAGAACCGAATGCGACGCAGTTGTCATTGGTACTCCCATTGATCTTCGCAGGGTGATCGATATAGATAAACCCTCTGTCCGCGTAACCTACGATCTACAGGAAATAGGACAACCGGATCTTGAAGTTATTTTGAAAAAGAAGATCCAGAATATAAAAAAATAAGGCTACCATGAAAGAACAGACACTTGCAATGATTAAACCCGATGCTCTTGAAAAAAAAGTTCAGGGACTCATTATTAACGACATATTAGATGCCGGATTTGAGATCATGGCAATGAAAATGTTAACGCTAACACAAGAACAAGCTGAAGCATTTTACGCTGTTCATAAAGGTAGAGAATTCTATGAACCGTTGGTCAAATTTATGATCAGCGGTTCTATTGTTGTTTTAGTGCTGGAAAAAGAGAACGCAATTCAAGATCTGCGTGATCTTTTGGGAGCAACTAATTCCCCGGAGGCCCTTGAAGGAACCATCCGAAACAAGTATGGTGAAAATAACAGACGCAATGCAATGCATGGTTCGGACTCTCAGGAAAATGCAAAAAAAGAGATTGCGTTTTTCTTTTAAATACACAAAATTATATGGAAAGTACATATTTGGAGGTTTTATGTCCGGATACCAGAAATTTCTGTTGATCATTACGTCTTTGCTCATGTTAATTGGATGTTCTATGGATAACTCCGTTGCCGTGGGTTCAACAGTAGATATTGACAATTTTCGACATCCATCCAATGTAATTAAATATCAATGGTCATTCGACACCAAGCCGGCAACATCCAGACTTGACCCTCGAGATTTTATTCCATCAAATTACCATCCTAATGTTACATTCATCCCCGATCAACCGGGAAAATATACCATTAGATTAAGTATGATCACTTCTGAAGGCAATGTGATCAATAAAAATTTTCACTTTAATGCAGATGTTCAAGGAAATTACCTTGCAACCATAGACAACGAATCTCAAGAACAAAAAAAGACAAATACGCAGCAAAGAACGGTTCAACAACAAACTAAAGAAGAACCGGTAAAAAAATTACCACCTAAGGTCATTGAAGTTCCGGTAATAAAAGAACAGATTATCCATAAAAAAACAACTGTTACAAAAATCCCTAATCAATGGCAAACGGCTCCTCTTCCCGGACAAAATCCAGAAGAAGTAAAAAAAGAACCTAAGTATACGACTCAAACAAAAACAGAAACCATCAATGAGAATGGTAAAATCGTCGATAGAAAAGATGATGGCCAAAAAACACCAAATATATATGCTAAATATACCATTCAAATAGCTTCTTCAAGCAAAGAAGTATATGCTAATGATCTCAAAAATAAACTACGAAAAGATGGTTATGATGCCTTTATTCAAACGGCAGATGTGAATGGAATAACATATTACAGAATACGTATAGGACATTTTGAAACTAGAGACGAAGCCAATAAATATCGTGCGACTTTAGTTCGCACAACACCCTATGATGATTGTTGGGTTGATAATATACGTTAAGCATTAATTAATGCTACAAATACAAATGTATGGGCGACTCTTAAGTCGTCCATTTTTATATAAAAGCAACCACCCTGCGATTGATAAAAATATGCTATTATTACATTGATTATAACTTGACTAAGAAGCTTTTCTGTTTTATCTTTGCAGGCTATGAAAATTTTGATATCACATATTTGTGCTGATAAAAAGCTCTTTGAATTTTCAGGTGATAAGGAGTCATTTGATATACCCGAATTAAGGGAAGATGTGAAGGTACATGCATCTATATATCAAACAGGAGAAAGCTATACCATAAAAGGAAGTTTCTCTACACTTATCGAACTGCAATGTGATCGTTGCCTGGGTTCTTACAAGCAAAAGATAGACCAGAATTTCGAAGTCATTTACACTTCTGAAGAGAATGTCGATAAAGATGATCACATTATGTATCTTGAACCTCAGGATATCGAAATAGATATCAAACCTTATATTCAAGATACAATTCAATTGAGCATACCTTTCAAGAAACTTTGTTCGGATTCTTGCAAAGGTATGTGTGCCGGATGCGGTGCAAACCTGAATAAAGAGAAATGTACCTGTAAAAAAGAAAAAACAGATCCCAGATGGGATTCATTGAAAGAACTCAGAAAAACGCTTGAAAGTGCGGAGGAATAATGGCTAACCCAAAACGAAGATTGTCTCATACACGCGGTGCGAAACGCAGAACTCACTATAAGTTCAAAGCTGCAACCGTTTCTACATGTGAACATTGTGGACAACCAAAAATGCCTCATCATGTATGTCCTCATTGTGGATATTACAAAGGTCGCCCGGTAATTACGCCAAAAGAAAATTAGAATATTTTTTGCTTATTAGACCATAAGAACGATTTATCGTTCTTATGTCTTTTTTGCATAATTTTATTATGGCAAATATTCTTAATAAAATAAAGTCTGCTTACTTTTCTTTCTTCCCCAGCAAGCCACACAAGCTTGCGAAGAAGGTTCATGGCGCTTACCCATATTCTTTTGACGATGAAAATCTATTAAAACAAGCTTTCACACATACCTCTGCAATAGATTATGATACACAAACCAAAGTGGATTCCTATGAAAGACTGGAGTTCTTAGGTGATGCTGTCATCGAAATGATCGTTACAAGATTTTTATTCGAACAATTCCCTAACGCTAAAGAAGGCGAACTTACACAAATGAGAGCTAAATTGGTCAATCGCACAACCTTGGCTTCTATTGCAAGAGGTTTGCATTTTGGACAATTCCTTCTTCTTGGTAAAAGTGGTGAAAACGATAATCTAAGAAACTCATCGTCTATACTATGCGATATCTACGAATCTTTCGTTGGTGCCTTATATTTGGATGGTGGTTTTAAAGCCGCCTATAATTTTACTTATCAAACATTACTTTCAAAGCATAAACGCCTCCTTCCCGCAGCCGAGATCCAAAACTATAAAGGGAAGCTTTTAGAATTCTGTCAACAACATGGTCTTGAAATGCCAAAATTCGTTACAACTCACGAAGAAGGACCTGCGCATGGAAAATATTTTGAGATCTCTGTTTTGGTAGGTAAAGAATGGTTGGGTACCGGCTCAGGTACAACTAAAAAAGCTGCCAGTCAAAGGGCAGCTCGTCAGGCATTATCGACATTACAAGACGATACTGCATAATTTTTTAAATCATCATTAATTATTTCAGACGTGTTAGGTTTGAGGCCTTACAGTTTGTGAATATTATCTAAATAATCTAGAATATCTTTTCTCGTATCCATTTTTAAAACAGCATCCAGGTGTTTTTCCGCTGTTTTTTGTTCGCAGTTGGATATTCGGTCTCTCACTTCACCTATGTACTGAGGTGCAACGGATAGACCATCTATCTTCATGCCTAAAAACAAAACAAGCGCCCGCTTTTCTGCGGCCATTTCACCGCAAATAAAAACCTCGATACCTTCAGCTTTACCTGCTTCTACTACCTTTAAGATCATTCGAATGATCGCCGGATCATAATGAGAGTATACATCAATGACTTTCTCATTTCCCCTATCTACAACCAAACAGTACTGAGTAAGGTCATTAGTACCAATGGAGAAAAAGTCAACCTTCTTTGCAAAGGTCTCAATATTCATAACCGCAGATGGCGTTTCAACCATCATGCCGATACGTATAGTGTTATCGAAGGGGATCTTCTCATTTATAAGTTCACGTTTCACATCCTCAATCATTTTTATACTTTCGGTTAATTCTTCCAGATGTGTAATCATCGGAATAAGTATTGATACTTTACCAAAAGCAGATGCTCTTAAAATGGCTCTCAACTGAGTAATAAAAAGTTCAGGCTGATCCAAACAGATTCGAATAGCACGATAGCCCATAAAGGGATTTGATTCATTGCGAACATCTTGTTCAATCAAAGAGGACATTTTATCACCACCCAAATCGATGGTTCTGATCACAACTTCTTTTCCATCCATGCCTTCAACAACTTGTCTGTATTCTTTAAAAAGCTCTTCTTCCCTTGGAAGTCGTTGCTTCATTAAATAAAAATATTCCGTTCGATATAAACCAATGCCTTTTCCACCGTATTTCTTTACATCATCCACTTCAAGTGGTAAAGAAATATTAGCACCCAACTTGATCTTATACCCATCTTTTGTCGCCGCCTGTTTATGAAAATCTGCCCGAAATATCTCATCTTTGCGTGTCAACTGAAGTATTTCACGTTTATACTCATCTAAAAGTTCTTCTGAGGGACGAATGAATACTTTACCGGCATTTGCGTCGAGAATAAGATTTTCACCTGATTCAATGCTTTGAAGCGCATCTCGAGCACCCGTGATCATAGGTACTTTCATCGCTCTAGCAAGAATGGAAACATGTGAGGTCATACCTCCAAATTCGGTAACAAAACCCACAACGTTTTCAGATACCAACATAACAATATCCGTAGGACTTAGATCTCTTGAAATAAAAATTGTTGGTTTATCTATACCAAAAGAGGAAAGGACTGTTTTCTTAGATAAAATTGCACGAAGAATTCGTTGTTTGATATCTTTAATATCAGCAAGTCTTTCTTTAAAGTATTCCGACTCCTGATCTTCAAAAATTTCAACATATTGATTAACAACCACCTTAAAGGCAAAAGCTATATTTACATGATGTTCTTCAATGTAGGCTTGTACTTCACGGTAAAGCTCTTCGTCTTTAACTATAGCTAATTGCGCAGAAATAATATCACTGTAAGATGTCCCAAGACGCTCTTTGATCTTATCTCTTACAAATTCAAGCTCATCACAAACCAGTTCACGAGCTTCTTCCAGTCGTTTCATCTCGTCGACTATTTTATCGGCAGGTATTAAAGTTCGGGGAATGATCATTTCTTGATCAAGTTTTCGGACATATGCCGATGCGATCGCAATCCCCGAAGATGCCGATTTACCCTGAATCAGGTTTATTTCCTCATGCTTAGTCATATGGACCTTAAATATTTTCGCCCATCCCAAAATGATCATTGACCAATTCTACGAGCGCATTAACAGCTTCCTCTTCATCAGGACCACTTGCTTCGATCTTTAGAACCGCTCCGTTCTCGGCAGCAAGAACAAGTAAGCCAAGAATAGATTTGCCGTTAACTTTTTTTTCATCTCTACAGATAAAGATTTCAGATTTAAACCGAGCTGCTGTATTTACCATAGCTGTAGCAGGTCTGGCATGCAACCCTTGTTTATTAATAATCGTAACTTCTTTACTTACCATTAATGTTTCCTGTTCATAATGAATTCAACAATAGAGTTGAACATTTTTTGACTTCCAGATGGAAGTTTGTTTATCATTTCTTGAATAGTAACATGCCTTAATTTAATAAGTTCATGAATTCTATCAAATACTAAATTTTCTTCCAAGATCCGAATTGCCGGGTGAACTCCATGTGCCTCAATAAATACTTTATCAATAGTGGCCACAAATTTATTCCAGTTATTAATATCCAAATTTTCTTTAGCATACAAAAATGGATATGTTTTCTTTTTCTTAACAAGATCGGAACCCAAGCTTTTTCCCATGGTTTCTTCACTGGCTGTCAATTCAAGTAGGTCGTCCTGAATTTGAAATATTATGCCAAGTTCATTGAAGATATTTTCAACCAACATACATGTTTTTTCATCAGCTCCCGCAAGGCATGCACCTAGTTTTGCCGAAACAGATAGAAGTTTAGCCGTTTTATTTAAAACCATCTGAAGATAATTGTCTAAACTTACATCATCTCGATCTTCAAATTCAAGATCATCTGCTTGCCCTTCAGATACGGAAATAACAGCTGAAAGCAATGCCGGCATTAATTTAGCGTATAAGGATGGATTATCTCTATAAGCATTCAGTTGTTCTAAAGCGACAACAAAAAGGCCGTCACCGGCAAGTATCGCGGTGTTATCATCCCATTTTGCATTCACAGTGGGTTTACCATGTCGCATAACATCACCATCCATGATATCATCATGCAACAACGTAAAGTTATGGACCATTTCGACAGCAAGCGCCGCAGGTAATGATCTGTTTATATGGCTATCTGTCAAGGAAGAGTATACAGCACTTAAAACGGCAGGACGAATTTGTTTCCCGGGATTCCTTAATGTATATGCTATGGGTTGATAGAATGAGAGAGGAAGCGTTTTAACAACGCTACCCTCATATTCTTTCCTGAATACAGGAATATATTCCTGATAAAATTTCTTAAACACTTAGTGACTGTCTTCCGTTAGAGTTCCATATTCTGATAATTTATCCATAACCAGTTTTTGAATACGCTCAAGAGCTTCTGTAGAATTGGCTTCAAAACGCGTTACGATCACAGGTTGTGTGTTAGATGCCCTTACCAATCCCCAGCCATCATCAAAACGAATTCGTACACCATCTACTGTTATACAGTCATAATTCTCTGAGAAATATTTGAATGCTTTATCGGCAATATCAAACTTAACCTGATCAGATTCGGCATTAAGTCTAATTTCAGGTGTTGAAACAAACTTTGGAAGTTCATCCAAGTATTCTGATAATTCTTTATCTGAGCGAGAAACCATTTGTACAAGTCTGGCAGAAACATAGATAGCGTCATCAAAGCCATAATAATCATCAGCAAAGAAAATATGCCCGCTCATTTCACCACCAAAGGGTCCTTTAAGCTCTTTCATTTTCTGCTTTAATACACTATGTCCGGTTCTCCACATAATAGGCTTTCCACCGTTTCTACGAACTTCATCTTCAAGAACCTGTGAGCATTTCACATCGAATACAATAGGAGTATCTTTTTCTTTGATAACTTCCGGTAGGAACAAAGCCATCAGCTGATCAGCCCAAATAATTCTACCTTTATTATCCACAACACCAACTCTATCCGCATCACCATCATAAGCAATACCCACATCATATTTACCTGTTTTCATTAAATCAATCAGATCGGCTATATTTTTTTCGACAGTCGGATCGGGATGGTGATTCGGAAATGAACCATCAATTTCAGAATATAGTTCAGTCAACTCGACATTCAGAGATTTAAATAATTCGGGGGCAACTAAGCCGCCGGCAGCATTACCCGAATCAACAACCACTTTAAGCTTTCTTTCAACATTGATCTTTTCTTTAACTTCTTTTAAATATCGTTCCTTAATTGAATCATCTGTTGAGAATTTTCCTTCGCCTTCTTCAAAATCACCGGCAAGAATCAATTCTTTTATCTCTTGAATCTGCGGTCCATAAAAAGCTTGTTGTTCATAGGATAGTTTAAAGCCATTAAATTCAGGAGGATTATGTGAACCGGTGATCTGGCAAGCGGCTTCGGCAGGTAGTACAAATTGAGAATAATAGTTAAGAGGTGTAGGTAAAATTCCTATATCCATCACATCTAAACCTGTTAACATTGCTCCTTTGGCAAATAATTCTTTTAATCTTGGAGTTGTAACTCTAATATCACCACTTAATACGAGTTTTTTGGCCCCATGACGAATCAACCAGGTTCCAAATCCTTTACCTAAGCTTATAACCACATCATCGGTAAAATCTTCTTTTACGATACCGCGTATATCATATTCACGGAAAATAAATTCATTCATTTTCAAGCTCCTATTTTAAGTATGTAAATATACACATTTCAGGCATAAAAAAAATGTTTTTCAGGGTATAAAAAAAGCCCCGACATGCGGGGCTAAATAATAAATCTAAAATATCTTATTTGTTTCCGCCAAATACATAAGACAGACCTACGTTAGCATATGCTTGTGAGGTAACTACCTGTGGAATGTTTCCTGAGACATCGAAATTAAATGGGTTGGCAAGAACCAATTCTACAGCAAGACGTTCAGTCAAGTCAAGATCAAACATAACACCAGCTTGAACACCTATCAAATGAGCATTCCACTGAGCACTGGTACCATCCCAATCACGATATAAATGCAAGTCATACGATAAACCAATAAATGGAGAAATATCAATAACCGGAATACATACTACTTGATCAATAGGATACAACAAATCAGCATTAAATGTAAAAGCCATGAGATCTTCAGCTGCAGTAGCTTTTTCTGCATTCATCTGAAAACCAAGACCCAACTGTACTTCTAGAGGTAATGCTTCGGGCATTTCAAAATAATCTTTTAAGTGTTTTCTAATACCTAATTTAACATCAAAACCTGTCTCAACAGGGTTATGATTATAAGCAAAAGCTGCAGAACCAACCATACCCGGTTCATTTACACCACCATTCAAATACATTTTAAAGCAAGAGCCCCCAGCAAAAGCAAAAGTTGCCATTGCTATTGCCAATAATACAATAACGAAACGTTTCATTTTTCTAAACTCCTCTATTATTCTTTCATTTTTTATAAAACTTTCAAATTCAATCATTAAACTTAATATACCGTCGATTTATGCGAATGTCAAACTAATTTGATTTATTCGAACTTTTAATTTTAACGCTTCTTGTAGCTAAATTTTAATCGCCACTCCTACACGTAAACCAATTTCATAATCAAGAATTCCGCCTTGATATGAGAAATCTAGAACGCTTAGAGAGGGATATGCCGCATGTAAAGCTGGACTATAAGCAATTGTTTGATAAAGCTTTATATCAAATATCGACACATAAAATCCTTCAGTCAAACCAAGACCAATTGACAAATAATTGTTTCCTTGAATAAAATCATCATAGTATCCAAAATCATGGAAAGAAACCTTAATGCTTTCCTGCAAATATATTCCGGCATCAGCCCAAGGATTTTTTCTACCTGTAATATCTTGTTGGAGAACAAAACTTAAACCCCAGCGAGTAGCGGTAGTATCAACAGGAAATGCAGAATGAGCACCCCAATGATTGAATGAAGCATAGTCAAAGGCTAATCCAAGAGAATTTGGAATATGTTTTTCTTTCTTGGTCAATGCATAAGGGTGAAACATGACTCCCGCATCAAAAGTAAACATATTTTCAAGCACATTAAATGCTTGATATCCCGAAACATTTCCGTCCCAACCATGATCCCCGGTTAAACCCATTGGTTCAACTAAGCCATAGGATGAATATAGATTTATTGCCCATGTTTCTCGTTTTCTTACATTCGTACTGGTATCTTCAGGTGCCTCAATTGTTGCCATAATTTCTTCCGGCACACTTAGATCACCATTTTCTTTAACCATTTTATTGACGTACTCGGCGACTTCTTCAACCGTCTTGAATTTCAACTCGTCTTCCAAAGGAATGTCAATACCATAGCGTGCTTCAAGTTGCTTGATCACATCTTCTAATCCAATTTCTCCACTTTCAACTTTATCTTGTGGCAATTCGATGCCTGAAGCTTTGAAATAAGTGCCGTAAAACTCTTTAAAAAAGTCTTTTCGACTCTTTTTATCTTCAGCAAATAGACCAAAAGCCAATAAAATTGCAAGCATGATAGAAATTATTTTTGAACGCATTACTGACTCCTAAATTTATCGTCAATAACTTAATAGACAATATTTGTAATAAAGTAACAAACTAATACAAGTAAGTCAATGTCTTTGTAAGGCTTTATACCCCTATATCGAGGCCATAAATTCTTTGGCACTTACTTGTTCACAAGCAAATATTTTTGTTTTCATTGCTTCAACATCATAGCTATCACCACAAAGTGCATCAATTTTCGCATCAAGATCATCCATCGTCATAGGTTCACGAGGATCACCTTTAGGATATTCAAGATACAAGGTATATTCTTTACCATCAACTGTTGTTATCGTTACTCTTGAAGGTTGTTTCGCAGGAAACATTTTTTCAAATTCTTCTGAGGCTTCCCCTTGAATTTTATCGATCACCTCCCAAATCCGTGGATCTTGGATCTTTTCGTCATCAAAACTCTTGGTTGTTACCTTTTTATCTACCAAAGCACAAGCGATACAATAAGGTAAACTGTGATCTGCGGTTTCTCTTGATGTAGGACGATATTTATGGGGATCAAAAAGAATATCGCAAGCTCTTGCGATCGTTGTGATCTTAACTGTATCAATATCTTTATAAGAAATTTCGTTTTCTGTCATAATTTTGATTGTAGCTGATATATGAGTGTGAGTCAAAGCTTCTGTGGGGAAGGCTTTCATTGAACACTGGAGTATTCTGTACGATTCACCCAAACCTCCCAACATGGCTTCAACATCCCAATCAGGACCAAAAACATCCATGAAGCCTTCTTTACCTTCAAAGATCGCTTCGGTGCCGGTGTAACCTTTTTCTGCCATTAATGCAGCAAGCACACCGGACTGAGTAGACATGGGGTCAACCGTGTTTTTCATCATGGTTAATTTACCGGCTGTCGGACAACCTATCGTATGATTATGGCAAGCTGAAATACCGATAGCATTTACCATTTGGTCAACATTAAGCCCCAATACTTTACCTGCTACAATAGGTGAAACAAATTGAGTCAATGTAGCATGATGCCATTTTCTTTCACGAACACCCGGTTTGGCAAATTCACAAATACGTTGTTCAAATTCATAAGCAAGAACAATAGCTACGATAACATCCTTCATAGATGCCCCTACTCTTTCACCCATAGCCAAAGCAGCGGGAATAATATCTGAGGGATGAGAGGGATCTTCTTTCCAGTAGATATCATTATAATCTAAAGCACGGATCATCAAGGCATTTAAAAAACTGGCTTGAACTGCCGGCATTTTTAAACCAAATCCAAAAATGGTAGCCTCTTCTTTGCCCCCCATTTCTTCATAAATGTCTTTTATTATGTTTACATCTTTAGTGTGCATAGATCCTAAAGCACATCCAATCGAATCATACAAGTATCTTTTTACCTCATAAATCACTTCTTCGGGAAGGTCTTCATAACGTAAATTCACCGCATATTCTGCAATTTGTCGAGAGATGGTTTTTTCCACAAGAGGCTCCTTTTTTGCTTAGCAACTTACTATGAAATTTAACCGATATTTTTTTTAATTTCCAATATGTTTTCTGATGGTTTTACATTTTTAGGGCAGGCATGATTACAGTTATACATACTGTGACATCTAAATACACCGTTTTCACCTTTTATCAACTCCATCCGCTGCTCGTAAAGACTATCTCTCTCATCTTTCAAAAACCTATTTAAGGCCACATATGCTGCCGGGCCATGGAACTCCGGGTTCATTCCAGTCATCATACAAGCGGAATAACATGCTCCACAAAGAATACAATCTATAATGGTATCCATCTCTCTTCGGTTCTCATAAGATTGTCCGCTCTCTCCACTATGCCTGACAAGATAAGGTCGTATAGATTCGTATTTTGCCCAAAACGGGTCCATATCAACCATAACATCTTTTATGATCTCCAATTGAGCAATAGGACGAACAATATTTTTCCCTTTTTTTAGAAAAGTTTCGCAGGCTAAAGAATATTTCCCATTTATATGCATTATACATGAACCGCATCTCCCCTGAGCACAAGAAGATCTAAACGCTAATGTTGAATCGACATAATCCCGCACATACAGTAGAGCATCTAAAACCGTTTTGGCTCGATCGACCGGTACCGAATATGTTTCAAATCGATGTTTGGTATCAACAAGCGGATCAAATCTAAACACTGATATTTTATAATTTTTTACACTCATGGTTTTAGTAGTCCCGATTCACTTAACAAAGCATTAATAGGATTACTTTTTACTTTTACGGGGAAATACCTTATTTGTAAACGGTTTTTCTTTAATTTCGTTAAAGAATATCGTGGTCTGCCCTTACTATTCGGAAAATCGTTTCTAAAATGAACGCCACAGCTTTCTTTTCTTCGACTTGCAGCCTGTATGATAACATCGGCAAGATCTAAAGATCCTTTTAATTCCATTGCATCAATCAATCCATAATTTGCTCTGGCATTTTTTCCGTCTACAAAAAGATCCGAACTGAACTTTGATTTCAACTCTTTGATTTCCTGTGCCGCCTCGATCAGCCCCATACCATCTCGATATATCCCAACATATTCATCCATGAGTGCTTGCATTTTTTCACGCAACTCACCCACGCGGTATTTCCCTTTTGAAGACAGGATATCTTTCACCTTATTCTTTTCTTCGCTGAAAGCGTTTTTATAAAATTCTTTCGCAGGTGCTTTTTGATGTCGATGTTTTATATGTGTTGCAGCATTATTTGCGGCGATCTCACCAAACACCAATGTTTCCATCAATGAATTTCCGCCCATTCGATTACTACCGTGTATTCCGTTACATGCACATTCTCCGGCTACAAAAAAACCGGAAATATCAGTCTCTGCTTTCTCGTTGCTGGCTATACCACCAATAATAAAATGCTGTCCGGGAGTGACAGGAATCATGTGCCTTATGGGGTCAAGTCCCGCAAAAGTTTTACACAACTCTCGAACTCCGGGAAGTTGTTTTTTTAATTTCCTACTACCAAGATGTCTAAGATCCAAATGCACGCAAGTAGCATTAACACCGCGTCCGGCTAAGATCTCTCGTTTGATATTTCTTGAGATGGCATCTCTGGGAGAAAGCTCCATTTTTTCTTTTGTATCTCTATAACTGGATAAAAATCTTTCTTCTTTCAAGTTTAATAGATGTCCACCCTCTCCCCTGGCAGCTTCCGTGATCAATATATGGGAGCCTGAAAGTTGTGTCGGGTGAAATTGAACATATTCCATATCTCTCAATCCGGCACCGGCATACATAGGTACAGCCATTCCCCATCCTGAATTGGTCAATGGATTAGAAGTACAACCATATACTCTACCCGCTCCTCCCGTTGCCCAAATAACAGCTTTGGAAGAAAATATCTCCATTTTTCCGGTGGCTATTTCTAATGCGATGACACCATAAGCAGTATTATTATTAACCAGTAATCGCTGAACAAACCACTCATCATAGAACCTCAATTTATCCGGACGGTTCTGGCGTAAGCGAATGCATTGCTCATACAATGTATTCATCACAACATGTCCGGTTTTGTCTGAAGAATAAATAGTTCTGGGATATGAAGAAGCACCCATTTTTCTTACGGCAATGGAACTATCTTTTTCTTTAGAAAACAAACAACCCCATTTCTCCAGCTCTTTGATCTTCTGTGGAGCTGCTTCAACAAATATTTTCAGTGCTTCATTCTCAGAAGAATGATGACCGCACTCCATGGTATCTTTGTAGTGTACCTCTGTAGAATCGGGACTTGATCTTCTTGGCATAGCGGCATTCATACCCCCAGATGCTACAACCGAATGCGAGCGTAATGGATGGACCTTAGAGATAACCGCCACATGAAGATCATTTTTCACACCTTCAATGGCAGCTCTTAATCCTGCCATACCACCACCGACAATGATCAGGTCGTAGTTTTTCATACGCTTCCCGACGCGGTAAATACATATACAAAGTACAAAACAATACCCAAGGCAAAAGCTCCTAAACAAAGTAAAGTTAGCAACTCCTGAATGGGACCCAATTTAAAAACATCAATTAAAAGTATTTTTATACCATTAAGCACATGCCAAAAGAATACAATGGCAATTATATGAGCTATTACAACAAAAACCGGCAACTTCAAAGTGATCAACAGCCCCTCAAAGGGTACTCGACCAAACATGATCACCGAAAGTCCAAGCAACATTACCACACCTGTAATAACAAGAAAGATCCCAGAAATACGATGACTTAGAAAAGAAAAAGTCCCTAATCTAAAATTCATGCGATAATGATTAAAAGTACTATTCTTTTTCATGCACGCCCTATCAAAATCAAATTCCAAGTCGTAACAATAATTAAAACAACAGCACTTGTCCAAAGTATTATTTTCCAGTTTCTTTTATAAGACTTTGATGGATTATTATCGGTCAATACTGTCCATAATCCAGAAAAAGCATGATAAACGATAAGCGAAATAAAAAGTGCGTAAAAAATGACCCATCCGGCATGTGAGAATATTTTCTGAAGGCTCTCAAGCTCAACCGGTCTTTCGAGCTTAAAATAAAAAACCCAGATATGAACTCCAAAACAGAGCAATAGCTGCAAGCCGCTCAAACGCTGAAAAACCCACCGGAGTTTTTCTCTATTTTGGATCATTTTTGTCATAGGTTAAAATATATTCATTGCTTCGCACTTAAACAATCTTGAAATACTACTTATCCTCTTCGAGTTTCTGAAGTCGTTGAACAAATTTCCCCGGTTTTTCAAAACCATTTAATCTTAGGTCTTTTCTTTCAATTCCATCTTCATCATAAAATAAAATTGTGGGAACACCGGGTATTTCAAAATTTCCTTTAATGGCATTCGTACTGTCATTTACCACCGTCAGATTAACTTTAAAACGTACAAAATCTTCCAATATTTCCTGTACGGCGGGGTCAGTAAAAGTAATATGCTCCAATTCTTTACAGGGATTACACCAATCGGCATAAAAATCAATTATTACCGGTTCACCCGCTTCAAGCGCTAATTCCAATTTAGTTTCGGAATAGTTTTCCCACGTCATTTCCCTTTCCGGAGCTGCAACAGGTTTCAACATTAAAATACCAAGGGCCAAGGCCAACATAGCAAGAATGACTTTGAACCGTGAAAACCATTTTACCGAAAGACCCGCTGAATCAATCACTCCATAATATACGGCCGCAGCTATCATGTAAACAGGAAGGAGCAATTCAGATACCATGCCGGAAAGTAAAGGTTTTACAAAATAGATACTCATACCTATCAATGCCAAACCAAAGAAAATCCTTACACCGTTCAGCCACTCTCCGGAGCGTGGCAAAGCGGAAATCTTATTTGAGAATATACCCAAGAAAAGATATGGCAAGCCTAAGCCTAAAGCCAAAAAGAAGAATGTGATAAAACCAATAAATACTGAACCGCTCTGAGCAACGAATGACAGGAGAGATACAACAAAAGGACCGACACATGGTGCGGCAACTATTCCCATGGTCAAGCCCATGATCAGAGCACCTATAGCTCCTGAACGCGAACCACCACCCACTTGCGTCAAGGCATCGGGTAATTTAAATTCATACAAACCGAACATAGAAAGAGATAAGGCCAACATCAAAGCGGCAAAAAATATCAGTGTAGCCGGATGTGCCAAAAGCGACCCCATCATTGAGCCGCCAAAAGCTGCCAATGTACCGATAATAGAATAAGTGATCGCTAGACCCAAAACATACATTACCGCCAACAATACCGGTGATCGAGATTCTTTTTGAGCCAGAAAATATCCCATTGTAATAGGAATAAGAGGATAAACGCACGGTGTTAAATTCAAAGCCAGTCCCATAACAAAAACAATCATTAAAACTACGATCAAACTTTTATTTCTAAATGGACCGCCTTCATTATCGTTTTCACTTGAAGCTACGATTGCCTCTTCAATTGATTCTTCCTGCTGCCCAGAACTTGCTTCCTGAACATTATCTTCTGATGACTTATTTTCAACTTGCTCCTGAGTCGATATCGTCCCCTTATTTTCAAGAACTCTAATATCTGTTCCAACAATAATATTGTCAGGTGACATGCAAGTTGCATTATTACAAGCTTGATAAGATATTTTTAGTTTTAGCACATGCAGGCCTACTGCCAGATCCGGATCGGTGCTTATCTTTAGAGGTATACTTAGCTTTCCTTCGTATAACGACATATTACCACCCCAGGAGATCGCTACGATCTCACCTTCGGGATAATTAACGCTCTTAATGGAAAAACCTTCTCCACTTTCCAGGGAGACTTGTGTGGGAATAGAATATTCATCCAATACTTTGGCTGAATTAATATGCCACCCATCTTTTATATTAACGTCAACCAGTATGACAAGATCTTTGCCGGCTTCAATTTCATTGCTTTCATAATTTATTTTTGCCGAGACTACATTCTCATCGGCAAAAAGCACTACCGCTATCAGGGTAAACAGGACTGTTAATACTCTTTTCATCTTTTTCCTTTCAATTATCCGTGTATAATAAAAAACTTTGTGCAATTTTGATACATTTTTCCTTGCAAATAAGAATTTTTAACGTTATAATTTTTGGCTTTTTAAATGACATGCGAGAGTAGCTCAGTGGTAGAGCCCCACGTTGCCAACGTGGCTGTCGCGAGTTCGAATCTCGTCTCTCGCTCACAACCCTGTCCGACGGCAGGGTTTTTCATTTACATCAAGAAACCCGCCTGTGCTGAAGCTTCGATGAGCAGTCAAATCCCAATAAACAAGGGGATGTTATTCTTGACTTAAATGATTAAAAATATGTAAATTTAGGGTTCATTAAACTAAGAGGCTTTAAATGAAAAAGATCACTCCCGCAGCACGCGTCGAGAACATTCGCTATGCGATCCGTGAAGTTGTCGGCTTGGCAAACGAAGTCAAAGCCAGTGGCAAAGAAATGACGTTCTTAAATATCGGTGACCCGAATATTTTTGATTTTGCACCGCCAAAACATATGATCGAAGCTGTAAATCAGGCCATGATAGATAACTACAATGGTTATTCTCCTTCACCCGGCACTGCCGAAGCACGTGATTCTATTCACCGTCAGGCAGAAAGAAATGGTATCAAAGATATACAGGATATTATTGTAACACATGGTGCCAGTGAAGCAATTGAACTGTCATTGACCGCTTTACTGGAAAAAGGTGACAATGTTCTACTACCTCAACCCGGTTATCCCCTTTATTCATCCATTCTTGCTAAACTGGATGCAGAAGTAAACCCATATTACTTAAATGAAGAAGATGACTGGAATCTTGACGTAGCTGACATCGAAAGCCGTATCAATGACAAAACTCGCGCCATCGTCGTGATCAATCCTAACAATCCTACAGGTGCTATCTATCCAAAAGAAACACTGGAACAGATCATTGATCTTGCAAGAAAATATGATCTACTATTGTTCTCTGATGAGATCTACGATAAGCTCCTCTTTGATGATAATACATATACATCAATGGGATCCCTGTGCAGTGATGTTCCTATCGTAACGTTTAACGGTCTGTCTAAATCCTACATTGTACCCGGATTTAGAATCGGTTGGGGAATTTACAGTGGCCCTATCGACATCATGAAAGATTACATTGAAGCGGTCAACAAAATGGCTCGTGCTCGTTTAAGTGCTTCACACCCGGTACAATTTGCCATTAAAGCCGCTCTGGACGGCCCGCAAGACCATATTCAGGTTATGCTGAAAAAATTAAAAGCTTCGCGTGATATGACCGTAAACATGTTAAATGATCTTGATGAATTCAATTGCACCGTACCTAAAGGGGCTTTCTATGCATTCCCCACATTGAACATCCCCGACAAAGATGAAGACTTTGTTAAAGACCTTATTCGTGAAACAGGTGTTGTCACCGTTCACGGTAGCGGTTTTGGTCAGAAACCAGGTACCCAGCATATCCGTATCGTTTATCTACCTAATGAAAAAATTCTCGAAAAGGCTTACACTAAAGTTGCGGAATTTGTAAAAAAACGGTATCATTAGTCTATAAACGTTGATCGGTGATAAATAAACCGAATTGTTAATTTGATACAGAGGACTTTTTTTCCTCTTCCTGCGGGTGTAGTTCAATGGCAGAACATTAGCTTCCCAAGCTAAATACGAGGGTTCGATTCCCTTCACCCGCTCTCTAAAAGCCAGAAACCAACAGATAGCAAGCAGAATATAATATTCAATAGACTTGGATTTTCACCTGATTTATTGAGTTTAGGGTCAGTATTTTATTTCATAATTATCTCATTTATTGGCATTTGCCTCTTGTCTCTTGTCCCTTTAGGAACTATATTCGGCATTAATCACGAAAGGAACAAAGTGAGAAAAGATTCCATAAGAAATATCGCCATTATCGCACATGTTGATCATGGTAAAACAACGCTCATTGATGGTATGCTTAAACAGAGTGGTACTTTTAGGCAAAACCAGGAAGTTGAAACTCGAGTCATGGATTCCATGGATCTGGAACGCGAGCGAGGCATCACCATTTCGGCTAAAAATACGGCAATTAAATATGGTGACATCAAAATCAACATTGTAGATACACCGGGCCATGCCGATTTTGGTGGTGAGGTTGAGCGTTCATTAAATATGATCGATGGTGTATTATTATTGGTTGATGCTTCCGAAGGTCCTTTACCTCAAACGCGTTTTGTTCTCAAGAAGGCTTTAGCTCGCACACTTCCGGTCATTCTTGTTATTAATAAGATCGATCGTAAAGATCGCCGTATTGATGAAGTAATCGATGAAGTATATGATCTTTTCATTGACCTTGGGGCCAATGACGAGCAATTGGAATTCCCCATCTTATATACAAATGCCAAAGTCGGCATCGCCCATACAAAACTTGATGATGGCTCAGATGATCTTACTCCTCTTTTTGAAACATTAATAAAAGAAATCCCCGGCCCCGAAGCCAACGATGACGGAAAAGTATCTTTTCTTGTAACAAATCTGGCTTATGACAATTATGTTGGTCAAATCGCTATCGGTCGCCTGCTAAGTGGTGTTATTGAATTCCAAAAACCTTATGCTCACTGCACAGAAGATGAGATTCACCATAATGTGAAATTCTCTGCTCTCTATACCTTCCAGGGATTAAAACGTGTGCCGGTTGAAAAACTACATGCAGGTGATATCATTGCACTTGCGGGAATTGATAGGATCAATATTGGTGATACAATATCAGATAATGAAACACCTGTCGTTTTGCCCAGGATCAAAGTTGATGACCCGACCATTTCTATGGTTTTTTATGTTAACAATGGACCCTTCGCCGGAAAAGAAGGCAAATTTTTAACTTCAAGAAATATTAAAGAAAGATTAGAGCGTGAAGTTTTATCAAATGTCTCTATTCAAGTAAAACCCACCCCAAGAGCCGATGCTTTTGAAGTCTGTGGTCGCGGTGAACTTCAAATGGCAGTATTGATCGAAACCATGCGTCGTGAAGGCTATGAATTGATGGTATCTAAGCCTAATGTAATTACTAAAGAGATTGATGGCGTCACCCAAGAACCTGTTGAACAAGTGCATATCGAAGTCCCTGAAGAATTTATCGGTGTTGTTACAGAAAAACTTTCAAAGCGTAAGGGACGCATGCAAAGTATGGTCAACAATGGCATGGGCTATACTCATATAGAATTTCTTGTTCCCTCTCGCGGTTTGATTGGTTTTAGATCACAGTTCTTAACCGATACTAAAGGACGTGGGATAATTAACAGTTTATTTCACGGCTTTGCTCCCTGGTTTGGTGAAATTCCACAAAGAATTTCGGGTGCTATCGTAGCTGATCGCCCGGGTAAAGTTACCGCTTACGCAAGCTTGGCGATGGAAGATCGCGGTGCATTGATTGTTTCTGTTGGTACCGAGGTATATACCGGCATGATCGTTGGAGAACGCAATCTCCCTCAAGACCTCAAAGTAAATATCGTTCGTGAAAAAAAACTGACAAACATGCGAGCCGCTTCAGCTGATTCAACCGTTACACTTCATGCTCCCAGGATCTTAACACTCGATCAAGCAATCGAATTTATTTCTGAAGACGAAGTGGTTGAAGTAACGCCTCAATCGATTAGATTGAGAAAATTTAATTTGAATAAAAAAGGTTAAAATACAAGAGATATATCCCGATAAACGAATCCTGATTTTTCAAATTATTTACCGAAATACAAAGGTCGTATCTGGTTTTACTTGTTCTCGCATCAATTTATTTTTGGTTTCTACTAAATATTTTTTAAATTCCATTAAGTAATGGAGACAGCATATGAAGTTAGTGTGTGCATGGTGCAATAAGCACATGGGGCAAAAGCACTCAGATTTCCAGCCTGAGGACGCGATTACACATGGTATATGTGAAGAATGCATGTTAAATCTTTATCAAAAAAAACAAATTGACTTTATCCCATTTTTAAACACAATTTCAGCCCCTGTCATTTTAATTGATGAAAATAATACCTACATTGCCGCCAATAATCTTGCGCTGGATAAATTGGGTAAGAAACATAAAAACTTAATTAATAATCGTACAGGTGATATCTTTACTTGCAAACATTCTTATCTTCCCGGAGGTTGTGGCCATACCAAAGAATGTAACGGGTGTCAAATGTTGGACCTAATAACAAAAACCTATAATGGAAAAAATTCATTTTCTCATGTACCAGTAAAATTAGTCAAGAAGGACGGTGAATCTTTTGTTGATATTAAACTTAAGATCACTACTGAAAATATTAACGGTATGGTTTTAATGAGAATCGATGATATGCAACCATAATAATTAAGAATTGAAAGTTAATATTCAATCTAAAATATATAAAGCCCCGTAATTCAACGAGGGCTTTTTTAATTTCTTTGAAATATTGGCTTAATGGTAAAAATGGGGGGCTAAAAACGCTATAATTAATTGATTTATAGTTTATTAAATAAGATTTCTTATTTTTTAAATAAAAAGATGGCTAAAAAGATGTCCAAAATGTGGTGGAAATAGCACCAAAAAGAACGGAAAGAAGAGGGGAAAACAGAGCTATAAATGCAACGATTGTCACCACAGATTCTCCAGCAAATCAAGACCAAGAAAAAAAATATCTCACAGTCTTTTCGTTGATTATTTTGAAGGCAAGCAAAGCTTACGACAGTTATCAGAAAAGTATCATTTAAGCATTAAAACAATCCGATCAAAATTAGCAGATCATCAAGTCACTATCCCCGATTACAAACCTTCAGATACAGTGATCATTATGGATAGTAGCTACTTCAGACGAGGCTTTGGTGTCATGGTATTTAAAGATGCGTATAGTAAAAAGAATCTTGATTGGCGGTACATCAAGACAGAAACAATTGATCTTTACAAACAAGGTATTGGTTTGCTAAAGATGAGAGGATGGATAATAAAAGCTATCGTCTGTGACGGCAGAAGAGGCTTATTTAAGGCGTTTGCAGAAATCCCTATCCAAATGTGTCACTTCCACCAACAGGCTATCATAAGGCGTTATTTAACACTGAATCCACGCACACCGGCCGGCCATGAGCTCAAAGAAATATCATACCAACTCAAAAACATTGATAAAACATCTTGGATCTTCATATTAGATCATTGGCATAAAAAATGGCAAAATTATTTGAAAGAAAAAACGGTTAATCCAATTACGGGTAAGTGGCATTATACTCACAAAAGATTGAGAAGTGCTTATCGAAGCCTAAAGACAAACACACCTTATCTTTTTACTTTCCAAGATTACCCTGATTTACATATCCCAAACACAACAAATCTACTGGAAGGTAACTTTACTGAATTAAAAACAAAGCTAAGAAATCATGCTGGAATTAAGGATGAAATGAAAACTAAATTAACAGACCATTTTTTGGCCAAATAGCCCCCCATTTTTACCATTAAGCCGAAATATTTTATTTTATGTCGTTATGTATTTATTCTTTGAATAGACTTATTCATAAGAATAGTAAAAATCCATATCACGGTATTCCCAATTTCCGTCAATTTCTTGCCGTAAGGTTGAAAAACCATGCATTTCTTCGATTAAATATGTGCTTTTATTCACCACATAATAAACTTCATCTACCAACCAATCAATTAAAAAATTATCCGGTTTCATTTGTAGAACATAACAATCTTCCCGATCATAGCTGGAGCTCTCAATTAAAGTTACACGCATTTCGACCAAACGCAAAACTTCAGCGGCAAAAATATAAAAAGTGACCGCTTCTCCCTTCAATAACTTATGCATATTTTTTTTGATAGCATCTTGTTGTATGGGAGCAAAAACAAGAGGGTTGCGATATTTTCTTGTAGCTTGTTTTTTCTTTTTGCCTCTTTGGTAATTTAATATAACTTTATCACCTTTACGTTCAAGACTGGAATACTCATTTATCTGATAGAATTTTAAGGAATTAAAGATCGGTTCACCGTTAAACAATACCACCTTATCCAACACATACAATTGACCATCTGACGTATAGTAATAATGGTTAATTATCGTACTATCGCCTTCAATTGTTACCGTATTGTTATGAGTATATGCCAACTTTTCAGAATCCTGTTCAGAATAAATCCTTGCATTAAACAATTCTCCCGCCATCAAGGGAAAAGCACAAACCAAAAGTAGAATTATAAGAATTTTTTTCATGGCTCTATTGTGTTATAAAGGCTTCAATAACTGCGTCATTTACTGCTCGTCTAGTTGGAGTTACAGTTTTTTTATCTTCGGGGTACACACGATTTGTCAATAATATCACAAAAATATCCTGTTCAATATCTATCCACGCACAAGTTCCGGTATAACCGGTATGACCGAATGCGGTATCCGACATCTTTGAACCGGCTGAAGAACCTTCGTAATTATTGATACCCCAAGCCCAGGATCTGGAACCGTCTTGAACCGTAACAAACTTTTCCCACACGTCTTTTTCTACAAATCGTTTTCCATCATATACACCCTCATTCATCATAAGCTGACAAATCTTCGCCATATCGGGTCCCGTTGAGAATAAACCTGCATTACCTGAATAACCATCTAAAGATAAAGCTAGAGGATCGTGAACTTCACCTTGTCGTATAATAAGGGTGCCGGTACTATCACCGATCGTTGGTAAACAATCTTGAATATATTCCGCCTTTGGTGAGTACATGGTTCGAGTCATCTTCAATGGTTTAGTGTAGACTTCTTCATAAAACTTCCACATGGGTTCTTTTGTTACAGATTCAAGCACTTTCATCAAAGTAATAAAGTTCAAGCAAGAATAACGATACTCACCAACCTTTCGGGGCAAAGCCAGTTTACAGATCGTTTCCCAGGTAGCCTCAGGAGTCTTCCCCGGCCTGCAATATGAATGCATGCCACTATTATGCATTAAAAGATTCTTAACCTTTATTTCGTCTTTTCCTTCTTTATTCATTTCCGGTAAATAATCAACAACTGCCTTTTCGGGATCAACCAATCCCGAATCAATGGCTTTCATTATGCACATGCCGGTACCGAATACTTTAGACAGAGATGCCAAATCAAAGATAGCCTCCATTTTCACCTTCTGAGATGATGAATCATATGTATAGTGGCCATATGCTTTCTGATATAATATTTCATTGGAATTCCCTACTACCAATACCGCTCCCGGGAAAATCCGTTCCTTGATAGCATTTTCAACAACTTGATCCACCTTATCGGTGTCGTATTGTGAACAAGATAGAAGTATTAGTCCGATGAGCAGAGGGAGTAAGAATTTTTTCATTTTTTTATCCAGTTAAAAGTACGCCTTGAGGTCTGACCATGTAGCAGAAGTGGAGATAGGAATATCCTGCCAATAATAGATCACCCAATAATTTTGATTATTTCTGATTAGTTTTATATACGATCGCCCTTCATAGTCAGTATCCAACTCTCCCCTGCTATGATGTGCGGAAATCTGATAATTAATTTGATATGAAATTGTATCACCTTCATCACTGTCCGGAATATCGTCATTACTAATGCTCAACAATAATAAAGAATCTTTATGGCATGCCGCCAGTAATTCCTGAAAATACAATTCTTCTTCTTGCTTTCCCCAGGGATGCGGAAAAGCAATGGCTTTCACAGGTGATTCATAAAAAGTAAAAGATCTTCCGGAACTGAGTGAATCGGCAAGACATCTGGAATAAATATCATACTCACGATACGTAAAAGCATTCTCCAAGTTAGTAAATACCGTACTGGCATCAGTAGGAGGAATAAAATGATCCACAGATGGTCTACGTGGCGGTTCTGAACCTCGCATAAATGCTTCACACCCGCTCATTAGCAATACAAGCAAGAATGCAAAAAATAGATATTTAATCTTTCGTTCCATTTTTCTTAGAATACCATTCCAAATGAGAGCATCATAGGATTACCTATACCTCGACTATGGAAATATTGGCCATAACCAATCCGAAAATCAGACAGTTTAAGGTCTGCTCCAACATGATGAATCTTTAACAGAGTATCATGAGAATAAGTTATTTCAAATACAGGATGAAAATATCTAACGCTCCATCTTAAATACGGATCTATATCATTATTTATCCCGGCTTCCAATGAAACTATAAGAAAATTAAAAATAAGATCGCCTCCAACATAATAACGAGTAGGCAAATTCGTTCCAACTGATCCCAAGGGTGACATCCAACCTAAATTTTCTACACCGGCTAAAATGCGAGTATTGACATTAAATTTTCTTATGGCTTCGGCATTCACTGCTCCGCCCCAAGAATCCGCAACGAAAAGATGCTCGTTAATAAGGTTTAAACCTGCTTTGAATGCCCATTTATCGCTGACATACCAATGCTTGTTAATGAAAAGCGCACTGTTATAATATTGGGTTGTCCCGACAGGTGTATCGGTAGGCACATCTCCACGAATCTCAATATTACTTGATAGTAGCCCCTTAAAACCAAATTCGATGTTATCTAATTCCGTGATGATCGAGGTATAATTTGTACCCAAATACCAAGAAGCATAGGAAAATGTAATGCCTTTTTCTTTATACACAGGACTTGACGGCATATAGCCATCTTGTGCAAAATCAGGCAGACTTAGCACAGGCACGCCTTCGGAGGCCAGTAGTGCTGAAACGCTTATGATCAATAATAATATTTTTTTCATTTATAACTCCTAGAAATAGAATAACCAAGTAAAAAGATGTGAGCCACCTTGACCTATCATACCAGGTAAAAAGGCATAATCCATACGTGTGGAAATATTTTTCCAAAGCTTATAAATTGTGCCTAAACCAAAGGTCGGTGCACCATTATCCAATCCACCTCTTATGAATAGCATATCCGCGATCTTACCTTCGACACCGATGTGCCAGGTAGGTTCAATCTGTGGTGAATATTTATACACGCCGGTAAACAATACTTTATCAAACAGAGTATAAGCTGCAGAAAAATGAAGTCCCAAAGGAAATTCATCAACTCTGCGAGTTTGATATTCCGAATATGATTCACCTGACGTATCCCAGCTTAGTTTACCTGAAACATCTTTTGCAACAACAGCCAAAACCAGCCCCTTTACAGGTGTAGCTTTAACTCCTACATCAGCAGAAAAACCCGAAGAAGAGGAATTAGCCAATTGATCAGACAGCACTTTACCGCTGACACCTATAGACAACCAATCGGTTAAACCTAAACCAAAACCAATAATAAAAGCATCCTGTGACCAGGAGTAACGACCGGCATAATCATTAGAGTATGATCGTCCTATGATCTCATCCACTCCGGCATGCACCCATGCAACAGACATTCCCGCTGTGGGTGGCAGATCAACGGCAAAAGATAAAGTCTGGTAGGACCTATCCAATGACAAGAACTGGAATGAAGAGGCAAATTGACGTGTTTCAATACTGACAACATTGGCCGGGTTGGCAATATTAGCATTAACATCATTCGATAAACTGGTTCCGGCATTCCCCAAAGCAGCAGATCTAGCATCGGCCGGCATTCTAAGATAAGCTCCTCCAACACCGCCAGCTTCGTCTGCGGAAAAAGCAAGACCGGCAATTATCGTCATCAGTAGTATTTTATTTAAATATTTCATTATTCACCCTTAATCCAATACGATTACTTTAGTCCAGGCCACTTGTTTACCATCACCATCACCCCAATCGTAATTCACCTTTATAAAGTAAACACCGTTTGCGACGACATTATTCATACCATTTTTCCCATTCCAAAGAATTTCAGTTTCGTCAGTATCCACAATTTTATCAAGAGCTAGAACCTTAACCCTGGTCATTGAATAGTCATAGACTTCCATAGATATCCTTCCGGGTGCCGGTAATTTACAAAATATCCTTACATAACCGTCATCGCCCATTTGATTCATTCTTGCAGGAGAAAAAGGATTGGGATAGGCAGAAATAGCAATATCACTGTCAAAGTCTTTAGTCACTCGACGAATGATCTCCCAGCTTCCACCCATGTCACCGGATTTGGCTAAACCGTCCGCTGAACCAATCCAGATGGTATCTTTATCATCTTGATAAACACTGTATATCTTTTCAGTTAAAAGCAATTGACCGTCATCGTCATATACATTTCCAAGATCCGCCCAATTCCAACCATCGGATGAATACCAAAAACCTTCTTCACCGGCTGCAAACATATGTTCCGGTGTTACGGCCTCAATGCTGTAAAGACGAGTTCCTACAAATTGACTTTCCCAGTACAGCAAACCATTGATGTTAATATGAGATACGGCAAGACCGCGGGCTTCCGATGACTGAGTTGGAAGACAGACGGCATACACATTGGCTTCATTATCCAAGTCAACATCAACTACAAAGTTTCCGGGGATAGCTGAATTTTGTGCCGTGTACTTTACCCAAGAAACACCTTCATCCGTAGAAACATTGATTCCATTAGCCGTACCAACAACCACTGTATCACCTTTTACATGAACTGAAAAAGAGCGATGGTTTAAATTGTTTTCATAACCTAAGGCACCCGTTGTTGGACTTAAGTCAAAATCCAATGGCGTATCTTCATTAAGTTCATCATAATAATCCGGAGGTAAAACAACCCGTTCCCAGGTCTCTCCGTTATCATAGCTCTTTCGGGTACCGCCGGCAAAATTACACGACCAAAGTACGGTATCACCATCATTCGTGACTTGAATTGCCAGATCATAAGTTAAATTATTTATACGCGATGTAATGGGAAGTGCATCAATTTCACCATCAAATACAGCTTCTGTCGTATCATACTGCCCATCGACAGATTGAGAAAAGCGCTGCCAGGTTTTACCCATATCGGGTGAATAAGATATACCGTTACCGACCGGGTAATCTTTGTAATAAGAACCCTCCAGTATCATGGTATCCTTTGCGGTAGCAACCCAAATTTTATTATCAAGTGTTACCAATCCCGTAACCGAACCATGGGTCACTGATTTACCATTTCCAAAATAGGTATAAATATTCTTTCCTCTGTCATAACTAAAGGACAAGCCATTTCCGCTGGCAAACACAAAAGTACTGTCGTTTACTTGACGTATATCCGTGACCGCATTGCTTCCAATACCATCATAAACCAAAGTTGAATCTTTCTCATAAGCAACTGCAAAAGGTAAAGCAAAGGCAATCGAAAAAGTTGAGATCAAAATTGCAATTAAATATTTTTTCATATCTACCTCACCACCACGGAGTCCACACTCCATTCAGAAAAATTAGCGGCTGTGTCTTTTACTCTGAATCTAAAATAATTCGTTGCAGCAGAATTCGCCGAAGAAATATTCAAACCGGTGGAAAATATACCATCACCCGCAACTTGATCGCCTGTTTCACCCTCATCATTCATGGGATAATCGGTGCTCCATAATCCGGTTGTATTGTTTTTTACCTGAAAATAGGCCGAAGTGACATCATGTACACCATTAGGGTCATCTACACTCAAATAGATCAGCAGCTCGTTTATTCCGATTTCAGGACGAACGATGGTATCTGGCATACTGATCTCTGTGATCGAGGGAGGCAAGTTTGCAGAAACAGGTAATGAATCCACGGCTGATTTCAACAGTTCATCATCACGATATAATTTAAAATTTACAAGCAATTGACCATCTATGCTATCGATTCGATCCATATCGGTATTTCTGGAATAAATACCATCTCCTTCCAAGGCATCACCCAGCAAACCGGCATCATTCAAGATCAAGGTAAATGTATCTGTTTCAAAACCCTGAGCTTCGACTATTGCAAGCAATTCGGTAAAACTTGAATCATAATTTACTTTAACCTCACAATGCATTTCATCGCGAATATCATTATAACTTAATACTCGTTCATCCAATTGTGGCTGAGGATATGTTAAAGGTACTTCGGGATCCGGATAGTTTGGGCCACAGGAACCCAAGAAGACCGCCAACAAAAGTGACAAAACAATTGATTGTTTATTTTTCATTCTTTCTCCAGTGGACTGCCGATATGGCGATCCATTCATTTTTTCGATAAATTTTAAGTATCTTATACCCCTGTTTTTTCAGAGCGTTCCGGATTTCTTTACGATGCTCATGTAAAAGACCGGCTAAAATTACACGATTAGGACGGTCTTTTGCAACGCTAAAACGCTTTAAAAGCGGTAAGATCACGTGTTTTTGTATATTGATCAAAGCCAGATCACAAGCATATGTATCGTGCTTTAATACATTTGTAATATCCCACTTAATATCATTGATCCCATTTAGCTTGAGATTTTCGTTAATATTGTTTTCGATCTCAGGATCAAAGTCCGTTGCATAGATATTTGCCGCACCCATTTTTTTGGCGGCAATCGAGAGTATTCCCGACCCACAACCGAGATCGATAATATTATCACCTTTCTTAAGCATGGTCTGCATAAGTTTTAAAGCAAGAAAGGTGGACTCGTGCGTACCTGTGCCAAATGCATTACTTGGATTAATAATAACCTTTACATGATCATCTGGGATCTTTTCTTCCTGCCAGGGTGGTGTCACCCAAAACTTTTTCGCAATGCGAATAGGTTGAAAGCCGTCAATCCAGGTTTGATTCCAATCCCGACTTTCTATCTTCTCTTCTTTCCATTTAATGTCCGGTAATAGCTTACTCAATTTTTTTAATAAATTGTCGCGTTCTTCCCAAAGGTGAAGTACGGATAGATCGTAGTCGGTGGTTTCATATGAAAGCACCATTGCTTCATCCATGAGCACTTCCAATACAATAGCAACTGCGGGATCCTTAGGAAAAATAATCTTAATGTAATCTTGATCCATAACTCTAATAATTTTTGTGTTGAAGTAGTTTAAAATCTTTTAACAATGAGGATTTCGCATTCAATCGTATCCACACATAATTCCTCATGGGCTGATAATCTAACGAAAGCACCCAACAATGCATATCCCGACTTAAGGACAATCTTTGATCGGTGATCTTTTGGTCCAGGACATTAAAATTAATCTTATATTTAGCCTTCCATTTTGGTGTTAATTGTGCCTGAATCGTTGTATAAACCAATAATTTATTATTAACATTCAAAGGGTTTGACGCCGAATAGTCATAACTTATTTCAGACGAAATACTCCAGTTAGAAAAACCATTATCAGCATTTTTAGGTGGTTTAAGCGACTCGTTAACATTCTGCATGGTAGAATCTATAGTGATATTTTGTCTATCTACCACACGTTTAAGTTTCCCTTCTTTTATTTTCAAAGACGTTCCTATTCTCAGAGATGTTATTCTAGGAATTGTTAATCGATTTATTCTGGTAAATGTCCCTGCATCTTCATCATCTATACGGTAAGCATAAGGATCGAAAGTCGCATTAATATTTAGATCCCCCAACACCGGTATATTTCTTATGGAAGATCTAGCAGAAATATTCGAAAATTGAAATGAATCCTCTAAAAAATTAATACTGTGGGTTAACGTTAAAAAGTTTATCTTCTTAACTTCAGCATTTTTATTCTTTGTTTTCGCATCAAACTTATGTGAAAAACTCATATTAAAGGTTTGATTACCTGAATTTGGCGTTGTCATTAAGCCCGTATTTTGAAAATAATCATAATATATTTCCGAACCATCGGTTCCATAACCTTGATATACGTAATCTGGGTTCTTACTTTGATCTGGCTTATATTTATAATTTATACTCATACCAAGCGTATGACGAATCGCTTCCAAAGGCCCAATATTAAGATTAAAAACACCGTAAAAAGTCGTTGAAGCCGAAGCACCCATATCATAACGACTACGGCGCTTGAAAGCATTTATCTCTTGTAACTGCAAAGTACCATTAGTATCAACAAGTGCCGAATCATTTTGCATGATAGGAGCATAATATTTCATGGTCCAATCCTCATAATAATTCATATATGGTCGGACAGTTAAAAAGCCAAATATTTTATCGGAATATTGAACACCGGCTTCGGTTACCATTTTATTCTTGCTATCATCAATATAGTATTTATTGATGATCGTATCGTTTTCTGTGACAGTACTGTCGGAATAATCATAGCTGTGTGTATAAGTATTAGTCATCTTGGAAGAAAGCCCATACTTAATTTTATGATACCATTGCTCCGGCACACTATTGCTTTTTCGCTTGAATAAACTAGACTGTGACTTAGAAATTGATAATGAGGGAAAACTTGTTTTTGAATTTCCGGTTAAAAGATCTTGCTTGTGTGATGCAGATACACTCATGTTAAAAGGCCCCAAAGAGGTACTAAAAGAACCACTTGAAATCATTTGCTGTTCAAGTTGGTCTTCGATCTCAACCTCCTCTTCATATCGTGTTGCATCGTTTGTATATCTACCCGCAATAATTAGTCTAGACTTTTGTCCGATATTTTGAGAATGATCCATAGAGATCTCAAAACCTTGTTTGGGGGTTTTGGCTAAAAAATTATTCCAATACTTTAAACCCAGTTCCCCTTTATTAATATAATGCGTCAAAGCATAGCGCTGTCGAAGCTCGGCTGTAATACCTTGACCATCATAAAAATCCAAAACCAAACGTGCATCATAATAATCATTTGGCGCCCAGTAGTAACCAAAATCATTTATACCCGTTCCCCTGTAAGATTGTCGCACGAAACCCGGAATTATCCATCCGCTTCGACGTTTCCCCTCTTCTATAGATATAAAAAGAGAGGGAATATACAGTAAAGGAATATTCATCACCTTAAGGGTCAGATCTTGAGCAAAAACACGATCTCCCGGAATAACTTTCATTTTTTTTGCTTCAACACAGAAATGAGGTTCCTCCAAATCACAGGTAGAAAAAACACCTTTAGTAACATATAAAGGATCATCCTCGGTTTTCAATACGGTTTTCCCCTGATAATAGCCGTCATCGATATTGGTTTTCCCCTTGGTGATTCTACCTCTTTGCGTATCTAGATTATATTCAAAAAGATCACCATAAACCGGGTCATCATCATTTTGTACAAATTCGGGCCGTTCACCATTCTTGCCCGGAATAGCGTATAGAATATTCGTCTTCCAATCAATCTTCATGGTATCGGCTTTTAACTTGATATTTCCATATCTCATATTGGATGATGGATAAACGAACATATTATCATTCTTGATAGAATAATGAGCCTCATCACCCGAATACGTGACCATTGTATCCATTTCGGTATATGACGTATCGGGTTCAAAAACACCTTCCACACCAAAGATCGCAAAAAGATCGGCAACCTCGCCATCATCAAAAACAATGTGCAAGGTATCAGAAGTCATATTATTTAAACCTTTGTACACAGAGTCTTTAAAAACATGATACTCGGATTCGACCATTCCGCTTACATCCATCCACTCCGGTTGATCTTCAGAATTGAATTTAAGCAGAAGGTCTTTAGCCTTAACATTGGACACCTTTTCTACAAGATTTGTTGAATCTTTACCTATATACCCTTCTTCACTCAATGTTATGCGCGGATCTCTGGGGGCACGAAGAGTCCCCAGTCTATCGCGATAAAATTCCAAGTACATTTCAGGGCCATACATATCGATATCTTGATACCGTAGATGAGCTTCTCCGTGGAACTCGACGATCTGTAAAGAATCATTGTAATATAGTGAATCGCACCAAGCAGAAGATGAATCCTGTAAAACAAACACATGTTGTGTTGCAATCATAGATCCGGCATTCATATCCCCTTGTAAATGACCGGCAAAAACCTCAAAACGCTTCTTGCCATCTTTATTGCTTTCATAAACAGAGGCATCTTTATGACCAAAAAATTCATCGCTATCTAATCTATATTCCAATTCGGACCCTCTCATGGTGAGCATATTTACCGTATCGCTCATAAAAGCTTCACCATATAGCCATGCTCGCTCATTTTCTCTATCAAAACGTAAAGAATCTGCATAAGCATATGACATGCTATCAGAGATTTCCACCTCTCCTTTTGCAAGATAAACATCTTTATCAAGATTTCCGGTAAGTGATAATGCAGAAAAACGTCGTCCGTCATAATCAATAGAAAAAGCCGAGGGCACTTCAAGATCTTTGGTATCTGTATTGTATTCACCCTCCTCAAATTCGACCGTAACACTATCATCAAATATCTTTACATTTCCAAGAAGGCGTAAAATATCAAGATCTACGTATTGATATACCCGATCAGCGTAAAGGTGAACATCCCCTTGTTTAAGATGGACCTCTTTATCAAACATCAGGTAAGACCCCCTGCTATCTGGAGCATTCCTGTCGACCTCCGGATTAACCCTTTGCATCGTTACGGCGTGAAGTAATTCTATGGCTTCATTTTCTGCAAACACCACTGTTATTGCCAGTAGCAACAGGAATATTTTTCTTAGATATTTCACAGTATTAAGATGCAATGAATTCACTTTTTGTTTCAACGAGTACCAAATTTCTAATATAAGTCTAAAGAAAGTAAAAAAGAAGCTGAAACAATGGGCAATTAACGATTGACAGATGGCAATTGCGCTGTAATTAAATTTATCATAAATAGTGTATTATTCATTGCCTGACTTTTTATGCCGGGGTATCTACACAAATTGGTTCAAGCACCTTTTACGGTTTAAACCCCGAAGGGTTGGGATATTGTATGAATTTCTCCCCCCGCCCTAAATTGATATAGCTTCATACATGAGTTATAAACACATAAACATTTAATCAATACGAATTCCAATAAAAAAGCCATGCTTAAGCATGGCTTTTAAATTTTAATTTGTTTTTTTTATTATTCTACTTCTACTCTTTCCCATGCACCTTCATAAACATTAGGTCCGGGTGCTCGATAAATATGTGTAATAGTAATATCACCATCTATCAAGATCGCCAGTGAAATTGCGACCCAAGGTGTTTTTATCCCTACTCCTTCAAACGCTTCTCTCATTTGATTTTCACTTGAATATATTTCTGACAGTGACATTATATGAAATCTATTTGCAAATTCACTACCGGAAATTGGCGGATCATAAATATTTAAACTACCTATCATAAAATAAGCTAAAGAATTATTTAGAAAGTATTCATTTACAGCTTCAATTTCCTCAGTACTTGCAGCCCCATCACAATCACCCATTGCGTCTGCAAAATCATTCAAATTGATTATTATTGACTTATAAACCGCATTTTCTTCAAAGCATGAAGTAAAAATTAAGCTTATAACTAATAATAGCACTATTAAAACCGATTTCGTTTTCATTGGAGAATCTCCTTTATTTTATACCTACATTAATAATGTATTTCATTTTTTCACGAGATACAAATAATATTTAATTTTCTTCGATGGCCTGCACCGGCTTCGTTGACCAATTGACATTAGTCCCAATGACCACATATTCAATTTTTAATTCTTAATTTCACTCTCAATTCTCAATTAATCTTTGCTTTGCGTCTCAATAATCAATATTATTTGGCATGTTATTGACCGGCGCACATATTTTATTGATTGAAAAAGACCTAAAGGTTATAGACAGCATCAAGCATGCTATCAAGGAGCCATTTAAGCTTGACGTAAAGCTTAATGCCCAGGAAGGTATCAAGCGAGGTACAAATAAAGAATACGATATATATCTCATAGCTACCCAACTTGGCGACCGCCCCGGACTTGAGGTTTTATCAAAAATTCATAAGGCTTATCCTGAAGCTATTTGTGTGATGATGGAACAAGACCCCGAGATCGATACCATCATGAAAAGTGCTCGTCTCGGATCTTATGATTTCCTAAAAAAACCTATCAGACACCACAAATTTGAAAGACTCTTAAAACGAGCTACCGAACGTCGTTGGTATATTCGTGAAGCCCGCCGCCTGGAAGAAGAAAAAAATGAAAATCTTCTGGCTATTTCCGAAGAACAATCACGACTTCGTTCCGTGATTAATACCATTGATGATGGTTTAATGATCACAAATTCCAGACGGGAGATCATTTTTACCAATCCTAGATTTATGAAACTTATCGGTGTTGAGCGCGAGATCCCGGTTGGTGAAAAAATATTTGAGATCCTTCCCAAAAAATTACAAGAGCAAATTGATAATGCTTTTATGAGCAATGCAAGCACTTGTTCTATCAAAGAAGAGATCATTATCACACCCCCGGCCAAACTGGTAGTTATGGCTAACTCTACTCCCATTCTTGATGAAAACGGAAAAATGAACGGAGTTGTATCGGTTTTAAGGGACATTACTGAAATCAAAGAATTAGAGCTATCAAAATCTGAATTCATCAACATGGTTGCGCATGAATTGAAAGCGCCGTTGGGTGCTATTAAGGGTTATCTTGAGATGGTCACCGAAAAACAATTAGGTGATAACGAAGAACTCTATGAAAAATATTTAAAACGCTCTCTAAATCGTTCCGAAGCAATGCTGGCCCTATTGCAGGATCTCTTAAATATCTTTAGAATGGATGCCCAAACCATTCGTCGAGAAATCGAACACATCGATGCCGGCGATCTTCTTGAAGAAACTTTGGAATTTTTTACCAGTAATATACGTAGTAAAAAGCTAAAACTTGAGACATCCATAGACAAAGAATTATATATGGATGCCGATCGCGAAGAAATTCGTCGTGTTTATACCAATTTGATCTCAAACGCTATCAAATACAATAAAGATGAAGGCCGAATAATTGTAAATGCATCCAAAGATGACAAACATGTTATCGTCAGCATTGAAGATACGGGTATCGGTATGAAAGCGAAAGAAAGCGAACGCCTATTTGAAGAATTTTTTCGTGCCAAGAATGAACATACTCGTAAGATCAGCGGTACCGGACTGGGTATGACCATTCTTAAAAAAATCGTGGATGAATATCATGGACAGATTTTTGTAAGCTCCGAGTACGAAAAAGGCTCAAAGTTTACCGTGAAGTTTCCCACAGGAAAGTAAAATTATATTTGCTATAAATTAGTAAAGACGGGGTAATACTCCGTCTTTACTAATTCTTGCAAAAATTTTATTATGGAAAACAACTATTTGTATTCACAAATCAACTCAAGGATAGAATCCGTAATCCTTTCTGTATCTTTTGAGCTGAGTAAATGTCCATTAACCAGAAATGAGAATACTATGTTTTCGCCGGAAGCGGTTGTGGTGTAACCACTAAGTCCTCGAGTATTCGAAATAGTGCCTGTCTTAGCCAGAACCTTTTTATACGCTGCCGTACCTTTCATACGACGTCTTAAAGTCCCATCCACTCCGGAAATTGGTAAAGATTCCATCCAAACATCTTTAAGATCCGAACGATACATTCCTTCTAAAATTTTAACTAAAACTTCCGGTGAAATATAATCATAGCGAGTTAAACCTGATCCATCTACATAAGCCCATGAGCCTGGTTCTATGTCAAAATCAGTAAAAATAGAATCCATGATCTCACGACCGGCTTCGATACTGCCTTCTCCCGTAACATACCATGATAATACTCTGGGCATGGTTTCTGCATACATATTCTGGGAGCGCTTCAAACAGCGTTTTACCACTTCACTTAGCGGTACGGAATGATAAACAGCTAATATTTTAACATTATCATCACACATTTCTTCATTCTTCCACCCTACAACATCATCACAATCCATAGCCTTACCCTGAACATCAACACCACACTCTTCCAATGTTTCTTTCAACACATGGACATAATATTTTGTGGGATTATCAATGGTAGGAGTTCTTTCTGTTGTATCGGTACCGGCTACCAATTCACCGTATAGGGTTATATCATTTGAGTAAAAATCGCGGTGCATCGATATTTTATTCCAACCGTTTTCTTTGATCTCAAAATCATCGTTTAAATTAAAATAGGATGTCTCAACATTAGGAATAAGAACAACATCACCATCCACCGTTGCAGGTGGGACGATCTTGACATCAACATAGTTTTCATTAAACTGCAAGGCACCAAATTGCGCAGCATACCATACGCTCTGATAATCCCAGGCCCAGCCCTCTCCAATATGAGTATCATCAAAAGCATCGTCATTGCCGATAATATCACCGGTTATATGATGTACTCCCTGCTTTTTAAGCGTATCGGCCCATGCTTTAAATACCGCTTTTGAATCATCCATATACTTTTCATACATGGTTGGATCGCCATTTGACCAGACGATCAAATCTCCGTGAAGAACGCCATTCTTGATATAGCCTTTGGTATAAACCTTAGTTTCAAAACGAAAATCTTTCCCCAATACTTTCAAAGCTGCTGCGGTCGAAGGAATCTTATTATTTGATGCAGGCATAAACATACGCTCGGCATTGTGAGCATACCAAACCTCATCTTTATCCAATGATTTAATCATTACTCCCCAATGCGCGTGAGCAAATTCTTCATCATGAACAATAGCATCAATATTTTTCATTAGTGAATTAAAATCCGCACCTCCGGTTTTTACAATACTTTGAGAGGTAGCCCCGCATGAAATAACAAACAGAGAAATAAGCAATAATGTGCTGAATCGTTTCATAAACATCCTTTCTTAAACATATCAGGACAAATTTAATTGAAAATCATCATAACATGAAATGGTTTTAATATTATTTCGATATTAGATGAAATATTTAAAAAAATGTAGAGTCTAAACATATCCTCACCAGCACCTCACACTCTTAAGTGTAAGCGAAACAATCAATTTTAAATCCATTAAATCACAATAAATTGAGATTAATTCTCAATTATACTTGTTTTATTAAATATTCGATTGTAGCTTTACGCCTTATTGAAGAAGGAAGCAAGTTGATCATAACAATTAACAGTCAGTATAATAAATACGTCGCAAACAAACGACAGGCTATATTAGTTTATATACTGATCTTTGCTTTTGTACTTGTTCTTATCAACAGCAGTTTTTTTCTCCATTTGCATAGGATGGAGAATGGACGGATAATGGTACACTCTCATCCATTCAGTCACAACGAACAACCTAATGAAGCCACTCACCGGCATTCGCAGTCGCAACTATATTTTATACAAGCTCTCAACACCATCCTCGCCATTTTTATTTTCCTATTATTTTTCCTCTTTTCTAATACTGATCTCACTTCCCGGGGACAGTATATACAACAATTACCTTTCATTCAACATGCTACTCAGAAAAGAGCACCTCCTGTAATGATCTGAAAACTTAACAATTTTTAAATCATGACAATACTGGAGGCATTCATGCAAATTTTAAGAAAAGTATTCTTTAGAGTATTCTTTTTATCTATAGCTTTTATGGCCCCGTTATATAATCAAAATAGATAGGATAATATTCGATGAGTAATAATAAACAAAAAAATATGATTCTTAACGACAATATCTGGCACGTGATGTTTAAACTTTCATGGCCGGCTGTCATCGCCATGATACTTTACGGTTTTAATACAATTTTTGATGCCATCTTTGTTGGTCGATTTGTTGGAGAAACAGCTCTTGCAGGAATATCTCTAGCTTATCCTCTGAGTCAAATCTCTCTCGGGTTAGGCTCGCTTGTGGGAGTGGGGGCAGGATCAGCGCTCAGTATTGCACTTGGAGCAAATGATCATAGTACTCAAAAAAAAATCCTTGGTAACCTTAACTATCTAAACATAGTTTTTGGTATTAGTTTAACTGTACTGGGGCTTCTCTTCTGTAAACCTTTAATTGTAATGATGGGAGGAACAGGTAAAGCACTGGTTTTTGGCGTAGACTATTTTCGAATTACACTCTTTGGCTCCATATTTTGGATTACGGGACTTTCGGGTAATATGCTAGTACGTTCCGAAGGTAAAATGGGCTCAGCGGCTATTATGATGGGTATAGGGTTAGCGGTAAACATTATTGCTAATTACTTCTTTATCGTTGTTCTCGACCTTGGAGTTAAAGGAGCAGCCTGGGGAACCAATATAGGCATGCTGGTTTATACGATAATATTTTTCATCTATGCTTCAGGTAAACATATTTCATTTGAAGCTAAACCTTTCGCATTATCCAGAGATAAAGAAATTATAAAAACTATGATATCCAACGGGATCCCCTCTTTGATCATGACAGTAATGACCCTTATTCAAGGAATTGTTGTTCTTAATGCCCTGAGTCGCTTTGGCACTACTTCGGATCTGGCTTTTTACGGTATTGTATACAGAATCTTTTTATTTATGCTAACGCCAATCTTTGGATTAATGAGAGCCCTTCAGCCTGCAGTGGGAATCAACTTTGGAGCTAAAAAATATGACAGAGTTATCAGCAATTTCAAAATCTTTGGATTTGCAGCTACAATCCTGATGACACCCTTCTGGCTTATCATGATGATTAGCCCTGAGACGGTACTGCATTTAATGCTACCGGCAAAAAACTTTCTTGCCTCTGACATTAGTAACTTCAGGTTCTTTATGGCCTTGCTTCCAGTATTACCTTTAATATTTATGGCTATGACCTTTTTCCCGGCGATAAACAAAGGGAAAACGGTATCCATCATGGGTATTGTAAGGCAATTGATTTTATATGTACCTGTAATGCTTATCCTCCCCAGGTTTTTCGGAATACAATGGATTTATATCGGTTCATTTTTAATAGATATGCTCATCATTATCTGGGTTTTATTTATGGTAACATCCGAATTTAAACATCTTAAATCGCTAAGTAATAATAATTAGCAAAGTATATTAGTTTTCTCTTTTTGGTTTCATTCCAACAACGCAAAAACGGCATCTCAAGATGCCGTTTTTGTTATAAATCTTTTTTTCATTTACCTTGGGTTTAAACTCAAGGCTATAGAATATTCTTATTCTTATTCATATTCTTTCATCACCGCACAGATAAAGACCAGGTCTTCCGTATCGGAGGTATTGCGATACTGATGTTTTTCCTGAGGCATGATCAAGGAAAAGTCACCCGCTTCAACAGGATGCAAAACCCCTTGTTCATCCCGAACGGCACCTTTCCCGGAAATAAAATAATTCACGTGCTCAGATTCATGTATATGAAACGGCGTGTGACCACCGGGTTCTAGTGTGAATACACGAAAAGAAAGGTTCGGTGTACCATCGGCAATCCCCACGGGTACTTGACGAAAAGCATTCTTGACACCTTCCATATTGACTGTTTTCTTTTCAACATTTTTTAAGGATTTAATAATCATATTTCCTCCTAAAGAATAAACGTTACACCCAATGAGAACATTTCTTTAAATTGTACGGCCGGTCCGGTTACAGTAACACCCTGTAAGTTTTCATGTTTAATATCAATATCATGATCATATATCAAGTTCGTAGAAATATTGGCAGACAGGTATTTGTTGATCTTCATAGCTATCAAAAGATCCCAGTTTACATCAACAAATTGGGGATTATCGGCATAATTTGAGAATAACTCTAATTTTGTTCTCATTAATACATTTTCTAACAATTCATATTTAAGTGACATTTTAATAAAACCACCCAACTCCGCTCTCAAAGTCTTACCGGGATCAACACCATAAGATCCGGCTGCAGATAATACGGGATCCGTTACAAATGTCATTTTTCCTGTTACAGGAGCAAGCAAAATATTTAAATCTTCATTCGGAGCAAAGGTCATGCCACCGGAAATAACCACATAAGCGGGAGCAAAAAAGTTTGATATCAGGTTTCCGCTATCATAACCTTTGACCATTTGAGTTTTAAAACTCAAGGCACCGGAATAATCCCAGCTTTTACCGGCAGTAAAATCCAAAGAAGTAGAATAATCTAGTTTATCATCAGTTTTCTGCATGGTTTGCAAAGCATATTGAAAACCGTACCCAACTTCGAAATTATTTTTCCATGAAAACTTATCTCTTTTATAACTGACGTAATAGGTCAATAATGTATTTAAAGATAAAGCATTCGTACCACCGCCGGCCCAATTTTTGAAGGCAGCTTGAGCAAATTGGAAAGAAGTTTGACCTTTGTTTTCCCAAAGACTTTTCTCTTTCTCATCTTCAGCAAGAAGTGGAATAGATATCAACATAATCAGTAACAGTACAAGGATCTTTTTCATGCTTATCCTTTCTTTGGTTTGATAAAAAAATTCCCGTGGAGACTCTCCACGGGAATAAATCTAATAAGATATTTTATATTATGCGAAACTTTTATTCGTTTATCAACTCTTCCATTTGAGTTACGATCTTGTCGAAAAGTTTCAAGGTATTTGCAACAGGTTCGGGAGTTGACATATCAACGCCGGCGCCTTTAAGCAATTCAATAGGATAATCTGATGAACCGCTGTGAAGGAAGTTCATATAATTTTCCATTGCATTTTCTTCCTGAGCGATCACTTTTTGGCTCAAAGCTGTCGACGCTGAAATTGATGTGGCATATTTATAAACATAAAATTGACGGAAGAAATGAGGAATTCGACTCCATGTTAAAGCATATTCTTCATCAAGCGTCAAACAACCTTCATAATATGTTTTTAAGATATCCATGTATGTTTCATTCAAAACATCAACTGTCAAAGGAATACCTTGTTCTGCTTTTGAGTGAGCTTCACGTTCAAATTCTGCAAAGAGAGTCTGGGTATATAAAGTACCGGTAATATTGTCTGCCCATTGATCTAAAAGAGCAAGTTTTTCATCTTTGCTTTCAATGGTATTCAAAAGATAATCCATCAAGATATTTTCAAGAAAAGTTGAAGCAACTTCAGCAACAAACAATGAATAATTCGCTGTTGCGTAAGGCTGTGCTGAGTTGGTATAATAAGAATGTAATGAGTGACCCAATTCGTGGATCAAAGTAAATACATCATTCTGAGTACCATTATAATTCAACAGCATGTAAGGATGAGAATCATAAGTTCCCCAAGAATAGGCGCCTGAACGTTTACCTTTTGTTTCATAGACATCAACCCAGCGAGAACTCAATGCCATTTTAGCATCGGCCTGAAATTGAGGTCCCATAACTTCCAATGCTTTGAGGATCACATCAACAGCTTCTTCATATGTATAGCGTTTGTCTGAACCTTTAATAATTGGAACTGATGTATCATAAAGGTGTAATTCATCAACGCCCAATATCTTCTTGCGAATATTCATATAGCGTTGTAAAGGATCAATATATTCATGTACCGTAGCGATCAAGTTATCATACACTTCAACTGGAACATTGTCACCATCAAGTGCCATTTCGATACATGAATCATATCCACGAGCTTGTGCATAGAACATATCTTGTTTCACGGAGCCACGATAAACTGCAGCAGATGTGTTCTTGATCTTATCATAGGTTCCGTACATACCTTCGAAACCATTACGACGTACTTGAGGATCATGCGACATCAACAAAGCACGATAGCGACCGTAAGATAATTCGATCATATCACCTTCTTCATCTTCAACCATAGGGAACTGAATGTCGGCTGTTGTTAAGGCTTCACGAATTGAAGAAAATTCGCGAGACATGTTACCGGCCATAGAAAGCAATTCCTCTTCGCGTTCACTTAAAATATGTTCTTGAGTACGAACCATATCTTCAAATGAATGTTCATATTGTTTCAGGTAGTCTGAAGAATTTACAAATTTCTTCAATCTTTTTGCAGGAATCTCCTGAATTTCAGGCCACAAGAAGGCGCGACCTTGATAAAACTTTTGACTTAATGAAGCAATACGATTAGCCAAAGCTTGAGATGTTGAATTACCTGTATCCTGATCTTTAAGAAGATGTGAAGCTACATACAATTGGTCAATAACTCTTTCAAGCTTTTCAGATTCCTTTAAACAAGCTTCTAGATTTTTAGCAGATTTTCCAAGCTTACCTCTATATTTCTGAAGAGTTTCAAGATTTTCCTCGATCAATGAGAAATCTTTTTCCCATGCATCTGTTGTAGGATAAATATCGGACAGATTCCAACGATATTGTTCGGCGATCTCGTCGCGAGTAGGAATGCGTTTGGAGTTATCCATTTCACCTGCAAAAGTAAATGAGAAAACCAGACAAAGCATCATGATGATAGACATCAAACGTTTCATGCGTTTTTTTCCTTTTCGTTTATTCGTTACGCACCTTTCAGCAAATCAATCTTAAATATATGAATAAACTTGATAATGATAACAATAAAAAATATTTTTTATCTTTTTGTTTTCAGTACATCTTTTATTAAAATTCGTCTTCTTTTTACGAAATAAATCAAAACTCTTTTTTATTTCCTAAAAGGGCGTCTATCTAAGGGTAGGCGCCCTTTGACCATTTGGGGCTAGAAACCGAAAGTCAGGAGTGAGACCTCAGATTAATTCAACTGCCTAATTGTGGGTTTCATTCAACCGAGTCGATGTAACATGCAGGCAAGCGACTCGGTTTAGTTTACATAATTCACAGAAAATACTTCCGACAATAATCGCTTTCAGAATATTTTAATCCTGCGACTCGATCAAATTTACATCCATTAACTCAATACGATTTTTCTTTATTGAATCAATGTAATTTTCGTATAATTAAACAAGAAAATAAAAGGATTACAAATGAATATAGAAAGACTAAAAGCTGCCGAACAAGAATTTTTGGCCAGATATCCCAAGGGCTTTAATTCTCCGGAAATGATCGAAGTGGGTAAAAAACATAAAATGGATAAGCTTATCGCTTTTGCTCAAGAAAGCTTTGCTCCGGAAAAATTCACCCGACTGGATCTTATCGTACCCAAAATGATCGAAATGGTTAAAAAATCAACCATGGTATCACTTTTTGAGAAACCCAAATACAGGGATTATGTAAATTCATTAGACATGGGACAAAAGGAATTCCTGGCTCAATCCCTTTACGAATTCCTGCACGGGGACCAAGAAAAAGGCTTTGAATTCATGGTTGATATCCTGAGAAGAGTTAAATTAGCAAAATGGACGTTGACTACCGTCTTCGGGACTTACTATAAACCCACCGAAGAGATCTTTGTTAAACCCACGACCACTAAAAATATCATCAACTTTTTGGAGTTGGATGATCTGATCTACAGACCACGGCCCAGCTATGATTTCTACAAAAGATACAGAACATATATACATGAAATGAAAAAGCAGGTCGACCCAAGCCTCTCCCCCAGCAATGCGGCATTTACGGGGTTTTTGATGTTTAGCTTATAGCCATTGACCGGATTTATTTCGACAGGATAACAGGATTTACTTGATGGCTTTACTCATAAATCAAATAATTATCCATTGCTCTATAAGAATTCTGAAATAATATAGCTTCTTCTTTATTATTCGAGTGCTTAATTTTCTATTGTTCTTTATTCGAAGGGACCACAGAGTGGTCAAATAGTATAGAAAAGTTATCCAAAAAAATAAGAACTACAGCGTAGTTCAATAGTTGGTTATTAGAGTTTGATTATTGTCTCTTCGAGCGAATCAATTAATTAATCCTTTATTTGTAAATGCTTTTCCTGAACTGGATTTCAGGTATTTTTTAAACTGAATTGCTTTTAATTTATCTTCAAAAGCACTGTACCAAATAACTTTCCATAGCCTATATTTTGAAGTATGCCTACACTCACCATTGTTATGCGCGGTTAATCGCTTTTTCAGATCACTGCTATAACCTGTATATGTTTCTTTTGAATTGATTTCACTTTTCAGGATGTAAACATAATACATATCTAAAAATAATTAATATTTCAGGCAAATTCAGGAAAGAATTACTAATTGTGATGTACATCACAAATTGTGGCCTGCCATGCGTAGCTCGAAGAGTGTTTAAGAATGGTTTTATTTGATCAGCCCATTCTTCGTTCATCTAAAGATGAACTTCGAAGGGCACACTTCACGCTTCGAGCGAAGTGTGGAGGTGCCGGGAATCGAACCCGGGTCCAAAACGGAGACCAAGATGCTTTCTACGTGCGTAGATCATCGAGATTTCTTATTCTTTATGCATCAATGATCAAATACAAAAAGAACCAGATCGCAGTTTTTAACATTTACCCCGCAATCACTGGCAAATGCGAGTTCGTAAAATGGCGCCCATTCCAAACCCACGAACAAAGCCTGGATGGACGGCTACTATTTAATTAAGCAGCGTATGCAAAATTATCTGCATTTAAATTGAATTTCAGATTGATTTACGTGGGATCCTGAACACCACGACACGCTTACATTCCGACCTACCCGCCCTGTCGAAACCTTTACACCCCCAATATCAAAAAGCTGACTAATATACCCTTTAACTCCCGATTTGTCAAGAAGTTGCAATATCATGCGAAAATAAAAGAGACGCAAGAATTTGCGTCTCTTTATATATCTCAATTATTCGAAACAGGCACGCCTGTTCCGTATACATTTACTCATTCAAAGAATGAAATAACAATTCAATACTCTGGCTATTACCCCAATACCATGTTGATTCGAGTCGCTTCCCAAATATTGGTCCCTGGTGTAACGTGATATCCCAATACAAATAACCAGATATATCTCCTGAATGGTCATCGGAGGTATCATAAATCGTGTCTCGAACTACAAGTTCATTGCTGTCTATTTTATATGGAATTCCAGAATCTTTTATAAGCATCAAGCCTGGTATTTTGTTAAACGAAGTATTTGACTCAGTGGTTGAGTTATATTTCCAACAACTATTTTGTGGTAATAATTTAATTACTTTCCTAACATCTATTCGAGTCGAATCTAAATAAGGACCCCCATAAAGATCACAATCATCATAATAAACCAGAAAATAACTATATCCGTTAAAACTAATTTCTAAAGTTAGTGTATCACCATTATTAGCTATAATTTCCCAGATTTCTACTCCTTCATAATGATTCTTAGATGATGTTCCAAGATCATTATACCAATACTTATATATCGAATTAAAAGTCCAAGTATTGCCGACTGAAACCGGGAAATATTCCCTTTGATTAGGTTTGAAAATATTCAAATCACAATCTATAAAAAGAAAGCCCAGAAATACAATTACAACTAATTGAAATACATTTTTCAATTGTAAAATTATAGTCCTCATGTTATTTCCTTTACTTAATTACATTTATTTTACTAACATATAATAATAAGTATTTATTTTTTAAATGTCAATATGTAAATGGCCGGCAATTGCCGGCCAGTCAATATCATTTAAATTTAATTATTTAACTAAAAGTACTTTCTGAAAATCAAGTTGATCCCCGGATTGCAACTGCACAAAATAGATCCCTGATGCAGCATCATCCGCCCGCCACTGCAGCTCATGAGAACCGGCAGCTCGGAAACCATTATCCAGCACGGCGACCGTCTGGCCCGCCAGATCTAAAATCTTAACGCTAGTCTTGGCACTTTCGGTCAAATCGTATCGAATAGTGAGCGTGGGATTAAATGGGTTGGGAAATGCTGACTGCAAACCGAACTCAGCCGGCATGTGCGCGAGTTCTTCAGAGACCGTAATGTCAACTGCATCGTGCCAAACGATCGTATTCGCATGATCGACATCACCCAGACGGTATTGGTAGCTCATTCCAGGCTCAACACTATTATCCAACCAGGAATAATCATGTGTTTCACTTGTTGTCCCTTGTCCTGCCAGTTTAGGATCGCTATAAAAATCAACTAAGTTTTCCCAATCGGAACCAACAGTTTTCCTCTGAATAATAAACCCGCTGTTCTCAGTCTCGGAGGCGGTTTGCCAATTCAACCGCACAGCTCCGTCTTCTTCGTCAATAGCAAAATTCGCCAATTCAATGGGAAGAACCGTCTCGCCTGTCTTTATCGAAGTATTCGGCTGATCCTCGTAGGCCCAATCATGAATGGTGACCTTTAAATCTCCTACATTGTTCTCTACGCTAGCCCTTATCCAGCCATAATGGGTTGAACCGGAAATATCAAATTTAATACCAAAATACTTTTCATCGGCATTGCTTTCCCAATTCCCATTTAATGTCATCCAAGAACTACTATAATATCTAGTACCACTTAAAAAGCGAGCGGCGTTCTTCCAAATATTCGCGCTGTTAACTGAAATACTGCTCGATTGTTTTGCAATCCATCCATTTGATGTAGAAATATAATTTCCTTCATAAGCACTTACTGTAAGATCTGACTGGTATGATGAAAATGGCAAATTTATATCTCCTTGTCGAATTTTAAAATCATTGATCCCATTATTATCAATATCAATGTCATAGTTGTTTGATTTGTCTACAATAATATCCTCGGGATCCACATGAACAATATCCGCTTTAGCGCTTATCGGTGCCAGCAACATAGTTGCTCCGGTAAGCAAGGAATAACCCGCAATCTTATTTAATTGCAGTTTCTCTACGGTACGTGATGTTTTCTTTTTCATTTTCTATCTCCATTTTTTGCTTTACAGATCCAATTTCTTTTCTCTATAAAGTGTTTTATCAATCGCCGTGATCATTATTTCTTGATTAAAAATATTTCCAAAAAATCCGTTGATCTTTTTAATCTCATTTTCGGGTGCCAACACAAGATCACGATACGAAATTTCAACAAACTGCATATTCTCTTTCTTCAGCATCATTGTCCTGACCATCTCAAATTGTTTTTCAAAGGTCATCTTTAGGATCCCGGGGTCGACTTTTTGAGAGGTGCCCAGCCGTTCCAGCATTTTAGCCTGAGAGCTTAATACTTCTTCAATATCCCGTCGCATTAAGATTATCTTATATTCATGATTGTCAGATAAAAACGACAGTAATCCGGATATTACTTTAACCACCTTACCTTCAGCCTCATCCAGCCAACTGTTATCCTTCATCAGGCCTTTTACTTTTTCATATTCATAATAGCCGTTTTGATTATTATCGTCAGGTTTACGAACACCGTCCGTCAAAATCGGCATACCGCCTTTTTCAAGCATTTGCATCATGAGTGAGGTTCCGCTTCTGGGTAATCCGGATACGATCGTGATCATGCTTTCTCTTTCTTCTTTTTGATCGGTTCAATCTTTTCTTTAATGAAATCTTCATGCTCCTTAGCCTTATCCGGCATGTCAAAAATCTCCTTATAAAGCTTGATCAATCGCTTATGTGCTTTTTCCATCCCCGGTGCCTGTTGAATAGCGATCTGATAGGCCTCCAGCGCTCTCTCGCGATAGTTCAACCTCAACAAGGCATCACCAAGAAAGTAATGCGCTACCGGGAAAAAATATTTCAAGGAGACGGCAGTTATCAATTGCTCAGCCGCATCCATGTTCTTTTCCAGTTGAAGATAAGTTCTGCCTAAACCAAAATGGCTCATAGGTGAACTGGGATTGATTTTAATACATTCCAAATAGCATGTTTCGGCTTTGGTATACATCTTTTTCATTAAGTAAACGTTTCCCAGTTCTAGCGTGGCCGTAAAATTATCCTCTGACATATTCTTTGCTTTTTCAAGAAAATCTTGTGCAAGATCAATGTCGCCTTTTTTCAGCCATAAGCGTGCTTCCAACAAATTGGCTTGTGTTACACTTTTTGGAAAAGCCTTTCTTAATTTTTCAAGAACCCTCATCCCATCGTCAGGACGATTCAATTCAAGATAACATTTGATCAGATACTGACCATAACGAGCTTGATCAGGTGCTTCTTTATAAATAGTTTCGAGAATATCCAACGCCTTCTGAGGGCGATTAGAGTCAAGATATGTACGAGCAAGATAGAATTTGGATTCACGTGCCGTTTTATCGACATATTCTTTTACATCTTCACCCGGTGCTTCAATATATCCCAGTGCGATCAGCTGCTCCATGGCTTCTTTGTCCGCCCAGGGATCGCTTCGCTGTTCTTCGGCATGCATGCCACATTCACCGGGAACGTTTTCCCAGGATGGGATATAATCAGGCGCTTCAGGATTTTCGTACATCTGCAAAATGGGTTTTCCCACCATGTCTTCACCGATAGGCAATCCAAATAGATCCAGAATAGTCGGAGTAATATCCAATATTGTAGAACCGTAAACGATCTCATCTTTTTTAATATGAAGGCCTTTCGCGGCAAAAATTCCAAACGGTCGATGTTGCGCAGCAGGAGCGGCAGGAGCTTTTGATAAGCTTTTTGGGCGCAAGTGATCCGAATGAAATCCATGGTCGGAGCAAATAATAACCGTAGTGTTTTCACCCGCCAATTCAAGCAAACGCTCCAGCATCATATCATGAAAACGGTAACCGGCTTCAACCACACCTTTGTAGAGTTCAAAATCTTTTTGTTCGACTTTTTCCATCTTTGGCGGATAATAATTCATAAAACCGTGACCGAAGTGATCAATGCCATCGTAGTAAACGGCCATGAGGTCCCATTCACTGTTTTCCATTACATAGGTGGCCGCAGAATGAATAGTCGCCGTCTCGGCAAGAATTTTAGCGATCGAATTCAGACGGTAATCTTTTTCTTGGTTGATCTTGGCCGCATTCGGCACAAAGGGGAGTAAATGCTCGCTTGTCAATTCCCATGGGAAAACGCGTAAATCTTCAAGGATTTTGTGTAATTCCTTTGGGTGAACCGTTGAGTCCGACATAGGCTTTTGAAAATTGACGCGACTGCTGAGTTTATGATAAAAGTTTGAAACATATATTCCATCAATGGGTTCAGCGGGATGCGAGGGCCACCAGCTAACAACATTGGACTTCATACCTTCCTGCATGAGGATATTCCACAAGGCTTTTACTTTTCGGGAGGTAGACAGTACGGGCGTAACGCCGTCACCATTCTTGTTGGGCTGTATAAAGCCCATAATGCCGTGTTCATCGGCGTGTTTACCGGTGGCTATACTGGTCCAAAGCATGGGTGATAGAGGAGGATCTAATGTTGCAAGATTTCCCATCACACCTTCATTCACGAATTTGCTCATCGTGGGCATTTTGCCTTCATCAATGAGTTTGTTGATCACTTTCCAGTCGGCGGCGTCCCAACCAATCAAGAGGACTTTATTCGCTTTGCGTTTACTCATTTTTTGTCCTCTTTTCCTTGGACCTGAGTTTTCTTGTTTGCCTCGGCCTTCAACCCCTCCGGTTTTTTCTTAATGAAATTGGTATTAAGATTAATATATCCGACTTCTTTTCTTCTTTCTTTCCATGCACGAATCCCTACAGCACCCAATGCCAATAGCCCAAGTGAACCTTCAACCGGAACCGTCGTTTCTTTCTTGACGTTTTTTGGATCTTTTTCCATAGCTTTATAATTTCCTATAAATCAATAACTTACAAATCAACTCAACTTGCATAGCTACTCACATTATTTAAATAAGCTCAAATAGTAATTTATTGTGTTATCATTAATTATTAAACATAAGTCAATATAATGTACCAAAAGATAAAAATAAATATAAAATTGTCAATTAATAATTATTTATTTTATCTATTCGTCTTCTTATTAATTCATTTTACTTTGCTAATAATATCTTGTTAAAATCTTTTTTCTTACCAGAAATGATCTCGATAAAATAAATCCCCGATGCTGCATGATCCGCTTGCCACTGTAGCTCATGAAAACCGGCGGCTCGGAAGCCATTATCCAGCACGGCGACCGTCTGGCCCACCAGGTTCAGGATCTTGATCGTTGTCTGAGCACTTTCTGTCAGGTTATACTGAATGGTCAAAACCGGGTTGAAGGGATTAGGATAAGCGTTGGTCAATCCGAAGTTTGCCGGTGTCAGATCGTCTGAAGCATCAACCGTGACTTCAACAACGCCCAATTCGGTGATCACATTACTTTCACTGACATCGCTTAAGCGATATCCATATGTTTGACCGGCAATCACATCACGGTCTGTATAGATATAATCATGCGTTTCGCTGGTCGTTCCACGCCCTTGCAATGCAGCGTCACTCACATAGCTTGCGATTTCACACCAATCCGAATTATTGACTTTTCGTTCCAGCACATAACCCAGATTTTGCGTTTCACTTTCAGTGGTCCAGGTCAGTTTGACCTTGCCTTTAACATCTGTAGCTTTAAAAGATGCCAAGGTGACAGGCAGAGGCGTATCGCTGTAGTTATGAGTATAATCTTCCCAAGCTAGGAAAGGATAACCGTCATGTTGTTCGTTATTGATACCCCAATAATTATCGGTGCCATTCACAGTTTCATCAATAAAGTCCCAACTGGAATCAGTGTAAGTGGATAGTGTTTTCATTTCGGCCGTTGTTTTACCGGCTCCGGCATCGCTGGTGGCATTACCCGATGCTTCCGTATCCCAGAAACAAGCTGTGATTACAGCTGCCGGCTCATTCATCCAAGGGTCGAACGGATCTTCATTTCCGGGGTCTGCATATCCCATAAAGCCTCCAGTAAGTGAACTTCCGCTGACACTGCCTGTGGAATAACAATTTATGGTTGATGATCCCGAAAAACCGGCTCCCGTGAGCCCCCCAACATTATAATCACCACTGATATCACCGGTTGCATAGCAATCACGGATCGTTCCAGCGGAATAGCCTGCCAGTCCCCCGAGACCTTCACCGCTACCCCCGGGTCTGTAACTAACTGATGCCGATGAGAAACATTCGCTGACCGTTCCACTGTTCAAGTTACCGACTAATCCGCCGGCATAGCGATTGCAAGAGATCGTACCGGTTGATGAACATTGACTAATACTTGATGAATTTAAAGCACCCACAACACCCCCGATCCCAAAATCACCACTCATAATCATATTTAATACATGCACGTTTGATATGGCAGCACCGCTATAAGCATATCCGAACAAACCAACACCGATCTGGGTATTTCTATCAATATTTAAGTCATTGATCACATAATTATTCCCATCATACGTTCCGGTAAATCTGGTACTGTTGTTTCCGATCGGAGTAAATCCTGCGCCCCCGTCCCAGCTCTCGGTTGCCGTGGCGGTAATATCGGTGATCTGGTCAAAGTCCGCGCTCCAATAAGCGGAATTCTGAGACAACCAATAAAGTTGGTTCAATCCGTTGATCTGGTAGGGCATTGTGCTTCCATCGCCGTTTGGGATCTGGTTATCGTTGACCCAATCGCTGTTGTCCATGTTAGTCAGCGTTCCTGTAATGCTATTACCGCTATTGTCCGTTAAGGAGGTTCCTGTGCCATCACTCATTTGATAATATGCGACCAAACCGGTGGCACCGGTGACGTCTTCACACATATATTCCCGGATCTCCGCTTGAGTACGTGCCGTATTCCATACTCGCACTTCATCGATCTCTCCATGAAAAGAGATCGGTGTTCCACCTCGATTATCCCTACCGATACGATGGGTTTGGACAATGTTGAAATCGGCTCCGGCACTTGAATTATCAAATTCCAAAACGCCGTCAACGTACATAACAATCAAGTCATTAACTTTATCTCTTACCGCAGCAACATGATGCCAGCTTCCATCACGGAGATCTTTTGATCCTTTCAGATCGAATTCACCGTTATTCCAGAAGTATCGTAACTGTCCTGCCGAATAGACTTCCAATGCAACGTTATTTGCATCGACACCCCAATTCCCGATAATGACCCCCACTCTTTCATCCGAAATCAAATTACCTGTTCCCACCGTGGGGATCTTTACCCAGGCTTCGATCGTAGAGCTACTGCTGCCTATGTTCAATATGGACGATAATTGGACATAATCATCAATGCCATCGAATTCCAACGAACTGTTCGCAAAAAGTGGTGTCAGACCAATTAATAACAAAATAACAAATAACTTTTTCATCATCTCTCCGGTTTTAGATACAGATTTTCTTTTTTACTTATATTGGAGGAGGAACCATTCAACAGGAATGATGAAATACTCTCTCTCAAATATCCGAAATATTATAACAAAATTTTAAAAAATTTAAAAGTTAGTTTTGTATTAAGAAAAGGGTTGTTTTTTAACAACCCTTTTTTAATGAGCAAAACGAAATGTTAGTGTTTATTATGTTACTTGTCTTTCTTCAGGCACATGAACCAATCAAGGCAGTACTTTCCTTCTTCTTCTGACTCAACGCGATCTTTTGCAGCACCGCATGAACCTGGAGGAGGAATGATCACGTCATCACCGGGCTGCCAGTTGGCGGGTGTGGCTACACCGTCCTTACGTGTTTTCTGCAAAGCCAGGATCAGTCGTTTGATCTCATCCATATTCCGGCCATTCGAGAGCGGGTAATAAATAATGGCCTGGACCTTACCGTCCGGATCGATCACAAAAACGGCACGAACCGCTTGCGTTGTTGAAGCATTGGGTTGGACCATACCGAATTTCTTGGCTACGTCCATTTTAAGATCTTCGATCACCGGAAAAGTAACGTCCACATCTTTCATGCCTTTGTATTCAATTTTTTCTTTGATCGTACGCAACCAGGCAATGTGAGCGTATAAGCTGTCAATTGAAAGACCTATTAGTTCGGTATTCAATGCAGCAAATTCTTCTTTCATGCTGGCAAAAGTCATAAATTCGGTTGTACATACCGGTGTGAAATCAGCTGGGTGACTGAACAATACAACCCATTTACCTTTATAATCTTCAGGAAAATTAATCGTTCCCTGAGTTGTATTGGCTGTAAATGCCGGTGCGCTGTCCCCGATTAATGGCATTGCGTAAGTTTCTTTTACTTGTTCTTCCATTGTATTTACCTCTTGTTTTTAATTAATCTTTCATCTCTTTATTTAAGCAATCATCACAGACTCCCGTATAAGTCAATTTAACATCTTCAATATGGTGGCGTGTTTTTATTTCTGCAGAATGCTTCAGCTCGCCAAGTTCCATGTCTTTGATATCAAATAGACCACCACAAACCTTACATACAAAGTGAGCGTGTGGCGATACCATTGCATCATAACGATCAAAGGTAGAGCCTGAATGCAGTTTTATCAATAGTCCCTGTTCCTCGAGAATGGCAAGATTGCGATAAACCGTTCCTAAACTCAAAGAGGGAAATTCCGGTTTTAACTGATCGTAAACCCAAGAAGCCGTAGGATGTATATCTGTCATACTCAAGACTTCCAGTATTCTCTTTCTCTGCTTTGTATTTCTGTATGTCTGATCTTTCATTTGCTTTTCCTTATTCGGAATCATTCCGATTACAACACAAGTATACAATAGATTATCTTACAATGCAAGCCTTTTATTAAGAATCGTTCCGAATAAGAAAATACAGCTAAAATTCAAACAAAAAAACGGATGCTATTAAAATAGTTTTAACTAGCTTGAAAGAACTGGCGACTTACATCTTGAATCATATACAATTTTGCCTTATCTTACAGTGTTAAACATATATAAAGGAATGGCTTATGGATAATTTTTCATTTTCATCATTATTGATCGGACTAGGTGTTGGTCTATTATTATGTATTGTAGTTTGGCTTCAAGGGCGAATTAAAAACAGACAAAAATTAAAAGCATTCGTAGAAGAAAATTCCCAACTTAAAAGTCATCTGAACACCACCATGAATATTACTGCAAAAGGTAACGAAGCGCTCAATAATGATTTAGCAAATAAACAAAAGACCATCGAAAACTTAAAATCTACCATATCTTCACTAAAAGAACGTCCCGGTCGCGATAAATTGCGTGTTCTTTACGTTTATGATAAAGCCATTCATATCATGTTCGAAAAACATCCGGGGTTTGCCACCATGTGGGCAGGCGTTCTCAAAGAAGCCGAAGTAGAAATTGAAAAATCCGAATCAGGCATTTTACCTTTGGTAAAAAAGGTATTTTCTCCGGGACCGCCGTTGATTTCAGTGAAAAATATTGAGAAAACAGATGAGTAAATTGATTGTCGAGATTAAGATTAAGTAGATTTAAGTAATAAGATTAAGTTTGGTATAATTTGATAAAATAGCGGGGGACGTTATGACTCAAATCAAAGGATATAAATCCTTTAAGGATTTTCCTGTATGGCAAGAATCAATTGATATATCCGTTGAGATATATAATTTAACTGAAAAGCTACCAAAAGTCGAGGATTATGCACTTGCTTCTCAAATGAGAAGAAGTGCCAATAGCATATCAGCAAATATCGCCGAAGCTTTTGGAAGAGAACATCTAAAAGATAAGTTGAATTTCTACAGATACAGTAGAGGTTCCGCTTGTGAACTGCAAAGTCACTTGATATACGGAAATAAAGTAAAATATTTTACAAAAGAAACAGTAAACAACTATGAATCTAAAATACAAAAGGTTGTTCATAGTCTAAATAAAATTATAAAAACACTTAAAAATTATTCTGTATAATTCATGCGAAAAAACAAACTTAAAACTAAAATCTCATTTCTACTTAATCTTAATCTTAACAATTAAGGAGAAATCTACGTGAACTTCTTCATCATCATTTCATTCTTATTTTTCACTCTTCTTGTTGCTGTGTTAACATGGTTCTTCACACGCAAGCAGGATATGAGCTCGAAAAACGGTTATTTTCTGGCGGGACGCAATTTATCCTTTCCGCTAATCGCAGGTTCATTATTGCTGACCAATTTATCAACCGAGCAAATGGTTGGACTTAACGGCTCAGCCTTTACCGATGGTTTTGCCGTCATGGTATGGGAAGTCGGCGCGGTGCTTGCTCTTCTTGCCATGGCCTTATTCTTTTTACCACGCTTTCTTAAAAGCGGTGTTACCACGGTACCCGAATATTTAAGCATCCGTTTTGGTAAAACCAGTGAATTCATTACAAATATTATTATGCTCTCAGCCTATGCCTTGATCCTATTGCCTATTATCCTTTATACGGGAGCGGTTGGTTTGATAGGTATTCTTGATCTGCAGACATTGCTTGGCATTCAGGATTATGGAACCGTTCTTGTACTTGTCGTAATCTCTGTAGGTGTAATAGGTTCACTTTATGCTCTTACCGGAGGCCTGCGTACCGTTGCGGTTTCGGATACTTTAAATGGCATCGGATTACTTACAGGTGGTTTCCTCATTACATTTTTTGCTTTTAAAATGCTTGGCGATGGTAGCTTTTTAGAGGGTATTCGTAATCTTGCTGAACTGGTACCCGAAAAAATGAACTCTATCGGAGGCCCTGAAACATCGGTCCCCTTCTCCACCGTCTTCTCCGGTGTGATGTTACTTAACTTTTTCTACTGGACAACCAATCAGCAGATCATTCAAAGAACTTTTGCTGCCAGCTCTTTGTCCGAAGGTCAAAAAGGTGTCTTACTTACCGGTGGATTAAAGCTTTTAGGGCCACTCTATTTGGTTCTTCCCGGTATTATTGCTTTTGCTCTGTTTGCCGGACAAGGCATCAAGGCTGACCATGCATACGGAATGTTGGTCAATGAAGTACTACCCACACCTTTGGCAGGCTTTTTTGCCGCCGCCATGCTAGGTGCTATTCTTTCATCATTTAACTCAGCATTAAACTCTACCTGTACACTTTTCTCTTTGGGTATTTATAAAGAAAAACTCAACAAAACAGCCAGCGAAAAACAAATCGTATCATCAGGAAAGATCTTTGGAATTATCCTGGCAATCTTTGCCGTTGTTGTCGCACCCTTACTGGCAAAAACAGGGTCTATTTATTCCTATTTGCAAAAAATGAATGGTATCTACTTTATTCCGATCTTTGCGGTTGTTTTAACCGGAATGTTAACCAAACGCGTCCCTCAGCGCGCCGCGAATTTTGGACTTCTTGGCGGTATTATCATTATTGCAATCGGCTATTTCGTCCCACCTTTTGATAAGATCGTGGCACAGATGCATGAATACCATTTTCTTGGACTTGTCTTTCTTTACCTTATCATCACGATGTTAATTATGGGAGAGACAAACCCCAGAGAGACAGAATTTATTCAAGAAGATGTCAAAGCCGTTGATATGACTCCCTGGAAAGGTGCAAAATGGGCAGCAGGAATTATTCTTGCTATTATTATAAGTATTTTTGTAGTTTTTGCAGATTTCTCAGTTTTGAACTAATTTTTCATAAAGGAATAACATGAAACAGAAACTATTGCCATTCATAATTTTCATCGCGCTACTCACACTTGTATCTTGTATTCAAGTACCCGAAGCAACAGTTCCAAGCGGTTGCTATCGTTTTGCACTACCTGATCCGGGCTCCCCTGATCCAAACCCTCCTTTAACCGAATTATATCTTCAATTTTGGGATGATGGTACTGGTGAAGGTGGTTTTTGGGATCCCCCTCTATGTGAATCTGATTTTTTCTCATGGGAAATAGTAGATGATGTTATAACATTTACCAGCACACCATGGTTCAGTAATGGTAAGTTCACATATATTGAGATTAAAGATACCAGCAGTTACATTCTTTACAGTCAAAACGATAGCGAAATCACTAAGATCTATTTAAGTGATGCTGTTGTTCCTCGTATTGATTTCCTGGTCGATGATATTGTAGGTTCTTGGAGCAATACTCGTGGACAAATATATACATTTACTGAAGATTCTGTCTACCGGGCAGCACACTCACCTACAGCCTGGAATAAATCTTACATTCCTCATGTAATAGAAACTCAATATGGTCAAGAATGGGCGGTAAGAACCGAGGGACAAGATACCATTATTTGTGCTGGCTATAATAATGTTCTAAGAAAACAATAATGCATCTTCTTTAAAGAGGCTTCATGCATTCACAGAATAAGATTATTATTGTAGGTGCCGGATTAGCCGGGCTTACGGCCGCTGCTTACTTATCAAAGGCCGGAAAAAATGTTCTATTAATCGATAAAAACTCTGTTCCCGGCGGCTTATTAACCTCATTTGAAAGAGAAGGATTTACATTTGACAGCGGAGCGCGCTCCATAGAAAATTCCGGAGTGATCCGTCCAATGATCCGAGAACTTGGAATAGACATGGACCTTCTTGAGAGTCCCGTTTCCCTTGGTATTGCCGATACGATCATTGATTTCACATCAAAGGATAGTATGAAACAATATCAGAATCTATTGATCAAGCTTTTTCCCAATGAAGAAAAAGGCATCAATAGAATATTCAAAGTCATTAAAAGAATCATGCGCTCTATGCACGGTATCTACGGTTTTGATAATCCGATCTTTAGAGATTTCAAGAAAGATAAAAAATATCTGTTTTTGGAATTGATCCCACAGATGCGGAATTTTCTTCCCGCCGTATGGCGAATGGGGCGAATGACCGAGCCTATTGAAGATTATTTAACCAAGTTCACGAATGATAGTTCTTTGATAGATATTATTTGTCAACATTTCTTTTATCACACCAATGTATTCTTTGCCTTGGGTTATTATTACGTTTATGGTGATTATATATATCCTAGAGGTGGTACAGGGCAATTAACCCAAAAACTTGCCGAAAAGATCATTGAATTTGGTGGAAGCATCTCATATGAAACTTTTATTGAAAATATTGATGCAAACAAAAAGCTTATCACAGACAAGAACGGTAAAAGTTACAGTTATGATCAATTGATTTGGTGTGGAGATACCAAATTCCTATATAAACATCTTGATACCGGCACTCTTGATAGCAATACGAAAAACAAAGTATCAAAGATATCAAAAAAACTTTTATCCAAGCGCGGTGGTGACTCTGTATTCAGTCTATACTTAGCAACTGATCTCCCGATAGATTACTTTGCCAAAAAGAATCATGGGCATTTCTTCTACACCCCTTCTTCACAAGGATTGGGAGCGGCCCGATATGATAATGTACAAGATTTGATCAAGAATTTCGACTCCATCAAAAAAGAAAATGTTCTCACTTGGTTAAAAACATCATGCGAGCGAGATACTTATGAAATATCCATTCCGGCATATCGTGATCCTGCCTTAGCGCCAAAAGGACAAAGCGGAGTGATCATCAATTTCTTTATGGAATATGAATTAATTAAAAAGATCAAAAAAGCCGGCTGGTTAAAAGAATTTATTTCGGCAACTGAAGATAACATTATTCAAGTATTGAATGCTTCGATATATCCCGGACTCAAAGAGAAAATTTTATTTAAATTTTCAGCTACGCCATTGACCATAGAACATATCGGAGGAAGCTCCGAAGGTGCTATAACAGGTTGGTCTTATATTGAGAAAGTCCCGGTAGAAAACAAAATTTTCGGCATGCCGCGAGCAATAAAAACACCAATCAAAGACATCTACCAAGCCGGGCAATGGACCTATACACCCGCGGGGATCCCCATTGCCATTATGACCGGTTGGTATGCAGCAGATGAAATATTATCAAAACAATAAAAAAGAGACGCAACAAGTTGCGCCTCCTCAATCTCACAAACAAAGTTAAATATACTAATCTTGAGCTTTCATAGTATAACCTAACTCTTCCCATTTGCTCAAAATATCCTGTTTGGACATATATCCTACATGACGAAATAATTGTTTTCCGTTTTCATCATAGAATATCTGAGTGGGAATATATTTAATATCATTGGCACGGGCAGCCATTTGATTTTCTTCCAAAGAGGTATTGATCTTTACCAAATTAAAAGCATGCGCATATTTTTCATGTAATTCTTCTAATTCGGGGATCATTTGTCGACACGGGGGACAATGAGGAGCCCAAAATCAACCATTCTTGGAAGCTTTTCTGAGGCAGTCGCGACTGAAGTTTTTTTTGCACTTGCACTAACATCAGCTTTCTTTTCTGAACATCCTGTGAGGAACAATGCGGCGATAAGCACAGCAACTGTCATCAGCGTAAATAATCCTGTTCTTTTTTTCATATCTATCCTTTCGTTATTAATTCTTTTAAATCATCGAGTTTGGGGACGTTCCCACGAACCAGTACTTTTCCATCCACAACCAAAGCCGGAATGGTCATAATTCCAAACGCCACGATCTCATTGATATCCGAGACCTTTTCAACCTCAATATCCAAGCCCAATTCATTGACCGCATTTACGGTACGACTCATCAATTGATTACATTTGGAACATCCTGTTCCCAATACTTGAATTTTCATTTTAATCTCCTCTAAAATGGTATCACATTTAATACAAGTCCTACAAAAGTAAACATAACCAATAGCATAGCAAAAAATATCACCAACAATTTTGGTTTCATGACCTGTTTTAATATAACAAATTCCGGAAACGAGGCCGCCACGGTACTCATCATAAATGCAAGGGTTGTACCAACCGGTAAACCTTTAGCAAGAAGGGTTTCAGCAATGGGGATCATACCACTTGCATTTGAATAAAGAGGTATACCCAGCAATACAGCTACCGGCACACTCCACCATTGTCCTGAACCTAGATTATTAACAATAAATTCTTCGGGGACAAAACCATGAAGAAAGGCCCCCAGACCAACACCGATAAATACCCACTTCCAAACTCTTCCAAGAATTTCATTCAATTCGCCTTTGGCGAATGCGTGGCGTTTTTTAAACGTCATTTTTTTTGGCTGTGAATTTTCTGTATCTGGCATTACTGTTTCGGAACTCCGCATACTTTCGGCAATTGGCATTAAAAATCGCTCCGCTTTTATTGCATCAATAAAGATACCGCCAATCACACCGACCAGAATACCGATCCCGATATAAATGATCATAAATTTTACGCCTAACAATCCTCCAAGCAAAACCACGGCCACTTCATTGATGACCGGAGAAGTAATCAGGAAAGACATGGTGATCCCAATAGGAATCCTCGCCTGAGTAAAGCCAAGAAAAAGCGGGATACTTGAACATGAACAGAAAGGAGTTACCGCACCAAAGCCGGCTCCCAGAAAATAACCAAAGAAACGACTTTTTCCCTGCAGAAAAATGCGAATACGCTCAGTATTCAGTGTTGCTCTCAATAAACCGATCACATAGATCATGATCACCAACAAAAAAAATATCTTAGTAATATCTTCTATAAAAAAATGCAAAGCACCTGCCCAACGTGAAGCTTCTTCCATCTTCAACCAATTGTACACAATGATATCGGCAAGCCATTTAAATACCTTTAACATCAGTTCTCCAGTTTAGCATTATTTTTAAGGCATTCAATAATATGTGGTAAACATTTTGTTCTGAGAGAATAATATACATTCTTTCCTCTCTTTTCATCTTCGATCACATGGGCATGTTTCAAAACGGATAAATGTTTGGACACGGTTGAAAAATCCAGTTGGAGGACATCAACGAATTCACAAACACATTTTTCTTGCTCAAACAACTGCTCAACCATCCACAGTCTGGCAGGATGCGCCAGAGCCTTGAATATCTCTGTCAGTTCTTCTAATCTTCGCTTTTCCTTAATGTCCATTCGAACCCTTTCGTTTTCTCATTTGGCAATATAACCAAGTGTTATTTTAATGCAAAGAAAATTATATTTTTTAAATGAAAAAATTTTAACACTGTCATTCCTATGGGAGCCCGCAAGAACAAGATTAACATGATTATAAAATATATGTATGACATACGATACATCACCCGGATACTATATGAGAAAAATAATATTGCTTGACATATCGCCGTTTTCTACGGAATTTACCGCATAAGACAAGGAGAAAGCATGCCACAAAAACCCGTACGCCGCTCACGCTGGGTGGTTAAAGAACCCGAAGATGATAAACGCTTACATTTTCGCAAGGTGCACGAAGAACGTCGCCCAAAGCGACGACTTATTTGGCATGTAATCGCTTTTGTCGTTTTATTATTTCTTTACTTATATTTTATTCGATAGATCCGGAGCAGGTAATTTAATATATTGAACAAAAATCAGTGACAAAACAGCCAAACAGGCACCTGCAATAAAAGGTATCCGCCAATTCAACATCCATAACATTCCACCAATAGCGGGAATAACAACCGCAGAGATATGATTAATTGAAAAAGAAACTGCCATTGAAGGAGCTATATCTTTGGGATCTGCCATTTTTTGAAAAAAGGTATGAATACCGATGGAAAAATTAAAAAATATATGATCAAGTACATAAAGTGCTACGATAAAATATTTTTGACTGACAAAGGCATAACCAATAAAAATGAGTATCAATGAAATATATTCAAAACTTAACATTCTCTTTTCACCATAGTGATTGATCGCTTTACCAATATACGGGCTCACCAACCATGTAATAACATTATTCAATACAAACAAGGCAGATATTTCCCACACAGAAAAAGCATACTTTTCAACCAACATAAATACCGCAAAAACAACGAATATTTGTCTTCGGGCACCGCTAAGAAAATTAAGAACATAAAACAGCCAATATTTTTTCCTGATAACGATCTTTTTATGCTGAATTGGCAGATCTTTGTCCGCAGGATCCTTTGTTAAAGAATAGACACCCACAGCAATGATCATCAATCCCATGATAGTATAAGCCCAAGACATAGGTAGATCAGTAAATTTAAACACCAACCATATTAATGCACCGATAGAAATATTTGCCAAAGCGCTTAAACTACGCCAATTTGCAAGGACCAGCGGTGATTCTTGCTTATTAAAATATTGTAAAACTAAAGATTGGCGTGTCGTTTCAAAATAATGAAATCCTAAAGACATGAAAAAAGTGGTTACCATTAAACCGGAAAAAGAAGGAAACAAACCGGTACAAATAATACCCGCCCCAAACAAGATCACCGACCATGCAGATAGACGATGTTCCTTAAATATCAGCAAAACATATACTACCAAGAAAGTCAAAAAGCCAGGAACTTCACGCAGTGATTGAATAAACCCCATATGGAATCCACTTAAACCCACTTGGTCTACGGCATAATTATTTAATAATGTTCTCCACATCTGGTGCCCTGCCGTAGCCACAACCACCAATAATGTCATGTATATGTACATAGGATTTTTAATTACGTTCTTTGGAAGTTTCATTCCATCCCTTTACTTATTCAGCTCGGAATATATAGCATTCAAAACAAAAAACCCACTCGTTATTGCGAGTGGGTTTATGTACGCCCGAGAGGAGTCGAACCCCTAACCTTCTGGTCCGTAGCCAGACGCTCTATCCAATTGAGCTACGGGCGCATATATTCATTTCAATTTTAAGTAGCGCGTACGAGAGTCGAACTCGTGTTACCGACGTGAGAAGCCAGCGTCCTAACCACTAGACGAACGCGCCATCTCAGCTGGGTTGCAGGGATTCGAACCCCGATTCTACGGTCCAGAGCCGCATGTCCTGCCGTTGGACGACAACCCATTAAAAAAGCCGTCAAATATAATGACATTTAAGCTTAATGCAAATATTTTTTGGAGATAATTGAAAAATTCATCAACTCAATAGCCTTATGTTTAAATTCAAGACTATTAAGTCACATTATTCTGACTTCTGCCTTCTGTTTTAGCTTTCCTTGTAATTGATTTTTATTCTTGGTATATTTAAACAATAAATATAGGAGTATGATATGGCTAACGCATTAAAAGTAAAACTCGCCAGTGTAAACCAAGACATGACCTTTGCAGCAAAGAGTAATTCGGGTCATTTTACCATCATGGACGCTAAAGCGGAAGTCGGTGGAAATGGTGCTGCCGCAACCCCAATTGAGTTATTACTTGAATCTCTAGGAGGTTGCCAGGGAATGGATACCTTGGCCATCCTCAAGAAAAAACGGATTTCTTTTACACATTTGGACATAGAATTAATCGGTGACCGAGCCGAAGAACATCCGAAAGTCTACACGGATATTCACATAAAATTCACACTATATTCGAATGAAGGAGAAAAAGCACTTAAGAGCCTTCAACGGGCAGTAGAATTAAGTCATGAAAAATATTGTTCGGTGGCTGCCATGTTAAAAGGCAATGTAAATATCACACATGAAACAGAAGTTATACCCGAATGACCTCAAAAGACATAAAATCTCTGGCATCAAAGATCACTTGTGTAGAAAATGATGCTCCCAACGCAAACCGGCTTCTTGATGAAGCATGGAAATCGGGTAACCATGCCTATCGGGTTGGGATAACAGGACCTCCCGGAGCAGGTAAAAGTACCTTAGTCAACTGTCTTGCAGAACACTTTTCTGATGAGGATAAACAAGTGGCCGTCATTTCAGTCGACCCTTCTTCCCCTTTTACCGGTGGTGCGATACTTGGTGACCGGATCAGGATGAACACACTGAGTAAACGCCCGAATGTTTACATTCGCTCTATGGCTACGCGTGGTAGCCTAGGCGGCTTAAGTATGAAAACTCATGATGTTTGCGATATTTTGGATGGAGAAGGCTTTGACATCATCCTCATTGAAACTGTGGGTGTGGGGCAAATTGAACTGGACATTGCTCGAGCCGCAGATGTTACGTTAACGGTATTGGTTCCAGAATCCGGAGACGATATCCAAGCCATGAAAGCCGGCATCATGGAAATTACGAATATATTCGTTGTCAACAAAGCCGACAGACATGGTGCTGAAGCTATGATATTAAACCTCAGATCATTAACGAAACTTCGAACAAGCGGGAATAATGACATTTGGGAACAACCGGTTTTAAGATCAATTGCCAACAAAGGTGAAGGTGTTAAGGAAATCGTTAAGGTTTTAGATAATTATCTTAATAAATTGAAATCAGAAGAACAATGGAGCATCCTAAGGCAAAAAAGATTAGAGGAAAAAGTAAAACAACTGGTTATTGACAAACTAACAATATCCTTTTGGGACAAAGGTAAAATAGCTTTTTTGAAGGATAGTATCTACGGTAATAATATGCAAAAACCCAGTCCTTTCACCATTGCCGAAAAATTACTGTCCACCAATAGAAAAACTTGACAATAGATATAATAAGAATTACCTTTATAGAGTATTGTAAAACATGTAAGGAGATTATAAATGAAACGCGTTTTAACATTGCTTGCTATCGTATTAAGTGTATTCATGCTTTTTGGTTGTGCTAAAAGAGAAACTATCGGTTGCACATACCTCGAAGGTGATGCATGTGACAAAGAAAAAATCGTCCTAGAAGAAGAAGTAGCTGTCGTAGATGATACAGCTAAAGAAACAGCCGAAGAAGTTACAGAAGCTGTTGAAGAAGTTGTTGAAGTTGTTGAAGTTCTTCCTGAAGAGGTTAAAGAAGCTGTCCAAGAAGCTGTTTGGACCAAATATATGATCCAACCTGGTGACTATTTAATGAAAATCGCCCTTGAAGAATATGGCGTTGTTACAATGTGGCGCGAAATCTGGGACTGGAACAAAGAATTGGTTGGCGACAATCCTGACCTTATTTACCCTTACGACGAACTTAATCTCTTAAAAGACGGTAACGTTGAAGAAAAAGAAGTTGAAGTTTACGACTATACCGTAAAAGAAGGCGAAACACTATGGTGCATAGCTAAAAAACTTTACGGCAATAACTACGCTTGGGTTGTATTACTTCGCGACAATATGGAAGTTGTCGGAGAAGACTATGACTCTCTATCAGCCGGTACCGTTCTTAAGGTAAGAAAAGATCTCTAAGAGTATTTTTTCAAATGATTAAAGCCCCTCACTTGAGGGGCTTTTTTATATTTAATAACTATTCTTGATCATCTCGGGTTAATAATACCCAAAGGTAATAAAAACAAGTCTTTCTATTATACTTTGCAAATTTCTTTTTTACAAATCTCAATTGTTCCCTTTTAGCTTTTTCCTTTTCCCTTTTAGCTTTAAAAGCTTATATTCGCATCTATGAAAGGACTTATACTGATCTCGGCATATAATGCGGAAGATACTTTAGCTGAAGTATTTGAAGAACTGAAGATTTACGATAATTTAGAAATCCTAGTCGTAAATGATGGCTCTACCGACAAAACCTCCAACATTGCAAAAAATGCCGGAGCCATGCTTGTTGAACACTCAGAAAATTTGGGGAAAGGCGCTGCGCTTCAAAGTGGATTCAAATTTGCTTCAAAGTTAGATATAGATTTTGTTATAACCTTTGATGCAGACAGACAACACCCTGCCAACTATATCCCGAAATTTATCGATATGTACAGTAAACATCCAGATGCTATTATTCTTGGGATGAGAAAACGGGACAAGAATATGCCATGGACTCGAAAATTTAGTAATGGCGTATCGGCATGGATAACTAGCCTAAGAACAGGTAAAAGATTTTATGATGTTCAATGTGGTTTTCGTTTGATCCCGCATCAGTACATTTCATGGAAACTTTCTAAGATCAAAGGCTTTATATTTGAAAACGAAATGCTCATTGCCTGGGCTGCAAATAAAATTGAATTACTAACAATAACCATACCAACCATTTATGGAAAGAAACATAAAAGTAAGATGACCTATATTGATTCAACATTCGGATTTATCGGTATGATTGTCTCTTCTTTCTTTAAATCCTACAAGCAGGATAAACAATGAATTTTAATGATATCCTCCATATCATCCTCATAACACTTATACCAGCACTGGAATTAAGAGCCAGTCTCCCGTATGCAATACTTGTCGTCGATATGCCCTGGTATTGGGCTTTTGTTCTTGTTGTTATTATAAACATAATCCTAGCTCCATTGGTGTATTTTGCCCTTAAACTATTTTTGGATGTTGTTGTTAAAGTACCTGTTTTTAATAGACTTTATGAACGCACTCTCCATAAAGTTCAGACCAAGATCCAACCCAAAGTAGAAAAATATGGATTTTGGGGGTTAGCATTATTTATCGGAGTTCCGCTCCCCGGATCAGGCGTTTATACCGGAGCTTTAGCCGCCTTTGTATTAGATATCAAACCCAAGCACTTTGTTCTTGCCAGTGTTGTAGGTGTGCTCATTGCAGCCATCATTGTTTTAATCGCCGTATTAACCGGCGCCGAAGCACTCGACTGGATTATAAAAATAGTTCATTAATCCTCCTGAATCCTATATCTTTTTTTCCTTGATAGTCATTATTCTTTTAACTATCTTATTTTAAGCGTATTAACAAAAATAACGGAGGTACTATGATGAGAAAATTGCTAATCATTCTTCTCAGTGTTATTGTATTCGCCGGATTATTTGCCCAACTTCCTCCCCCACCGGGAGAAAGCCCATACTGGGATATGGCAATTCCTGACGATAACGATATTCCCGAAGAAGAACAAGAAATGATCATAGAACAATATCGTGTAGTATACGATATGTGGTCAGACTCCACTCTACAGGGTTATTTCAGCAAAGGACAAACAGGGCACATCATTTTAGATATGTTCACCGCTCGTGATTCACTGTCCTCTGCTGCAAGCACCCAAAGTGATTATGCCTGGGAAACCATTTCCGCTTACGAAAAAGTTGTATTTTCTATTCTTGAATCAATCTGGTTTATCACCGATAGTGTTAACAGTCAGTATGATTTGATCGATAATCTCCATGATTATTTAAAAAACGGGTATGATGATTCTGTCATGCAATGGATCTATGATGCAGAATTGACTCACTATAACAACTTATATAATTCACACATGCTATGGCAACAGACACTTAATGACCTTGATAGTCTTTTTGACACTTGCAATGTTCGCTTCGAGGATGTACTTACAGCCGACGAAGACTTCACATTCAGAATTGGTGTTGTCGATTTTACTCCGGGTTCCGAGTTAGTTCTTCCAATATATGATACAACTGAGGTCGCAGTGATCTATGATGAAACCTATGAAAGTATCAACGCTGCTATTCATAACATGGAAGACGGTCTAAATTATCTGGGAGCAGGATTAAGATGTATTTTAAATGACAGTCTTGCCTTTGAAGGAATTGATACCTTAAGAATGGCGATTACATCTTTTAATCAGGTATTGGATACACTGAATAATCCATTTATGTTGGATTTGGTTGATACAACCATCATTCACTACTGGGACGAAGAATCAAATCAACAGGACAGTGTCACTTTCCAGGATGTTAAAGATGCCCTTGCAAGTGCAGACAGCCTCTTGGGTGGCAAGATATACATGGTTGGTCATGATCCGAAAGTTTCTTTCCGTCCCGTTGGTATTCTTGAAAACATTCCCTATGGTTTATATCGTACCTACATAGATCTTTATTCTGTCCCGGACCCCTTCACCTATAATTTTAGAAATATTTTCCCGGACGGCTTGCCTCAAGCTACGATCATAGAGCTACTCCCGGATCTAGTCATTGATCCTCGTGATGACAAGTCCACTCTAATGGCTTATTTAGACACTAAACGAACGGAATTCAATTTAGTACTTCAGGATATGCCGGAAAATATTAATGCTCATGTAGGAAGAGGTTATATTGACCTAATCTTTATGCTTGATGACCTCGGCATGCAGATCGATCAAATATTGGCCTTGGTTGACGGCGGTCGTATTGACAGTCTTTTTCAAAATTACAATTGGATGAATTTGGATTATAGTCAAGAATTAGCTTCAATACAGATGGACCTTGACTATCATATGACATCAATCTACAATGATAGCAATATTGTCTTATTCACCATTCTTATCAAAGACCCCAACATGTCTTCTACTGGAGAAATTGTTACTCCAGGAGACATGGTGTATCCATTGTATGTCATTCCTCAAATTAGCGGTACTATAGTAAATACATCATATGCCATCCAATATGGTTTAGAACAGCTGGGAATGAAACTCGATATGGCCTACAATTATGTGGATTCACTGGTTGATATCACGCTTAACCCAAACCTATTGAATCTTTCCGATGTCCAAGGTCCGCTTGATCTCATATATCGTTTTCAAGCAGCAAATCCTAATTTTGGCGAATTCACACCCGATGGTAAAATCGCCTTTGCCGAACTTGGTATGAATATGCGAAATGGCCTGCATCTACTGTGCGATTTTTCAGATTCATTAATCGCCACCATGGTTTATGCCGATTCACTCATGTTCGAGCTAGGCATGAAACCCGAAGATTATGATACCATGATGATGGATCTCTTTTCCGTTTCACAAGGTGTTAAAATGATATCTGCCGATATGGATGTTCCTGAAGTCTTTAGCATTATGGGACCGGATACCATGAATATGTCAGCTTGGTTTGATAGCATCCCCAATAATCTTGTAAAAGTATTCCAAAACTATCTTGAGGGTACTGATCCAAGTTTGGGCGGTTTCTTCCCCACCCGCGTTATAATAATTCCCGATACCGTTGGCGTGGACATCCTACCGGAAGAATTTGCATTGAGATCAAATTATCCTAACCCGTTTAACCCCAATACAACCATTTCATTTGATATTCCAATTGAAGGTAATGTAACAATGAGCATCTTTAATATTGCCGGTCAAAAAGTCACTGATCTAATTGATGACCGATACATGAATGCCGGCACATATGATGTAATCTGGAATGCCGCAGAGCATGCATCAGGTGTTTATTTGCTCAGAGTTCAGTACAATACCGACATTGCCTATCAGAAAATGACACTACTTAAATAAAAAAACAATTTACAGACCGGCTACTTTTGTGGTCGGTCTTTTTCCCTTTATGAAACAACACAAATTCCTCATTGCAGTTCTTCTACTATTTTCATTTTTCACGCCATCACATGCTGGTGATATTTTTAATTCTTTTTGGCAAGAATATCCAAGGTCAGGAAAAATAGAGTCCAATGGATTAAACTATTCTTTAGACCATCTTGAATTATTAAGAGCAAGCAGAAACGATACTTTATTATCTCGATACACGATAAGACAACAACATATTAAATGCACCCAAAAACTTAAAGATATAAACTATAGGATTGATTATCATCGAAATATTCTTGATATAAATGATCTATTTAATAATGATTATACGCGAAGCACAATAAAACCCGACATACAGACTATTGAAGGAAAGATTCAATTCAGAATGGGACATTATTTATTAATTCCAGGATTAGGATTTAGCTTTTCAACATTTAGCGATACACTCTTTATAAAAAAATACCCGGTTAGCGAAGAAAGGATCTATAACGATTATTTCTTTGATCTGCTACCCGGTACATTCGGTGATAGTATTCTTTACAACAATACATACAATAAATTCAATTCAAACTTATACATTGAAAGAATGAATGCAACAAGGGGATTTTCATTATACCTCGATTACAGCATAACACACAACAAATTGAATGAGAGGCATTGGAATCTAGGTGATGTAAATCAACTTCAGGGGCCGAGAGAATCCCTCGTTCACTTTAAAACCATTAATTTCAACAGTTTGGTCTTACTAAAAGTCGATACCAATGCTGTCCTAAAGCTTGGCATGACATTTAATCATACCCCAATTGATTGGTCTCACACCGTATTTCCAAACGATCCCGATACGCTTGAGATCATCAAGCTGAATTCAGGTAAGCTAAATTCATTTTCCGGAACATTTGCTTATGCACATACCAACACAAAAACTAATTTTGATCTTTCACTTCGATTTGGAAGGACAGGTGGTTCCAGTCATCTTGCGACTCCCGTACTTGGCTATGTATTTAGCATACTCCCTATCGCTCATCAAGGTGATATCACCCTTACAACACATTATATTCAATTCAGGTCTCATATAGATCATTCTTTTAATATGGGGATTTTTGAACTCACCCCGCGATTTGATATAATTAGTGGATATTATTTTTCTCATTTAAATGCACTGGCACTTTTACAATTTGGTATAGAGGATATTAATATTGATAAGCAATACCAACACATTGCCATTTTTGCTTCTCCGGGTATAAATTCAAAATTCTTTTTAAACTCAGATCTTCATATAAACTTAAACATATCGCAATTGATCCCTTTTATTAAACAACTAAAACCAGAACCTATTCCTGTTGAGCCGGGAAATATAAAATACTATGGTGGCTTGTCTATATCCATGGGGGTTGGAATGACGTGGTAAGCTCACTTCATTCGCAAAACAACACTAGCGCTCACTCACTACGCATAAACTTTTATTTATGATTTCACATCAAATCTACCTATTATTGACCTATGAAAAATACATATGATATAATCGTTATAGGCTCCGGTCTGGGAGGCTTGACCGCAGCCGCAGATCTTGCAAAAGCCGGTAAAAAAGTTTGTGTTTTAGAGCAACATTTTAGGGTTGGAGGTTCAGCCACATCCTTTAATCGCAAAGGTCATATTTTTGAAGCAGGACTTCATATGACAGCCATGATCAATTCTCAAAATGGAAATGATAGCTTATTCAAACGTATGGGCATTCTTGATAAAATCAATTTTGTCCCTGTCCCGGAATTTTATCATATCAAGGGTAATGGTTATGAATACACATTCAAAAATAATGTAGAAGAAAATATTCGTGATCTCTCTGAGATGTTTCCAGATGATGCAAAAGCCATTAAGACCTACTTTGAAACCATTTTCAAGATCCATGATCAAACCATGAAAATTAACAACAGAAAACCACTGGGCTTTTTTCTCTCTTTACTCGCATCTCCATTTATCTACCCAAAATTGTTAAAAAGCATTTTTACAACCTTGGGTACATATCTTGATAAACATTTCAAAAATGAAAATCTTAAGGCTATTCTTCTTGGGAATATGGGCTATTATGGAGATGATCCATACGATATATCAATGATATTTTATGCAATCGCACAAACAGGATACTATCGTTATGGTGGTGCATATATCCAAGGTGGTTCACATCAGCTGCCTGATTCTCTGGCAAATATCATCACTAATCATGACGGTGAGATTCACACATTGCAAGAGGTGACAAAGATTCTAACTAAAAATGGCAAAGCAATTGGTGTACGCTATAAATCCAAACGTAAGGATTCTCAAAAAATTGAGGCATATGCTGATACCATTATTGCGAATACAGCCATTCCTAATGTAAGACATGAACTCATGGATCAGGAAACGACAAAATCTCTAAAGAAATTTGATTCTTTCACAATAGGTCCATCCATCATGACTTTGTATATAGCATTAAAAAAACCTCTAAAGGACCTTGGAAATAATTTTTATTCGCTTACGCTTTACGATTCAAAAGATTTTAGTTTGAAAACATTTAAGAAATTAAATCAAGGTGACTTTAAAACTAGGCCAGCAATCCTTTGTGACTATAGTCAACTTGATTCCCAACTATCACCGGAAGGGAAAGGTTATTTAGTTCTTTCTCTAATGGATTACCTTAAGGATTGGGAGCATCTAAGTGAAAGTGAATATAAATTTAAGAAAAAACAGGTCATGGATATTTTAGTTGATAGGATATGTGATATCTTCCCAAAAATGCGGGATCAAATAGAACACGTAGAATTAGCAACAGCCAAAACCATGAAAAGATACTTAAAAACACCTAACGGTACAGCTTACGGCTATTCTAACTCAATTAAACAGGCCTTAATCTTTAGACCCAAAGCCAAATCGAATATTCCAAACCTTTACTTTGCCTCTGCCTGGGTTTTACCCGGTGCCGGTTTTGGAGGTGCAATGACTGCCGGTGAAATCTGTGCGGAACAAATCAAAAAAGATCTAGGGATCTCTTAATGACCTTTGACGGATTCTCTCGAGATTTTCCACACTTTTTAAAAGAATTACAGGCCAATAATAACAAAACCTGGTTTGAAGCACATCGATATGATTATGAAGAACTCATTCTCATTCCTTTGAGAAAACTGGTCATGGCCTTAAGTCCCATTATGATTGATATTGACCCTGAGATCGATGTCAGACCCCTTGTAAATAAAACCATTTCAAGAATATATCGTGATACACGCTTTGCCAAAGATAAGCGAATGTTTCGTGACCATATGTGGATAAAATTTAAACGACCTATTAATAACTGGTATGATATACCCAGTTGGTGGTTTGAGATCACACCCGATAAATATACATTTGGTATGGGCTTTTACGATGCCAGCTCAGTTACAATGAAGAACTTCAGAGATCTATTGGAAACGAATCCCATAAAATTCAAAAAAGCCACTTCATTTTTTCCGGGAGAAGAAAATTATTTATTAGAAGGTAGGCTTTATAAACGTCCATTCAAAGCTGACCTACCGGATGAGCTAAAGTCTTGGCATCAACGAAAAAACGCCTATATTATCAGCAAGCGCAAGCATGATAAGCTACTATTCTCTGATGAATTAATACCATTTATCGAAATGAGATTTATGGAACTGGCAAAATTGTATCACCTTTGGATGGATATTGCAATAAAATGATTCAAGTCAAATTATCAGACAAATAAAAAAGTCACGCAATTGCGTGACTTTTATAATTCATAATGAAAACATTAAAATCCAAAAGGCTTCACAACTCTATCAAGTAACCCTTGAGTCTTAGAGATCAAAATACCATAATTTGTGATAGGAACACCCTGAGCATGTGCATGGCGAATACGACGCTTGTATTCAAGTCCGGTATTCATACAACCACCACAGTGAATAATTAAATCATAAGGAGTCAAATCATCGGGATAATCATGACCCACAGCAATTTCGTACTCTAGTTTTTTACCGGTATATTCTTCGATCCATTTGGGGATTTTATAACGACCAATATCATCGCAATTCACATGATGTGAACATGCTTCAGCAATAAGCAGTTTATCACCATTCTTAAGATCATCCAACTTTTTAAGACCCTCCAACAATACGCCAAGGTCTGCTTTGTAACGAGCAAAAGCAGTCGAAAAAGTTGTAAAAGGTACATCTTCAGGTGTATCAGCGGCAGCTTGAAGCACTGCCTGAGAATCCGTAATTGCCAATTTTGCTTTTTTGCCTAGACTTTTAAAGGCCTCTTTAACTTCAGTATCTTGAACAGTAACAGCGATAGCATTGTTATCTAAAACCTCACGTAGCACCTGCATCTGTGGCAAAATAATCCTACCCCTTGGCGCTTCCTGATCAATAGGAATGATCAAAACGACGACATCACCTTCGTTAATAATATCACCGATAATAACCGGTTCTTTTTTAAAATATTCAGGAACCAAATCAATCAATTTTTCACGAAGATCGACCATGTCATCACTATTACTCGAAGTCACTGAAATGTAGACTAATTCTTCGTCATCTAAATATTTCAGCGTTTCAGCTTTTGGTTGATAAAGATCTGCTTTATTAAAAATAATAAGAAAAGGAATATCCATTCCTTTAAGTTCTTGAATAGTATTTTTGTCTTGATCATCCAAAGTCTCTTTATCAAATACAAGCAGTACCATATCAGAGCGCCATAGCACGCGACGAGTTGCCTTTACGCGCTGTTCGCCAAGTTCACCAATATCATCAATACCGGCTGTATCATAAAAGGTTACAGGACCTACGGGAATTAGTTCATAATGTTTAGCAACGGCATCAGTTGTTGTACCGGGCGTTTTTGATACAATAGAAATATCCTGCTCGGTGATACCATTGATCAATGAAGATTTACCTACATTGCGTCGTCCAAGTAAAGTTATGATGAGTCTTTCTCCACGAGGTGCGGCCATATTTTCCTCACTTATTGTTATGTTTTAACTGTAATTAAGTCACTTTTAATTAGTCGCGATAAATTAGGGAAATATTTAGAGATGACAAAGAACAAAATATTACACCTTTTAAGATTGAACTTAATAACCGCTATTAGCCAGATGTCGAGCGATTTTAGAATTACCTATATAAATTTCATTTTTTAAGAGATTAAAAAATGGCGAACATAAAAGTCCGCCAGTATAATCGTTTATGTTAGCTTAGAGCTTTATTATTTTACAAACACAACCTTTTGTACATCAATCACATTTTCAATCATAACTTTTACAAGATAAAGACCTGTTGTCATGTTATCTGCTGCAATACAAAGTTCATGCACACCGGCATTCATGGTACCATTTGCCAGTGTTGCAATTTCACGACCCGCCAGTGTATAGAGTTTAGCTTCCACAACAGCTTCGCGTGATAATTCAATCGGAATAAGTGCTGAGGGATTAAAAGGATTGGGATAAGCAGCACCGATCTTAAAATCAGCTTCGGCAAGGTCATCTTCAATAACCAGTGTAATCGCTTTGTCGTCATAATAAGTTAAGATATTAGCATAATCAACATCAGCTAACACATAAGTATACGTGATACCCGGCACAACTGTAGCGTCCACATAGTTATAGTACGTGGTTCCTGTTGTTGTCCCGGCACCTTCTACGCTTGCAATTTCTTTATCATTCCTATAAATCAAAAACTGAGCGTTATTGGTTTCTGATGCGGTTTCCCATGATAATTCAACCACACCGTTCTTGGCTTCAGCTGTAAAGCTTGAAAGACAAATGGGTGTTGCACCGCCACTATTGCTGATGATTAGATTATCAAAAGCAACATCTTCACCACCGGCATCAACGGCCACAATAATTTTAACATCCAATGTAGAACCCGTACCGGTAATATCTTTTGTAAAAGTAGTAAATGTACTGCTTAAAGCGCTTCCGTCACCATTCCCATCAAAATTTGTATCTTCATAAAATCTTGTATTATATTGAGTCCCGTCATTTTCAAATGCAAGAATGTTTGTCCAAGAACCTCCATCAATTCGATATTGAACATGAACATAATCTGCTACATCAATTTTAAGTGTTGCAATAGAAGCAAAATCTATAGACAGTTGTGTTGCACTATTTCCAGATATATCAATACCGGTCCAAGTTAATTCCGAAGGTGATGCAGATCCTACCCAACCAACATCATCAATATCTTGTGCCGCAAAGAAATATCCATCAGCCTCCAGATAAGCAGGTGAAATATTATGCCCCAGATTATCATCCGTTCTAATAAAATAATCCTCGCTACCGCCTTGTCCTTCACTACCCAAAGTAACGGTATATTTATCACCGGTACTAAAATCTTCGATAAAATCTTCTGCCGCCGCTACAGCCTCATCCGTTGTGACACTAACTGAAGGAGCAGATGCTGTTTTGTAGTCTATACTAGTATCCGAGTTTGTGTAAGCAAATATTTTGAAATTATAAGTTTGATTCTCAGTTAATCCGGTCCATTCATAAGTTTCTATCCCATGCGAAACATTCACTGCACCTGAACCATCAGATAGATCGATATCATTTGATTCTGCGGTACCATCAATAGGATCTATAACAGATCCCGTACTGGCCTTGACAAGAAATCCTGCCGCTATCTGTGCACCATCATTATCACTCCAGGTCAATGTAATTGAACTTTCTGTTTTAGATGGTGAAATAAATGATGATGGATGATTTGTAGGTTCGGGATCGGCAGCAGAATAACTATTAACTGTAAAATCATCAATAATTAAATGTCCGGCCTGATTATCATTTACTACACGTAAATATATTGTTGAAGCGGCATCATTAACAGCATATGAAAATTCAGTATAAGTCTCACCTGAAAATGCTTGAGTTGTTACCTGTGTCCAGTCAGAATTATTATAGCTCTTTTCAAGAATAAAAGTGCCACCACCACTGTTTAATTCGCGATAATAGAAAGTAACGGTTCCGACTGTATTAACGGCGGGAGTTCTTAAGCTTGCTCCATTAGTATCATCATTTAAACGTACAGCATGACCAACACCTCCACGAGAATCCGCACTTGATTCTTGATATGCATCAGATGTATACCAATCACCAGTGGAAAGCGTTTGTATTCCAGTAGTATATACATTTGCAACACCGGAATCAAAATTTTCCGTCCAATGATCCTCTCCTGAACCACCAACGCTTCCACTTGAAGTGGTCAACGATATTTCATTTGAATTTGCAGATTCACTTGAGGCATCATATGCTCTAACTCGATAATAATAATCCGTACCGGAAGAAAGTGACGTCAGGATCTCTGATGTAACGTTACCGACATCTTTGGGACCATAATTTGCAATATATGAAGAAAAATCACTTAAAGTTGAAACATAGAGTTTGTAACCGGTCGCTCCACTTACCGAATTCCAATTTGCGGTAAATCCACTCGTTGTGATCGATGTAGCTGATTGAGCAACTGGTGCACCAAGACTGCCACCGGACGACGACCAAATTGAATCGGCATAAGCCGGATTATCAATAAAAGGATTCCTATTATTCTGGATAGCATAAACTTCATCATTTCTCACTGTTTCCTTGGTTGAAACAGGATCGTTATGATGCCATTCCAAAAGCATGTCCACAGCCCATTGTTTAAGCTCCGCACCGATTGCCATATACTCATATTCATGAGCAGGATCCCAGGTACTATCCTCTCCCAAATAGCGTGTTGAAATATAAAAATATGTACGTGCAAAATCTCCTTTATACTCGTCAATGGGCTCAAATACCGTACCGGTGTATCCCAGACCGGATCTCGCAGGACCCTTTTTTGTTCCATTTTCCGATACCCATGTTTCAGCCCCGGTTGCAACTTCACCATAAGGTAAATTTGAGCGATTTGAATTTGCGTAAGCTTGTGTGGGATATAAATGAAAAAGATCTGTATAATGCGGAGAATATTCGCTGGTCCAACTTTTTGGCCAAGAGTGTTCCCTGTTATAGGTTGTATAAACGGACGAACCTGTAGATTGGTCTTCATCATGATGAAATTCCAATTCGGTATACATGCACCAAATATAGTCTGAACCTAATGATGTTCGAATATCAGTCGTGGCAAAAGCAGTCCACAAATAATCATATGATTTTACTATATGATCATCAATAACATTATGTAGTTCCTGACGCAAGGAAGAACCGGTTAATCCGGCCGCTGAATCATAATAACCGGCAGGAGCCGATGCAAATGCGATTGCAACAAGTACAAAAGCAATTAGAAATCTTCTAAGTCTCATTAAATCAAAGCCTTCCTGAATTTGCAATTTTATTTTAAGCAAGGAAATATAGCCAGTACAAATTAAAAGTAAAAAGAAAAAAGAAAATAATAAAACATGGAGAATTGAAGATGAAACTTGAAAAGTTTTGCCTAAGCAAGTCTTCCGCGTTTACGTAAAAATTCCATCAGAGCGATCCGACAGTCCATATTGCTAAAGATCAAACTGTGATCAATCCCATTCTCTCCACATTCGCGATCGATCTCATCACAATAATTCCTGATCCTTTTTTGATATTCTTTTTTTATCTGTCGAACATCTAATTTAATTTCTTCATTGCTTTCCAGATCCCGGAAGCGATATTTTTGTCCTGTGTTCAGCTCCCATTCTCCAGGATCAAGCAATTGAATAACTAATACATCATGTCCAAGATATCGTAAATGTTTTAACCCTTTCATGATCTCATCCTTATCATCCAGCAAATCTGAGATCATAATCACCAGTCCTTTACGAGTCAACTTTTCGCAAATTAATTCAAGCGCTTTGCCGGTACCGGTTGTATTGGAACACTGAGTTTTTTCCAATGCTATTAATAATTCATTGATATAGGACCTGACCGATCTTGGCGGATAGAGAATTTCAGGTTTATCATTAAAGATACTCAACCCAACTCCATCATTCTGATTTATCAACAAATATGTTAATGCCCCTGCTATCAGTCTGGCATACTCAAATTTCGAAATATTTTTTTCCGAGGCAAAACCCATGGAGGCCGAATTATCAACCATGATATAAGTGTTCAAATTTGTTTCTTCTTCATATTGTTTGATATAATAACGATCGGTCTTCGCATAAACCTGCCAATCAATATGTTTGATATCATCACCCGGCATATATTGCCGATGCTGAGAAAATTCGGCGGAAAAGCCGTGATATGGAGAATGATGAAGCCCCAACAGAAGACCTTCTACAATGGTTTTTGCTTTGAAACGAAGGTTCCCAAGATGAACAATATTTTCCGGACTATAATCGGTATCAGCCATGCTTTACCTGAGTCAATTCTTCAATGATCGCATCAACACTTACACCTTCGGCTTCTGCCTTAAAATTGCGAAGAATGCGATGGCGCAGAACCAACGGAGCGACAGCACGGACATCCTCTTCATCGGGGGTCATTTTACCTAATAGAGCGGCTCTGGTTTTTGATGCAATGACCATATACTGTGAAGCACGGGGACCGGCACCCCATTTAACATATTTTTGTATTATTTCCACATTGGAGCTATCCGGGCGACTTGCTCGTACAATGGCAACAGCATAATCAACAATATGCTCTGCCACCGGGATCTCGGTTAATGCCTCTTGAACAGCCAGCAGATCTTTCTTGGAAATGATCTTTTTGATATTCGCTTGAGAACTTACAGTTGTACGATTTACGATCTCTTTTTCTTCATTCATGTCGGGATATCCAACTAAAAGTTGAAACATAAACCTGTCAAGCTGAGCTTCAGGCAAAGGATAAGTGCCTTCTTGCTCAATTGGATTCTGCGTTGCCAATACAAAAAACGGTGCGTCCAACTGATGTGACTGCCCCGCAGCAGTTACCTGTTTTTCCTGCATGGCCTCCAATAAGGCAGATTGTGTTTTTGGCGGTGTTCTGTTGATCTCATCGGCAAGAATAATATTACCAAAAACCGGCCCTTTAATAAAGCGAAATTCACGACGTCCCGAACTGCGATCCTCTTCAATCACTTCAGTGCCGGTTATATCCGAAGGCATTAGATCAGGTGTAAATTGAATGCGACGAAAATCAAGATCCATAACTTCAGCCAAAGTTTGTATCATTAAGGTCTTTGCCAAACCCGGTACACCCACCAACTGGGCATGACCTTTAGAAAACAAAGCGATCATTAAGGCTTCAAGCACATCATCCTGGCCAATGATCACTTTTGCAATTTCTTTACGTATGGCTTCGTATTGTTTATTAACATTTTTTAATGTTTCAACGGTAGTCATGAATATTCCTTATGTTAGGAAGTAAATTTACAATTTGACGAGATTTTAGACAAGATGTTTCATGTTTTTTCAAACGTGTTAATAGGATAAACAAAATTGTTTTGGGTATGGAATTCCGTTTCTTGACTCCTTACCCCCCCTCAGCTAATTGTTTGTTATAAACAAGAAATCCCTGCCGTTAAAGACAGGGACTGTAGCGAAGCAGGGACTCGAACCCCGGACACTCGGATTATGATTCCGATGCTCTAACCGACTGAGCTACTTCGCCATAAATAAGCCTGCTATTATAATAAGGAATTTTGTTTTTGGCAAGCGCTTTTTTTTACCGGATTACTTTTAAACGTAATAACAAGTTGAACTTAATGGTTTGGCTTTGTAGGCTGAATATGTTAGGTACTTAAAGTAAAATTAATTTCACTTTAATCATTGTTAAAATATTCCTCATTTAAAATACTCATTAACCAAAAGTCATAATACTTATTATTTTTGTACATAGCCTGACGCAAATTGCCTTCGTATTGAAATCCAATCTTTTTATACACTGCCTTTGCGGGTTCATTCTCCGCATTCACATGCAACTGAATGCGATTCAGGTTTAACATTTGAAAACCATAATCAACGACCAATTGAGTTGCTTCGGAACCAAATCCCTTTCCCCATGTACTTTTATCAAGCAAAACAATATAAAAGGTCATCATGCGAGAAACCCAGTCTGGATGTACCAATGCCGTATGTCCGACGGTTTGTTTTGTTTCTTTATCTACAATGGCAAAATTTATAGCCTTTTCATTCTCAGCCATTTTCTCGATCTTCTTCTCAGTTTCAGACTGAGTCAAAGGAAAATACATAAACATGGCATCACGAACATTAGGATCATTGTAGCCTTTTTTAAATATTTCAATATCCGCCTCACTTACCGGACAAAGATCAACTTTTTTTCCACATAAAAACGGTGTATACATTCTTGGCTCCATTATTTTAATAATAATAATTTTCTTGAAACAGTGTGTTCAATATTCTCTGATTCTATTCGACAAATATATAATCCCGAAGAAAGTGTTCCGGCATGATAATCAAGTTGATAGTTCCCGGCAATATGCTGTCCTTCTGCCAATACATCTACAACCCTACCATTTACATCATATAATTTTACTGTTACATTCATCATGCTTGGAATATTATATGAAATTGCCACACTGGGATTGAACGGATTCGGATATGCAGTCAATAAAACATGTGAATCAACAATATCAATAGAACTTTCTCTAGAAACAATGGTGGTATCACTCAGTAAAAGGTTTTCACCACTTACATAAAAATGTAATACCTCTCCATCAATCGGAGCTTGATCAAGTTCAATACTTGCGATACCACGTGCATCACTCAAGGCAAAACCGACCAACTGACCGCTGGTATCCACAATTGCCAAACCAGCATCCGCCATCACAATATCATCTTTTTTAATTATTGCTGACAGATGCCCAAGATGTAATTGACTTATATCATATAAGACCTCAGGAAGTACAGGTTTTTGTGAGTAAATCCGCATGGCAGGATCACCCAAAACATTAATGGTATAAAAATTCCAACGTAAAGCATTCTGTTCATGTTGCCCCATTGCTGTCACCCAGGGTGCTGTTGCCCCTCGGGACAAACTTAAAGCCCTACCCAATTGATTATAATGATGTCCATAAATAGCATCTTCAAACTCTCGATGTATGTGAATAGAAGGTCCTTCGGTCTGCCCTTCGTTAAACCAACCGTATCGTGAGTTAAATATTCCACCCACAGAGATATATGGAGAAGTTACGATCTTTTTAGCTATACAATCTATACGATCAAAACCTCCACAACTACATCCATGTGAATAAAAAACCGGTGTAGTATGGTCAATACCGTTAACCGTGACAAAATCGGAATCATTCACTTCACTTAGGTCAAACTTCATCATATATGAGTAATTTGCATGCCCGTCATGATGTAGAAATGAATAACCTGATGCCAATTCTTCTTTTACCGTTAATTCACTCCATAACCCCAAACTATCTTGATCATACCATTTATTAATCGTTAAATTCTCAGATAAGCCAACGGTAGTGTAACCGTTATCATTTCGGGAACCGATAAGTAATTCCATGTAATCCGCTGCCCATGTTTCGGGATCTCCCCATAAAAACTCACCAAAAAACACATGTTTGTCCATTTCATCTACAATAGGTGATTGTTGGTATAACAAAGATTTGTTGATCATATTTTTCATTTCATCAAGGGTATTTGCCGGAAAACGACCAATGGCTAATTCGGGTATTAAATCTGCTTCATCAAAGCCGGTCGTGTCATTATACTCCCCGTAAACACCATTCAAATTCGTATCCCAAGTCCCATCCAGCGCAGCATAATAAAGATCCGATGGAATATTATCAGAAGATATCCAGCTGCCTCCGGAAAGCACGCGACAGCTCAAACCTCTTGCAGGAACTATCATGATATTTCCACCCAGTAAAACATAATCCAAATCATTGACGATATAATATTCTTTAATAGCATTTCGGATCTTTTCCTGAAGATCAACACCAGAGTAATTTGTCGAGATATCATTTACAGACATAAAATTCGCTTCGATACCATAATGTGAATAATGCTCGATCAATGTATCAAAAACACTTTCATAAGTCGATGATGAAATGATCAACATGCGCTCTCTTTCATCTTGATCAGGCACTGAATAACTTGCCAACATATCCGGATTATCAACCATAACTTCCAATTGTTTTAACAAACCGGCATCTAAATGAATATCCTGGTTAGAAGAATTAGTTTTCACTTTTAAACTGAGCTTTGTATTCAAATCAACCATACCCTTGGCCGGGAAATAACTTACAGGAATGAGTGCCCCGGTTACCACAGCGGCTCCACCGAAATACTGAACCTGTGCGCGAATTTTCTCGCTACGATATTCATTCTTGCTATAAATACTTTCTTTTTTCATGAATTTTCCACTTCTACCATGTGATAGAGGTCTATCGGCCTGTTTGGGTAAAAGAGGCAACATCAGAGGATAGCTTTTTTTAGCAAGAATACTGACTTCCACGGATTCCAGCGATTCGCCGGGAGGCAGTAAAATTGAAAATGCACGATGAGGCAGAAGCGGTTCCCCCTCAATTCCTTGTAACATACAATTTTCCACTTCCATCAATAAATGAGCTTCTTTTTGAGAAAAAACAGGAGCCGAAAAATCGTAGTCATATACAAATTCGGCGGCCGCCAATAAAGCCAATAGGGAAACAGATATTACAGCAAACTTCTTTATCATTTAACCACCATAAGTTTTTGTATATTCATCATTATTCCATTCATCTCAAAAGTACAAACATATATGCCATTGGACAAGTCGGAAAAATCAAAGATCTTCACATTATACCCCATTGAATAATGAGCATTTTCAAGGACTTTCAAGCGTCTACCGCTAAGATCATATAGAGTGATCTTAATCTCTGAACTGGCAGGTAATTCAAAATCAATATGTATTCGCCCGGGCGAAGGATTGGGATACAAGGAAAAGGAGTTGGAGACAGGATTTTGTGTTAATGCCGACGGAGTTTTCGAGCGATCTATCAAAGCTTTAACGCAAAAATTTGCACTTTGATCCAAATATTGCAGATCCAACCACTGTCCATATACTTTAAACATGCTCTCACGCATGGAAGCCTTAGACGGTACCATGGTGTTTTGAGGGGCCATATTATAAATGGACGGCACATCTAAAAGCACGGGGACTTCGGATGTTTTATCGTATGGATAAAGTTTATTATCAAACTCCACCGAGACAACAAACGTATCATTTTTTGTCAGTTGGATAGCATTTTCCAGATCAAGGGTATGCAAACCGGTATGAGCATAAAATTTGCTTTGGATCAACTCCGGATTATTTTCGTAAGCTTTTTGCACACCCATATAAACACGAATTATACAATTTACTGAATCAGCAGCGGTAAAAAAGTTTACGGCTTTAAGTGTATCATTACCTTCAGCTTTAAAAATATTAGCCACTTCATCTACATCGGCCAACTCATCACGCCAACCATGATAATCATGATAATACACCGTATCGTATTTCATTTCTTCAACATCCTGAAATGAAACAAATCCCATTTGCTCCTGCCTGGCTGTGTGTTTATCATAATACGATATCCAAAAATATCCACTACCATGCCATGCCGAGCCCCAGCTTTCTCCCCAGGAATTCTTGCATAACCAGGCACCCGGTAGATCTGCTTGTGTCGTCAATGTATCATTCCAACCAACGATGGCAATTGAGTGATTGGGATCATTTTGGTCCGATGCAGGTTGATAATGTATACCGGTTGAATCATTTAGAAAACCCGAACCAACATACATACAAGTACCAACAGCACCCTGATCCATGATTACTTGCTTTAGATCATTAAGATTACTCATATCGTTCTTTAGCACATACCACTCAACATGACGAGGATAATAATAGGTATAATGAGTTTGTCTCCGAGGATAAACACTTTCATAGGCCGGTGCATCGCTATGCAAAACCGCCCCATCACCCCTGGACATATAGGCGGTTGAAACACGATAATCACCCCCAAAATGAACATCTAATCCTGCAACGGGATGAAAACCAAAATCTTCATTGTAATAAAGATTGAAACCATTCCACCAATCTAAATGATACTCAGAAAGATTCAATTCATGTAAATTTGATAAAGGCCATAATCCGTTTCGCAGCATATTGCTTTCAACTGCAGCCATAGTACCATGCGTCCAACAAGTTCCACCCTGTTGATCGCGAACTAAAGAAATATAGGAAGTGGTACTATCAACGTGTCGTAAATCGTAGACCATAGGCAAAGCAATAAGAGAATTCATCCCCAAAACAGCAAATACCATAAGAGTTATAAGTGCGTATTTTTTAAACATTTTATTCACTTGTTTTCATTCGTTTTTCGTATTAAAATAATAACCGATTTTACAGGATAAAAAAAGGGAAAACATGAAGCAAATTAGCGATAAGGCAACAGAACAACAAAATCAAGCAAGCAAGAACATTGATCAGATGAGCACAAATGAAATTCTTGTCACCATGAACAATGAAGACAAGACAGTTCCCAATGCAGTTGAACAAGCTATTCCTGCTATTACTGAATTTGTAGATGCTGTTGTCGACTCAATGAAAAAAGGTGGTCGACTTTTTTATATCGGTGCAGGAACTTCAGGTCGCTTAGGTGTTCTAGATGCTTCTGAGATCCCCCCAACATATTCCGCCCCCAATCATCTGGTACAAGGTATCATGTGTGGTGGCATGGAAGCACTGGTAACAGCTGTTGAAGGTGCCGAAGATGATTTTGATGAAGGTTACCGCATTATTGGCGAACGCGGCTTAACGGAAAATGACTGCCTTCTTGGTATAACAACCAGTGGTTCTGCAGCTTACGTACATGCTGCTTTAAAACGAACCAAAGAGATCGGTGGAACAACCGGTTTGTTGGTTTGTAACGAATTCGAAAAAACAAAAGATATTGATATTTTGATCAAAGCAGTTGTAGGACCGGAAATCGTAACCGGTTCAACCCGCATGAAAGCCGGAACTGCTACAAAACTTATCTTAAACATGATCACAACGGCAACCATGATCAAAATGAATAAAACCTATGGTAATCTGATGGTGGACTTAATGACCACCAATAAGAAACTATGGGATCGTGGAGCTCGTATCATCCGCCACTGTACCGGTGTTGACTATGATTATGGTATGGAAAAACTTAAAGAATCTAAAGGCAGTGTTAAAACAGCTTTAGTTATGGTTCTTTTGGATGTTGATGCTCCTACCGCCCGCGAAAGACTTGCTAAACATGGCGGGGCTTTAAGAAAAGTACTGGATGAAGAAGGCAAAGAGCTACATATATAGCTCAAGGCAAAGAACAAAATTTTAAAATGTAAAGACTCGATTTCTCGAGTCTTTTTCTTTACAAGATGAAAAGTTGAGGATTAGTGAATTGAAATAATCAACCGACTTAAGCTAAAGTTCAATATTATTACAGATATAATATATTATTTTTTATCCAAGCAAAAACTTTATTGAAAACAAGTTTGCGGAGCTTTAATTCTTAATTGAATTTTCCACTCTCAATTATTCTTATCACCATAATAGGGCTCTACATTTGCAGCCATACGGTCGAGCAACTCAAAAGAAAGCTCTTTTTCTTTATCTGTAAAACCTTGAGTGAGCATTTCACTCCAAGATCTAAAAGCTGTAAAGAAATCATCTTTGATCTCTATCGCTTTGGGAGTTAAACGAATAAGCTTTGCTCGTTTATCATTGAGATCAGACTCACGCTTCACAAGTCCATTTTCTTCCAATTTTGCAAGCGCTCTGGCAACATTGGCTTTATGTAATTGACAATTATCCACAAGAGATTCCTGATGAACACCATCTTCATGATATAGGCTTTTTAAAATGAATGTCTGACCGGGACCGATCCCCATTGCACCTAACTTTTCACTAAAATACCGGTGAGACATTCTGCTCAGATATCCGATTCTTTGTCCATGAGATTTATGCATAAATTCTCCAAATTATTGTTGCCATCGCAACCAATATTCATTATACTCTCTTGGTTGCTTGCGCAACTATATTAAAAAAACATGAACTCAAAAGCAAGGAATTTGCTAAGTGAATAAAAATCAACAAGCACTAAGAAATGAACCTATTGGAAAACTACTATTTAAGTTCTCGATTCCAGCCGTATTAGGAATGTTACTAAACTCAATTTATAATATTGTTGATAAACTGTTTATTGGAAATCAAGCCGATATCATAAATACTGCCGGGGATGTTGTACATGTGGGGACCTTAAGTTTAGCTGGACTAAACATTGCATTCCCAATACAAATGCTAATTATTGCTCTTGCAACCATGATGGGCATAGGTGCTTCCTCTCTCATCTCTCGTTACCTGGGTGCCAAGGAGTTCCATAAAGCTGATGTTACATTTGGGAATTCTCTTATGATGATCATTGTTCTCTCAGCTATCTTAACAACGGTAGGTACACTTTTCACAGAACCCATACTTCGGATATTTGGCGCAACAGATGCGATAATGCCTTATGCACTAGCCTATACAAAAATAGTGTTCTACGGAACTATTTTCTTTAGTGTTACAGTTTCAATGAATAACATCATTCGTGCTGAAGGAAATGCTATTATGGCCATGGTTGTGATGATCGTTGGTACTGTATTAAATATTCCACTTGATTATCTCTTTGTTATTATTTTTAAAATGGGAGTAGAGGGGGCTGCAATTGCGACGATCATTGCTCAATTCTTGGGATTTATATTAATCACAACATACTTCCTTTCTGGAAAAAGTTATTTCAAGATTAAAGCAAATATGTTTATAGTTGATTGGGATATCATTGGAAAAACTTTTGCTATTGGACTACCTTCATTGGTAAGAACCGGTGCATTTACACTTTTTTCTATCGTAATAAATAATGCAATTAAACAGTATGGTCTTGATGTCCACTTTGCGATCATGGGAGTTTTATCGCCCGTCGTATCATTTGTAATGATGCCTTCGATAGGTATTGCCCAAGGAATGCAACCTATTGTAGGTTATAACTTCGGTGCAAAGCAGGTCGATCGTTCCAATAAAGCGCTTAAAATTTCAGCACTGTCGGCAAGCATGATATCTATAATCGGCTTTATTCTAATTTTCATATTCATCAAGCCTATTGTGGGTGCATTTATCCAAGAAAGTGAAACTGTTAAATTGGGTGCAAAAATCCTTAGACTAATCATACTTGGTGTCCCCACCCTTGGATTACAAATTGTAGCTAGTGGCTATTTTCAATCCATCGGAAAAGCTATTCCTGCCCTTGTTATTTCATCAGCTCGTCAAGTATTAATACTTATTCCTCTTATTTTAATTCTAACGCCTATTTATGGTGTTGACAGTATTTGGTGGTCGATGCCTTTAGCGGATTATGCATCCTGTGCCATGGCAATTATTTGGTTGAGTATAGAAATGCGTAAAGAAAAGAAAATTTTTACTGAACCCGTATAACATTATTGTCCAATTTTCTTTTTAGATTAAAAAGTCGAAAGCTTGAAGTATCTAATTTGAGGCAAATTAAAACGATTACAATTCTTAATTTAATTCTCCTTTGCCAATTTTCAATTTTCAATTATTTTATCGCATTGGAGAAACAATGCAAAACGAACTACTCATTAGCTTTATTTTATTTACAGTCACTGCAACCATTACGCCCGGACCTAACAACATCACATCTGCAGCTGCGGGTGTAAAAATCGGATATCGTAAAACCATTCCTTACATACTGGGCATTTGCTCTGGAATATCCATTGTCTTATTTGTTGCAGGTTTCTTTACATCATCACTCAATACCGAATCACTTTTTTTCAATATTTTAAAATGGGCCGGTGCCGGATATATAATCTTTTTGGGATTGGCTCCATTTATATTTATGAATAGTAAAAAAAGTAGCAAAGAGATCACTTACAGTTTTGTTTCGGGAATGATATTACAATTGCTAAATATCAAACTCATATTTTTCGGATTAACTATCTTTACCTCATTTGCCGATGTTGTTAGCATATCACCTATATCAGTGATTCTTACAGTGATTTTTGCTGTCATTCTGGCTTATATCTGCATTTCATTATGGACCTTGATTGGCTCTAGCTTGTCAAAATACTTTGAAAACAAAACATTTTACTTCGTTTTTAATGGAATCATTGCGGTCATCATGATTCTGATTGCCATTTCTATTCTAAAAGGGTAAATCCCAACAAACATATAAACTTTGTAAACTTATCCAATATTTGTTAAGCCTTTGACTTTTTCCTTTTAACTTTTTCCTTTTAACTTTACATTTCCGCCTTACACAGGAGTAAACATGAAATATGAAAAACACTTTACTATTCGTCAGCCCGAGTGCGGACTTGACCTAAAACTCAGCTTTTCCTCTCTTATGAACATGATGCAGGATATCGCTGCAGAACACTCAGTGATCTTAAATGTGAGCATTTTTGACTTATTTAAAAAGGGACTCACATGGATGCTGTCTCGCTACCACATTTCTGTAGAACGCTACCCCGCCTATGGTGAAACTGTGGTAATGAAAACCTGGCCTTCATCCTGTAAAGGTCTTTTCACACTTCGCGAATTCATGCTTGAAAGCGAAAATGGTGAGAAGCTGGCCAGAATGACATCTTCATTTGTTATATACGATTTCAAAACCAAGCAAATCGTTAATGTTGAAGAACATCTACCTATTTTTGATTCATTGGTAGATGAACGAGCCATCGATGATAATTTCCCCTCACTTGAGCTTCCCAAAAACATTGAGCATTCACAAGAAATCAGAATTCGCAAGCATGATATTGACATCAATAAGCATGTTAATAATAGACCATTAGTTGAGTTTGGAATTGAAAGTATCCCTATTAATATCCTTCTGGGTTCCAAACTCGTCGATGCTCAAATCACATTCAAAGGACAAGCATTTTATGGCGAGATACTCCTATCGCAATGCGAAGTGATCCCCAAGCATGATGGATTTAGGATTCTTCACCATGTTATTAACCAAAGCAGTAAAAAAAGTGTCCTAAAAATGGAAACAAATTGGATTAAAAAAGCCTAATAAAAATGTTAATTCGATAATCTGTTTTACTTTGTGAATTTACTACCTTTTAGTATATTAGGGTAAACAATCTGGAGGCTTAAATGAAAACGGGAAAGAAGTTGATCATTGCGGGGCTGGTCATGACAGGACTGGGGATTGCCACAAAATTTCTTTTGGACAAATTCTTGTTAAAGAACCCTGATCTGGATTTTGACGATGAGTTGGAATTGCGGGATGTTGAGGACGGTGAGGAAGCATAATATGCGTTTTTTCATATCCGCCGACATTGAAGGTGTCACCGGGATCAACAATTGGTCTGAGACAAACAAGAATAATCCCGATTATTCAGAATTCCGCATACAGATGACCAAAGAAGTTGTCGCCGCCTGCGAAGGTGCATTAGCAGCTGGAGCCACAGAAATCGTGGTAAAAGATGCGCATGATTCCGGTAGAAATTTACGTGTAGAAGATTTGCCCACAGAAGTTAAACTTATCCGGAACTGGGCTCACCCTTATTCTATGGTTTTTGGTATTGATGAAAGTTTTGATGCCCTTGCCTTTATAGGATACCACTCCCCCTCCGGATCTAACGAAAATCCTCTGTCGCATACAATGAGCTCAGTGAAAATCCATCAAATGACATTGAATGGTGAAATATGTTCCGAATTCATGATACATTCTTTGGTTGCACGTTCACATGGTGTTCCATCCGTCTTCCTCTCAGGAGATGAAGGGATATGTAAACTATCTGCAAAAATGGAACCTCAAATCGTAACAGTTTCCACTATTAAGGGTGAGGGAAATTCAACACTCAGTAATAATCCTAAACTCACTGTACCCGCGATTAAAGCAGGTGTTGAAAAAGCGCTGGCAAAAGATCTAAAATCCTACTCACTGGAATTACCTGAGCATTATATTCTGGATACTCGTTACACCAAACATCCACTCGCTTACAAGGCATCATTTTATCCCGGTGCCAAATTGATCGACTCCTACACGATAAGATTTGAAGCAGATACCATTATGGATGTCATGAAATATATTCTGTTCTGTGTATAAATCAGTTTTATCTACGTAATAAAAATACTCACCCCTGTCCTTGACGGGGGTTTTATTTTGGGAAGTGATTTCTTAAAAAATTACACGAATGTTATAAATAATACTTGAGAGCTGCCGTTCATTAATCATAAAATGCTTATAAAATAACCCCTACCATCATAATTTATTATGCCATTGGATTTTATGTTCAATTTCCAAAGCATAAGAGAAGGCCACAACCTTCCAGTGCACCTCTGTACATTAATTTCATTGTATTTAACGAAGCATTACTATATTTTACATGTAATAATATGAACAATTAATAAAAGAAAAAGACACATTTATTATTGCAGCTGTAACAGTACCGAAGCAAAATAATTTGACATAGGTAAATTTATACAAGCAAGGAAGTGAAATCATGGCAAACTTAGAGATCCTGAACCACTTTTGGCTGACTTTACTATTATTACTACCGGTTATCCTTATCTCAAGAGCGGTCGTGGCGGGGAGTAAATATTCCCCTATTCTGATCATTGTGATCTTTGGACTTACCCTGGGACTCATTATTGAGCTCACGAGAATTGGCACACCCGGACTAAAAGAATTTCCTATGATAGGATTAGCCTCGGCTGTAACTATCACAGCACTTGTGGCAACTTTCTTTGTTGGAGGTCAAAAGCTCCGAAATACATTCTTTAAACCCAAACTCCCCGGAAAAGATGATGTAACTCTCAATGATAGCGAAGTCATGCTGGGTACTAAAGGCACACAGTTTGTTTTCATCATCAGAGCCTATTTTATTCTTCTTGGGATTGAAGGAATAAAGCGAATTATCATTGGACAGACCACAGGTGATCTTGCTACTTATTATCCACTGATCGCATTCTTTGGTATTGCCGGAGCTCTTATCCTTATCGACAGAAAAGCCATTATTGCCGATAGACGTAAATATCTCGGACGGGGTATTGTTGAAATACTTACCATTCTGAGTATACTTGTTTTATCATACTATATTTCAATATGGGTAAAGGATGTAATCGCTTTACCACAAATCTTTTTTGCTATGTTGCTTTCAAGTGGGTTAGGAATGATATTCTCAGACTGGAAACCCGGCCCCACCATTAGATCATTACTTTTTGGCGGTATCCCCATGGTATTGGCAGCCGTTTTTATTATCGGTGGTTCCAGATTGATCTCAGCCTTTGAATTGGACGGCATGCTACAGGTTATGGCCTTTGGTTTTTTCGGACAGCTCTTCTGGATGTTCGTTGGTATGGCACTGTTGGTCTTTTTGGGAAAAGTCAATAAAGTCAATATCCTGGCACCCGGTATGGCAGGTTCTTTATCGCACTCCGGACTCACCGGTGCTTGTACTGCCGGTGATTTAGGAGATATAGCAAAAGAGCGAGCACCGATCATGATCAACATCCCATTCTTTGGTCATTTATTCGTCTTTACGATTCTGGCCATGAGTGCCACCCGCGGGAAGCTTTTAATAGTACCTTCTCTATTGATTGTCCTTGCCGGCATTATATTAACTTTCCTTGCACTCACGACTTTACGCAAATCCAATAACGAAGAAAGTAAAGAGATCAAAGGACTGATCTTCTTTTCACTTGGTTGGCAGCTTATTGCCGTATTTGGTGGGTTTATTTTACTGCATTTGTCGGGTATGAAACTGGAATATGCAGCCATGGCGAATTCATCTGCCATTTCGCATTTCGGACTCTTTGCCTCTATCCAAGGTGGCATGTTTGGAGCTGAATCTGCCGGACTTATTTCCTTTATCTTTGCCATGCCATTCTTAATCCACCCGGTAGTCTTTGGCATGTTTGGAAAAGCCATGAGCAACAATGGAGAAATGCCACGACGTATGGTTGGCTTATTGGCAATATTGGGTATTCTTGGTGTTATATTTACATTGATTTTCTTATAAAAATATATTTTCAACAGCCTTGATCCTAAACCCAAAGCTATTGAAAAGCAAATGTTGTTTTTCTCACTCTCCTCCCCTATTTTTAACCATTGAATTTATCGGATGAACCTGCAGTGACTGCCATTAAATATAATAGCAGAATACAAAAAGCTCCAACTTTCGCTGGAGCCTTGCTTGTACCGAGGGCGGGAATCGAACCCGCACTGACCGAAGCCAGGTGGATTTTGAGTCCACTGCGTCTACCAATTTCACCACCTCGGCATCGCGGTAATGATAATCTTGATAAATTACGTTAAAGTCAAGTAAAATCTTTAAAAATAAAGGAATAAAGAAGTCATGAAAGTTAAATTCAAGCGCCTATCCCCCAAAGCTATAATCCCTTCACAACAACATGCTTATGATGCCGGCTACGATGTTACATCTGTCGAAGAAAAAATTATTCCCGCCGGTAAATGGGCACTGATTAAAACCGGTTTAGCAGTAGAACTACCTCAGGAAATGGAATTGCAAGTTCGCTCTCGTTCGGGCTTGGCTTTTAAAAAAGGTATCTTTTGCTTGAACGCTCCCGGCACAGTTGATGCCGGTTATAGAAACGAGATCGGCGTTATTCTTGCAAATTTTGGAGAAGAAGATTTTCAAGTTTCTGAGGGGGATCGTATAGCTCAATTTATTTTTCAAACACCGAAACATCCTGAAATATATGAAGTTGAAAAACTTGGTGAATCTGACCGTGGTTTAGGTGGATTCGGATCAACGGGAGTTAAATAGAAAGGGATCAAATGAAACGTGTTATATTTGCATTATTCACACTCATCCTGCTAATATCATGCAGCAATGATAATAACAGAGAAGTTTTAACCGAAGAAAACTATTATGATGGTCATTCCAAAATGGCTAAAGAAACAGCAATGATGGATGTCGCGCCTATGATGAGTAAACGAGCCGGTGGTTCCAACAGTATAATGCAAGATCAAACTACCGAGCAAAAGGTCATCAAAAACGCAAATTTACGCTATGAAGTTTTCAATCTTGATTCTTCGCTGGCGCTTATATCCAGTACTTTGAAAGAATATGATGGCCTCGTCCAAAACGAACGCCAATATGATTCGGGGAACCGCAAATACATGTCGCTTACCTTAAGAGTCCCTTCAAAACATTTTCATAATTTCATCAATGCACTGATGGATCAAGATAAAATTCGAAAACTTGAAGATAAAAGCATTTCTTCGCAGGATGTAACTGAACAATTCGTAGATATTGAATCTCGTCTTGAGACCAAGAATCTTGCTCTCACCCGCTATCGTGAGATACTTCAAAAAGCCAATACGGTCAAAGATATTATGACGGTCGAAGACAAGATCCGCCGTCTTCAAGAAGAGATCGAATCTCAGGAAGCTCGATTAAAATATTTGAGCCATCAAGTTGATATGAGCGAGGTGAGTATAAACATCTACCAGGTAGTCCCTGTAAGCTATATTCCCGAAAAACCTGAAAGTTTTGGCGCGAAATTCCTAAGATCGTTAGATAATGGACTTGCAGGTATTGGCATAGTCTTTTTCTGGTTTATCGCATATTGGCCAATTTGGATTTTGATCATTGCTCTCATGATCTTCTTTAAAAGCAGACGAAAAAAGAAAGATTAAATATGAAAATCCTTGTAATCTGCACGGGTAATTCTTGCCGTTCCCAAATGGCTCACGGCTTCCTAAATTCATTCAACAATAACTTGGAAGTCTATTCTGCCGGTGTATCGCCCTCCTCTCGCGTTATGCCGGAAGCTGTTGAAGTCATGAAAGAAAAAGGCATTGACATTAGCGGACACTATCCGGAACATGTTGATTACTATATTTCTGATTCCTTTGATTATGTTATCACTGTCTGTGATTATGCCGATGAGATGTGTCCGGTTTTTCGTGGTGTAGTGCGAAATCGTTTACATATGCCATTTCGCGACCCGTATATGGCACACGGCAGTGCTGAAGTTATGCGCGTATACCGCGAGGTACGCGATGAAATCGAAGCACAGTTTAAAGCCCTTTACAAGAAAGAAATAGAAGCTCAATTATGAATTTTTTAGATCTAGCAAAAACTCGTCAAAGTGATAGGAAATATCTTGATAAACCTGTCGAAAAAGAAAAAATAGAACGCTGTATTAAAGCTGCACATATTGCACCCTCGGCATCAAACTCTCAACCTTGGGAATTCATTGTTGTACAGGATACGGATTTAAAAAACAAGGTTGCTCATGCAACCTATGGTCCTATGATTAAATTTAATCGTTGGGTGCCTTCGGCACCTGTTTTAGTCGTTATAAATTCTTGGAAGCCTGCCTTGCACATTGCTATTGGTGGTATTTTAAAAAATCGTCAATTCAATCTAATAGATATCGGTATTGCCGCCGAACACTTTTGCCTTCAAGCTGCCGAGGAAGGTCTTGGCACATGTATGTTAGGATGGTTTCGTACTAAAAATATCATGAAAATTTTAGGCATTAAATCACCTAAAAAGCCTGTACTTATCATTACTCTTGGCTATTCGGGGCATACCCGAATCCGTGATAAAAAGCGAAAAAATATAGATGAGATTGTGAAATATATTTAAGATGTAAAACTGAGTCGTTTAGAAGTAGTATACTACTCACTACTTACTACTTACTATCTACTGCTTCTCCCACCCCTGACTCTGAATCGTTTTCAATTCATCCCCTACCCGATAAATAAAATATGCTTCAACATCTTCCATTGATTCGATAAAAGCCAATCCCTTATCCTTACCTAAAACGATAGCTGCCGTAGCACAGGCATCGGCAAGCATGCAATTTTTAGCAATAACGGTTACAGATGTAACTTCATGTCGAATAGGATAGCCGGTCTTAGGATTTATTAAATGAGAATATCTAATCCCATCTTGAATATAAAACTGCTGATAATCACCTGATGTTGCGCAGGCAATATCATGTAGTTCAAGACGCTCATTCGCTTTGACATTCCCAATATTATCATCACTGGGGACTGCGATACCAATCTTCCATGTGCGTGTACCATTCTTGCCTAAAACACGAACCTCACCACCAATTTCCACAAGAATATCATCATATCCCAATGCTGCGATCTCCTCTAGCACCAAATCAACACCATAGCCCTTAGCGATGGCAGAAAAATCCAGCTGTATATTAGGATCTTTTTTTAAAATAGCGTTATCAAGCAAGGTACATTTATTATATCCAACGTTTTCCAGTATTTCGTTCAAATCGATATCAGTAGGCCAGACCAGACCTTTGGCTCCAAAACCCCAGAGATCTACAAGAATTTTGACAGTTGGATCAAAAGCACCCCCGGAAACATCATATACCTTTTTTGCGATTCTTGCCACACGCATGAAATCTTTTGATAAAGAAAATGAATCTACTTTTGATAAAGCATTAAATTTTGAAATCTCACTATCAGGATTGTAGGTATTTACACTTAAATTGATCTTCTCGAGTGCCATATCAATGGCTAATTGTAAACGCTCACGATCATTATCATTTTTAACACCATGTACTTTAACGGTATACCACGTCCCCATGGTTTTACCATAAATCGTCATAAGAGGTGCTCTTGAACATGAGCACAAAAGCAAGAATCCAAACATGATCAAAATAGAAATTCGCAAATTATTTTTCATTCTTACCTCAATAAATATTTTAGCTTTGAAATTTACACTTTTTTTTGCAATATCCGTCAATTAAAAAACGGGACTAAACATGAAAAAACTATCTGCACTTTTTATTACATTTTTGTTAGTACTCATACTTTTTACAAGTTGTGGAACGAAAGGACTCAAATATGCCTCACTTGAAACAATTTTAGCTGACGCTGTTGCCGATTCGGCATGGCCGGGTGCAGTACTAATAATCGGCCATGGAGATGAAATAGTTTTCCATAAAGCGGTTGGTTATCATACCTATGACCAGAAGGTTAAAACCAAAATAAATGATATATTTGATCTAGCATCTGTTTCAAAGGTAATTGGTACAACCTCCGCCGTGATGCAGTTGGTAGAAAGCGGACAGCTTTCTCTTGATGATAAAGTGATCACTTATCTACCTCAATTAAAAGGTCCAGATCCCGAAAGCACCAGATTAAAAAAAGAGATCACGGTTAAACATCTGTTAACTCACTCAGCCGGTTTTGAACCTTTTAGATTATTTTACAAAATGGACTGCAGTGTTGAAGCCAGATGGGATTCAGTTTATGACAGCAAAATCTACTATAAACCCGGCGATAGCACAAAATATTCCGATATAGGTCTAATGTTAATGGGCAAGATCGTAGAAAAGATCTCCGGCATGCCTCAAAATGAGTACTTAAAAAAGCATGTCTTTGCGCCACTGGGCATGAAAGATACCGATTATAATCCTAATCCTGACTTACTAAACAGAATCGTTCCCACAGAGTATGAAGGTGATGTTTTGATCCATGGTTGGGTACATGATGAGAATACGCATAGCTTGGGTGGAGTTGCAGGTCATGCCGGTTTATTCTCGACGGCGCCTGATTTAAGTTTATTTTGTCGTATGATGCTACATAAAGGGGAACTTGAAGGTGTAAGAATATTCCAACCCGAGACCATCAAACTCTTCACATCCAGAATTAGCGAAAGCTCTTCACGATGCTTAGGCTGGGATAGTCCGGAAGGTGAAAGTTCGGGTGGTATTTATATCTCACCCCATTCCTTTGGCCATACAGGTTACACCGGTACATCTTTATGGATCGATGCTGAAAATGATGTGTATGTAATCCTATTAACCAATGCGGTTCATCCCGATCGTACATATAAATATCCCAATTATTTTGAATGGCGGCAACTTATTCACTCCGCTGCATATGAAGAACTGGGATTAACCAATAGGAATCCTGAAGTTTTTCTTAAAAAACGCTGGGTGCAAAAGTTTAAGTTAAGTAGAGAAGCATAATAAATATATTTTATGGGGAAAGAACAAAACCATTCTTGGTATTTTGACTAAAGAATAATGAATAAAAACTAGCGAATAGAGATGAAATGTATTGCTTCTTTACTCGGTTTCAATTCTAGTCTTTAGGATACATATTATCTCAATAACCCTTTGTTCATCCGAGCATTTTTCATTACATTTTCGACTGATAAAAGTATTTTATTTATCAATATTAAACAGCTTGTTTAAGGAGAGCTTATGATAAATGTAATTTGGCTAGCTATGATCATTATTGGTGTAGTTGTTGCAGCTATTCGTTGTTTGGGGATTACAATCACTCCCCTGGGTATTTATTTTTTCGCTTCACCCGAGCCTTTGGCAATGGTTACGAATTCAGTATTCGAATATTCAAAATTTGCCGTTGAATTAGCTTTAGGTCTTGTTGGCCTCATGGCTTTATGGCTTGGCATTATGCGAATTGCCGAAAAATCCGGCTTAATTAATGTTTTTGCCAGAGGTTTAAAACCTGTTATGGTTCGACTCTTCCCTGAAATTCCCCCAGAAGATCCTGCTATGGGATCTATCATTATGGCATTATCAGCTACCATGTTGGGATTGGGTAATGCCTCAACACCTTTAGGATTAAAAGCTTTTGCTGATATGCAAAAACTCAACAAGCATAAAGATATTGCAACGAATGCCCAAGTTACCTATATGGCGATGAGTACTTCATCGGTTACCATTATCCCCGCAACCATTATCGGTATCAGAACCGCTGCGGGTTCATCAAACCCGTCTGAAATCATTGCTCCGGTTATTATTGCAACCGTTGTTTCAACAACTGTCGCAGTCGTTGTATCCAAGGTATTACAGAGACTTCCACGATTTCAGGTAGAAAATTATGTTGATAGTGTTGAGGAGGCCGACAATGAGTAAAACTAAAAATCGTATTATCCTTATTCTTTCTCTTGCAGTAGTGGTTGCTCTTTTCATCTTTTTTCCTTTTGCACAAGTTATGAATGTAATCTCCGTGATCGCTATCCCCGCCATCATTGTTTTGATTCCGATTTATGGTTATAACAAAGGATTAAAAGTCTACGAAGAATTCACTGAAGGTGCCAAAGAAGGTTTCCAGGTCGCATTGAGAATTATCCCCTTCCTTGTAGCTATCTTTTTAGCTATCTCCGTATTCCGTTCATCAGGTGCTATGGATATCCTTACGTGGATACTCTCTCCTATCACATCTAAAATCGGTATGCCCGGCGAAGTGGTCCCTATGGCTCTTATGAGACCTTTGTCAGGTTCCGGTGCTTTGGGTATTATGTCTGAATTGATTAAAACTCACGGAGCTGATTCCTTTATTGGTCGCTTGGTTTCAATTATGATGGGCTCAACCGAGACAACCTTTTACATTCTCGCCGTATACTTCGGGTCGATCAATGTTAGACAAACTCGTCACGCCTTACCTGCAGCTTTAACAGCCGATCTTGCAGGTATGATCGCATCTGTAATCGTTTGTCACGCAGTATTTGGTTAAACAATCGTTCTAATTCAAAATATCAGAGGTACGTTATAGCGTGCCTCTTTTTTTTACAAATAAAAACATAAGGGAAACTCAAAAGTTTCCCCTACGTCTTCCAATAAATCTAAAATTATCAGATTTACTTCTTATGATTTACGTTTAATCAGATCATTCCACATAATCAACGATATCATAACTCCAATAGCAAGAATGGATTCCACCCAGATATAGATTCCGGGGAGCACCCCCTCTAACCAATTGAACTCAAGCATAAAAATCATAAGAAGCAACAGAGTGACTGAAATTATCTTTTTCATAATTAACCTTTACAATAATACTAATGATAAAACAGCAAAGGCGGATGTTTTCACTCCCTCACCGACAGCCCGACCAACGATCTTTCGCCCTCGTTTTTCCGTACCTTTGGGTATATCACGAAAACCTTCGATAGTTCCAACGACAGCTCCGGCTCCATCGATAATTCCTATGGCACCTACTATTCCTAAGCTAGGCTTTGCCATATTTCCCGTAAGCGTTTCATGCCAATCATGATAATTATTCTCCCAGTATTCCAACGAATGAATAGTCGTACTTAGTCCGTTCATCAATGCATCCTTATCTTCATCATCTACTGCCTTTTGATCTGCAAATAGATAAATTTTTTCGAGATTATGGCATTTTTCACGAACTGAGATATTCATATCCAAAACATAGGACATCGAATCAAATACTTCGGGATAGCGCGCATAGAGTTCAAGGCTATCAGCTAAAAGGTCAATCAACTCGGCATTAACGGTACTTTTACCCAATATTGAAGCATTAGCAATATAGTTAAACAATCCTTCTGCAACACTATTTGAGAATACAGGATCAAGCTGTTGATAATGTGTTTCGATCAATGCTTTTGCACTCTCAAGGGTAATATCATCACATTTATGAAACTCATGTTTCAGTACATCAAGTTCTTGATTATGACAAAAACCAACTTCGTCATAATGCTGTTTTAGTTCTTCCAGCCTCTGCTGCGGTCCCGAAATAGGATGGCCGCAAGACGCAAACAGAACAATAATTACGATCAATAAGATCCTTATGGTGTTTTTCATCTAAACCCCTCTTTCATTAAATTATTATGGATTAGCACATCCCATCGCTAAGGAGGATGAGCATATGCCGCAGATCCCGGAATGGTAAGAATATCCGACATATTCAGATGTAAAGTTGATCCCATTTTTCTGCCAATTTTGATTGTTTTCTAGGAGAAAATAGAGATGATTGTCACTAAATTCAAGTCCGATTTTTAAAGTGTGATCCAGGTCACATTTTTTTAAAACATAAAAAAGATGGTAGACTACATTTTTTTATTGACTGGGGACTCAATTCTAATTAAATTAGCTGGCTTTTTGACCCAAATGGGTAATATTCCGGGATGGCTCAACGGTAGAGCGGGTGGCTGTTAACCACTAGGTTGTAGGTTCGAATCCTATTCCCGGAGCGGAGCAAAGAAAACCTGTCGAAAGACAGGTTTTTTTATTTTGACGGATTTTTTTATTTAAACAAAATGAAATTCCGGCAAATTCCCCTTAGATAAAACAGCAGAATAAAAATGATTATAATTGTATTAACGAGCTAATGTTTTTTTAACACATTAATTCAACGTGGGCTGTTTGATATATTTTAATAGGAACAAAGGTACTCTTTATTTCATTCCCTTGACAACAAATCATAAATATCGTATTTTGTAAAAGCAATAGAAGGAAATATAAAAATGACACAGAAGAAATTATATCGCTCAATAGACAATGCCATGATCGGCGGCGTTATGTCCGGCATTGCCGATTACTTCAATATCGATGTCACGCTTATCAGAGTATTATTTGTTTTCATTGGGATTTTCTCAGCAATATTCCCCGCTGCTCTTGTTTATTTAATTTGCTGGGTAATTATTCCATCAAAAAATATTTTCAAGTAATATCTTTACTAAAAGAATTGATCAGCCTTGGGTTTATTCCCGAGGCTTTTTTTATCATTTTAAATATTAATCTTATAAATAGACCTTTCGACTACGATTCGCTACATAATAACGATTTCAAACTAATGCAAAGGCAGCTCCAGGTAATTCAAAGATACCCGCTCATTCATGATAATCATTCTAAATATTTAATCATGATATGGCGTCGCAAGGCAAAGAATACTAATTTCTTTTACGCCAGCATTCTTGAGAATACGCGCAATTTCCATGGTGGTTGCACCTGTCGTAAATACATCATCAACAATACAAACGCGCGCGGGTAGGCATTCGGCGCGCCGCACAATAAAAGCATCTTTAATATTCTTTTGCCGTTCATCTTTATTTAATTTAGTTTGGGTATTGGTATATCGTTGACGCTTTAAACCGTTTTTAATGACATCTACACCCCAAACGGATGCGATCCCACGTGCAAGGCAGGTAGACTGATTATAGCTTCGCTCACGCTTTCTTGCGGAATGAAGCGGTACAGGTATCAACGCATCACAATCAGAAATGGGATGATCTTTATAATATTTCCCTAATTCTTTACCCAGAAAAACAGCCATATAATCCGAATCCTGATATTTGATATGATGAATAATATTTTGAAGCACCTTATCGAAATAGTACAATGCCATAACATGCTTAACAGAATGCCCTTTATGATAGCGGATCGAGTCGGGTGTCGCATCAAATTTAGGAATTTTATTGAAGCACTTATTGCATACAAAAGGTTGAAAATCCGACATATCGCCGCATATCATACAGATGGGTGGATAAATGAAATCTATGATCGACCTGAGTAAATTAATAATTCCTTGCGCCGGCCGTAGGCACATCCTTTTAATTTGCATTCGTAATTCCCCCTCTAAATTGCTTTAGATCAGCTCATATTCACCCCGTCCCTAGGTATCACAAATATAAACTGCATTTCCCCACGCACGCCTTCATAGATCCATATTTCATGATCTTTTAGCGCTCTTCGTCCTACTTACGTGAGATATCAACAGGACCCCGCCTCTTGGCCTCATAGCCCTTTATTTATATATTAAAAATTTTCAAAAGCTTTATCAATATCGTAATAGCACATACAATCACCATAAAAGCGGAAATCATTTGCATAATAATTATCACTGAAAATACGAAGCCAAAAGCTTATATAAAGCACCTATTTTAATAGCTTATCGAGTTCGCTGTCTTTGAATTTTACAGAGACAACAGTAGATGCACCTTCTTCTTGCATTGTGATCCCATATAAATAATCACATGCGTTCATTGTCAGCTTGTTATGTGTAACGATAATAAATTGTGTTTTGTCGGTAAAGTGTTCCAATGCGTGCGTAAAGCGTTTTACATTGGTGTCATCAAGAGGAGCATCGACCTCATCTAGAATACAGTATGGTGATGGTTTTACAAGATAAATAGCAAATAGTAGAGCAATAGCGGTTAAGGCTTTTTCGCCACCGGAAAGCGCACGAAGCGACTTCATTTGCTTACCTTTGGGACGAGAGAATATTTCCACATCAGCTTCAAGCGGATCACTGGAACCTTCTAAGCGCACATCACATTCGCCCTGTGCAAAGAACAGTTTGTAGGTTTTCTTGTAGTTCTCCCGGATCTGTGTAAAAATTTCGGTAAATTGCCTTCGTGCTTCGTTATCAAGTTTATCAATGGTTTCATTGATGCTGGCTTCGGCACCCAAAAGATCAGCTCTTTGTTCCTTAAGAAAATTGAGTCGCGTGGATTGTTCATTGTATTCCTCACGAACTGCCATATTGATGGGGCCGATCAGCTCAATGCGATGTGTAAGCTTTTCTATTTTCTCTTCCATCTCACGCCTATCCATATCCATAGGTTCATAAGGTTTCTTGAGAATATCAATATGATATCGTTCGTACATGCGATCTTTCAACTGACTCTGTCGTAATTGGAGATCTTTAACGCGGACTTCCAGATCCCGAAGGGTCTCAAAAGCATCTTCGCGATTCCGATGATATTCCGCAATCGCATTTTCGACCTGTTGGATCTGATCGCGTTTCACACTCAATTCTTTATAAACTTTATCACGTTGCTCACGAGCATCATCTCGCTTAGAGCGAAGCAATTCCAGACTAACATCAAGCTCCGCAGTATTGCTCTCGCCTTCACTGATCAAATCATTCAAGCTTTTCACTTGTTCATCAATCTCAAGAAGTCGTTTATTCATCTCTTCGATGGTTGCTGTCGCATTTTTATATTGAAAACGGACATTGTCCTTTTCTTTTTCTTTTGCGATCAATGAAACACGCATATCCTGTAATTCATTGTTCAACTTATCACGTTGAAATGAAATATCTTCATATTCCGCACGATATCTTTCCAGATCTTTTTGAGCTTTTTCTTCATTGATCTTACTTGTAGCAAGAAGGTCTTCCGATGAGCTCATCTGCTTATCTATTTCAAGAATGCGTCCGGCATAATCCTCGACCTTGCGATCAATCTCTTCCATACTGTCGTGATGATGATTTACAGCATATGATAATGCCGACATTTTCTTTTCGACCTCAAGACGTTCTTGCATAATAAGCTTGGAGTGTCGCGAAACTTCTCCGGTTTTCTTGATAAGATCCTGACGAGCCCTTTCGAGATCAGAAAGCGATTTCTTAGAAAATTCAAGATCATCTTTGAGCTTTTCGGCAAACTCATTCAGTTCTTTCAATTTTTCCTGACGACCAATGATCTGCTGGTTTTGTCCCTGTCCCTTACCACCGCGAATCATGGCACGTCCATCCATGTAATCACCTTCGGGGGTAACATATCGGAATCGGGCATCTTTTAATGCAGCTTCACTTAGATCGCGCAATGAGCGAACGATCAATACGTTACCCAAAAAATAATCAACCAATAATTGATTATCGCCTTCAGCCGAAACGATATCAACGGCATGAGCTAAAATATTTGAATCGTGAAAAGGATTCTTTAAGGGGTCTTTGAGGCGTTTCTTCATTACATCCATTGGAGCAATGCTGACTCGCCCGCGTTTTTTTGCTTTTAATTCGTCAACCACATCCATGGCATCTGATTTAGTTTCGGCTACCAGATATTTTGCAACATTTCCAAGAGCGATCTCTATCGCTGTACCGTATTCTTTATCTACAGAAATCAACTCCGCAACCGTTCCACGAATGCCCGAATGCTTCATAGTTTTCATTACATATTTAACACCCGGATTGTAACCTTCCAGCGATTCTACAAGGTCTTTGTAAAATGCGGCATCGGAACGATTTCGTTCATATGCCGTCTGCCTTTGTACGATCTCGGAATTAAGGGTCTGTATTTTTGACTCAAAAGCTCGTCGCTCAACTTCACATTGTTCTACCTGAGCGTTGGCCTCTTCGAGTTCTTTTTCTTTATTCTCTAATTCAACTTTGAGTGACTTAACTTGTTCTTCCTGTGAGCCTGAGCGTGAGATCAATTGCTCACGACGTTGCAGCTCTTCATCCTGCAATCGCGAATATTGTTTACGTTGATCTCGCAGGCGAAGGATTTGCTGCTGTGAATTCCCCAACTGATTTTGCTGTTCACGAAGATCTTGCCTTAACTCATCCAGACGATGAGAAGCATTTTGATAGATGCTTTGAACTTCTTCAAAATTTTCACGCACTTTTTCGAGTTCCTCGCGCATCGCAACCAATTCAGGATCATCATCGCCCAATTGTGATGATAGATTTTCCTGCATTTCTATATTGGATTGAAGTCGGATCTTTGCAGATTCTTTTTCGTTTTGCAAGCGGACCTTATTACTTTGCGCATTCCCGATTTTTTCCTGCCAAACCAATTTTTTAGAAGATTCGGAATTAAACTTATCATTTAGTTCCTGCAGCTTATCATTCACCTCATTCATACCCGCTTCGATCTTTTCAAGCTCCTGTTTGTATGAGGTCAACATGGCTTCTTCGATACCAAGCTGTTTACCGGTTTCTTCGTTACGGATCTGATTATTGGATAACTGCTTTTCCAGGGGGACTATCTTATCTTCGTAATCGTACCAGTTGGTCTGAGCTAAGGTAAGCTCTAACTTCTTAAGTTCTTCGGCATAACCTTCATAGCGTTCGTAGCGACCTAATTGACGTTTCAAGCCACGAACCGAGCTTTCAACTTCGTAAATAATATCTTCAAGTCTTGCGAGATCTTCTTGGGTCGCATCAAGTTTTCGTTTCGCAGAGCGACGCTGAGATTTATACTTTGTAATACCTGCGGCTTCTTCAAAAAGTAGTTTTCGCTGGATTTTATCTTCGTTAAGGATCTCTTCTACCATTTTCAATTCAATTACGGAATAAGCATTAGAGCTCATACCTGTATCGACAAAAAGGTTCTGAATATCTTTTAAACGAACCGGTACTTCGTTAAGCAAATACTCCGAAGAACCGTCGCGGTATAAACGACGGCCAACCTGAACCTCGGTATAAGCCAGTCCAAGCTTACCGTCATCATTATGAATGGTAAGATTTACCTCAGCATAGTTCAGAGGTTTTCGATGTTTAGAACCGGAAAAGATCACATCCACCATGGACTCCGAGCGAAGGGTATGTGTTTTTTGTTCGCCCATCACCCAACGGATCGCATCAACGACATTGGATTTACCACAGCCGTTCGGTCCGATCACTGCCGTTACGCCCTTACCAAATTGCAAAACGGTTTTGGTCGCAAAAGATTTAAAGCCCACAATTTCCAGTTTAGATATAAACATAATGTTATTTTAAAAATTTAACCGTGTAATTTAAGACAAAACAGGCACCAATCAAAGAAAACATCTCACACTAAGGCACAAACATATTTAAACGCTAGAATGATCATATTGATTTATGAAAGACGCTCGTCTCGAAGCGTCCATGTATCTTGCATTATTATTTTCCCATTTTCAGCACGCAAGTCCTCAATTCTCACCCCGCAGGCCAAGAAAATTTCCGTCCGCCCATCAGGTGAAGGTGGATATGTTCCACTTCCTGACCACCATCGGAACCATTATTAAATACGCAACGGTAACCGTTTTTAAGTCCGAGCTTGTCCGCAACTTTTTTTGCTGCGACCATCACCTTGCCCATGACATCGGCATCGGCTTCTTGCAGATTTTCGATGCGTGCGATATGCCGTTTGGGAATGATGAGTACATGTTCGGGTGCCTGAGGATTAAGGTCTTTAAATGCCAAAACATCATCGTCTTCGTAAACGACGGTTGAGGGGATCTCTTTATTGGCGATTTTGCAAAAGATGCAGTTATTCATATTTTTCTCCATATTTTAAACCCCGAGGTTATCGAGGGATTATTTGTTATTGCCCCGGGATGAAATCCTGAGAACGTCCATGCTAAAAGTTTACAAGCTGACTTTATGGAAGGGTTGATCTATGTATCGCAGGTCAACCCCTCGACTTCGCTCAGGGTTGTTGATGTTTGGATTATTCTTCTCCCGGGATCCCATCCCGGGTTACCTTTGAATTACCCCTCCATTCGTCGGGGTAAATTGCCCCACCCAACTATAAACCTCCTCCGCAATATTATGCGAACCAAGGATAAGCAATAATTTAATACATTAAAGCTTTTTCTCCAAATTGGTTTGCCATCGGATTAACATTTGGCTGTAGCGGATCTCCGGTCTCTCTTAAGAATATGCCGTAGGAAAAGATACGGATACTTAAGGTTTTTTCCCAACTACAATGGGTTTAAACCAAGAATTACCTACTACCGGTCTAAAGATACTCACAGCTATATTTCTATTTAGATCAACACTAAATATTTCAGCGGGGCTACTTACAAAGGCCTTTTTTCCATTTGGAGTTATTATCATCCTATCTAAATGCGGATAATAATGTTCCGCTGCTTCATTAAAACTCATAGAATTAACGATAGTATAGGTCTCTAAATCTAGAACTCTTACCAAACCACTAGGGGGAGCAAGCAAAGTAGAAAAGGGATTCCCATAATCAGTAAGGTATAAAGTTTTTCCATCATTACTTTGCATCATTGTACCTTTTCTGCCTTCCCAAGTCGCAATAATTGAATCTTTTACTATATCTAATGTCTTATCAGGAAAAAATATATATTTACCATCTTTTGATATAATCATCTCTTCAGATACCGATTCCGAGTTAAAAAGATGAACTATTCCCTCGCAATTATAATTATATCCAAATAAATAATGTTGATTTGTCCAAGCATAAAAAATAGGTTCTATTGGGTCAAAAACTAAATTCTGATAATTAATTGATTGATCTAAAATATTCAGACTATCAATAAAACTAATCTGATCCGTCAAAGTATCAATAAATCCCACCTGCGCCATGGTATCATTAGGAATATGCGCGATAACAAGTGGTGTACCGGATGGACTAATAAAAACATCTGCAGCACTGTTTAATATGATTCTCTTTGTCTTACTTTGTAAATCTACAGAAAATAAAGCACCAGGTTGATTATACATACCTTCTCTGGTACTTACATAGAGTTTACTCCCACCCGGAGTTATAGCTAGATCCCAAACATGTCCAAAACCATCGAGTGTATCAATAACGGAGTTATCCTCTGTGTCGATGATAAACACCTCATCATTATCCCAATTACCAACATATAGGTAGTAGAATTCATTGGAATTATTTGGTTTAAAAATACATGCATTAAACAAAATCATAATGCTAAACATTACTATGATTAGTAGCAGTTCTCTTTTCATTTACTTTTCCATTACTAACATCATTTATACGAATAGAGCTATCATTTCAAGCTACTATTTTTTTGAACAGAGGACGAGTGATTCATTATCTGTTCACATTTTAATTATTCTTTAACGAAAACTACACCTACATAGCTACATTGTCAAGTATTTCTACCTTTTACAATTTTAATCGTAGTTGTTTGTTTATATTGGAGATGCAAGACAAGACTATTTGAACAATCGATTAATCAAGCATTCGATTGCTCACTCATTCGTCACTCGATTGTTCTGTCTGTTTATTCACTCATTCGTCAATCGATTATTTCATTCGAATGTTCACTCATTCGATTATTCGTAAATCCGTAGACTTCTTCCGCTATATAATGCGAGCCAAGGATAAGCAGAACATCGTTTTCTTTCATTTTGTCGTATGCTCGCTCGCACGCTTGCGTCACGGAGTCTGCCGTTTTAACTCCGGGATAATTTTCGGCCAAAGCCTGTAGTTTTTCCATACTCATCGAGCGGTGCGAGTTGACGGGTGCAAGAATGATCTTGCCGTTTAGAACAGACAATTCTTGCATCACTTTCTCCGGTGATTTATCGTCTAATAGTCCCATTACGGCAATAAAACCCCTATCGGGATACACCAACATAGCCGTCTTACAAAAAGCCGCCACACCCTGAAAATTATGTGCTACATCATAGATCACCGGCGGATCGAAAGACAGGTGTTCAAAACGACCTTTCCAACTAAGTATATCAAATGCCTTTTGCAAATCATCCGCTTTGAGTTTTTTTCCAAGAAAGCATTCAACGGCCGCAATAGCCAGTCCGATATTTCCCAGCAAATGCTCCCCGCATATCGGAAACAGCAATTCTCTACTTTCCGGTAGATAATTAAAACGCATCCCTTGAGGTGTTTGTTTTACATCGGCAAAGAGATCTTTAGGATCTACGATACTCAGCAGATCGGTCTTTTCCCGAAAAACATTCAGCACCTTTTCACTTTGCGGCAAGGTCAGCACGGGTTTCCCCTCTTTAATGATCCCGGCTTTTTCGGCTGCGATCTCGGGAAGTGTTTCACCAAGAATGGCGGTATGGTCATAGCCAATGGTCGTGATCACGGAAACATCGGGAGTCAATACCGAGGTCGCATCCAGGCGACCGCCCAGACCCGTTTCCACCACCGCGATATCCACGGCTTGATCTTTAAAATATTGGAAGCCCAAAGCGGTGGTAACCTCAAAGAAGGAGGCCTCGCTTTTCTCTAACAAGTCATCATGATTTGCTAAAAACAATTTGATATAGTTATCGTTGATCTCTTTGCCGGCAACAGAGATCCGCTCATTAAAACGCATTAAATGCGGTGATGTGAATTTGCCGGTTTTATATCCCAATTGCTGTAAAATAGCAGCCGCAACCGTAGTCACAGTGCCTTTGCCATTAGTCCCGGCAATATGTATCGAAGGAAAAGCTTTTTCCGGATGCCCCAGCTCCCGCATGAGCATTTCGGCCCGTTGTCGCCCCAGCTTCATTTTGCCGGAGAGTTTTTTGTATAAATCGGAGAGGTAATCTTGCATGAATTCTTTCTTCGGCCCTGCAGATGCTCATAATCTCGCATCTCTATATCATTTTAATTCTATGTGTCCCGCCAAAATCTTCTTACCGAAAAACATCGAAGCATTCTTCTTAAACAATTCCGTTGAACCGGTAGTATAAAACTCTTCTTTGCCGTTCTTGGCACACCGGCTTTCTATCTCAGGATGGCGTTGCAAATAATCTGCCAATTTATCGGCAACCAGCGGACCTTGATCCATCACGCGAATTCCGTCGGGCAAATATTGTTTGATTTTGTCAACCAACATGGGATAATGCGTACAAGCCAGAATGATCGTATCGATATCAGCATTCTTGCCTAAAAGATGCTCCACATGTCGTTTCACAAAATAATCTGCAGCCGGCGTATCGATCTCATTATTCTCAACCAGCGGTACCCACATGGGACAAGCTTCCTGGAAAAGTTCAAGGTCAGGAAATAGTTTATCAAATTCCATTTTATAGGATTCCGATCTCACGGTTCCAGTGGTGCCAAAAAGTCCTATTTTTCGCGTTTTAGATGCCTCCCCCACCACCTCCACCGAAGGACGGATCACACCGAGAACCCGACGATCGGGATATTTTTCGACGAGATCTTTCTGCTGAATACTGCGCAATGCTTTCGCGGACGCCGTGTTACAAGCTAGAATAATGAGTGGACAACCCAAATCCCAAAGTTTTTCAACACCCTGCTGAGTGTAATGATAAATGGTTTCAAAAGAGCGAGTACCATAGGGCGTTCTGGCAGAATCTCCAAGATACAGATAATCGTAATCGGGAAGCAATTTCCTGATCTCTTTATAGACAGTGAGGCCGCCTAAACCGCTATCGAAGATGCCAATTTTACCTTTGGACATTGTAGTATACTTTCGGGTTATGTTTATGTCAGCTATCAGCTATCAGCTATCAGCTATCAGCTATCAGCTATCAGCTATCAGCTATCAGCTATCAGCTATCAGCTATCAGCTATCAGCTATCAGCTATCAAGTTTCAATCTTTTATATAAAGTTGCAAGCATTTTCTTGATTTCAACGACTTTCTTTTCAAGGTCTCTATAATTTTTATCAGAAATATAGTTTAACTCTTGTATCAATATAAGTAAATACTCGCATTCACATGCCGATGCCATAGCGATATCGACAAATCGTGCAAACTGCTTGTCGCCATCTCGACCGGCACCTTCTACAATATTAGTAGGTATTGATGTTGCCGCCCTTCTTAATTGGCTCCTTAATCCATAGGTCTCATCTTTAGGAAAAAGCTTTGTTTCACAATATACTTTCATTGCAAAATTATGACTTTTATGCCAAATATCATATTTCTTAAAATCACGCATCCGTCACCCCCATGACTTGCATTTGCTGCCTACTATCAGCTGTACGCTGTTTGCTTACTCTTTTATTTCTTTCTCGAAATTATTCTTAAAATCTCTTATCGCTTGATACAAGGAATATGCCACTTCCTGGCGATAGGAATCTTTTTTAAGATTACTCAATTCACGCCAGTTAGAAATAAATCCGATCTCTGTTAACACTGCAGGCATTGCCGGACCTATCAAAACAATAAACGAAGCCTGTTTAACACCACGACTTTTTGCACCCAAACGTCCTTTAAACTTTGTTTCGATCGATTGCGCCAGCATCTCACTTTCTTTCATATATACAGACTGAGCCATAGTAGAAAGAATATACTGTTCAGAACTCAGCATTTTTTCATATCGTTCTCTATCTTCCTCAAGCTCGATCACCTTGTTTTCGCGTGCCGCGATTTCAATGGATTTTTCTGTGCTTTTTGGTGCTAAAATATAGGTTTCGGTACCGTAGGGAGAAGATGAAGTCGAAGAATTACAGTGAATGGATATAAACAATTTTCCACCCGCTTCATTGGCGATCTTTGGACGTTGATAAAGAGGAATAAACACATCGTTTTCACGTGTGTAAATAACCTTAACACCCAATTTATCCTCCAGCATTGAACCAAGACGTCGAGAAACATCCAAAGCAATGGTTTTTTCCAAAGTACCATCCGGGCCGATGGCACCGGGAGATTTTCGACCACCGTGACCGGGATCGATCACAATGGTATCGATCAACCAGCGGTTTTTGATCTGAGTTTCATTAATGGGGGTTTGATTTTTTTGATAATCATGACGCAAAGAGATTACAATATCGCCGTTATTCTGGTCAATATAATAATCCATGCTTTTGATCCTCATGCGCAATTTCATATTGAATTGCAACATTTCTTTCGCCTGCACCGGCACGATCTCACGTATAACACCATGATCAAATGTTCTTGCCAAACCATTCATATCGGCAGTAGCATCGTAAATAGAAATATAGAGATACTGATTAGCTCCCTGCCATACGCGGCAATGATCTTTTCTAAAGAATTTTGAGGTTTTGAGACGAACGATGGTTCCGTTCTTCATTTCAAGAATATTCATCCCAGTGATAGAAAATTCGGTCGGCGCAAGAATATAAGCGCCGGATACAATATCCTTAACCATTTCGGGAAAGGCCTCCCGATGTAGTACCAAAATAAATTCTTTCTCTGGAATGTACAAACCATTACCCAAGCGCTCCACCGTGGTTGCCAGATGAAACCACTTACCATTCACCTGATAAAAGGATGAATTGGCATAAAACTTGTACGTCTTGCCTGATAAAGTCGTTCTTAGCTCCCAATTTTCGGTATCCATTTTTTCAACCACACCAAATGAACGAAAAAAACTGTTCAACGATACCCAGCGGGCTCCGTAAAGATCCGAAGCAAACACGTTTTTAGTTTCCGATCCCAGTGTCAGACTAAAGGGAACAACTTGCGCAAACAGAGGCACGGAAAGCAATAACAGAAAAAGTACGAGGATGTATTGTCTAGACTTATTCATCTTATAAATTTAGGGGTTTTTAGAATCATTAACAATTGAAAATTGAGTTCAATACCTCACAAAAAGCCACTATGTACCACATCAAAACATTAAACAGATAAAGCACACAAAATCTTATATTTTTTTAATAAAACTGTGTTCCCCGCTTCTTAGTGTTTATTGTGTGCATATGTAATTTTGTAAAAATAATAAGCAGAACGATTACATCCAATTAAGTTTCATTTTATAAGCAATGTACAACTTTACAGCTTTGTATGATGCCCTTATAAATCAGCTTTACTTATTTCATATTTTCCATTAAATTACACCGGATTTATGGAATCAATTTAAAATATATAACCATTGAGGATATTATGCGCAAGATCGTTGTTCTATTATGTGTGTGTGTTGTTACACTATTCGCTATTGACCCTGTTTTTCATGATGCAAAAGCATTTCTTGAAGGTATGGCCTTTGATGATGCAAAAACATACACGCGTCTTCCCGAAGGAGCTAAAGATCTGGTGCGTAAACCCGTATGGGAACTAGCCCAAAATTCAGCGGGGATCGCTGCACACTTTAGAAGTAATTCCAGTGAAATCCACGTAAAATGGGAGGTTTTGAACGATTTTCATATGTGCCATATGCCCGGCACAGGTATTCGCGGACTGGATTTATATGTAAAAGAAAACGGTAAATGGTTCTTTTTGGGAACCGGCAAGCCGTATAAAAAAGAAAATCAACGTCGCTTGATCAAGAACCTCAATAGTGATGAAAAAGAATTTATGTTATATTGTCCGCTTTATGATGGCTTGGTTTCACTTGAGATCGGACTTGACCCCGAAGCCACGCTTACCAAAGTTGAGCGCAAAGAAAAGCCTATCCTTTTTTATGGTACCAGCATTACCCAAGGCGGTTGCGTATCTCGTCCCGGCATGGCATATCCTGCCATCATTGGTCGCAAACTTGGTCGTGAAAATATTAATCTTGGTTTTTCCGGCAACGGCCGCATGGATCCGGAGATTATTGATTACATCGCAAGTGTAGATGTTGACTGTTATATTTTCGATTGTTTCCCCAACATGGATCTGGAAATGATCAAAGAACGTACCGAACGTGAATTAAAAAAACTGCTTGAAGCACATCCCAACACACCCGTATTGGTAACACCCAATATCATGTCGGAAGACGGTTGGTTTGACCCTGAAGTTTATAATGCCTGCGTTGCAGAAAACGATGAACTCGTGGACATTTATAAACGACTCAAAAAAGATCACAAAAATCTACACATGATCCCTTTTGATAAGATCAGACATGTCGCTGTAGAAGGCACCGTTGATGGCATCCATTTGACCGATGTAGGCGCAATGCGGATGGCCGAGGTAATGAGTAGGTATATAAAAAGATTGATTAAATAGTGACGAGTAATCTAATATTTTTATTTTGATTCCAAGTCTGTTTCCAGCTCAAAAACTGGAGTACGTTGCACTTGCGGGCATGAGTCATATTTTTCGTAATCGGGATTTTTTTTGATAATGGTGTAAATGTCTTTTGTAAGCTTAATACTTTTGTCCCGGACACTCAATCGTAATGTATTTTTATTTTCGACTCCCGTCGATCATAAAATTAATGTTTCATCTACGTAATATCTTACTATTTCCTCTTCACAATCTTCAAACTTCCAACATCATCAGCATCATGGCGGCTGCGATTGGAATCACGACATTATCGTCTAGATGCGAGAGCAGACCTTCAAAAAGCGCGCACATTGCAACAACCAAAGCAGCTTTCCAGAATATGATGTATGGAAAGGCAAAATAATAGAGTAGAAGACCGGCAATAATAAACGCCAAGCTTCCTGCATAGGTATAATTCTTAAACCAAGTGTGTTTTCCCCACAATCGTCCCACGATCCCGGAAGCTGAATCCGCTACGCTGAGCAGCATACATGCCGGTACGGAAATATTCTTGGGAAAAATAAGCAGTACAAGAAAAAATGTAATCCCAATATGTGAAGCATTCGTCATTTTTTCTTCTTCAACCTTACGAATAAAGGGCGAAACCAGGAAAAGAAAAGCTTTTTTAACGGTTTCATTTCGTCTGCGATAATAATCGGCAAAAATAAATAGTCCACCAAAGATCGCAAATAATATCAACACGATCTGCCGACCGCTTAAGGGACCAATATCGGGAAAAAACCAATACAATAGTGGAATAATAGCCGTAGCGGCATGAATAATCTGTCTTCGAAGTTCAAGTTGACTAAGCATTATTCGTTAGATTCAAGTTCTGAATTATATCGGGATACAACCAGATCAATTGGCTGAGGGATACTCAAAACCGTGGTACCGGGAACAGATTGATAGATCACCGTGTTGGGTAGGAGATCATTTCTATCGCGGTAAGATACCGTTCCGATGCGTAATCCGGCATCATTAATGGCCTTATGGGCATCAACCAAACTCATATTGATCAAATTTGGAACCTCCCAGTTGTTCAAACCAAGCGAGATCTTCACATGCACACCCGACCCGGGTCGCACAGATTTTCCCGGATCAATAGATTGCCAATAGATCACTTCACGCGGCATATCCGAAAAACCATAAGAAACGGAATCAATGGCTAAGTTATTTTCCTGCAATAAAATTTCTACAGATCGTAGAGTTTTACCTCGCAAATCCGGGAATACGACATTTTCAAGCGGAATGGCAATATCAAGATAAACGCGACGGTTAAGCTTTACGCGTGTACCGGGACGTGGCTGTTGAGCGATCACACGGAATGGCTCCATATCATCCTTGGGAATGGATTTACCGCGAACCGGAGTGAATTTTTCCAGTTCAAGAAGATGTCGGGCTTCTTCCCAAGTCAAGCCTTCAACATTCAGTAAAATTCTTTCCTGCCCCTGGCGGGTAAATTTAGGTAAAACAACAAAATTCATCAGCACAGCGGCCAAAGCACAGAAAATTCCAAAAATGATCACAAAAATCACAAAAGAACGAAATGGCTTTTCCCGTTTCTTCCGTTTGATACCGGGACCTTTTGTTTCGTTGATCAGCAGCCTGATCCTGTCGCTTTTTTTAGCCATTGGCAGAAATTTAATTAATAAGGGGATAAAATAAAAGAGATAAGATGGAATATGATAATTTGATGGTAAAGATTGATAAAAATACACAAACCTGCATGCAATCTGGTAACCTAATTATTATAAACCAATAAATAATACCACCGGAAATTGTAATATCGAACGCATATAAAAAAAGGCACAAGGTTTTGTGCCCTTACATTGATTTCATTAAAACGTAGCCTCGATCACTTTGGTGATCTGCTCTGCTCTGCCTTCGCTGTAGAAATGTACACCGGGAACACCGCCTTTTAATAATCCACGAACCTGATCTTTACAAAATTCAATGCCAATATCTTTGATCTCGGCGATATTCTTGGCATTATCAACATCTTTAACCAGATCACCCGGCAGATCAATATGAAAAACCTGAGGTAGGAATTCCATATCTTTACGTCTACGAATGGGCTTAATACCGGGAATAATGGGAACGGTAATGCCGGCTTCACGGCATTTATCGACAAATGAGAAAAAATGATCATTGACGAAAAACATTTGCGTTACAATGTAATGGGCACCGGCGTCAACTTTTTTCTTAAGCATCTGGATATCATGCTCTAAATTGGGTGCCTCGAAATGTTTTTCCGGATAACCGGCCACACCAATACAAAAATCCGCCGGTTGGGGATCTTTCATAGTGGGATCCAGATATTCACCTCGATTGGCGGCTGCGATCTGAGCCACCAGTCCATCGGTATGTTCGTACCCATCTTTGCTGGCAACAAAACGACGTTCGCCTTTAGCGGGATCTCCACGTAAAGCAAAAATATTATCAATACCCAAAAAATTCAGGTCGATAAGCTGATCTTCGATCTGATCGCGATTCTTGCCACCGCAAATAAGATGCGGGATCACGGGAATATTATACTTGTATTGAGTTGCAGCAGACATTGGCACTGTGCCCGGTCGTTTACGAACCGTACGACGTTCCAACAGACCATCTTCACGTTCCAGGTACACCACCTCTTCCTGATGCGAAGTAATATTAATGTAAGCCGGATCATAAGGCAACATCGCCTCGATGGCTGCATTAATAGCGTCCATCGTGTGACCTTTAAGCGGCGGTAAGAGCTCAAAGGTAAAAAGAGGTTTGTTTGCTTTGCTTATGATTTCTGTGACTTTCATATTGCTTCCTATATCGTTTATCGCATAGGGAACGGTTCAATCCGTTCCTAACATTGTAAATATATCATTTTTCAGTTGTCTTACCCGCATAATATTTCAATATGGTCTCAACATCCATGCCCTTACGCTTTGCATAATCTTCAAGCTGCACGCGAGAGAGTGTGCCAAGCGTAAAATAATGGGGATCGGCATCGGCAAAATAATAACCGCAAACTGAAGACAAAGGTTTCATATTATAACTTTCGGTAAGAGTAACACCCAGCTCTTTTTCGGCATCAAGCAACTTGAATATTTGCAATTTTTCACTATGATCGGGTGCCGACGGGTATCCGTTTGAAGGGCGAATAATTCTATGTTCATCCTGTTTCCACCACACTGTTTCCACCTGATCTTGCAGAAATTCACTTGTTGCTTCAGCAAAACGGTCACCCAAAAAGTTGATCATCAACGCATGATATTCATCACCTTCTTTGCGATATACATCGCTGAGTTCCGCAACTTTGGCACCGGCCGTTGCAACAAATATGCCAATGGTATCACCTTCTTGATAGGTATAATCACTGAGCGATAGTGTTTGCTTTTTATACTTTGCTTCCTGCTGCCGCAGAAAGTAAAAACGTGTCAGTTCTTGGCCGTTTTCATCAAGCACCTGCAGATCATCTCCATGAGCTTTAACTTTAAAAAATCCCAGCACGGCCGAAATCGACTCCTGATACATCTTGCGTACTTCGGGTAATGCAAGCAGCTCTTCAGCATCGCGTTTCACTCTGATAGCTTCATCGCTATTTGGTTTTAATTGCCAGGCCAATGCAAACATTTTCCAGTTGATACGCGAGATCAATTCATCCAGCGGCAGTTCTTTTAATACCTTTTTTCCCAAGAATGCCGAAACGCAGGAAGTCTTGGCTTTCCGATATTTTTTGGCACGGGCCTCTTTGAGAGAAAGTAATTCCGGTTTCTGTTTTCCACCCGGTTTTTCGCTTTTGCTTTCTAAGGAATAATACTCTTTCTGTACTCTTTCCTTGTAAGCTTTCGCATTCTTGCCTGCCAATTGTAAGGCCACTTTTACGGAATCCGATGCATCTGACGTATAGATCACTCGTCCCGGATACAAGGGGGCAAGTCGCGTGGCAGTATGCGCTTCGGAGGTAGTGGCACCTCCGATCATAATGGGGATATCCAAATCGGCTTCGTTGAATTGACGACAAACCTCACCCATTTCCTGCAACGAGGGTGTGATAAGTCCGGACAAACCGACCATATCAGCCTTGTGCTCAACTGCAGCGGCAAATATATTTTCGGGCGGAACCATGACGCCCAGATCAATAACATTAAAATGATTACATTGCAGTACCAGTGAAACAATATTCTTTCCGATATCGTGCACGTCACCTTTTACGGTAGCCATCACAACTGTACCTCGGGCATTGGCAACATCATCATCCAATCCACTTAGGTAAGGCTTTAATATATCCACGGCTTTTTTCATAATACGTGCAGAGCGTACCACTTGCGGAAGAAAGACCTTTCCTTCACCGAAGAGTTCACCCAATTTACCCATGCCACCCATAAGCGGACCTTCGATAAGTTTCATGGCATGCTCAAACCCGGCTTCTTGAAGATCAGCTTCGAGATAGGCATCATCACCGCGAACCAATGCTTCGGATAAACGCTCCATCACATCGAACTTTCGCCACTTTTGACTTTCCAATTCAGGCTTCTTGCTCCCGGCTTCTTCTTTGAGCGAGCCACTCATAGCGAGTTCAATGAGATCTTGTCGTGCTTTGGAACCATCACCCTTTTCCAGCAACAACGCTTCGCGAATAATGCTTGTTGCATACTTGGGAATAAGAGTGGTAGACATCTCGGCAGCGGGATTCACGATGGCCATATCCAGTCCGGCCTCCACCGCCAATTCCAGAAAAATAGCATGCATAGCTTTTCGCAAGGGATTATTACCACGGAAAGAAAAGGAGAGGTTACTCAAACCACCGGAAGTCTTTGCATCGGGATAGTGCTCTTTGATCCAGACAATAGCGCGAATATAATCACGAGCATAAGTATCGTGCTCGTCAATACCGGTAGCAATAGTAAGGATATTTGGATCAATAATAATGCTTTCCTGAGTGATCGCTGTTTTTTCCGCCAATAAGGTCATCGCACGTTCGGCCACAGCAATCTTTCGTTCAAAGGTATCTGCCTGCCCTTTCTCATCAAAAAGCATGACCATAGCGGTGGCACCCATATTGTGAATAAAATTGGCACGACGCAGAAACTCTTCTTCACCCTCTTTGAGGGAAATAGAATTCACAATACTACGACCCTGAATTTCAGGCAGTGCCGCTTCGATGACCTCCCAGTTGGAAGAATCGATCATCACAGGGACTCGCGCAGTTATGGGATCGGCGGCAATGAGTCGTAAAAATGTGATCATGGCTTTGGGTGCATCAATGAGCGCATCATCCATACAAATATCAATAATTTGAGCCCCTTCTTCGATCTGCTTACGCGTGGCGAAAATGGCTTCTTCGAATTTTTCTTCTTTGATCAGACGAGCGAATTTTCGGGAACCGGCTACATTGGCGCGCTCACCGACCGTGATAAACATATGCTCGCGGGGAATACGCAAGGTCTCCCAACCACTGAGCTTCAGCACGGGTTCGCAAGCTACTTTCTTGAAAGGCGGCTTGTCTTTAGAAATTTTGGCAATGGCGGCAATATGCTCGGGGCGTGTCCCACAGCAACCCCCAATAATATTCAGCAGACCCGCATCCAGCACCGGCTCCAGCTGAGCGGCAATCTCATCGGGTGTTTGAATATAATTTCCATCACTATCGGGGAAACCCGCATTGGGATGAGCCGAGGTACCAAAAGGCGACAGGTCAGCCAAATCCTTGATCAACGGTACCATTTCAGCAGCGCCGGTAGAGCAATTTACACCCAGAGTAAAAATGGGAAAATTGGACATGGAAGTAATAAAAGCTTCCAACTCCTGTCCGGATAAAGTACGACGCGATTTATCGCTAAAGGTCGCCGACACCATGATAGGCAGCTCGATCTGGCGCGCTTCGAATTCATCCATAATGGCAGTAAGTGCGGCCTTGGCGATCAAGGTATCAAAAATGGTCTCAACAATAAGCAAATCCACACCACCGTCTATCAATCCACTTACCTGCTCGCGATACATCTCACGGAACTCCGCAAAATTAGATTCGCGATATGCAGGATCATCGACTGAAGGCGAAAAAGAAGCCGAGCGACCGGTGGGACCGATATCGCCGGCAACAAATATATCACGATCAACGGAATCGGCAGCTTCTCTAGCTAGTCTGGCTGCTGCAACATTCATTTCGTAGGCCTTATCGGCCAAACCGTAATCTTTTAATGAAAAGGCATTGGCGCCAAAAGTATTGGTTTCAATAATATCGGCATTGGCTTTAATATAATCGCAATGAATATCTTTGATCACATCGGGGCGAGACAAGGTCAGCAGGTCGTTACACCCCTGCAACCTTGTAGAAGTACCGGGATAAATAAAATCGTCAGCCGTCAGTCCGCGCTGTTGTATGGCGGTTCCCATGGCACCATCTAAAATTAAAACTCGTGTTTTTGCCAGTTCTTTAAGCTTTGCCGCTCCTTGCATTCTTTTGCCTCGGATTCTTAATTAGGCGGATTTAACATCTTCCAAGAAATCCGCAAAGTGGCAAGAAATTTAACGTTTTCTCAAAGCAATTGCAAACGATCCTTCACAATAATGCTGATGCGGGAAACTTTCGATCGCTCCCTTCCATCCGATAAGGGATTCGGGGGAAATCTTAGGACTGGCCGGTTCTATAGAAAAATCGGTATGTTTGCTTAAAAATTCTTTGATCGTTCCGCGGTTTTCTTCGTTATCGAAGGTACAAGTTGAATACACCAATAAGCCACCTGGTTTGACATACTGACTCATATTGTTAAGAATGTCTTGCTGAATTTTAAATAAACCGGGCATTTCTTCTTCTTTTCGTCGCCAGCGCAGGTCGGTGCGTTTACGGATCACACCAAATCCTGAGCAAGGCGCATCGACAAGAATATGTGAAAATAGCGGAATTTCTTCCGTTGCCACATCACGTGCCTTAAGCGTAACATTTTTCATACCCAAACGATCAAGGGTCGCCTGTGTATCTTCCAGGCGCTGTGGATTATGATCATAACCACGTAGGATTGTTTTATACGAAGTATACTGAGCCAAGGCGGATAGCTTGCCACCCGGTGCGCAGCAGACATCTGCGATGGATTCGGGATTATCTTGCGTGATCATGAGTGTTGGAAAAATCGCCGAGACATCCTGGGCAATGATCTTGCCTTCGGTGAACAATGGATCATGTAAAAGTGGTTGCCAAGAATGGATAAAAACAAAATCTTTGTGATACGTGCTCGTTTCTTCCAGCACGCCGAGTTCTTCCAGTCTAGCCAGAATTTTTACCCTCTCTTTGGTCTTTACAATACGCGCCATTTTACGTGGTCGTTCATTGAGCGAACCCAGCAGATCCATGGTCTCTGAACCAAATTGAACACTCCAGCGCTTGATCAGCCAATCGGGTAAATTAAAGCGTATGCCCGCCTGAATTCGTGGATCCACGCGATCCCCTTCCCAGTCGGCATTTCGGTAGTCCGTTACTTTTCTCAGCACAGCATTCACAAAGCCCTTGCTTCGTTGATCTATTTTAGCGGCAAGTTTGACCGTTTCGTTGATCGCCGCATGATCTTTTACGCCCATATATAGAATTTCACAGGTACCCATCATCAGCAAAACCCACACCGGCTTCTTAGGCTTTTTATCCACGAATTTCCCCAACACAAAGCTGAGCATACGCTGATGCATGATCACCTGATGGATAAGCGCTTCGGCAAAGCGACGATCTTGGGCGGTCATATCCACATCGGAAAAATCGATGAGATGCTCCAGATAGAGATCGGAGGTAAACCATTTTAAAAGTATTTTGTGGGCAAATCTGCGTGATGATATTTTATTCATTGACTTCTCTTTTTATATACGAACAAGGAACACCCATATATGAAGTCGAAAGACAACTTCCAATAGCGAATATCGTTAATCCTTGTTCAATATTCAATTTTACATTTGATATTCAAATCAACATAGGAAGAAAATCAACAAAAATCAAAGGAAATGAGAAGCAGACTGTCATCTCGGCCGGATCCGCCGAAAGGCGAAGTAGCGGAGAGACCTACTCATGAAAATGAAATATTGAAATGCGCAATCGTCAACGCTAAATCAAATGTTCGATTGTTCCCCGCCCGCCATAGCCTTCCCCGGAGGTGGGTTAATTCTTAATTAAGCTTTAATTTCGAACACCCAGATATCTTTTTAAACAGAAAGAAAAAATGAAGTAGTAAAGTCCCTTATTCGTGTTAACTGTTAACCCTCTTAAAAAACTTAATCTTTGGTTTTTTCACTGAATTTATTGTAAAATTGCCATACAAATCACAATAAACACTGAGGTAATCCAATGCCCCGCCCAAAATCCAAATCCGAACTACTCACAGCCGCCGAAAACAATTTTAACAAGCTCTTTGCTCTCATCGATGCAATGGGTCCCGAATTGCAAAATGCAAGCTTTGCTTTTGAAGATAGAGATCGCAATCTGCGCGATGTGCTTATTCATCTTTACGAATGGCACCTGTTGCAGATCAAGTGGGTAAAAAACAATACAAGCGGGACAGTTTCACCTTTCTTGCCTGAGCCTTACAATTGGAAAACCTATCCCGATATGAATGTGGAAATATGGAAAAAACATCAGCATACACCTTTGGATGAATCTATCAAAAAGCTCACACAAAGTCATGCCGATGTGATAGCGCTTATCGATTCTTTCAGTGATGAAGAATTATTCGTAAAAAAACACTTTTCATGGACCGGATCCACCTCCTTGGGCGCCTACTGTATTTCCAGTACCAGCTCGCATTATGAGTGGGCCATTAAAAAATTAAAGCGTCATATTAAATCTTAACACGAATGCCAGGCAAGTATTTCTTGGCAATTACCGAATACCGATGAACTTTCATACTCTAATGAAAAATATTAAAAATAATTCTAACTCATTAAACACTACTCACTAATATAATGATAGCCATTTAAGTTAAATCTATACTCTTCTTTCAAGCGCAAATAATCAATTGCGGTTAATACATATTTACAGTAATTTATATAACAATTATAAGGGAAGTGGTAATCTAAAGTACAAACACATATTTAGTCACACACTAGGCAAATCGAATATTTATAAAAAGAATCGAATAATTAATGAAAAAAATTGCCTTCATAGATACCGAAGTAGAAGCCAAAAGCCAACAAATACTTGATATAGGTGGAGTATCTAATGATGGAATGAAATTCCACTCTAAATCCATGTCAGTACTTCTTGCATTTATTAACCAAAATGAATTTATTTGTGGGCACAACATCATTAATCATGACTTGAAATTTATTGCAAAAGCAACAGATATAAATGTATCCAAAATAAAAGCCATTGATACTTTATTTTTATCTCCACTACTATTTCCTAAAAAGCCATATCATGCACTTTTAAAAGACGACAAACTACAAACAGAAGAACTAAACAATCCTCTGAATGATGCTATAAAAGCAAGAGCTCTCTTCCGCGATGAGGTCGAAGCATTTCACAAACTTGACAACGACTTAAAACAAATATATTATACATTACTCAAGGATAAAATGGAATTTTCAGCTTTCTTTGATGTTGTAGAATATTTTCCTGGTAACCGAAATATTGAAAATCTAATAACGAATAAATTCTTTGATAAAATTTGTCAAAATTTCCAATTAAGAAAAACAATAAAAGAATATCCTGTTGAATTAGCTTATTCTCTAGCCTTAATAAATACTGATAGCCGATACTCTATTACACCTCCCTGGGTGATCAAGAATTATCCTGATATTGAACGGATAATGTATTTATTAAGAAATAATCCCTGCATGAGGGGATGCCGATATTGCAACAGTTTTCTTAATGCAGATATGGCATTAAAAAATTACTTCGGATATTCTTCATACAGAAGTTTTGGCGGCAAAGAACTACAAAAAGAAGCCGTTGAGGCAGCGATAAAAAATAAATCTTTAATTGCGGTATTTCCAACCGGCGGTGGAAAATCTTTAGCCTTTCAAGTCCCTGCGTTAATGAGTGGTGAATATGTTAAAGGCTTAACTGTTGTCATATCTCCATTGCAATCTTTGATGAAAGATCAGGTAGATAATTTAGAAAAAGCAAATATCACCGAAGCAGTTACAATAAACGGTTTGCTGGATCCCATCGAAAGAGGAAAATCTTTTGAAAGAGTCGAAAATGGCACAACATCTCTTCTCTATATTTCACCAGAATCTTTAAGATCAAGATCAATCGAGCGCTTATTACTTGGTAGAAATGTTGTACGTTTCATTATTGATGAGGCACATTGTTTTTCTGCTTGGGGTCAAGATTTTAGAGTTGATTATCTATACATAGGTGATTTCATAAAATCATTACAAGAAAAGAAAAAACTTAAAAACCCGATTCCGGTTTCTTGTTTTACAGCAACTGCCAAGCAAAATGTTATTCAAGATATTAAGGATTATTTTAAAGATAAATTAGACTTAGAACTAGAAATCTTTAGCTCAAATGCCTCCCGTACTAATCTACATTACAAGGTAATCCCTAAGGCTACGGAAGTAGATAAGTATGAGAGTCTACGCAATCTCATTGACGGGAAAAACTGTCCAACCATTATTTATGTTTCTCGTACTAAAAGAGCTTATCAAATTGCTGAAAAACTTTCTAAGGATGGATATTCTGCAAAACCCTATCATGGTAAAATGGATAAGCAGGAGAAATCAGAAAATCAGGATGCATTTATTAGAGGCGATGTTGATATCATGGTTGCTACTTCAGCATTTGGTATGGGAGTAGATAAAAAAGATGTCGGTATGGTGATTCATTACGAATTATCTGATTCTCTTGAAAACTATGTCCAAGAAGCTGGCAGAGCTGGAAGGGATGAAAAAATATCAGCTGATTGTTATGTACTTTTTAATGAGGAAGATCTTAGCAAGCACTTCATATTACTTAACCAGACTAAGTTAAATATTAAGGAGATCCAGCAGATATGGGTTGCTATTAAGGAAATAACTAAATTCAGGTCAAGTGTTTCAAATTCAGCCCTGGAAATTGCAAGGAAAGCCGGATGGGATGATAATGTCGTTGAGATCGAGACAAGAGTGACAACTGCAATTTCAGCCTTAGAAGAGTCAGGTTACCTAAAACGCGGACAAAATACACCTAGAATATTTGCTAATAGTATTCTAACAAAAAATGCTCAAGAGGCTATTGACAAAATTAATGTGTCGGAAAAGTTCAACACCAAACAAAGACAAGATGCTGTCAGAATTATAAAAAAACTATTTTCCAGTAAAAGCAGAAAACAAGCTACTGACGAAGTGGCAGAATCGAGAGTAGACTACATATCAGACCATTTAGGCATTGTAAAAGAAGATGTGATCAATGCAATAAATTTATTACGAGAAGAAAAAATATTAGCAGATACAAAAGATTTGACAGCTTTTATTAAGCAAGGAGAAAATAAAAACCGATCACTTAGAATTGTTAATTCAATTAGCAAAATAGAGAAATTCTTATTAACTCAATTTGATGAAGAGGAAAAATCTTTCCACATTAAAGAGCTAAATGAATTGGCAGAAGAAAATGGCTGCACAGATATTTCACCTAACAAGCTAAAAACGATCATAAACTTTTGGGTGATTAAGAACTGGCTTAAGAGAAAGCAAAGTAACACTTCTAATAACCACCTTTCTGTTGTATCAAATTATCCGGTACATGAATTAAGAAATAGATTAAAAAGAAGACATGATTTAGCTCGCTTTATAACCGATTATCTATATGGGAAAAGCAGTCAAAACCTTTCTAGATCGGATGCTAACAAAGAATACCTATACGTTGAGTTTTCCGTTCATGAATTAAAGCAACAATATGAGAATAGTAACTCTCTTTTTAAACTCCAAATTTCGATTTCGGATGTTGAAGATGCCCTCTTCTATCTTTCAAGAATTGATGCTATAAAAATTGAAGGTGGATTTTTAGTCATATATAATAAACTCACAATTGAACGACTTGAAAAAGACAATAAAGTTAGATATAAGGCAGAAGATTATAAAAAACTAAATCAATTCTATGAGCAGAGAGTTCAGCAAATTCATATTGTAGGTGAATATGCAAAAAAAATGATTCAGGATTACAAATCGGCACTACAATTTGTCGAAGATTATTTTCAACTTAATTATTCTTCATTTCTAAATAAATATTTTAAGGGCAGCAGACAAAATGAAATAAAGCAAAATATCACCCCTGAAAAATTCAGCCAACTATTCGGTGAGTTATCCCCTAGACAACTCAGCATTATCAATGATAATAGTTCTCCATATATTGCTGTAACAGCCGGTCCCGGAAGTGGTAAAACCAGAGTTTTGGTACATAAGCTTGCTTCATTATTATTAATGGAAGATGTTAAACACGAACAATTATTGATGGTAACTTTTTCACGAGCAGCAGCCTCAGAGTTCAAGAAACGATTATTTACTTTAATAGGAAATGCTGCAGCATATATTGAAATAAAAACCTTTCATTCATATTGTTTTGATCTACTAGGAAAGGTCGGTTCAATCGAGAAATCAGAAACAATAATAAAAAACACGATTGAGAAAATCAGATCTGGAGATATTGAATCAAACCGAATTACAAAAACCGTTTTGGTAATTGATGAAGCCCAAGACATGGACAAGCATGAATTTGAGTTAATTAAAATATTAATGGATAAAAATGAAGGAATGAGAGTTATTGCTGTTGGCGATGATGATCAAAATATTTATGAATTTAGGGGAGCTAGTTCTGAATATCTTGAAAGATTCATTGTTGAACAAAATGCTAAAAAGATTGAGCTAATAGAAAATTATCGCAGTAGGGCCAACCTTGTTGAATTTACCAATCAGTTTGCTACGGGAATCCAAAAACGACTTAAAACAAATCCGATCATTCCTCACTCAAGTGAAAACGGGAAACTTAAGATAATAAAATATTCCAGTCCAAATCTATCGAAACCGGTAATTATGGACATACTTAACTCTGACCTAAATGGGAGCACGTGCATATTAACTCATGAGAATTCCGAAGCCTTACAAATAACGGGACTATTACTTAATAAAGGAATAAAAGCAAAATTAATCCAAAGCAACGATTGGTTTAGTTTACACAACATACTTGAAGTAAGATATTTTATTAATCAACTTAATTTCTCGGAAGACAAATACACGATATCCCCAGAGGACTGGAAATCAGCTAAGAGAAAACTATGGAATAACTATAAAGAAAGCTCAAAAATTGAAATATGTATTCATCTGATTAAAGCATTTGAACTTAGTAATCCGGAAAAGAAATTCAAATCCGATTTTGAGGTCTTTGTAAAAGAATCAAAGCTTGAGGATTTTATTAGTACCATTAGAGAAACAATATTAGTTTCAACAAACCATAAAGCAAAGGGTAAAGAATTTGATAATGTGTTTTTGATGCTAAGAAATATTTCTCCACGTACTGACGCTATCAAAAGAGAATTATATGTCGCAATGACTAGAGCAAAAGAAAATCTAACCATTCATTTAAATGGGAATTATTTAGACAATTATTCTTGTAATAATATTGAACGCAAGTATGATGATACCCCATACGAAACATCAAATCTTCTGCTATTACATTTATCACATAAAGACATTTGGTTAGATTATTTTATTAAAAGACAGAAATATATTTCCACGCTTAAAGGTGGTGATGAACTTATAGTTAATGATGATGGCTGTTCAGATAAAGATGGAAATTGCGTGCTAAAATTTTCAAGAAGCTTTAAAAAGAAAATCGAGGATTACAAAAACAAAGGTTATAAGCTTTCAGAAGCTCTTGTTAATTATATTATATTTTGGCATAAAGATAAATTGGATAAAGAGTTTAGAATAGTTTTACCAGAATTGAAGTTTATAAGAGAGGAATAAATATCACTTCTCTGACTCCTAACTCTCCAACCATCAATTTTAAACCCCTTCTCTTTCTTGTAACAAAATAAGGAACTCATTCATAAAAAATATTATGTCTCTGCCCCGCCCCAAACCAACCTCACCTTCCCCCTCATGCAAGCGATCAACCAACGCCGGACAAAACGACGTTTTGCCGCTGAGGCGGTCGGCGAGCAGGATCTAAGTAATCTGCTCTGGGCGGCCTGCGGCATTACTTACGAGGCCACCGAGCGCGCCAAGAGCCGGTGCGTGCATTCCTGGGATGGGGAATATAATATGTTATAATACTTTAATTATATTTTAATATTCCACACAATATTACAGGCAAACATCATTATTACGATAATAGTTTAATTATATTTTAATATTATTAACATTTAGACCAAAACAGTGTTGTTTGATATAATATTTTAATTATAATTAAATATTATTGACATAGAGCACCCAAACAATTATATTCGTAATAATAGTTTAATTATAATTTAACTGGCACAATGAACAAACGAGAATTAGGAAAGAAGATTAGAGAAAGGCGGAAGGTCTTATCCATCTCACAAAAAGAACTTGCCGCTTATACCGGATTGACGGTTGTAACATTATCCCTTATCGAAAATGGGAAGGCAAATCCTTCTTTTGAAACGCTTAACGAAATATTCTATTACCTGGATCTGGAGATCAAATTGGAGTTAAGAAAGCATAATGAGAGCCAAAGTCATTTATAAAGACAAGTATCTTGCCGGCTTATTATGGCGGGATGAAACTGGTTATCACTTTGAATACGATGATGATTTTATAAGAAATAATGAACTTTATCCTATTTCAATCAATTTACCAAAATCTCAAAAAACATATCATGCTAAACAGCTTTTTCCTTTTTTTCAATCAATGCTTTCAGAGGGCTATAACAGGCAAATGCAATGTAAAGCCTTGGGAATTGATATTCATGATGATTGGAATTTATTGATTAATACGTGTGGTCATGATACAATAGGGGCAATTACAATAAAGAAAGATGAAAACTAATGTCATATTGTCATGGATGTTTAAAAAACAATGTAGATGGCTTTTGTTCAGCATGTGAAAGCAAGCTTTTTGACAGATCAAAAGTTCCGGTGACGCTTGATTTTAATTGGAATGATATTAGAAAACGAAACATCGGCCGACCGACTGGATTTAGCCTTTCCGGCGTTCAGGCAAAAGGGTTTATAGGAAGAAATAAAAATAAATTACTTATGCCGAATATTGATTTGGAATCGATGTATATCGTTAAACCTTTCCTCGATTCAAGATGGGATCTGTATTTAGATTCTCCCGCCAATGAACACTTGACGATGCAAATGGCTGACCAAATATTCAATATTGATACTGCAAAATGTGCTTTCATGTATTTTGCCGATGGCGAGCCGGTGTATCTAACCCGCAGATTTGACCGAGATAATAATGGCGACCCGTTGCGCCAGGAGGATTTTACGTCTATACTAAGTATCAGCAATTCTGGAATTAACAAGTATAATTCCGCAACGTATGAAGACGTTGGTCATAACCTGAATCCACTTGATAAAATTAAATTTATAAAAATACTGATCTTCAATTTTTTGACCGGAAATGGTGATGTCCACTTGAAAAATATTTCACTTCTTGAATCACAAAACGGCGATATGATCCTTTCCCCTTCTTATGATCTAATGAACACAAAACTTCATATTGATGACACCCAAATAGCCATGAACCTTTTTAAAGAAATGGAACGAACAAAGGATCATTTATTAACAACACCTTATGAATACTCCATAAAGCATTTCATTGAATTGGGAAAACGCTGGAATATTAAAGATAATATCTTAGATACGATCATAGAACAAAGTCGGGAAAAAGAAGAAGAGATGTTAAAATTTATCGACAAATCATTTTTATCAGACCTCGGGAAGCAGAAATATCAAAACACTGTCAGAAAGCATTATAAACAATTATTTTCATCATGATCTTTTAAAAAGAAGGACAAACACAAAATATTCTTTTTGAAATGACGAAAGGATCGCCTCTCTTTCTGTTCGTTGATGGGTTGAGAAAAACATTATTACCAACCATTTTTGGCTTCTAAAGCAAGAAATTCACATATAATGGAAATGATCAAACTTCCCTCTCCTCAGACTGATTTACTATTTCCGCTAATGAAAGCAATAAAAAAACGCCGGATCAAGCGCACGGCGCCTGTGGGAGAGATCTATTCATGATTTAGAGTAATTGAAACGACACTACCCACAGATTGCGCAGATTTCTCTAATTCTCAGCATATTGCAAGAAATACCACTTGTCATTCTAACATATTTACAATACTTTTTATAAATTAAAATAATAAAAGGCTTTACATGAAATTCTTAAAATTCTTCATGGCAATTTCTCTTTTAATGCTAGGCGCATGTGTTGATCCGATCGATCACGACGAACCCGAATATGTCCCGACGGATGTACTTGTCGGGATCAGAGGTGATTATCCCATCAACCGGGTATTTGATTTTATCAATTTATTTGATCACGACGTGGAAAATATTCATGGATTAACTTTTAGATCAGCATTAGGGTCTGATAGTTTGCAATATGTAATAAGTAGCCTTAACGCAAAACCTTACGTTATCAACACCAGTGGTTATCTTAGTCATTATACACAGGTTATCACGGTTTTTCCGGCATTGGTGACTATAAAAGATACGCTTCATCAACAGCTATGGCTTGAAAATATGGAGCAATATAAATTACGGCAGTCACTCGAAGATAGCAGTCTTGGCTGCACCATATATTTCCATGTCCCGGAGGGTGAGGAAGAGTGTTGGGTTGATTCATTCAAGACCTATGACTTTGTCAGATGGGCTCAACTAAATGAATATGTCACTGTTTCTCCTTGCTGGGAAGGTAAATAATTGAGAGGTAAATATGGATAACAAATATCTAATCATTATGATCATTCCATTTTTAGCCCTTGCTGTCAGACGGCTTCATGACATTGGTAAAAGTGGTTGGATGTTACTCCTCGAACTGATTCCGGTTATAGGAAGCATATGGATCTTTGTCCTGAATGTAACCGAGGGTGAAGCGAAGGAAAACAAATACGGTCCCGACCCCAAAGCGGTCGAAGTTAAAAGTTAATAAAAATTTAACAGATAAAACAGGTACTCCCCGGATCATGCTTCGGGGAGTTTTTTTATTTAATTAAGAAAATCCCTTTTTGTTTAGTCCTCCTGAAACGATGTCCGGAGGTCCGCCAATTAACGAATTCATGATCTGTGTAAGAATTCTGTCATTGCCTGATCAACCGTAGGGAACAGTCGCGACTATTCCGCTTCCAAACAATCTCTTTCAGGAACGGTCACGACCGCTCCCTACTCTCGTTCCCTCGCACCCTCACACCCCCATTTATCCCCTTTTCCATGTTATTTTAGCATAATTACTCCCTATTATTCCCCTTTACTTCTTATTATTACTTTTTATTCTTGTTGTTTCAAATTCGCCGCACTATATTCTGCTCGAATTGAAAACGAAAAGGATGTATATGGAACTTAAACTTTACTCGGTCTCAGACCTGTCGGGCATTTTAAAACTTCACCCGAAGACCATTATCCGCTTTATCAAAGAGGGCAAGATCAAGGCAAAAAAGATCGGCCGCTCCTGGATGGTAAGCGAAGAGGAGCTTAAAAACTATTGTCATGCCGAGTTATCCAACGACCAGCTGCCGTCCATAACGTCCGGCAACGCGTCAAGCAAAGAACAGATCAATGCTTCCGTTGTCGTTGAGATCAAAGATCAGGATTCCGAAAAAGCATCGCGGCTGTCAAATTCACTCATGGCCATGCTGAACAGCGACAAAGGACAGAGCGGTGGGACGCGTTATGATTTCATTTATTACCCCGAAATCCAAAAAGCTAAATATACTTTCTATGGCGATCCGGGTTTTATCAGCAAGATACTGACTATTTTCGACGAACTGAACCGGACAAAAGGACAATGACATGAACACAAGCATTTATAAAAGCGAAGAAGGCAAAAAGATCATCGAATCGCTGTACAAGAAAACACTGGCTGAATATAACGGTCCCTCATTTGAACAGTTATTTATTGAAACAAAGCACGCAAAAACCCACGTATTGAGATTTGGCGATACATCCAAACCGGCACTTATTATGCTTCATGGATCCACATCCAACTCCGCCAGCTGGTTTGGCAATGTGGGTGATTTTATCGATCGTTTCTGTGTCTACTGTGTTGATATCCCGGGTGAACCGGGCTTAAGTGAAGCAAAACGACTGCCTCTGAATTCCGATGCACCCGGCGAGTGGCTTGCGTCACTGCTGGATGAACTGGATATCGCAAAAGCCTCATTTCTGGGCATGAGCCTGGGCAGTTGGTATAGTCTAAACTTTGCGCTAAAAAACCCGCAACGGATCACCGCACTATCCTTGCTCACCAGCTCGGGGATCGTGCCTGCCAAAATAAGCTTTATCTTTAAAGCGATCGTCTACATGATGCTGGGCAAAGCCGGACAAAAGCGTCTAAACAAAGCTCTTTATCACAATACGGAAGTTCCGGTTGAAGTGCTGGACTTCCAGGCTGTCATGTCCAAACATTTCAATCCGCTCATGGAGGCGATACCGATCTTCAGCGATGACATGCTGATGAAACTGTCAGCACCTCTGCAGTATTTCGGCGGAGATCATGATGTCATCTTGAATTCGCAAGCCAGCGCTGAACGATTGAGAAATCTCGTCTCCCATGCGGATATCAGGCTTTTAGAAGATACCGGACATGTGATCATTAACCAGTTTCCTGCGGTGAAAGAGTTTTTGAATTTGCATATGTAGTTTTTCCGGGAATATCACACAACATAGTCATCTTGAAACGGCAGCTATTCGCTGACGGGTTCAGAACCTCTGTGCAAGTTAACGTATTCAACTTATTCAACCCCGTCGGGATTATATATCGAAAGTTATTATATCATAAGATCATTAAGAACCCTGAAAGGGTTCAAGAACAGTATAGCCGGGGTACCACTCAAATCACAACCCCGGAGGGGTTGAAGAAATAAATTCTAAATCTTTATTCATCGTACTCTCTCACTCTCCTGCACTCGTACCCTCATACTCTCGTTCTTCTTGAGCCGTATGAGTATTAAATTTTCGAAAAGCCGTGTACTACTGGAATAGTTCAGTATTAACCACACCTTTACCAAAGCTATAGGGAGGCTACATGTGATGATTTCTCAGATTCCCCTTTCCTTCAGGCTATTATGAGAAAAACTATTTGTTAATTTCACATATTTACAATAGTTTACATGAAAGAAACTAAAAACAAATAGAGAAAATTGTAATTGATGATTTATTACATAAATGAAATAATTTTAGAATATAGCAAATGGTTATTGTTAATCGATAAAACTATTAATTGGAGAAAATATGGGATTGATGATTCACAGTTTAAATGAAATTCCACAAAATGTAACCCGAGACTATTATTTGTATTTACTTGATTATGGCTGGAAAGGACCATTATCAAATATTATTTGGGAAAACTTCAATAAAATTTCAAATGAAGCCTCTAAAACTAATTCTGTTTTTATTACAGGTACAGTAGGAAGTCATGTTGATAATGAGATTATGTCTTGGCATCATATTAATGGAGAAAAAGGAAAAGATATCCTCCCTGCAATATTGATAACAAGAGATAATCCACATACATTCAAAGATAAATATATAAATCAAATCGATAGCATAGAATCGAAAATTATATTAATCCCAATTAAAAAACATTGCAATTCAGAACAAGATGTAATTTCCCTGATTTCAAATATATTTTCTGATATAAAAGATAAGAAAATTTTACAAAATTTTAATATTAATAAGGAAATGAGAAAAGGCTTTGGTGCAAAATTACTCAATGGTGTTATTTTGGAACCGAGCTTTTGTGGAATTGGATTTAATTTGAGAAGTTTTTTTAAAAAATAATTAATTAAGTAAGGTTTTAAAAATGAGAGAATTTTCAAGCTTCGAAAAAGAAATAATTGAAAATATTATTGAAATAGATAATAAAAAAGGTTCACTAAATGTTCTTGAAAATATTCTTGAAGATGTATTCCTACCACATGTATATATTCAATTTACACCGAAAAAAGATTGCCTATTAAAAATTGAAAATAAGTATTTTGAAAAGCTTTCAAGTAATTATGGCCCAATAGGAATAGCGTCTTTACTAAAAGATATAACAGAAAAACTTATACTGATTGTAAGCTTGATAGACTATTTGTCAAATAATAGCTATTTAATATTGTATGATGATATTAATTTTGATCACATAGGTAATAGGATAGTCGATTTAGATTATATTGAACATCCAATTAAAGATAGAGATCTTAAAATATCACTTCATTTACTCAATAGAAAAAAATTCAAACCAACTGAAATGCTTCATAGCTATGTTAAAAACGGCTATAAAACTACTGAACAACTAAAAAAAGAATTAGAGGAAGAAAAACAACAACTAAAAATTATTAGAAATCAAAAATTTACGATTATTATGACAATTATTATTGCTTTGGGTAATATTTTGCCAGTTATAGTTGATTATATAAAATTAGTCGATAATAAACCGCAAAAAATTGATTTAGTTAATGATAAATTATTTATTGAATCTAATTGTAACTACATTAACGAAAGTAATAATCCAATTACAAGTATATATTTCAGATATAATGATTACAATTTAACTGAATTTTCAAAAAACAAATTGAATAACCTTGTTTTATACTTAAACAAATTTCCTAAGGAAAAAATATGGATTATTGGACATACGGACTATTTGGGAAACAGTATATATAATGATTCTCTCTCAATTAAACGTGCCAAGTCTGTGTCAAATTACTTAACCAAAAACAACATCAATAAGCAACGAATAAATATCTTTGGATATGGTGAAAATAATCCAATTAACACAATAAAAGGTGAGGAAGAATCTATTGGCATAAATAGAAGAGCAGATATTTATGTTAAATAAATTAGTCCAAATATTTTAAGAGGTTTTTGTGATAACAAAATTAAAATCAATTAATAATCTTGCCGTGTTTCAAAATTTTGTTTGGAACAACTCAGTTGTTGATTCAGCAGGTAGAATTGAGAATTTTAAAAACATAAATATTATTTACGGAAGAAATTACTCTGGCAAAACCACACTTACCAGAATTGTACGTGCACTAGAAACAGGTAAGATATCAGATAAATATGTCAATCCAGAATTTGAATTATGTTTTAATGATAATGTAAATGTTACACATCATGATTTAACAAATCATGGAAAAAATATTAGAGTTTTTAATGAAGATTTTATAAAAGAAAAACTTCGTTTTTTGAGCAATTCCGAAGATAGTATTTCTCCCTTTGCAATTCTTGGAGATAACGTTGATATAGAAGTTGGAATTAAAAAACTTAAACAGGAATTAGGTGAAAATAAGATTGATGAGGAATCAGGATTATATCTTGATTTAAAAAATTCACTTAATAATTTTATAAATGCAAAAAATATTTATGAAACTGAATATGAACAGCTAAACCGAAAATTAAAGAACAAAGCCATCAATAATCCTGACGGAATAAAATATAAATCACATAAGTTCGGAGATCAAAATTATAATATCAACAAACTTCAATTAGATATTAAAAAAGTGCTCGATCCTTCATATTCTGTTATAAAAGATGAAGAAGTTATTTCAATTGAAGAATTATTGAAAGAAAGAAAAAAAGAAGATATTAGAGCTGTTTCTCGTCCAGATTTTAGCATAAACTTATTGTCCGAAAAAGCAAAAATACTAATTACAAAACCAATAAGTAATTCAAATAAGATTGAACAATTAGTAAAAGATTCAATAATGAATCGTTGGGTTAAAGAAGGTAGGCAACTACACAAAAATATTTCAAATAAATGTTCATTCTGTGGAAATATTATCTCACAAACAAGGTGGAATGAATTAGATAGTCATTTTGATGAAGAATCGGAAAAATTAGAAAATGAAATTGAAAAATTAATTAATGAAATTAATAATACAATAGCTAATCTTAAAACTACACTCCCTATTGATAAAGATAACTTTTACTCAAGCTATCATTCGGACATTAATCGATTAATAAAATTAAAATCTCAAATTGTTGATAAAATAATTAAAGAGTTAGATGACTTAATAATACAGCTAAATAAGAGAAAAGATGATGTACTTAATGAAGGAGTTTTTAGTGAAATATTTGATTATAGTATTCGTCTTAAATGGTGTTGGGATATTTTTGAAAAAATGAGATTAGCAGCAAACTCTTATAGTAATAAACTCAAAACTGAACAAGATAAATCTAAAATATTACTTAGATTAAAAGAAGTATTTGATTTTCTTAAAACCATTCAGTATGAGAATGAAATTAGTAAAATTGATAGGTTGAGAAGTAATTTAGAAGCTGAAAATAAGAAAAAAGAGGAAGTTGAAGAAAAAATTAAAAACCTAATTGTTCTTATAAATGATAAAGAAAGATTACTAAAAGATGAAGAAAATGGGGCTTTAAAGGTCAATGATTATCTAAATAATTTCTTTGGTCATAACTATCTTTCACTTCAAGCTTTAGAAGAAGAGAATCAAATTGGTGATAAAAAAATTAAATTTGAAGTTATAAGAGATGGAAAAAAAGCTTATCACTTGAGCGAAGGTGAATGTAATCTGATAGCATTTTGTTATTTTATGGCTAAACTTGAAGATATTGATACTATGGGGATCAAACCAATAATTTGGATAGATGATCCAATTTCTAGTTTAGATAGTAATCATATATTTTTTATTTATAGCCTTATTAATTCAGAAATCGTTTCAAAAGAAAATTATGAACAACTATTTATATCTACACATAATCTTGATTTTTTAAAATATTTAAAAAGACTTCCAGGAGCATCAGATTGTACACAAAGAGGTTATTTCATAATCTCAAGAGAAAATGAAATTAGTAACCTTGAACCTATGCCAAAGTATTTAAAAAACTATGTTACAGAATTTAATTATTTGTTTCATCAAATTTATTTGTGTGCTAATGCAAATGCCGAAGATGTAGAACAACATAGCCTGTATTACAATTTTGGGAATAATGCACGTAAATTCTTAGAAGCTTTTCTTTTCTATAAATATCCAAACGCAAAGAAACAAGATGATAAATTATCAAGATTTTTCGGTGATAATCATCAAGCTTCTAGCATGACTGAACGTATTAATAATGAATTTTCTCATTTGGAGGGCTTATTTGAAAGAAGTATGAAACCAATAGATATACCTGAAATGAAAAAAACTGCTTCTTTTATTTTAAAAAAGATTAAAGAAAAAGATATTGATCAATATGAAGCTCTTTTATCCAGTATTGGAGTTGAATCATCTTTGAATTGAAAAATATATTGAAATAGCAACCAATAATGCATCTCTCATTTGTCTTAATCTAATTACTTCATGTAGGTTGCACTGTAGAATATTTATCCCGAGTTGAGCTATAAAAGTTCTTTGGTAACAGACCTCCCCCGAACATCTTCTCCATACAATTTAAATCTTCCTTTGCCTCATCATTTTAAACCCCTTATAATCAATTGACAATTGAAAAAGGACGATTGACAATTTAAGAATTAATAATTAAGATTGTGAAACTAGACAAGGAATCAATTCAACTATGAAAAACATCATCCCCCTTCCCCCGCCCCAAACAAACCTCTCCTTCCCCTTAATGAAGGCGATCAAAGAACGCCGAACCAAGCGCCGTTTTGCCGCTGAGGCGGTCGGTGAGCAGGATCTGAGCAATCTTATGTGGGCGGCCTGCGGGATCACCTGCGAGGCGACCAAACGTGCCAAGAGCAAGCGCGCGGCGCCGTCCTCCTGTAATTCCCAGGAGATCAGCGTTTATGTCGCGTTGCCCGAGGGTCTGTACCGCTACGATGAAACGGCGCATCAATTGGTCGGGGTGCTGGATCAGGACCTGCGTCCGCATATCGGCACGCAGAAGATGATGCAGTCGGCGCCTGTGGGACTGATCTACGTCAGCGATTACCGCAAGATGACTAACCCGGTCTATTCGGACGAACAGCGCAAGTGGTACACCAGCGCGGCCGATGCGGCTTTTATGAGCCAGAATGTCTACCTCTATTGTACGGCCGCGAAGCTTTGCACCGCAGTGCTGGGATTGGTCGATCGCGAGGGACTGCACAAGCTCATGGGGTTGAGTGAGCATGAGAAGGTGGTGTATACACAGGTTGTAGGAAAAGCGGTTAACAATTGACAGTTAAATATTTACAAAACCGTCGGAGCTTCATCGATTGATCGGATGCTAAATCCCGTAGGGATGACATCTTTGTAGAGAATTATGTATCCAAATAATTTTAAACTCCGTAGGAGTGGCATCTTTTTACCTTAATAAAGAAAAGATGTCGCTCCTCTGGAGCTTCTTCGTATTAATCGTTCATCTTTTATCATTCATCTTTTATCATTCATCTTTTATCATTCATCTTTTATCATTCATCCTTTATCATTCATCCTTTATCGTTCTCCTTCGCTTGCAACTACGCTAAAGCTTCGTGGGTCAAGAAAGCTTCGTTGATTCTTCGATTAATAGTTGATCGTTTTTTCCGGGCCCCAAATAACACATTGCCATTCAAATTATTTTCCCTAAATTTCGATCAAGAAAAGCAAAGCGAAAATATCGTAAATAAGTAAAGAGATCACCCTATCGGAAGGAATACATGATGATCATTGAATTAAAGCAGCGGAAAGAGATCGAGAATAAGCATCTCAGCAAAGCTTACACTTTATTTGGAAAGCTTGTGGAAGAATTAAGGAAAAAACAGCTCCCCGATCATATCGTTCACTATATCAATGCCGATATCGAGACACTGAATGCTATCAAGAACGCTGACAAGGAGTTGAAAAAACAACTTATCAGGAAACAAAATAAGCTTCTGGAACTGCTTGAAAAAGAACTGAAGCTGGTCACCAAGAATAGCTACCGCAACAAGTGGATGGTGCTGGGTATGACCTTTGGTATTCCCTTTGGAGCGCTGTTTGGAACAGCTATGGGGAACATGGCCTTTCTCGGTGTCGGTTTACCCATTGGCATGGCCATCGGTCTTGCCATCGGCGGTGAAATGGATAAAAAAGCCGCTAAAGAAGGCCGACAGCTTGATATCGAGATCGAGGTCTAGAAAAAAAATCAATTCAATGATCAATGAAGAAATTTCTTCTACAGATATGTCGCTCCTACGGAGCTTCTTCGTATTTATCGTTCATCGTTTTTCTCTCCCGATCTCCTCTTCCTTGTCCGCCGCGATGCCTTGATGAAGCTCAAGGTTGGTAGTTTTAACGAAGGCATATCCTCCTCCCATCGCACCCTCGTTTCTTGTTTTTCAATATCATCTTCCCTATTTTTCTTCTACCTAAAAATACTACTCCCCTGTACTAATTTTGGGTATTATACCAGTACTAATTTCACTATATTATTATGTATTTAAGAGACAACTAACAATAATAACAAACAGCAAAGGGTTTCTATGTTCTGGCTTAACATTAAGGAATTGGAAAAAAGTATTATTGAGGGAAAATTAACCGATGAAGCAGGATTTAAATACTTTCTCGCAAACATGATAGTATTAACCATCGCCACTTATACCAGCAATACTGAGAATTTTATAATCTCCCTTCCGTTTTGGGCCAATTTGATCATTACCATTTGGGGGTCGCAATCCATTTTTAAAGCAAATTCCTCAGGTGATAAAAAAGATTTCTTTAAACGCTACTTTGCGCTCTCATGGGTCTACAGTTTTAGACTTGGTTTGATCTTTTTGGGTATACTCGCGATTCTTGTTATAATCGTCCTTTCAGCAAGCGAATCGATGTTGACCGACTTCGATGCCTCAAATCCCGCATATATAGGATTAGATGTTATTTTTACTATTATTTATGGCGTATTATACTATAATTTGCTTACAAAATCCTTTAAAAGAGTGTCAGCCTTAGAACTGCCTGAAAATATAGATAACGCTTAGTAAAAAATCTTAAATCAAGAAAAAATGGCAGGTTTCTAGACCTCTAAAATTGATTGGAAGCGATCAAATTATTCCTCAAAATTCCAACTCCCTAGACATACACTTCTGGGTCAATATTTGATCGATCTAAAATCTGCGAGTGAACATCAGTGTTCATTTCCCCGTCAATCCATCCATATATATTGCATTCATCAGCATATTTCCTTACTTTTCTTTTAAAGATCACACAATGGAAGAATCAAATCATGAAAAAATCCGTTTATCTTGCCTTAATAATCATCTCATTACTTCATGTAGGGTGCAGCATGCAAAACAAAGAATTCGTCCCACAATGGGCCAAATCCGTCGTTTGGTACCAAATTTTTCCGGAGCGTTTCCACAACGGGGATCCGTCCAATGACCCGACCGTCAAAGATATTCTCGGCGCGGACCCGCAGGATGCACCTAAGGAATGGCACATCCATCCCTGGGGATCTGACTGGTATGTACTACAGGACTATGAAAAAACTAACGACGAGCCGGAACTGTGGAAGCACCTGCTGCGCCGTCGCTACGGCGGGGACCTACAGGGTGTCATTGATAAACTCGACTATCTTCAGGATCTGGGCATTACGGCCATTTACCTGAATCCGGTCTTCGTGTCTCCCTCCCTACATAAATACGACGGCGAAAGCTATCATCATATCGACCCGAATTTTGGTCCCGACCCCGAGGGTGATCGCCAACTGATGGCCGAAGAAAATCCTTTGGATCCTTCTACATGGATATGGACCCAAGCCGACAAACTCGCGCTCAAATTGATCAATGAGGTGCACCAACGCGGCATGAAGATCATTTTCGACGGGGTTTTCAATCACATGGGCATGCACAGCTTCGCCTTTCAGGACGTGATCGAGAAGCAGCAGAACTCGCCCTATAAGGACTGGTTTATCATCAAATCCTGGAACAACAAGGAAAAAGGAACGAGCTTCGATTATGAAGGCTGGTTCGGCGTGAAGTCCCTGCCCGAACTGCGCGAAGATGAGAACGGCATCGTCGCAGGTCCGAAGGATTACATTTTTAACGCCACCCGGCGTTGGATGAATCCCGGCGACATGGGCACACGGCACGGCATCGACGGTTGGCGTCTGGATGTGGCCTACTGCATTGCGCATCCCTTCTGGAAAGATTGGCGCAAGCTAGTGCGGTCTATCAATCCGGAGGCCTATTTGACCGCCGAGATCATCGCCCCACCGGAACAAGTGCAGCCCTACATGCAGGGTGACGAATTCGACGGGGAGATGAACTACAACTTCGCTTTCGCTTCCGCAGAATTCTTTTTCAATGAAGGCAAGAACCGCATCATGGCCAGCGAGTATGATAAAAAACTGCAGGAACCGCAGAACCTCTATCCTGCGGGCGTGGCGGAGGTCTCGATGAACCTCTTCGGTTCGCACGATGCCAACCGCATTGGCTCGCATATTGTAAACCGCAAGAACGGCATTGGTAATTTTCGTGATTGGGGTCACTATTTCGGAGCGTCCAAGCCCATCGATAATCCAGATTATTCTCCACGAAAACCACAGGCGGAGGACATTGCGCTGCAGAAATTGTTCGTCATCATGCAAATGACCTATGTGGGCGCGCCCATGATCTACTACGGCGACGAGGCCGGCATGTGGGGCGGCAACGACCCGGACTGCCGCAAGCCTATGATCTGGGACAATATTGATTACGACGACGAAGTTAGCAATCCCGATGGCAGCCAACACACCCCGGACAAGGTGGCGGTCAACCACGATCTGCTCGATCATTATAAAAAACTGATCGCTATTCGCAATGAGCACAAAGCCCTGCAAATAGGTTCGTACAAAACCGTGCTGACCGACGATGACAAGGGTGTCCTGATCTTTGGACGCAAATACAAGAACGAGACAATCTTTGTTGTGATCAATAACGGGGATGATGAATATGAATTTGACATATCCACTCTTGAGATGAAAAAATGTAAGGATCTGATTTCCGACATAACCTTTAACGATGCGGTAACGGTTAAAGAGAAATGGGGACTGGTTTTATTGTCACCGCGCTAAATCACGGTGCAGAACAATTAGATTACAGAGATAAAAATGGCACTGGAATACATCAATGATATCACAAAGATCAACAACGAGCAGTTGACAGGTTTTTTTGTCGGTTGGTCGAATCCGCCGCTTCCGGAAACACACTATCGCATTCTAAAGAACAGCAGCTGTTTTTGGGTCGCTTTAGACAACAAGTCGGGGAAGGTCTGATCCCGTGGTAAAATTAAAAACTGAGATGACGGTTAAAGTTGAAGTAAAATATATCCAATAATTCTTCGACCCCTACGGGGTCGTTTGTATGGGTGATAAGGCGGTATATTCTTCTTGGACTCCTTGCGGAGTCCCTTTTGAACTCATGAAGTCGTATTGATGAACGGGACAAGCAATTTGTTCTTCTTAGGCTTCTATGGAATCTCCATTTTTAATCCATTCGGAAATTAAATTTCTACTTTTCCGTGATGTTCATCACAGTTTTTTGAATAACAACGATTTTGATAAAAAAAACTGCTTATATTCACGACTCCGCAAGGAGTGCAAGAAGAATATATACGTTACAAAGTAAAACCCCGACCCCGTAGGGGTCGAAGAATAAGGGACGAAAATGAAAACCTATACCCGTAAATCGTATTCCAAACCAAAAATTGGGAAAACAGCATAAGCAAAAATAACAGGGAACGTCTTTTCGAGTATATCTCAAAAACCCTAATGAACAAAAAATGCTTTGTTTATAGAGTGGGTGGATACAACAATCATATCCATATTCTAATTTCGCTTCACCCAACTCTTTCTCTTTCCTCTTTAGTAAAAGACATCAAGCTTTCCAGTGCTTCATTTATTCTTGAAAAGAAAATTTTTCCATATTTTAGAGGATGGAATGAAGGCTATGGTGCTTTTACATATACTCCTGAGGCGATACCCGATTTGATTAAATATATTAAAAATCAGGAGGAACATCATAAAAAGGAAAATCCTTTTGAGGAGACGAAACGATTATTAAGAGAATTTAATGTTGAGTTTGAGGAGAAATATATACATTAATTCTTCGACCCCTACGGGGTCGTTTGTATGGGTGATAAGGCGGTATATTCTTCTTGGACTCCTTACGGAGTCCCTTTTAAGCTCATGAAGTCGTATTGATAAGCGGGACAAGCGATATATTCTTCTGGCACTCCTTGCGAAGTCTCTGGTGAACTCATGAGATTGTATTGATGAGCTGGACAAGCGGTATATTCTTCTTGGACTCCTAGCGGAGTCCCTTTTGAACTCATGAAGTCGTATTGATGAACGGGACAAGCGATATATTCTTCTTGCACTACTTGCGGAGTCCCTTTTGAACTCATGAAGTCGTATTGATAAGCGGGACAAGCGATATATTCTTCTTGCACTCCTTACGGAGTCCCTATTAAACTCATGAAGTCGTATTGATAAGCGGGACAAGCGATATATTCTCCTTGCGGAGTCCCTTCGTTCAACATGTCAGGCTATTTTATATTGTAAACCCCTTTAAAATCCCCTAATTTTTCTCATGATGAAAAAAACCTTTTTCACACTGCTCGGCTCTTACGGTCTCATGCTCATTCCCTACATCGCCTCGCAATTCGGCGAGGGCGAAGGCTGGAGCATCGCTGATCTTATGATAGGTGGCCTCATGCTCTTCGGGCTCGGGATGCTACTGCAATTCCTGACGATAAAATTAAAGAGTAGCCAATGGCGCATCCCGGTCATCATTGGGGTCATTGTGATCTTCATTTTGATCTGGATGGAACTTGCGCTGGGTATCTTAGGCACACCATTTGCCGGTAGTTAAAACATTGATAGGAAACAAATAATGTTAACAGAATTAATTATTTTTTCGGGTTTTGCAGGAATAACTGTCTTTATTGGCGGTATTTTAGCAAGAAGTTTCAATCATCACATTCAAGAAAGTCCGGTAAAATATGAGATCACACATACCTTTATGTCTTTTGGTGGTGGTATCATTCTTTCGGCATTGGCACTTGTATTAATACCAAAAGGCTTAAGCACTTTAAACTGGCTACCTTTATGCATCACCTTTCTTACAGGTGCTATTTTATTTATGATTCTGGATCAAAAGCTATCAAAAAAGGGCGGACAAACCGCAACGCTCCTGGCAATGATGATGGATTTTGTTCCGGAATCCATTGCACTAGGCTCTGTTTTTGCCGTGGATCATGAGATGGCGACATTACTGGCCATATTTATTGGGTTGCAGAATTTACCCGAAGCATTTAATGCATTTAGAGACCTGGTTCAAAGTGGATTTTCATCAAAACAAACCCTGATCATTTTCTTTTTCTTGAGTTTTACCGGGATCGCCGGTGCCTTAATTGGTCATTTTTTCCTTCGTGATCACCCCATCATGACCTCATACTTAATGACATTTGCAGCTGGTGGTATCCTATATTTACTCATTCAGGATATTATCCCCGAAAGCAAATTAGAAAAAAATTATCTAAGCTCGTTAGGCGCAATACTGGGTTTCGTTGTGGGATTGGTCGGTGAAAAACTGATCTAACAAATGCCTACATGTACCGGAATGTATCTCGATACATTGCTCGCTTCCGGGGTATTTGTTTGTGTTGACCCTAGAATTTTCCCATATCAATGATTTGAGTCAAATTTCTTAACTATTTACACTAAGCTATATTTTGAGTGAACCGAATATCAATGCTTATTTTTTGATATTTTGACTATCTTTTTCGAAATATAAAATCCCAAAATCCTTAATATAACAAACAGCAATGGATCCTTTATTTGAGTATATTCTTAAAATAAAACAAACAAATTACGACTCAATTGAGAATTGCTCTGTCTTAACTAAATATTTATTATATATCATTTTGATTTATGTGATTTTTATCATATAATTCACGTTCTTTTCAATAAACAACCTAAAATAAAGGGAAAAAAATGGCAGTAACTACCATGAAACTTGGCGCCAAAATTGGCAAAGGATTTAAAACCGTTGTAAACTGTTCACATGAATTCATCATTGACCAACCTGTAGCAATGGGCGGTGAAGGCTTAGGCCCTAACCCCATGGAAATTTTCTTATCTTCACTTCCTGGATGTATTTGTGCAATTGGACGTATTATCGCCAACCAGGAAAGACTCGCCGTAAATGGTATCGAAGTTGATGTTGAAGGTGACATTGATAAAGATTTCCTTCTTGGAAAAACTGAAGAAGGTCGTGCAGGATTTGTTGAAATTCGCGCTTTTGTTAAAATTGATGCAGACATGACAGATGCAGAAAAAGAAGCCTATCTTGAAAAAATTACCAAACGCTGCCCAATCGCTGACAATATCATAAACGCCAGCGTTATTAAAGAAATTGTTAAATAAACAATCACTTTAAGGCATTAAAGAACCCTGGAACTTCCAGGGTTTTTTATTTTATATATTTTTCCCGCTTATATAGGAAATCTTTATCTCGATGGATTTCTACATCTCGGAACAAAACTTTATTAGCACCTCTTAATGCTCACGAAAAATTTCTTGCATATATCTCATATATTATTTACTTTTATAATATCAGCATTATATTATTTAATTAAATATTTCTCAAGAGGTAAGCATGGGCGTTTTAATGCAAGTATTGTCTTCATCAGCTTTTGGTGCAGTTATAGGACTATTGGGTTCCTGGCTAACCAAGCGTGAAGAGCGAAAAAACCACAAGATTAAATCAGAATATGAATTCAAAATGGCCGAACTAAAAAAAGCCGAAACCGAATTAAAGTACCGGCATGAACTTGAGCTGGCAGAAAAAAAGATCGAAGGTATCAAAACTCAGGGTACTATTGATAAAGATCTCGAAGAGCTCAAAGCTTTCAAAGAAAGCGTAAAAACACAAAGCAAAAACAGCAAGATTAAAATCGTGGATGCAATTCGTGGGTTAATGCGTCCAACCATCACGCTATACTTACTGGTGATCGGAACCATTATCGCCATAAACCTTCATCATTTTGCCGGTGGTATTGAAAACAGCCTGTCAGCTCCCGAAGTGGTTATCATGTACCGTGAAACCATTGCGCAGATCATGTTCTTATTGACAACAGCTATCACCTGGTGGTTCGGTTCCAGGCCAAGTAGCAGTAGAATTAAAAATTGAAAAACAGTATAATCAATAGATTTTCAAGCTATATCTACGAAGCACCGATAAATGGTTATTGATAAGCGGTTCTCAATTACAGATTACCATTGCATATAAACTCAATACATAGTAGCTTATTATATTGAGAGATAAGTAGCAATGAATTGAATGAGAGAGTTAATTTAAATGCAAGATAATCAATTCCTTAAATGGCTTAAACAAAACCATACTTTATTAGTAATTGGTTTAGTTCTTCTTAGTATAATCATTAATTCAGTTAATTATACGCTCCAGCTTCACCCGAATAAAAATGATATTCACATCAAAGGACATAAGGGTGTTTTTGATTACAGTAATATAGATTTTTCAGTCCAGAAATATTCTACGTTGGAGGGTGATGTTGAATTCTACTGGAACCAATTACTTACACCCGAAGATTTCAAGAATCCAGAAAAACTTCCAAAGCCAGTGTATCAACACATCCCCCTTGAATGGAATGGTCTAGAAGTTGACGGTAAAAAAGTCGGCCCTATGGGATATGGAACCTATCGATTTTTCATAGATGTTAACAAACCGGATATTTATGGTTTTAAAATCAAAGAATTTGAAACAGCTTTTGCAATGTGGATCAACGGAAAATTCTTTGGCGGAGCCGGTGAAGTGGGCAAAAGTAAGAAAGAAATGAAACCATCCTGGCAAAGAAAAGATTTTATCTTTTTTGCCGAAAACAATCGCATTGAAGTCATACTGCAAATATCAAACTTCCATCATAGAAACGGTGGTGCAACCGAACCTATTCTATTTGCTCAAGGTAGCTCGCTGAGTAAAATAAAAAACATAAGAATCGGTATTGAATTTTTAATGATTGGCATTATAACGCTTCTTATTCTTTATCATCTGACCTTATATCATTATCGCCGATCAGATAAATCTTCTGCGTACTTCAGTATGATGGCCATATTTGTTCTATTCCGCATGAGTACCACCGGTGAAAAATTAATGATCAACTTTGCAACATCCATGCCATGGGAACTAGCCGTTCGCATTGAATATATTTCAATACCCTTATTTGGAATTTATTTGATGGCATTTCTTAAAAACATGATACCAGATAATATTCCAAACTGGTTTCAGAAAAGCGTGCAAGGTATGGCAGCTATATTATGTCTTATCATCCTGCTTTTTCCCGCAAGAATCTTTACTTATGCCTCTTATGCCATCCTGGTAGTAGCCGTTTATATGATCGTTGGGATTTTCATACTGATCCTCCGCGCGCTTATTCAAAAAATACCAAATTCAGGTTTACTGTTCGCAGGATCTTTTTTATTGCTATTTACTATGCTCAACGATATACTTTTTTATCTTGAGATCATCCAATCAACATATCTTTTACCCTTCGGGCTGATCAGTTTATTATTCGTACAGGCATTTATTATTTCAAAAAATTCATCTCTGGCGCATATTCAGGTAGAAAAGCTCAGCAACAAACTTGAAAAGCATAATGATGAACTTGAAGAAATAGTTGAAAAGCGCACACAGGAACTTCAAAAAATTAACAGTGAAGTCACACTACAAAACAATATGATCCAAAATCAAGCGGATGTATTGAATCAGGCAAATAAAAAACTTATTGATCTGGATCGATTCAAAAAAGAAATCACCAAAATGATGGTACATGATCTTAAAAATCCTTTAAGCAATATTATCGGATTTATGCAATTACCTGAGATCAATGAAAACACCAGAGAACTCATTTACCATTCAGGTAAAGAAATGCAAAATCTGATACAAAACATTCTTGATGTTAACAAATATGAAGAAACCCGTCTTGAGATCAACTTAAAGGAAGCTCCTTTAGATGAACTGGTAAAAGAGGCATACAAACAAAATGAATTCCAAATTAATTTAAACAATATTAAATTTGAAAACAAAGTGCCCAAAAACCTTATAATCAAAGTGGATGAAAAATTGATCATCCGCGTTTTAACCAATATCATTTCCAATGCCACAAAATATAAAAATGAAAATGGCCTCATTCAAGTCACAGCTGATTTGATAAAGGATAAAGGAAGAAATGTTTGCAGAATTAAGATATACAATACAGGTGAGTATATCCCGAAAGACAAATTGGAATCCATTTTTAATATTTATAGTCAAATTTATACGGGGCACAGTGAACATAGTTATTCCTCAGGCATTGGCCTTACTTTCTGCAAAATGGCTATTGAAGCTCACGGTGGAAAAATCGGAGTTAATTCTAAAAAGGATGAAGGTGTAACGTTCTGGTTAACCTTACCATACAAAAGTTAAAATACAGTAATAGTTGATAATAAATAGCGATGGATCAATATTATTCGCTATACTTCTGTAGTTTAACAGGAGATACTCATGTTATGTATACGCTCTAAAACCCATAATCCGGCATTTAATATTGCTACGGAAGAATACCTACTTAAGCATAAGTCCCAGGATTGCTTTTACCTCTACATCAATGCTCCCAGTATTATTGTAGGTAAACATCAAAACTCATTGGCCGAGATTAACCTGGATTATGTAAAAGAAAACAATATTACCGTAGTACGCCGCTTATCAGGAGGTGGTGCGGTTTTCCACGACCCCGGTAATTTAAATTTTTCCTTTATCAAGAAAGAAGAAAACGGTAAGACAGTCGACTTTAGTAAGTATACACAACCCATTCTTGATGTTTTAAGAAAACTGGGAGTCAATGCCATATTTGAAGGCCGCAATGATCTAACCATTTCAGGCAAGAAATTCTCAGGAAACGCCAAACATTTCTATAAAGATAAAATCTTACAACACGGTACACTTCTCTTCAGCTCAAAACTGCCGGACCTATCTTCAGCCTTAAAAGTGAATCCCTTAAAATTTCAAGATAAAGCCGTAAAATCCGTAAGAGCCAGAGTAACAAATATTTCAGAGCATCTTCCCACAGCGATTAGCTTGCAAGAATTTGAAGAACGTATCATAAAGCATGTCAGTTCAATGTACGAAGACACCACTTTCTATGAGTTGACGAGTGAAGACAACACGGCTATTCAAAAACTGGTTGATGAAAAATACGGTACCTGGGATTGGAATTTTGGCACATCTCCTCAATACAACTTCCAAAAAGGGATAAAAACCGGAGGCGGACATATTGAGATTGACCTACAGGTCGTCAGCGGTAAAATCGAGAAAGCAAAGATCTTTGGTGATTTCTTCAATATAAAAGATATAACTGAACTTGAAAATATTCTAAAGGGGCTTCCACACGAAAAAGATATCCTTAGAACAAAACTCAATGAGCTCGGTTTAGAAAATTATTTTTTAAATGTAACGGTCGAAGAATTTTTAGAAGGACTTTTTTAAAATAATCCAGGGGACTTATTGAAACATAACTTCCTGCGTCTTTTCAAAACGATGATCAGTCAATAAATATATTAATAAGCAGGCAGGCCCCTAGATCGCAAATAATGTTTCTCTGATTTACAAATCCGGCTCAAGCCAGTCTTTTTAAATAATAAGCAAAAAAGGTGGATTAATAGGTCCACCTCTAATATTATCTTTTCAATTTATATTTAATCTTTAGAATAAAGCTCGTTACCATTCATCCAATCCACAACTCCCATTCTCTTTCGTCCGGGAGATTGCAATTCTTTTGGCAGGAAATATCCGTCAGCACAATGAATAGCGAATTGTTTTTTAGATAATACTTCGATCTTTCCGGGTTCTGTATTGGAATGTAACTCAAAATCAGCTGTGTATATTTTAACACGTTGATCATTAATAAAAGTGTAAGCACCCGGCCATGGATTAAAAGCGCGTACCGCTTGGCAAAGCGCTTTACCATTCTTGCTAAAATCAAGCTTACCCGTATCAGGATGGACTTTGGGTGCCGGAGTAGCCAGCGAATCATTCTGTTGAATATATTCAACACGATCATTTTCCAACTGATCAACCGCTTCAAGAAGTGAGTCCGCAGCAATATACATTAGTCTGTCATAAAGCTCACCTGTCGTTTCATTTTCTCCGATAGGCGTTTTACGTTGCAGGATTATTTGACCGGTATCAACTTTTTTATCTATTTGAAACACCGTAACTCCGGTCTCTTTTTCTCCATGATATACCGCCCAATGTATGGGAGCCGCTCCGCGGTATTTGGGCAAAAGCGATGCATGAGCATTAACCGCTCCAAATTGCGGAAGTTCATAGACAGCCGGTGGGAGGATACGGAAAGCTACAACAATAAATATATCGGCATTGTATTGTTTGAGAGCATCAACAAATTCAGGATCTTTTAATTTAGTCGGCTGCAATACCGGTAATCCGAACTCAAGTGCCTTTTTCTTAACATCAGACATCGACATTGTTTGTCCCCTGCCCTTTGGCTTATCCGGAACAGTCACAACGGTACAAACTTCATGTTCGGATGCATACAATTTTTCTAAAGACGGAACCGCAAATTCGGGAGTGCCCATAAATACTATTTTCATTCTTTATCCTATATGATAACCTGTTTTCATGATCAAAGATTAAAGTAAAAAGAATATAGAGCAGAACCAAATAATTCATCATTCATCATTGGCAAAGCTTCTATGTTAAAATGTACTATTAACCGGAAATATTTATTCTTTATCTGATTGTTTTATTTATCCTGATGCTTTTCCAAAATGGCTTTCAGCTTCCGTTTATGCCGCGCCAATCTGACTGAAGACAAACGTTCAACAAAAAAAACACCGTCCAAATGATCATATTCATGCTGAAACACGCGAGCTGCCAGATCGGTCAGCTCTTCTTCATGTTCAATCCCTCGTTCATCAAGATACTTAACCTTGATGGTATGAGGACGAAACACAGTATCACGAATTCCGGGAACCGAGAGGCAACCTTCTTCGTAACCGCTTTCTTCTTCTGAAAATTCAATGATCTCGGGATTTATAAACACCGAATCACCACGACCGTCTTCAAATGCATTCATTCCAATGACAAAAAAACGCATGCGTAAACCAACTTGATTGGCAGATAAACCAATACCATCGTCATCATACATTGTTTCGATCATATCCTTTATAAAAGGTAGTGCCGAAAGTGGGGATTCAAGTGGCTCAACTTTACCGCGAAGGACTGGATCACCATATGTTTTAATATCCATGATCATTTTATTCACCCAAAGAAAAAAGCCCGTCCGGTGAGAACGGGCTTCTTATTACAATCTTATTTCTTTTCTTCTTTTTTCTCATCAGCTATTTTTGAAGCAATAGCATTCTTACGAACTTCCAATTCGGTTTCTTTTCCGATTTTCAATACAACAGAATCGCTTTTAACTTTAACAACTGTACCAAGAATACCGCCAATAGTGACAACTTTTTCTTTTGGTTGTAATTCATTCAACATTTTTTGAGTTTCTTTCTGACGCTTGCGTTGAGGCATGATCATCAGGAACCAAAGAACAACGATAATCAGAATAAAAGGTAAGAAACTCATCAAGCCACCACCGGCGGGAGCTCCTTCAGCAGCAGCATTTGCTGCCTGTAACATGATAGAAAGCATAGTTTTCTCCTAGTTTTGTAATAACTTAGTAGAATAATGAAATTGATTGCAATAATCAAGGATAACACTTCCATTTGCCTTATTTTAATGGATTATTATTTACATCATTTTTTAATCTCCAATTCAAGCATTGTTTTCTTGCGCATGAAATCGCGAATGCCATTAAAATGGGATATTATTTATTCGCAACACCGACTTGATACTTCCAAATATCAGCTCGAAAATATTGTAATGATGACCCGATTTACTATTATGATTTTTACTATCATATTGGTTCTCTAGAAACGCAATACTTATTTTGCTCTCCCCTATTTCACTATATTAAAATAAAAATATGGTGTCAGGTATTTTATGTAAATTTATGAAGTGCGATTCAAGGCACATTTTTAGACAAATTCCTTTATGTGAAAAAAAGTATATTTATTTTCGATTTTACTTGTTTTCTGGAACTCTATTAATTATAATCGACTGGAAAAGGGTAAAATTACCACATTAAAGGGAGTTAAATGAAGTCAGAAGAGATCTACAAAAAATACCCCAAGAACATGCCCGAAAACATGATCGCCATGTTACAGGATGTTCAAGGTATTCACGGCTATTTGCCGGAAGATGACATTGTCCGGGTCGCTCGTCATTTGGGTGTACCTACCAGCCGTGTTTACGGTGTTGCAACCTTCTACAACCAGTTCCGCCTTACTCCTCTCGGCAAGCATGTTATCCGCGTATGTCGTGGTACGGCTTGTCACGTGAAAGGCTCTTTGGATATCTTGAATATCCTGGAAAGCGAATTGGGTATCGAAGCCGGTGAAACAACCAAAGATTTGAAATTCACAATTGAAACCGTTGCATGTATCGGTGCGTGTTCTATCGCTCCGGTTATTGTGATCGATGATAAGTATTATGGCGGATTGACATCAAAGTCCGTTCACAAGCTCATCAAAGAATATCAAAAGAAAGACTAGGCAGGTAAAAGATGAATACATTTAAAGACATTTTATCGACAAAAGTACCCGCCGAAAATTTCGTTGAATTGATCGGTGGTAAATACGATGCAAGCAAAGAAGGTATTACACCTGAAAGCATCACAGAATTAAAAGCAAAGATCTCTTTAGAGAACGCAGAGAAACCCGTTATCATGGTAGGTATGGGTACTTGCGGCCTTGCCAATGGCGCACAGGCCGTTTATGACATGTTCGTACAGGAATTAAAAAAATATGAAATTGATGCCGTATTAACTCAGGTCGGTTGCGTTGGTTTCTGTGCCGAAGAAGTGATCGTGGATGTTAAAGTCCCCGGTTTTCCTCGCATCTCTTACAAACGCGTAACACCTGAAAATGTTGATACCATTATCGAACGCACCATTGTGAACAAAGAGCCGGTTATTCAAAAAGCTCTTGGTAAATATCCTCACTCCGATGATTCTATCTGGGCCGACATCCCAATGCTTAAAGACATTCCTTTCTTTAAGATCCAGGAAAAAGTCGTTCTTGATAATTGCGGAGTTATCGATCCTGAAAACATTGACCAATATCTAGCACGTGGTGGATACGAAGCACTTTCAAGCGTACTGAAAGATAAATCTCCCTTCGATGTTATCGAAGATACTAAAAAATCAGGTCTCCGCGGTCGCGGGGGCGGTGGATTCCTAACAGGTAAAAAATGGGAATTTGCCTACAACCAAGATAAAGAACAAAAATATCTTATCTGTAATGCTGACGAAGGCGATCCCGGTGCATTTATGGACCGTGCCGTTCTTGAAGGTGACCCTCATCGTCTTGTTGAAGGTATGATCATTGCCGCATACGCCATTGGCGCTTCAAAAGGTTATGTTTACTGCCGTGCAGAATATCCGCTCGCTATCGAACGTTTAGAAAAAACGATTGCAGATGCAACAGCTTATGGCCTTCTTGGTAAAAACATTCTTAACAGTGGCTTTACTTTTGAACTAAAGATAAAAAAAGGTGCCGGCGCTTTTGTTTGTGGTGAAGAAACCGCTCTTATCCACTCTATCGAAGGTAAACGAGGCATGCCAAGACCTCGCCCACCTTTCCCTGCTGTTTCCGGACTTTTCGGAAAACCGACGATCATCAACAATGTTGAAACTTTCTCAAACGTCCCTGTCATCTTTTGCAAAGGTGCTGATTGGTACGCAGGTGTCGGAACCGAATCTTCAAAAGGCACAAAGGTTTTCGCTCTCTCCGGAAAAGTTGTGAATACCGGTTTGGTTGAAGTTCCTATGGGTACAACTATCCGCGATATCATTTTCGGTTGCGGTGGTGGTATTCCCGATGGCAAAAATTTTAAAGCCGTTCAGATTGGCGGTCCTTCTGGCGGGGCTCTTCCTGAACAATTCCTTGATACAGAAATTGATTACGAATCATTGAAAGAGATCGGCGCCATGATGGGCTCCGGTGGCTTGGTTGTGATGGACGAATCAACTTGTATGGTTGACCTCGCAAAATACTTCATGCAATTCATTACCTCAGAATCATGTGGTAAATGTATTCCTTGTCGTGAAGGTACTAAAAGACTTCTTGAAATACTTGAAAGAATCACCAAGTCATACCGCGAAGAAGAAACTGAGATCGATTCACTCATGCGTTTCCAAGGTATGCTTTACCTTGAGCGTCTTGCTGATGTGATCAAAGACACGTCTCTTTGCGGACTTGGCCAAACAGCAGCGAATCCAGTGATCTCTACTCTTCGCTATTTCCGTGATGAATATGAAGCTCACCTTTACGATCGTACTTGCCCGGCTAAGGCTTGCCGTCAGATGCTTACTTATACGATTGATGAAGAAAAATGTATCGGTTGTACACTCTGTGCACAAAAATGTCCGGTAAATTGTATCAGCGGTGAACGCAAAGGTGTTCACTTCATCGATCAGGATGCCTGTACACATTGTGGCCAATGTGAACTCAACTGTCGTTTCGACGCTATTAAAGCGGAATAAGAAAGGAAAGAGGAAAACATGAACATTACAATAAATAATAATTCATATTGGGCAAACCCGGGCGAAACCATCCTTCAGGTGGCAAATCGTGAGGGTATTAAGATCCCTACACTCTGTTACATTGCCGACCTCACTCCTACAGGCGCTTGCCGTGTATGTATCGTTGAGCTTGGTAACGGACACATGGTTCCCTCATGTGCTTACCCTGTTCACGAAGGTATGGAAGTACTTACAAATTCTAAAAAAGTTCGCCGTGCACGTAAATCGATCATCGAATTATTGATCGCTAACCATCCTCAAGATTGTTTGGTTTGTGTACGTAACGGTAACTGTGACTTGCAAGACCTTGCAGCTGAATACGGTGTACGTTCCTACCGCTACGTTGGTGAAAAAAGAAGCGGAAAACTTGATCTTGCCTCTCCAGCCGTTGAACGTGATCCCGATAAATGCATTCTCTGTGGACGCTGCGTGCGCATGTGCCACGAAGTCCAAAACGTTGGTGCTATTGATTTTGTTGATCGCGGTTTCTACTCAAATGTAGCTCCGGCTATGGATCGCTCATTGAATACCACCGCTTGCGTATATTGTGGTCAATGTATCACAGCATGCCCCGTTGGTGCGCTTCGTGAAAAATCATATCTAAAACAAGCATGGGAAGCTATTAATGATCCTGAAACACATGTTGTTGCTCAGGTCGCTCCCGCCGTTCGTGTTGCTATCGGAGAAGAATTCGGTATGGCACCGGGCACTATTTCAACCGGTAAGATCCCTGCTGCTCTTCGCAGAATGGGTGTAGATGAAGTTTTCGATACAAACTTTGCCGCTGACTTGACCATTTGGGAAGAAGCGAATGAATTGATCGAACGCATACAAAATGGCGGTAAACTTCCTCTCTTTACTTCTTGTTCACCCGGTTGGGTTAAATATGTTGAACACTTCTATCCTGAAGTATTTGAGAATATCTCTACCTGTAAATCACCTCAAGGTATGCAGGGCGCATTGATCAAATCATACTATGCTCAAAAAGTTGGTATCGATCCCGAAAAGATCTTTGTTCTTTCAATTATGCCCTGTACTGCCAAGAAGTTTGAAGCCGGTCGCCCTGAACTTTCAGTCACACATAAAGCGCCCGATGTTGATGTCGTTCTGTCTACCCGCGAATTTGGTCGCATGATGAAAATTGCAGGTATCGACTTTACACGCATGCCGGAAGAAAACTTTGATGATCCTTTGGGTGAATCAACCGGTGCCGGTGCTATCTTTGGTGCATCAGGTGGTGTGATGGAAGCTGCACTTCGTACCGCTCATCACATGATCACAGGTAAAGATATGGAGCGCATTGACTTTACAGCCGTTCGTGGACTTGAAGGTGTTAAAGAATCATCTATCAAAGTCGGAAACGCTACACTAAAGATCGCTGCCGTTTCAGGTCTACGCAATATTGATAAATTCCTTGAAGAAGTTAAAAACGGTAAATCAGACTATCACTTTATCGAAGTCATGGCTTGCCCCGGTGGTTGTATCAACGGTGGTGGTCAGCCACTTCCTCAGAGTCCTGAGAAAATGAAAAAAAGAATGGAAGCTATTTACGAAGTTGACCGTTCTTTGCCAAAACGTTGCTCACATCACAATGAATCGGTTCAAAAACTTTATGAAACATTCCTTGGAAAACCGGGCGCACATAAAGCACATGAACTTCTTCACACACATTATTTCAAACGCGAATCCATATAAACCCGAAAGGATGATACGATGAATAAAAAAATCTTATTAATTGACGACGATCCCGATTTGATCGACATGTATCAACCCTATCTCCAGCAGAACGGGTATGATGTAAAAGCTGCTTACAATACAACCGAAGCCAAAGAACTGTTTGAAAGTTTCGATCCCGGTATCATTTTCTGTGACCTTGTCATGGAACACTTCGACAGTGGTTTTGTGCTAACTCACTGGATGGGCCGCCAGCCCGAACGTGACGATCGCTGGGTTGTAATCTTTACTTCAACCGGTCACGAAACAGGTTACCGTTTCTCCACCAAGACCAAAGAAGAAAAAAGCTGGATCAATGCGGATGATTACCTTGATAAACCCATTGCTCCCCGTGATCTTCTTCAATACATTGAAGAAAAGGTCATCCCCGCTCTTGAAGCAAAAAATAAATAAAATAATTCTTTATTTATAATCAAGAAAAAACCCCTCGATCCAAATCGCGAGGGGTTTTTCTTTATGATGAGATTTTTTCTCTAGATAGGATAACAAGATTGACTTGATTTGCCCTAGACAAGATAACTGGATTAAGTAGATTTATTTTTGTCCAGATCCTTAAGTTTGCGTCGTATCTCAACTTTCTTTTCACCAAAATTGATCAGTAAACCTACATCAAGATTCATCGCCACTGATGATAATATTTTGATGTTAACAAATAAATCTAATCAATTTTCATATATAAATCCTCAAAATCAAAGTGTGACCCAAATCACGTTTTTTAAAACTTATTCAATGATATCTATCCTGCTTATACCATCTAAAAACCCTATCCGGTAAATCCCGTCATCCTGTCTAACATTCTATTGATTTTGGTGGACTTTCACATCTTGAATGTGTAAAATCCGTGTTCGTTTTAAATTAGGAGAAACATGAAATTTAAGCCCCAAACTTACCGACTTCCCGACGAAGCAATGAAGCCATTCATTGACCCCGAAGAAATACAAGAATTTCTCGATCGCCCTATACCCTCGGCAGATCGAGTTCGAGAGATCATCGCAAAATCTATCAACAAAGAAAGACTCTCATTGCAGGAAACTGCTGATCTTTTAAATGCTGATGACCCTAAGTTGATCAAAGAGATCAAAGAAGGTGCCCGCAAGCTCAAAGAAAATATTTATGGTAACAGAATTGTTCTATTTGCCCCCTTATATGTAGGTAATAAATGCATAAACAATTGCAAGTATTGTGGTTTTCGCATTTCAAACACCCAACAACTTCGTACAACACTTTCAAAAGATGAAATGGTTCAAGAAGTTGAGGCTCTAGAAGAGAATGGTCAAAAAAGGCTTATTCTTGTTTATGGTGAACATCCTGATTACGATGCTAATTTTATTGCCGATACGGTAAAAACCGTTTATCAAGTTAAAAAAGGCAAAGGTGAGATTCGACGTGTCAACATTAACGCTGCCCCTCTTGACATTGAAGGTTTTAAAACCGTAAAAGAAGCCGGTATCGGCACTTATCAGGTTTTTCAAGAAACCTACCATCCCGAAACATATAAATTCTACCATCCTTCCGGTCCAAAGAGTGACTTTGAATGGCGTTTGACATCACTTGACAGAGCCATGGAAGGAGGCATAGACGACCTTGGGATCGGCGCCTTGTTCGGACTATACAATTGGAAATATGAAGTGTTGGCATTATTACGACACACCAATCACTTTGAAGCGGTATACAACATAGGTCCCCATACTATTTCTTTTCCAAGAATTAAAGCAGCGGCAGGAACTGAGGTTAAAAAAGAATATGAAGTCAGTGACGAAGATTTTACACGCTTGATCGCGATCTTGCGTTTGGCCGTACCCTATACCGGCATGATCCTTACCGCAAGGGAACCTGTCTCGATCAGACAAGAAGCATTAACATTTGGTGTTTCACAAATAGATGGCGGTACAAAATTGGAACTGGGTTCTTATGCCGAAAAACAAAAAGAATCTCAGAATCTAAATCGTGAACAATTTGAGATCAATGATTCCCGCTCTTTAAATGAGATCATTGAAGAATTGCTTGAACAAGGTTATCTCCCCTCGTTCTGTACCGGTTGCTATCGTGTCGGTCGAACCGGCGAACACTTTATGGAATTCTCTGTACCGGGTTTTATTAAACGATATTGCACACCCAATGCAATCCTAACGCTTGCTGAATATCTCGAAGACTATGCTCCGGAAAAAACGGCAACCATGGGTTGGAAAATTATAGAAGATAATATTCAAAAAATGGATGATCCCATTACAGCAAAAGAAACACGTGTTAGACTTGAGCGGATCAAGAACGGAGAAAGAGACCTCTTCTTTTAAATATAATTCTTAAAAAATAACATTGTGAATAGCCTTGGGTTTAAACCCGAGGCTATTGAGTATTTTGCCCCTCAAATTCATTCTTTTCCCTTTTATTAATATGACTTTTATTATATATTTCACCGTTAAAATGAAATCTATTAGGAGTTATAGAATGAAACGCTCACGTATTTTAGCCCCCATACTGATTTTGGTTGCTGTCTTTACTTTTTTCGGTTGCCAATCACAGGAATTAACATCAGCTAAAGTTTATGTACAACAAAAAGATTTCGCTAAAGCGGAATACAACTTTTTAACTGCATTGGATGTAGAACCTGAAAACCCTGAGATCCCATACCTTTTAGCTGTAGAGATCTATGCCAACAGAAACAGTGGTTTAATGGATATTTCTAAAGCTAAAAAATATTATGATGAGACACTAAAACGCGACAGATCATACATGCCTGATAACATGAAACAGTTACGCGAACAACTTTACGGTGGATCGTTTAATGCTGCTGTTGTTTCATACAATAAAGTCATTCGCAACGAATCGACAAACAGAGATGCGGATCTTGCAGATGCATTAAAATTCTTTGGTCTTGCTGCAGAAATGAAACCCGCAGATCCCAAAGCTGCTATCCAGATAGCAAGAATCTACAGCGAACTTAACCAAAACAATGTTCAAGCGATTGTTGAACTGGATAAAGCGATTGCAAAAGCTCCTAAAAATGCCGATCTAAAAGCTGAAAAAGCTCGCATTCTTGCTAAAGACGATCGCAAAGATGAAGCCTTGGTCGTTTTTGAAGAAGCCTTTGCCGCTTCACCCGAAAGCATGGGAATAGGCAAAGTTTATGCACAGTTCCTTTACGAACAAGACATGTTTGAAAAATCAGCCGAAATTTATAATCAACTCATTGCCGTTGACCCCGGTAATAAAGATTTATATTTCAACCTAGGTTTGGCTTATCTTCGCTTGAGTGATATCGAATCTGCTACAGTTCAATTCGAAACTGTTACGGCATTAGATCCCGATGATCTACAAGCCATCGAAACGGTTGGACAGGTTTACTTTGATCGCGAAGATTTCGTCACTGCAGAATACTATTTTCAACAACTACTTGACAGAGAACCCGAAAACCCCAAATACCTAAAACTAATGGGTGTTACGCTTTCTCAGCAAGGTCGTGTTCAAGAAGGTTTGGAACTGTTTAACCGCGGTCGTGAATTAGAAGGTGGTAATTAATTAGTAATTAATTAATATTTTATATATTACCCCCGAGAAATCGGGGGTTTTTTAATTCCATTGATTTTGTTATTTCCAACACTTAGATAACAATTTTAAAGAGTTTATGATGTTAAGTAAATACTCGATATTAAAAATATTTATTATTAAGGCTTAATGGTAAAAATGGGGGGCTATTTGGCCAAAAAATGGTCTGTTAATTTAGTTTTCATTTCATCCTTAATTCCAGCATGATTTCTTAGCTTTGTTTTTAATTCAGTAAAGTTACCTTCCAGTAGATTTGTTGTGTTTGGGATATGTAAATCAGGGTAATCTTGGAAAGTAAAAAGATAAGGTGTGTTTGTCTTTAGGCTTCGATAAGCACTTCTCAATCTTTTGTGAGTATAATGCCACTTACCCGTAATTGGATTAACCGTTTTTTCTTTCAAATAATTTTGCCATTTTTTATGCCAATGATCTAATATGAAGATCCAAGATGTTTTATCAATGTTTTTGAGTTGGTATGATATTTCTTTGAGCTCATGGCCGGCCGGTGTGCGTGGATTCAGTGTTAAATAACGCCTTATGATAGCCTGTTGGTGGAAGTGACACATTTGGATAGGGATTTCTGCAAACGCCTTAAATAAGCCTCTTCTGCCGTCACAGACGATAGCTTTTATTATCCATCCTCTCATCTTTAGCAAACCAATACCTTGTTTGTAAAGATCAATTGTTTCTGTCTTGATGTACCGCCAATCAAGATTCTTTTTACTATACGCATCTTTAAATACCATGACACCAAAGCCTCGTCTGAAGTAGCTACTATCCATAATGATCACTGTATCTGAAGGTTTGTAATCGGGGATAGTGACTTGATGATCTGCTAATTTTGATCGGATTGTTTTAATGCTTAAATGATACTTTTCTGATAACTGTCGTAAGCTTTGCTTGCCTTCAAAATAATCAACGAAAAGACTGTGAGATATTTTTTTTCTTGGTCTTGATTTGCTGGAGAATCTGTGGTGACAATCGTTGCATTTATAGCTCTGTTTTCCCCTCTTCTTTCCGTTCTTTTTGGTGCTATTTCCACCACATTTTGGACATCTTTTTAGCCATCTTTTTATTTAAAAAAGGCTTAATGGTAAAAATGGGGGGCTATTTGGCCAAAAAATGGTCTGTTAATTTAGTTTTCATTTCATCCTTAATTCCAGCATGATTTCTTAGCTTTGTTTTTAATTCAGTAAAGTTACCTTCCAGTAGATTTGTTGTGTTTGGGATATGTAAATCAGGGTAATCTTGGAAAGTAAAAAGATAAGGTGTGTTTGTCTTTAGGCTTCGATAAGCACTTCTCAATCTTTTGTGAGTATAATGCCACTTACCCGTAATTGGATTAACCGTTTTTTCTTTCAAATAATTTTGCCATTTTTTATGCCAATGATCTAATATGAAGATCCAAGATGTTTTATCAATGTTTTTGAGTTGGTATGATATTTCTTTGAGCTCATGGCCGGCCGGTGTGCGTGGATTCAGTGTTAAATAACGCCTTATGATAGCCTGTTGGTGGAAGTGACACATTTGGATAGGGATTTCTGCAAACGCCTTAAATAAGCCTCTTCTGCCGTCACAGACGATAGCTTTTATTATCCATCCTCTCATCTTTAGCAAACCAATACCTTGTTTGTAAAGATCAATTGTTTCTGTCTTGATGTACCGCCAATCAAGATTCTTTTTACTATACGCATCTTTAAATACCATGACACCAAAGCCTCGTCTGAAGTAGCTACTATCCATAATGATCACTGTATCTGAAGGTTTGTAATCGGGGATAGTGACTTGATGATCTGCTAATTTTGATCGGATTGTTTTAATGCTTAAATGATACTTTTCTGATAACTGTCGTAAGCTTTGCTTGCCTTCAAAATAATCAACGAAAAGACTGTGAGATATTTTTTTTCTTGGTCTTGATTTGCTGGAGAATCTGTGGTGACAATCGTTGCATTTATAGCTCTGTTTTCCCCTCTTCTTTCCGTTCTTTTTGGTGCTATTTCCACCACATTTTGGACATCTTTTTAGCCATCTTTTTATTTAAAAAATAAGAAATCTTATTTAATAAACTATAAATCAATTAATTATAGCGTTTTTAGCCCCCCATTTTTACCATTAAGCCTTAAAAAATAAGAAATCTTATTTAATAAACTATAAATCAATTAATTATAGCGTTTTTAGCCCCCCCTTTTTACCATTAAGCCATTATTAACATAATTTTATCCCTTGTGTCTTAATTATAGGGAAACTATTTTTATATATAGTCGTTGCACTAATATTCTATAACGAGGTGAAACATGAAAAAAACATTATTGATCATGCTTGTCGCTGTCATACTTAGCGGTTGTTATACAACCCTTTATCCTCCTATGAGCATGCAAATGCAATCAGCAGAAGAAGTTCCTGACTCGGTGAAACAGGTGATCATAAACAATTACTACGAAACATCCGAATACTATCAAATACCTCACTATTCAAGGTATAGTTGGTTATGGGGCGACTACTATTGGGATCCGTTCTATTATGATTATTCATATTATCGCTGGCGTCCACATTATTGGGGCGGTTATTATTATTATTATAATCCTTATAACAACTACTGGTATTATTATGATCACGACTACACCTGGCATGGTGGAGATACCGGTGGTTCTTCGGGTAATAAAGAGCGAATTCGTAAACCCGGTTACACCGAATTAATAAACTCCCCCACAGGTTCAGCACCCTATATCTCGGTATATAACCAGGACAGTGGTACCCAGAGAGTCGGAAAAGTAAAACTCGAAAACAAAACAACACGAACAGGAACGGTATATTCCCCTAGAGTGGAAAAAGTTGGAAAGACTTCAGTAAATTCAAATAGAACTTATAAATCTACCGAAACTAAATCATCCGGAGAAAATTACAAGCGCCCAAGTAGCTCTTCTAATACCAAGAAGTCTTCAACAGCCGTCTACAGACCTAAAAGCTCTTCCAGTTCTTCATCCAGTTCAAGCAAACCCAGTAAGGGTTCACATACCACTTCGACTTCATCTAAGAACAATAGGTCACAATCAACATCTTCAAGTAGTAAAAAGAGTAAATAATGAAAATGAAACATAAAATATCAACAGTTATCATCTTAGGCATTCTGTCGGTTTTTGCATTTTCTCAAGAACTACCGGATGTACTTGCCCCTTTTTATTCTTATGATCTGGACAATCAGCATTTCAGCTCACCCACCGGGTATACCTATCCCGTAAGAATTTCCAGCTTAGATAAAGGCGGCCCCGTTTCCACTGCTATTGGAAACGCAACTGTAGCTTCGGGACAGATGGTCCCTGAATTTACAGTCAACCCAGCTAACCTCGGCATGACGAAATTCAATAGTCTGCAAGTTAACGGATTGTTTACGAATTATAATGGTATAAACAAAAACAGCTTAGGCGGCTTATCGTATATCATCTCGGTTCCCGTTTACACGGGCGCTTTAAACTTCGCCGCAGGCGTAAATAAAACAAAAGATTTTTCTTTGTATTATCAAGACGATGATATTCTTCAACGCAGTTCGGGTGGTATCTACAATTGGCACTTTAACGGCGCTATGGAAGTTCAGGAAGATATATTTGTTGGAGCCGAAGTTTCCTTATTAAGCGGTGAACGAAACAATGACCTGGACTTTAAAGCAAATACTGATGGTTACATTGAAGAAAATTCCTATTTTGGGGCCGGTGCAAAAATCGGTTTAACGTATCACCCGATCTCAATTTTGAATCTTGGTGTCAGCATTGATCTTCCAACTAGCATTGAAAATGAATATTCTTTAAGAACTTATCAAGACGCTTCATCAGCTAATGTTGAGTATAGCATGACCTCACCGGCAATACTAAGAGCCGGGTTCGCCATAACCTTAAAAATTGTAGATCTTTATTACAGTTATGACTATACTAACTGGCAAGATCTAAAGGTTCGTTCAAGCGGTAACAACGGTTTATTGCAAACCCGAGTTGATGAAATCAACAGAGAAATTACCAATAACCTTTCGGCTGTTGGCTCTCACCATATCGGTATGGCTCTACATGTGCCCATGTTACCCTTACATTTCTATTTTGGATACCAATATCTACCCGATACATATCAAGGCCTGAGCGCCTTCTCGTTGAGCAATTTGGTACCTAATGAAATCCAGGATCGATTCAAATCATCCACATCCTGGGGAGCTTCGTTCTTTATAAAAAATGGACTTAGCATCAGCGCTTCCTTTGAGACCTATCACCTGTTTTATGATGGTGAGGCAGAAAAAGCGAAGACTTCGAATCTATCTATGTCATATTTCTTCTGATATAGACCTATTTCCTGAAAGGTGACAAAGGCTCAGTCGTGAAAGCGATTCGAGCCTTTGTCGTATTTAGTCCACACATATAATAAAGGTATAAAGCGTTGGAATTGAGATTTAAAAATAACAGAAATATACTTTATTAATTAAGTGATAATTTTAAGCTGGATCTATGTGCCAATCGCGAACCTCGCGAAGTCAACCAAACACAAGATTCCTGTATTCACAAGATAATAAAATATAAGATAAAAAGAAAAAGGGTTGAATATGTTCAACCCTTAGTTCTTACAATTTTTTATTTACGATTCACGTTCTTTACGTTTAACCATTTCTTTGATATCATGCAATTTAATATCAGATACAAAGGTCAACATGATCACGCCGATCAAAGCAGGAAATAATACATTTGCAGAGAAAATCAACAAAGCTACACCCACTGCCGCTTCAGAAGGAACATTGAACATTTCCAGAACATATTTAGCGCCATTTTCTCTAAATCCCATTCCAGCAAATGAGAAGGGAATAAAACCGACTCCAAGAATAAAAATGGAAGATTTTGCCACCTCAAAAAGATCCATGCCATACTGTTTTAATAGGGCCCAGTACTGACTGACGTATACAACCATAGTCAAAGTTGTAAAAGTAATATTTGCTACGCCAAATTTAAAATAAGGGACATTATCGGGAATATGCTTTTTAAAATCAGTGGTGTGCACCAACAAACGATATATCCAGAAAAAGACTATAAAGATAAAGCAGAATCCCAACATATACCACATCTTGGGAAAAAGTAAAAAGCAGGCTATACCAAAGAAAAATAAATTTGTCGCGGTACAATAGAATGCATCCAGTAAGAAAGTATACAACCTCGATTTATTATCTCCGGGTAAGAGAAAAATCTTTCCAACTTCCCCCACAGATCCCGGCAGAATAATTCTTAAAGTAAAACCGGCAAAAAGTGAAACAATGGCTTGTTTCTTAGTAAAAGGAGGCATTAATAGATGGACAGAGTAGAAAAACCTCAATCCTTGTGCTCCCGCATTGATCAGACCCAATAAATAAATTAAAAGGACTAAGTATGTGGGGATAGATCTGAAATATGCCACTAGCTCGTAAAAATCTACAGAGCGCGACAACCACCAAAATAAAAAGACAGTTACCGCGATCTTTAGAAAGTTCGACAGTATTTTATTCATAATATCCTATAGCGTTTTTTTGTAAGTAGACCCTTTCCAGGTAAATTTGCCAAACGTACCACGCAGACCCACCCAAATAATAAAGGGGGCGTGAACCACTTCCATTAGCAACAAATGTTTAAACTTGAACGGTATTTCAAATTGCTTTAAAGTTACAGCCATATAAAACATATCGCAACAAGCTTTTATTGCAAATAATCCCAACCCATAATACAGCATATTGATGTGTATAAAGCCTAAAAATGGAAAAACAAAGGTAGAAAGATAAAAGAAAAAGATCGCTAACATCATCAGTACAACGGGGAAAGTCATTTTCATTGTATGCGAAGCCCAACGAATACGTTGGTTTATCATATCGGCAATTGTATCTTCCGGAACCATATCTGCAACAGCCTGTGGATGCATATTAAATTTTATATCGTAGCCTTGTCTCTGGGCTTCATAAACGATCATTGTATCATCACCTGTTACAACCTTATCCCTCAAGGTATCATCAGCGTTAAAAAGCTCTTTACGGTACATCATATTACCACCATAAGCAGTAATGGGAAATCCGTTAGCCATAGCTCCGGCATTAACAACTCCGTAAGAAAGGTTTTCCAGCTTTTGCATGTTTTGCCAGGTTTCTTCCCATTTCGATGTATAAACTTTTTTATTTAAGACACATAATGCAGTTGTACAACCCAAAGATTTTGTGCACATAGAGCCATAAGATCTAAGCCATTGTTTTTTAAGTGTTACATCGGCATCTGCCGCCACTATAAATTCACTATCACAATATTCTATTGCTCTTGAAATCGCATTCTTTTTGGGTGACACTCCATGAGGACATTCACTCAAGTGTATCACTTTCATATTATCGTTTTTGCTCTTAAGTAAATCTAATATTTCGGCTGTCCTATCACTTGATCGATCATTAACCGCAATGATAGTATATTTTTCTTTTGGATAATCTTGAGCTAAGATCGAATTGATCGTAGTTTCAATATGTACTTCTTCATCCTTGGCACAAACAATCACCGTTAAGTCCGGTAGATCCTCATCAGCTTTTAATTCATGAGCTTTTAGCTTTCGGAAACCCGAATAAAAAAATATGATAAGGATTACATAGATCCCTGAAAATGAAAAGGCGACAATACTTAGTACTTTTAAAATTAAGGGCATAATGTATCTAATTCTTCCATGATCCGGTCAAGCTGATTAACCGGTATATTTTGTGATTTCAATTTTTCTGCAGAATAAAAATTAAGCTTTCCAAGATCTAATTTTTCTTGTGAACAACAGGTAAACAATCCCTGCTCTTCATAAAGTTTTCCAAGATACTCCTGTTCTGTTTGGCCGGGAGTCGGCACAAACATCGCAGATTTTCCCAGCGCCAGCAATTCCATTACGGTTGAATAACCGGATCGACAAATTACATGCTTAGCTCGTTGCATCATTTCATTCATCTCATTACGATTTAAATGTGCATAAATGGTAAGATTTTTACTCTGTTGTAATATGTTTTTTTCTTCAGCCGGTCGACCAAGCGTTACAACAACCTTCCCCTTTAAACGATCCAGTTGCTTACACACTCTCTTTTCAAACTCAGAGCGTTGAGGCTCAGGTCCTGAAATAGAGATCATATAATCAATATCTTCATTCTTGATAGATGCCTGTGGCACAACGGATGAAAGACAGCCAACATGGCGAACTTTTTTATGTCTCGAAATCGCGGTATCGTGTGACAAGATCCCGGAGAGATTTGGTTTACCGGCAGCGTCGGGGACAAATACACGATCAAAATGCTTAAATACAATGCGATTGAACCATTCACCGAATATCATAAAAGCACGAAGCCTTTTAGGTAAATGAAATCTTAATTGATGTGTGATCAATACAGATGGTACCCTTTTATGCCAAAATCCCAAACGCATCTCGGTCATTATCAGATCGGCATCATATTCTTTTACGATCTTCTTGATTTGCGAACGCTCGTGTGCCCAACCAAAAAACATTTTAGGCACCTGAAAAATCATTGCAAAAACAAAAAGAAACCCAAACTTGGGATATCGAACCTGCGTATCTTTAATTTCAAGAATGGTGCATTCGGAAAACTCTTGTTTTAACATGGACAGCGCTTTGCCATAAGAAACAAGAATAACTTTATTATTATCTTTTATCAGACGTTTAATAATAGGTGTAGAACGGGTCACGTGACCCAAACCCCAATCGATGATAGCGTAAACAACGGTTTTATTTTTCATTACTTTTCTTTACGCTTAAACATCATGCATGATAGCGGAGGAAGCCCAATGACAACCGATTGCTTTCGACCATTCCATTCGATCTTTTCACTTAAAACACTTTTGTTTCTAAAGATACCGGATCCGTTGTAATGCTTACTATCCGAATTAAAGATTTCTTCATATTCCCCGACTTCGGGAACACCTAATCGGAAATCATAATGTGGTTCGGGAGTGAAGTTACATACTACAACAATATCATCCTTTGCTTTTTTACCTCTTCTGAAAAAAGAGGCTACAGATTGTTCGATATTTCCACCGTCTATCCATTCAAAGCCATGAGGATCCTGATCCATTTCCCACAATGCAGGTGAAGCCAAATAAATCTTGTTCAGGGCTGTCATGAACTTTGAAGCTGTTTTATGAGGTTCATATTGTTCCAGCTCCCATTCAAGTCCACGCTCTTCATTCCATTCATTCCAAGGAGCCAATTCAGATCCCATAAATAATAATTTCTTGCCGGGATGAGCATACATAAATGAAAGCAAGAGTTTATAATTCGCAAACTTTTGCCAATCGTCACCGGGCATTTTATTTAATAAAGAGCCTTTCCCATGTACCACTTCATCATGAGATAAAGATAAAATAAAGTTCTCAGAATATTGATATGACATAGAGAAGGTCATGTCAGAATGATGATACTTCCTATGAATAGGATCTTTCTCCAAATAACGTAAAAAATCATTCATCCACCCCATGTTCCACTTAAAATCAAAGCCAAGTCCTCCGGAATGTACAGGATGTGATACCCCGCCCCATGCCGTAGATTCTTCAGCGATCAACATTGCCTTAGGAAAATATTGACCCACTATAATTGAAAGCTTTTTCATAAATTCAATGGCTTCAAGATTTTCGTTCCCACCATGTTTATTGGGCAACCATTCACCATCATTACGACTATAATCAAGGTACAACATAGAAGAAACCGCATCAATCCTTAATCCGTCCACATGAAATTCTTTTAGCCAGTAAAGGGCATTGGATACTAAAAAGTTCTGCACTTCATTTCGCCCAAAGTTAAAAATAAGTGTTCCCCAGTCAGGATGCTCCCCCCTTCGTGGATCAAAATGTTCATATAAAGCCGTGCCGTCATAACGTGCCAAAGCGAAATCATCTTTAGGAAAATGCGCAGGTACCCAGTCAAGAATAACACCAATATCATGTTTGTGACAGTAGTCTACAAAATATTTCAGATCATCCGGTGACCCAAAACGAGAGGTCGGAGCATAATAACCGGTCACCTGATAGCCCCAGGAACCATCAAAAGGATATTCCATAATTGGCATCAACTCAATATGAGTAAAACCATGTTTCTTGACATAATCTACCAAAAGCGGCGCAGCTTCTTTATAATTCAACCATTTCCAGCCTTCTTTTTTCTGCCAGGAAGCAAGGTGTACTTCATAAATACTCATGGGCTTATCCAACATATGCTTGGGCATGGCACTCAAATATTTTTTATCTTTCCATTTATAATTTGAGTCATAGATCTTTGAGGCATTACCGGGACGTACTTCACTGTAGTTTGCATAAGGATCGGCTTTGAGTTTCAATTGACCGTCACGTGTATAGATCTCAAATTTATATTTATGACCGGCATCAACACCGGGAATAAATATTTCCCAAATACCCGAAGCTCCCAAAACACGCATCATATGCTTACGACCATCCCAAAGATTAAAATCACCCACAACTGAAACACGTTTTGCTGATGGCGCCCAAACCGTAAATGAAACACCCTTGATCCCATCAACTTCCCGAACATGTGCACCAAGTTTTTCATAGATAAAATGATGATCACCTTTACCAAAAAGAAAAGCATCCTCTTCGGTTAACAAAGGCATAAACTGATAAGGATGTATATAATCAAATGTATTCTCATCGGCATAAAGCACATGAACTTCATATCTCTCAAAGGATTCAGACTTAAAAGATACGGTCCAGAAACCTACATATTCACCCGGTTCCATTTCCAGTGTCTTATTGCTGGTTAAAAGAGTAATAGATACTGCTTTTGCGTCAGGTTGAAATACCCGCACGACCTTATTTAAATTTTCGTCTTCATGCATGCCAAGAACCGCATGGGGATCGTGATATAATCCATCAAAAATATTTTTCATTTTAGATTTGAGTGGCATGATCATCCTTTCTCATTTTTGCGTTCATCAACGCGATCATCGTTTTGACATCGGAAATTTCACCCTTCAATACCATTTGAATTGCCTCATCCAATGGGAGAGAGAAGCATTCCAGAAATTCATTATCATCCGTATTCTGCTCGCCTTTTTCCAGGTCAAAGGCTTCATATATGTAAATCACCTCATCACTATATCCAATACAGGGATGGATGGTTGTTAAATGTTTTAATCTTCCGGCTTTATATCCGGTTTCTTCCTGAAGTTCTCTCATTCCCGTTTCCTCGGGAGTTTCACCCGGGTCGATCTTCCCCGCAGGTAACTCAATAAAAACCTTCTGCAAAGGATAACGAAACTGATTTAGTAACACTACATGACCATTTTCAAGATAGGCTATCAATGCGACAGCCCCTGGGTGAACAATGTATTCACGCACTGAGCTATTGCCATCAGGTAAAAGCACCTCATCTTTTCGAACATGTAAGAGAGCGCCGTCAAAGACGGCCTTACTTTTAAGCTTAATCTCCTTTAAGGTATCCATTGAGGAAATATACATGATTTAATGATTAGTGACAAATAATTTGAGTGATGAGATTAAGATTAGGTTTATACTAATCACTATACTCAAGGTAAAAACGATAAACAATGCTACAATGCAGCAGATATTCGTACAAGCATTTGTAGTTCAAAATTCATCGTAAAAAATGTAATTCTTACAAAAACAGCTCAAACAACCGTAAATAAACAAACTCTTATCTCATTATTTTACAATCGTTTACAAAGTATTTTACTTAGCATACATTTTTTTCTTTTCTCCTTCATTTTCTCATCGTATAATTCGCTCTAAATTTTTGATATAATTGAATTTATAAGGATTTTTAAAAATGATTGAAGTTAGAGAAGAATACTGCCCAAAGAACCATGTTTGTCCTGTCGTCAGCCGCTGCCCGGTGGGAGCGATTACCCAGAATGGACCATTTTCAGCACCTGTTATAGATCAGGCAAGGTGTACCAACTGCGGAATATGCACCCGAAGTTGCGGGGTGTTCCAAAAAAAAGCATAATAAACAGATCTCAAAAAACGATTTCATATTCTAACAAGGAAATGGAGAAATCCTCGGTTTTTCATTCCCCTAAGTTATAATCTTTAAATTATTACTTTGCAATTCCTTTGTCTTTTACCCATATTTACATCATCTGCTATTTATAAATTTATTGGAAATAGACAATGCAAAGAACACATATAAAGCGTATACTATCTTTATTTTTCCTGCTACATACACTGATTCTAACCCCCTGCAAACTTCTTGCCATAGATTCTTTAAGCTATAAAATCGGTCAAATGGTGATGACCGGCTTTATTCCGGGTTCGGAGTTTGAGGATACTTTGTACTATGATATCCGGCATCGTAATCTTGGCGGCGTGATCCTGATGGGTTATAATCTAGACAACCCGGCACAGATCGCCGACTTGACCGCTTCTTTGCAAGACTCAGCAAACACGCCCCTCTTCATTGCAACCGACGAAGAAGGTGGTATTGTGGCCCGATTGGATGAAAACAACGGCTATGCCCGCACAGAAAAAGCTATTACGCTTGGAACCATCAATAATGAAGATTCCACCCGGGCGGAAGCAGCTCTGATGGCAGGTTGGCTGTACAATGCCGGTATTAACACCAATCTTGCACCGGTTGCCGATGTAAATGTTAACCCAAGCTCACCGGCTATTGGACATTACGGTCGTAGTTTCTCTGCAGATCCCGAAATCGTCAGTGATCATATTTATTGGTTTTATGATGAAATGAAGGCAGATAAAATCGTATGCGCATTAAAACATTTTCCGGGTCATGGCTCTGCCGTGGGGGATTCACACGATGGATTTACAGACATAACAAAAACATGGTCCAAACAAGAACTTATTCCATATACCAACATGATTGATAGGGCTTATAGCGGAATGATAATGACCGCTCACCTATTTAATGCTAATATTGACAGTATGTACCCGGCAACATTATCAAAACCAACACTCGAAGGAATACTACGTGATAGCCTAGGCTTTAATGGTGTGATCATTACCGATGACATGAACATGGGAGCTATTCGTAATATTTACGGTTTCACCGAATCGGTATACGCGGCCATAAACGCAGGAGTAGATATACTCTTGTATGTCGGAAATGAAAAATACGGAAAATCCATTGTCAATCAGATATGCAAAGTCGTGAAGACCGCGATCGATTCCGGCATGATCACCGAACAGCGCATCGATGAATCCTATGACCGGATCACGGCACTAAAGCGCGCCTCAAAAACAGCAATTGTATCATATCCTCCGATCATGGCAAATACATTTCAATTGAAAGCTTATCCAAATCCTTTCAACCCCAGTACGACCATTTCGATAAGTGTCGATAAAGATATCCATCAAAACGTCTGGTTGAAGATCTATTCAATCACAGGACGTCTGGTTGATCAACAACCATTGATGTTGAATGGTCCCGGAACATATGATGTTTTCTGGAACGCAAGCGACCTGAACGGCAAGATTCTTCCTTCGGGAACATATATTTATATGGTCTCGTATGATCATAACTACTCAATAGGTAAAATGACTTTTATTAAATAATAATTCATGAGGTATGTATGAAAAAGACTCCAATGCTCCTTATCGTTTTAGGTATGATCGGGATACTATTATTAACATCCTGTATTTGGGATCAACCCGATGTTAACGAACCTTTCTACCTTAAATATCATAAGTACGGGGGATTTGCGGGTATGAGTGACAAAATTGAGATCTTTGAAAATCATGATGTCATTTGCCGTAATGAACATTACAGTTATAAGACCCAAATCGATGAGGAAAACCTGCTTGATATCTATCAAACCATCATGAAAAATAATTTCCTCGGTTTATCTCCCGATCATACAACGGCTGTCTGGGACGATTATTATTTTTCTATCACCTATGCATCCAACGCCGATACCCTAACCGTAACAACCAACGGACATGCAATGCAACATGCGATCGGTAGCTGGAAACGGCGTTTTACAAATGTCGTTGAGGCTATTATGAACTACCGAGCCACGCTAGATATGGATATTGACTCCGGTTATGTTACTGTGGTCCGAAATAATCCAATGGTGAGATGGCCTTACTCTAATCAGTTTGTATTATCAGATCTTTGCGATTCCACCATTACCGTTAGTAGCGAGGTCTATGATTATGTCAGGCATCATGTAAGCAAGATCGAGCATTATCAATATTTTGAGAATGATACGATCTATAGCATCTCTACTCCAAGCAACAATACGATCAGAGTTTATTCTCCTACATCGGTGATCTCATGGCCTTTTGAACCATCGCTTGAAAAGATCGAAAGCGTGGGGCTTGGAATTTTCGAAGACGATTATCGTTGGCTGAAAGAAACCTTGAATAATGGATATAGAAACATCTATTTCTACGACTTTAATACAGGTAATGACGCCCGCGCTTATAGGCTCTGGCTAAGACAAGGAAATCTCTTTGAAAAAGGGGTGAAATGATGAAATCATGGACTTTATTAATCCTTTTGGTCATGCTACTTACATCCTGCTTCAGTCCAGAAGAAAATGATGAAATCATCTCCGACGGCATTCAACGATTGGTCATTGAAAATGCTTTTTATCATAATACGCTGACCGGGTGTCATGTTGAATTTGACTTTTATATAACGGAAGACACCTGTAAGGTTGGCGGTTGGGGTATAGATTACCGAGATGGCCGTACGGGTTCTATGCATTGGTATATGTCCCAAACCTGTGAACCCGGTATCCGGTACTCTGTCAATGAAGATACCCGATCAAAGGCCATATTGCCCCCGATCATTGGTATGCAAGGATATGCTTTGGATGAAAATGATTCTTTGATCACATGGGAAGCAAGAAAAAAACTGATTTTTAAATAGCGATCAATAAATAAATGGAATAATACGCCTAGGTACTTTTTCCATATAATCTTCCCAGAGTTTTCCGTATTTCGCATGACAGATCTTATCGTCGGCATGCTGCCGAGGAAATAGTAGCGCGATATAATACAGCGGGTATAACCAAACCCACCAAACACCCGGATAACCCGCGGCCAGCGCAATCCCGACACCCATGAGCACTTCACCCAAATAATTAACATGACGGCTCAGTCCCCACCAACCGTTCACCAGTATAGTTTTTTCTCCATCTGTCATAATACCGGGTTCAATCCATAGAAATTTACTATCGGGTTGTGTTTTAAAAACATATTTTTGCATATTCACACCTCTTGCCAGCATCCAGCCACAGAGAAAAATAAATCCAAAAATTACATAGACCCAGGTAGATAATCCGGAATCCGGTAGATCAACCGTAGTCCAAAGCGCTACTGAATAAAAATAGGGATAAAAGGTCAGGCAGCCGAAACCCAACTTAAGACCCACCCGTTCAGCAATAAAATCATAGGTGTAAAGATGTACTCTCTCAAATGTCAAATAATCCCAAATAAAATAGGTTAATAAGCCGGCACAAAGAAATACACCGGGATTCAATGATTCGGCAGACAGGTAATGATGTGCCGTAAAACTCAAGACGTTCAATTGCAGCATGACCGCACCGATCAGGTACAGCCACATTTTTGCATCGATACGGCCCTTGGGGGTCTGGGGGTTTTTTAAGCGACCGAGGAACAGATCCGCCAATAACGATTTGCCTGTGGAGGGTTGGGTCAGAACGATAATCAAAGAGAAGATCACACCGATGCTTATTGCACCGGTCAGACTCGCCCAACGTACGGTGTACAACCAGTCATATGGTACCCAACCAAGATACCCAAGTACAAACCAAATCAAAATACTTGTAATCAGTACTAAAAGTCCGTTTAGTCGATAGTTCAGGACCTCACCTGTATTTTCATCTTTCACATAGCCATTCACCCATTTTCCAGGTAAGACAAGATGCAATAAAGTGATCACAATATAAATGACCCAGGGTGTAAGAAATCCCATTACCTGTGTTTTCATGATAAACTCTCCGTATTCTTTTTCATCATCGCGATAGCATATTTTCGGGGGAGCAAGCGCCCCATCAGAAAATGGGCGATCTTGTTTGTCAGTCCCGGAACCGTCACCGGCCGTTTGCCCAGCGCTTTCAGTGTTTTTTTGACAACCATGTCCGCATCTAAGGTTCCAGGTGCGCTTTTCCCTTGTGCTGCTTCATATCCGGGTGTTCTGATGGCTCCTGCCACAGAGGCCAGAACATCAATGCCCTGCGATCGTAATTCCCGCCCCACAATCCTTCTGCCAGGATGGCGTTAAAGGCCTTTGAGGCAGCGTAGGCGGCCAATTTGGGACTGCCCTGGGTTCCTTGCAAGGGACGACATCAAAATGATGGCGCCTCGCTGGCGTTTGATCATTTGAGCTGATATGTATTTGCTCAAGAGCAACGGTCCCTTGACATTAACGTCGACCACCATCTCCAGTTTTTCGGGATCAATCTGACTAAAGGATCCAATCGGCGCATAGGCGGCATTATAAACAAGCACACCGATCTCAAGTGAGTCCTTTTCCAGCGCTTCGGTCACAGATGCAATATCCGCCAGATCCAACGCATGGGTCAAAACCTCTACTTTATATTTTTTATTGAGAGAAGCCGCCAATTCCCGGAGTTTTTGTTCCCGTCGGGCGACCAGGATCAAATTCAAACCGCAATGCGCCAAGGCTTCCGCATATGCGGCGCCTAATCCTTCCGACGCTCCGGCAACCAGTGCCCATGAACCGTATTTTGATCTCAAGTCAATATAAATAACCCCATATCCTTCTAAAATATTTTCATAAAAATAATAAAACCCCAGTATAAAGCAAACCACTTTTAGATCATAAGCCCATAAATTACTCTCTACTTCACTCTTCGGCATTCCATCTTCTGACTCCTGGTTTCATTTTTTTAAACTATCGCTTGCGATATAAATATGTTTGTTGTATTATTATATCGTTCACGATACAATCGCAAACGAAAGGATTAACATGAAGACTTTATATACAGCTCACGTAACAGCAAGAGGCGGACGGAACGGAGAAGTAAAAAGCCACGACGGTGTATTGAATCTTGAAACACACACACCTAAGAAAATGGGAGGAAGCGGTGGATTTTACACCAATCCCGAGCAGTTGTTCGCGGCCGGGTATGCCGCCTGCTTTGACGGAGCATTGAGCTTTGTGGCAAAGAAGTTGGGCCTTGAACTCAAAGGAAGCAGCATTACCGCTCATGTCAATTTTGATTTCGGCGGTGAAGGCAATTTTAATCTGTCGGTAAAACTGGATGTGGAATTACCCGGTGTGGAGGAAACAACCGCCTTAGAGCTCATCGAAAAGGCTCATCAAACCTGTCCCTATTCAAAAGGAATCGAAGGGAATGTCCCCGTTGAAACTAATCTTATAAGGAATGCATAATGAAACAGTCAATCTATGATATAGGCGCAACAACCCTGCAGGGCAAGGATATTGATCTTGCCGATTACAAAGGTAAAACCCTGTTGATCGTCAATACGGCCAGTAAATGCGGGTTTACACCGCAATTTGCCGGATTGGAAACACTCAACGAAAAGCACAAAGGCAAAGGCTTGGTTATCTTGGGTTTCCCCTGTAATCAGTTCGCCGACCAGGAACCCGGCGACGAGAAAAGCATTGCAGAAGGCTGTGTGCTAAACTACGGTGTTACCTTTCCGATGTTTGCAAAAATTGATGTCAACGGATCAGAAACGCACCCACTTTATCAATTCTTGAAAAAAGAAAAAGGTGGCGACATTAAGTGGAATTTCACTAAGTTTCTTGTCGATAAAAATGGAGAGGTGATTAAACGTTTTTCACCCATAACAAAGCCGGAAAAGATCGAGAAGTTTTTGATCAAACATAAAATCCTATAATCGCGGAGATACCATGCCTTACGATCAGCTCAAACTTGAAAATCAACTCTGCTTTCCACTTTACGCCAGTTCTCATCTAATTGTTCGTCGCTACAAACCCTATTTGGACGAACTGGGCATCACCTATCCGCAATATCTTGTTCTGATGGTACTTTGGGAACATGTCAGCATGAGCGTCAATGCGATCTCTAAAAAACTATTACTGAACACCAACACGGTAACGCCTCTGCTGAAACGCATGGAAGCCCAGGGACTCCTGATCCGGGAACGCAGCAAAAATGATGAACGACGCGTGGACGTACGTCTTAGCAAGGCCGGACGAGCATTAGAAAAAAAAGCCGCGGAAATACCCGTCAAGCTCTCCAAAGGCCTTATACCGGACGTATTATCTGTTGAAGAAATCGAACAACTAAAGGATCTCTTAAAGAGACTTATAGGGCATCTTGATAAATAAACCGAAATTGACCCTTCTTCGCCAATAATACACATTCCGTCAACCGATGGGCTGCGAAAAGAAGGCGAATGTCTTTTAGAACACCTTGTACGTTCAGGTTTATAATTGAGTGGAAGTGATTTATTTCAGCAGAAGCATCTTCTTGCTTTGAGCAAAGTCACCAGCCACCATGCGGTAGATATACACACCGCTTGACACCGGATTGCCGTTCTGGTTTTTGCCGTTCCAGGTGAGCTCGTAAGTACCGGCAGCTTGATTTTGATAGGACCATTGTTTTATTCTCTGTCCTGCAAGATCATAGATTGCTAACTCCACATTGCTAATAACTGACAGCTCATAGCTGATAGCTGTTCTTGGATTGAAGGGGTTGGGGTAATTTTGTTTAATATGAAATTTATTTACGATTTGAGATACTTCATGTATATCAACTGATGCGTTTTTAAATTCAGCGATCTTTTTGCACATCAAATTGTAATATTGCCAGCCGTGTCCGCCGTCCATCGGTTCAATATCGGCGCTGTATTCTTCTTTCCAAAGGTCCGTGAGAACTGGGGTACTTTGCGTACCGAAGTTCTGGGCACACCACTCGTTCCACGAGTGAATGAATACAAATTTAACATCGGCCGCAATTGCAGCATCCATATATTTGATGAAGTATGCCCCATTCTGGCGACCTACGGCACCGGTATAAGGATTGATACCATCCGTGGTCATATAAGTTGCCTGTGTTGCTACCGGAGCGCACATTTGTTCCGGCATACCATTATACATGAAGGGTGGCGGCGGGGTGGCCGTATTGACCTTGAACTGCCAGAAATTGCCCGAGGTGTTCAGTCCCCACATCCGGCGGCAGGTATATCGACTGAAGATCCCCACATTGGGTATAGCAGGCTGGACGTTGCCACCGGCGACATTCACCAGTTTTTTACCCAAATATTCAAAAAAGATATCATTGTCGTACACATCGAATATTTCAGATTCCACGGTATGCAGGCAAACGCTGTCCTGCACCCAGAAAACGATCTGCGGTGTCGACATGTTTTGAGCCATTCTTTCCTGATAGCGCTTGCATATGGCCTTTGCACCATTCACGATCCTGGTCTGGGTTCCATTAGTAAGATCCAGTGTGATATAATCGACACCGGCTGAATCAAGCAATTCGGCATGCCAATCGATCAAATCATTATTAGGATTACTGGGTGAATCAAAATACATCTTATAATTATTCTTGATTGAGCGATCACCATGCATAGCTGCGTACAGGGGTTTCCCCCACCAATTCCAAGCCGGAGATGGACTGTAAGGCGTTTCTCCCATAATGTATACATCATTACCGTATGTGGTATTTAAACACTCATTTGCCCAGCAGGCGTAAAAAATCCCGACATATTTTTCGCTTTCACCCCAAAGAGTTGTACTTATTGCCATGCATAGTATGGTAATAAACATGATTCTTCGATTTTTGATCATATCAACCCTATCCAATCTTTAACAAAAACATAAACCAATAATAGCAATCAAAAGATACACAAGTTTTCAAAAGCTAAAAAGTATTAGTTCTACTATCAAACGGAAATTCGTCAATGGCTGCTTAGAGTTGGGATCACGAATCCGGTTCCTTTTTTCTCCCTCGCCCTCAAGTTTTTTGGGTACAAAAACAAAAACCGCCAATGGCGGTTTTACTGCGGAGAGAACGGGTGCCACACCGAACTCTTTTGGTGATCCGAGTCAAAATTACTTGATCAACAACATTTTCTTTGACATGTGTTTGTCGCCATACTGTAATCGATAGATGTATACACCTGAACTTTGATCACTCGCATCCCAGGTGACGTCCCAATGCCCGGCCTCTTTGTATCCGCTGAATAGCGTTTCAACTAAACGGCCTTTTATGTCGTAGATCTCAAGGGTAATGTTTTGAGATTCGGGTAGATCATAGCTGATTATTGTGGTAGGGTTGAAGGGGTTGGGATAGTTTTGGGAGAGGGTGAATTGAGTTGGATTGTCAATTTCATCTATATCTACTAGAATCTCTCCGGTATGGGTAATTTTGTCAACAAATATCGAATCAGTACTAGTTATCATTATTGTTGAAAAAGTACTGTCTTTATTCTCAATAATGCTTGCATATCTACAAAATCCATTTCTAAGTATAGTAGAGAATTCAATGTTTCCATCAATTGAAACTTTTATTAAAGACAGATTACCGGTATCCCATTCTTCTATTAAGAATAAATTCGTTCCATCTGAACAAGATAACGCTGTGTTAACTCGATCACTCTCTCCAATTAGATTTAAATCACTATATACGTATTCTTTTGATGAATCAATACGAGTAAAATTCCAACCTTCTGAATATTTTGTTGGATAAATTATAACACTTCCATCATTATTGGCAATAATCCCAGGACGTTCATAATCAGGATCTGAAGAAGCTTTATATAATTCCTCCACATAATACACAATAGGGTTTTCCCACAAGGGGTTTGATTGTTTATCATATCGTTGGAGCTCTCTTTTTAAATGTGATTCTAATGGCATTCGCATTGCATATAAATAACCATTGCCATCACAATCAAACTCCAAAACACCTAATTTTGAAGTATCAGGATTCCATGGATCATATTCAAAATCATAGATTGGGACTATATTGGAAGCTAATGCTTGTTTAACATAAACTTCAAATGGATCACTATGCATCTCAAAATTCCAGCTGTGTTCAAATCTACCACCAGGGTGAGGAACGACATCACCATCAAGTGAAATAGCCCAGAGATATGCTTCAGGTGTAACATAAATTGGAAAATAATCATCATAAACCACAACAAAGCTACTGTCCGGTCCCAATACTGAAAATGAGGAGACTCTTGGAAAATGATAAGTATAAACAATGCTTCCCGGCGCATCCCAAAGCGCTTCTCCACTAGAATTATAACGTTGAGCATAAATTGTTTTATTTGCAGTGTTGTTATACAGTACATAAACACCACCGACTCCATCAGAACTTGCCGTTTCAAATATAATTGTACTATCACTCACTCCGAGGGGTATTTCTTTAACAACTCTACCTCCAGAATAGAAAATGTAGGAAGAATTATCATTTCTAATAAAAATATGCATGTTCCCATTTTCGGCAGGGAATATTTCCCCGTAACTGCCCTTCTCGATAAGAATTGATGCAAAGGCATGTGTAATAAAGAGTAATACAATAGTCGTGATAATGGCGATTCTACGCGTATACATGATCAACTCCCTTAGTTTGTCAAACATACGAAGCCCCATCAACTTATAAAAGAAATATCTTCATATGTAGGAAATATTGTAGTAGTTGAATATGACGAAGAATCGAATGCTCGCAGAGACCCTGAACCCCGATGTCCTCCGGCCATCGTTTCAGGATGACGATGCAGTGTGGGGTTTGGTTCGCGGGACAAGGCCCCTTTCTCCCCCTCTCAGCGCTCCCCCTCAAGCTTTTTCTTCTGAAAAAGCAAAAACCGCCATTGGCGGTTTTAATGCGGGACTGACGAGAGTCGAACTCGCAACTTCCGGCGTGACAGGCCGGTGCTCTAACCAGTTGAACTACAGCCCCAATTATCAAAGCCCGTAATTATACATCATTAAGGATAATTAGTCAATAATTTTATCTCATTTTTTACTTTTTTATTATTTCGACATACTAATACTCTTTTTTCAGTTTAGTATCCCTTTGACAAAAGACCCCAAAATTTAGAATATTGATGTACACAGTCAAACAATCTTTGAGCTACCCTAGAGATATAAGATGAATATAATTTCTACTATTTACCGACAACTAAGCCACCAACTCCTTAAGTATCATATCCGAGGTCTTGTATCTCACACTCTTGTTTTTCCTTTGCATTTTCTTTTGAAATTTATACTTTAACAGGCTACACACACAGGAGGCACACATGAACTATCAAATGGATTATATCCAAACCATGCCTGCTATCTTTGCCGACGCTATGACGGGTGGCACAGATCGCAAACTTCTTAATGTCAAGAAGGATGATACATGGATCAGTTACACTTACCAAGACGTTTACAACACGCTAGAAAAAGCCGGTTTCGGTTTGCATGCACTTGGATTGAAAAAAGGCGATAAAGTCGCGATACTCTCCGAAAACCGACCTGAATGGAACATTACCGACTGGACATGTTCACACTTCGGTTTTGTTTCGGTACCTGTTTACATGACCTCGATCCCCAAACAGGTTGATTATATCTTAAATCACTCGGAATCAAAGGTTGTGATCGCTTCCAGCAAAGCTCAAGCTGAAAAAGTGATTGAGATCAAAGATAATCTTAAAGACCTTAAATACATGGTCATGTTAGACAAAACTGATCTCAAAGAAGATTGGATCATCACCTGGGATGAACTTCTCGCCAAAGGCGAAGAAAAGAAAGCTTCATCAAAGACCACTCTTACAAAAATCATAAAAGAAATCAAACCCGAAGATTTATTTTCTATCATTTATACTTCAGGTACTTCTGGCGACCCGAAGGGTGTTATGATTTCACAGTTCAATATGGCAGCAAATGTTCAGCAATCACAAGGCGGTATTGGATTTAAACCCAATAAACGCTGGCTATCCTTCTTACCTTTGTCGCATTCTTTTGAACGCGTAACATCTTTATTTACAACATGGATTGGTGGCGAAATATTTTTTGCTGAAAGTATTGCCAAAGTAGCCGAGAATTTAAAAGAGGTAAAACCTCAATACATGACCACCGTACCGCGCCTGCTTGAAAAAGTATATGCCGGCGTACAAGAACAAATTGCGTTAGGCTCTCACATTAAACAAAACATTTTTGCTCAAGCGCAACGTACCGCTCATGAGGTCGTATCAAAATTCCTTTCAAAAAACCTAAAGCCAAAAGGTTTGGTCGCTCTTCGCTATTCAATTTCAAAAGCACTGGTATTTAAAAAAATCGCAGGTGTTTTTGGTGGAGAATTCATCCAATGCGTCAGCGGCGGTGCTCCCTTATCTGCAGAAGTCGGTGAATTCTTCACAGCTGCCGGTATTGATATTATTGAGGGCTACGGCTTAACGGAAATGTCACCCGTCACTCACGTAAACCCACCTCATCTTGAAACAAAATGGGGTACGGTCGGCCCAGCACTTCCCGATGTTGAAACACGTATCGCCGAAGATGGTGAAATTCTGCTCAAAGGCCCGAATCGTATGGAAAAATATTATAAGAATCCCGAAGAAACTGCCGAAGCTATCGATCAAGATGGTTGGTTCCATACCGGTGATATCGGCTTTGTTGATGAAGATGGTTATTTAAAGATCACCGACAGAAAGAAAAACCTTATCGTAACCGCCGGTGGTAAAAATATCGCTCCGGCAGCGGTTGAAAGAGAAATTTCCGCTTCTAAATTCGTTGAATCGGCTCTTGTTCTGGGTGACAGACGCAAGTACCTTACTACAATTATCGTTCCTGCCGTTGATATGTTTATTAAATGGGGTAAAATGCAGGATCCACCTATCGAATTCAAGAACTATGAAGATGTTGCAAATTCAGTTATTGTTAAAAATCTTCTTAAAGATGAACTTGACGCTCATCAGCAGGATCTCGCTCGTTACGAACAGATCAAATACTTCTTTATCGCCCCTCAACCATTCACAATCGAAGGTGGAGAACTCACTGCAAGCTTAAAGCTAAAACGCAATGTCGTTCTTGAAAAATACAAAGACGATATTGACAAAATGTACGAAAAATGATAAGCGAACGCACAGGAGCTTAGAATCAGATATTCGATTGATTATATAAAAACAATGCCCGGTATTCTTGCTGATGCATTGAGTAAAAACGCACATCGTAAACTTTATTTTTATAAAAAAGACGGTGAGTGGAGAAGCCATAGCAATATGGATCTCTGGAATGTGCTGTCTTCCTTAGGTTTTGGGCTGATGGCGCTTGGTGTAAAAAAACAAGATAAGGTAGCCATCCTCTCAGAAAATTCACCCGAATGGTGTTTTTTTGATTGGACTTGCTCCCACTTTAATTTTGTATCCGTTCCTATATACCAAACCTCAATTCCAAAACAAATACAATTTATTCTCAATCACTCTGAAGCTAAAGTTGCTGTCGTCAGCACCAGAGATCAACTCACCAAGATCGTAAGTATCAAAGACAAGCTTAAGCATCTAAAATATGTTGTCATGCTTGACAATAAAAACTATGATGAAAGCTGGGTTATGAACTATGATGAATTGAAAGAGCTGGGGCGCTCCCATGAATTGCATTCCGAAGTAAAAATGAAAGAAATCACAGCCAAGATCAAGCCGGACGATTTATGGAGTATTATTTATACTTCAGGTACATCCGGTGATCCTAAAGGTGTAATGATCTCTCAGTTTAATATGGCAGTTAATATCCAACAAACAGAAAATTTTACAAAATTCAAGCACCATAAACGTTGGTTATCATTCTTGCCTTTATCACATAGCTTTGAAAGACATTGTTCGCTATATGCGGCTTGGGTCGGGGCTGAGTTTTACTTTGCAGAAAGCATTGTAAAAGTCCCGGATAACCTAAAAGAAGTAAAACCGCATTATATGACAACTGTCCCCAGACTTCTTGAAAAAGTGTATACAGGCGTGATCGAAAACATTCTTGCCGGACCAAAAGCCAAACAGGAAATTTTCAATTGGGCACAGCATATCGGTCAACGCGTGGTACAAAAATACCTGAGATATAACAATAAACCTCTGGGACCTCTGGCAATAAAATTTTCAATGGCAAAGAAACTGGTATTTAATAAAGTTGCCGATATCTTTGGAGGTGAATTCAGTCGTTGTATATGCGGAGGAGCTCCCCTAGCACCAGAGATCGGTGAGTTCTTCCTTATGGCGGGAATCCAAATTCAGGAAGGATACGGTCTGACAGAAATGAGCCCCATCTCACACGGTGTCCCCTTGAATAACATCAAATTTGGCTATGTCGGCCATGCTTACCCCGATGTAAAAACCAAGATCACCGATGATGGTGAGATCCTGATGAAGGGTCCCAATATGACCAAAGGCTACTACAACAATCCCGAAGAAACCGAAAAAGCTATCGATCAAGATGGTTGGTTCCATACCGGTGATATCGGTTTTATAGATCAGGAAGGTTTTTTAAAGATCACAGATCGAAAGAAAAATCTCATCGTGACGGCAGGTGGAAAAAACATCGCTCCGGCAGGCGTCGAAAAAGAAATTTGTTCTTCGAAATATATTGAACAGGCTGTTGTGATCGGTGACAGGCGGAAATACCTGGTTGCCATTGTCGTGCCTTCACTTGAGATAATACAAAAATGGGCAAAAAAAGAGGCACCCGAGTTAAAAATTAAAGAATACAAAGATCTGTTGGTATATCAAGAAGTAAAAGAACTGCTCCAGAAAGAACTCGATAAACACCAAGAGGATCTTGCCCGCTATGAACAGGTTAAGTATTTCCATATTGCTTCACATCCCTTCACCATTGAAACAGGTGAGCTGACCGCAAGTTTAAAGATCAAACGAAACGTGATCATCAATCAATATAGTCAAGAGATCAAAAAATTATATAATAACTGATAATTCAATACACAGGAGAAACTTATCAGATACGCACTAGATTACATTAAAACAATGCCTGCTTTATATGCAGATGCATTGAGCAAAGGTCCAAACCGAAAACTTTATAATTATAAATCCGAAGGTGAATGGAAAAACTTTACTTATCAGGAAACATACGACCAGCTTCCTGACCTGGGATTTGGTCTATTTTCATTAGGTGTTAAAAAACAAGATAAAGTTGCCATCCTATCAGAAAATCGCCCGGAATGGTGCTTTTTTGACTGGACATGCATCCACTTTAATTTTGTATCGGTTCCTATTTATCAAACATCTATACCTAAGCAAGTAAAATACATTCTAAATCACTCCGAAGCAAAAGTCGTGGTCGTCAGCAATCAAGAACAGCTGCAAAAGATCATTGACCTTAAGCCTGAGTTAAAATTCTTGGAATATGCCATTACGCTTGACTCGCTAAAATCTAAAGAAAAATGGATCATACCCTACAAAGACCTGAAAAAACGGGGAAAAGCAGCCAAAGAAGAATCTAAAACAAGCATGCAGGAAATCGCTGCCGAGGTTCATCCCGATGATCTTTGGAGCATTGTGTATACCTCAGGCACCTCGGGCGATCCTAAAGGTGTAATGACCACGCAATTCAATATGGCCGCCAATGTTCAACAAACTCAGGCACACACTAAATTCAAAGCGAATAAGCGCTGGTTGTCTTTCTTGCCTTTAAGCCATTCTTTTGAAAGAACAACTTCCTTTTTCAGCTTTTGGGTGGGAGCCGAGATCTATTTTGCCGAAAGCATTGAAAAGGTAGCGGACAACCTTAAGGAAGTCAAACCCAATTTTATGACCACCGTTCCTCGTCTGCTAGAAAAGATCTATGCCAGAATTATTGAGCAGATCTTAGCAGATTCCAAGCTCAAACAGGGTGTTTTCAACTGGGCACAACGTGTTGGTCATAGAGTTTCTCAAAAATATCTTATCTACGGTAGAAAACCCATTGGACCTATCTCATTTAAATACGGCCTGGCAAAACGCCTGGTCTTTAACAAGATTGCAGCCGTATTTGGTGGTGAATTCAATCGTTGTATCTCCGGTGGTGCCCCTTTGGCTCCCGAGATCGGTGAATTTTTTCTCATGGCAGGTATTTCTGTGCAAGAAGGCTATGGCCTCACGGAAATGAGTCCGGTAACCCATTCAAACTTAATGGATCACCTAAAATTTGGAACTGTAGGCAAAGCTGTACCGGATCTATTAACCAAGATCGCCGAAGATGGTGAGATCCTCATGAAGGGTCCAAACCTAATGTTGGGCTATTATAAATCACCTGAAGAAACAGAAGAAGCCATTGATAAAGACGGGTGGTTCCACACAGGAGATATTGGTTTTATCGATGAAGACGGTGCCTTGAAAATTACAGATCGCAAAAAAAATCTCATCGTCACAGCCGGCGGTAAAAATATCGCTCCGGCCGGTGTTGAGAGAGAAATTTGCGCATCAAAATTTATTGAACAAGCCGTTGTCGTTGGTGATAGACGCCAGTATCTGGTCGCCATTATTGTTCCTGCCTTAGAAATCGTACAGAAATGGGCAAATAAACAAACGCCAATTGTAAAGATCGATAGCTATGATGACATTGTTAAATCAGAAGCCGTAAAAGCGATGATCCAGATGGAGCTTGATGAAAATCAAAAAGATCTGGCTCGTTATGAGCAGATAAAATACTTCTATATTGCTCCTCAACCCTTTGCAATTGAAACCGGTGAATTAACCGCCAGCATGAAAGTAAAACGAAACGAGATCATAAAAATATATAGTCAAGAAATAGAAAATTTGTACAAAAACTGATAACCCAAACACACACAGGAGGAGATTATCAGATACTCACTTGATTACACAAAAACGCTGCCCGAGATATTTCAGGAAGCGTTGGCCCAAGGGCCTGAGAGGAAGCTGTACAATTACAAATCCAAGGGGGAATGGAAAAGCATAAGCTATGGGGATGCTTATGACATGTTTTCCATTCTTGGATTCGGCCTACTTTCACTTGGGGTTAAAGAAAAAGACAAGGTTGGGATCTTGTCTGAAAACAGACCGGAATGGTGTCTGTTCGATTGGGCTTGTACCTACTTTAACTTCATCTCGGTACCCGTGTACCAGACATCCATTCCAAAACAGATCAACTACATTCTAAATCATTCAGAATGTAAGGTTGTTGTTGTTAGCAACCGCGAACAGCTTAACAAAATTATCCAGTTAAAAGCGAAACTCAAGCACATGGAATATGCCATCTTATTAGACGATGTAGAACATGATGAAGATTGGGTGATTACCTATAAGGACCTTTGCGCTGCCGGTTTAAAAGCTCAAAAAGAATCTAAGCTAAGTATACTGGACTATGCCCAAAAGGTCAAACATGATGATCTTTGGAGTATTATTTATACCTCAGGAACTTCGGGTGACCCCAAAGGTGTTTTGCTAACACAATTTAATGTCTGTGCCAATATCCAACAGATCCAGGCACATGTTAATTTCCCTGCAAACAGACGATGGCTGTCATTTTTACCTCTAAGCCACTCTTTCGAAAGGGTAACTTGCCTGTTCACATTGTGGATTGGTGCCGAGATCTATTTTGCCGAAAGCATTGCAAAAGTCCCGGAAAATTTAAAAGAAGTAAAACCTCATCACATGACCACTGTACCACGCTTACTTGAAAAGATCTACGCTACCGTGATCGAACAAGTGCTTTCCGGGCCGACAACAAAGCAAGAGATCTTCAATTGGGCACAACGCATCGGTCACAGAGTCGCTACAAAATACCTGATCTACAACAAAAAGCCGATAGGTCCATTGGCTGTAAAATATGCTTGGGCAAAACGATTTGTTTTTAACAAGGTCTCGGCAATTTTTGGTGGTGATTTCATTCGATGTATCAGCGGTGGAGCTCCTTTGTCTCCTGAGATTGGTGAATTCTTCCTCATGGCAGGTATTTCTGTGCAAGAAGGCTATGGGCTCACGGAAACCAGTCCATGTACCCATGCAAATCATCAGGATCATTTAAAATTCGGTTGTGTGGGAAAAGCCATTCCCGATATTAAGGCTCACATAGCGGATGACGGCGAGATCCTAATCAAAGGTCCCAATGTATTCCAAGGATATTATAAAAGTCCAACAGAAACTGCAGAAGCCATTGATAAAGATGGTTGGTTCCATACAGGTGATATCGGCTTTATCGATGAAGAAGGCTTTCTAAAGATCACTGATCGCAAAAAAAATCTTATCGTGACCGCAGGAGGCAAAAATATCGCTCCTACCGGTGTAGAAAAAGAAATTTGCACTTCGAAATATATTGATCAAGCTGTGGTGATTGGAGACAGACGACGGTATCTTGTGGCCATTGTTGTGCCTGCATACGACATTATTCAAAAATGGGGTGAAAAACAAGTTCCTCCCATTAGTTTTGATAATTATCAGGAAATGGCAATGTCAAAAGATGTAGATAAACTCATCCGGGAAGAACTCGACAAGCATCAAGATGAGCTTGCAAGATATGAACAAATAAAGTATTTTTTCATCGCGCCGCAACCCTTCACGATTGAAACGGGAGAATTGACAGCAAGCATGAAGATCAAACGAAACGAAGTTATCAATAAATATGACCTCGAAGTAGAAGAGCTTTACAAGAACTAGGCAAAAGGAAGGAATTATGAAATACAAATTAGATTACATCAAGACCATACCGGCGATGTTCGCCTACTCCGTAGAAAAATATGGAGATCTCGTTCGTTTCTCAGAGAAAAAAGACGGAAAATGGAAATCATGGACGTTTAAAGAAAGTCGTGATATTGTTGAAAAGATCACCTTTGGGCTTCATGCTTTGGGCTTTAAGCATGGTGATAAATTTGCAATATTATCAGAAAACTGCAAAGAATGGACAATGACAGATCTGGCTACAGCCCATATGGGTGTTGCTTCCGTTGCCATCTACCCTACTCTACCGGCAAATCAGATCCATTATATATTGGAAAATTCCGAGACCTCCGGCGTGATCGTTTCTGATGATGTTCAATTGGCAAAGATCAAAGAAATAAAAAAAGATCTGCCAAATTTAAAGTTTGCCGTACGTATCAAAGATGGTGAAGCTCTGGAAGATGATTGGACTTTGACATACGATGAACTTCTCAAGAAGGGTGAAGAACTACTTTCAAAAGGCAAACAAACACTGGAAACATTTGCAAAAAGAGCAAAAAAAGATGATCTTTGGACACTTATTTACACATCGGGAACCACAGGTAATCCCAAAGGTGTGATGCTTTCACATTTCAACATCTGTACGAATGCTCAATCAGCCATGTCTGTGATCAAAATCAAACCGGATGTTCGTTTCTTGTCATTCTTGCCTTTAAGTCACTCATTTGAACGCATTGTATCACACGGTTCCTATTTTTGTGGAGCCGGTACTTACTATGCCGAAAGTCTCGATAAAATCGCCGATAATCTGAAAGAGGTTAAACCTCATTATATGTTCTCGGTCCCCAGAATTTTCGAAAAAGTTTACGCAAAGATACATGCCGGCATAGCCGAAGGCTCAAACCTCAAGAAAAATATCTTTAACTGGGCAAAAAAGATCGGTTTGGAAACCGCCAAAAAATATCTGGTCTTCGAAAAAAGACCTCGTGGTAAATATGCCATTTCATACCCCATTGCAAAGGCTTTAGTCTTAAACAAGATCAAAAATGCCTTGGGTGGTGAATTTGTCTATGCCGTTTCGGGTGGGGCACCACTAGCAGATCATATTGGACTTTTCTTTTCCGCTGCGGGTGTTAATATCCTCGAAGGTTTTGGTCTGACCGAAACCTCACCGGTAACGCACTTGACCCCTCCCGGGTGTATTAAATTCGGTTTTGTGGGACAACCGATCCCGGATGTTGAGTGTATGATTGCCGATGACGGAGAGATCCTTATTCGTGGACTTTGTGTCATGCAGGGCTATTATAAAAATCCTATCGAAACAAAAGAAGCTATCGAAGAAAACGGTTGGTTCCATACCGGTGATATCGGTTTAATTGACGAAGACGGTTACTTAAAGATCACCGATCGCAAGAAAAACATTATTGTCACGGCAGGCGGTAAAAACATTGCTCCGGCTCCAATCGAAAATGTCATGCTTGAATCAAAATACATCGAACAAGTTGTGATCGTCGGTGATCGCCGTAAATATCCTATCGCTCTCATCGTACCGGCTCGTGAAGATCTCGAAACCTGGGCCCAGGAACGTTCGATCGTTTATTCAAACTATTATACATTGCTTGGTAACCCTGAAGTCTATGCACTCTTTGAATCAGAATTGGAAGCATTTCAGGAACCTTTGGCACGCTATGAGAAATCTAAAAAAATCCTTCTCATCGGCGATCCTTTCACTATCGAGAACGAACAACTTACTCCGAGCTTAAAAGTTCGTCGTCGTAAAGTGGAAGAAGCTTATGCAAAGCAGATTGAGGCACTTTACGGAGTAGATGATCAAGCTTAATCAATAATCGATAAATATAATAAAAAAGGACTGATGTCATTCTGAATTCAATTCAGTAGCTCAGTCCTTTTGTATTTCCATGTAAAATAATTATCGATCATCAAACCGTCATGGGGTCTCTTCGCTACATTTTCTCCAATCTATTTGATAATATTTCGTATCTTAAAACATACTTATAACCTGCCGCTAACTATCTACCACCCACTCATTATAAAACTTTTGCCTTTTGTTTTTTTTAGTGTATATTCATTCCAGAACTAACCATGAAACACAAATTTTAGGAGCGAACAATGGAAATTGGTGTATTAGCAGGAAAAATCTGGGAAGCTTTAGAAAAAGACGGTGCAACAGCAGCAAGCGCATTGGCTAAATCAACAGGCGCTAAAAGCAACGACGTTTACATGGCGTTAGGCTGGTTGCTTCGTGAAGATAAACTTTCTTCAGCTAAAGTTGGAAATTGTATCAAATACTCATTGAAGTAATTGATATCCCGCAAGAGAAATATTCCATGCTTTTCTTGAGTTAAGTGCTTAAGTTAAAGCATGGAATCTCTTACAAAACGGCGCGAACGCGCTCTTCAACTCATTGACAAACTCGGGGAACTCTACCCTGATGTCACCTGCGAGCTGAACCATAAGAATGCTTATGAACTGCTCGTTGCTACCATGCTCTCCGCACAGTGCACCGATAAGCGCGTAAACATGGTTACTCCGGCTCTATTCGAACGATACCCTACCGTTAAAGATATGGCAAACGCCGATCGAGATGAACTCATTGAGTATATACGTTCAACCGGTTTTTTTAACAACAAATCAAAAAATATCCTGCTTTGTTGTAAAGAGATCGTTGAGCGATATGACGGCAAAGTGCCTGATAACCTGGAAAATCTCACAGCTCTTGCAGGAGTTGGACGTAAAACCGCCAATGTGATCTTAAACCATATTTATCATGTACCCGCCATTGTTGTTGATACACACGTCGGAAGGATCTCCCGCCACTTGGGTCTTACCAAAGAAAAAGATGCCACAAAAGTCGAATTCGATCTCATGAAGATCCTGCCCGAAGACGCCTGGATCGCATGGAATCACCAGTTGATCAAACATGGTCGTAGTATTTGCATTGCAAGAAGACCAAAATGCAAAGAATGTGCATTGAATGACTTATGTCCCGGGGCACAAATTTATTCATAATTATACCTTTGTAAGGAACGTTAACGAGTGTTTCCTACATACGATTTCAGTTTTATGAAGCTCAAATTCCTTATAATTCTTTTCCTTTCCCTCGCCCAGCTCTTTGCAACGCCGGATAGAATATTAAAAAAAGATCATGTTTATGTATACTATACCGAAAAAGATCAGCGTATTGCCGAAGTCAGCTTAGATATTGTAATAACTCAGCAACAAATGCTAAGTAAAAAATACGGATTACCCATAAATCCATTACGTATTTATATCGCCGATAATGAAGACACCTATAGGGTATTTTCCGGTTCCAATTCCGCAATATGGTCGGTAGGACTTGCCTCAGATGATAAACTGTTGGTAAAAAGCCCTTCTTTCAGTCGACAAAGCTTTGCTGAATACAAAAAAACGCTACTACATGAAACAACACATTTATCCGTTAGTAACATGCCTTTACCCGTTTGGTTCAATGAAGGATTTGCGCAATATCATGCCGGCCAACATGATCTACATCAGCGAATACTTGTCGGTCGAGCCTTTCTTGGCCAACACATCATTCCCCTCTACCAGATAGAATATTTACAAGCGATGAATCGTGACAAAGCAAAGATCGCCTACGCTCAATCAGCCGCTATGTATTCATACATCGTAAATTATTTCGGCGAAGGGCTTATCGGAAAATGCCTTCAGATATCTGCAGAAACCCAAAACTTCGAAACAGCATTTCAATCGTCATTCCTGATGTCTCAAGATCAATTTGAACATCACTGGAAAGAAAAAAACAAAAAGTCATACCGTATCTACATCTTCCTTGACCAAAGCAATATCATCTGGATATTGGCTCCATTCATTGTAATTCTTGGCTTTATTATGGCAAGAATGAGACATCGCAGAAAATTACAGAGTATGGAAGAAGAAGAAAACGTCGAAGAATAATATTTTAAAAATATACAGCCGAATCCTAAGTTGCCTTTGATGAAGGCGACAGAATTTTCAAAAAAGCAAAAAAATCATTCATATTCTCCTACCATTTTCCCCTTTTTCATATTAATATAACTGCAATCCCTTCAGGGAGCACTTATATTAATTAGAGGCATACATGAAAAAGCTCACTATTACATCACTCATTGTTTTGACGGCAGCTTTAACCCTTCTTGCTTGCAAAAAAGAAATCATTCAAGAAAATATTTATTTAAATGAAACAATCTTACAGACATTAGAAACTTATGAGCGTGACGGTCGATATCCATACTCATGGACAAACGACTACGATGGTGTAAGCCAGGATTTAAACTATCAAAGCTGTACGATCGCCAATGCAAAAAGCGATAGTTCACACAGTACTTTTTGCTGTGGAATCACTCTTGAAGTATATTTTAAAAGTATTATGAGTACTCTAAACGAAAGCGAAAACCTAAATGGCATCAAAGCAAAAGATTTTGATAAATTTATCCGAAAATGGTTTGTTTTAGAAGCCAATGGTGATGGACCCGGACTTGCTTTAAAAGCCTATGGCCTTGGTAAAAGCATTGATAAGATGAAAGATGTGTTACCCGGAGATTTTGTTCAAATTTGGAGAACCAATGGATCCGGTCATTCCGTAATATTTATTGAATGGTTAACCAATGACGATTCAGATACAACCGGGATGAAATATTGGTCAACGCAAACCAGCACCCATGGTGTTAATTACAACAATGAGTATTTCAAAGACTTTGGTGGCAAAATAGATAAAAATGTTACGCATTACAGTCGAGCATTTAAACCAAAATATTTTATTAAAAAGTAAACCATCTAAAAGGTGCAAAACTAGATACCCTTATAACCTTATCGAAGAAGGAATTAAACATCAAAAAAAGACAATTATTATTCATCATATTATGCTTAACGACATCATTTGTATTTGCGGAACTGACAAATTTAACCGGAAAACTTGTAAATGGTAGAGGTGGTATAGAAAAGTGTGATAATGTTAGAGTTAAAGTCTATGTTAACTCAAGCGTCAAGGCGCTTCTTTATACAAATGAGTATGGCGTTTTTACCAAAAGCGAAACGGCAACAGCCGATACTCCCTATGATATTGTTGAGGATTTCACGCTGGATGCCAATTACCCAAACCCTTTCAATAAAAAAACTTCCGTTCCCTTTAAAATAAATAATCCCGGTGAAGTAAAACTTAGTATCTATGATATCAGAGGGAGAAAGATTCGCACACTGGCTCAAGATCGTTTTTCAGCGGGAGAATACTCAATGATCTGGAATGGGTTGAACGATGAACTTCAGCTTTGTCCACAAGGTATATATTTTTCAGTTTTACAAATGAACGGTAAAACCGAAATTAAAAAGATGACCCTCTCATCTTCAAACCTTATATCTTCGGGTTCACCCGCAACAATATATTTAAGTAAAGCCACCAATAGTACCCTGGAATTAAAGTTTGAAGACGGTGATATTGAAAACAAAACATATACACAAAGTTATAGCGAAATTCCAACTACCTTAGATCTTGGTACCATCCCTGTGCATGTGCATCCATACCTAAGGACTCAACCGGAAAATCTGTCCGTACTTGAAGGACAAAATGTAAATGATACGATCGATATATACTTTGAAAATGATATTGAGATCACATCGAATCAAATTGATTTTGATTGGAATGTTCATGATGACAGTACGATCATCATGCAATATCACAATGTAAATAGAAGCTATGCTGATTTTAGCCTAAAAGAAGCTTCCGGTACAAAGTATAACAGCTTCAGGATCAATTTTGACCTCCAGCCCTCTGCCAAGATCTGGCCCAAAAAGCTAAGAAGGATCTATGTAGGTGAAAGTCATGCAAAAAACATGCTCATCGAAAACTCGCAGGGCAATGTTCAAGTTAGTCCCACTGATGAGCTACCTGCATCCTTTGGCTTTAATGGTCTTTCACTGGAAGGAACCACTCAAGATACATTTTCAACACTTGTTCATATGAATATCACAGATGAAAGAAATGTTACCTGGCAGGATTCAGCCTACCTTGTCGCTTCCCGGTATGAAGATTTGACATTTAACGATTATGTTGTTGACCTTTTAGAAGAATATCATCGCGATGGACGATACCCATACTCATGGGTCAGCGGTTATCATGGTGTCAGTAGAGACCTTTATTACAAAGGCACCCGCATAGCGAAAGCAAACGCTGATTCATCTCATAGTACTTATTGCTGTGGAGCAACATTTGAAGTATGGTACAGGGCAATGAACCGACTACTCACAGATAGGAATATGGGAAATGATATAAACAATATAAATGCATCGGACTTTTCATCATTTATCTCAAAATGGTTTGTACAATCCACAAATGGTGATGGACCCGGGATCGCTTTGGTCGACTACGGTGTAGGTGAAACAATAGATGAAATGAAAGATGTGAAAAAAGGTGATTTCGTACAAATTTGGCGAACCTCCGGAAGTGGGCACTCTGTTATTTTTATTAACTGGACAACAAATGCGGCGGGAGACACTACCGGCATGCGTTATTGGTCTACACAAACAAGTACAAACGGCATCAACTACAATACGGAGTATTTTCCGGAATATGGTGGTCGTATCAGCAAAACCAATACACATTATAGTCGTGGATTTAAACCGGAAGAATTTAAATAATAAATATACCCAACCGACTCGGTTAGATGTTAAAAGAACCGAGTCGGTTGGATTTTACACAATTCTTTCATAACTTATTACCCCAATCGGGAACATCTTGAATTTTAAAACGACTCAATAGCATCGGAAGGAGTCAATTTGAATAGATCATCTTGGAAATCATTACTATTTATCCTATCACTGATGATAAGTCCTTTACTGGCAGAGTTACCCTCTCAAACCACTAATTTTGCCTCCCCCGCCTATTGGGGAATGGCTCATTCGGGTGCCGCCATTGCAGATGCAAACAGTGCTTATCTTCTTAATCCGTCACTTGTTCCCTATGATTCCCCCTGGTCAGTGAACTTGAATGAATCATTCATCCCCGGAGTACGGATAAATATCAGTGAAATTTCTGGTCATTATAGTTTTAAAGAAAACCATGCCATAGTGGGTGGCTTAAATTTTGAAAATTATGGCAGTTTTAACGAACGTGATCTAAATGGGACTCTAACCGGTGAATTTACCGCAGCCCAATACCAATATTTCCTTGGATATGCCTTTAAAATGTCTAAACATTTTAAAGCCGGAGCTCAACTTGTATTTCAGGGGAACAGGATATCGGGAACCCGGGAAGCAAGCCTCTTTGCCCGCTATGGGTTTAGCTACACTTTTGGTGAACGAGATAACATCATTGCTTTTTCCGGAATCAGTGATGGACTTGATAATACATGGCGCGCATCTATTTCTCATGAATTGGAATATCTACCCCTCAGATTGAACATTGATTTCAGGTGGAATGGAGATGACTGGGATCCTCAATTGTTCTACGATAACGAAAATAATTTTAACTTTGATTATGCCGCCCCATATTTTGCTCAAAAACTAAGCATAGGGTTCTATATCAAAGCGGCAGAAAATCTTAAAATATTAAGCGGTATTGATCTGGCAAGAATTGATCTTGCATCAAACAATTATGGTTTAGATAATATTCTTAGCGGTGTTGCCCTCGGAGCAGTCTACAACATGGGCTCTATTGATATTAATCTTGGTGTTTATCATTATGCAAATTTTACCCTGATGACAGCGCTTGGGATATCCTACTCTGGTCAATAGCTTTGCTTATGGTAAAAGATAAAATTTCCGCTTGATCCTGTTATCCCGTCTGAAAAATAAAATTTATGTCATCTCATCAAATTTTCTTGACTAATCGAAATTTCAATCGTATAATACACGGCTTTGAATATGATCGTTAGGAGTCAAAAAATGAAAACTGGAATCCATCCAAAATATGACGAAGTTACAGTCACCTGTGCTTGCGGTAACACTTTCACAACACGTTCTACCGCTGGTGATCTAAAAGTCGAAATTTGTTCAGCTTGCCATCCTTTCTTTACCGGTAAGCAAAAATTACTTGATACAGCAGGTCGTATCGAAAAATTCAACAAAAAATACGGTATCAAAAAAGACCAGTAGCTTTTTGTTGTTAGAAATATTAAAATCATCCCGAATCCGGGATGATTTTTGTTATCCCTAAATTTTAAGCAAAGAAGTCTATAATGAGTCAATCAAACGAAAAGAAAAAAACCATCCTGGTCGGCGGTCAAGCCGTAATGGAAGGTGTTATGATGAGAACTCCTAAAGCCTATGCTACGGCTGTTAGAAATCCAGAGGGAGAGATCATTACTGAGCGCAAAGAGTTCACTTCATTAGCCAAGAAAAAGAAATTCTACGGGTGGCCGGTAGTTCGTGGCGTTGTCTCAATGATCGAATCTATGAAAATCGGCATGGAAACCTTGAATTTCTCAGCCGAGATCGCTTTCCCCGAAGAAGCAAAAAAAGAAGAAACCATATGGTCGAAACTTCTTGGTGCACTCAGCACAGTGTTTGCCTTTGGCCTAGCGATCGTGATGTTCCTTATCGGTCCCATGTGGGTTACCGAAAAAGTCTTTGGTTTACAGGAATCCGCTTTCTTATTTAACCTTTCTGCCGGTGCGTTCAGAATCATTTTCTTTTTACTTTACCTTATCATTATTTCAATGATGAAAGATGTCAAGCGCTTGTTCATGAACCACGGAGCCGAGCATAAAACCATCTATGCATTTGAATCGGGTGAAGAACTTACAGTAGAAAATGTAAAAAAATTCTCTCGCTTTCATCCTCGCTGTGGAACCTCATTTTTGTTCATTTCTATGATCAATGTGATCCTGATCTATGCCATCGTTGATGCGCTCGTGATGCACTTCTTTGATATAACACTCACGATCCAACTTCGCTTACTTTATCACCTACCACTTATCCCTTTGGTTATGGGAATCGGTTATGAAGTTTTAAAATTTTCAAGTCGTAATCTAGATAAATGGTATATTGCATGGATGGCGAAACCCGGTCTATGGCTACAACGCATCACAACAAAAGAACCTGATGACAGCATGATCGAATGCGCAATCACATCTTTGAAAGTCGGTTTTGGAGATGAATGGGAAACATATAAAGAAGGCGGCTTTGTCGCCGAGGCGATGGAATAATTCCGGAGTAAAGCATGTTAGAAAAATTAGAACAAATAAAAGAGCGCTATGATACGGTGATTGCGGAATTATCAGATCCGGCCACCTTCAGCGATCAAAAAAAATTTAAAACATTATCTCAGGAACGGAAGCATCTTGAACCTATCATGGAAGCTCATAAAGCGTATGCCGAAGTATTGAAAAACATAAAAGGTGACGAAGAGATCCTACAGGGTGATGACGAAGAAATGAAAGAATTGGTCAGAGAAGAATTGGATGATCTTAAAACCGAACGTGAACGCATGGAAGAAGAGATCAAATTCCTGCTTATTCCTCCCGATCCCAATGATGAAAAATCTACGATTCTGGAAGTTCGTGCCGGAACCGGCGGTGATGAAGCGGCTTTATTTGCTCATGACCTTTACCGTATGTATGTCCGCTTTGCCGAACGTAATAAATGGAAAATCGAAGAATTATCTTCTTCTTTTATCGGACTTGGCGGTATTAAGGAAATCTCTTTCTCCATTAAAGGTGACGGTGTTTACGGGAAATTGAAATATGAATCCGGCGTTCACCGAGTTCAACGTGTACCGGCGACAGAAACTTCGGGACGTATTCACACCTCAGCTGCAACCGTGGCTGTGCTGCCTGAAGCTGAAAAAGTAGATATTGAGATCGCAGATCAAGATCTTCGTATCGATACCTTTCGCGCCAGCGGTGCAGGGGGTCAGCATGTAAATAAAACCGATTCGGCTATCCGCATCACACACATTCCTTCGGGTGTTGTCGTCGCTTGTCAAGACGAACGTTCACAGCACAAAAATAAAGAAAAAGCCCTTAAGATCCTGTACTCTCGCTTGTTACAGGACAGTATTGATAAACAAAATGCTAAAATGGCTGCAGAACGTCGCTCACAGGTTTCTACCGGTGACCGTTCGGCCAAAATCCGCACCTACAATTACCCTCAGATGCGTATCACGGATCATCGCATTAACTTTACCACTCACCAGCTTCAAGCTGTGATGGACGGCGACTTATATGAAGTCGTTGAGCAATTAAAGCTGGCAGACAATATCGAGAAACTTAAGAATCTCTAATGAGCAAGCAAGAAACATGGACCGTGATGAGTATCATGAATTGGTCCGCAAATTATCTTGATGAAAAAGGTATAGAGGACGCAAAATCGGTGGTAGAATGGCTACTATGCGATACTCTTTCCTGCTCAAGAATGGATTTGTATCTTCAATTCGATCGCCCTATGAGCGAAAACGAATTGGCAAAATTTCGTCCCATGTTACTAAAATGTGCCGCTAATCAGCCTGTACAACAGGTTGTAGGCAATTGTGAATTCTATGGCATTGAGCTTGCCATCAATGAACATGTACTGGTTCCCCGCCCGGAAACGGAACGACTGGTTGAAGAAGCCATCAAACTGGCACCCAAAATCCTTGAGAATATTAAAGCCGGAAGCATTGAGCGTAAGATCAGCTCAGAAGAAGGCAAAGAAGAAAAAACCGAGATCGTCACCCTTCCTAAAGAACTACGTATTCTTGATATCGGCTCGGGCTCGGGATGTATTGCTATTGCACTTGCAAAGCATATTCCTCAGGCTAATGTAACAGCTCTTGAAAAATCTCCCGAAGCTGTGGAAATCATTAAGCGCAATGTCAATTACCATAATCTGCAAAATCGTATTAAAGTCGTTCACGCCGATATATTAAACTATCAGCTAAACAATACATTTCATATCATCGTTTCCAATCCACCCTATATCGCCCAAGGCGAAATGCCGGGACTGGCAAAAAATGTTTCACACTATGAACCACATATGGCCTTATCCGATAATGATGATGGATTAAGCTTTTATCGTTTTTTCGCCGCTAAATTCAGCGAATGGATGGAAAACAAAGCTTATGCATTATTGGAATATGGCGGTAATCATCAGACAGCCGAACTGAAAAACATTTTTTCAAACTTTGCACAAAAGATCGTTAAAGATTATCAGCAAGATGACCGAGTGATCATGCTAAAAGAAAAGGAGTGATCATGCAAGACCTGATGAACCCTTTTAATCATGAATACTGGATGAAAAAAGCCTTCGCCGAAGCCGAAAGAGCTCTCAAGCAAGATGAAGTGCCTATCGGTGCCATCATTGTAAAAGATAATCGCATTATTGCCAAAGCTCATAATCAGGTGGAAAAACTCAAAGATCCCACGGCACACGCCGAAATGATCGCCATAACCTCCGCCTGCGAGACACTCGAAGAAAAACGACTCGAAGGCTGTACTCTTTACGTCACGTTGGAACCCTGTCCCATGTGTGCCGGTGCTATTGTGCATGCCCGGCTGGACACGATCGTTTACGCCGCCAAAGACCCTAAAGCCGGCGCATGCGACTCTCTCTATCACCTTTGCGAGGATCCGCGCTTAAATCACAGCGTTAAAGTTGTTTCGGGAGTATATGAGGAGAAGTGTGGGGCGATATTGTCACATTTTTTTAAAGAAAAACGCAAACTCAATTAATCACCATTCAATAGCTTTGAACTTGTCGAACGGTTCAGTCTATAATTACCCGGCGGTGCGCAGCTCAGGGTTGCACTTTCTTCTATTGTGATTAATCCTCTTTTTCATTATTATTGATGTTGAAACAAGTTTCAGCAAGGAATAAACAATGAAAAAACTACTTTTAATAGGACTTATTCTCATGACATTAACAGGATGTACAAATTTCTATGATATCTTGATCACCGGAGGAACCGTGATGGACGGTAGCGGTGAAAAAGCATACAAGGCAGATGTGGGAATTATTGGTGATAAAATCGTGGCGATCGGAGATCTTTCCGAAAAAGAAGCCAATGTAAAGATCGATGCAAGCGGCAAAATCGTGGCTCCGGGATTTATTGATGCTCACTCCCACACTGATACAAAATTACTTATCAATCCTCGCGGAGAATCCAAGATCCGTCAGGGTGTTACTACCGAGGTCACAGGCAACTGCGGTTACTCACCTTATCCTCAAAAAGATGATGATAATAGCATGTGGTCATCAAAAAATGCCTACGCCGATTACAAAACCTACTGTGATGCTTTAGAAGCCGGTGGCATGGGTATTAATCAAGCCGCATTGGTCGGGCAAGGAAATATCCGTCGTTATGTAATGGGGAATGTAGACAAAGAAGCCACAGATGAACAACTGACAAAAATGAAAACTCTGCTTGAAACTCAGTTAAAACAAGGTGCCTGGGGAATGAGTACGGGACTGGAATACACACCCGGCTCATTTACATCCACCGAAGAATTGATCGAATTGTCCAAGGTTCTTGCAAAATATAAGGTCCCCTATGTGTCACATATGCGCAACGAAGATAAATACCTTGTCGAAGCCGTTGATGAAGTGATTGAGATTAGCGAAAAAAGTGGTGCCCAAGGACATATTTCACATTTTAAGGCCTGCAATGCTCCCAATTGGGATAATATCCATGTCGCAATTGAGCACGTTAAAGCCGCTCGTGAAAAAGGCTTAAACATTCAGGCCGACCGCTACCCTTACAATGCCTATAACACATCTTTGGTTGTTTTACTCCCCACATGGGCACGAGCCGGAAATGATAGAGATGTCATCGCACGACTTAAAGACCCCAAACTGGAAGCTGAACTAAAGGCATACTGCGAAACGAAATTCGTTAATATTGGCGGTGAAGACAAATTCCTCATTTCGGGTTGCAACAACCCGAAATATGCCGACAAAACCGTTGCAGAAGGCATGGAAATGACCGGTTTAAGCGGCTGGGAATATGTTAAAATGGTCTTACTGGAAGATATCCATGCCGACATGATAGGTTTTGCCATGGATGAAGATAATCTCAAGAAAGTTCTAGCTCAGGACTTTGTGATGATCGGTGCCGATGCCTCCGCTTACGCTCCCTACGGTGAGCTCGGCGAGGGGAAACAACATCCTCGTGCCTATGGCTCAGCCGTACGCGTTCTTGGCAAATACGCGCGCGAAGAAGGTATCTTTAGTATGGAAACAGCTGTCCATAAAATGAGCGGACTGGTTGCCAGTACCTTTGATATCCCCAAACGCGGTTTTATCAAGAAAAACTATTTTGCCGATATTGTCATCTTCGATCCCGAAACCGTGATCGATAACGCCACCTACTCCGACCCACATCAATATCCCGATGGTGTTCAAGCTGTGCTGGTAAACGGTAAGGTTGCTGTGCAAGATGGCCAACATACGGGAGTGCTAAATGGAAGGACCTTGCGTCGGCGCTAAAACGCTCACTTAAATAGCGAAGACTGAATAGAGAGTTAAATTTAAATATTTGTTTGTTGGCCAAAATTTAAAGTATTATTTCTCCATTGTATGTAAGCAACATTTAACGGGACAAAACTTCTCCATATCCATCACATTGTTTTCATATGGATTAAAGAAAATTATTCCTTATTATTAATCACAAAACAAGAAAAATCAAGGAATCGGTATGATCACTTTTTTCAAGAAACACAGTACACGTAAAAATATTTTTATACTTTTGGGAATTGTTATACTTATTGAGATCCTCTTTAAAGTAGGCTTGCCAAAAGGTGATAACGCGGTCATGATCGACATGGCTTTTGCAACTCAAGCCTCCCAAATATTTAACATCATTGCCAATTACTCACCCGGCATGGGACATAGCTATATCCTAGGAGCACTCACATTGGATGTCCTTTTTCCGATTACATACTTCCTGCTTTTTGCATTCTTGTTATATGCAAAGTGGGAAAAATTTTGGATGCTGTTTATCCCCCTTACTCAGGCTGTTTGTGACCTCTGCGAAAATGCCGGAATCGTTGCACTAATCACTTTCTGGCCCAAACAACTCATGGGAATCGCTGATTTTGTACTTGTGATTTCATGGCTAAAATGGGGATTGTGTTTAATCACTATCGTTCTGATCTTGATAGGTATAATCAGAAAACGAATCAGTAGTGAGTAGTGAGTAGTGAGTAGTGAGTAGTGAGTAGTGAGTAGTGAGTAGTGAGTAGTGAGTAGTGAGTAGTGAGTAGTGAGTAGTGAGTAGTGAGTAGAAGATATGAAATATTTTGTAAAATATCTTGCTTATAATCGAATGTTCGTTTAATATTGGGGCCTATGAGAACAAAAGACGAAAACAAACGACACGCCATTTCACACGCAGCTATCGAACTGGTTTATACTAACGGACTTGCGAACACACCGATGTCAAAGATCGCAAAAAAAGCCGGAGTCTCCCCTTCAACCATCTATGTCTATTTTGAGAATAAAGATGATATGTTGAACAAGCTCTATCTCTATTCTAAAGAAGTATTTATTTCAGCACTTCTTAAAGACATTGATCTAAATGCCTCAATTAAAGACCTTTCGCGAAAAATCTTTGACAATTTTCATGCCTTTACAAAAAAAGAACCGGTCATTTTTCTTTTCGCCGAACAATTTGTTAATTCTCCCCAACTTAGTTTTGGGATCAAAGAAGATGTAGACAAACTATATGCACCCTTATACAATACTTTACAACGAGGTATTAATGAGGGAGTTTTACGCCCGGTAGGACCTGCCATTTTAGCCTCTGTATTTATGGCACCCAGCATGTTTTTATATAAACAAATGCATGATAGCGGTATTAGGTTAAATAAAAATACCCTTGATAATCTGTATGATATGGTATGGGATGCAATCAAGAATTAATATTTTTTTACAGTGTTTATTAAACGAACATTCGATTATAATTAATAAAAAAAATAGGAAATAAAACATGAAAACTACAAAAGTTATATTGATCACCGGGGCCTCAACAGGAATAGGCAAAGATACAGCTTTACGCTATCTGGCCTTGGGACATATTGTTTACGGTGCTGCGCGATCCGTAGAAAAAATGGATGATATTGTTAAAGCGGGCGGCCAAGCCATTAAGCTTGATATCACCGATCAAGATTCCATCGAGACCTGTGTTAAACAAATTTTCAAAGAACAAAATCGAATAGATGTTCTTTTTAACAATGCCGGCTACGGTGAATACGGTGCAGTTGAAGATGTATCTATCGAACGCGCGAAATATCAGTTCGAAGTAAATATTTTCGGCTTGGCCGCGATTACAAAAAAAGTCCTCCCTATTATGCGCAAGCAAAAATCAGGACTCATCATTAACACATCCTCTATTGGTGGTAAGATCTATACGCCTTTCGGAGCCTGGTATCATGCCACAAAACATGCGCTTGAAGGTTGGTCGGATGTATTGCGCAATGAAGTTAAACCTTTCGGAATACATGTCGTTATTCTTGAACCGGGTTCGATCGATACTCCATGGAACGATATCATGAAAGAAAACCTCATTGCCAACTCACAAAATGGTCCTTACGCCGATATGGTCAAAAATATGAGCAAAGCACAGGGACGTTTTAAGTCCTCGCACGTCTCGGTCATTGGGAAGGTGATGGTAAAAATCCTTAATGCCAAAAATCCTAAAACTCGTTACATGAAGGGTTCCGGTAGCATTTTAGTGTATATACGCAAACTATTAGGTGATCGTGGAATTGACGCACTTACAACTATGATGCTAAAATAAATATATATCACTATTTCTTACTTATCCTCTCGATTTGATGTGGTGTTTCTCGGGGGGATTTTTTACAAAAAGACAAAAAACAGAAAACTAGAATGATGTTCAATCTACTCATGTTATTTGCATCACACCACTTTTCCCTTTTTTCATTTTTCTTTATTAATAAAATTGTTTAATATCGTTCTTCGCGAAACAGGAACAACACATGCAAATTAATAAACTTACTCGCATCTTATTCTCCCCCACCGGAACGTCCCGCAAAATTGCATTCGGCATCAGCAATAATATCAAATGCGAAGAAGATCAAACTTTCGATCTTACACATCCTGTTAACCGCAAACATTTTGAATACCACAGTAATCGCAAAGATGAGTTATTTATCCTGACTGTTCCCGTTTACGAAGAGCGTATTCCCGGCTTAATAAAAACCTCTCTAGAAAACCTGAAAGGCAACGGTCAGCCAATCGTATTAGTTGCCGTTTATGGAAATATCGGTTACGGACTTTGTCTAAAAGAAATGCAGGACTGGGCACATAAGGCCGGTTTTATTGTCGTTGCAGGAGCTGCATTTATCGGTGAACACTCATTTTCGCACGAACAACTGCCTATCGCTGTAAACAGGCCGGATATGATAGATATTTATCATGCACACGAATTCGGGAAAAAAATCATTAATAAGCTCGATGGTATAGATGATATCCTTAATTATAAAGAAGAAAAACTCCCCAGTGAGTTACCCTTTATGGCTAAGGTTTTACCGGGCAACTCGTCAAAATTCTTTGCACAATACCCTAAAGTCAATCACAAGCATTGCAATCAATGCAAACAATGTGCAAAAATGTGTCCTACGGGAGCCATTGACAGTAAGACATTGGATATTGATAAAAATAAATGTATACATTGTTTCTCATGCGTTAGAGCATGCAAACTCGATGCTCGCAACATTAAATTAAAAATGGCACCACTTGTAAAATCAGTCCTTAATTCACAATCTTCCAAAACCCGATTACCCGAAATCTTTATATAAAGGAGTATTATGTTAAAAAGAAGTTTAGCTCTCGTTCTGGCAGTTTCCATACTGCTTATCTCTTGTTCATCAACCACTCAGATCACAAGTAACCCTCCTGGGGCAAAAGTATTCTTGAATGATGAATATATTGGAAAAACACCTTTGATGTACGAAGACTCAAAGATTATTTTTTCAACCAACCATCTTAAAATTGAAAAAGAAGGATATAAAACACTTTATACATCCTTTTCCCGTGATGAAGCTCCTGAATTTGGCGCTATTGTCGCTGGTTTTATTGTTTGGGCTCCCTTCTTATGGGCTATGAAATATAAGCCCAACCATACTTATGAGCTGGAAATGGTGGGTAGCGGACTATAATATCCAAAAAATAATTCTCAGAAATTGAACGGTTAAATTGAAAATATCAATTTAACAATTTTCCAATATTCGATTTATATCATACTATCAGTGATCATTGATTACGGGTAATTTATTCTATTATATTATTTTATCGCTTTCCCGAATGAATCAATCGCTAGAGATTATGGTATCACTTTGTTCCTGCATGATAGAGATCATATAAAGATTCCAGTTCGTGGTAACATTAACCGTATTACTATTCCATACATTATAGCTAAGCCACTTTCATTGAGGGCTACATTATCCAACTAACGCAGTAACAACAAATTAAAAATTATCATAAGAGTAAAATATCTCTCAAGCGTCACATAGACTAAAATCACGATCCCAATCTTTACTTCAAGCAAACTGTCAGCCTAATTTCAAACCATGAACACGACAAGAATCAAGAAATGTATTTTTTGATAACTCTTTGTTCATTTCCGTTTTAACATTTAATATTTCATTTTGCACCTGTCTTTTAAAACACAAAACTAAACAAAACATTCAAGTGCATTTACTAAACTCCATAGATATCATTTAATATAATATATTTATATTCGCCTTATCTTCTCTGCATTCTGCATAATTCATGGATCTATTTGCGGCTTTCAACATGATAATATTTTCATTTGTCATTCTCATTCATCATCCTTACTTTAAAACTCACAGGGGAAAACAAAATAAGGGAAGTTTCTCACCACCAAATGAGGCTATTATGAAAAACTTGTGTATTGCCTATGTGACCAAGACGAACACGACAAAAGAAATTGCCATAGAGATCGCTAAGATCGCGAGAGAAAAAGGATGGGAAGTAAAAGTCATCGGCATGTCGAATGTTGAATCACTCGATGCTTACAATGCAGTTTTGATCGGCTCACCCATTAACGGTATGCAGTGGCTACCCGAAGCCTATGATTTTGTAGAAAAAAACAAAAAGTACTTAAAGCAAGTACCAACTTCATATTACCTTGTATCTTATCTTATGAATAGCGGTTCCAAAATGTGGAAACGAATGATCAATAACAGTCTTAACAAAGCCATAAAAGTGGTTAAACCTATGATGATCGGAAAATTCGACGGCAAAATCGAGGATGCATTCGGTACAATTCCTCGTTTGCTTTTTGGCGTAAAAAAAGATACACCCCAAGATCTTAGAAATTGGGACGCTATCCGTCAATGGGCTATCTCCTATATTGACAAGTTGGATACTATCATAGAATAGCAACAGATCGTTTTTCTACGATTTGCTGTGTCGGCTATAGCGGTTTCACCTCGGTGATCTCTTGAAAATATAGAAATTCAGGATATCACCCATGCCCCAAAAGACAAGCCCAAAATCGTAACAATTGAAAACATTCTAAATATTACGATCACCTTAAACAACTTTGTATCATACATAAACAATTAACATAGGAAACACGATGAGCACAGTACAAATTATCATGGTAGCGGTTTTTTATCTATTTGCTATCGTCAGTGGAATCATTTTGCATAAGAAAGGACGTCCGTTTAACCAACTCCTTTCTGTTGCTCACAAGCTATTGGCCTTGGTCGTAATTATTGTGACCATAATGCTGGTTAGGAACGCCTTGATCGAAAGCAGCATTAGCGTTATGGCGATCGTCAGCCTGGCTATAAGCTTTATCTTATTCATATCTTTATTCGTAACAGGCAGTATGTTAAGTGGAAACAAAGAAGGCCCCAAGATCATTCTTATTTTGCATGATATTGCTACATATACGACAATCCCATTATTGATCCTGACCTTTCTACTGTTTAAATAAATGATCTTAAAATAAAAGAGGAGTGATAAATCACTCCTCTTTTCATAAATGAACTGCGTTTCGTTTATTTCTTTTCGAAATGAAATACCTGAACTCCACCCACACCACAAGCAACAAACAGATATTTTGATTTAAATTCTACATGATTTGCAAAATAGTAAAAATCTCCCACAAAAAGGTCTTTATAAGGATAAATAGGCAATAGTTCCCTTTAATAAGAACATCATTAGCCTGCATCTCATAAGATAGGTGATGGCACTTCGGCAACTAAACCCACGTCATAAGCAATATCTTTTTCTTTTCTAGTCGCTTTGCTCAAAACAGCTACTGAATCGGCTCATATCAAAAATAAAGAATAGCTAAAAAAACATTTTATTTTTTTTACAATTGACAAGCAAAGGTTTTTATATTACATTGTTATTGATAATTATATTTTTGACTTTATTAAGGGTTTCAAAATGTCAGAAACATTAAAACTTGCAAGTATGGGTCTCCTCTATTTGCTTACCGGTATCTTGGGTATCATTCTAAGCAAACAAAAAAAACCCTACGTTTTTTTCACCTTCACCATGCATAAATTATCCTCATTAAGTTATGCCATCCTATTTATCGTTTTTGTTTGTACAAGTATTCACGATAAACCGACATTCTTACCTTGCATAACCTTTATTACGGCTCTGGTATTTATTATAATGTCAAATATCACCGGGATCATCCAAACCCCAAAAAAACAATATTCACATCTCATTCGCAACTTACATATTTTATTCATTATCATGACTCCTTTATTGTCGGCGTTATCTTTCATTTTGGTTCTTTAAACATTGGTTAAGTATGTTTAAAAAAAGCTTTATCGTCCTCATGATAAGTATATCAATTCTTTGGGCTGTCCCCTTGGAAAGAATATCTGATTTCGGTGAAAACCCCGGGCATTTGCGCATGTTCCTTTATCTTCCCAAGAAAGCCAAAACGCAGGCAGAATTGCCCTTAATTGTAACCTTACATGGCAGTTGGCTCTCTGCCAAAGCATTGAGCAACAGCTGCGGGATCAATAAATTGGCAGATTCTTTAGGATTTGTCATATGCTATCCGGATCAACCTCTATATAACAACCTCTTAACGGCCTTTACTTTTTACAGTCCCAATAAAATGAAAAAAGGACAGGGTGAAACGGCCTCAGTCAAGCAAATGATCGACTATTGCATAGAACATTATCCCATAAATAAAGATAAAATATTTATTTGGGGCTTTTCGGCCGGCGCCGCCATGACAAATGTTATGCTAAATGCATACCCTGACATCTTTGCTGCCGGGGCCATGTTGGCTCCTCCCTCTCAATTGCACGAAGGGATAAATCCCAACAGAGATATTAAGCCACGTATTGCAATCATCCAAGGAACAAAAGATCCCACCGTTCCACCACATCATGCACAAAAAGTATTTGAGCAATGGGAAAATTTCCTTGAATTTGAGCCTTCGCAACGCGTGATAGAAAAAAATTATAGAAATCTCCCACAACTGCAGCTAACTCATTATAAAAATGATCCTCATCATTTTCTCATTAAATTGGATATTGAAGGTATGAAACACAAAATACCTGTAAATCCCGGGGAAAGCATCAAACAGGGTGGCAAAAAGGCCATTTACACCACAGACTTTGATTTTCATCTAGCCTATTGGGTATGTGAATTTTTTGGATTGATCTGAGTGGGTCATCAATGAACTGTGACCATTGATCTGAGATATAAATATATCTCTTAATTCTAAATTAATAAATTTTATCGATCATTCACTCATTCGAATGGTTTGAAATTTCTCAAACTTTGTTTTATAAAACGCATCGCCCTCACCTCTCCTTTTGGCCCCTTCATACAGATACCCCAACTTTAATACCAATTCATCCAAAAGCGCTTTTTTCTGATCCGGATTAAGATCAAGGGAATAATAAATCTTTTCCAAAGATTGTACCCGGTACCTATCCAAAGCGGGAACGGTGGTTGAAAGCTGATCGCTATGACCGCCGTATTTATTGATCAATTTTTTGTCGATCAAAGGAATGGTATATTTTGCCGAAATACGCAACCAAAGATCATAATCTTCGCAAACCGGTAAGCTTTCATCAAAGACTCCGACCTCATTAAAAATAGACTTCTTTATCAAGATCGTAGAGGGTCCAACAATACAAGTTTTGAGACAATTTTTGAAAATTTCGCCGCCTTTTTTGACATATTTTCGCGGTGGATTCACTTTTTTTTCATACCTGATCCATTGCTCATCACTCTGCAAAATGACAATTTCAGGATGTTTTTTTAGGTACTCTACCTGAAGCTCTAACTTATTTTTAAACCACTCGTCATCTGAGTCTAAAAATGCGATCCAATCCCCTTTGGCTATAGCGATCCCTTGATTCCGGGCCGCAGAAACACCGGAATTTAAATTTAAGCTAATTATCTTAATTTCATGAATATAGGTCTGCAAAATTTTTGCAGTTTTATCACTCGAAGCATCATCGATCACAATAATTTCATAGGCCGGATAAGTTTGTGAAAGCACAGAATCAATGGCCCGAGAAATGGTTTTTTCTCGATTAAAAACCGGAATAATCACTGAGATTTTGGGCTTGGTTTCTTGCATGCAACATAATGTATGTATTTGCTTATCTTATAGCAAAGAATTAAAATTTCCTTTGTTTACGTGGATTTAATGTTTATTTTTTCTTGTTAAAAGAAAAAAACACAGTCTATTTTACTAACAAGTAAGGAGAAAAAAATGAAAAAAGATGAACTGTTGAAAGTATTGGCTGATGCCGCCGACATTAAAAAAGTTGAAGCTGAAAAAGTTGTTGATGCATTTGTTGAAACACTATTAGCAGAAGTCAAAAAAGGCGAAAAATTTGCTGTAGCAGGTTTGGGTACTTTTCAGGTTGCCGAACGCGCAGCTCGCGACGGTGTTAACCCTAAAACAGGCGAAAAAATCAAAATCGCCGCTTCTAAGAATGTAAAATTCAAAGCTGCTAAAAAACTTAAAGAAGCTGTAAACTAATAGTTTTTTTAAGACATAGAACTTTAAAAGCCCGCTCATTCGAGTGGGCTTTTATATTTTCTGTAATTATTTGTCGGTGATCTGTGACCTGTGATGGGGATGCTGGAATCAATAATATCGATTTTTCAACTCTCTTTTTACCAACTTTTCGACTATTTTAATATCTTCTCGATACATCATCGAACAATTGTAATTTATTATGCCATACAGCTTTTTATACAATATACTTTAATTATATAATAAATTTATTTCTTTGCGAGCTAAAATCTTGTATTTTAATCAATTGGCAGAAAAAAACTAAAATAATTTAATGGAGGAATTTAAATGAAACGGAACCTTGTAATTCTCATGCTACTCGTACTGTCTGTAGCAGCGTATGGACAATTGTTCATCAACGAGATTGATTACGATCAGCCCGGCACAGATGCCGCTGAGTTTATTGAACTGGCAGGTACTGCCGGAACCTACAACAACGTTGTCATTGATTTGGTCAATGGTAATGATGGTGCTTCATACAAGACCATTACCGTAGGTAATATTACACTAACAAACGAAGCTGACGGATATGGTTTTTATGTTATTGGCGTTGCCGGTGTCACAAATGTTGACATGACAGTAACTCCTGCAGAAAACCTAATCCAAAATGGATCCCCTGACGGCGTTCAACTTACCGTAGACGGTACAGTTGTAGATGCCGTTACCTACGAAGGTGAATTAAATGACCTTTCGGGTAATCCAATGGAAATCGCTTCAGTAGATAGAGACGATAAATGGGTTGGTGCTGCCGACACATCATTATCCCGAATTGGTTTAGATGGTTCTCCATGGGCAGCAACTGCTAACTCACCCGGCGCCATCAATACGGGCCAGGTATTAGCTGCTGGAACAAACTATCCTCCTGTAGCTGATGCAGGTGCAGACCAATTGGTTTTTGTAAATGAAACTGTCACCTTAGACGGTTCAGGCTCTACAGACCCTAATGACAATATTGCTGCTTATCAATGGGCCATGTCTTGGGGAACTCAAATTTCACCAACTCTAAGCAATGCAAATACAGCCATAGCAACATTTACAGCCCCGGCCACTGTTCAAGACTTTCATTTTGAATTGATCGTAACTGACAGTTTGGGCGAAATCTCAAGAGATACAGTTGTTATCGCAGTTCGCGAAGTACAAGAAACTAAGCTGATCTTTTCTGAATATATTGAAGGTTCATCAAGCAATAAAGCGGTTGAAATTTACAACTTAGATGAAAACTCAGTTAATCTTGGTGATTATAAAGTCGTTCGCGCATCAAATGGTGGCGGCTGGGGATCAGGTTCAGAGCTTGTTCTTAGCGGTACGCTTGCCGGTAATGATGTTTACGTGATCACCAATGATGGTGCCAGCGATGCAAACATTACAGGTAATTCTGATGTTACCAGCGACATTACCTGGTTTAACGGAAACGATGCTTTAGGTCTATTTTTAAACGATGTATTGGTTGATGTGATCGGCGATCCGAATTCCGATGCCAACTTTGATGCAGCCGGAGTTACAGGCGCTGCAGTAAATCACACCTTGGTTCGTAAAGCTTCTGTAGAAGCCGGTAACTCAGATTGGGCTTCTTCAGCCGGTACAACGGAAGAAAATTCTGAATGGATCGTTTACGACATCGATGTAACAAGCAATCTTGGTTCACATACAGCGGGCCCTGTTGCTTATAACTTTGCAAATGCAACCGTTACAACAGCTTTCCCACAAGCCGGTTCAGAAATTGGTATCACCATTGATATCACTCCCGACACCGGTGTTCCCGCACCCAGCACCGTTAAAGTGTTTTATGGTACCGGCGGAACTCAGACAAACGAAGCTGACATGTGGTTAGATAATGGCAATACTTATGCCGGTAATATCCCCGCATTGAGTACAGGTGACATCGAACTTGAATATTATGTAGCAGCTACAGGAAACGGTGAAACCGTTAATTCTGCGCTTAAAACTATGCTTGTAGCAGGTACGGTCACAAATATCGCCGACATCCATACCAATATTACTGCATGGGACGGCCAAACAAAAACCATCGAAGGTATTATCACCATCGGCGCCGGCGTTCTTCGCAACGATATGACCTCTTGCTACATTCAAGATGAATCAGGTCGTGGTTTAAATCTATACAACTACGAATTATTAGCTGACTTGACAAAAGGCACAAAGGTTAAGTTGGTCGGTGAAGTTGACCTTTACTACTCAACTGTTGAACTGAAAAATTTCAGTTATACGATTGTTTCTACCGGTAATGCTCGCCCCGATGCCATTTCGGCAACGCCGGCAACAGCCAACAACGATAATTACGAAGGTACATTGGTTACCGTTACCGGTACACTTTCCGAAGTTCAAGATTTCTCATCCTCCAAGAATATGATCTTAACCTCGGGAACTGACTCAGCCATTGTTAAAGTATGGCCAACCACCGGAATTGATCCTTCAACTTACACCATTGGTACAGAATATGCCATCACAGGTGTAGGCAGCAAATACTCAAGCGAACATCAATTACTCGTTGGTTACAGCGATGACATTACAGATGATGTAAGCATTTGCGAAGACTGTACCCCCGAAAGCTTTGCAATTAACAAAGCATACCCTAACCCCTTTAACCCTTCAACAACCATTGAATTCTCATTAACGGAAGCATCCGATTATGAGATCTCGGTTTACAATATCGCCGGTCAGAACATGAGTGTCCTTTCATCGGGTTACGCTCAAGCCGGTGTTTATAAATACGTCTGGAATGCGTCAAACTTCACATCAGGTGTTTATTTTATTCGCTTGAATGCTGACAACAATGTCGCAACTCAGAAAGTTGTTCTCATTAAATAAGAAGAGTGACTATGAAACTACGCAATCTATTCATCCTCTTCCTTTTGCCGATATTGGCAATGGCTCAGGGGCACCTTATCTTCACTGAAGTGGTGCTCCAGCCTTCCACCGGCGAATATGTAAAAATCAAGAATCCGACCGCTTCGGCCATTTCTCTTGATAATTACTATATTACCGATGCAACCGATACGACAAACGGAAAATACTATTACAAACTCGCCGATGGCGCCGATTATTGGTCAGGCAGCGGATCCGATTTTATCGCCCGCTTCCCTGCTATGTCTTTGGCAGCCGGCGAAAGCATCACATTGGGACTAGGCCGTGATTCGGACTATCAAAGCGAATACGGTGAACTCCCGGATCTTTACCTTAAAGGTAGCGGTAACGACACCATGCGTTATGCCGTTGATGGCGTAAAAACCATCGGGGCTTCACCTAACGCAAAACTGGATAACACTGCTGAGACCCTTGTCCTGTTCACATGGGACGGTTCGGCGGCAACGGTTCAGGACGTTGATTACTTACTTTGGGGTAATACCTCACATGGCGTTAATAAAAGCGGTGTGGCCACTTACCTAAACGATACACCGGTTACAAGCCAGGCTTCCTTGCCCGTGCATATAGACGGTGAAAAGCTGGCACGTATTGATGAAAGCGAAGGGTCAGAAACCACATCCGGCGGTAATGGTATCACCGGCAACGATGAAACCTCTGAAAATCTGGGTACAACCTGGCAGGTAACAACGTTGGCTTCATCACGTCCGGTTCTCAGTAATGTTGTTTTTGACCCCACGTCACCCAATGAAAACGATACCCTGCATATCTCAGCCACGGTTGTTGATGTTCAAGGTTTATCTTCGGTTGAATGTGTTTATACTTTTGACGGAACGACCGAGATCGTAGATATGCCCGCCGGTGACGAAGCAAACAGCTACGCACTCAGCATTGCCCCTCTCGGAGCAACGGGTACTTTTACCTACTATGTTCGTGCAGAAAACACATTGGGGCTTAAAGACTCGACCTTAGCTTCCTCAAAAAGCATTGAGGCTTTTGTTGAAACTCAATCCATTGCTTACCTGCGTAACAACTTTGACACTTTAGAAGAAACAACCGTAACGGTTACAGCCGTTGTAACGGTTGAAATGGGACTTATCAACACCTATGCTTCTTACATTCAAGATGATTCCGGTCGCGGAATTTATGTGTTTGGCTCAGCTATGAGCGGCTTTGCACGCGGTACTATCGTTGAAGTAACAGGTACGCTTTCACAATATAACGATTCCAAACAGATTAAAGATGTAACGGCAGTTGCAAAAGGCACAACGGATCTTCCCGCTATCGCCGAATTGAGCAACGCTGCATTGAATAATAACTTTATGGAACTCGAAGGTACATTAGTTACGGTTAAGGGACAGGTCACCGACCGTGCAGACGGTATTGGCGGCGGTTCTAATATCACGATCGACGATGGGAACCAGTCATTGACCCTGCGCATTTGGGATTCGACAAATCTCCTCTCGGATGCAACAGCCGATTCACTTCTTCAAAGCGGAAACGCCGTAGAAGTTACAGGTATTGTTGGGTTCTACAGCAATTCGGCACAGATGACGCCGGCTTATGCTTCGGATATTGTCGCATGGACCGATGGTGAACCGGGCGCAGGCAATGTTTCCTTGAACGTTGCACCTTATCCCTTTGTACCTCAACTTGGCGAAACCATTCAATACACATACGAATATCCCGATGAAGCCCGTGTGATCATTCGTGTATATGATGCTGCAGGTCGTTATATCACCACGCTCACCGATGAATATCACGGTGTAAGTTGGTCACTGGAGAAAAACTGGAACGGTCGAGACGAACTCAATCGCAGTCTTGCTCCCGGTACTTACCTGATGCATATGGAAGTTATTGAACGCTCCACCGGTAAAGTCACACGTTTGGCTCAACCCGTGGTCATCGCCATTAAAAACTAATGAGATACATGCTTATGAAACGATTACTTATATCTATTATGTTGATCGCCAGCCTTTCAGCACAAGTGTTTACCGACTCATGGCCCGGAGCGGCTGCGGGTGCGGCAAGCGGTGGTGCTCAGGTGGCTGTGAACCAGAGTATGTGGGCACATTCATACAACCCGGCCGGCTTGGCATTCGTTGATAATATCGGCGGTGGTTTTGCCTATACCAACCCGGGTTCATATGGCTTTGCTTCACTTGCCATGTTCACCGCAACGCTTCCGATCAACGAAAAATATGGAAGTGTTTCCCTGCACGGAGATATGCTTCGCACCAAAAACGGTGACAACATTCTCAGCTCGGAAAACGCCGTGGGTGTAACCCATGCTTTCCATCTTATCAAAGATCTGCGCTCATCTTTCAGCGCCGGTTATTCTCTTAACTTGCTGCTAGTGGATTACGGACAATCTGCCGGACAAAGCGGTGACGGCTCCGATGGTATCGACCTCGGTTCGGTTGCCGGTCTTGGTGTTGACTTGGGTCTGCAAGCGTCATTAAGAGATCGTGCCTGGATGGGCATTGCCATTAAAAACATCAATGCTCCCAAATTGGGTTCTTCGGAAACCGAAGCCATGGCGCCTCGTAAATTCGTGGCCGGCTTGGGTTACATGCCCTACTATGGATTAACCACCTCCTTTGAAGTGGAAAAAGTCCAGGGACTTGATGCTCAGTACCGTATGGGACTGGATTATGCCATCAGCGAATGGTTCAACGTTCGTGCCGGCGTATCTACTTATCCCTCACAGTTGACCTTTGGCTTTGGTGTAAAACAATCTATTTTTAGAATAGATTATGCCTACGTCAGCCACCCGGTACTGAACGGAACGCACTTTTTCACAGTGGAGATCTACAAACCATAAAGCATTGGCAAACGCATGAAAAAAACTTTTCACATATTATGTTTGATCGCTTTTCTGCTGCCCGCAATGCTGTCGGCAACAGCAAAGCTTGACATCAACAATGCCTCCGCGGATGCTCTGAAAGATCTCCCGGTATCGGAGAATACCATTCTTCTTTTGGAAGAATATCTCCTTTACCATGGTGAATTTACATCCATTTATCAGATCAAAGATATCAAAGGGATCAGCTATGAAGAATTTCTTGTCTTAAAACAAGAAGTCGCCATCTTCCCTAAAATTAATATCGACGAAACCTCAAGCAAGATAGAAGATCGATACTATAAGCTTGAGAATATGATGAATGATGAAGGAGCCTCCGAAGGCCTGGTCGAATCCTGGATTGATCTTTTTACAAATCCCCGGGATGTGAACGGGATGCACTATTTCGATCTTGTTAACCTCCCTGCAGTTTCTCCTATTGATGCTGCAGCCGTGATGAAACATATCAAAGATGGAAACGAGATCAAAACCTCCCGTGACCTGCGCGGACTAAACGGCATTTCATATTACGGATACAGAAATATATCCGATTACGTAAAATACTCGTCTGACGATAAAGAAAAATTTAACGGTTACGCAACAGCTACCATTAAAGACTTTGCCGCTCAGATAACACCTGATGACGGTGGATCACTTCTGGATCAAACGGTTTACGATAAGTATCCTTTGGATCAATATTATAAGTTCCACTTGAATTATGGTCAAAAATACTCACTAGGGCTTGCTTATACTCAATCGCTTAGCGAAAACATTCCCACCTTTGGAGACAGCTCGAAAATTCCACAGGTAAAAGCTTATGTTTCCGCACGTAATATTGATTTAGGCAAGTTCGGCAAGATCAATAAGATTATTGCCGGTAACTACATTGCATCTTTCGGACAAGGTGTGGTAATGGAAACCGTGGATTATTTCGCACCGCGAAAATCCGGTTACGGCTGGCGTAAGCGACTTATCGGTATTAACGGTGATGCCTCTCGTGCCCGTGCCTACTCACAAAACGGTTTTACCTTTGAATATCAGGCAGGTCCTTTGTTTATTACACCTTTCGTTGGATACAATACCCGTGATGCTATCCTGAATCCTGACTCTTCATTCTCGACCTTCATTCGTATGGAACCGAGATTGGACAATGGTTTGGGCGGCAATGTGTCATTGGGACTTATGAACAATGTTCACGAACTGCTTTACGGTTCTAACATTCGTATTAAGCCTATCCCCAATGGTCACCTGGGCTTTACTTTCTACGAAAGTCTTTATGACCGTCAGTTGGATTTCCAACCCGAGGTCATTATCGCAAACATGTCAAAATACCTCAACCAAATAGGAAACTCGGCAGATGCCGAAATTGCAGCCACCTACGAATCGAACGCTCGATCCGGTTTGTGGAGCAAAGCCAAAGCCTATCGCCGTGTGATGGGAATGGATTTTTCCTATTCTCTTAAGAATGTTGTATTTCAGGGAGAACTGGGTATTCTTGATAAAGACGGCAAGATATTCAATATCTCCGAAGATGCTTTTGCATGGACCGTGAATATGTACTGGCAATTCGAGAACTTAAACTTTCTTGCGCTATACAGGAATTATGATCTAGCCTTCGATAATCCCTACCAGCGCTCATTTTCGAACTATGCCCGTTATAAAACCACGATCTACGAAGATATTTACTACCTGAATGATGATGCTTACGGCTTCCTCTATTCGGGATCTTCGCAACCGCAATCCGAAGAAGGTTTATATTATTCCTTCCGTTATCAGCTTTCTCGCTCGCTAATAGCGACCGTTGAACACGATATCTGGGAGCGCGCTGCAGACCGTGCAAAATACAATCGTTTGGTAGCAAGAATGGAATACCGTCCGGTATTCAACTATCGTGTGCGACTACGTCAAAAATGGCAAAGCCGTTACGGTGAAAACTTCTTTACATCAAATGTATACCGCTCTTACGAGACTATCCTAACCAACGAATTCCGTTTGTCACGTTTTAACAAGTTGCATTTTGACTTGATCTACGGTTACACGGAATTCTCACCGAGAGCCCGGTTGGTTTATACCACCAGTGGTGGCAGCTCCTTTGTTGGAAATGCAGGATCCCCGTCAAAAGGTATCCGCATGGGATTTACACATAACTTTAACGATCGCCTGAAGATCATTGGCTCCGCCATGGTCTACAATGGCTTTATCTGGAACTTTGAGGATACGGATTTCCGCGTGACCGATTCTCCCGTAGATGCTTTCCGTGGTTGGATCACCTTGTACTCACGTATTACAGACAACCTGTCCCTACGCTTCAAGTACACCGTGGATACCCGTCTCACACAGGATAATATCGTTGAAGCTTATATAGAACTGGATGACGGTTCGCAGCTCCAGTTGAGCAACTTTAATTATAATATGAGCAAGAATGATTTCAGGCTCCAACTGGATTACCGCTTTTAAATTATAAAAAGGAAAAGAGTATGACTCGCAAACACCTTTTAACATTATTATTGATCATCTGTCTAAGCGTGGGATTCGCGTTCGGCCAGGCCTATTTTAAATATATGGGTATGGAGAACTTTAACAAACAATCCGCTCGTTCATTGGCAGTTGGTGGTAATGCACTTGCTTTGGGGTTGCACCCCGTAGCAGGTTTAAACAACCCGGCGACTCTCTATTCTAAAGATGATGCTTTTGGCATCTATGCTAATTTGAATACAGAGTCATTTATCGAACGCCGTTCTTTCCCCGTTCAGGATAGCTTCGGCGATTACCTTGCCGAAAATGACTATGTCTCAAACCGTTTTCAACGCTTTGAAGGCGACCTTGCCATGTATTACTCACAAAAAGGTTTCTCATTAACGGCCGGCTGGTATACGCTGGAAAACTTTAATTATCAGTATCGTGAAGAAATTCGCAGTGACTTGGGAAGCGGCGCCTACAACCGTGATCCTTTGGCCGGTTTGCACCTCATTGATATCTCAGGTATCAACCATGGATTCAATGTAGCCATAGCACATGATATCGGCAAACGCTTGGCTATAGGTTACGGTTATACACATTATTTTTCAGCCGGACTGACAGAGGCTTTTGGTGTTGTTCCCATTATGAACGATCCTAAGCTTTCATCAAAGGATACTACCTTTGTAACAGTCAATCCCATGAATGGTGATGGTACGAATATTAACTTAGGTATTAGCGCACAGGTAAACGATAGACTTCAATTGGGTCTTCACGCCAACCTGGCCGGTATTTATACATTGGAAGGTTCAAATCTCGTTGCCGGTATGGATAGCTCACTTATGCTTCCCGCCTACAATGTTTCTGCCGACACTTCTTATGATGTGATCATTGATCGTCCCAATGTATATTCATTCTCTGTTAAATATATTCCCGAAAACGAATTACGTACGGTTCTGTTCGCACAATTTGATATTACCGACTGGAAATCATACGCCATCGGTTACTTTGATTCTGCAGACTCACTTGTGAACCTGTATTCTCCTGAATTCTCGGCATCATGGGCACTTCGTGCCGGTGTTGAACATGAATTCTTTACCGGTGTTCCTCTTCGTTTCGGATTTTCATATGAAGAAAACCCCATGCACAATGACATGAACCGCATGACCATTAACTTGGGTTCAGGCTGGTCCAATGATAACTTAACACTGGATCTAGGCCTGGCTATTTATCAGAACATGTACTATTACAAAGATCTTTTCCCTGTTGAAGGAGAAGTTAGAACCTCGCTTGACAAAGTCAAGGAACAAGGTTTAAGGGCGAATGTTTCATTATCGTACAGCTTCTGATAAAGAAGAATGTTATAACGAAAAAGTAAAAGGCACATTATGCTGAATACAATAAAGAAGATCGTCGTTTTCACTCTGCTGATCGGCGCGCTCTTTGCGGAAAAATACCCTGCCTCTGAGTACCAGCGCATTATGGTGATGTTCACCAATGATGTGCATGGTGGTATTCCCCGCACCGAAGCAACCTTTATGAATCCACAGTTTCCGCCAAAGATCGGGTCAGCTCCAGCGATTGCACGCATTGTAAAAACCATTCGTGCTCAAGCGGAAGCCGAAGGTTTTGGCACGCTGCTTATCGATGAAGGTGATTTCTTTTCAGGAACACCCGTCGGTTCAAAAACTGCAGGCGCTGCGGTTGTGGAATTCATGAATGCGATTGGATACGACCTTTTAACAGCCGGAAATCACGACTTTGACAAGAGTCACACGGAACTACGCAAACGTGCTAAGGAAGCAAATTTTCCTTTCCTTGGTGCCAATATCGTCAATTCCGAGACCGGTGAAATTGCCGATTTTTTAAAACCGTATATCATTAAAGATATCTACGGTATAAAAGTGGGTATTTTGGGTATCGGTACTTCCGTAACACCGGCTATGAGCTTTCCGGAGCACTTGGAAGGTATTACCTTTTTACCCGAGATCACAACAGCCAAGAAATGGATTCCCATTATGAAGGAAGAAGGTGCGGATGTAATTATTTTATCTACGCACTCCTGGACTCCTTACAATCGCGATGAAGAAGCCGCAAAACTTCATGAAGAGCTCCTGCGTGGCGAATGGCCGGATGAAAACAAAATGGGTGCTCCCGCTATGGAAATTGCCGTATCGGTTCCCGGTATCGATGTCATGTTCACAGGCCACGTTCACAAAGGTTTTACCGAACCCTACGAAGATCCCATTAACCATACTCTGATCTTTCAGAACTACGGTAACGGAACAAACTTGGGTATGGTGAATTTTTACATCCATAAAAAAACTAAAACCCTCGCCGGTTATGATTTTGAGGTGGATGGATCTTCCTTTGTTACACTACTGGAAGATGAATTCTGGATCGATGAAGATGTAGATGCCATGATCGAAGCCCGCAAAGCTGTTGCCGAAGAAGGCTTTGACCAAGTTTTGACCGTCTTGCCCTCACCTCTGCGTCGCGCAAACGAAGGTCAATCAATTTTGGGTAACCTGCTTTGTGATGCAGTTGCCTGGGCCGGAGATGCCGATGTGGCTTTCTCCAATTACGGTGGACTGCGTTCCGACCTTGAAGCCGGTCCTTTAACCTACGAGGCTCTTTTCCGATTCTTGCCTTTTGGAAACCGCATTGTTGTATTTCAAATGACAGGTGCCGAACTGGACGAGCTAATCGAAGATCGCGTAAAGGGTAATTCTCGCGGCATGCTTGCTTCAGGTATTGAGGTTGTTATTGATAAACGCAATCCCGACCGTGAACGCGCTACCATTAAAAAGATACAAGGTAAAGAATTTGATCCAAAAGCCATTTACAAGATCGCCGTATCCGATTATCTTGCCGAAGGAAACTCGGGCTATGATCGCTTAACGACTATCCCGGTTGAGAAACGAATTAATACCGGACGCATGATGCGCGAAGCATTGCGTGACTATATCCTGGAGTTTGGGCCAACAACCCAAATTGATCAACGATGGACAATTATTAAATAATCATTATCTCAGATAATTTACGGGCGGCTCTTTAGTCGCCCTTTTTTATATCCTCTCAATTCTCAAATCCAAATTATAAAACACCGTTCTGTGTCCTTTATCAATATTCGCCATTCAATCATTCCCTTATTCGATCACTCAAATGTTTTCCATAGGTCACTTTATGCTTTGTTCCTCTACAAAACATTTCTATTTTAGACTATGACAAAGGAACTAGAAAAGAAAATTCTTACTTATCGTATCATAGTATCTTTGATTACTATATTTTGCATGATATATATTCTGTTCATAAATCCCTTATATGAACTGAATTATATTAATATACTCAAGATATTGGGATATTTTTCTGTCGTATCAATGCTTATGACTACGATCATTTTCCTTTTCTTAAGTATCGCCCAGTTAAGCGGAAATCCCAAATGGGCACCCAACAATAATTTCAGAGGGGCTACTCTGGTTTACTCCGGAGTTTCAGCCTTGGTATTCGTTGTGTTTTTTCATCAAGATTTTGATATTTACGGTTTGCAAAAAGTTATTTATTATTTTGCTCATATTTCTTTTCCAATCTTTCTGTTGGCAGATAATTATATAAGCATCCCCCAAAACACATATAAATATGATCTATTACTATATTGGATGATATTCCCCTTTTATTATCTTATCTTTATCATTGTCGAATCCTATACTCTGTATTTTGATCGATATCGTTTTATTGCCATAAATGAACAAAATGTTAGACTTTACCCCATTGCCATTATTCTTTTGGGGCTTGTATTTATTGCCTTATCCTTGTTGATAATTTTTATTAATCGAACAAAAGATACCATTGAACCAGAAGATGAGATCTAAACTCAATATAAAACTTCTGATTTTCAGGATCATCTCACTGTCAATTGCCCTTTTTGGCATAACATATCGTTTTGCCCATCCGCTTGGTGACAGCACGATAAACCCTGCCTTAGATATGTTGGGCTATTACACTGTTCAATCCGGGATCATGGCCTGTTTGTTATTTTTTTGGCTCATTATCACACAACTCAAAGGCAAAGGTGACAATGGTGTTCATCCATGGTTTCGCGGTGCGGTATTACTGTATATCATGACCACATCACTGGTTTTTCTTGCGCTCCTGACAAATCGCGTCGAAGCACAAGGTTTAAACAAGATCGTACTGTATGTTAATCATGGTCTCACCGCAGTTTTACTCACCATTGATACTCTTCGTAGTGTTCAAACAGGAGTTTACCGCTGGAAATATGCTTTTTCCTGGCTTATTTATCCCCTTATTTATTATTTCTTTTCAATCATTGAACTGAATTTTTTCTACCGGAGTCGCTATTTCTTTTTAAATTATAAAACATTGGGGATTGGTACTTATTTACTCATTATTCTATTGATCCTTATCACATTTTCCTGTCTTGGACTGATCTTCATCACGATCAATCACAATAAAAAAAGAAAAACTCATGAAAAAGCTTTATAAAATCTGCATGCTTATACTTCTAGCCGGCTCACTGTTTGCCGTCGAGTATAAGTTCTTCACACCGGAACGTTTTGGAAAACCTTTTGTATCTGACATGTATTCATCTGTGATCAAATTTGAAGAAGGCTTTATCAATGACCTTGGGGAATTATACCATAAACCCGACTATCACAAACGTCCCGTATCCGAGGGTCGTGTCGGTACTGACATCCCCTTCTTGTCATATTATAAAAAATTACAAAAAGGTCACATAAAAAGTACGTTACTAATAACAGGATCCTTTAATATTATTTTAGATAGTCTTGAACCCACAACAAGAATGGTGATCAACACGGATTATTGGCTGGGTTCGGAACTCAGGTCTGTTATTTATCATCCTTCTATAGAAAGCTTAGGCATCAGGAATCTCGGGCTTATTATTGTTCCAATGTATCATGAAAGCACACATTTGGGGGATGAATTCGTCATGGAAGGCATAAATCTTAACCCGGATTTTTATCGAGTTAATGTCTCCTACGAAGCCTGGAAAGTCGCATTGACCATCAATGATCCCGACACGCTAAAAGGAAATCTGCTATCTGCAAGGATTGGCATACAACGTGTTTGGTTTGCTAAAGATGGTTATTACCAATATAATCTTCTCGAAACGCAGGGACAAGATTTGCTACCCGGCAAGGATGTCTTCTCGTATTGGCTACAAGTCAATTGGCGTAGAACTCAAGGATTAGGTGCCAGCGAATTATTTCATCAAATCAATGCCATTGAGCTTAGAAACCGTGTAAAATATGGTTACTTTGCGAATGATCCCGAAGCTCGCCGTTGGAATATAAATGCCTATTTCGGCTGGGAATATCAAAGTAAAAGCCAACGGAAAGTCGGTGCTTATTTAAGACTCTACCACGGTATCAACCCCCACGGCCAACTACGAAATATCGATGATTTTTACTTTGTGGGTTTAGCAGTGGTATTGATGTAAACAAATTTTAATTAAGCCCGCATCACCGTTTAAAAATGTGATATAAATCGCTATTATAAACATATTTTATGTGTCGTTAAGTAATTTCTTGCCCTTATCTCTAAGCCTCAATATCCGGAATATTATGCTTCTTTAAAAATCATAAAAAATAATTATTCAAGGTACAGGCGCAATACTTTGTTATACCGCCATCACGGCAAATACAAAAACAGACAAAGATATCCAGGAAATAATATACCAAAATTTAGGTATCAAAGCTTTCTTGCCTTTAGCATGTAATATTTGTTTATGTTTTTGAAAATACTGGCTAATATTAAATATAAAATGCAGGAAATTTATTTTTCTTTCGGCTCTAAAAACACAATGAACAAAAGTGATCATCGTACCAATAGTAAAAATAGATACAGCTGCAATAAGCAGATTAATGGGATCCATTATTTTCTTCTTTCCCTTTCAGACACAATATAACAGATTTCAACGCAATAATACCAAATTCTTATTATTAATTCTATACTATTTATAGTTTAATTCAATGAATAATTGATGTCAAGATATTAATCATTGAGAATGCTAGAGTTGACCTATTTTAACTCTTTAGCTTTCACGCATCGACTGTTTTACCATAGTAAATATTATCAAGAATAACTTACAAAGATATCATAAAATTATGTTCATTTAATATTGAAAAAATCAGAACACAAAATAACATATTAACCTACAATAAACAATTTAAGTATTCCTTAAGAACTCCTTAATTTATTCTTAATTATTCTTGAAATACAGTCCTATCCATCTTATATTTAGAAGTTAAAATAGCTAAAATAGAGCTATTCATAATAACGAAAATATAAGGGGAATTTCAAATGACAAAAATTGCTAAACTTTTAACATCTGCCTTACTACTTACGCTACTGATCAGTGTTGTTGCGATGGGTGCAACAACAACCATTGATTTTGAAACGGAAAACAGTGGTTATACTGCATCTGCTACAGAGGGTTCTGGTACAACAGATGTGTTTAACCGAGTGAATACTTCTTATGGAGGCAACGCGACTTTTTATTGGGCTTGCGAAGATATTTCACTAGTAAATCCCAATATTACCCTCTCACCAATTGATATTTCCTCACAATCAACATTCTCTTTCTCCATTGATTTTTTTACGAAAAATGCAAATGATTGGGACGATAATGATGAACTGTTAATTACATACTCTGTTGATGGAGGGGCTGATCAAAATCTTATGTGGGTTCAAAATACTGGTGAACAATACAATGATCCGGCTGCTCTTGATCTAGACTTTGATGGTAATGGTGATATCGGACAAGAATTACCAGCGAATTCAGATCCTGAAAATAAAGTAGATGGAACTACTTTTGAAACATTTACAAAAGATAATGTTTCAATTTCAGGGACAAGTCTAGTAATTAAACTTCAGTTTAATGGACTAACCGCTACCGATGAAAGTATCTATCTTGATAATATCGTTATCACAACTGCTGCTGGTTCTTCTCCTGTAATTACTGTGAGTGAAACGTCATTATCAGGTTTTTCATATGTTGAGGGTTCAGGTCCATCGTATGAACAATCTTATACTGTTTCTGGCTCTGACCTAACCGCAAACATTACTGTTACTCCTCCCACAAATTATGAGATTTCTACAGGAACCGGTGGTTCTTTTATTGCAACTAATCCTATTACTTTAACACAGTTAAGTGGCTCAATTGCTGCCACAACAATCTATACAAGATTAAAGGCCGGATTAAGTGCTGGCAGTTATGATGTAGAAACTATCTCAGCAACTTCTACTGGTGCAGTTACAAAAAACACTACTTTAAATGGTAATGTGTGGAAAACTGAACCCGCATCTCATATTACTGATTTTTCTGCCGACTCAAAAACATCTACATCAGTTACCTTATCATGGACAGACCCTAATACACCTGATGCAGATGGCTATATTGTTACAGCAACGGGTGACATTCCTGTTGATGAAATTGATATCGTGAATGCTGACAGCGTTCAAAATGTTAGTGGCACTTCAGCTACAGTAACAGGATTAGACCCCGAAACGGCATATACATTCAAGATCTATCCATATAATAACTCAGGCGAAGCCATTGATTACAAAACAGATGGTGTTGTGCCCTCTGTTTCAGAGACAACAGATGCATTGCCTACAGGTAGTGGAGTTTATATCAGCGAATATGCTGACGCAGCCAACTATGCTGGAGAATACGTTGAAATTTACAACTCAACAAACTCAGCTGTAAATGTTTCAAGTTATGTTTTAAGACAAATTGGTTCAACTCAAAGTTTCACAATACCTGCGTCAACCTCAATTCCTGCCAAGGGTTTCTTAATTGTAGCACGTAATATGGATCAAGCTGCTTTTGAAACTGAATGGTCAGTTTCCTTAGCTGCGAATGTTGTTTTTGTGAATTCAGAGAATGCATGTCCCCAAATTAATGGTGACGAACAATATCTATTCGAAGATGCAACAGGTACTAATATTGATCCAATAGCTGACAATGAATATACAAATCAACAATTATCAAGCGGTCAAAGAGCTTGGAGGACAGGTGAAGGCAATACAGCTTCTGACTGGAACATGAATGCGATTAGCAATGCTACTCCTGGTACACATGACATTGAACAACCTCTTGCTGTAGAGCTTGCCGCTTTCACAGCCAAAGCAAAAGCCGGTGTGATTGAACTAGCATGGGAAACTGCTTCTGAAACTAACAATGCTAACTTTGTGATCTACCGTAATAACGAGGTATTGGCCACTGTAGAAGGTGCCGGTACAACATCAGAAACAAACAACTATGTTTATACTGATGCAAGCGTTGTTCCCGGTGTTGCTTACACCTATGTTCTAGCTGATGTTGATTACGCAAACGAAGAAACAAAATACGCTGACAAAGCTGTTACCGTGACACTTGCCAACGATGTTGTCGAAGCTGATTTCGTGATCGGTGCTGCCTATCCGAATCCTTTCAATCCTACAGCGGTTGTTCCTGTAGAACTTTCACGCGAAGCTGTTGTAAACGCTAAAGTTTACACATTAACAGGTCGTGAAATTGCAACATTGGCCAACGGCACGATGAACGCTGGCTCTCATGAACTTAAAATTACTGCCAACAATATGACGACAGGTCTTTACCTAGTTAAAATTATGGTTGAAGATGTCGTTGATGTACAGAAGATCGCGTTCGTTAAATAAACAGTAAAACATCGTAAGATGTTGAGCGTAAATCGAAAATACAAAGGGCCTTGATTAATTTCGAGGTCCTTTTTTTTGGGGGTCAAAAAGTTGCATCAAGACATCCGCAATCAAATCTTCGATTGCTTGTCAATAAAGGGAACTCTACAAGGTTTAAGATTAAAACGATACGAATATAAAAGTCTCAATGATTAACAAAGGTCAGCTTCTCTCTATCTTTTTTCACACCGGGAAAAGATAAAACCTTATTATGCATGGCAACATATATACCCGGCTCAACCATCGTGGCGGCAAGCAAAGCTTCGGTGACATTTTGGGCGGCATCGCTGTCACGAAATTCGTAAGGACGCATTGCACCGGTAAAAATTATGGGACATGTTGGATGTTTGATTTGATTATATAGCAAGCACCCGGTTTTCTCCAGTGTATCTGTCCCATGAAGTATAATAATCGCATCAGAGTTACTCATGGCTTGTTTTGTCATATCCAATACAATTTCACGGTCAACATCGGTCATATCCAATGAATCTTTGAAAATAACATTTCGCTGGGAAATTTTAAGATTGGGCAAACGAAGGGTCATTAATATCTTATTTAAAATGGATTGACGATTGGACAGATCTCCATTATGCTCATTATAGGTCTTTTCTATGGTACCACCGGTCGTGATAAACGTGATCTCTTTCATGCGCTTTCATACTCCATTTTTCTTGCAAAAATAGTATACGAATAAATCAATTATGCAATCAAGAATAAATTACATGCGCGTAAAGTTTTGAGGTTTAAAGGGGAAAAGTAATGCTTAAGAGAGATTTTAATAAATTTTTACAGTGTACATTACAATTCTTTAATGATGAGTTGTAAATACTAACGATTTAAAGATGGACAGATTGATAGGATACAATGATAAACACGGACAAATTTGAACATACACAGCGTTTGCGGAATAAATTAAATAAAAAGCAGCAAGCTAAAAACATGGTGAATTATTTGTTTTTTCTTTTTAACCGAATGCTATACATTCTTTCGGTGAAACCGCCATGCTTAGTAATGAGTTTATCTTTGCTCATTTTCATCCCCATATTTTCAAGAAAATAAGCAATGCATTATAAGCTTTCAAGCATGGAAATAAAAGTGTGTCAGGCATCACATTTTTAAGAAAATTAAACAGTAATTTATCTAGACAAATACGAATTTACATGGATGCACACAGCGAGTGAAGGTTCCTGCGTAAAGCACAAAACAAACGCTCACCTCAACTCTCAATTCTCAATTATATTTACTTTCTCAGAATTCCTCCCTATATTTATCTTTCGATTTTAAACATTTGCTGAAAATATTATTAAGGACAAACATGAACCCACTTGCAGTTGAACTGAATGAAGCGCTAAAGAAAGAAGCTCCCATTATTTATGATTTCCTATCCCGAAAAGGACGGGAATCTTATTTTCCTAAAACCGGGATCCTTTCCCAAAGTATGCAAGCCAAAGGAACCGCCATCAATGCGACTATCGGAATTGCGCTTAAAGATGATACCAGCCCCGTACATCTTTCTTCTCTGGAAGAATTAGTTAAACTCGAGCCCTCAAAAATATTTCCATACGCTCCCAATTCCGGTCTCACCGAGCTTCGCGAACTATGGAAAGTGATGCAGGTGAAAAAAAACCCCTCACTTGAAGGAAAACTAACGTCATTACCTGTAGTGACCGTGGCTTTATCACATGGACTCAGCATTGTATCCATGCTCTTTTTGAATCCCGGAGATACAGTGATCGTAGCCGACAAGTATTGGGGCAACTACAATATGCTCATGAAAGAACGCTGTGATGTAAATTTTGATACCTTTCCATTTTACAAAGATGGCGGTATAAATTTAAAAGCTCTTGAGGAAAAGCTTCTAAAAGGTAAACCCGGTAAAAAGATATTGGCACTGAATTTTCCGAACAATCCCACAGGTTACACACCTACAAAAAAAGAAATGCAAAAGATCAAAGCATTAGTTCTAACATCTGCTCAGATCGGAAACCGTGTGTTAGTCATTTGCGATGATGCTTATTTTGGTTTAGTGTACGAAGATGATGTAGACACTCAATCTGCATTTGCACATTTAACAGACCTACATGAAAATGTGCTGGCCATCAAAGTTGACGGTGCTACAAAAGAGGACTATGTTTGGGGTTTTCGTACCGGTTTTATCACCTTTGGCGGCAAAGGCTTATCACCTGAAGTATATAAAAACCTTGAGGACCGTGTTGCCGGAGGCATACGCTCGTCGGTTTCGTCCTCACCGCACATTTCTCAATCGCTGCTACTTGAAGCTTTCCGCCACCCAAACTATTCTACAGAAAAAAAAGAAAACTTTGAACTTTTACGCGCGCGTTACGAAAAAGTCAAAAGCATTCTTGCAATAAATAAAGAGCGTTACAGCGAATACTTTAGCCCCCTCCCCTATAATTCAGGCTACTTTATGTGTGTTGACCTTGTTGAAGGATTAGATGGCGATAAAGTCCGTCAACTCTTGATCGATAAATTCGATACCGGGACCATTTACATTCGTGGTGTTTTACGACTGGCATATTCCGCAGTAGGTATAAGGAAACTCGAACAACTGTTCGAAAATGTATATGAAGCATGTAAAATGCTAAAAGCATAGAAAAAGGAGCGTGTCATGGCTACGATCGGGCATTATACGAATAACAAAGAGTTTAAATCGATCACTTCAAAGATACGAACCACTATACAAACGGCTTTTTACTCCAACAATATTGTTCCGGTAAAAACGGTTTCCGAAGCCTACTCTTTGGCCAAGACTTCACCCGGCACCCTTGAGCTAACAGGCATGCCCATCTATAAACCTCAAGAACAAGGCTTGCCAAACGATGCGAATGTCCTCCTTTTTAATGATGGAGCCGTCTACGGTCGCTGCGCTGCTGCACGCCGAATTTTGGGAGAACCCGGTGTAGAGATCAATGATTATTCCGCAAAGATCCGGGATGCGATTTATGACACTCGTTATCGCAAAATGTATCATGCAGAAGCACTCGTTGGATTAGACCGTGATTTTATGGTTAAAGCTCACCTGCTGATTCCTGAGAATTATGAAAACCTGCTACTTTCGTGGATGCTGAATTTTCAATATCTCAGTGAAAACATGATAAAGCAATACGAAAACTCTCGTAAACTTCCCGAAGGTGATATATATATTTTTGCCGACCCCGATTGGAAACATGAGGATCATCCACTGGGATTAACCTTTTTTGATAGTGATTATAACTGTGCCGCCCTATTGGGTATGCGCTATTTTGGAGAACTTAAAAAGGGTACACTTACTTTGGGTTGGGGTACGGCGGCACGCAATGGTTATGCTTCCTGCCATGGTGGCCTTAAACGATATAATTTGGATGATGGCGCTTATACGGTTGCCGTATTTGGACTTTCAGGCTCAGGAAAATCCACCATTACTCATGCAAAACATCACGATAAATATGATGTAACGGTTCTGCATGATGATGCATTTATAATCAATGCAGATGAAAAATACTCCATCGCCATGGAACCGGCCTATTTTGATAAAACTCAGGATTATCCCATGGATTGTGAGGATAATAAATACATCCTAACGCTACAGAATAATGGAGCGGTTAAATACGATGATGGAAAACTATATCCGGTAACCGAAGATCTTCGTAACGGAAACGGGCGGGCGGTAAAATCAAAACTATGGACCGAAAACCGGGTTGACCGGATAGATGAACCAATCAATGCGATCTTTTGGCTCATGAAAGACCCAACTATCCCACCGGTGATCCAACTTGAAGGTGCCTCCCTGGGCGCTGCAATGGGTGCCACGTTGGCTACTAAACGAACCTCTGCAGAGCGCCTGGCTCCCGGCGTAAATCCCGATGCTCTGGTCGTAGAACCTTATGCCAATCCATTCCGCACCTACCCGCTGGCTATGGATTATAATCGCTTTAAAAAACTTATACAAGATGGCGTAAAATGTTATGTCCTTAATACCGGCTATTTTATGGGCAAGAAAGTTGAACCTAAACACACTCTGGAAATTATTGAAACCATCATTGAAGATAAAGAAAACTTTGTTAACTGGGGACCATTTGACGATATAAAAATCATGAATATAGAAGGCTTTGAGACCTCATTGGACAATAAATACTACAAAGAAGCCTTTATAAAACGTTTTAAAGAACGTCTTGAATTTATACGTTCCCGTGACTCATTTAAAGGTAGCAGAGATAAACTGCCCAAAGACGCCCTAGATTCATTACAACATGTTATTAATGAGTTAAAGGTTGAGAATTTTGAATAATATTTAGGATTTTGGCTCCCAAATAGGCGTGTTATTAATTAAGCGAAAAGCTTAAATCGCTGAAGCGCGAAAACAAAATAAATATTAAATCCTAGGCTTGATCTAACTCTACCGTCGACTTCTTACACAAAATTTCATTAGACCAATCACTTCATCAAGGTCAACTTTTGAGTTTCAATAATTTTTCCATCCACCTTCATCACAGTAAAATATATTCCGGAGCTTAAGTGTGAGGCATCCCAAATTACCCGGTAACTGCCGGCTATTTGAGATCTATTTACCAAGGAACTGACCTTTCTGCCATTCATATCATACACTATAATTTCAACATCACTAATTGCTGACAACTGATAAGTAATAGCTGTCTTTGGATTAAAGGGGTTTGGATAATTGGGAAGTAGCTTATGTTCTACGGGTATATCATTTTTCAACACGGCCAAACCATGCTGAGAAAACTCAACAAAGCTATGCATCAGTTCAAGTCGTTTCGACTCGGGATACACCGTTTCAAAAGGGAACCCTAAAACCATAATTTTCCCGGATTCAAGTCCCTCAGGAAAATACCCCTCATATACCACACCGGCCGCTCCGGCAAAACCGGGATATTCAAAAACCTTTTGTGCACCATTCTTGGGAGTAAACACATCCGCATATTTTACGTTATATGATCCATGTGTTCCATTATCAAAAGAGAAATTTCCTAAGGCTGAAAAGACTGTATCTCCTATGCCGCGAACGTGATAATTTGTCGAAGACTGACCACCCGGCGCATCTTGATAGTATGCAAGATGAAGAAAATCATGACAAAATGCTTTTTCTGCGGACGTCCCTTTATGATCCAGATCCCAGGCAAGTTCAGCTCCCGATACAAATAATTTACCACCTTTTTGCAAATAATCTTTAAAAAGTGCTATCTCAGAAGTCGAAATAGTTTCATCTACAGTACTTTCCTCCCCCAGTATATAATCTATCATTTCCCAATCGGGTAAAACTTTAAAATTACAATTTATGGCATCATTAGTCGCTGATGCTACAGACATGGCCAACCGGTTCAATGCTTGTGCGTGACGAAGAATATGATCACCATCATTTCCAGTTGTTTGTCGTTCAAATCCCTGAACGATCAACACCGTTTGAGCATCATTGGAAATCGTAGCAAACAACATCTCAGAAAGTGGACTTGTACCACTGGAATTCATTCCGGCGACCTTAATAAAATATGCGTTTTCTTGTAATTCATCTAAGGATGCATAAGAAGAATCAATATAAAGCGTGTCGTAAAGATCTAAAGCATCTGTGAATAGTAAAACCATAAAGGAGTCTACGATCATTTCATCCTGAATGATAAGTTCTATACCGGAATTATTCCCCTGAACCGCCCAGGATTCGATTTTCCGGGGAACAGGGGGAGCATATGTTTTGAAATATCTGGGTAATGTCCAGGACTCTTCACCCGAAAGACGAACTTTCCAATAGTATTTACTGCTTTGCAAGAGTGACCCTTGATATCGAAAAGCATTGGTATCCAATCCCGAAACATGAAACAAGGTGTCGCTAAAGCTTTCGCTTTGCGATAACAATAACTCATAACTCTTTCCCTCAACAAGTCGCCATACAAATAGCGGAGAAACAGATACATTTACGGCAGCATTTTTGGGTTGTACCAATTGCGTGACTTCAGCATTGGGATCCGAAAAATAAAAACTCATATCCTGCTCAAATTCCAATGTATCATTAATTCCCGAAAGAGGTACGACAACCAGCTCCAAAGCATAGAGTGTTGAGAAAGACAACATTAAAAGTAAGTATGCTAATATTTTTTTCATGATGCACCTACTTACGATATGAACTTAATTGCATAGGCGTGTTTTCTTTACTGAGTAATTTATACAAGACCGGGTCCTTTAATATATCATGGGCAGACATACTAACACCGTCAACTCGCACATACTCATTCACAAGTCGTATTCCATGACTATAATCAACATACCAATCAACATGTCCGGTGTATAAAGGTTGAATGGGTGAACCACTGGTATAGTGCCAACCGTAAATACACACATAACCCGGCTTAGAATTAATGGCATTGCAGATCACAACATCTTTTTTTATCCCGGCGATAAGTTCGGATATCTCCCCACTTTCGGCATGTCTTGCCGCATTGATATCATGATTATGCTCAATGAATTTATACACTTGCGAGTTATTATCACCAACAGGTGCATAAGGAATAGGACTTAATTTTACCGTAGCATGGTGCCAGATGTCATCACAAAGCTTTGTGGTAGTCAAAATACACCCATACGCATCAGCGATGGCCTGAGCCGTCGAGGGTCCCATCGGCACCCGGCAATAATCTTCGTTGGTTCCAACAGAGAGATAATCGCTCATCACATCATACTCCACAGTATGGGGCACCCCGTTTGCATCATTAAAAACCGAGGTTAAGGTTATAAATTCCCTGGATATGTCCGGAATATTACCGGCAAGAAATTCTGCCAAGATAAGAGGTTCGCGTTCATTAAAACTTTTACCAAGAATAGAATTCATAAATTCAGATCCGCTTGGTGCATCGTCATGCCTATCCGGAAATGTCAATGGCGTTACATTCACATGATCTATATCAGCCAATCTAAATTCGTTTTCCCCGGACTCGATATAAATTTTTAGTTTCTTATCCTCTGTGAGATTAAGAGAATCAATATTTGCCAATCGGATCTGTTTAATTCCATTAACAGTATGAATACTTAATGATGCATGAGATAAAGAATCAAGATTTGCAAATTCCAGTCTTTGAATTTCAGCCAATTGATAAGTCCTGTTTATGCTTTGTCCGCTTACATGTAAAGATTGCGAACACGCAAAGGAGAACAAGAAAAGTATAGATACGATCCACTTCATAAAACTCCAATTAATTATTTGTTAAGTGAATATAAAAAAATAATTGCGAATTGAAAATTACGAATTAAGATGAATCGACATTTTTACATTTGTTCGTGCCAATTGCAAAAAATATGGTACTTCCTCTATACCATTGTCTGACAAAGCTAATAATTCTTAGAATATTTATGATCTGTTTACGGATTCTGTGCTTTTCCAAGTATACTCTATGATATGCATTCTCGGCTTAAAGACAAGTATAATATCTAAACTTCTCAGTACTCGGTTTCTCCCACTCAAGGCTTAATTATTCTCTTCGCTCTCAAATGCAAACCGCCCCATCCCAATGAAAATGCACCTTCAATGATCTTACCATCACGACGGGAGTATGCCAACATACGCGTACCATTACCGGCACAGATCATCCAATTGAAAACATCCGTTTCCTTGATATATTCTTTCCCACCGATATGCTTAAAGCTAAAATAGATCTCATCTTGTGCTTTTCGCTCATTATATTTAACCTTGATTTCCTGATGATAAAAATCTCCTTCATCACTGATATCAAATGCAAGATCATAGCCACTTTGTATCGCCTCTGGATGATGTTCAAAAAAGGCCAAAGACGTCAAAATATGGTGAAGTGGCTTATTATGTTTTTGAACATGATCATTATTATAGATCACTGTTTCATTTGACATGATCTCAGAATAATTTTGTCTGACATCCTTATCTTTAATGATCTTTCTTAAGGAATCAAGATGAGAATATTCCCTGTTTGTATAGTAATAATACCAATTATCTGTCGGGGATAATTTTAAGAACGGCGGTACAGTATAAGCATGATAAACGATTTCCACTCTATCGTCATCAAGAATATTTTCTATCAATTCCACCTTGGCGCATCTTACACCCAAGATGCTTACATCAAAAAATAAAGTGTCAGTAGTAGCCAAGAGTGATCCGAACATGCAGACCAGCTGGAGGATAAAAATAACTTTTTTCATTTTATAAATGTACCAAACCCGTTGCGATAGACAGATAAATCAAAATGCCAAGAATATCGATTGTTGTTGTAACCAAGGGGCCGGTTGCAATAGCCGGATCGATTTTCATAGAGTTAAACAGTATGGGAGCCACCGTACCCGTAAAGGTTGCCAATGTCATTGCAACCACAATTCCGATTGCAATAGCAATACTTAATTCGATACAGTTTGTTAATGAATAATCATAACCATTAGTATGTATAACATAGGTCATTAAAAAGGCAATACCACCCAGGACAATACCATAGGCAAATCCCAGAGTTATTCCAACCCTTAATTCTTTTGCAACAATCTTCCATGTAGTATCCGGATTCACTCGACCCGTTAACAAGCCACGTGTAATAATGGTAGAACTCTGCGTCCCGATATTACCACCCATACCTGCAATAATGGGAATAAATGACGTCAGGATCACAAAATTCGATAATGTCACCTGAAATAAACCAATAACAAGTGCAGAGATCAAGCCACCGATATATGTTGCAAGTAACCAAGGAAAACGCTGCTTAATGGTTTCTCCGGCAGATTTCATAATAATATCGGAATCCTTACCCAAACCGGCCATTTGTAAAAGATCTTCCGTAGCTTCTTCACGAAGAACATCAATAATATCATCTACAGTTACCACACCGATCAACTTGTTTTCATCATCAACAACCGGGACAGCTACAAAATTGTAACGTGATGCAAGTCGAGCCACTTCTTCTTGATCGGTTTCGGGGCGAATAGACACTACATCTTCAACCATGATCTCACTCAAGGCTTTGCTCGGATCTGTCAAGATCAATTGCCTCAAAGAAACCACACCAATCAAATGAGAACGATCATCTGTTACATAAATATAAAAAACCATTTCGGTATCAACGCTTTTTTGTATCTCTTCGGTTGCTTTGGCTACCGTCATTTCTTCATGCAAGTGAAACACTTCCGGGTTCATGATACCACCGGCCGTATCTTCATCATATTCCATCAAAGCTTCTACTTCGCGTGATTCATCGTCTTTCATCAAATTCAACAATTCTTGCTGATCTTCTTCAGGTAGCATACGAATGATAGCCGTTTCATCATCATAATCCATTTCACGAAATATATTAATTATATCGTGTCGTGTTAAAGCACGTAAGACCTCAATAATAAAATTATCATCAAGTTCAGATAATACTTCAGCTTTTTGAGCTTCTGTCTTGATCAAAGAAAAGAAATATAAACGTTCATGTTGCGTAAACGATCGAAATAACATGGCAAGGTCGGCCGGATGAGTTTTATCGATTATATTAATCAAATTTACTTTAGCGCCACGGCGATGTAATTTTCTGTAGGTGTCAACGAGTAGAATAACTTCATTATTTCTCATAAGCTATTCCTCCTATTCTTTTCGTTTGCGTTTAATATGAACCGTATTCTTTATTCCTAAAATACCTGCGATCAATAACAAAGTACCCGTCCCCAGGAGGAGAACAGAAAACACAGTGGAATAAGTCATAAACCATTCTCTTATCTGCGGTGTATTGATTTCAACAAGTGCAAGTATATTAAAAATACTGTGAATTATAATACTTGGAATGATAGAATGAAAGTAATAAGCGACAAAGCCTAAAATTAATCCTGCCGCGAATATCTTTAAAAATGCCGAAGAGTTTAAATGGGCCAGTGAAAATAATAATGATGAAACACCAATGATCATAGTTGGTGAATAACCTCTATCCAACATAACCCTAAAAATAAAACCACGAAATACAGCTTCTTCTACAATAGGTGTAACAACAGCACTTAGAACAAACAACAAAAATAAATTCCCACTGTTGGTCAATAAAATATTCTGATCTAATTTTGGTATCTCGTAACCTAAATTATGAACGATATATTCAATTGATAAAAGCGTTAGAAAAAGTCCAAAAGAAATGAGCAGTAATTTAAAAATATGCATTTTCCGGACCTTCCTAAAACGAAAGATCCGTCGAGTTTTTTCGCCATTAACCTTAATAAAGATCCAAAGTGGTACAAACAACAACAATTCCAGGAAGATCATAGTGAAATATTGTTGTCCCTGAGACATCCCGGCTAGAGCATCGGTTCTTACAAATACTCCCAAAATGATTATCAGATATGCGATCAGACTGACAAAGAACATCCATAGTGCTATTTTGTAAGTAAACCGGGACATAATAGACCTCTTTACATGATGAGCTCATTTTTTTCGTTAAAGCTTTTAACTTCACCATCAACAACAATATTGCTTACACCCTTGTACCAGATCGATTCAAAATACGGATTATGAACCACAACATTCTCAATGGTTTCCATTAAGATCTGTGATGATGGATGTTGGTCACGTGACCAATCCGAGGGTGGCGTTTTCATGAATTTTGAGCTATCTGTTAATACATAAAATTCTTTTTCACGCTCATCGGCAATACGCAATGCCGAGTGGGTACCGATCTTATTAATAAATCCACGGTGCCAATACCAGTCAGTCCCCACTAGAACCAGATCACAACGAGAAATCGCCAATTCCATAGCGGCATCGGTATATAAAGAAACCGGAATGCCTGCTCGACCCAAGAATTTAGCCAATGACAAACCTTCTCCCACAGGACGTGCTTCGGTAGCAACCACTTCAAAACGTTTTCCACTTTGAGCGGCGTTCATAATGGCTTTTCGAACCAATGAGGAATGTGAAAAAGTAAAGATCTTTGAACCGTCCTTAATAAAATTCTTAACGGCTGTTTCAATAGTCTTTTCATTGTTTCTCTTAATAATGCCCCCATAATGCTCAATGATATCGGGAATACTTTTCCCGGACTGGATCTCTCTGGTTATCACCTCTTGCATGTTGGGAAAAATAGCAATAAGCGGATGAGCCGCTCGTGTTTCATTATAAATAAAATTTAATTTTTCCAACTGTTCATTGGGGCTCAAATCACTATTTTCAGAAAAATAGCGTTTAATAATATGAATGTATTTAAACAAGATCGTGGTTGCCCCTGCCTCTTGCTCATATAACATCGCTTCAAATTCCGGATAATTGATCATCATAAGCTATTCCTCCCGTGGCATTGCGACGGCGTTCTTTTTTTTATCTCTGATCAAAACAGATTGCATATTAAACAAATTTTTGATCATGGGAATTTGTGTATCTAATTTCATCAGTGCCTTTTTTGCCCGATCAAATTCACCTTTACGTCGACTCAGTTCCGCAATATAATAGTACAACATTGAGGTATCTTTATCATTCAAATCAGCTAGCAAAAGTGACCTTCCATAATTAATGATAGCTTTTTCTCTATAATCATTCGCCAACTCTTCATTGGAATCATCATCGGCCAACCATGACATACGTAAATAAGTATCGGCAAAAACCATGGGAGATGCTTTGACTTGTTGCAACATATACAAATAATGTTCAAAGAGTTCCATTGTTGTAGGATTGGTATCTACAAAACGTTCTTTATAAGTTTTTGATTCGATCACGTCTTTTAATTGCGCAAGATCATCCGGAATATGAGTGAAATCATGCGTAACATAAAGACAATGATGACAAAACACCAACCAGGTATCTAAGACATCATCATCCAACGTTCTGATCCTGAAATCGCTCTCAACAATATCAACCGTAAATAATTCTTCTGCAGGATGATTATTCACAGGTTGACCGCAAACAGGGCACAACACGATCGCTGACCCTTTTTCTTCTTCGATGAAACCAGTATTTTCAAATTCTCGTTCGGACATATTCTTTCCTTAAAAAGGCAATTCTTCTTCATTATCCGGCATCATGGGTTCAGCTGGTGCCGCTGCGGGAGCTGCTGTCGAACGACTTGCTTGAGGAGAAGCATAAACACCTCCAGCACCACCTTCGGACTGCTGTCCGCGATCAAGCAACATCGCCGTATCACACATAACTTCGGTTGTATAGTGTGTTGCGTTATTATTGTCCTGCCATTTACGGGTTCTTAAACGACCGTCAATATAAACAAGACGACCCTTGGTAAAATAGCGACCTATGAATTCAGCCTGTTTACCAAAAGATACACAACGATGCCATTCCGTACTATCAACATACTGACCCGATTGATCTTTACGAGTTTCATTGGTTGCTACTGAAAAATTAACAACCGCAGTACCGCTGGGAGTTGCGCGCTGTTCAGGATCTTGTCCTAATCTACCAACCAAAACCACCTTGTTCATTGAATTCTTATGCATATCATTCTCCATGAAAAATATTTATTAATGTTTCTGCATCCACACCGGATCCATATATCAGAGCATACACTGTTTTGCATTGATGCTTTGCAAGTATCGTTTGATAAACAATTGCCTCTGCCTCGGGGACATTCAAAGGATGATCTTCCCTTTGCCCGGCTCTTACAAGAATAACATCAATATCAGCCATTCCTGCCGGGATCTCATAGGGATGAGACATATCCGGGAAACGAACCCCCAGTTCTTTATTATTTGCTCCACGTAAGGGATTATAACCTGAAAGATTAATCTGATCTTTCACAGCTTTTACTTCACCTTCCTTTAAAGCATCACTTTTCATTGTCAATAAAAGTGTATCGGAACAAGCTGCCGTTTCTTCTTGGCTTAAATGCTCAGGTTTTGACCGAAAAGGCCAAGGGCTCTTATCGACGTTTACTTTTAAGTCAGAAAAATCTATCCATTCCATATTAACTCCTTGGTCCGAATATGCCGGTTCCAACACGAATCATAGTTGATCCCTCTTCAAGAGCAATACGATAATCATTGGTCATTCCCATTGATAATTCCTCAAAAGAGATCATGTCCGTGCTAAGTGCCGTTACTTCTTCGGCTAAACTTTTCAATAAAGCAAAAGAATTACGAATCTCCACTTCATTTAAGCTGAAAGCGGCCATTCCCATTAATCCGCGCACTTCAAGACCATCTATAAGTCTAAGCTTTTTTACAAAGTCGTTCAAGCTCTCCAGAGCGATCCCGGATTTACTTTCTTCACCCGAAATATTTACCTCAATAAGGCATTTCAAGTTCTGATCACTTTTTGCAATTAGCTTAGCAAGTTTCTCTGTTTGCAAACTATGAAGCCAATCAAAATTCTGCAAGCATTTATTTACTTTGTTTGATTGCAGATATCCGATGAAATGTCGTTCTACTCCAGGAAAACTTTCCAATTGAAATTTATCACAGGCATCCTGGATACGGTTTTCACCTAAGTCCGTCATTCCGGCTTCAGCAGCTTTAAGCATCTTTTCTATGGGTTGCTTCTTGCTCACTGCAATAATTCGAACCTTATCAGGATAAGGTGAATAACGTAAAACATCTTGTCTAACAGCTTCGAGTTTATCTTTGATCATGTAAGTAATGAGATTAAGATTGAGACAGCGCTCAGTGCTAAAAACTCAGTTCTGCTCAATCTTAATCCTTATCTATTCTTCTTTTTCTTCGTCGTCACTTTCCATCACATAGCGTATCGCTGAAATCTGATCATCATTGTGAAGATTAATCAAGCGTACACCCTGTGTGTTTCTTGAAAGTGTGTTGATCTTATCAATGTGCTGACGAATCAGCATTCCACTGGTAGTAATGATCATCAGGTCATCACTATCTACAACTTCTTTCAACGCAACCATCTGGCCAACCTTATCGGTGGTTTTAATGGTGATCACACCTTTACCACCGCGATTGGTAATACGGTAATCCATAATATCGGAACGTTTGCCATAACCTTTATCGCTTACGGCAAGAACAGTTGCACCTTCACGTTTTACCACAACCATATCGACAACGGCATCATCGGCACCATCCAGGGTAACACCGCGTACACCGGTAGCCGAGCGACCCATGGCGCGAACATGTGATTCGTTAAATCGAATTGCTTTACCTTTTCGTGTTCCAAGAATAATATCCTGTTCACCATTTGTCATATCTACGCCGACAATATCATCACCATCATTGAGATTAATGGCAATAATACCGGTACGACGGGGACGAGAATAAGCATCAAGTTGAGTTTTCTTGATAGTACCCTGTTTGGTGGCAATCACAACATTCTTGTCTTCGGAGAAATCACGTACATTCAAAAAGGCTCTTACTTTTTCGCCTTTTTCGGCTTCAAGTAAGTTTACAATGGCGCGACCTCGAGTTGCACGTCCCGCTTGAGGTAATTCGTGAACTTTCAACCAATAAACTTTACCAAAATCGGTAAAGAACATCAAGGTATCGTGAGTAGACGCAATAAAGAGATTCTCAACAAAATCGTCATCTTTAGTACCGGCACCTTTTTTACCGACACCACCACGACGTTGTGCATGATAAACGTTTACAGGTGTTCGTTTGATAAAGCCATTATGAGTGATCGTAATGGCCATTTCTTCATCGGCTATCATATCTTCAACAGAAAAATCTCCGGCATCGGCAACAATCTCTGTGCGACGTTCATCACCGTATTTTTCCTGAATCTCACGAGTTTCTCTCACAAGAATATTCATACGCTCTTCACGATTATCTAAAATATATTTCAAACGTTCAATCAGCTTGAGGACTTCTTTATATTCCTGGATGATCTTTTCACGTTCCAATCCGGTTAACTTCTGCAACTTCATATCAAGAATGGCTTGAGCCTGGATCTCTGAAAAAGAGAAACGGTTCATTAAATTCTTCTTGGCTGCAGAGGCGCTGGCAGAACTTTTGATCAATTCAATCACTTCATCGATATTATCCAATGCGATCTTGAAACCTTCCAAGATATGCGCACGCGCTTCGGCTTTTTTCAATTCGTACTGAGTACGACGAACAATGATCTCATGTCGGTAATCAATAAAAAGCTCAAGCATCCTCTTGAGTGGTAGTACTTTTGGTTGACCATCAACAAGGGCCAGCATATTAATACCGAAAGTCCCCTGAAGCTGAGTATGTTTATATAGATTATTTAAAACCACTTGAGGTTCAAAATCTCGCTTTAATTCTACAACAACACGAATACCTTCTTTGTCTGATTCGTCACGAAGATCAGAAATACCTTCCAATACTTTACTCTGAACCAACTGGGCAATTCTTTCAATCAAATTGCTTTTATTGATCTGATAGGGGATCTCGGTAAAAACAATCTGTTCGCGATTATTTCGCACCTGTTCCACATTCGCACGGGCACGTAGCGTAATCTTACCATGTCCGGTGTCATACGCAGAAAACAATCCCTGAGCTCCAAATGCCAAAGCACCGGTAGGAAAATCAGGTCCAGTTACATATTGCATAAGCTCTTGAGTCGTGATATCAGGATTTTCAACCGTTGCACACACCGCATTACAAACTTCATTCAGGTTATGCGGTGGAATGTTTGTTGCCATACCAACAGCAATACCGGTTGCACCATTAATCAGCAAATATGGAATTCGTGATGGGAGAACAGTGGGTTCATCCAATGAATCATCAAAATTCTTTGTAAAATCGACAGTTTCTTTGTCGATATCTTCCAAAATTTCATCTGCCAGTTTCGACATACGTGCTTCGGTATAACGCATAGCAGCCGGAGAATCACCATCGATGGAACCAAAGTTTCCTTGTCCATCCACAATAAGATATCTCATGGCAAAATTCTGCGCCAAACGAGCCATCGCATTATAAACCGAGCCATCGCCATGGGGGTGATATTTACCTAAAACATCACCGACAATACGAGCAGATTTTTTATAGGGTTTATTGTGCTGCATCCCCAATTCATACATGCCATACAAAATACGACGGTGAACAGGTTTTAAGCCGTCACGAATATCCGGGAGCGCACGAGAAACGATCACCGACATAGAATAGTCGAGATAACAACTCCTCAATTCTTCTTCAATATTTATCGGAATAATTTTTTCGTTAGCCAATTTTTCCTCACTTTATCTTTATCCGTCAAAGACGAAATGTTTAAACATCCAAATTCTTTACATACTTCGCATTGATCTCAATGAAGTTTCTTCGGGCTTCCACATTTTCACCCATTAAAACCGAGAACATATGATCAGCAGCCATAGCGTCATCAAGGGTTACCTGACGAACGGTACGAGTATCGGGATCCATAGTGGTACTCCACAACTGATCGGGATTCATTTCTCCAAGACCTTTATAGCGAGATAGATTAATCTTTCCACTCCGTTCTTTTTTAAGACGAGAAGAGATCATTTCCATTTCAGCATCATCATAAGCATAGCGTTCAACTTTACCTTGCTTCAATTTATACAAAGGAGGTTGAGCAATATAAACATGACCGTACTGTAAAAGATCACGCATTTGGCGAAAGAAAAATGTCAACAGCAGCGTACGAATGTGAGCGCCGTCAACATCGGCATCGGTCATAATAATAACTTTATCGTAACGAATCTTTTCCACATCGAAATCATCTTTCAAGCCACCACCGATCGCGGTAAACAGCGCTTGAATTTCTTTCGACTGCAACACACGGTCGTAACGAGCTTTTTCCACATTAAGGATCTTACCTCGCAGCGGAAGGATTGCCTGAAAACGCCTGTCGCGTCCTTGCTTAGCCGAACCACCCGCCGAATCACCTTCAACGATATACAATTCACAGTGAGCGGGATCTTTAATTGAGCAATCTGCCAATTTTCCGGGTAAACCCGAAATTTCCAAAGCATTTTTACGTCGCGTTAATTCACGTGCCGTCCTCGCCGCTTCACGAGCCTTGGCAGCCATCACTGATTTTTCAATAATTTTTTTAGCAACCGAAGGATTGGTTTCAAAAAATTCATTCAAGGCTTCCATAACCATGGAATCAACAATACCTTTTACCTCACCATTACCCAGCTTGGTTTTGGTTTGACCTTCGAACTGAGGTTCCGGGACCTTCACGGAAAGCACCGCGGTAATACCTTCACGAGTATCATCACCGCTCAAAGAAAAATTATTCTTTTTAATGCTTTTGAACATGTTATTCTTTTGAGCATAAGCATTCAAAGAACGGGTCAAAGCTGTTCGGGCACCGGTAAGGTGAGTACCACCTTCAATGGTGTTAATACAGTTTACATATGAAAAGAAATTTTCATTATAAGTATCATTATACTGAAAGGAAAATTCAACCGACACATCATCGCGTTCACCTTCCATGTAAACAGCTTTTGGATGAAGCACATTGCGCGCTTCATTCAAATAAACCACGAATTCTTTAATACCGCCTTTAGCGTGAAACACATCTTCAACACCTGTACGTTCATCGTGAAGCGTGATATGAACATCCTTATTCAAGAATGCCAATTCTCGCAAACGTTCACGCAAAACCTTATAATCATAAACGGTTTCTGAAAAAATAGTTTCATCCGGTAGAAATGTAACGGTTGTACCCGTCCTCTTGGAAGTACCGATATCAACCAAACCCGAAGTAGGGTCACCACAAGCATATTCTTGTTGGTATTTTTTTCCATTACGATTAATCACAACCTTGACATATTTTGACAAAGCATTCACACAAGAAACACCTACACCGTGAAGACCACCGGAAACTTTATAAGATCCCTTATCAAATTTACCGCCGGCATGAAGAACGGTCATAATAACCTCAACACCGGGTCTTTTTTCAGTTGGATGCATATCAACGGGCATACCACGCCCGTCATCCTCAACACTAATACTATTATCTTTATGAACGGTTACGACGATCTTATCACAAAAACCGGCCAATGCTTCATCAATCGAGTTGTCTACAACTTCATACACCAAATGATGCAAACCGCGTTTCCCGGTATCACCAATATACATTGCAGGACGTTTTCGTACGGCTTCAAGCCCCTGCAACACCTTGATCTTATCCGATTTGTAATCGTTTGCACTACTGTACATATATCTCCTTACTATGGTTTCGTGTGGAATGCGCGCTTATTGAATACGAATATCTCTGATCACACCCTTGCCAAATCTCTCCTCGATCTTATTCAATATCTGCGGCTTCTGCATACTCAATTCCTGACGCCAGACCGAGTTTTTCGCACTGACGTACAACACACCGTTTTCTACTCTAACAGGCACCGAATTCCGGGCCACATGTTCACCGACAAGGGCGTTCCAACTCCTGAATGCTTCATGCTCTCTCATGGCATTTCTGCCGATAATACGAGCAACCAAATTATCTACAGCCGAGTTGATCTTTTTCATGCTTATAATATAACATTAATAACACTACTAAGCTAATATTATATACTTTATTACTTAGAAAATGGGGGCGATTTTCAGGCTTTTCAAGCGCATATTATAAGTTTTTTAGTCGATTTTTCAAAAAGGAAAATACGTATTAAAATTAAAATTGAACTGCTTAAAAAAATAAGCTGATATTCTTACATCAAAGCATATCCTAAAATCAAAATCGCCATCCTCAGTTACCAATAATACCGATCAACAAATAGATAATATTCGCAATTCACTTCTCTTAAATTGCCCAATTAATCGAATGTGCGCTTATTCCATTTATTGTTTTTTTCTTACTTAGGCAATCTGTATATTTAGAGGAGTAACGAACAAGGTGATATTTTGCTACAAGACCCAAATATAATATTTGACAAAGACAACCCGATAATACAAACCTTAATAAAAGAAAAAGGTTGGAAACGCTTTGGGGAAAAGAATAAGATCGGTCATATTTTTGACTATGTTCAAAATGAGATCGTGTTTGGGTTTTCTAAAAAAGCTCTACTTTCGGCCTCTCAAGTCATTGAAATCGGACACGCAAATGCCCTCAATAAAAGCATATTATTCAAAACTCTTCTGGATGCCTGCGGTATTCTTTGCCGCTTCCACGCTTTTACCGTAAAAAAGGAAATGTATAGCGGCATTATCCCTCCCCTAAAATTTAACATGCTCCCGAATCATCTTATTTCTGCCTGGGTTGAAGTATTTTTTAACGGACAATGGCTAGTCGTGGATGGTGTTCAGCTGGACAAGACCTACTTTAACCATGTCAAAGAAAAATTCCATGAAGCTCAAAAAGAATTCGTCGGTTTTGGTTGCGCCATCTACCTCGAAAACGGCCCAATCGTCGACTGGGACGGCAAAACCCATTCTTACAACCAACGAGCCGCAATCAGTCGAGATCACGGCGTCATTGAAGAATTTGAATGGTTTTTTGAAGAATTTGCTAAAGACATTAAGAATTTAGGCAAAATAAGTTGCAAAAAATGTACTCAGCAAATCTTAGAAGTTAGAGGTCAGTAGTCAGTAGTCAGTAGTCAGTAGTCAGATAATATATTGAATAAAACAATAAAAGGGCTGAACATCTCAGCCCTTCTTATATTTCTATCGTTTACCCCGATGACCGTTTGCCGGGCATCGGCCAACTACAATTAATCGGCTTTTTTCTTGATAATTCTTTTACGAGGTTTGTTTTCCCCATTTCCATTGCCATTATTTGGATTGCCACCGTCTTCAGTAGATTTTTTTCTATTTTCTTCTTTTTTCTTGCGAGCTTCTTCTGCCTTTTTGGCTTTTTCGGCATCTCTTTCGGCTTTTTCTTTATCGGCCTGCTCTACCAGTCCCTTTAAAAACACTTGATATTCATCTTTCCGGGGGAATATTTCAAAAAAATTGGTGAATTTTGCCGTCTTTAACAAAGATAATAATTTGGGACGAGGCATGGCAAGATAACATTTATAGCCTTGCGCAGCAGTATAACGGCGAGCAAACATAATAGCCGACAAACCATTGTTATCAACGATCTTGGTCTTTTCAATATCAAGAATAATATCCTTCACATCATGCTTTCCAAGCAAGGTTGCAAGATTGCGCTTATAGTGAATGATCCCCACTTCGTTGAATACGGGATCGTGATATTTGAACAGCAGAGTTGAGCCGATCATCTGATGTTTGAATTCCATAATAGTCCTTCTATGATAATATGATTCATATTCGAAAATTAACTCAGTAATGTAAACAGTATTTACACAAGAGACAAGAGACAAATTCCAAGAAATAAGATTATGAAGAATTGAAAACCGAAAGATGAATGAAAACAGCAAATTTAAATGCAAATTTATACGGAAAAACGAAAGTCCTACATTTTCAACCATAGAAATATCATCATATATTCAGCTCTCTATTCAACATAATTAAACACATTTTCATCTTCAATACTCAAGTCTCAATTGAAAAAACACTTCCTTTTTTATAAATATGTAGTATATTTGCAAGCTAAAGCAAACTGGAGGATTTATAATGTCACGATTGACTGTAAACGATGTCAACTTTTCAAACCAACGGGTCTTGATCCGTGTGGATTTTAATGTTCCTGTAGATGCAAATGGAAACATCACAAATGATTTCCGAATCGTCTCTTCACTGCCTACAATAAAGAAGGTATTGAATGATGGCGGTTCAGTGATTGCCATGAGCCATTTGGGTCGTCCCAAAGGTGAAGGCTACGAAGAAGCTTTCTCACTAAAGCCCGTTCAAAAAAGACTAGGTGAACTTTTAGATATCGATGTAAAATTCGCTCCTGACTGCGTCGGAGACGAAGCCGCCGAAATGGCAGCCACACTGAAGCCCGGTGAAGTTCTGCTACTTGAAAATCTTCGTTTTTATAAAGCAGAAAAGAAAAACCACGATGATTTCGCAGCTAAGATCGCTTCGTTTGGTGATGCTTATGTTAACGATGCTTTTGGCACATCTCACCGCGCACATGCTTCAACCGTCGGTGTTGCAAAACATTTTGAAAAGCCTGTCTCAGGCCTACTGCTCGAAAAAGAACTTGTCTACTTAAAAGATAAACTTGAAGATCCCGTACGTCCCTACACGGCTATTCTTGGTGGTGCAAAGATTTCAGGGAAAATCGATACCATTCGTCACCTGATGGATAAAGTTGATAACCTGATCGTTGGTGGTGGTATGATTTTTACCTTTTACAAAGCTATGGGTTACGAGATCGGCAACTCACTTCTCGAAGAAGACAAGGTCGAATTGGCAAAAGAAATTCTTGAAGCCGTTAAAGAATCAAAGGTAAACTTCCTTCTCCCCGTTGATGTTGTATGTGCCGGCGAATTTAAAAATGAAGCCCTTTCAACAATTGTAGATGTTGATGCAATGCCAAATGATCAAATCGGCTTGGATATCGGTCCCCGTACCGTTAAGTTATTTTCAGATGTAATCGCAAATAGTAAAACCGTTCTTTGGAACGGCCCTATGGGTGTTTTTGAAATGCCAAACTTTGCCAAAGGTACCGAAGCCGTATGTTCAGCCGTTGCCGATGCAACTGACAAAGGTGCTATCTCACTGGTCGGTGGTGGTGATTCAGCAGCTGCGGTTAAAAAACTGGGTTTTTCTGATCGTATCTCACACGTTTCAACAGGTGGCGGTGCTTCTTTGGAATTAATCTCAGGTTTAACGCTTCCCGCAGTGGCGGAGATCGCTGAAAAATGCTGTCCTAACTGCAACTGTAAATAAGCTCTTTATAAAAGGAAAAAATAAATGCGTAAATTATTTATTGCCGGAAACTGGAAAATGAACCACACAGCAACTCAAACGGAAGAGTTCTGCCGTGCGTTCAAAGCTAAAGGTCTTGAAGGTCACAAAGTTGAAATTCTTTTGGCTCCTTCTGCCACATCCATCCCTGCAATGGTCTCTATCTTGGGCGACACCCCGGTTCATGTAGCTGCTCAAAACATGAGTGATGCCGATCGCGGTGCTTACACCGGCGAAACATCTGCCGAAATGCTTTTAGACGCTAAATGCTCACATGTACTTCTAGGCCATTCAGAACGCCGCCAATACTATGGCGAAACGGATGAAGGTGTTAACCTTAAGACGAAACAAGCTCTAAAGAACGGTTTAACTCCCGTTGTTTGTATCGGTGAGACCAAAGACCAACGTGAAGGCAACATCACTGAAGATGTTGTTAAAACACAGGTTTTGGGCGCCTTGGCGGACTTAAGCAACGAAGAAGTTCTAAAACTCGTTCTTGCCTACGAACCCGTTTGGGCTATCGGTACAGGTTTAACAGCAAGTCCGGAACAAGCGCAAGATGTTCATCGTTTTATTCGCAAGGTGCTCGAAGAAAGATGTGATGCCGAAACAGCTGAAAAAGTTCAAATCCTTTACGGTGGCTCAGCTAAACCGGCAAACGCAGAAACCTTACTCTCTGAGAATGACATTGACGGCTTGTTAATTGGCGGAGCCAGTTTGAAAGTTGATGATTTCTTCTCAATGATCGAAACCGGCGATAAACTCAGCAAATAAAGGAAAATAGAATGTATACCTTACTCGTAATTTTATTGATCATCGTATCGATTCTTTTGATTCTATCTGTGCTTATGCAATCATCAAAAGGTGACGGCATGGCAGCTGTAACAGGTGCTTCATCGGTACTTGGCGGTCGTTCAGCGGCTACTTTTTTATCAAAGTTCACACAGTGGGCCGGTGTTGGTTTTTTTGTACTTATCATGGCGATCAACTTGCATGTTGTTCGTAACAACAACGTTAATACTACCTCTGTCGTTCAGAAACAAGCCGGCAAACAAGTTGCTACGCAAGCATCAGGATTGCCTATGCCAAGCAACGTGGAAGTTGAACAACCCACAGCTCCAGTAGAACCCGAAGGCGAATAGAAATTATTTTGATTTAATTTATAGCATGCATATATTTGCATGTTTTTGCCCAGGTGGCGGAATTGGCAGACGCGCATGGTTGAGGGCCATGTAACTGTTACAGTTGTGCGGGTTCAAGTCCCGCCCTGGGCACTCTAGTCGGGTGTAACTAAACACCAACATGAAAGGAAACGATATGAACCTTAAGAAAGTTTTGATATTGACCCTTTGCCTTATCTCTGCATTTTCACTGTATGCTCAAGATGCGGACAAAGAAACTTATCAAGCAAAAGTAGATGCAGCAACACAACTCTTAACTGAATTCGATGCCGCTTCAGCTCAAGCTCTTCTTGATGAGGTATTGGCACAAGATTCCACCTTTGCTCCGGCACTTTTTGCTTATCATCAAATTGAATTGATGTACGGTAATCTATCAGAAGCTCAAGTACTCGTTCGCGAAGCGATCGACTTTAACCCTTCAGAACAAAGTTATCGCGATAAATTCAATGAATTGCGCGATATGGTCACTCAGGTAATGGATGCTCAACGTGAAGTGGATGCCCAGAATTATGAAACCGCTAAAAGAATATACAATGAACTGATCGTTGCCAACCCTTCGGTTGCCGAGCTCTACTATCGTTTAGGTTTTATTGCAATCCAGGAAAACGATTATGATGCCGCTCGTGATAATTTTGACAAAGCAAGCATTCTTGCTCCTACAGTTGAAAAATATTCAAAAGCTAAGAACATACTTGCCGGAAAAATATTAAAAGAAGCTCAAGACGCACTTCGTATGAATGATATTATAACCGCCGAACGTAAAACTCGCACCTCGCTTCGTATTAACTCGGAATTCGGCTCTGCTTATGGTTTACTGGGTTATATTAATTTAAAACAAGGTGATTACTACGCTGCAGCTGAAAACATGGAAAAAGCGGCTAAATACAATCCAACATCTAACTCGGCGTGGTATAACCTCGGTTCAACATATCGTCGTTTAAAACAATACGAAAAAGCTGAAGAGGCACTATTAAAAGCAATCGAGCTCAAACCGTCATACGCTAAATCATATACCACAATTGGTCAGGTTTATCTTGCCTTAAACCAATTGGATAAAGCTGAAAATAATTTAAAAAAAGCGATTCTTTATTCGCCTAAATCAGCGGCAGCTCGTGAGAGCTACGGTGAATTATTGAATAACCAAGAACGCTATACGGAAGCTATCGTTCAACTGGCTGAAGCAGCCAAATTGATTTCGAATCCTTCTAAGAAATATTTTACTAATTATCGCCTGGCCTTTGCATACAACCGCTCAGGTGATTACAGAAAAGCTTTAGATACTGCTCGCGAAGTAACAACTGCAAGAAGTGATTTCGGCGGCGGTTGGTTTGAACTGGGCGTTGCATATGCAAAACTGGGTGACAAACAAAATGCCCTTAACGCTTTCAATATAGGTCGTTCTGATGATAATTGGCGTGGAATTATCAACCAAGAACGCGAACGTTTAATCCAAGGTAAAGATATCTCTTTCTAAAAAGATTGACATAAAGTAAAAGGCTCCAATAGGAGCCTTTTTTACTTTGTTAATGTTTTATTCTAATGTTCATGTTCCTCAAAATAAAGATGCTCAAATTCATGAAGATTTGTTAATATTCTTTGAGTATGACTCTTATCCGTTCCTTGCTTTGCTTTCATTGCCGACACCGCAATTCTATGCAAGGCCTCCAATTCGGCACTGTATTTCTTTTGCGCCTTCTTGTTACCTTCATTTACGGGTTTTACTCTTTGAAACATAAAATATTGAGTGACAATATCCTGTATTTTAATTGCGTGTTCTTCTTTATTATTGATCCAGCGTACCAACTGGTTATAATTGATACTTTCTTCAGCCGAAAGTTTTTCGATCATATCCATGGATTTCTCAATCGTCGTGACATGTTCACGAATAAGATCTACACGAGCCTTATCACCATATATACCGCAAGGTACTTCACAATGTGCATATGCTGATACCGACATCATTAAAATGACAATCACTGCAATTAAGTATTTTGTTTTCATGTTATATCTCCTTTTTATTGTTACTTTTAATTATCTTATAAATATATCACATTCTATGAATATTTTAATTTTTATTACATCAATCACAATCAAATGATCAATTGTTTTAGCAAAACCGATTTAACCAATCCCACTCTATAGCGTCTGCTTTTTTAAACCGGCATATGAATTGATATAGATCTTTACTAAGACCATCATAACCATAATAATATCGTGAGGCTATAACAATTTGTACCTCTGTGTTACTGTTTTCTGTCAATGATCGTACTTTAGAAGTTGTCCGGGCAAATAATAAGCATATTGTTTTTTTTATCGCAAACCCCTACTATTTTAATTTTTTGTGACAAAACACATCAACTATATGATTGAACATTATTTAACATAAAATATTTTTTTAGGATTAAGTGTAATGATACGTTTATTTAATACAGGATTTTTCAATAGCTTCTCCTGTTTTTTCTATCTTAATGACAATATAAGGATTTTTTTACGCATGTGAAGATTTTTTTACCTCTCATAGAAGCATAAAATATTTTATTTAGCACGATCCACTTATTGATGATTAGATATTGAATTTTGTCTCTTAGAGTTTGTCTCTTGTAAAAGGCTTCTGTATATTTTAAGATGATAAAAGCAGTAATATTCGACTTAGACAACACGCTGGTTGACTTTTCCAGATTAAAAAAAGAAGCCATTCGGGGAGCGGTAAAAGGCATGCTCGAAGCCGGTTTAGAAGCCGACGAAAACTTTGTATATAATCGCATTTTTGAGATCTACGAAGACAAAGGGTGGGAATATCAAACAGTATTCAACGATGTAATAGAAGAGATCACCGGTGAACTAAATTATAAATATCTCGCAGCAGCCATTACAGCTTATAAGATTGCTCGCGAAGCGGCACTTGTTCCTTATCCCGGTGTTTACGCTACCTTGATCGCCCTGATAAAACGAGGGGTTAAATTAGCCGTCGTCTCAGACGCTCCCGGTCGAGAAGCTTGGTTGCGATTATATAAACTTAACTTTCATCATCTTTTCGATGTGGTTGTAACCCATTCGGATACCGGTGAATTCAAACCTTCTCCTAAACCATTTCGTCTTGCTTTAGACAAGCTAAATGTAAATCCCGAAGAAAGTATTATGGTTGGAGATTGGGCGGAGCGAGACATGATTGGAGCAAAAAACATCGGCATGAAAACCGTATTTGCCCGATACGGAGATATTCTTGAAACCCAAAATCACGGTGGGGATTTTGAGGCTAGCTCATTTGGAGATATCCTGGGCTTTGTCGATGAATTAGGGGCACAAGAATGAAAAAAATCGTCACCGCCACCTCAGCACAGATTATCGATCATGATGCGATCATTGTAAAAGCTATCAGTGGTACCGATCTTATGCATCGTGCCGGAAAAGCTGTGGCTGATGCAACCATAATTGCTTGCAAGAAACATGATCTGAAGCATATTCAGATATTCTGTGGAAAAGGTAATAACGGTGGAGACGGATATGTTGCGGCTCTTGAATTAAAAGCATCGGGTTACGATAAAATTGATCTTTTCTGCTTCGCGAAGGCTGAAGAGATTAAGGGTGATGCAAAATACTTTTATAATCAATTAGTAGAAAATAATATTACTCCGGAATTTATCAATGAAGCCTGTGAACTTCGGACAAAATTATCTGATCATAGTTGCTGGATCGATGCAATTTTCGGCACCGGGCTTGACCGCCCAATTGAAGGTAGATTCAAAGATATCTTAACAGTCATGAAAGATAATCAACATGACCAATATGTGATTGCCGTGGATATCCCATCCGGTATCAGCGGAAATAGCGGAAAACTCTTAGGACCTGCGATCAAAGCCAATGAAACCCTGGCAATGGGTTTTTATAAATCCGGTAATTTTTTACAAGAAGCAAAAGCATATAGCGGAAAAACCAAATGGATCGAACTGGACTATCCCCAAGAATCTCTAGCTCTCGCAGAACCGGAAATATATTTATGCGATCATGACTTGATCCAAGAAATATTAAAACCGGTAAAGATTACCGGACATAAGTTTTCCGCAGGACAAGTCCTTTGCGTAGGCGGCTCGGCCGCCATGCCGGGTGCGGTGACGCTGGCGTCACTGGCAGCACTGCGAGGCGGTGCAGGCATGTTAAAAGCTTATGTACCCGGCAAGGTTAAAGCCATACTCCTAAAACACTTTATTGAAGCCATCGTCAGTGAAGGAAAAAATCCCGATAATCTCATCCCGGAAGACCTTGACGGGATATTGGGCCTACAGAAAAAAAGTGGAGCGATGGTACTGGGTCCGGGCCTGAACCGCATGCCTGCTACAGGAGAATTGGTTCGCGCGCTGGTAGAGAAAATCAATATCCCCCTTGTGCTGGATGCCGACGCATTATTTTTTGTTTCAAAAGAGGATTTAAAGAAAAACTCTTCCGGGATCATTCTCACTCCGCACACGGGAGAATTTGCCCGCCTAACAAATTTATCAACAGAAAAAATATTAGAAGATCCCATTCAGCACGCGTTGGAATATGCGCTTGAAACCGGATGTATTGTTCACCTCAAAGGAAGTACCAGCCTCACAGCGCTGCCTTCCGGGCGGGTGTTCATCCACCCGACCGGTGCACCCGGCATGGCCACCGCAGGAAGCGGTGATCTGCTTGCCGGCTTAATGGCATCTTTTATCGCTCAGGGGCACAAACCCGAAGAGGCTGTTTTACTCGCAGCATACTACCATGGCACAGCCGGTCAAGCAGCGGCCGAGTCTTTCGGAAACCGCTCAATGATAGCTTCGGATATTCTTAAAAAAATACCTATATTATTGAAAACTGACGAGGTTCTTGAATGAAGACAGGAAGATTTCTATTTTTTGGCACCCTAACACTGGTGTTTTCAACCATCTTAATGGTTTTCTTACTCTTGCCTTCAGATGCTTTCCCATCCCATAAAATCTTTTCTATTGATAAAGTCTGGCATTTTGGCTCATATTTTTTACTTATGCTTCTTATGATCCTGGCTTTTAAACAAATTGATGGATCACCCAAATATTATAAACTTTTAGCTTTTGTTATGACGCTTCTGCACGCATGCACATCTGAATGGTTTCAACAATACTCCCCCGGAAGAACCTCTGACATAACAGATTGGGTCGCTGATATTGTTGGGATTTTATTGGCTTTATTGCTGGTTAATGTAATTCAAGCTATAAGCGAAAAAAGTATAATTAACACATAAATATGTAAGGGACAGCCATGGCCGCCCCTTATATCATTTCATTTTCAAACTAAATAATCTATTGTTTTTACATCATTTCTCTAGGTGCCGTTTCAAGACATTTGGGATCTGCCAAATATTGATTAACGGCTGATGCTAAAACACCACCCTGTGAACCATCAAAAATACGGTGATCAAGTGTTGCCGTTACCGGCATAACTTTACCAATCACGATCTTACCATCACGAACAACGGGTTTATCTTGTACTCTTCCAAGTGCAATAACAGCGGGAATATTGGCAATGGGAGTTAATGCCGGGAAACCAAACTGAAGATCATGATGACCGATATTTGTAACCATAACAGAACCAAAACTTTTTTTAGTAAGCTTAAAAGCTTTTAAATCCTTACCCATTTCAACATGCCACCAACGAACAATATTTAAAACAAGGTTCCTAAGTGGCCATGGTATAGAGGCTAAAACATTTTTGGAATTTCCAACACCTTCTTCGTGGGAGCTTTTTTTTGATTTGGCAACTCTTTCATCCATATCTTTTTTAATATCAAAGATCGTTTTATCTTCAAGATCTTCGATAACGATCCCGCTCATCTCTTTGCTTTCCGCTTTAATAACAGTGGTATATATACTCACATCATCTCTAGCGATAATGTTACCTCGCTTAACATAAACATTAACATCGGGAATATCCAATGCGATTGCTCTACCCAAAGCTGCAATGGCAATTTGGGTGATCGTTATACGAATACCTTCTTCTTTCTTCTTTTTAATATATTCTACAACGGCATCCATTGGGACTTCAAAAGTACCGTATACACGTCCATCAACTGATCTTTTATATAGAGCTGTTGCCGTTTTCCGCCAAGGCGTATTGACAATATTTTTAACGTTCTTTTTCATTTCACCTCCTAATTAGTGGGAAATTTAGGGGGAAATTGTGATGAATAAAAGGGAAATCCTTGCCAAACGAGTCAACAAAAGCTCTAATATTGCTTAACGGCATCATTTACTTTTTACTTTTACATTTTTACTTTAAACCCATATATTTTGTCGCACAGTAATAATCAGGTCATTTATCACAGGAGGAAATTAAATGACACCTTGGAATTTTGCACTCGATTTTAAAGAAGTTGTACTGGATTTGGCATATCTCAGTCTGTTTCTTGTTATAGGAACTTTACTAAGACGTTATGTTCCTTTGTTTAGAAAATTTCTCATTCCCAATAATATTATCGGCGGTTTTCTTGCCTTGATCCTGGGGCCTCAGATCCTAGGGGGTATTTGGAGAGCTGTTGGGCTACCGGGTTTTGCCGTTATCCCCTTGGATAGCGCACGTTTGGGTATTTATGTTTATCACCTGCTTGCGATCACATTCGTTGTTATGGGGTTACGCAAAGGTCGCGGCAAAACGGGAAAAAATGCGTATTCAAAAGCCATGATCTCTATTTTGAGTTATATGACTCAAGCAACTATCGGTCTATTTATTGCCTTTGCATTGATCTATACGATCCGACCTGAGCTATTCCCCGGTATCGGTGTTTTGCTGACCATGGGATACGGCATGGGACCCGGACTGGCTTACTCTATTGGTCATGGTTGGGAACAATATGGCTTCCCCGGTGGTGGACAAATTGGATTGACTTTTGCGGCCATCGGTTACCTTTTTGCTTTCTTCGGAGGTATCGGCTTGATTCGTTACGGTATCAGGAAACGTCGTTTGACTACGATCAAAAGCATGGATGAGGTATCTCATGATGTTCGTACAGGTATCATCCACCTTGACCATCACGAAAAAACTAATGCCGGTAAACTGACCATGGCACAGGAAGCCATTGACTCAATGTCTTTTCAATTAGCGATGGTTGGCCTTGTATACCTTGCAACATATTGGGTTACAAAATTATTGGCCGGTATTTTACCGGGAGATCTGGCAAACACCTTATGGTCATTTCACTTTATCGTAGCGATCTTACTTTCATTCCTGACTCGTTGGTTCCTCGATAAGATCAATAAAAGCTATATGATCGACGAAGGGCTAATGAACCGTATTTCGGGTGTCGCGATAGATTATCTCGTCGTAGCGGCTATCGCAGCTATCTCTATCCCCGTTTTATCACAGTATTGGTTGTCGGTATTACTGATCTCCGTATTAGGTGGTATTGGAACCATGGCTTTGGTTTATTGGACATCCTTCCGGGCTTATAAAGATTACCATTTTGAGCGCTTTGTCTCGGTCTTCGCCGAAATGACCGGAACCATTAATTCATCATTAACACTTATCCGCGTCATGGACCCTCATTTTAAAACATCTATTGCCGAAGATAATATTGTTGGTTCGGCTATTACCATTGGTCCTGCTCTACCTATGCTTATTATCATGAATTTTCCAACTATGTTCTATGCTGATAATATCATTAAGGGGTGGTGGGTAACACTGGGGATCTTATCAGCCTATACGGTTGTTCTTTTCTTAATTTGGTGGTTAACGGGAACCTTTAAGTTCAAAAAACAAGAGACAAACCCCAAATAACCATATAAAACATAAGATATTTGAAACCGTCGATAAAAATCGGCGGTTTTGTTATTTTTAATTAATTTCCCTTCCGGTTCAAAGGATTATTTCTCATATCATTTCTAAAATATATGAAATAATTTGAGCGCATTTTGCTGCAAATATAAAGGTGTGGTCCAGGTCACACTTTTATACTTTTCATTTCCCTCATCTTCACCCCACTATACTAAGACTTTAAAGAGTCTTCGACTTATGCCTTAAAAATTGACACTTAACTTCTTCCCTTTTCCTTTTTACTTTTTCCTTTAATAAATTTTTCCTACATTAGTCGGTTAACTCTTGATAATTTATATGAAACATCGATTTATTGGAATTGCCGGAAATATCGGCGTAGGAAAAACAACATTTACAAATCTGCTTTGCAAACGATTTGGCTGGGATCCGCACTATGAAGTTGTGGTCGACAACCCCTATTTAAAAGATTTTTACGGCGATATGCTACGCTGGAGTTTTAACCTGCAGATCTATTTTCTATCAAAACGATTTCAGGTACAAAAACAGATCCAGAACCTAAGCAATACCATTGTTCAGGATCGTACCATCTATGAAGATGCCAAGATCTTTGCGCGTTCTATCCATGATATGAAAAACATGGATGATCGCGACTGGGAAAACTACCAGGAACTTTTTGGTGAAATGACATCCTATCTACGTCCCCCGGATCTAATCGTTTACCTGCAAGCTTCTACGGATTCACTCATTTCTCGTATTAAAAAACGCGGTCGCGATTATGAGCAGAGCATTGATCTTGAATATTTACATTTATTGAATATTTACTACGATCGTTGGATCGGAGAATTGATTGAGAGCAAGGAGATTCCTGTTTTGGTCATACATACGGATGGAAAAGATTTCCTGACGGATCCAAAGTACTGTGAAGATGTTTTCCAAAGCATCTACAACTTCGACTTTAAGTAAATAATCCAAGTCATTAAAGATCGAGAACAGTTAATCTAAATTGTCTCCTACTGAGGAAGATTTTACAATAAATTGATCACTTTGCTGAAAAAGCAAATATGAGGTGTAACATGAAAGTAACGAAAGCAAAAGTCAGCAAGCTTCCCGAGATAGATTTTCAAAACCTGACCTTCGGAAAATACTACACTGACCACATGTTGATCAAAGATTACAACAACGGCGCATGGCAAGAAACCGAGATAGTTCCTTATGCGAACTTTTCTCTTTCTCCGGCTAATATTACTCTGCATTACGGTCAAAGCATATTCGAAGGTATGAAAGCCTTTCGGGGTGTAGATGGCATCGTCCGTCTTTTCCGTCCCAAAGATAATATAAGTCGTTTGAACATGTCCGCAGAACGTATGGCTATCCCCCAAATGCCTGATGAAGCCAAGACTTTAGAAGACCTTATACAAGTCGTTGAACTTGACCAAGCCTTTACACCTTCTCATATGGGTTCATCACTATATATCCGTCCCTATATTTTTGCCACGGATCCCGCCTTGGGTGTAAAGATCTCCGACACATATCGTTATGCGGTGATCATGACTCCAGTGGATGCTTATTATGGCAAGAATTTGAAAACGTTAAGCATTTATGCAACGCAAAAATTCACCCGTGCTGCCTTGGGTGGTACAGGTCATGTAAAGGCTGCCGCCAACTACGCTCAGTCACTCTATGCCGCTAAAGATGCTCAGAAAAAAGGTTATAAACAGATCATGTGGCTTGATTACAGAGATCATAAATATGTCGACGAAGTCGGTACAATGAACATGATGTTTGTTATCGATGATACGCTTGTCACACCTACACTTGAGCAAGGCACTATTCTTGCAGGAATTACTCGTAAGTCCGTGCTTCATCTTGCCAAAGAATTGGGTTGGAAAGTCGAAGAACGTCGAATCGCTTTGGAAGAGATCATTGAAGCATCTGAAACCGGAAAACTACAAGACTGCTTTGGCACCGGCACTGCTGCTACGATCGCTCCTGTTGGTCGTATCGGTTATGACGAAGGTAAAGATATCATCATTAACAATGAAGAAGTCGGTCCCTTTGCTCAAAAAATGTATGATAAACTTCTAGGCATTCAATACGGTAAACTCGAAGATAAATACGGTTGGACAGTAGAAATAAAGAAGTAGGAAGTAACCCATTAAAAGATTACGGATTGCCGATTATAGCTTACCGACATGATTGACCCCCACGTACATCTCCGCGACGGAGAACTGCAACATAAAGAAACTATTCGACATGGTTTATCCGTGGCCGAACGCATTGGTATTTCCGGTGTTTTTGATATGCCCAATACCTCACCGCCAATCATGAGACGAGGACATGTGTTACGTCGATTGGAATGTGCCGATAGGGCAAATTCGCCGGTTTTTTATGGTCTGTATTGTGGTCTTAGCAAAGATCCCGAGCAAATTGCCGAAGCGATTGCTTGCACGCAGGAATTCGATCAAGTCGTTGGGCTCAAACTTTTTGCCGGCAAATCTACAGGTAACTTATCCATTCCGGATATCGCATCACAAAAATTAGTATTTAAAACTCTAGCTGAAGCAGATTATCGTGGTGTTTTAGCCATCCATTGCGAAGAAGAATCGGATTTTATTCCGGAGCTATGGAATCCTGAACGACCTATCTCACATTGCGAAGCCAGACCACCAATCGCAGAGATCAACTCCATCTCAAAAATGATCACTTTGGCTACTCGTGCGGGGTATAGAGGTATCCTTCATATTGCGCATATTTCATTACCCGAAAGCGTAGAACTCCTTGAAAAAGCAAGAGAACATGTTAAATTCTCATTGACTTGCGGAGTAACACCCCACCACTTATTACTATATGATCACATGATGGATAAGCATGATGGCTTACTCCTGAAAATGAACCCACCTCTACGATCAAAAGCATCCAGAGACAGGCTTATAAAAATGTTACTGGAAGAGCGAATTAATTGGATAGAAACAGATCACGCACCGCACTTAAGATCTGAAAAACTTGGGGCACCTTATGCATCGGGCATCCCGGGTTTTCCTATCTTAGCAAATCTGCTGAGAAAACTGCAAAACAAAGGTGCATCTCAAGAACTCATTGATCGAATAACACATTTGAATATTTGCGAAGTGTTCGGTTTGGATATTCCCAATCGCCCTTTGAATGATATAGAGCTGTTTCGGGAATATGAATTCAATGCTTACGAAGGTATAAGTACCTAGTACGATTGTACGAATATATCTGATTGGAATAACACAGGATTTCAATTAGAAAATAAATGAGAACTAGTCAACAACGTCTAGTTACTCGCCACAAATTAGGAGGGAACACCATGTGGAGAGAAAATCTCGAGCAATTACGCTATGAAAAAACCATCCCAATGTTCGGCACAGATCATCTGATCTATTTGAGTATCATTTTAATTGTATCAGCTGCTTTCTTGATCTACAGTAAGAAAAAACTGAATGAACAACAAGCTAATAAAACCGGTCGCATCCTAGGTATTGTTGCCATTGTGCATTTATTCATGGAGATCCCAACCATGAAATTGATCTTAGGACATAGTCTGGCTGCAAGTTTACCATTGCATCTTTGTAACTTTGGCATGATCATGGTAGGTATTCTACTGATAACAAGAAAACAATGGGCATTGGAGTTAGCGTACTTCTGGGCTTTGTGTGGAGCAACTCAGTCTCTACTCACTCCAGATCTAAAATATATGTTCCCACATCCAATAGCTATCACCTTTTTTACGGCACACACCATTGAAATACTTGGTTTATTATATGCCGTTATTATTTTAAAAATGCGTCCATATTGGAATTCTATCCCGCGTGTTTTTATAAGAACGCTTATACTTGCAGCGGTGATTTTTCCATTGAATTTTCTGCATCCTGACATGAATTACATGTTCCTAAAACATCCCCCACTGGGTGGCTCTCTCATCGACCTTTTAGGTCCATGGCCCTGGTATCTGCTTTCACTATGTGGCGTAGCTTTGGTACTTTTTGTACTGGCTTACCTACCCTATGCGATCAGTGATGGAATTAAGAAAAAGAAAGCGGAAAAATCTTTAGAATAAAATTTGAAATAATGTTAATGTGCGGGCGATTCTTTAGTCGCCCCTTTTAATTTAGAACAATAGATGTACTGTTATTACGAAATTGCAGTATAAATATTCAAACATGCTTCCATCGCCTCATCCACGCTCTCGCCATAAACAAATACACCCTCTTCGTGTCCGGGTGTAACAAAAACTCCATGAGATTCTTTCTTGTTTCTCAATAAAGAGATGATACTTTCAGCAAATTCGGGAGTACCATAGCTCACATCCGGAGCTGTGGCATCATAATCTTCTCGTTTCATGAATTGATGTAACTCTGCATGATGAACATGGATCACACACTTTACATTAGGAAGCGTTTGATATATCATGGCATGACTCATGGATTCCGAGGAGGCTGTCGTCTTGCCTGAATAATAAACTGTGTTTCGAGCAATATCAACCTTAGATACCAAGGCATATTTATCAAGCGGAAGCTCATGAATATTTCCCGTTGCAGAGCCGGAGATCAAAAAGTCTTTTCCCACCCTCAAACTGATATTCCCATAGCCGATCCCGTTGCTATACATGCCAATCAATTTCATATCATGTAGCTTTGTTCGTGCTAAATTCAATAATGCAAATCCCTGAAACTCCGGCAAGTCTTCGCAACGTTTTTCAGCCTTGAACTTTATGTAACCTTCATCGGGCAATAGTCTTGTTATATCCTCTTTATTAGCATCGCAGATACCTTTTTCACAAATTAATTTTGTGATCAACCTCGCAGGGGTCACATCAAAGCCCCAATTACCAACAGAAGTATTTTCGAGACAGATCAATACTTTTTCTACCTGCGCATTGGCATTCTTGCCTGAAACATATTTTACTTCATTTGCGTCCCGCTCTTCAATTGGAATATCACGTACTCCGTTTTTTATATTTAGATCAAAAGTGCTACTTGGTAAGGCGACATAAAAAGGAATGCCATTATCCTTCGCAGCCAAAGCTTTGAGATATGTCCCAATTTTATTTGCTACATCCCCGTTAGCAGCGACACGATCAGCTCCGGTAATCACCATATCTACCATGCCCTTTTGCATTAAATGTCCTCCGGCATTATCGGTGATAAGTGTGTGTGCTACTCCTTGTTGAGCAAGTTCCCAACTTGTAAGGGATGCTCCCTGATTTCGTGGACGTGTTTCATCTACCCACACATGCACATCAATGCCTTCGGCTTGTGCTTTATATATGGGTGACAAAGCCGTGCCGTGATCAACAAATGCCAGCCATCCGGCATTGCAATGAGTTAAAATATTCACCGGACCCTCTTTTTTTGCTGCAATCTCTCGAATGATCTCAACACCATATTCTCCTATCCTTTTGCAGGCTTCTGCATCTTCGTTTGCAATTGCTATAGCCGTTTGCAAAGCTAACTTACGTTTTTCTTTCACAGATATTTTTCCCAAGAAAGCTTTTAACTGCCGCTCAACCGCCCAAGCAAGATTCACGGCAGTAGGACGAGTCTGCTTTAATTTCTCGGCAGCTTTATGAATATCTTCATCGAAGTTTTTGTCTTCTGCTTCCAAGGCTGCAAGATACATTCCATAACCCGTAGCCGCACCAATGAGACCGGCTCCCCGAAGGGTCATATTCCTGATCACTTCGCACATTTCATCACAGGTGCTAATTTCAACAATATTAAATTCATGAGGTAATGATCGTTGATTTATGATCTTGATTTTTTCATTGTTTTCATCTAAGAATATTGTACGATAATGCTGACCGTTGACTTGCATGAAGGCTCCTGAATTATACCATAAATATAGGGTTTCCACATAAAAAATAAAATCATTCATCAAAGTCTGCCTATTATCCGGAAACCATGTGTAATGATTTTGTCTTGGATTGGAAACTCTGTTGATTTATCTTTATTTGTATCTGTATAATGGGAGGATTAAGGAAAATGCCAAGAAAAATTCAAAAAAAGAGTGATACAAACATTCTTCCCGATGGTGTGGTCGATCCTGAATTTCAGTCAAAACACAAACAGGATATTTCAGATCTATATAAACAACGAAGGACAAGAATATTTGTGATGAGCGTGTTGTTATTAACCCTAATTGTTACAGCTATCTACGGTACCTTAGAAAATCCCTTCAAATATACTCTGAGTAATATCGGAAATTTTTTTACTTACCGCGAGATATTCATTATTTGGGCTGTTATCGCGGGTTTTTCTATTCAAACCGCTGCCGTCTCCTTATTCAAACTTGAAAAATATGAGCAAAAGATCTCATTTACCTTAATTATTTATGCATCTATTACCCTTGTTCTAACTGCTATTATCCCGGCGTTAAAAGACCTCTTCCCCTTCTGGCATTTCGTTCACGTTTTGACGTCTGTAAACTACGGTCTTTTGTTGGTGTTGGGACTATTTCCCTTTGTACGCTATATTAGTCAAGGCAACCCTCGACTTCGCAAAATCAATAGAATATGGCAATACACGATTGTTGGTGGCTCTTTTCTTTCCATTTTGGTGTTTGGTATGTCGGGTATCTTTGAAATTTGGTTTATTGCAACCACCACGATCTTTTTACTCTATTTATCGTTGGTTCTTTATGAGGAAGACATCGTCAAGCGCAGTGTCGAATTACTCAAATATGAAAAAGATCTAAATTTGGGTATCGAAAAGATCTTTGTCGCGGAGAATCCCGAAAAATCAGAAGCCAAAAGCCAGAAGATAGAAGGTACAAAATAGTAGCTGGCAGGCAGAAACATCTATTGATATATTCTTCAACTTACAAACCATCATCGATAAGAAACAGATATCCTTAAATAAACTCATGATAGAATAGTTTTTTGCACCATGCTAATTACTTTAGAATTCCTTTCTTGTTTCTAGCGATAAATATTTTTATTATTCCATGAATAAATAACTAGATGAGGCTTACCATGAAACGAATAATGATCTTTTTACTAACCGTAAATATTATCTTTGCTGCCAGTAAATTTAAAGAAGTCGACGAAGTTGTGCAGGCCGCCATTGATAACCATGTATTTCCCGGAGCATGTGTATCCATTGGCACATCAGATTCAATCCTATATAACAAAGCTTATGGACAATTCACTTATGACGCATCTTCCACTGTGGTAGATACACTCTCTATATTTGACCTGGCTTCTTTGACAAAAGTTTTTGCCACTTCAATGTGTATGATGAAATGTATTGATTCGGGACTGGTTTCTCCTGAAGATTATGTTAAGGACTATGTTCCAGCATTTGATAATAACGGTAAAGGTTCAATCAAAGTTAAGCATTTATTAATGCATACCAGTGGTTTGCCTGCCTATACAAGTCCGGCTTCCACTCGTTCGGCAACATTAAACAATATCTATAATATTTCTCAAAGCAATTCGATAGGTACCTATACCTATTCATGTTTAAATTTCATCATGAATATGCGCGTTGTTGAAGAGGCAACCGGTATGATGATGTGGGAATTTTATAAAGAAATTTACACAGATCCGATGGGACTTGTAAACTCAATGTTCTGCCCGGAAGATTCTTTACATGATCGTTGTTTGCCGACAACTCGCTCGCTTCAAGGTTCGGTTCATGATCCGTTGGCAGCTGGTTTGAATGGATATTCGGGTAATGCAGGCCTGTTCTCAACCAGTGGTGATTTGGCTAAATTTTGTCAACTCATGTTAGGACATGGAACGGTTGATGGACGAAAATATGTAGATTCTACAACCGTTGTCCCATTTACAACCTTGCAATCGACTGCCGGCAGCCGAGCTTATGGGTGGGGAATTAATGGTAGCTCAGCCGGATCATTAATGTCCGATTTAAATTTCGGTCACACCGGCTACACCGGTACATCCGCATTTATGGATCCAACTCGTGATCTATTTGTGGTTTTATTAACAAATCGTGTATACCCGGATGATAATGCAAGTGTATCGTCCACTCGCCAAGCGGTTGCAAATGCAGCGGTCAGAGTTATAGATGATCTGCCCGGTCAACCAAGAATTCACTCAATTCTTCCCAATTCCGATGGCAGTTGGGATCTTAACTGGAACTATAAAAATAATATCGATTCTGTAAAATTGGTCGAACAATTCGACGGTGGTTCAAACGGTGGTAACGAATTTATTTATCCTGCTGACTCTTTAACGATCAAATTATATGGCATTGATTGTATCTGTCAGCGTTCCGTTAAACTCATCCCCTATTACAATGGTAATGAAGGCGATCCCTCAGATACCTATTTTGTAAAACGAAGTACTCAAGATAAAGTTGTCCTCATTGTCGACGGTTACGATCGTGTATCCAATGATCAAGGTTGGAACTTAGCTTATCATTATATTTCAGGCTACTATGCCGATGCTTTGCCCGAAGGTTGGGGTTACACGACATGCGACAATCAAGCAATCATCGATGAGGATGTTCTGTTAAACGATTATGAACACGTGATCTGGTTTTCCGGTGATGAAAGTGTCAGCGATGAAACATTCAGCAGTGTTGAACAAAACAAAGTAAAAGCATATTTGGAACAAGGTGGACATTTCTTTGTCAGTGGTTCAGAGATCGGTTATGATATTGGAAACAAGGGTTCTTCGGCTGACATCAGTTTTTATAATAATTATTTTAAAGCTATTTATGTCGGTGATGATTCAAATGATTACACTGTAACAGGGCGCGAAAATACACGTTTTGAAGGATTATCATTCTCCTATGGCGGTAGCTCTGCTTTGTATCCTGAAGATTATCCCGACAAAATCCGGGCAAACGGTGGCGGTAAATTTATTGTACAGTATTCAAGTGGCGTTTATGCAGGAATCGGCTATGTCGGTCCTTTTGGCACGTCTTCGGATACAGGTAAAGTTATCTGTCTTGGCTTTCCTTTCGAAACAATCCAAGGTGAAGATAAACGAATCGACTTTATGGCAAGGATTATTGATTTCTTTGAATCCGCAAACGAAGTTTCTGTTGAAGATATCTTTGGTGATTTTCCGACTGATTTTCATTTGAGATCTGCATATCCCAATCCTTTCAACCCCAGTACGACTTTGGAATTCACCATACCTTATGATGCCGAAGTTAAATTAAATATCTTTAATATAAACGGCCAACAAATTACAACTTTGGCCAATGACCATTATTCGGCAGGTTCCTATGCCATTAACTGGAATGCCGCAAATTATCCTTCGGGAATCTATTTTGCCAATTTAAGCGTTGGAGGTGAAAGTAAGGTACAAAAGCTGATCCTGATGAAATAGGCTCAACGTATAGTTAACAACGTACAAGTTTCATGAGATAATACTTTAAGTCAAGTATTATAGATTATTTCTGGTGGTTTTAACAATTGAGATAAGAATTTTTCTTATCTCAATGCAGTCCTTCAATAGTGATTCCCAATGGTCGCCATACCAATTAGAATCTCTTAACTGTTTGATCCAAAATTCCGTTTCTGCTGCCTCTTTTAAAGCAATATTCATTTTAGAGAGAGAGTTTTTTGGGCTTTGGGCATACTCACCTTCCGTGACATTTGCTCCAATACCGGTACCGGACTTCAATAATTGTTTTGCTATTTCATATTCCTTGTACTCTTTTTCAAGAAAGATGAGCATTTGATAATTCTTTGTAAAAAAAGATGAGGCTTTTTCTCATCTGCGTCCCCACAATATTAGATTTTCGTTGTAAACTGTTAACTCTCCTCTGTTAACCGTCTTACTATTTCTTCTAAATCCTCTTCTTTGTATTCCAACCTCCTCAAATACCTATGAATATTGATGGCAAGAAAAGGCCAGATCACCAGACAAAGAACACCCAATGCGAAAGAAAATGATTTCACAGGATTATTCGTTAAATTACCGATACCAAATCCCAAAAGAATAACAGATTCGAAAAAGATAAATACCAATTGTTTTAAACGGGTACGGCGTACCCATTTTTTGATATTATCAATCGTGACTTCCTTTAGCTTGCCTTCTTCTCTAGCTCGTTTGAGTTCGTTTAATAAAAATTCGTTCATGTATATCTCCAAGGTTATATCTTAATCATTTGGTTAATTCTTGCAATGTGTGAGCACAACCATTCGATACTTTTGATTAACAGTATTTTTAGACTTTCAATCTAGTATTCTTCCTGCAAAGCCCTTCATATCCACAATACTCACAGGCATCCTTAAAAGGTTTCTCTGTAATATAATATTTTCCTGCGCCTATCTGAGAAAATAAAGCGGACAGATGTTCCTCGAATTCTTGGATGATAAAACTTTGCCTTCCCTGTCTGAACTCTGTCTCACTTAAGGTGTATTCCAACATTTTTGTATCCTTGGGTGCTTTAAGTAACTCATACATGGCTTTCAATTCATAGTCGGGGTATTCCTGAGCGCAATATTTCAGATAAAGATAGAGCTGTGATAACATCCATTTAGATAACAGCGCCGGCTTTATGGTACCCGTTTTAAAATCAGACGCTATTAATTGTTTATCTTCGTTGCTCAACATGATCTTATCAATACGACCACGCAAAGCGATATCTAGATCGGGATGCTCAAGTTTGATATTTTTAAAATCCTTTTCATATTCAAATTGAGTGTATGTTGAATATTTTTCTCTGATGGTTTTGAGATTTTTTGCCAGACAATTATTATCCGATCCGGTATGCAGATCCTTGATATAATATCGAAAGCGGTCCATCTGCTGTGGATCATCTTTATCAATGCCTTCTTTATCTAAAGCATCATCCAAACACTTGCGCATTAACTCAAGTGCGGCATCTTCATCTAACTCATAACCTTTCGCTTTTATAAAAGCTTCATAACTGTTATGGATGACATTACCCTTTTTACTGCCCCAATATAATTTCTCATCCTGATCTAATTCTTTGCATTTCAATACGGTCTCAAAATAAAATCTCATCGGGCATTTCAGCAAAGTATCTACTTGGGTAACGCTGATATCAAATGCATGCTCAATTTTCGCAATATCACCCGAAAATTCCGCTTTTCGTTTTTCCAGTATTTCATGGTGCCGAGCGATCATCTCAGCTTGCTGTCCGGCGATGTGCTTTCTCGCATAGGCAAGAAGTTGTGTTCTGCGCCCCATGGGTGCCAAGGTGATCGTTTGTAAATTCATTCCTTCAAGAAAAGAGGAACGCGCCTGCTCGCTGCCGTCTTCGGCGTGCGTAGAGGTGCAAAAGATCACCGAATCGCCCAGTTTCTTCCATTCTTTCATGAAATACCGATTCAGTTCCAGGGTGTAATTTTTGTTCTGTATAAAAAATGGATTCTCGCCTTCCTGTCGAGGAATATCTCCCTCTACCATGCCGAGAATATAAAGTTTATCTACGCGAGTGCCTAAACTGTCCAACAAGCCCACGACCGGAATCCCGTTCCATTGATCGCGACGGGGTAAACCTATCTTTTTGATCCGTAGATTCATTTCGTGTATTAAATCATTTATGCCGGCTTTTGAATTGACTCTGCGTACATCAGCAAGTACCGTTTCCAATAGCTCCATAAATTTATCACAGGCTTTACTCTGGTCCGGATCATTTGAGTCTTTGATCTCTTTTATAAATTTTCCAACTTTTTCGATCAGCTCATCAAAATCCTTAGCTTTGCCCTTTTCGCATAATTCTACAGCTTCATAAGGCAATGCCGGCTCGTTCAAAGGTTCTCTTCTGGTTTTTTGGTCATACAACCATAAAGATAATCCCGGTTTCATTAGTGGATGTAACAACACCGATGCAAGATCCGCCCATTCGGGAAGCGGTTTCCTAAACAGCTCAAGATAATTCATCAACAGGGTGGTGCATGGTAGTTCAAACATCGAACGATCACCGATAAAACGAGCTTGCAAACCAAACTGTGGTAACTGCCTTTGCAAGTGAGGTGCATATTTTTCCATAGATGCCACAGCGATCATTACTTGCTCGTCCGGAGCACAATGTTCATTGATATGCTGTGCACATGCCATGACTTCTTCCCTTGGCGAAAATGCTTCAATAAGTATATTTTGTTCAGCCTCTTTTTCTTCGATCAAGCTTATTTCTACAAGATCCGCCTCGTTTTTCAGTCGGGCGATCAGCGCTTCTTCTATTTCAGTCTGCGCATGTATATCCAGTAACATAATGCGCTGTCCCTTTGCGCTTGCCTGTCGATAAACCAGATCTGCCGGACGGTAATCCGATTGCTGTGTGATATCATGATACAGCTTTCTAAATTCTTGTTTTATACTTCCCTTTGCCAGTTCTTCGTTGCGCAATGCCTTAGCCAAGTGGTCGGCCGTACCGTCCTTCATGCCAGGATTTTCATGACGGATCATCAGTCGTAAATGATCTTGCGACATCCCGTTTTCAGCGTCTTCATGCAGAAATTTATTCAGTGTACTTACTTTGATATCCGGTCGCATTAACCCCGTTTTCACAAGTCCCAAATATACCTGCTCTTCGTGCTGTCCCGAGGCACAGAGCATTAATTGGGGACCGTCTTTAATCTCGTTTTGAATTTTCCCAAGAATAGCTTTAGCGGGCGGCAATTGAGCTGACAGTTCTAAACCTAAGGACAGATTATCAAAATAATTATCATCCCATGCAACATCAACAAGTTCATTTTTTGCAACAAAGTAGATCTTTGCTTTGGCTTCAATGCTATACGCTTGTTTAACCATCCATTGGTAAGTTTGCAGCTGTTTTTTATAATCCCGAAGTCGCTTACTGTCGGCATCGGTCTTATAATCCAAAATAACCCACTCGTTACCTTTTTTATACAAAAGATCGATCACACCATTGATCTGAACAATGTCTTTATCATTACCCAACCAGCCCTTGATCTTGAGCTCGGGATACTTTTCGATGGTAGGATCAAGTATAACATTACTAAGTTCACTCGCCATAATATTGTCTAACCAAGGCTGGACTTTAGCAAGTAAGTCTTTATGTGGAAATTCCGGATATTCACTTTTTATATACTGCGTAATCTCTTGAGCATTTACTTTTCCATCCAGCCACAATTGCTCCATACAATAGTGAAATATCTTCCCCGGTACGGTTCCAAGTCCGCCTTTTATCTTGAAAAAATCAAAATCCTCTTTTTGCCCCATCAAGTCATGTGGAGAACGATAAAGATATTTTCCGGGCTCTTCAAATTGTTCTTTTTCTTTCCAATCCAAGTTTCCCGGAGTATCTACATTTAAAATATTCAGAACCTGTTCTTTTCTAACTTGAGTAATATTTTCATCCCAAGAATCTGTCTCCATCAACGTTTCATCAACCTTATCGGCTTGCTCAACTCCTAAAACGTATTTGGCCCACCAAGTATTCCTGGTCGCTTTTTCTCCTTCACCCAACAAAACCGCTTTATAAATGGCGCGTGTCACTGCCACATAAAAAAGTCGTTTATCCTCGGCCTCTTCTTCTTTCTTGATAATATCTTTCAAACGCATAAGGAGACCGGGCTTTTCGTCATCACCCAAAGACAGCGATATCTCGTGATTACCCTCATAACGACCATAACGTAATGTATTGGTCTCACCTCTTCCCTTTTGATTCATCTCAGGAATAAGTACAATAGGATATTCCAGTCCTTTAGCCTTATGCACGGTTAAAATATGCACGCGTGCTTTAGCGGGGTATGCGGCCTGCGCTTCATCGGCATCCGTAAATATCTGGTAATGTAAAAACTCCCTGATCTCTCTTAATGTGGAGCCGCTTCGCTGTAGTCCACGAATAATATTGATGGTTTTATCCAAATTCGCCAGTTGTTGCTCGGGTAACAGTTCGGAAACATAGCCAAGTTCTCGATCTTTGTCATCCAGGATCTTCGCGATCAATGTATCCAAAGCCAATGTTTGACTCTGTTCTCTCCATGTTAATATCTCACGATATGCCGATTGCAGTTCAGAGATAGTACCCATGGCATCAAAAACATTATGCTTTCTTCCGGCTAATTTATGAATAATGGGATCCGGTAGACTAAAAAACGGAGAGCGTAAAAGTCCAATCAGCGCCAAATCATCCCAAGGATTATCCAAAACAGATATTAAATGAAAAATATCCTTCAAAGCAGGTGATTTATAAAAATCCTTTCCACCTAGAATAGATACGGGAATGCCGCGTTTACCAAAAGCCTGGATGTAGTCGGATAGTTTGGTATATCGACGTAAAAGCACCGCAACAAGCGGTTTGTCATCACCGGGATCTATCTCACTATTCTTATGTTTTTTTAATAAGCGCTCGACCTGATAAGCACAGTGGTGAGCGGGAATATATTCCTCTTCGTCTTTACCTGTTTGACACCAGATCGTCTCAAGAGCAGGTGAAATACCTTGTTTGTTTATCGGTGAAACGGTAGCGGCAAAATCAGCCTCGTAGGCTTCTTTATCTTCTCCTACGGATTTGAGGATCATACTCATTAAAGGATTCACCGCTTCATTGATAAATTGTTCAGAGGAACGGTAGTTATCATTAAACTCAACCTTTAAGCCCTTCAATTTTTCAACCACCATTTTTTCGGCAGTGTCCATCACGGTAACATCGGCATTATTAAAACGGTAAATCGATTGCTTGCGATCACCCACAACAAATAATTTAATATTGGGATTCTCATTTACGATCATTTCAATGATCTGCCAACGCAAGGGATTGGTATCTTGGAACTCATCCAAAAGAATGTGCTGATAACGTTTAGCAAGAATGCTACGGACATCCGCATGTTCACTTAAAAGTTTATGAGTTAAAATGATCACATCCGAAAAATCAAGCAGATCACGATCCAATCGAATGTTTCTAAAAAAGTCGTCGAACTCCCTGAATTTGGCAATAATATCTTTAAGAATCGGAATGATCTTTTTGTCCTGAGGGCTTGGGGTCCCTAAAACATCATCAATAATGATCGTGTCTTTAACATGATCAAACCATTCTTGCGCATCTTTTTTAAAATTGTCATTCCAGTTTTTAGCAGTTCCCGGCATACTCACTTTGTATACTAGCTTACCATTCTTTAAGGTTAAAAGATCACCTTTTCTATTCAACACTTCACTGATAAATGCGCTTTTATACTCGTTGGGGTCTATATAAACTTTTAGTTGTTCTGTCCTATTTACCAATTTCTCAAGTAATTGATATAAATTATCTCCCTTGTCTTTACATTTATCCTGAGCTTCATTCCATAAACTTCGAAGCCTAACCTCCATTGTCATTGTATCTACATCAGAAGTATATCGTCTTAACCAATCTTGCCAAATTTGATCTTCATTTTTTGTTTCAAAATCTTCCAGATACTCATCCAGTATCTCCCTGGAAGCAATCATACCTTTTAAGATATCCTTGATTTGATAAAAAGCCAGATCCTCAAGTAAGATATCAAAGCTATCGGGAGCATCTTTAAGTTTTTGAGCGATCCAAATTTCCAGATTTTCATTTAAAAGTTTTTTGGTGTCATGATCATCCTGAGAAAGAAACTGTGGATCAATCCCCAATTTATAGGCAAACTCTCTCAGAACACCTGCGCAAAAGGAATCAATGGTGGATATGGCATTTTGCGAAAAATTCTCCTGCAGATCTTTTTTATATTTATCCAGAGCCTCATTGTCCGTTTTCCTGAGATTGGGACAAAAATCAAAACCCTGATCTTTCATGTCTTTCAATTCATGTCCGGACAACAGTATATTCACATCCCTAAGAATACGCTCTTTCATTTCACCCGCAGCTTTCTTGGTAAATGTGATCACAAGAATATTTTTAGGTCCCAATAACCCGGTTTTCTTGCCGTTTAAGCATTCTTGAGAAAAAGAATCGAGAATATTGGCATATCGCTTGGTAAGAGCAAAGGTCTTTCCTGCACCTGCACAGGCTTGGATAAACACGGAGCGTTGACAGTCGAGAGCTGTTTTAAGCGGATTCACGGGAACTCCTTAGAGATTAGGATTGTTTACTGCATGGAAAATTACGAAATTATTATCAAATTGATAAATAATTTTTTACATTCAGCCAAACAGGAAATTAACGGAGGAAATCATGGCAAATGCTGATGATGTCAGACGCAGTGTGACACTCAACGCTAAGCGCATTGTCAATATCGTGATCGTTCTGATCGTTTTGATTGGAATCTTGAGCGGTTTTTACGTTGTGCAGGCAGAAAATGTTGGTGTTATTTTGCGCTTTGGCAAATACACCAAGACCACCGAACCGGGACTTCACCTGAAAATCCCCGTGATCGATAAGGTCTACCAGGTTGCCGTAGAAAGGCAGCTAAAAGAAGAATTCGGTTTTCGTACATTAAAAGCCGGAGTCACTTCACAGTACTCAAGAAACTATAACTCAGAATCGGTGATGCTCACCGGCGACCTTAATGTGGTCGTAGTTGAATGGATTATTCAATTTCGTATTGAGGATCCATACAAATTTCTTTTCAAAGTACGTAATTCCACAGCAACATTACGTGATATGAGCGAAGCAACCATGCGCAAAGTGGTTGGTGACCGTACTTTGAATGAAGTACTCACGGTTGGGCGACAAGAGATCACTCAAGAAGTCGAAGCCGGTTTACAAGAACTGTGTGAACAGTACGAGAACGGTATTCGTATTAAACAAGTCGTTCTTCAGAATGTGAACCCACCCGATGCGGTGAAAGCATCGTTCAACGAAGTAAACCAGGCACAGCAGGATAAAGAAAAGCTGATCAATCAGGCCCGTTCGGAATACAATAAGGTTATCCCGAAAGCAAAAGGTCAGGCTCAGCAGACAATCCAAAATGCCGAAGGTTACGCATCCGAACGTGTAAACGGCGCCAAAGGTGACGTTGCCCGTTTTGTTGCTGTGCTAAAAGAATACGAAAAAGCTCCAGAGATCACTCGCCAGCGTATCTATCTTGAAACAATGAGCAAGGTTCTACCTAAGATGGAGAAAAAATTCGTTATCGATGAACAAAGCTCCGGTGTTTTACCGTTGCTAAACCTGGACAACAAATAAGGAGGCCAAGATGAAAAGAAGTACATCAATTATTCTTGCTGTTGTGGTCTTCTTGCTACTCATTGTTGTAGGAAGCGGTTTATTCGTTATGAATGAACCAGAACAGGCCATTGTTACGCGTTTCGGTAAACCTGTGCGTACTATCACCAACCCCGGTTTACACCTTAAACTGCCTTTCTTTGAAACGGTTCATACTTTTGACAAGCGTTTCCTTGAATGGCGCGGTGACTCAAACCAGGTAACAACCAAAGATAAACGTTATATCTGGGTAGATACCTATGCCAGATGGCGCATAACCGATCCGCTTTTGTTCTACAAGCGTCTACGTGACGAACGCGGTGCCATGTCCCGTATTGATGATATCGTTGACGGTGAAACACGCACCACCTTTGCAAAACATGATCTGATCGAGGTTGTTAGAACTTCAAATCGCAAGCCTCTGGCTGATCCCACCATGGATATGGATATAGGTATTCTTGTTGATATCAAGAATGGTCGTGAAAAGATCGCCGATGAAATCCTACATGCCTCCGCCGGTCGCGTTGGTGACTTAGGCATTGAGATCCTGGATTTCAAGATCAAGCGCATCAACTATGTGAAAGAAGTTCAAAAGACCGTCTTTGAACGTATGATCACAGAGCGTAAGCGAATTGCCGATAAATATCGTTCAGAAGGCCAAGGTGAAGCATCCCGTATTTCAGGTGAAAAGCAACGCGAACTCAAACGTATCCAGTCCGAAGCCAAACGTACGGCACAGGAGATCATGGGTAAAGCCGATGCTACAGCCGCTAAGATCTACAATGATGCCTATAACAGGAATGCCGCATCTCGCGAATTCTACGCTTTCATGAAAACCATGGAAACATACGAAAAGGCACTTGATTCCAGTACGAGCTTAATTCTTTCAACCGATAGTGACTTTTACAAATACTTGAAAGAAGTAACGCCAAATTAATCAACATTGATTAATGATATAAATGAAGGGGCTCAATATTTTGAGCCCTTTTTTTATGTAAAAATCAAGGTTGAATCGTTAAAAAAGTAAAAGTGAGAAGCCAAAATAATGTCATTTCGACCGAATCCGCCAGTTGGCGGAGTAACGGAGACATCTCATTAATTCACACTCTTACTCTTTTCTCCTTACTCTCTACTTCTTTATGTTTTTATTAAGAAACACTTAATTTTACTGCACTTAGCACAATTATTTTGTCACCTTATGCAATTATTGCTATATTCGAATAGAAAATATTTTGTATAACTCTTAACCTTTTCCCTTTATGCTGTGTCTTATAGTTGGAGAAAAAGAGTTAATCAAAACCGAAAGGGAAAACATGAAAAAATTAACTATTGGCCTGATGGTCATGGCGCTTCTAGCTCTCTCGTCCTGTAATTTGGGAGACTTTGGAGGCGAATGGAATTTTGGTGGTGAAACAACTGATAATGTTGATCTCGCAGAATTAATTGAAGCTGAAATCCTTGCTGACACAGATATCGAAGCTGCAATTGAAGAAGAAATTGAAATTGAAATTCCCGAATCATTTGCAAAAGCTGCACCCGGTCCGGGTGGTAATGGTAATGGACAGGGAAGAAATCGTAGAAAAGTCCGTATGATGGTTCGTCAAAGCATTGATTCGGTCAATGTAGTAAAAGATATTGAATATACCAGTGATGATACCGCCATGGTCACGTTGACAAAAACTATCTTAGGTACGCTAAAGATCAATCAGAGAGATACCGCTATTGTAGACACCCCGGAAGTATGGGAAAAAGCTTACACCTATGTTACAACTTCTTACATGCAGTTTGTTCAAGTAGAATGTGAAGATTCATGCATGAGTGATTCAACCGCCGGTGACACAGTAGAATATCGTTGGAAGCTAACTGCTAAAAGTATTGCAGCAGGTGAAACAGATGGCATAGTAAACTCAATTGAAAGTGTAACACTTGAAGCAGACAATGATTCAATTGCACTTGTTTATGATGATCCGGAAAAACTTTACCCCGTTGTTCGTGGCAAAAAAGACTGGGGATCATATCGTGAACGTCCGGGACGTCAATCAACTGAGGTTTATGTTCTGATCGACGGTGATGATGATGTAAATGTACTCGGCTCTACCGGTCGTTATTTTAAACTGCTTGATGATGGTGAAGGCTTAGATCTAACAGCTGACGATAATATCTATAGCGGTAGCGTTATGAAAGGCCGTGGCCAGAGTAAACTTCGCGTTCGTATGATCGCAACAGCAGCTTTTCTAGATAAAGATGCTCCGGTAGAAATGAACACTTGGTTCCTACATGTTCGATAAAACCGATCATAAATTTATTCTTTCATACAGCACCCGTCGAAAGGCGGGTGTTTTTTTATATACTCTGCAGAAAACGATCGCTCCAATACTTCGGAGCTTCCTAACATTCGATGATTATTTTTTTGTTAACTTCTATATACCCTCTGTGTCTAATTTGCGAGAGAGTAAAAAATCCTTCTTCACCCATCCGGGTTAAGGCGTTCGTTGAATGACGAACGCCTTTTGTGTTTTAACATGATGATATATGACGGGATGGACAAGACTTCTTTAAACGAGATAACAGGATATTATTTTCCTGCAATTGTACGGGTGTCGCCCTTTAAAATTTGATTAAAACATTTCATTAACATTCCACCAAATTCCGTGTTTAACAAATGAATAAAATAAATATCCATTCCTTCCCACACAGGGACAATAGAAAAAATATTTAAACAAAATGAAATAAATCTGCAACTTTTGACATATTTGGGAGTCTCAACAATGAAGAAAAAATTTATCCTACCTTCCCTCCCCGGGAACATATAGAAAAGAGCAGCCTCCCCGGCTGTCTTTTTTCACTTATAGCAATAATAATGCGTAATTTATTTCAATTAAAAATGTAAGGAACGGTCACGACCGTTCCCTACACATGGTTAATTTTTATATATTTTACGAGATACTATCTTAAAACGCTTCTTTCAAAAAATAAAACAACATCACTCCCGAAGCCACAAGCTTAAGAACCACACCACCCAAAAAACCGACAAAAGTACTAAATCCGGATTTTAAAGCGTCGATTCCGTCTTTTCCGGTACTAAGTTCTCCGATCACGGCTCCAATAAAAGGACCAATGATCAAACCAATAGGTGGAAAAAAGATCATCCCTGCCGCAAGTCCCAATACCGAGCCCCAAACGGCTCGTTTAGAACCTCCGGACTTCTTAGCCGACCATGCCGGCATAAAGTTATCTAAAATGGTAGCGACCACGGCAACAATTGCCATAATGATTAAAAAATTCCCATCAAATGAATGACCGGGCGCCATATGCAAAATAATTAAAGCAATGTAAGCCAATGGCGGTCCGGGAATAACCGGCAATAAACAACCTGCAATTCCAAAGATCATAAAAAGTATACCGATGATGATAAATACTATGTCCATAAGAGTCCTATTTTTAAATAAAAATAAACAAAAACGAGGTAAAAGGAAAAGATAAATTTTCAATTACCATGTGGCTTATCTATGATTATACTTTATTTGTGTATTTACTTTCTTCAGAAGTTAACATATTTCTTGATAATATTAATATTTATAGCTATCCTTGCCTCAACAAACGAATAATATTAAGTAGATAAAATGAAACAGAGTATTTATTTTTTTGTTTTAATTACCGTTATTATAACTGGTTGTCAATTCACACATCACGATGATATAGACATGACAAATTTTGAAGGATTTAAAGTTACATTGCCCGTGGGAATTGATAACAATGTTTTACATATGGATTTAAACGACCTACAAAACCTATACTACCAAAGTTTATCAAGTTTCGGTAAAGAAATCAGCAATGATAATATTGATATTACCTTAGAAGAACTAGCTTTAATTACAGATAATATTTTGCAAAAATATCCTGATCCAACTGATTTGAGTGAAACAAATATAGATAGAATATTAAATGATTTCTCAGAGTTAAATGAAAATAATATTAATGAATATATTGATGTTATAGACAGCTTTTATACAAAAATTATTAGATATGAACTAGCTGATACGCTTGCTAAAACTCAAATTAGCTTAAGTAAATCTGCTAGTGGATATGGATCAAATATAAGTTTTGCTGAAATTTGGACATTAATCTGGCATCCTCGATTAATAATTCCAACCAGAGATGCTGTTAACCAAGCAAACATATTAACCAGCGATGAAGAATGGGGGAAATTCCCAGGTATACGTTCATATAAAAATATTGTAGACGCATATAAGCATGCCATATGGAATGTGTTGATAGCAAAGTATGTTGGTGACAAAAAAAATTCAATTGAAAAATGTGTAAACTGGGCAAAAAAATTTACTGATAAACATGAAGAGGGACAAAAGAAACCACAAGCAATGAGCCTTGCAGATTTTAATTTGGAATGTGAAATGGATTATCATAACAATAAAATAGGACGTGACTATTTCTCAAATGTTGCTTGGACAGAAAAACAAGGTACAAAAACTATCGTAATGGCACCATCCGATAATAGTATTGCAGATGCAATTTATGAAAAAACATCATTTGCCATTAAAGTTGCAACAGCAAGCATAATTACAAATTATCCAAACAATTTAGTTTATATTGATGATTTAGAAGAAGATAATGATGATGGATGGGAATAAATCATGAAAAAATATATTTACTTAGTATTAATATCTATGTTTATTATTGGCTGTTTTCAAGAAGAATCGATTAATATCCAAATAAACAATTACAGTTCTCATGAAATAGATTCTGTATGGTGGTATGCCTACAGTGGTAATTATATCTATAGTGATTCAATTGAAATAAATACCATTATTCCTGTTAATGATTCTATAACATTTCAGTGGATTGATCCTATTCTTTTTAAAATGGATGGCGCTTTCCGCGTTAAAGTAGGTGAACTCTCTAAGACTATCGGATATTTCTCAAATGGTCATATCATACCTGGTGGGATATATGATGACTACACATTATGTATTTATGATGACTCATTGAGATTTAAGTAATCAAGCGATAACTTCCATAGTTTTTACAGCAAAAGCACTTCAATAGCCTTGGTGTAGGTGATTTAATTCTCTTCGAATATTTTTCAACAATTAAACGATTCTGCGTTTCAACCACATTATCTCATGAATAGATCTCGCAGCGGGGCCTGTCCCGATGTATATCGGGAGTTGAGATGACATCATTACAAATTTTTGCTTTCGAATTCTGTTTTTCTCATTTTCCAATTGAAAACCGCAACATAATACACTATTTTAGAGAGCTTGTGCCGAAGTAGATTTTACTTAATAAGCAATGATGAAAATTTAGCAAATATCTTTAAGAGAGGATTTCCCCTATGCTTAAACCCGGCGTCATTCCAAACAAAGAACCCCTATTGAGGGTTGGCGTTGTTTTACCTCATGATGATCAAAAAAAGATCTCAACATTTTTATCTGACATGTGTGATTATGAACTTGCAGTTGATACTCTGACTTTTTCAACCTGTGAAGTTCCAAGTATACTTTTTAACGTAATAGATAATGCTATCACGTTTGATATAAATGGCAAATCATACGAAAAAGTCAAAAAAGTCGTCTTTACCCCCGTTGTAGAAAATGCACACATTACCCTGGATCCTGTAATATCGGGTCGTGAATTCCATTGGCGTAAATATATTCAGGTTAAGGTACCCGGTACTGTAGAGATCAGCGTTGTAGATGGCAATTTAATGGTCGTAAATGAACTACCGCTTGAAACATATCTCATGTGTGTCGCTACATCCGAAATGGGTGCCGCCTGTCCACCGGCTTTGATCGAATCTCAAACCGTGGTTGCTCGCTCCTGGATGTTAGCCAATGTTGAACAAAAACATGTAGACTTAGGGCTTGATGTATGTAATGATGATTGTTGTCAGCGTTACCAAGGTCTTAACAACGTAACCGAAACATCAAAATCCGGTACCGAAGCCACGCGCGGTAAAGTGATCATTGCCGATAATAAGATCTGTGATGCCCGCTATTCAAAATCCTGTGGCGGTAAAATGGAAGTTTTTGAAAACCTCTGGGAAAATACTCCCCTTTCATATATGCAACCGCTTCCCGATATGCCCGAAGGTAACGAAGTGCCTGATCTAACTATCGAAGAAAACGCTCGCGAATGGATCCTTTCAGATCCTAAAGATGCTTTCTGTTCTTCAACAACGGTTCCCGAAAACGAATTGACACAGTATATCGGCGCCTGTGATGACGAAGGTGAATATTTCCGTTGGACCGTGGAAATCAATAATGAAGAACTTTCCGCCAATTTACGAGATAAACTTAAATTGGATGTCAAAGAAGTTCTTGATCTGCAAACTCGTAAACGTGCCGAATCTGCACGACTTTTAAAACTTGGCATTATTTATCGCGACTTTGATGATAAAGTGCATGAAATTGAAATTGATAAAGATTATAATGCAAGACTTGTTCTACATCCCAGATTCCTTTTCTCCTCAGCCGTTGTTATTGAAAAAGTCGGCTCAGGCGAAGTCCCCAAACGTTTTATTTATAAAGGTGCCGGCTGGGGTCATGGAGCTGGACTTTGCCAGATAGGTGCTCTTGGCATGAGCCTTAAAGGTTATACAACAGAACAAATTCTAGCACACTATTATCCGGGCAGCGAATACAAGAAAATTTACAAATAGCATATAGCAATCAGCCTACAGTAAACAGCAAAAGCTTAAGCAAAAAATCCTCAAGCCGATAGCTAACAAAAGGAAAGGTTCTCATGAACAAAATTAAAAAACGTAATCCCTGGAGCTGGGTACCGTCCTTGTACTTTGCCGAAGGTATTCCTTACACCGTTGTGATGGTCGTTTCGGTCGTCATGTATAAAATGCTAGGTATTTCAAATACCGATATAGCTCTTTATACTTCACTTCTCTATCTACCATGGGTATTAAAACCCCTCTGGAGTCCCATAGTTGATAATTTAAAGACAAAACGTTGGTGGATCCTTATCATGCAATTCATATTGGGTATTCTATTTGCCTGTATTGCACTAACCATCCCCACAACCAACTTCTTTAAAATCTCTATCGCCTTTCTATGGTTAATGGCTTTTACCTCGGCAACTCACGATATTGCTGCCGACGGTTTTTATATGATCGGTTTGGATGAGGGTGATCAAGCCTTATTTAACGGTATCCGTTCAGCTTTTTATCGTGTTGCGATGCTTATGGGACAAGGCGTTTTTGTCATTCTGGTTTCCGTACTTATCAATGCTTCCGGTATGGATAAAGCTACGGTTGAAGTTAATGCGGTTCCCGAAGGCACTGCTGTTAAATCTGTTCTTTTAGCTGATTTAGATAATACTGAGCAGGCCGGTGATATGCACTTGGTTTACGCCCCAAAAAATCTTGATATTCCTATTGTAAAAGTAAGTCCGGCTTATGTTGACTCAGTCAAGAAAGCTGCCCGCGCATGGAATATTGCTCAAGGTCAAGTAGATCCTGATGCGCCCAAGATCGCAAAAGACAAAAAATCGAAAGAAAAAGCAAAAAAAGAACGACCCAAAAAATTTGAAAATTGGTTAAGAAATAATTTCGGTGTTGAAGCTGAGGAAATAACAGCCTACGATGGCAATATCGGCCTGGTATATTTTCATCTTTCAAAATCACCCGAAGAAGGTGAAACAACCATCGTGACCTTTGGTCAAGATAAAGGTGATAAAAGCATCAAGCTCGTTGAAGGTACTCGCTTTGAATTCACCGCCGAAAACTGGAATAAACCCGTTATGTCGGTTATCCAACTCGATAAAAAACTTACAAACGCAAGCTCAGCTTTCTTTGATGCGGAATCAGGCAAAGTTAAAATGGCTTGGACTGTTTTATTCTTCTGCCTATCAGGTATGTTTTTTATTTTCTGGTTGGCACATAGATTTACTCTTCCCAAAGTTGAAAAAGTTAGAGATGAAGCATCTCTTGGAAAAGCCATTAAAGATTTCTTTGCTACTTTTGGTTCATTCTTTGGTAAAGAAGGTATTGGTTTGGCTATTGTCTTCCTGCTTCTATTCCGCTTGGGTGAATCTCAGTTGGTCAAACTCTCGGCTCCCTTTATGCTTGATACAAGAGAATTGGGTGGTTTGGGACTTACAGCCGGTCAATATGGGCTAACATACGGAACCATAGGTTTACTATTCCTAACACTTGGAGGTATTCTAGGTGGTATGGCAGTTGCAAAACACGGTCTTAAAAAATGGATTTGGTGGTTTGCTATTATGATCAATGTTCCCAATGCGGTATATATTTTCTTATCATATGTACAACCTTCAAGTCTATGGGTTATTGTGCCTTGTGTTGCATTTGAAACATTTGGTTATGGATTTGGCTTTACAGCATACATGATGTTTATGATCTATATTTCAAGAGGCTCGTACAAAACCTCACATTATGCCATCTGTACAGCTTTTATGGCTTTAGGTATGATGATCCCCGGTATGATCTCCGGTTGGCTACAAGAAGTCATCGGTTATCAGCATTTCTTTATCTGGGTCATCATTGCCACCATCCCGGGATTCATTCTTATTAAATTCCTCAAGATCGAACCCGAATTCGGAAAAAAAGTGAAAGCCAAAGAATAACTAATAATAGTTATTAATAAAAAACTATAAGATTGGGCTCCTAAGGAGCCTTTTCTTTTAATGGTAAATTTTTTGTGTATGAAAATTTATTTTTGAAAATGTACGGTTAACACTTGAATTACCCATCATTTCCCAAGGAAATTCAAGAACCTCCCCCACATTCTCAGCGAGAATACACAACCACTTGACATAAGGCAATTTAAACCCTATCTTCATTCCGTGAAAAAGCTGACTTACATCATGATCGCTTTCTTGATCATTCTTTCTTCATGTTCTCGTCGCGAGCACATGAAAGGCGTTCATATTATTATCCAAAAACCGGAGATACGTCAACGATATGGTGGCGAGATGGGTGCCCTTGCCGATGAGCTGAAATCAGCGGGCGTTACACACGTTATTGTTCCGGTATATAAAGATGGTACAGCCTACTATCCCTCAGATATTTTACCTCAACGCTGGACTTTTGGAACAGATCTACTGGCTTTCCGTCATGCATTAAGGCGCGTCAATATTGATTTTGTCGCCCAGCTACAAATATTCGAGGACAATTATACATTTAAAACTCAACCCGAATTACGGGCAATGGATGAATTTGCTTCTACTCGTAGTGCGGAAAACATCTCGGGGATATGTCCTTCGAACAGGGATTATCGCCAGTATAAGCTGGATATCATTCGCGAGATCATGTTGATCTTCCAACCTGATGGTATATATTTGGACAAACTGTCCTTCCCTGTGGAGACCGGTGATGATTGTTCAAAAATGCAGGTAGCTCATACAAGACAATTTTGTTTTTGCAATCACTGCGTAAAAACCTTTGCCCAACATGCTCAAATTGACTTACCGGAACATTTAATAAATCACGAGTTAAATGCCTGGATACTTGACAATCACGAACAGGCTTGGCTATCATGGAAAACCGGTACGATCAACGAACTCATGGAAAAAGCCAATATTATCATTAAAGATCTCGACCCCACGTGTAAGATTATGCTTGGTATATTGCCCTGGGAAGAAAATGATCCCAATTTCGGCAGGCAACGCCTGACCGGCCAGGACGTGAAAACTTTGGCTGTATTTACCGACCACTATATCATGAGTACATCCTGCTATATCCCGGATGATCGTTATGACCAGATTCAGCTCTCCATTTTAAAAGAGATCAATGGCACAGATTCCAAAGTTATCCCCACCATAGAATTACAGTTAAATCCTGTACAAAACAATGAAGAGCGCTTTAAAAATAGCTTACAGCATTTTAAAAATAAAGTCATCGTATCCGACTGGGGTTACATGATAAAAAACAGACGATACTTGAATATATTTATTTCGGAGCACAACAAATGAATAATAAATCAATGATACATCAACTGATCGATGGAGCAGATAACAAGGTTTCTCAGATCATTCTTGGAACAGAAAATGTTAAATTTTATGCCAATAATTTAACACAATCCAACATCGATGCCCTAATCATAAACAACAGTCTACCGCTTAAGGGAGCACCCGATGCTACAGATCTTCTTGCATTAAGAGACAAGGGTGTTGAACATTATCCGGCCGGAAGAACCGGCATTCCTTCTCTGGTAACTGCTGAAGATGGGTTGGCGGCACCTGGCGTCATTCTTGCCAGCGATGATAAAAATCTCCTGGAACTCTCAGTCCTGGGTACATATGTTTTGCATCTAGAAAAAGAAAACATGTTGGCACTAATGAATGATTCACAACTTGATCTAAGCATTCCTGAGAGTAAAAATATCGAGTTGACCGGAAAAGCCGGAGAATGGGTTGGCGGTATTGATATCGCACTTCATTTGATCCATTATTTTAACTTACCCAAAGATAAAGTTCTTGAGTTCTATGGTGAAGGTTTAACCTCTCTACCCTTAAACGAGCGTTTTTCATTGGCTCGTACTCTGATTGATCTGGGGTATGAAAAACTTCTATTTCAGGTGGATGAGCAAGTACTGGCATTTTTGCAAGATCGTTCGGAAGCGGAGGGGCAATTTTACTTCCCCGATACCGAAGCAGATAAAAATACTGTCCTAAGCATCGGTATGGAAAAAGTCCATCCTATGATCGCTTGGAAAGAAAATAACGAAACGAAAGTGGGAGCACTAACAGATAAAGACGGTTTAAATATAGAACAAATATTTATCGGTGGAGAAAGTGCCAATCGCTATGCCGACATTGAATCCGGACTTAAATTGATCCGTTACCGTCCTTTGAGCGAAAACTTAACCGCTGCCATCATTCCCGGGTCACAATTGGTTTACGGGGACATGCTGGATATGGGGATTTCGGGAATTTTGACCGAGATTGGATTTGAGATCCTACCCTCTTCGATATTACCCTTATTAAAAACTCGTGCCGATGAAAAGAAAGTCCGATTGGTAACATCAGCTTCTTTAGTAAAATCCGGTGCAATTCTTGCGAATGCTTTAAGCTGTTTTACAGCGGCCATAACCGGAAAACTTACCCATCCGATGGAACTTGAATCCATCTTGAAACAGGAAGAAGAAAAGGAACATGCGCACGAACATTAAAAAAGCGGCATGGCTAAAATACTCGGTCATCTTATTGATTATATTGACCATTCCGTTCACCAATGGTTGTACAGTTTTTCAATATCAATTGCGTCCCCCGGTTTTCAAACCCTATAAAACCATTCGTATGCAAGTTACCGGCTACTGTGCTTGTGAAAAATGCTGTGGTTGGGAACGTGATAAATGGGGCGTTCCGCGTTATTCATATGGACCATTAAAAGGTCAACGAAAAGTTGTAGGCCGTACTGCTGCCGGTACTCGCGCTCGACGTGGCACAATTGCTGCGGACACAAATATCTTCCCCATGGGAACTATTATGTATATCGAAGGCTGGGGATATGGTGTAGTCGAAGACCGTGGTTCTGTTATCATCGGTAGACATATCGATCTTTTCTTTAAATCACATAACAAAGCCTTAGAATGGGGAAAGCAAACCATCGACGTAAAAGTCTGGCTACCACCCGAGAGACATCAATGAAAAAAATATCTTTCTATACATTAGGCTGTAAACTAAATCAGGCCGAAACATCGGCACTGAAATACGCAGCTGAGCAACATAATTATCAAGTCGTGGATTTTCACGAACTCGCAGATGTCATGGTCGTTAACTCCTGCACACTCACCAATCGAGCGGACAGAAAAACTCGCCAGGCATTGTATCAAGCTAAAAAACTTTCTCCGGAAGGTATTTTAGTCGTCGCCGGTTGCTACCCACAAGTCAAACCCGACATTGCCACAAAGCTGAAAGGTGTGGATATTGTCTTGGGAACTCGAGATAAATTCGATCTTTTTGAAGCTATTACGGATTTCGAAAAAAAGCATCAACAGATCAAACGTGTTTCATCCGTAAATAATCGTGAACGATTGAATTCGGCATTTATTGCCGCCACCGATAGAACACGAGCATTCTTAAAAATACAAGAAGGTTGTAATAATTTCTGCACCTACTGTATTGTCCCTTATGCCCGAGGTAACCCCGTGAGTCGTGATTTTGATAACACCCTCAACGAAGCCAAGCGCCTTGCCGAAGTCGGTTACAAAGAGATTGTGCTTACAGGTATTGATATCGGTGCTTATGAAGATAAAGGCAAACGATTGATGGATGTTGTTATGGCTCTTGAGCCGATTAAAGGACTTGAACGCATCCGAATCTCATCCATCGAAATGAATACGCTCAGCGATAAACTAATTGAGCATATCGGGCAATCTAAAAAGGTAATGCCACATTTTCATTTATCTTTACAATCCGGATCGGATACCCTTCTACAAGCCATGAAGCGCAAATACCTCACTGCTGATTTCAGCAAGAAAATACAAACGATCAGGAAATTTATACCTCAGGCTTCGATAGGTACGGACGTTATTGTAGGTTTCCCCGGGGAAAACGATGAGCTGTTTCGTGAAACCGTAAATTATATCATGGACACCAATTTTTCCTACTTACATGTTTTCCGCTATTCGCAACGCGAAGGCACACCGGCAGCGACCATGAAAAATCAGGTCCCCGAAAACGGGAAAAAAGCTCGAGCTGCCATTTTGGAAGACACCCACAAACAATTGCAAGCAGAGTTTGCAAGACAATTTAAAGGAACTATTCAGCCCGTGCTTTGGGAACGTTGGGAAGAGGGCATGCTTATCGGACATACGCCGCATTTTGTAGAAGTAAAGATCGAAGGAAATAAAGATCGGGTGAATACCATATCTCAATTGACAATTTAAAGCCCTCAAACAAAGTCACGAAGTATACCAAATCCTTAGTGAAGGTATAAAGCATAATAAATACTTCTTTGAGTATGTTCGGGCGACACGAGAGTCGCCCACAAATTATATTTAACATTATATGACCAATACAAGCTCACAAGACTAATCCTCAATTAAAAATCCTATTCTGAGGATTATATTGATTTGCATTGGATTTATATCTTTAGCTTTGGGGATTTTGGGCATTATCCTACCCGTAGCCTTTTGCCTTACTTTCGGCTGCAATCTTTGCAAGAACATCCAAAAAGTTTCACGACAAATTATATGCTTACAAACATTTTGCTAAACTGCTGCGAGACTATAAAGAACGTAAAGGCTTAGAGCTAAAATACAAGATCTATATACTTAGCATGCTATGGTTGATTATTTCTGCTACAGCTATTTTTGCAATAGATGTTTTTTTATGCGTATCATGCTTTTCGCTATTGCGATTGCTGTTACTGTGCATATTTCAAGGTTTAAGGCACCTTAACTAAAACCGAGTCGGTTGTGTTGGTTAAGAACCGAGTCGGTTGCTTACGTAATTAAAAAAGGGTCGAACACCCGTCCAACCCCTACATTATGAAATTTAAATTATAAGGGCGATTCTAAAATCACCCTTACAGTCTCATCTATTTTTCTTCTACTTCTACAACTTCTACATCCGGATCTTCATTGGTATCATATTTCTCAAATGATGCTTTACCCTCAGCTTCCCACCATTTATCGTATTTTTCCCAATCGGCTTCATAAGCTGATTCACAATGTGACATTTTTTGACGTTTCTTATGTTTAGAACCACTGTCACCATTACCGCCACCAATACCACCAAACAGCAGGCGGCCAAGTAATGCTAGTCCAACACCTTGCCAATAAGTGATCACGGTTAGACCAAATAATTTAGGCATCAGACCGTTCCATAACCACATGATCACAAAGCCGATCAAGGCTACAATACCGATACCGGCAATAATACCGCCAATTATCATGACAATTTTCTTTGCCGGGTGATATGTTTTCCAATGTCCCATTTTATTTCTCCTCAAATTTCTTGTTAAGTATATCCAGTATCTTCTTTTCCGCCCTATACTTGCGTGAAAGCAGGGTACCGATGGGTTCTTTCCATTCTTCGGACAACTCCTGATAGCTCTTAGCTTCTACTTCGGTAGCATGCCAGATAGCGGTTTCCGATGGTTTTAAAGTTTTAAGAGCTCCGCTCATGTACTCCGAAAAATGCTCACGAAGCATCGCTTCCTCGGGACCATGTTCGTCAGCAGCCAGATCGACGAGATGATCATTGATCTCATCATAGTCGATCTCTTTTCTGCGACGGTTGTCAATGATCAGGTTTTTCAAACTCTGCCAAGCATAGGCGGCCAAATTCTCGATCTTGGTATTCATATTCAGAACCCGGAACATCTTTAGCATCACATCCTGCACAAGGTCTTCGGCATCCCGGGCGCGTTCCACAGTGTGCGACCTTACATAGGCGAGCATTTTCACCTTCTCTTCTTTGTAAAGTCTTTCGATCTGATCGCTAAGCATTTTGTCTCCGTTTTCCTGTTCTCACTTAATACAACGAAAGGAAAGTGTTTTTATTGCAAGAAATTTACAGCTTGTGCAAAATAGATATTTTGAGGCAGGGAATCAAGGATTCGAATGAACACATTATTTCGTACACATGTACAGGCGATTCTCGAATCACCCTTTTGTTTTTTGGCGGACACACAGTCGAAACATTTTATTGTATCTCTCATTATTATTTCTTAATATTATAACAATAGAACTATAAGGTCACAAATTCGTAAGAAGGGAAAATGGAATTATATTTTCAGACATGGAATTCTTTCATTTGCTTTGCCTAGTGCTGTGGGATTTTTTGTTTTTTTCGTTTTAAAAAATTCCATAGAAAATTGCCTACTAGCCATACCATTCCTAATTACAATTTGCCTAAGTTGTGGATTACTGATTGGATATATAAATTGGCATATCAACGAAAAACATTTTAAAAGGATTTTTAAATGAACTCCGAAAAACGCAAACAACGTGAAGAAGAAGCAAAAAGACAGTGGGCGGTTACCCGTGAAACGGGAAAGATGAAATATATTTTCAGGAATTGGGTGCTCGGTTATGGTCTCACCATGGCGCTTGTATTTTTTCTTTATAAGCAAATTGATAACTCATGGGAACACTGGGTGTTTGATATTATCGCTTCATTTGTTATTTTTACATTAACAGGTTTCCTTGTTGGTCTTATAAATTGGAACCAGAACGAAAAAAGATATATTGGGAAAAAATAGAAAATTTTTCCTGGTGAGAATTATTCTTGTTCCAATATTTATTTTTATCTCAGTATGAAGTTTTGCTGTAGAAATTGAAAAAGAATGCAAAAATACTGTTTATAATACAGTAGATTATGGTCTTTTTATCATAGGTGCCCATATTTCATATGAACGAATGATAAATGAATTTGATCATGATCTTATCAATGAAATATGAAAAAAAGACAGTTACGGGTATTGCATTTCCCCTTTTAATGTGGAAGAAATGAATGCTGACATGTCTGTACAAATTCTATCTTAAGCTAAACTCTTAAACTGGGATATTGGAGCGAGATACCAATTGCTAATCTTGGTTTAAGACTTCAAAAACAATCGCATTCACCCGTTTTTAGATTTGGAGTCAGTTTCCCAAAAATATTTTATGCCGGGCTTGGATATGCTTTTTAAGAAATTAAAAGTAAGTGATACGGAGCAAGTAAACGAGATATTTTGTTGCTCACTTACTCTCTACCTTACTCTTCTTGCCTTATACACATTTATTCTATAAATTCATTATCATTAAATTACTCTGATAAAGTTTTGCAAAGGAGTGTTTTATGTCTAAAAAATCAGTGTCACCAAAACAGTTTATCATGCTGACCATTATAAATACTGTTCTATTTTTTGCCATGATCACCGTTAATGCCCTTGCCAATATTTTACCCATCAATGGCTTAAATACCGGGGAGCTTTCAGCTTTATATCCAAATCTCTTTGTTCCGGCAGGATTGACTTTTTCTATTTGGGGTGTGATCTATTTACTCTTGTTTATCTATATAGTAAATGCTCTTGTTTCTGCAATAAAAGAAAAACTTGAATGCTTGGATGTTAAAACACAATTAGCTTTTGCCATAACATGTATATTAAATGCGAGCTGGATTATTTCTTGGCATTATAAATTAATTCTACTGTCAGAATTTATCATGCTGGCTCTGCTTGTCACATTAATCTATCTCTTCCTAAAAACATCTAAGCTTAAAACTAAGGGATTTCTCCAAACCTTAACTATTTCGGCTCCTATAAATATTTATCTTGGTTGGATCACCGTTGCAACCATTGCAAATTCCACCGCACTTTTCGTTGCAAAAAACTGGGGCGCTTGGGGTGTTCCCGAAAACATCTGGACGATCACACTCATCCTGATCGCAGCTTGCCTTACGGTTATTATGCTATTCAAAAGAAATAATATCTGCTTTGCCTTGGTCATCATCTGGGCGCTTATTGGTATTTGGCTAAAACGGACACATGCCGACATAATACACAAAGATATTATTTTAACCGTGTCGATAGCAATAGGACTTCTTGTAATCCTTACGATTTATACACTAATAAAAAGAAAATCTTTATCGCAAGAATAAAGGAAAAACCATGCAACATCACATCACTCAAAAAGGTCCCTTACTAAACCCTAATGGACTCCTTCGCGAACCCGGATGGGCATCTTCACTCATTTCGGACTATGATCGAAAAATGATCAAAGCACCCAAGAGTCGCATTAAAGAATGGGATTATTATGCAGTTCTAAACGATTGCTACGGCATTGCTTTTACCATTGCTGACAATGGCTATATGGGCTTTATTTCGGTCACGCTATTTGATTTTGAAGCAGCCAATGAAATCACAAAAACCATCATGACGCCCTTCCCTTTGGGAAAATTTAAGATGCCTGCCACGACAGAGACCGGCGATGTAAAATTCCTTAAAAAAGGGTTTTCTTTAATATTTAAGAACGGGAAAAACGAAAGAGATATCTCAGTCAAGATCGATAATTTTCACCGGGGTTTAGCACTGAGTGCAGATATCAAATTAAAAAAAGATCCCGATCATAAATCTATGGTTATTGCCACACCCTTTAAAAAAGCAGGACGCTTTTATTACAACCAAAAGACCAATAATATGCGAGCAAAAGGTGAGATATTTTTCGGCTCAAGAGCACTGAATATGGAAGATATTCCATCCTTTGGTGTTTTGGATTGGGGTCGAGGTGTGTGGACTTACGATAACACCTGGTACTGGGGTAGTGCTTCGGGAGAATTGGACGGCGAACTTTTTGGCTTTAATATCGGCTACGGTTTTGGTGATACTTCAGCTGCAACCGAAAACATGCTCTTTTACAAAGGTGATATCCATAAGTTAAAAGATGTTTCCTTTAACATCCCCGATAATAGCTTTATGGACCCTTGGACATTCAGCTCCTCTGACGGACGCTTTGAAATGGATTTCATGCCCGTGCTCGACCGTCATTCCAATGCCAACCTGCTCCTTATTAAATCAGACCAACATCAAGTTTTTGGTTATTTCTCCGGAAAAGCCGTACTTGATGATGGAACAGTTCTAAAATTAGATAAATTTTTCGGTTTTGCCGAGAAAGTATATAACCGATGGTAATTCTATGCCTGTCCGCTTTCGTCATAACGGAAACAACGTTTTTAGAAATACGCATAATAAATGGTGATTATATATCCCCGATAACAAAACAGATGTACAATCATAAAAATTAAAAAGGAAACCCATGCGGAAAACTCTCCTCTTCCTCCTTGTCATTCTCACCCTGTTGGCATTTGCCGCCTGCAACACGTCAGAACCATCAACCACCACTTATAACGTGACGCTTCAACAAAATAAAGCTGACAGCATTGCGACTAATTTATATGGTATCGTTGAAAATTTCTCTATTGTCATTGCACCCGAGCATGCCGACAGTATCAGTATTTTCAGAACTGATAATGCCAAAATCTACATCTACTATCTACCCGACAGTGCCTATACAGGTGAAGATTATATCAAAGTCGGAGCCGGACATTTGCGTTGGTATGGTACCTTTAAATCAGAGGATTATTACGAGTTCAATATTAGCATCGAAGAATAAAATGTTATATGGAAGTCGCTAACATCACACTCATTGCATTTTTCATTGTTATTGCCGTGATCGAACTTGCTTCAGAGAGCTATCACAATAACAAACAATTCGCAATTAAAGGATAATTCATGAGCAGCTTAAAAGATAATAAGTCAAAAAAGCTCCAAAAAAACAAATCTAACTGGGCCGAAACCCGTAAAATGGGCAAAACTAAATTCATCCTGATTTATGGTATGTTGTTTTGGGGCCTCATTATGGCTTTAGCATTTTTCTTTCTTAATCTCAGCGAAAATGCTTCTATTCCCTGGTATCTTCACCTGCTAATTTCATTAGGTATCTTTTTGATCGCCGGATATTTTGTAGGACTCTTATCATGGAATGCGGCAGAGAAGAAATATAACAGTGAACAGTGAACAGTGAACAGTGAACAGTGAACAGTGAACAGTGAACAGTGAACAGTGAACAGTGAACAGTGAACAGTGAACAGTGAACAGTGAACAGTGAACAGTGAAAAATAAAGAATAATGACAAAATTTAAACACATATTATTTTTATTTATTTGCACTCTTATTCTGATTTCTTGCAATATATTTTCAAGTAAATCTATTTATGCCGAAAACTCACATTGGCTTTCTTTGCCACAAAGTCCCGATAAAAATGTGGATGTTTTTTATGTCTACCCCACGGTTTATACCAAAGTGAATGATACGGATCCCCTGATTTGTGAACTTAATAATTCCATGATGATACAAGGTGCATCGGTTCCTTTTTCTCGCCAGGCTACTATCTTTGATTCTTTAGCCAATATTTATGCACCATTTTATCGCCAGGCCGATGCCGCCGGTACGCTTTTTTTATCTAGCGCTCAAAAAGATAGTCTTGTGGGAGACATCCCCTATTCAAGTATCAAAAACGCTTTTCGGTATTACATTAAATATTTAAATAATAATCGTCCCTTTATACTTGCCGGACATTCTCAGGGTTCTGCGCTTCTGTTATTCTTACTTTCCGACTACATGGCAGATCACCCGGCTGTTTACAAACGTATGATAGCAGCGTATGTGATAGGTTATTCTGTTACAGACACTTACCTTTCAGATAATCCACATTTGAGTTTTGCAGATTCTTCCAACGACATAGGAGTTATTATTTCCTATAATACCGAAGCACCTCAAATTGGTGAACCCGGAAATCCGATTGTTTTAGAAGGTGCAAATGCAATCAACCCCATCAATTGGCGTCGCGACGATACTCTGGCCCCTGCCTCAGAAAATCTTGGTTCTATCCTTTGGGATTCTCTAGGTGTCATATCACATGTTTCTCATTTTGCAGACGCTTCTCTTGATCTATCGCGAGGTGTAGTTATAACATCCACTCCTGACCCAAATCAACTCGCTCCGGGCAATACTGTCTTTGGAAAAGGTGTTTATCATCGATATGATTATGCTTTCTTTTATGAAAATTTGCGCCAAAACGTAAAGGATAGAATAGCAAAATATTTAAATGAACATTAAGTAATTTACCTGAGATTTTTTTACAAATTATCATGTATCTTCCTCCTTGACTTTTCATCTCGTTGTCGTGCTTTGTCCTTTTTTTATCAATACACTACCATTATCTTTCAACAGTAACAAATGAAACAGGATCCCTAATGGGCTATAAAAAGATCCAGGTAAAACTACCCACCAATTTCAAGGATGATCATATTAAACAGATCATCAAAGATCGTTTTGCACTAAGTGATTTCACTTATGTAATTGAAAAAAAAAGTCTGGATGCTCGCAAAAAAAGCCATATTCACTGGCAAACCAACCTTGTTATTTCCTCTCCCGCCCTTGAGGGTGAAAACTATACCCTGCCACCTTCATTAGAAATTCCCTATAAAAAAAGAAATGAAACCGTTATCGTTATCGGCAGTGGTCCGGCCGGATTTTTTTCTGCTCATGTCCTACAAAAAGCCGGCTTTGATGTAAGTATTGTTGAACGCGGATCTGACGTTGCAAAACGTGACAAGGCTATAAAAGATCTTGAAAAAAACAAAAACTTTTCCGAAAACAATAATTATGCCTTTGGCGAAGGTGGTGCCGGAACTTTTTCTGACGGGAAACTTACATCACGCTCAAAACATATTTCTAAAGAACGGCAATTTATCTTGCAAGAATATGTAAAAGCCGGAGCACCCGAAGAGATCATGTACATGGCTCATCCGCATTTGGGAACCGATAATCTAAAACGCATTGTAAAAAACCTGCGTGAAAGTTTTCTTGCCAATGGTGGAAACATCTTGTTTGATACCCACATGAGCGATATTCATATCAAGAATGGCCATGCACAGGGCATTGAAAGCTCCCAAGGAGACATTAGCGCCGATCATGTGCTTTTGGCGCCCGGACATTCAGCCTACGATACATACAGAATGCTGATAAAACGCGGTGTATCTTTTCACACCAAACAATTTGCTATCGGGCACCGAATTGAGCACCCTCGCACCCTGATCAATCGTATCCAATGGGGTGGTCACGAAGAACTTCCAGGTGTTAAGGCGGCAGAATATAGATTGACCACTAAGACATCAAGCGGGCTCCCGGTATATACTTTTTGTATGTGTCCCGGTGGCCAAGTGGTTCAATCAGCCACTTTTCGCGAAAAAAACATCGTCAACGGCATGAGCTATTATCAGCGTAATGGCCAATTCTCCAACGCAGCGTGCGTTACCGGTATACATCCTGATGTATTACTGGGACATAGCTGTACTCCCAATGAAATCCTGGATTGGATGGATAAACTGGAAGAAAAATTCTATCATTATTCCGACGATTACAGCATTCCTGCCACAAAAGCATCGGACTATATCAAGAAACGAAAAAGTCGAAATAATTTTAACGGTTCATATGCTTTAGGGCTTTATTCCGGCGCTTTATACAATATGATCCCCAAAGCTGTCAGCACGGCTCTGACCCAAGGTTTAAAGAATTTTAATGGCATGATGAAGGGGTTTGATCAAGGAATCCTCATGGGACTGGAAAGCAAAACCTCATCACCACTCCAAGCCGATCGAGATAAATTTGGCTTATGTCAAGGATATGACAACCTATATATTATTGGTGAAGCGAGTGGTTATGCCGGGGGAATTATTTCTTCGGCTGCTGATGGTATCCGCTGTGCAATGAAAATAATAACGGTGAGCCACTAGCCGGTTTCGGTGATTTGGTAAAAGGCATTTTAATCTAAAAAAAGAAACTCTCTATTTTTTCTCTCTCTATTCCTAATCATTAATTTCTTGCTCAAAATAATATTTATCAATAAGATATCACTATGAAAAATTGGAAATTGAATAATAATAGAACAATTATACACAATAGACTTTTGGCAATTTGTCTTATTAGCCTCTTCTTTTTTCCTATTTTATTTCAAACAACTCATACCTTATACATTCCCCACCACCATCATGACATTCATCATGAACACAGTCCGGTCATGAAACACTATGAAAAACAATGTCCTGTTTGTGCTTATGAATTTCCACATAGTCTACAATGTGATTACTTTTTCCTATCAATAGATCGCAATGATCTTATAGACATTCCCCTTCAATATAAATCTCTAAAACTCTCAACATTAAATCCATCGTTCATCAAGCTTCGGGCTCCACCCGAATGTTCCTGATAAAATATTACTTCCTACTTTTTTGACATACTTATCAGTTCGTCAAAATCTAAAAAAATCATTTTATTAAAGGAATAATTGATGAAAAAAATATTATTAGCCATCTTACTTTGTGTTTCTATTTTATTTGCACAACATTCAATATCCGGTGTTGTACAAAGCAGTAAAACCGGTAAGACAATACCCTATGTTAATGTTTTTCTTCCCGAACAGGGAAAAGGATGCATGACAGATGAAGACGGGCATTTTAAACTCAGCGATATCCCACAAGGAAAAATCAAAATTGAATTTTCATATATCGGCTTTGCCAGTCAAGTCTTTTCTCTCCAGTTAACAGAAGACAAAGCAAATCTTAATGTTAAACTCAAGCCTGTTGTTTTAAAATCACCTGAAATTATTGTTTCGGGTGGCTCGTATTCCAGTCAACATGAAAACGCAATTAACATTGAGACTCTTAAACCCAATGAGATCGCTCAAAGCGGTACACCCTCGTTTACCGAAGCAATCAGCTCTATAGCCGGCGTTGATATGATAGCTAAGGGAAGCGGTGTTGGTAAGCCAGTTATTCGCGGTTTGTCCATGACCAATATCCTTATGCTGAACAATGGTGTTAAACTCGAAAATTTTCAATTTTCGGAGAATCACCCCTTTTTAATAGACGAATTTGGTATTGACCATATTGAAATAATCAAAGGTCCGGCTTCCTTGTTATACGGTTCTGATGCAGTTGGTGGTGTTATCAATGTGGTTAAAGAAAAGCCCGCACCTGTCGGAAAGATAGTGGGTGATTATAACCTGCAAACACATTCAAATACCATGGGACTTGTCAGTAATCTTGGATTAAAAGGCAGTGGTGAATCAATATATTGGACTCTTCGTGGTGGTATAAAATCTCATAAAGATTATATAGACGGAACGAATAATTATATACCCAATACTCGTTTTAACACCGCAAGTTTTAAAGCCAGCACCGGATTGCATAATTCTTTCGGACTCTTCAGGATCTACTACGATTATAACCGGGATAAACTTGGTATGTCTGTTCCGGATGTTCTAAGCTTGATCGCTGAAAATGATCGGATAAACGAATTCTGGTATCAGGATTTGAGCAATCATGTGATCTCAACACGTAATACATTATTTTTAAATAATTATAAAGTAGATATCAATGCTGCCTACCAGATGAATAATCGCAGACTGCAAACCAGCAACAGCACACCCGCGTTTGAGTTGGTAGACATGGACCTGAATACTTTAAGTTACGAACTAAAAACCCATCTACCTTCTTCATTGGCATCGGAATATACTGTAGGAATACAAGGTACTTATAAAACCAACCGTAATCACGAGGCTCCCAATCACGTCTTACCGGATGCCAATGTCAGTGACATTTCAGCATTCGCATTAATGCGCTATGGGAATGAAGAAAAATTTCATTTACAAACAGGTCTCCGTTACGATCATCGAGATGTCTATGCCGAAACAGCTACCGTGATCGACACCAACTACGGTAATGTTTCCGCATCACTGGGTGCAACTTACCAGCTCTCATCATCGCTTTTATTACGTGGAAATATAGCTACCGCTTACCGCACACCCAATTTGGCAGAAATGACTCAAAATGGAATGCATGGCAATCGTTACGAAATAGGAAATATTGATTTGAAATCTCAGCGCAGTTACGAAACTGATATCAATGCACATTTCCATTCGGGTTGGCTCATGGTAGATGCTTCGGCTTATTACCACCTGATCAATAATTATATTTACATGGCTCCGACAGCAGATACAACTACCGGGGGTATTGATATTTATCAATACGAACAAACCGATGCTTCTATCTTTGGCACAGAGTTTAACTTAGCCATTACTCCCTGGGAATGGCTCATTGCCGAATTTGCTTATACATACACCTTAGGACAGCAAACCGATGGAATGTACCTGCCTTTTATTCCACAAAATAAACTAAAATTTGATATTGGCCTGCAAAGATCGGATATACTTTTCTTTAACAAGGTCTATGTCAATATCGGTGGAACTTATGCCGCAAGACAAGATAAACCCGCGCGATTTGAAACAGAAACCAATCCCTACTTTGTAGTGAATGCCAAAGTTGGTGGCGACATCATCATTAAAGGTCAACCTATCACCGTTTCCATTCAGGCAAACAATATCTTGAATGAATACTATATTGATCATTTGTCCACTCTCAAAGGCTTGGGATACGGTAATTTAGGTAGAAACTTTAGTTTTAGTTTGATTTTACCTTTTACGATTAAATAAAGCCAATAAATCCATTATTTCCACCCACGATTCTGTTAATTCCGACAACCTCCCAAGTCGATTAACGAATCGTGGGTTTTCACCTAAGTTAAAACAATAACAGATATGTGAAGTACAGCACAACGATATTCGTATTAACCTAAAATTTACGTTATACATTTCACCTCATACGCTTTATTCTTTGTCACAAAATATATTTTCCTTAATTTATAGCCTAAAATTAATTTTAGGCAACACAACACACAAAGATGGAGAAAGATTAAAAATGAGAAAAAAAGTCAAAGAAGGTGCATTTACTCAATTTGCTAACGCTTACGATGAATGGTTCCTGAAAAATGAAAATGTACTAAGATCCGAAGTCCGCCTTCTGGCCCATTTCTTGGAGACACCCGGCAAAGCATTATCGATCGGTTGCGGCAGCGGTTTATTTGAAGCTATTTTAAAACGCGATTACGAAATCCTTATAGAAGAAGGTATTGAACCCGCCCAAGGCATGGCACAAATAGCAACTCAACGTGGTATGAAGGTGCGGATTGGTACTGCCGAAGATACGGATTTTGGACAAGAAGAATTTGACACGGTGATCTTTAATGGAACACCATCATATATCAACGATCTTCAAAAAGCCTTCGACAATGCTTATAAAGCTTTAAAACCTGGTGGTAAAATTCTTGTTTTGGATGTACCTAAAGAATCATCGTACGGTTTACTTTATAATCTTGTAAAAGAAACAGGAACTTGGGACCACCAATATTTTGCGGGTGCAAAACCTCCCAACGCTTATCCCATAGAATTTGTAGCGGAATCAAATTGGCGAAGCACTCCCGAAAAAGTAAACATGTTGGAAAAATCCGGTTTTTCTGACTTTAACTTTGCTCAAACATTAACAAAACACCCGGCATATTCAGATATGGAAGCCGAAGAACCGGTAGAAGGTTATGACCGTGGTGATTACGTTGCAATTTCAGCAGTAAAAGGAAAATAAGATGAATGCAAAGCAAGTATGGAACGATTTAAAAACGGTAAGAGAGTCCTCACCTCTCGTTCATAATATAACCAATTATGTTGTCATGAATAATACCGCCAATGCGCTTTTGGCAATTGGTGCATCTCCCGTAATGGCACATGCCGGCAATGAGGTTATAGATATGATCAAAATTGCATCATCTCTAGTAATCAATATTGGTACATTAAGTGACAAATGGATAGATGCAATGGAGCTTGCTATAAGAGCTGCAAACAAAAAAGGTATTCCCATTGTTATTGATCCCGTTGGCGCAGGGGCAACCCCCTATCGTAGTGAAAGTTGTTTAAGGCTCCTATCAAAAGCTAATCCTACTATTATCAGAGCAAATGCTTCTGAAATCATGGCACTTGAAAATGCTGCCATTAAAACCAAAGGTGTTGATAGTACGGCCAGTTCAGATTCTGCCATGGATGCGGCAAAATCTCTTGCCAAAAAGTACAAGTGCATCGTTACCATTTCCGGGAAAACCGATCACTTGACCGATGGTGATAAAGTTATCAGTATTGAAGGCGGCTCAGACATGATGCCAAAGGTCACCGGTTTGGGGTGTACGGCAACTGCGATCACAGGAGCGTTTGCAGCAGTCGTGGAAGATAAACTTCAAGCCGCTGCATCTGCAATGGCTGTAATGGGTATTGCCGCCGAAATGGCCGAAGAAAAAGCCGAAGGTCCCGGCACATTGCAACTATATCTTCTTGATGCTTTTTATAATATGAGTAAAGAAGATGTGGAAAAATATTTAAAATAAGCTAACAGCTAACAGCTAACAGCTAACAGCTAACAGCTAACAGCTAACAGCTAACAGCTAACAGCTAACAGGAAGATACAAAAAATGACTTAAATCTTCAAGTTGCTCGCTGGTTGAAAAATTATGAAAAATATTGACTATAGCCTATACCTCGTTACCGATCGCAAACTCTCAAAAGGTCGCAGTTTGCAAGCAGTGATCAAAGCCGCAATTAAAGGTGGTACAAGCATCGTACAATTGCGTGAGAAAGATTGCACTACCCGGGAATTTTTAGAAATTGCCCAAGACGTAAAAAATTTCTGTTCACCTTTGGGAATTCCATTGATCATTAACGACAGAATTGACATTGCCCTGGCCGTTGGCGCCGAAGGCCTACACATTGGTCAAAGTGATATGCCTTACAAAACCGCACGAAAACTCATGGGACCGGATGCTATCATCGGGTTATCCGTAGAAAATATTCAAGATGCGCTTGATGCCGAAAAATTGAATGTAGATTATCTTGGACTCAGTCCTATCTACTCCACCCCGACTAAGACGGATATTCATCACGAGTTGGGGCTTGAGGGCATCCGCGAGATCCGAAAAATATCGCGACATCCTTTGGTCGCTATTGGTGGTATCAATAAAAAAAATACAGCTGAAATCATAGCTGCAGGATCCGATGGTATTGCCGTTGTATCGGCAATCTGTTCAGCTGATGATCCCGAACTCGCATCGCGCGAATTACTGAAAGAAGTGAAAAAAGGTAGGAAATGAAATTATCCGACATAGGTGAATTTGGCTTTATTGATCAGGTAGCCGCACCCTTCTTCAAACATCTTGGTAATAACATCGTCGGAATCGGTGACGATTGCGCCATTTCCCCACTTTCGGAAACCGAAAGTCAGATCGTGACCACCGATTTACTAATTGAAGGCACACATTTTCTTTTTGATAAAATTACAGCCTTTGAATTAGGACAAAAATCTCTAGCAGTTAACCTAAGTGATATTGCCGCCATGGGCGGTATCCCGCAGTCAGCATATATTTCTTTAGGCATCCCCCAAAGAGTAAATGTAGAATGGTTAAAAGAATTCTATGAGGGCCTATCCTTTCTTGCCAAAGAAAGCAAATGCCCCATTTTAGGCGGGGATACAACAAAATCTCAACATGACTTGGTCATCAACATTGCGGTTATAGGAAAAGTTGAAAATAAGCACTTAAAAACTCGCTCAACTGCAAAGCCCGGTGATATGATATGTGTGACAGCTCCTCTTGGAGAATCGGCTTGCGGACTGAATTTTGTACTAAAGAACTTACCCGCCGTTACTCCTGAGGCCCGCGCCATGTTCAGAGCACATAACCTGCCTCGACCGCATCTTCCCGAAGGCCGCTTTCTTGGTGGGCAAGAAGGTGTTCGTGCCATGATTGATGTCTCGGATGGTATTGATTCAGATATCAAACGCATCATGGAAAGATCTTCTGTGGGTGCAAAGATCAACCTTGACAAACTACCTATTTCAGATGCCATGAATTCAGTCTGCGGAGATTATGGCTGGAATGCTTTAAACTTGGCTGCTAGCGGTGGTGAAGACTACTGCCTACTTTGCACTATCAAAGCCGAAAATTATGATAAAATATCAGCTGACTATTGGAAAAAATTTAAAAATGATCTTTTCCCCATCGGGAAGATCACGGAATCCAATACACTTGAATATACTCTAAACGATAAACCGGTCACCTTGAACCGACATGGTTTTGACCATTTTAAAAGTGAGACATCATGAAAGCATATAAACGCGTTTTAACCATTGCCGGCTCAGACAGTGGCGGTGGTGCCGGTATACAAGCCGACCTAAAAACTTTTTCGGCATTAGGCTGTTTTGGCATGTCTGCCATTACGGCTTTAACCGCGCAAAACACTACAGCTGTTACAGGTATTTATCCTGTTAACGCTGAATTCGTGGCAAAACAGATTGATGCCGTTATCAGCGATATTGGTGTAGATGCGGTTAAAATTGGCATGCTAAATACTCCAGATGTGATTAAAGCCATTGCCGAAAAACTCAAAGAATATGACGTCAGGAATATCGTGCTAGATCCGGTGATGGTCGCTAAAAGTGGTGATAAACTGTTACAAGATGAAAGCATTAACGCTTTAAAAGAAGAGATCATTCCCCTGGCAAGAGTGATCACACCCAATATACCGGAAGCCGAGGTACTTACCGGAGACAATATCATAGCACGTGAAGATCTTGAGAAAAGTGCAAAAAAACTGCTTAAACTCGGTCCCGAAGCCGTTTTGGTTAAAGGAGGACATTTCGAAGATCAAGAAAGTCCGGACTGCCTAATGATGAAAGATGGCAAGATCATCTGGCTGGAAGCACAGCGCATAAACTCACCCAACACACATGGAACCGGTTGTACTACATCTTCAGCGATCGCTGCCTTTCTTGCACAAGGCATGGAATTGGAAAATGCTGTCCGCTCAGCAAAAGACTATATTCATTCCGCCATCATTGCCGGATCAAAATATAAAATTGGTCACGGTCATGGTCCCGTTCATCACTTCCATAAACTCTGGAAGGAAGATTAATGTTATTCACCGGTAGATTATGGAAAATGAGCAAATCGCTGTATCGCGACATGATCACACATCCTTTTAATGTTGAACTCTCAGCAGGAACACTGGAGGTCGAGCGATTTAAAACCTATCTACAGCAAGATGCTTTGTATATTGAATCATATACAAAAGCACTTTTCCAATTGGCGAATAAAGCACCCACTCTAGAAATTAAAAATATCTTAATCGGTTTTGCCGAAGACGGCTTCCTGATCGAAAAAGAATTACATGATAATTTCTTTAGAAAATTTAAGATCACTCCTGTAGAAGAAAGACTTCCCGCTTGCCATGATTACGGTAATTTTTTAGATAATGTCACATTTTTATCACCTTACCCAATGGGACTAGTATCATTACTACCCTGCTTTTGGATGTATCGTGAAGTTGGGGTTCATCTCAATAACAATACTGTAAAAGATAATCCTTATCAGCCTTGGTTGGACACTTATACCGGGGAAGAATTCACCGAGCAAGTCCGTCAAATGTTGCAATTAGTGGAATCTGCGGCTCAACATAGCAACTATTACATGCGTGATGACATGAAGACCATGTACATGCAAAGTTGTAGAATGGAATTAAGATTTTGGGATGAGTGCTATAAAAGCATGAGTTTTAAACCGTGAATCGTTAAACGAAAAACGTTGTAACGAGTGATCCATAATTAGATTTAACAAATATTCAAAAAAACACTCTTTAAATATCTATGTCTTTAAAACGTAAGGATGTGTTTTCTGACTAATATTCAATAATTTTTCGACATAATTTTTCTTTATTTTAAAACTTATTCCTTACTATTTTGCGATATATTTTTATTTTTCGTAAGATGTCCGCATAAATAAAGCAAAAAATACCTTACTCCGATTTTAGGCAAATCAGCCCCGAAAAACCGATTTTTCTTTGCAAAAAGCCCGTTTCACTGTAAAATGATATTACCGAAACAAAATTTACGGGCAATTAAGCCCCTCAATGAAAAGGAAGGTCATTATGATCGAAGTAAAGAATCTTAAACACTCGTATAAGAAAAATGATGAATACGCCGTGAACGATATCAGCTTTAATATCGAAAAGGGTGAGATATTCGGATTCCTCGGTCCAAGCGGTGCCGGCAAATCTACGACTCAAGGGATACTTTCCGGACTGCTGGAAAAACAAGAAGGTCATATTATTATTGATGGTGAAGAGCGCAAGGGACACCCCAACAAGAAATTCTTTAATCGTATCGGAGTCGGATTCGAAAGACCTAATGTATATAAAAAGCTCTCCGCACTAGACAACCTGAAATTTCATGCGTCACTATATGATGGTGGAACCGAAGATCCGATGACGGTACTGGATTGGGTTGGGCTGAAAAATGAAGCTCGTAAAAAAGCCGGTGATTTTTCTAAAGGTATGATGCAGCGAATCGGCTTTGCTCGTTCAATGATCAACAAACCCGATATCTGGTTTCTTGATGAACCGACCATGGGTTTGGATCCCACAACAGCAAACTCGATCAAAGGTATTATCAAAAGGAAACAAAAAGAAGGAACAACAATCTTCTTGACTACACACAACATGTTCGTTGCCGATGAACTGTGTGATCGGGTAGCTTTTATCGTTGATGGAAAAATCGCAGCATTAGACAGTCCCAAAAACCTGAAGCTTAAATATGGTCAACCTGTGGTAACCTTAGAATATATGGATGGCGAAAAACTGGCATCCAAAACATTCAGCATGGCTGAAAAAGACAAAGGTGAGCTAACCAAATTTATTGCCGATAAGGACGTAAAAACGATCCACTCCGGAGAACCTACTCTGGAAGAGATCTTTATCAAACTCACCGGCCGCGGTCTTGAATAGGAGTCCCTATGAAAAAGATAATTAACTTATTAAAAAAAGATGTGCTGCTTGGTATTAAGGATGTATTCATCCTTTTGGAGCTAGGTTTTGCCGTCGTGATCATGCTGCTTCTGCTTTTTGTCTTTCCTAAAGATATTGAGCCTGATGCTATGGTCTATATTCAAGATAAAACCGGATTAATTCAGGAGATCATAGATCGTTTCAGTGAAGAAGCTGACATTGAAATGGAGCTCGATACATTTGTCGAAACCCGCGAGGAAATCATTGAAGGTATGACAAAAAATAGAAATGCCATGGGTGTTATTATCTCATTTGGCGACAAAGAAGACAGCACCATATACCGTACTGAAATGTTGGTACAACCCTATACCACTCAAGCCATGATAAAATATGTGGAAGTGGAAATGGAAGACATGCTGTCTATGCTTCATCCACCCTTTGGCACCTATCCTTTTGAAGTATATGAGGCCGTAAAACTCACTGCACTTCAAGAAGGTCTTCGCGACGAGATCCCCTTTAACCGTCGATTGCTCCCCGCAATACTATTAATGATGGTGGGTATTATCGGCATGTTCGCCATGGTTTCTCAAACAGGCCAGGAAAGAGCCGATGCAACCATTCGTGCCTTTAGAGTGACACCGGCCGGTATTGGCGGATTCTTACTAAGTAAAAACTTAATGTTATTGGCTGTTAGTTTATTCACCTTCAGTATCATTTATATTCCCGTTATGGGCGGTTTTACAGGGTATCTACCGGCTCTATTGATCATTGTATTGACTGTCATCTTCGGATCAGCGATCGGAACCATTCTTGGTGCTTTCAACGAAAGCCCTATGGCATCTATGGGCTGGGTTGTACTGTTGATGATGGTACTATCATTGCCAGCGATCTCGCTTTTTGCACCTACCTTTTCTCCGGGTTGGTTAAGATTAATTCCAACCTACTATACCCTATTCGGAATGGATGCCGCCATGTTCCCGGATAACAACACACACATTATCTGGAACTCTGCACTGATACTTGGAGCGATCGATGTGGTGCTGGCAACCTTTGCCGGTTGGGTATTCTTGCTAAAAATCAGGAAGGAAGGATAAAATGAGACAACTAACTCAAATGTTTAAATTCGACTTAAAGTCCAATATGTCCAACTTCATGGGTGCATACATGATCATTGTACCTATGATCATGATACTCATATTGCGTTTCTTCCTGCCCAGCATGGATTCAACAGCCGCAACCATAGCGGTTGTTACCGAGGGTCCTCATGCAGTAAAACAAGAAGTCATTGACGAATTAGAAAAATTTGCAAATGTAAAGGCCTATGATTCCATCAAAGATATGGAACAAAAACTTCGCGGTGCGGGTTCTGCCGAAGGTTTATACTGGGATCAAGAAAATGAACAATATGTTTCAGTTCTTGAGCGAAATATTAAAAAGAACACTGCATTCTCTAGCGGAGCAAGAGTGATAAGACAGTACTATGTAGAGAAATATTATCCCGATAGAGCAAAAACAAATACCTTTGTTTCTGATGTTCCCGAAGAAATATCACATCGTAGTGAAATATCTCCGGTCGCAACCATGGGTGGCTCAATTTTTATCCTTTTTATGTCCTTTATCGGTGCATTTATTATCGGTTTAGGTATTGTAAATGATAAAGAATTAGGCACAAACCGTGCTCTACAAGTATCTCCCTTAACAACAACAGAATACTATGTGGGACGATCTATCCTACCGCTTCTAGTCATGGCTTTTTATACCATTATTGCTCTACTTATACTGGGATTGATCCACGTAAACATACTTCAAGTTTATGTTCTGGTCATAGCCTCCTTTGCCATCACATTATTCTTTGGCCTCTTGATCGGTGCCATAGGCAGTAATGACAATGAGGCGATCGGCATCGGCAAGATGCTTGGTATGCTCCTCATGCTGTCAGTTCTGGGGGGAACCTTGCTTCCCGATAAATGGCAATGGGTTGTTTACTGGACACCTTTTTATTGGATCTACAACGCTCTAGAATCAGTTTTTATTCAAACCGCAAGCTGGGGTGATGTAATTTGGAAAGGTGGACTTGTCATTGTTATTTGTTTAGCTTACTTCATGCTGCTTAAAAAACAAATTACTAAAGGATTATCATAAGATTGAAAGTGAGTATAGCACCACCCAATCTTAATACTTAAAAGGAGATATTATGTTTTATTTAGCGATTTTTCTTATTGTTTATGCGATCGTATGTTATCTGCTCGCCGCAACAAAACCGGCAAAGATCTGGAATATGGGGAAAATTCAAGGATTTATAAAGATCCTTGGTGAAATAGGTACTCAGATCTTTATCGCAGTTTTTGGTTCTATCGCATTGGGCTTTGGTATTTGGTTATTAATCGAACATTGGCCTGCATAAATAGCATATAAAACACGGTCTGACAGAGAAAAGGGATGTCATAATGATGTCCCTATTTTTATTATTTTAATAATTATTATATAATCTATGTCAATATTAAAACTTTGAAAAGCCATTATTCCACCCTACATTTTAACAATGATACATATAAATAGTATTAACTAGAAGTAAAGCCCCAGCAATATCAAAGGAAGTATGATGAGTAGTGTTAATAAATCAAATAATACTATTAAGAAAATGCTTCAAGGAAATGATTTTTCTTTTAATTTGTTGAACTCTCTTGATATCGGGTTAGCCTTTTTTGACGTCACGGGGAGAGTTTTATTTTTTAATCATACAGCGGCCAGAAATATGGGGGGTGATCCAAAAGATTTTATTGGTAAAACAATGATTGATCTATTCGGAAAAAAACATGGCCAAAACTATTTAGAACGATTAAAAAAAACCATAAATAATAACGAGACTTATGAATATGAAGATCTGATTGATTTGCCAGATAGACAAACATTGTATAATTCTAAATATTTTCCCCTGTTTAAAAATGATCATCAGATTGTTGGAGTTCAAATATTATCTACAGACGGTTTAAAAAGTAAAGAAATAATTAAAGAATTACAAAATGCCAAAGAAAATGCCGAACGTTATTTAGATATGGCCGGCTCTATATTCATATCACTTGACGCCGATGGAAATATCAAATTAATCAACCAGAAAGGATTAACGATCCTCGGCTATAAGCGAGAGGAATTAATCGGTAAAAATTGGTTCGATACCTGTATCCCCAAGAAAAACCGCAGAGGGGTTAAAAGAGTCTTCAAAAAGATCTTTGCCGGAAAAGTCAGCAGTGTTGAACACTATGAAAATATGATTGTAACAAAAGAAGGTGACACACGGATAATTGAGTGGTACAATTCAAGTATTGAAGATGAAAATGGCGTTGTTCAGCATCTATTCAGCTCAGGCATGGATATTACAGAACAACGTAAGCACTTAAATAAAATCAGCCAAAGTGAAAAACTGTTAAAAACGGTAACCAACAACATTCCAAATTCATATATATCAATCATAAATAAAAATTTAACCATTGATTATATAGGAGGGAGTGAATTTTCAAAATCGGGGTTAAACCCGGATGATTTCATCGGCTTAGGTTTAAAAGATATTTTCTCGGATCAAGCCGAACAAGTAAAAAAGTATTACTTAAAAACCTTCAAAGGTAAAGAACAGCATTTTGAACTCTTCATAAATGATCAATATCAGTTTTGCAAAACCGTACCACTTAAAAATGAACATAATAAAGTGGACCGTATTCTTTCAGTAGTAGAGAATATTACCGAACGAAAAAAGATCGAAGAAGCCAAAAACATAAGCGAATACCGATATGGTCAATTGATTAATACCGTGAACAGCGGTATTGCCATCTACAAGGTACTTAATGATGGAAAATATGGAAGTGACTATGTCATTCAGGACTTCAATAGGATGTCTCTCGAAATAGAAAATCTTAAACGAGAGGATGTTATTGGGAAAACCCTTAAAGATATAAGACCAAATATTGATACGTACGGCCTTATTGAAATATTCAGAAAAGTATGGCAAACCGGCAAACCGGCGTTTTATCCTGCAAAGATCTATGTGGATAATAATTTTTCAAACTATTACGAAAATAGGGTTTTTAGATTACCCAACAAAGAGATCGTTGCTATTTATGATGATGTCACCGAGCAAAAAACAGCCAACCTTAAAATCGCAGAGAGTGAAAAACGTTTTGATCTTGCCATGAAAGCCTCAAAAGATGGTTTATTTGACTGGAACATCCTTACAAATGAGATCTACTATTCTCCCGCCTGGAAATCTATGTTGGGATATGAATACGACGAACTCCCCAATGATTTCAGTATATGGGAAAAATTAACCAAAAAAGAAGATGTTGAAAGCTCATGGAAAATGTTTAATAAATGTGTATCAGGAGAAATTGATCGTTTTGAGATGGAATTTAAAATGAAACACAAAGACGGTTATTGGGTTGATATACTTTCTCGAGCTGACATCATTCATGACGAAAACGGTAAAGCTATACGCCTGATAGGCACTCATGTTGATATCAGTGATTTATTAAAAGCCGAACAACAAGTCCGTGAAAGTGATGCAAGATATCGTATCTTTTACAATAACTCTCCTATCCCCTATCAATCCTTAGATGAAAATGCTACAATCAAGGATGTAAATCCAAAATGGTTAGATACCTTAGGTTATAACTCGGAAGAGGTAATTGGCAAGGATTTTGCTGACTTCCTACATCCTTCATGGACAAAGCATTTCGATAAGAACTTTTCAAAACTTAAAGTTCAGGGAGCCGTCAATAATGTTCACTATAAAATACGATGCAAAGATGGGCATTATATTGACATCTCGCTCGACGGAAAGATCAGCACTAATCCGGAAGGTCAATTCGTACAAACACATTGTGTTTTTCAGGACATTACCGAAACAAAACAAGCCGAAGAAAGTATCTTAAAACTTTCTACAGCCGTTGAACAAAGTCCTTCTATTATTGTAATCACAGATACCGAGGGAAATATTGAGTATGCCAATCCGAAATTTACCGAATTAACAGGATATACCGTTGATGAGATCATTAAATGTAATACAAATATACTTAAATCGGGTGAATTAAGTTCTGAAGACTACAATGACTTATGGGAAACCATCAACAGCGGGAAAGAATGGTATGGTGAGTTTAGAAACAAAACAAAAAATAATTCCCTATACTGGGAAGCCGCTTCAATATCCGCCATCTTTGATGAACAAGGTGAAATTACCAACTTTATTAAAGTGGCGGAAAATATAACAGAGAGAAAAGAATCTGAAATAAAGCTATCGGCAGCTTTGGAAAAAGCCAAAGAATCCGACAAACTTAAATCTGCTTTTCTTGCCAACATGAGTCATGAAATCAGAACCCCGATGAATGGTATTCTAGGATTTTCCGATCTACTAAATCAGCCTGATCTAGACTCCGAGAAACGAAGTGATTACATTGAGATCATTAAAAAAAGTGGGAAACGAATGCTTTCAACAATTAATGACCTCATTGATATTTCTAGAATTGAAGCCGACCAGATAAAGATCACTAAAAAACAAATCAACTTTAACCAGCATTTGAATCACTTCTATCAATTTTTTAAACCCGATGCGGAGGATAAGGGGTTATCTTTGGAATTTGCGCCTACTCTTAGCGATACAAAAGCAAATTTCGTGACCGATGAAGAAAAATTCGATGCAATTATCAGCAATTTTATTAACAATGCTATAAAATATACGAATAACGGACATATAAAATTCGGCTATAACATTAAAAACGAGTCAATTGAATTTTATGTAGAAGATACGGGAATAGGTGTTCCCAAAAACAAGCAAGAAAAAATATTTGAAAGATTCATGCAAGCTGATCATAGCCTCTCAAAACCCTACGAAGGATCCGGTCTCGGCCTTGCAATATCCAAGGCTTTTGCAGAAATGTTAAATGGAAAATTGGGTTTAGATTCTATTGAAGGAAAAGGATCGACTTTTTATCTGGAATTACCAATGGATGAGAGCAGTGATACCCCGCCAAAAGTTGAACACGATATTACAAAAACACCTAAAGATTTGAATATCCTACTTGTAGAAGATGATAAAACCTCACGCATGTTTATGGAGGCTTTATTAGAAGATAAATGTAAATCATTAAAAACAGCTTCAACCGGAGACATGGCTCTTAAGTTGGTTAAAAGCATCCCCGACATTGATCTTATTCTTATGGATATCAAGTTACCTGATATGACAGGATATGATGTAACAAAAGAGATAAGAAAAACAAATAAAGATATTATGATCATTGCTCAAACCGCTTTTGCTATGAAAGAAGATCAAAACAAAACGTTAAAAGCCGGTTGCAATGGATATATTACCAAGCCCATTATCCAAAAAGATCTTTTTGAAATGATCAATCAAGTAATGAAAGAAAAACATGAGAAGAAAAAATAAACAAATAAACGACCCTCAGCTCATCCTAGACATACTGAAAAACTCAAATATTGTCCGACTCGCTATGATCGATCATGATATACCATATATCGTACCACTGAACTACGGTTATCATAATAATGCACTTTATATCCATTGTGCCAAAGAAGGTCGCAAGATCGATATCCTTCGTAAAAACCCCTATGTATGTTTTGAGATAGAAGGAAAACATAAGCTGGAGACAGGCCCTAAAGCTTGCAATTGGACTATGAAATTTCAATCTCTTATCGGGTATGGCCATGTAGAGATATTAGAAAAAGAAAAAGAAAAAATTGCTGGACTCAATATACTCATGCGTCATTTCATGGGGCCGGAAAATAACTATCATACTAAACATCTTGATGCAATTTATATTTTAAAAATATCCATAGAAAACATTGTGGGAAAAGAATCTAAATAGTGATTGTAGGCAGGCAAGAAATATTACCTTTTGCCCTCTTCTGAATTCTATACTCTTAATTTTTAATTCTTAATTGTTAATTGCTATGTTTTTACTTATTTTTGGGTGAACAAATAAAGGATAGCAATGTTAGAGCACAGCATTCACCATATACAGCCCTATATTCTTGAAATTGGCAATTTTCAATTACGTTACTACGGACTTATGTATGTTTTGGGGTTTGTATTTTTTCTTATATTTATGCGCAGGGAGATCAAACTCAAAAAAATCGATCTTACAAGTGAGGAATTCGATTCGCTTTTTTCCTGGTTGATCATCGCCCTTTTGATCGGTGCTCGATTGGGTTACGTTATCTTTTATAATCTCGGATACTATATTGATCATCCTTTGGATATTATCTGGCCTTTTCGCGATGGCAAACTTGTCGGTTTTTCCGGCATGTCTTTTCATGGTGGCCTCCTTGGCAGTATTCTTGCAGGAATATTCTGGTGCAGGAAATTCAAGAAAAACTTTTTTGATATTGGCGGTAAAGTTGTAACCGTCGCCCCGCTTGGTTTACTATTTGGACGTTTGGGAAATTTTTTAAATGGCGAGCTATGGGGACGCGTAACAGATGCAAAGTGGGCCATGTATTTCCCCGCTGAAGCCGGACTTGCATGGGATACACCAATGAAAGTAATCAGGCAATATATCGAAGCCGGATATATTCAAGCCCGTCACCCTTCTCAATTATACGAAGCTGCAACTGAAGGTCTGTTACTATTCCTGATCATGATTTTCTTACATAAAAAAGATGCACCCGGTTCAGTTAGAATTGGTGTTTTATTAATAGGTTATGCCTTATTTAGAACTTTTTGTGAATTCTTCCGCCAACCGGACGAACAATTGGGTTTTCTTTTTGGTTGGGTAACCATGGGACAACTCTTAAGTTTCTTTATGGTTGCCGGTGGAGTCGCATTGATCATTTGGCATTATAAATCAGAAAAAAAGATTAAAATAAATAACTAATAAAGACAGCTTCCCTAAAGGAGACTAGATATGAAATTTTTAAAAATCCTGAGTACCATACTATTGGCATGTATTGCATTGTTTTTTGTCATTGGACTTTTCTTGCCTAAAGTGGGTACATTTAATAAAGAATACAACATTGACGCACCCGCAGATATTGTAGAAGCAGAAATTTTAGACCTTTATGCAAATCATCTATGGCCTATTTGGGAAACCGAAGATACCTCAATTGTTTTCTTACATGAACCAGGTGAACTTGGTTACACATGGGAAAGCGATCTTGTTGGTAAAGGTGCCTGTGAAGTAAGTCTGGGTGAAAATATGAGTATTCGCGATAATATTATATATCAGGGTCACGAGATGGCTGAAACAGTTTGGCAACTTACAGCCGGTAAAAAAACTACGGTCAACTTTTCAATTAAAGTTTTTGCCGGCGCTAATATCGGTGCTCGCTGGACCAATCTATTCCTTAACAAACTCATGGGCGACGAGATCAATGCTGTTATTGCCGACATGAAGGTAAAACTGGAAAATCTATAAATATTAGCCCTTCACTTTATTCATAGGTGAACTATGGCAAAGAAGATCTTCCTGTCAAGGATTATTCCTGATGCAGGTATGAAAGTTCTGAGAGAGTCTGAATTTGAAGTCGAAATACTTCAAAGCGAGCAACCTTTACCCCCTGAGAAATTACAGCAAAAAGTAAAAGATATTCATGGTTTGATCTGTCTTCTTGATGACAAAATTGATCAACAACTTTTAGATGCGGCAACAAATTTGGAAGTGGTTTCAAATATGGCCGTTGGTTATAATAATATCAATATTGATTATGCTGAAAAAAAAGGGATTGCAGTTTGCAATACTCCGGGCATTCTATCGCAAAGTACCGCTGAACTTGCCTGGGCTTTACTGTTTTCCATCGCAAGGCGAATTCCGGAATCTGATAGTTTTATGCGAAAAGGTAAATTTACCGGTTGGATGCCTATGTTGATGCTGGGTGGAGATATTGCGGGACAAACCTTAGGCGTTATCGGAACCGGTCGTATTGGCACTGCCTTTGCTTTAATGTCTAAAGGCTTCAATATGCGTGTTCTTTACAGCGGAAAACCGAATAAAATACTCGACAAGGAGCTACAAGCTGAAAATGTCGATTTTGATACTCTGATCCGCGAATCTGATTTTATTTCTTTACATATTCCCATGCGTCCAGAAAATCACCATTTAATTGGAAAACGCGAATTAAATATGATGAAAAATACGGCTTATCTCATTAATACCGCCAGAGGGCCGGTGATAGATGAACATGAATTAGTAATTGCCCTTAAAAAAAAGATCATTGCAGGTGCTGCATTAGATGTATATGAAAATGAACCTGCCCTTTGCGAAGGGTTGAATAAACTTGACAACGTCGTTCTTACTCCACACACCGGTTCTGCGACAGTAGCTGTAAGGAACAGATTAGCGATCATGGCCGTTGAAAATTGTCTGCGTATATTGCGTGGAGAAAAAGGAGAAAACCGAATTGTCTAAATTGCCAAAGATATTATTACTGCTATTGACCATCGGATTTTCATTACAAGCGGCTGGCTTTGATTGTCGCCTGATGAATCAATACGGCGGCGGTGTAGGGACCGCAAGCATCCGAATAACAGAAGCCGGAAAAAGTTCAATACTCGACGAGATAGTAACAAACCAGTGGGGTGAATTCTATACCATCATTGAAAATGTTAGCATCGAAAACACTCAGCTGTATCCAGCATATCCAAATCCATCCAAAGGATCTTCCGTTGTACCTGTCTTACTTAAAGATGAATCAGATATTCAGCTTGAAACTTATAATATTCGTGGTCAAAAAGTATCCAGCATTTCGGTTTCAAATGCACCTGCGGGATTGAACCAGATTGTTTGGCAGGCCATAGACAATACAGGTCGTGAATTACCCGAAGGTGTTTATATCATTAGATTAATCACGGCAAATTACAGTTCAAGTATCAAGGTGGCCTTGATCGAGCAAAATGGTGTAATCATTGAACCCGGTGACGCATCAAATATTATCGATACATTTACCGGTGGAAGTACTTTTGATTTTTATATTAGATTTGCAAATGGAACAAATTATATCAAAGAAGGCGTTTCACTCTCCGAAAGTGGTGTCAATATGGTTTACACCACCGAAAAACTTAGCATGCCTTTCAAAGCCGAAGGTGAATACATTCAAGTTTATCGAGATGGCGAATGGGTATCCCTTTTCTTAAAAGGCATCAACCTTGGGGCTGCTGTTCCGGGAACATCTCCGGGTGCCTTGGCCGCAACTCGTGAGGAATATGCCGACTGGATCGAAGAACTCGCTCAAGGAGGTTTAAACTACTTACGAACCTACACCCTGCATTTCCCAAGATTTTATGAAGAATTAAGAACATATAACCTTGCCCACCCAAATAAGCCACTTTTCTTAATTCAAGGTGTCTGGTTAGATGAAGAATATGAAGGCAATCTGGTATCGGGTCAAACCGATAAATTCGATGACGATATCGCTGAGATCATTGACTGTATGCACGGTAATAAAAGCATCTCGCATCGCTTTGGTCGTGCACATGGAGATTTTACTTCTGACGTTTCTCCTTGGGTGCTGGGCTATATCATCGGTAGAGAAATCCACCCGGCTGAAGTAGAAAAAATTGAAGAAGCCTATGATGATTGGACGTCATTCACCGGAGATCACTTCAGTATCCAGGATACTTGTCAGTTAGATGTCTGGATGACGGCAAGACTTGATCATATGGTGGATTATATGCAAAGCAATTATGATGAAAATAAACCTGTTTCAGTCTCTTCCTGGCCAACCTTGGATCCTATCTATCACCCCACGGAAGACACACCAAATACCGATGAAGAAGATGAAACTTTCAACATGAATGATATCGTTGCTGTGGATGCTCCGGCCGGTTTCTTTATGTCTTATCACGCTTACCCTTATTATCCGGATTTTATGAGTGATGATCCGGGTTATCAAACATTTTCAGATTCTGTGGGGCCAAACTCCTATGTAGGGTACTTAACCGACCTGAATAACCATTATGACAACTGGCCTTTGATCATAGCAGAATTTGGTGTACCCTCATCTTGGGGAAATGCTCGCTTTAGTCATAGCGGTATGTACCATGGCGGTATGACAGAAAAAGAACAAGGACATTCTGATGTCCGTATGCTACATAATATTTATGATACCGGTTGCGCCGGTGGATTTGTTTTCGCCTGGATCGATGAATGGTTTAAAAATTCATGGATCACGGCTCCATTTGATTCGCATACAGAACGCAGACAGTTCTGGCAAAATGTTACCAATCCGGAACAAAACTACGGATTGATCGGATACAGAGAAATATCTCCGGATTTTACCCGTTGGCCAACAGTTAGCGCAAGTAGTGATATTCTTTCGGTAAAGGCTGATATGGACAATGCATTTTTCTATATCAAACTCCAAACGGAAAATCCACTTGCAAGTGGTGATACAATTTGGGTTGGTATTGACACATACAGAGCTGACCTTGGAGAAGCCATTTTACCAAATGGAACAATTGTAAACAATCGTGCGGAATTCGCTTTAGCAATTACCAGTAGTGATCATTCACCACTATTTGTAACTCAAGCTTACAACCTTTACGGCATATGGCATCGTCGAAATAATGTTGACGATCCTGAAAAGAAATATCAATCCATCCCAAGTTATGGTGCCCCATGGGAACCCGTACGGTGGAAAAACAGTAGTGATGATGCTTATCAGGATATTGGTAATTTGATCACGGTAAAAAATGGTGGAATAAAAACTTCCATGGATGGTGTTGAGATCGACGGAAACGAGATCCTCGTCCGCTTACCTTGGTCGCTTTTACAGGTGACCGACCCATCACTCAGACATGTCATGCATGATGACCGAAGTAATAATGATGGTGATCCAACCAATACCAGTGACCGCGAAGAAATGGAAACCGATGGGATTCTTTTAACGGTAGTTCATAACAGCACAACCTTGGTTACCGGACGCTGTCTATGGGAAGGCTGGAATTTTCCATCGAATATTGTTCAGTACGAAAAAGCCAGCTATCCAATATTCTTTGAAGGGGCAGCAGAAATATCTGAAAGGCCCTAAGAAATAAGATATGTTTTATTAAATCTTTATTGCAAGGGACAGGCATGCCTGTCCCTTGTCGTATAAACAAGAAACTATATTTACCCTATTCACTTATCCCATATTAAACCTAAAGCTTTTCCAATCTGCCCGATATTTATCTTTAATCTCATTAAGCAATTCCTTAGATTAAACGATGGCAAAAATTCCTGAACATACGGTCGAACAGATCAAAGATTCCAATGATATCGTCGAGGTGATCGGCTCTTATCTTCCTATGAAGAAAAAGGGAGCAAATTACTGGGCCCGTTGTCCTTTTCATAATGAAAAAACCGCTTCATTTTCTGTATCTGCCTCCAAGCAGATCTATCATTGTTTCGGCTGTGGCGTGGGTGGAAACGTAATCAATTTTGTTATGGAATATGAAAAAATATCTTTTATAGAAGCGGTAAAACAGCTTGCTGAGCGAGCCAATATCCAACTTGAATTCGAACAAATGTCTCCACAGGAACAAAGCGATACCGGCAAACTTCGCGATATTCATGTCCAGGCTATTGATATTTTTCATGCCGAATTATTTAAGCCATCCGGAAAAAAGGCTTTGGACTATCTATTGGAACGAGGATTATCCGAACAAACTATCAAAGATTTTAAGCTTGGTTATTCTCCCGAACCTTGGGAATTTCTTGTAAAAAAGCTCTCAGCCCGCTATGATGCAAACCTGCTTATGCAAAGCGGACTTTTTGTCCGCTCAGAAAAAGATGGTCGTTTATTCGATCGTTTTAGAGAGCGTATCATGTTTCCGGTGTATGACGACAGAGGAAATGCGGTCGGTTTTGGCGGACGTACAATGAAAGACGATAAAAAAGAAGCCAAATATCTCAACTCACCCGAGACTCCAATATACAATAAACGCAAGATCCTATACGGACTCAACATCACCAAAGAGCCTATGCGCAAAGAGAAAAAAGCCATGGTCGTAGAAGGCTATATGGATTTTCTTCAACTATATCAACATGGATATACTAATGTTGTAGCAGGTTCAGGTACCGCGTTTACCGGAGATCATGGAAGGCTATTAAGACGTTTTGCCGATGAGGCTATCCTTTGTTACGATAGCGATACCGCAGGACAAAAAGCTGCGGTAAAAACAGGATTCACCCTATCGTCCCAAAAGCTTGAATGCAAGATCCTTCAGATCCCGGAAGGCGAAGATCCTGATTCATTCTTGCAAAAAGAAGGTGTTCAAGCATTTCATACTCAAGTTACCAATGCTCTTCCCTTTATGGAATTTTTACGGGCACATTATCAACCCTCAAAAATGTCCGCAAAGCAAAAATCCGATACCATCACATCTTTACTCGATGAGATCAGAGCTTTTGCAGATCCGGTTTACAGGGAAATGTTTGCAAGAGAAATTGCCAAATTGTTTTCTGTAGAAGAACAAACACTCTTAAACCAACTGAACAAGCAGAAAGCATATCAAACAACTTCTGAACCCGAAGTATCTACCCAGGAAAAACCCAAACAATTCAAAAACCAAGGTGAAGCCGCGGAATATCTCCTACTCCAGCTATTGGTAAACGGTAGCAATCTTATCCGCAAAGCCGGATTAAGATTTTTGTCGGTCAAAACCTTTAAACACCCGTTTTTAAAAAAAGTCCTGGCAGAGATCCAGGCAGTATTAAAAAATAATGTCTACATCAATTCAGAAAAAATACCCGAAAATATCAGTGACAAAAAAGTCAAATCTTTCTGCTATCAAATCGTTATGGAACAATACGATGAAGAAAATCAAAAGGCATTGTTTGTAGACAGCTTAAAGCAACTAGAACTGCAAATGCTGAAAGATGACTATAACATACTAACCGAAAAACTTAGATCGGTACCTTCGGAAGAGATGGTAGACATCATGAAAGCACAAATGAAAAACATGCATGCACGCAAGCATGTCAACAAAATATATAACGACTCTATTTTTGAGGATCTATAATATGAAACGTAATTCATTCACACTTTTTGGGGGAATAACCTTTCTATTATCATTCATATACTTTCGACTCTTTGCCCCGCAATTCATGAGTTTTCAAATAGAGCAGGGACTAAATTTTACTTTCACAAAAGAGTACATTTTTGGGCAGCTTTGGGCATTCGGCGGGCCGGCTGAATTGTTTTCAAACTTTATCATGAAATCATATATAAATCCTTGGCTTGGCGCATTGGCTTTAGCTGTTTTCATGGTATTTATCGCTTTTCGCATTTTCACCATGAGTCAGGAACGCTTTTCTATATCGGTCTTTTTACTCGCCATTTCAACCAGCTACATCATGTTTTCACATGGCATTCTAACTACAATTATTGCCCTTAGCATGGTGATATTTACTTTTGAAGACCAAGAAGAAGCTCAATTGCCAAACTGGCTATGGCTTTTCCGTGGTATTGCATTTCCCATACTTCTGTGGGGAGCAGGATCATGGGCCTGGATCTACGTAATCACCATCTTCCCTTGGGATATTGTTAAGGGTAGAAAAATCACATGGGTTCAAGGAGCTTTTTTCCTTTACTCATTATTAATTGGCTTAATAGCTTATCTCCTAATTTGGCCCATTAGCTTTGGCGAACTATTCATAAAAACGCTACCAGTTTTTTCTATAGAAGGCATTATCTTGCTTTTTGCCGGCTTATGGTCAATGTTTTATGCCTTTATTATTAAAAGAGAAACCCGCTCACTGAAAATACTATACGCTGTCATCTCATCCTGTATATTAATACTTAGCGCTATTTTACCTCATATTGGATAATGTAACGAAAACACATCTCTAACCATAAATACCATATTACTAAGGTCGGCATGAAAAATCTACTCTTAAGTCTGTTAGCCATAAGCATGAGCTTTTCACTATTTTCACAGGATAATTTTAAAAGCATCCATCAATCAGAGTGGGAAGAACATCTAAATGACGAACATGTTTTCCTTAGTAAGAATACTGTAACAAGCGTAAATCCGCTTCAGCCGCGGGACAGTTCCGGCATCTACCTCTCACATACGGTGTTTGGCTATTTGCCCGACTGGAAACGAAATTCAGCACCCCAGTATTTTCAGTATGATCTGCTATCTCATATTGCCTTGTTTGATTTTACCGTTTCGACCTCCGGTAACATTTCAGGTTATCCTGCCGGCTGGCCGAATGATTGGACCACAATGATGAATACAGCTCACGCTAATGGTGTAAAATTGATCATGTGTGTAGTTGAGTTCAATGACGATGATATCAATGCTATAATCCACGACAGTACGGCTTCTTATAACTTTTATGAAAATGTTGCGACAATTATCAAAAACTATAATCTTGATGGTGTTAATATTGATTTTGAAGGTCCCAAAACCTCCGACCGTGGAGCTCCAATGAATAAATTTATGCGTGAGCTCAGCGACTATATAAAAACCCATGTTGGTCCCGAACAAGAGATATCTTTTGCAGGACCTGCGGTAAACTGGAGCGGCTGGGATCTACCCGGCCTGGTTGATGCCTGCGATTACGTATTTATCATGGGTTACGCCTACTGGTGGAACGGCGCCTCTACAACAGGTCCATGCGCACCAATTACAGGATCCAGCAACAATCTTGTTCAAACCATAGTAAACCAAGATAAAGGTTATGGCGCTTGTGATAAATCAAAATTGATCCTCGGATTACCTTATTATGGAAACAAATGGAAAGTATCTTCCTCACAACGCTCTCAGGTTGGGGCTTCTACGCTTGAAAGTGGTTCCTCAGCCATCTATGCATCAACAATGGCGCTATTTAACACACATGGGAAACACAGATCTTCAAAATATGAAGACACCTGGACTTATTACAGTAGTGGCAATACTTGGTATCAAGCTTGGTGTAATGATGCAATGGCACTAGATGCCAAAGAGGAGTTAGTTTATGAATTTGGATTAATGGGCACCGGTATGTGGGCCTTGGGTTACGATGAAAATCGTCCTGAATTATGGGATAAGCTACGAGAAAATTTCCTAATCATGAATGACAGTTTGATTCTTGATGATTTCGAAAACGGCAAAGGACATTTTTACCGTAATCCCGGCTATAGCGGTTCCTCAAAAGGTATATCCAGTGACTCCTATATTGAGATTACCGGTTTAAATGTATCAGATGGTGATAGTTGCTTAAAGATCGTTCTAAAGGATGATTCCGAGTCCACTGAAAATTGGAAAGTAAGATTGCTTTCAGGGGGCGGTATTGTTTCTAACAATACCCTATTCCCAAGAGAACGAGAGCTTTTCTTTAGCTGCAAGACATCTGAAAACGGTATTTATGCCTCTGTTATGATAGATGACGGTAACGAACTGGAAAGTTCAATTCTTATTCCTTTGTATGGAGATGGACAATGGCATGAATACTCCGTAAGATTAGATTCATGTGAATTGTGGACATCATATTATAATGGAAATGGCTCCATCGACAATAAAGAGGTCACCCTCGATGCTCTGATGTTTCAATCCGGCCAACAAAGTGCAGATAAGATTATCTACCTTGATGACATAAAAGCTATAAAGATCAATGATCCTATCTCAGTAGCTACTTTAGAAATCCCTGAAACTCATGTTCTCTTTCCCAATTATCCTAACCCCTTCAACCCCCATACAACGATCAACTTTCAACTATCCAATATGAGCGATGTAGACCTTAAGGTGTATGATATAAAAGGACGGATCGTTGATCATTTAATAAATGAAACGATTTCAGCCGGGAATCATCAACTACTTTGGAATGCATCTAACTTTTCAGCCGGTATGTATATTGCCGTATTAAATGTGAACGGAACCTTTGCCGGATCGACAAAGATGTTGTTGATTAAATAATAATAAATATTCACCGACACTTCCTACATGCACACACTCAATCAAGTTTATTGTATACAAAGCACATGTACTCACGAATTAAACAACATGAGTATTACATTTTCTATACAGGTATATTGAATAAGGCATAATTCAGGATGATGCACAAAAATATTACCAAAAACGTTACCAGGAAAAACTTACCAAATATCAAGCTCCGGTAAACATAATCCCATTACAGAAACGTGTCTCCAAAGATCCGGAACCGGATCATATTGTTTTCGGATTTTTCCCGGATGGATGTTGAGCAATGTGAAACCCACCATAGATTTTAATTTATTAACACATATTGCGATCTTCGATTTTAATTATATCTAATTGAGAAATATGTGATATCATAATTGTCATCAAAACATCTATCATCTAGAGTTTATCACGCTTTAATATTGGGTAATCACCTAATATTAATTCTTGCATTTATCTTAAAAAGCTCTCATTTTTTGAGGATAACTAATTCTGGAGAACGACTACTTTATGACATTAAAAAAACACATCAAACCGGCAGTCATTGTCTTCTTGATCCTTCTTTTTCCCTTATCTGGAAGAAGTCAATCAATTGACCACTGGGAAGCACTTGTTCTTGCAGAAAACACCTGGAAATTCCGGATCGGAAATTCCGAGCCACCCTTAAATTGGTTTCAATCGGATTTTAATGATGCCCTATGGCTTAGCGGACCGGGTGGAATAGGTTACGGTGATAATGATGATGCTACCATTATTGATTCAACTTATTCGATTTATTTACGAAAAGAGTTTAATGTTATTGATTCATCAATGCTCTCTCTTATTTATTTTTTTGCCGACTATGATGATGCTTTTGTTGCATACCTGAACGGTGTTGAAATATGTCGTGCCAACATTGGTACCATTGGAGTACCCCCCACATTTGATGCATCTACTTATGAACAACGTGAAGCAAGATTATACAGGGGTATGACGCCGGAATCTTTCTTGATAGATAAAAGCCACTTCCGGAATGGAAGTAATCTCCTGGCCGTTCAAGTTAATAATAATAGTAGCAATTCTTCTGACTTGTCCTCCTTGATGTTTTTATTCGCCGGTGTTCAAGATGGTTCTTACAATTACCAAGCTTTACCGGATTGGTTTGAAACCCCTACAGAATCATCAAATTTACCGATCTTAATTGTCAATACAAATGGCCAGGAAATACAGGATGAACCCAAAATCACCGCAACACTCAAAATTATTGACAATGGAGTGGGAAATATAAATTTCTTAACGGATTCGGCAAATGGCTACAACGGTGAGATCGGCATTGAGGTAAGGGGCCACTCTTCACAACAATTCCCTAAAAAGAACTATGGTTTCGAAACCCGCTCGGAGGATGGTTCGAACAATAATGTTTCTCTATTAGGTCTACCCGAAGAAAACGATTGGGTGCTTCATGGGCCCTATTCAGATAAAAGCTTGATGAGAAATGTTCTATCATATCATATTGGTCGCTTAACCGGTGAATATGCAGCTCGTACCAGATGGTGCGAACTTTATATCAATGGTGATTATCGGGGTGTTTATGTACTGACCGAGAAGATCAAGCGAGACAAAAATCGTGTTGATATTTCTAAACTTGATGAGACCGACACCAGTGGCGTTGATCTGACCGGAGGGTATATTATTTCCATAGATAGAGATGAAGGGCCCGGATCAGGTTGGCAATCACCAAATTATTATAACCCTTTCTATCAGTATCGATATCCCAAGAATGATGAAATTACGGATCAACAAAAAGCTTACATACAAAACCATATAGGACAACTTGAACAGCTAATTCATTACTCAAGCTCTTCTGAAGCATATAGTCAATTCTTTGATATTCCTTCTTTCGTCAACTATTGGATAGCAACAGAGATATTTAAAAATCTGGATAATTATAAGTTCAGCTTCTTTATGCATAAAACAAAAGATGACAAGGGAGGGAAATTACATTTTGGACCGATCTGGGATCTTGACCTTGCATATGGGAACTATGACGTAGATGGATACGAACCCGAAGGATGGTCTTATATTTGGGCAAGACGACCCTATTTATCTCCGTGGATCATAGATGACCTATCTGCGGATACTCTAATCCAAAATCAAATTCATTGCAGATGGCGCGAATTAAGACAAGATGTCCTAAGAACCGATAATTTACTCAGTTTTATTGATAATCAAGCTATTTTACTTGAAGAAGCTCAAGCAAGAAACTTTAACAGATGGCCTATTCTGGGTACAAATATATGGCCGAACGCATTTGTAGGTGACACCTATCAGGAAGAGATCCAATATCTAAAAACATGGTTAAGCAATCGCTTAGACTGGATGGATGAAAACATGGTCGGTAAATGTGGCGTTTCCAGTATAGCAACAGACGATGAGCATTCAGCGCAACTGCCACAGAATTACAAATTATATCAAAATTATCCAAATCCCTTCAATCCCACTACGAAAATTTCATATGATATACCGGCTACAACCAATGTTAGTCTTGATATATATGACCTCAAGGGTAATAAGATATTCAACATATATAACGGTGATCAAGAAGCCGGAAGCTACAGCTTTGATCTCAATTTAAACTATTTAACTTCCGGCATGTATATCTATCGCTTAACCACAAACGAATGGATGGATTCAAGGAAAATGGTATATATTAAATAGATATGTTTCGGCAACTCACACAAGCCACGCACAGAACTTGATAATATTTAATATATAAACAATGCTCATTTAGAAAGGATATTTAATGGAAGCCAGGCAACCTATTGGACTTTCCCTCATTATTGTTTTATTAATCTTCTTTACTCCATTTTCCCTCAATGGTCAATCAATTGACCATTGGGAGGCAATCATTCTTGCTGAAAATACATGGAATTATTTCGTGGGAAATTCCGAACCGCCTTCGAATTGGTATCAACACGGCTTTAATGATAACGCTTGGCCTACCGGACCGGGTGGCATCGGTTATGGTGACGATGACGATGCAACGGTTATTGAGTCGGCTTATTCTGTTTATTTACGCAAAGAATTCAATATTGTTAACACCTCTAGCATCGCAGCACTCTATCTTCATGCTGATTACGATGATGCCTTTGTGGCTTATCTTAATGGCGTTGAAATCTGTCGTTCCAATATTGGTACCGTAGGAATCCGTCCTACGTATGATGAATCAACATATGAACAACGTGAAGCAAAACTATACCGAGGTGGTATCCCCGATGTTTTTCTTGTTGACAGAAGCTTGCTCAACAATGGTAATAATACCCTTGCTATACAAGTTCACAATAACAGCAGTCAATCATCAGATCTTTCATCTTTAATATTTTTAACGGCCGGTATAACAGATGATTCTAACAATTATCAAACACTTCCTTCCTGGTTTGAAAACCCGGTTGCGTCATCCAACTTACCTATCTTAAGCATTAATACAGGTGGACAAAACATCATCTCAGAGCCTAAGATCGCCGCAAACCTTGGTATTATTGATAATGGCAGTGGAAATCTTAATTATATTACCGATCCCCATAATGGCTACGACGGTAAAATAGGTATAGAAATACGAGGTAGCTCTTCACAAGATTTTCCAAAGAAAAGCTATGGTTTCGAAACCCGTCTTGAAGACGGATCAAATAATAATGTATCTCTTCTTGGTTTACCCCCTGAAAATGATTGGGTTCTTTACGCACCATACTCCGATAAAAGTTTAATGCGTAATGTTCTGGCCATGCACATTGGTGCGCAAACAGGTGATTATACTCCGCGGACCAAGTGGTGTGAGCTTTATATCAATAATGAGTACCTCGGCGTGTATGTCCTAATGGAAAAGATCAAACGGGATTCAAACCGTGTCGATATTGCCAAGTTAAAAAGTTCAGATACAGAGGGAATAGAATTAACCGGAGGATATATCTTTTCTGTAGAACGGGAAGAAGTGGGAAAAGGTTGGAAATCACCTTATAACAATAAACCTTTTTATCGTTTTAGATATCCTGCTTATGATGATATCGGCCCCGAACAAAAAAACTATCTCATTAATCATATCACTCAATTCGAAAATTTGGTAGATAATGCAAGCTCTTTAGCAGAATACAAAGATTATATTCATCTCCCTTCATTTGTTAACTATTGGATCGCAAATGAGATATTCAAACACATTGACAATTATAAGTTCAGCTTTTACATGTACAAAACAAAAGACGATGAAGACGGGGATATTGGAAAAATTCATTTTGGTCCACTTTGGGATCTTAACCTGGCCTTTGGCAACTATGATTTTACTCAAGATTGCGGACCTACAGGTTGGTCATATATCTGGGCGGATCTGCCATATTTAAGACCATCCTGGATATATGATATATCCGAAGAACCGGAAATCCAAAACAAAATCGCATGCCAATGGAAAACTTTAAGACAAAACAATTTAAGCACAAGCAATCTACTTGCATTTATTGATGCCCAAGCGGCACTCCTTGAAGATGCCCAAAAAAGAAATTTTACAAAATGGCCAATTCTCGGCACTTATGTTTATCCCAATAAATATGTAGGTCAAACTTATGCCGAAGAAATTAACTATCTTAAATCATGGTTAAATTCACGTTTAACATGGCTGGACGATAATATGCTTGGGACGTGCGATCTTTCGACAATTTCGGATGACGATCCAGATAATTTACCATCAAAGTATAAGCTATATCAAAATTACCCAAATCCATTTAATCCAAATACGACTATCACTTATGATATCTCCGGTGCCAGCGATGTCAGTATTAACATTTACGATGTCACGGGAAATCTTATTACAAATATTTTCACGGGCTATCAAGAAGCGGGATCTTATAGTGTAAACTTCTCTTCAAATCGTTTACCAACTGGTGTGTATTTTTATCGTATAAACACAAATGATTGGGTTGATACAAAGAAGATGGTTTACATCAAATAAAGTATATCAATAAGCTTGAGCTTAAAAAAAGATACCAATATAACAATAGCCCCGGGTTAAAATCCGGGGCTATTGAATACTATTAAATAATCTTTCAACTTACTTTGTAAACATTACCGTCCTAGTATCAGAAACCGAATATGAGGTAAATGCACCTAATGCATTATCAATATTCACTCTAAAATCATTGATCGTTGGATAGCGAATAAATCCAGTGGTCAACACCATTTGTTCCAAACTTCTATAATTTAAATATGATTCAGAAAAAGCAATCACTCTTGCCGTTAATTCAAGTGTGTCTGCTTCCCATTCACTATATAGATATTCTTTAAATGGGTCGACATTGAACAATTGATCGTAATTGCTTGAGTCATACGTCCAAAAAGCATTTCTTAGTTCAATCTGTTCAAATAAATACTCCCATGATCCCCCACCGTAATCATAAGTTTTGGTAAAAAGCAAACCGTAGGCACCACCCAGATCGGTCCAGGAAATCGTATCTGCCAAAGGCTCGGAAATTGATATCCAAATCGTATCCTGAATTTCGGCCGGGTTGGTCCAGGAAATCGGCTCAAGAGCTTCCTCTGTCGCCCTGGCTGTGCCAAATTCTTCAGTTTCAACAAGCAGCTCATATTCATCCCCAACAACAATGTTCACATTACTGTCGACCATTAAATAATATCCTTGAGATGCTTCGTAAAACTCTATACTGTCACCATTGTGTATAAACCATACCTTAGCATCATTGATAGCGTAAACCGTATCAATATAGAATGTTTGATAGCGAATCGTATCACCGGAAGATTCATTATAAAATTCATGATAAAGTATACTGTCTAATTCATAACTATCCGGCTCACCATAACCTGTAGTACGCATGACATACACGAAATTACTATCGGATCCTCCCGACGTAACATTTGCAAATACATTTAAATACGGAGTGTGATAAATGGTGACGTTTTCGAATTTGGAACAAGAAAAGACCGAAAACAAAGCCAAGGCTATACTAAAAATTAAAATTGATTTTTTCATTAGAATTCAAACTCCACGCCAAAAGTTGGTAAGATCGGGAACATCGTGATCGGCTGTCTTCGAATAACCGATGTACCGGTTTCGGGGTCAAACTCCGAATCCCAATCTTCGTAACGATAAAAGAATATGTTCTTGTGATTTGTTACATTCATGATATGAAAATAATAGGTGGCTTTTTGACCAAAGATCTTACCACGACGGTTGATACCTACATCCAATCTAAAATACGCTGGATATCTTTCACCGTTCCGTTCACCATAGATCTCCATACTTCTCGTCCAATTATTGATAGGATCCACATAATGAAATTTACCCAAGATCTGAGAATAAGGATTCCCGGTACTCCAAACCAAAGAAGAAGAGAAAAACCAGCGTTTATCTATATCATAATTTGCCACAATATTCAAATTATGCGTACGATCGTATTTTGGTGCATACCATCCGGCTGCTTCACTTTCACGCTTACGCGTATTCATATACGAATAACCGATCCATCCGGTTAAATCTCCCGTTGATTTTTTAGCAAGAAACTCAATGCCAAAAGAATAACCTTCCGCTTCGACAAAGGTCATTAAATTAGCCCCACCAAGGTCTTCATCCATGGTTAAAAGATGATCGTAATCTTTGTAATACGCTTCCAAAGTAAATTGGATGTTATCAAACCAGTATTCTAATCCCACATTGTAGTGAGTTGCTTTACTGGGTTGCTGTTCGGATGTGGTGGGGAACCAAAGATCAATAAATCGAACCATTTCATTTTCGAAATTTGCCGTTTGCAAAAATTGGTGAACAGTACCACCGGCAAGCGTAAGTGCTAGTTGATCGGTAGCCAACCACTTTCCTTTAAAACGAATATCCGGATACCACTTCTTGGTATTCTCATATCGGGTTAATCTGATACCCGGTTCAAAAATAAACAGAGGTGAGGGTTTGTATCTTTCTTGCAAATAAAATCCCCATTCACGAGAATGATTACTACTGTCAAGAAGGGTTATCTCACCAAAGCTTGCTCCCAACTCAAAATCAATATTCTTGTGAAATGATCCAAATTTTAAAGTGTTTTTCTTATTAATCAGCCAAGTCAAATCAATACCTTCAGACCAATCTTGAATATAATCATTCATTTCGATGCTTTGACTTTCTTTGTAGTCCGTCGTATCATAAGTCGTAGAATCGATCGGAGTAATACTATAACGCTCAGTCTTTGTTAGGAAATCTACATCAAAATCAAAACGAGACCGAGCCACAAAGAACTTGGCAATAAGGTCGGGACGGATCAACCAACGATGTTTTAATGAGGTTGTATTATTTCCCCATTTCCAATCGATACCAAAATAACTTAAATAATATTCATCTTCTCCGGGATTTCCTTCCTGAACTTTTTGGGAAATATTTAATACATCTCTACCGAAAAAACCCGACAAAGTTGTTCTGTGTGCTTCATTGATATTAACATTAACCTTACCTTGTAGATCGTAAAAATAGTAAGGAAAAGAAAAGGGTATTTCATAATCTTCAGGAACAGTTAAATTATAAAGCTGCTTGCCGGCCTCAAAAATAGCATCGAAGTATGTTCGCCTGCCGGAGATCATAAACGAACCTCTTGGGATAGGTCCTTCAAGCAATAACTTTGATGAAAGCAGCGAAACATTTCCCGAACCATGAAATTCTTCGGAGTTACCTTCGCGATTCTTGATATCAAGAACGGAGGACATGCGACCACCGTATTCGGCGGGAAAACCACCGGCAATAAATTCTGCTTCTTTAATAGCATCTGTATTAAAGGTAGAAAAAATTCCACCGAAGTGATAGGGGTTGTAAACTGTTATTCCATCCAAAAGGATTAGATTTTGATCAGGAGATCCACCGCGGACATAAAGTGCAGATGAAAAATCAGATCCGCTACTGACCGAAGGCAACATCTGTAATGCACGAAAAAGATCAGCTTCAACCAACACAGGGACCGTTCTTAACGCGGCCTGATCCATTGTAACCGAGGCAATTTTAATTTCTTGCTTAAATTTCTCACGTTCAGCACTTACTATAACTTCTTCTAATTCCACACGTTGAGAGACCAATTCAAAATGATCTTTAACACGCCCGTTAGCGGTCACTTTGATCTGACGTTTTTGCAATTCATAACCGATAACAGATACAACCAGGGTATATTCTCCCGCAGGTACATCTAGAATTATGTAATAACCATCAGAATTGGATACCGCTCCGAGCCTTGTGTTTTCAAGAAATACGTTAGCATAGTGAATGGGTTCTCCATCTTCGAAATTTGAAATAAAACCCGAAACCGTTCCGGCAAAAGATAACGATAATGCAGCGAGATATAATACAAATAACTGTTTGAAATACTTTTTCACGTGTTGTCCTTCTTTATAGAAAAGGAATATAATGAAAACCTTGTAAAAAGGAAGCTATTTAATTATTTTCGTTTTGATAATAATAAAGGATCTCATGAAAAAACTCATCAAAATATGCATTTTATTGTTTACCACCCTTTTAATATTTTCATGCGGTACTAACAGTAATACCGATGAACCCGAAGTTGAAATCAATGTCTTTGGATTTTTCCCAGCGGGAAACGACAACTTCAGCATTCTTGCCATCAAAGCCGAAGAAATTCCAAACGAGTGGGAAACCAATGATTCTCTGCTGTTTATCGAAGTGAATTCTAATGGAGAGCTAATCGAGCAACATGCCATTCATGTAAATGAGCGCGCAAATATCATTCGCCCCTATTTTTTAAGTAATGGAAATATTTTATTCTATGGAAATATTCGCGAATACTATTCCTGGGATTTTTCTGCTTGGGAATACACTCCTCAAGGGCAACAAAACTGGGAATTGTATCTGGGTGAAAGCATAAACGGAATCGCACCCTCCAGTGATGATGATCTCTTTGTTTTCAGTTGGGGAGACAAACCTTATGTAGAAGGTAAAGATAATTATGATGATGTCGTGATCATAAAGCTTGAGACGAATGGCGATACAGTATGGACAAAAAGCATTCCTAGCAATGTCTACAATCAAAGTTTGAGGGTTGGTACACCTACAAACGACAATGGCTGTTTGACGCTTGGAGTGAAATATGTTGAAGATCGCAGTACAGATATGTGGGCGTTACGCTTTGATGAAAACGGCGATACACTTTGGAGTCAAACTTATGGTGGAGACCGTTATGATGATTTTCATAGTGTACAGGAATTAAATGATGGTAATTTTCTAATCGTTGGTATGATCAGCCTTTACGATTCGACTAACAATGATTACAATTTGAATAACGGAGAACAAAGTTATTTGATCAAACTTGATGCCAATGGAAATAAGCTTTGGACAAAAGCAATTGGTCGAACTTTACGAGAAAAATTAACAGGTGCAATCGAAGGTCGTGATGGCTCTATTATTCTTTGCGGTTACGTCAGTGAATCCTATTCATATTATTTCGATACTGATATGGGATGGATACAAAAACTAGACGCCAATGGCGAATTGATCTGGCGTCGGGAATTCGAAGATAAACTACCTATGGGTGTCAGAGAATTATCAACAGGCGAAATCATAGTCGCTACACAAAACAATGATCCCGAAAAATCCTGGGGTTACGATGAAACGATCAATGTTATAAAAGTTTCATCTTCGGGAACACTCTTAACTAATGTTAGCTTAATACCCTAAGAACTCTATCGGAGTCTTTGAACAATCGATCATTAAGGTTATTGATTTTGAGGGATTGGATAGCTTGCGCTTTCGAATTTATGATTGTTCCTTAGCGACAAAATTGAAAAATCATACGGAGAATTATTGATGTTATATATCCTTGCTACAATTATATTACTTAGCGTACTGGTTTTTGTACATGAACTTGGTCACTTTCTGGCAGCTAAAGCCGTCGGTATTCGTGTAGAGAGCTTCTCTATCGGTTTCCCCCCACATATTTTTAAAAAGAAAAAAGGCGATACGGAATATTCCATTGGCGCTATTCCTTTTGGAGGCTATGTGCGGATGTCAGGCATGATCGACGAAAGTATGGATACATCTTTCGAAGGTCTTCCACCACAGCCCTATGAATATCGAGCTAAAAAAACATGGCAAAAGGTCTTTGCGACGATTGCCGGTATTTTAATGAACTTGCTTTTAGCTATTCTTGTATTTTCCATTGTGTCGGGGATACAGGGCATTGCAACCGCATCCAACGAACCGGTGTTAGAATATGTTGCTACCGAAGCGCCCGCAGGTCAAGTAGGCCTTCAAAAAGGTGATAAGATAATTAGCATTGACGGACAAAAATGCGAGACCTGGGATGAAATGGGTGAAATGATCAGGGCAAAACGAGATACCATGATAAACATCACGTATCTTCGTAACGGTATTAAACAGCACGCCAGCCTCACACCTCAATTACAAAAAACCATCATTGACGGAGAAGTTAAGATCATTGGCGTGATTGGTGTATCTCCGGAATACACAGTTAAAAAAGCCGGATTCTTTGGAGCTATTGGACAAGGGATTAAAACCACAGGATATTGGCTTAACATGACCTTTGTTTCTCTCAAGTTACTTGTCACAGGACAAGAAAGCTTTAAAAATGTCGGTGGGTTTATTTATATCGGCCAACTCGCCGGCGAATCAGCGAAAGCCGGAATTCTTCCCTTTCTGTCATTGATCGGTATTTTAAGTGTCAACCTGGCATTATTAAATATTCTTCCTATTCCCGGATTAGACGGCGGTCATATTATTATCGCTATTGCCGAAGGGTTTATGCGTCGTGAAATGCGCATAAAAACTAAAATGATCATTCAACAAGCAGGTATGTTTCTTCTCTTTGGTTTATTGATCTTGGCTATTGTAAATGATGTGATCAGATTGCTTCAATAGTCGAAAGTCAAAAACAAAAAGCTTTATAAAATTCTTAGAGGCTGGATATTCCAGCCTTTTTCTTAAATGTATTTTTTTCTTTTAGCTCAGCATATTGAACTAAATTCTTTGAAGTCCAGGTTCTTACAATTTATCGTTCATTCCTTATTTTCAACAATTTTTCATAATCATTCTCATAAAAACACATTCCGCTTTATCGCACAATTCCACACATCGTTTACACTTATAATAACTCATTTCATATAGGTTTTATCTACCTTTTCTCTTTGTAGGTAAATTTCTTTTTTGTACATTATTTTTAGTAAAATTAGTCAAATCGGGTTATTAATGTGCTTTGGCACAACCTGTTTAAAGGAGATATCATGGCAGTCATTAATCGTGTATTGATACAGGCTGACGATTGCAAAGGTTGCGGCCTTTGCGTAGACGCGTGTCCTGTAAGCGTACTGGAATTCGCGGACGGTTTAAATTCCATGGGTTACCGTCCCTCACATTATAAAGGTGTAGGCTGCACGGGATGCGGCACCTGTTTTTACACCTGTCCCGAGCCCCGCGCCATTACGGTTGTTCGTAATGTTGAAGGATTGGAAGACGGGCACTGTTCTCATTGCGATACAGAAGTCAAACTGATACCGGGATACCGGGATCCTGAAAAAACCTACTGTATCGAATGTCTTAAACCTGTGAATAAATAAGAAATTGAGGTAACTATGTCGAAAGTTCTTATAAAAGGCAACGAAGCGGTCGTACGAGGCGCACTGTTAGCCGGATGTAAAAATTATTTCGGGTATCCTATTACCCCTGCATCAGAGATCGCAGAATCTGCAGCTTACTACTTCCCTCTTTTGGGTGGTACTTTTCTTCAGGCAGAATCTGAAATCGGTGCCATTAATATGGTGTACGGAGCAGCTGCTTCCGATTACCGCTGTATGACGGCGTCATCTTCACCCGGCATGAGTTTAAAAATGGAAGGTATTTCCTATATCGCCGGTGCCGAATTGCCCTGTGTGATCGTTGATATTATGCGAGGTGGACCCGGTTTGGGAAATATTGCCCCCGAACAAGCGGATTATAATCAGATCCTTAAGGGTGGCGGTCATGGATCCTATGAATTGATCACTGTTGCTCCCAACTGTGCTCAAGAAATGTGCGACCTGACAATGCTGGCCTTTGAACTGGCCGATAAATATAAAAACCCCGCAGTCGTACTTGCCGATGGTATCATCGGTCAAATGATGGAACCCGTAGAATTTCCAAAACCTGTAGAAAGTATTCCTGATCGTCCATGGGCTGTTAAAGGAACAGCAGATTCACATAATTTAGTCTGTTCTATCGCTTTGGATCCGGATAAACTTGAAGCACACAATATTGCACTTCAGGCAAAATATAAAAAGATCGCAGAAAACGAGATCCGCTATGAAGCCTTAAACTGCGATGATGCGGAATATATTCTAATTGGTTATGGTATTGTTTCCCGCATTCTCCAAGGTGTAATGGAAGAACTTAGAGCAGAAGGAATTAAGATTGGTCTTTTCCGTCCCATTACACTCTTCCCTTTCCCAAAACCTCAATTGGATGAATTTGCGGCTAACAAAAAATTAAAATCTCTTTTTGTTTGCGAACTATCAGCCGGTCAAATGGTCGATGATGTTCGTCTTGTAGTGAACGGTAGAAAACCTGTGAACTTTTATAATCGCATGGGTGGCAAAGTCCCTACAGTTAGAGAGATCGTTGAAAAATTCAAAGAAAATTTATAGAGGCAATTATGAAAACAACGGTATTACAAAAACCGGCATCTTTCTTTGATGAATTTGTCGAAAAAGGTGGTTCCAATCTAGCAAACACACATTATTGCCCGGGTTGCGGTCACGGTATTTTGCATAAATTGATTGCCGAAGCTCTCTCAGATTTCGATATTCAGGATAGAACTGTTTTCGTATCTCCAGTAGGTTGTTCGGTCTTCGCCTATTATTACTTTGATGTAGGTAACCTTCAAGCTGCTCATGGTCGCGCACCCGCAGTAGCGACCGGCTACAAACGTTCCAATCCCGAATCAATTATGATCTCATATCAGGGAGATGGCGATCTGGCAGCTATTGGTGCCAATGAAATCCTTCAAGCGGCTAACCGAGGCGAACAGATGACGGTTTTCTTCGTGAATAATGCCATTTACGGTATGACCGGTGGACAAATGGCACCCACTACGTTGATCGGGCAGAAGTCTACCACCACACCTCGTGGTCGTACCATGCAAAACGAAGGCTATCCTCTTCGCATGGCTGAGATCATTGCGACACTGGAAGCACCTGTTTATGTAGAACGAGTGATGCTTACCGATCCCAAGAATGTTGCCCGCGCCCGAAAAGCAGTCCGCAAAGCATTAAAAACGCAAATCGACAAAAAAGGATTTTCTTTTATTGAAGTGCTATCCGGATGTCCTACAGGACTAAAAATGACACCGGTTAATTCCAAGAAATGGATTACAGATGTGCTCTCAAAATATTTTGAACCCGGTGTAAAAAAAGATGTCACGGAGGATCGCGAAGCGGTCTTAACCATCAAGCCGGACCCACAATTCAGCGAATATCATGAAATTCTTGATATCAATAGTCTTTCTGATAAAATTACAAACACTAAACTTCCCGAAATTGCAGATATTCATGACCAAGTAAAGATCGCCGGTTTTGGTGGACAAGGTGTTTTGAGTATGGGTTACGCTCTGGCGAATATTGCCATGGGGCATAATTATCAAGTTTCCTGGTTGCCTTCTTATGGGCCCGAAATGCGTGGTGGTACAGCCAATTGCTCAGTTAAAATCTCAAATAAACGCATTGCTTCACCCATGATCGATAATCCCACTGTTCTAGTTGCCATGAACAAACCCTCATTGCACAAATTTGAAGACCTTGTGCAACCCGGTGGTATCATACTCTATGATAATGGTTTAATCGATACCCCTCCCGCTCGCAAGGATGTTACCGTTATTGGTATTTCAGCAACTCAAGAAGCCGATCAGCTTGGCTCAACCAGAGCTGCCAATATGGTCATGTTGGGTGCCTATGCTAAAATTCGTGGTATCTTACTTAAGGACTATGTGCTCCAGGCATTACCCCTGATCATTAAAAACAAATCTTTCCATAAATTGAATGAACAAGCATTCTTAAAAGGTATGGACCTGGCATAAAAGTTGCACATTGAAAATCGAAGACTAATAGCGGATAGTCAGATTTTTTATTCTGACTTCTAGTTTCTGAAATATCATATTTTGTTTTTCAAATGATAGAAAGCGTCCTGTTACCAATTGGAAATCAGGGCGTTTTCTGTTTAAGAGTGATAAATATTTTATTTTATAATTGTGGTGATTTTGTTTATCTTAAATTAAGATAAGAAATATGGAAAATCCATGATCCAAATACAAAATCTTTTTATCACATTCGGCAACGAGCATATCTATGAAGACTTCTCGCTTAATATTAAAAAAGGTGAGAAAATTGCCATAAGCGGTGAATCAGGAAAAGGGAAATCAACTTTCTTAAATTTATTGACCGGCTTTATCTCTGATTTTGAAGGTGATGTATTTGTTGATGGGCTTGAATTAAATCCCAAAAACATCTATAACATCCGCAAAAAATATGCGTGGCTACCCCAGGAAACTGCTCTTAATATGCAAAGTGTTAAAGACTTGTTTTTTACTCCTTTCAACTTTTCGCTCAACAAAGAGAAACGACCGGAGCAGAAACAAATTGACGATATTTTTACTGCATTTTCTTTAGACGAAAGCATTCTTGATAAAAAAGTAAAAGAGATCTCCGGGGGTCAAAAACAACGAGTGCTCCTGGCTTCGTGCGTTTTACAGAAAAAAGCTATCCTCTTACTCGATGAGCCAAGCTCTGCTCTGGATAAGCGCATTAAAAAACGTGTAACGGATCATATCCTTGGACTTAAAAATACCACCATCATTGCCGTAACACATGACGAATATTGGATGAAATGTTCCGATAAAGTTATAAGCTTGGATAAGGATAATTAGATGCAAGACGTTTTTGATATCAACTATTTAAGATTGTTTCTAGGCTATGCCCTAATGCTTATCCCTATTGGGATATTGTGGTATTACAAAACCGGCCTTGTCAAAGACACCATCATCGCCACCCTGCGAATGACAGTTCAGCTCTTGCTTGTTGGTTTATATTTGGAATATATTTTTAAACTGAATAATGCATGGTTAAACATTGCTTGGCTTATTATCATGGCTACCCTAGCGACGTCCACCATTATTCGTAGAACTGGCTTAAAATACAAATACTTCCTCGCTCCCATTCTTATCTCTACGCTTATAAGTATTTTAATCATCGATGCCTATTTTTTAGGTATCGTTATCAAGCTGGATAACGTATTCGACGCACGATATTTAATTCCCATCACCGGCATGCTCCTTGGAAATACAATCCGAAATGTGATCATCTCATTGAATGCTTTTTACAACCGTATTGATGATGAACAGAACCTCTATCGCTGGTATCTTGCCAATGGCGCCACGCGAAAGGAAGCCCTTCTGCCTTTTATGCGTGATGCACTAAAAAAAGCATTCAACCCTGTTATTGCAAATACAGCGATTATGGGGCTCATCTCCCTACCCGGTATGATGACCGGTCAGATCCTTGGCGGATCAAACCCGAATGTTGCCGTCAAATACCAAATCATGCTTATGATCACCATTTTTTCATCGGGAATATTAAATGTTCTGTTATCAATTAGATTTTCAAATCGTTTTGCTTTTGATCATTATGGGAATTTGAGAAAAGAGATCTTTAGGATGAAATGAATCATAGACTTCGCAAATAAAAAACATTTTTCCCAACATGAATTAGTGGCTTGCATATTTTAATTAAATAACAATATATGTTTCTATAATACATATGGATATTATATGTTTAATCTTGCATTATACATGCAGTGATTATATATTGTTTTATCACACTATTTGTTTTTATTAACTCATACGGGTATCAACATGATTAAAGTAGACCAAGATTCTAAAGGTATCTTCCTGAATATCATTAGTAAAAAACAAATTGAACTAAGAGATATGTTGGAAGGTATTAATTATTTAAAGGAAGCTTCTCATCTCCCAAGAAAAATCAGACTCCTGGAAGACGCATCGTTATCTACTGTCATGTTTTCTGATGATGATATTGAATTACTTGCTAAATGCATGTATGAAGCATCAAAAGAATTTTTATTAATCAAACACGCAATTATTCTTTCGGAACCAAATGGAACAGCCCTTGCTTATTTACTAAAAAGCTATAATTACGCCAGTAATTATCATTTGCAAATTTTTTCCAAAAAAGAAAGTGCTATGGAGTGGTTAAATAAAGATTTTTAAACATTTTCATTCTTGTATACAACTTTATCTGCCCCTAAATTCCCAAACAGACAAAGGAGCAAATATGAGATATAAACGATTTTTTCTACTATCCCTATTATTATCACTTACCCTTATGACATCCTGTGACTTAAAAATCCGTGAAATCTATACTGCGGAAGATGAATCATTTCGCATCCGCTATGATAAAAATTGTGAATTAAAAGATATGATGAGCTTTGATGACATTCCCTATATGGGTGATATTGGTGAAAATGGGATCATCATTGCCAATGAAAGTTATGAAAAAGGTTATATTGCTAATACAACCTATACCTATTTTGCCGGTTCAAGCAATGTAAGTAAAGAAATTCTATATTTTAAATCTCTGGGCTATCTGGAGCAATTGGGTTTTATGAAAAATTTAGCAGAATCATCAATTAAAGCTGATATTGAAAAGATCAATGGTCGTAATTACCTTATCTTACATGCCCCATTCTATGATGGAACACTCGGCTCCTTTATTTCTGCGATGACATATAAAGATGACACATTCTATCAATTTGTATACTATGAACGCCAATTAGCATTTTCGGGTGATGATCTTTTTAGTACGGAACTTTACGAGAATATTTATGATAGATTATATAAGGACATAAAAAAAGTTCAACTTGAAAGCGTGGGTCAGTCATGGATATCTTCAACCTTCATCGGCTACATACACGGATACTTTACTATTGTCCGTTGGCCCTTCACTTGGTTCACCGAACGTACGGTTTATGATGACTGGAGTAAAGCATATCCGGGTTGGTATAAAGCAGGATTTATACTGGGAATAGTTTCTTTAATATCAATTTTCTTTAAACGGAAAAAAGAATAGTAATCTATCAATTCTCCAGCTCTCTTAAATATTAATCATCAAATTTATTTATACAATATATACTTATCTATATTCTTCAATGCACGGATACGATAGTTCACATCTTTTTCCCTAATTATTAATAGATTTTATTCTTTTATTGACTTATATTTACCGCATATAAACAAGTATGAAAAATGAATAAAATTATCCTCTTCCTAATCACTTTTCTCCTTCTTCCATCATTTCTATTGTGCCAAGACATTATAGTCATAAGAGATTTTGGTATTTGGAGTGGTATAAATATTGATAAACATATTTCTAAAAAGATAGACCTAGAGTTGGAGCAACAAATTCGCTTTTACAGCAATGCCAGGATCTTTGATGATTATTTGGTCGATCTTGGTGGAAAATATAAGATTGATAAAAATTTTACATTTGGTCTCAATTTAAGATATATCTATAATGAAAAAAGATGGAATGATACCGAGCATAATTTAAGATATAACTTTGATCTGGGCTACAAGCTTAAACCACATAAAAAAATCAACTTATATTATAGATTCAGGCTTCAAGAAAACAATATCATCAATAAAGAAACATTGGCTATTGCTCCCAAATCAATAGCTTTTCGTCATAGATTGAAGTTAAAATATAAATTAAGCAAAAACATCCATCTTTTTGCCTCAACTGAGGCTTTTCGCTACATTCAAAATTTATCATTACCTTATTGGGGGAAACTTCGCTTTAATATGGGAAGTATCTTTCAAACCAAATTTGGGGATTTAGATCTGTCATATGGTCTGGAACAAGAAATGAACTGCAATAATCCCTCAAAGTTATATTATTTAAAAACAATATATCACTTTGCACTATGAAAAAATTCATAATATTTCTGATAATAATAATTGGGCTTTATCAATCTTGCTATATGGAAGAAATTTCTTTTAATCCGCTTAATGACGATGATTACAAATTAACATTAATGCTTAAATTTGATCATCAGGCTTGCAGTTATGATCACAGAAACAACACTCTAAGATATTCATTGCCCAATAATTCAAGAAGCGAATATACTCCTTATGTTGAATTTCAAAAGTGCTCAAGCGTATCATATAATGGAATTGAGTTACAAAACAAAAATAATAATAATTTGGGCGATATTGAATATAATAAAAACTACGAAATAGTGTTAAGAGCCAACGGTCAAACTAAAGTTCTTAATTTAATGTTTACCGATCTACCGATAATCCAAATTATTACACCGAATAGAATAGTTAATGAACCTAAAGTACCGGCTGTGATGAAAATAATCAGCCCTGAAGAAAATAATACTGTAGAACATGTGGTTGGTATTAAATATAGGGGAAGAACAACCTTGGCATTACCAAAAAAATCAATGGGTTTTTCTTTGCGAAACCCCACAAATTATAATCAGAATATTTCAAACTCAATATTAGATCTACGAATAAACAATGACTGGATACTTGATGCAGTATATAAAGACAAATCAAATTCAAGATCTACTGTTTCTTATAAGGTATGGGAAGAAATAACCCAACAATCGAAATTAAGTATCCATTCTCAATTTGTAGAGCTCTTTATAAATAATGAACATCAAGGTTTATACTGCCTTAGGGAAAAGTATAATGGTGAATTTTTTTCTCTAAGCAACTATAATAGTGTTTTATACAAATCTATTTCTTTTTATGCTGGAGCTACCACATTTGATACCTATCTGGAAAACGAATCATTAACCTCAGAATGGAATGGTTGGGAACACATATATCCGGATCCGGAACGAGAGTTAAATTGGGGCCCCTTACAAAATTTAAGTTATGTGATTGTAGTATCGGACAGTAGTCATTTTTGCTCAAATATTTCATCTACAATTAACATTTCAGAGTACATTGACTTTTATATTTTCTTGTATGTCTCTTCAGCTGATGATTGTATTGGTAAGAATACTATCTTATTAAAAGAACATGAAGGAAAATTTCAATTTATCCCATGGGATTTAGATCCGACATGGGGTTTATATTGGGACGGAAGCAGAATTGATCATTGCCATTTATTTTCTGATAGACTTTTTGATAAATTAATGGCCTTAAATCCTGATAATTTTAGAGCCCGATTAAAAAGCAGATGGTTTGAGTTGAGGGCTGAGACACTCACAGAAGAAAACATAAAAACATTATTTATTAATAATTTTTCATTTCTTAATAATTCTAATATCATTGACATAGACAATGATATTTGGGGTACACAAATTAATCTTAGTGATGAACAAGAATTTATTTTTTACTGGACTAAAAACCGCTTAACATTTTTAGATAATTATTTCAACAATCTATAACATAAACTCAAAAGTTTTTAACAGGTTTATTCATATTTTATATTGTACGTATTGCTACAACGCCTAACTTAATTAAAATTAAGTGAAGAGTATTTTACATCTTGCTTTCTATTAAAAGCTTATCTAATTTCAACAAGTGTCTGACAACAAGATAAAAAGAATACAAAGTGATATTGTAAACAGGATCACAACTCTATCGGCAATATTAATGCTATTGCCTTTGCTTGCTGCATTAAGCAAGTGGATAGAAATTGGTTGGCAACAAATCTATATCCCCCATATAATATTATATAATCTCGTTCTTTTGATTTTTATCTTTAGAAAAAAACTTAGCACAAATGTTAAGCTTAATGGCTTAATTATTATATATGCGATAACCGGTTTAACCGGTTTATATTCTTCCGCTTTTAGTGGCGTTTATATTTTTATTGTCTTGTCCATTTCCTTTTTAACAATTCTTTCAAATAGAAAATTATCCCTTTTATATATCAGTATATTTCTTATATGCTTTATTTTGATTGCCATAGGATACATCACCGGAAGAATTAACACACAAGTTAACCTTACTTTATTTTCACATAGTTTTACACAGTGGATTACCCACAGCCTGAGTTTACTATCATTTATCATTATCTTTATCGGTGGGTTCAAACGCTATTATACTGAATTGCTTAAAACAATTGACGACAAGTCAAAAATTGAAGCTGAATTGATTCGTCAAAACACTGAGTATTTTAAAGCTATTCAGTATGCTGAAGAGAATGAACATCGCTTACTAACTTTCATTAATTCCATACCGGATATTGTGTGCTATAAGGATGGACAGGGTCGCTGGTTGCTAGCTAATGAAGCAGACCTTAAATTGTTCTCTCTGGAGGGTGTTGACTATGTTGGAAAAACCGACAAAGAATTGGCTAAATATACCCACTCGATATATAGAGAAGCCTTTGAACGCTGCATAGTCAGTGATGAAAATGCATGGAAAAATAAAAAACTTAGTCGGGGTATTGAAGTGGTTCCTACGGAATCGGGGCAAGATAAAACCTATGAAATATATAAAATTCCACTTTTTTATGAAAACGGTGAAAGAAAAGGTCTTGCCGTTATAGGTCGTGATATTACGATCCTAAAAAATACCGAGCATGAATTACTTCTTGCAAAAGAACATGCCGAAAAAAGTGATAAGCTCAAAACAGCCTTCTTAAATAATATGTCCCATGAAATTCGTACACCAATGAACGGAATTATCGGATTTTCAAAAATGCTAACAGATCCTAACAGAAGCCAGGAAGAAAAGAAGCAATTTTCTAATATCATTGTCAAAAGCAGTGAACAACTTCTACAATTAGTAAATGATATCCTAGATATAGCCAAGATCGAAGCAAACGAAATTAAATTGCATGAAGAAGAAATAAACATGCAAGATTTCTGCAAAGAAATCATGTCATTATACTCACTTCAAGCTGAAAATAAAGGATTGAAGCTAAAAGCTGAAAAATCAGATCTGGTACAGGAAACCATTATTGCCGATAAACACAAATTACAACAGATCATAAATAATTTACTAAGCAATGCTATTAAATTTACCGACAGCGGAAGTATTGAAATATCTTGTTTAAAAAAGAAAAAACAACTTCTGTTTTCAGTACGTGATTCCGGAATAGGAATAAAGGATGAATTTCACGAAAGCATATTTGACCGCTTCCAACAAGCAGACATTGAAAGCAATCAACACAGTGGCACGGGCTTAGGCCTGGCAATCTGTAAAGGTTTAATCACGATCATGAAAGGCAAAATCTGGGTAGAATCAGAACTTAATAAAGGTTCGACATTCTATTTTACACTTCCATACGAGCCTGTAATAAAATTGAACAAAAAAGAATCTATACTTAAAAATAAAAAAAACGATTACAATGAAGTAAGCATATTAATAGCAGAAGATGAAGATATTAATTATCTCTACATTTCAGAGTTGCTTAAACCGAAAGGAATTAATCTAATTAGAGCGAAAAATGGACAAGATGCTATTGATGTTGTTAACAATAACGGTATAAACATCGATCTCATACTCATGGATATAAAAATGCCAAAAATGAACGGATTGGAAGCAAGTACAAAAATCAGAAATGCCGGATTTAATATCCCTATTATTGCACTTACGGCACATGCGTTTTCTGAAGACAAAGAAAAGGCTTTAACGTCCGGATGTGATGATTTTATTTCAAAACCTATTAATGAAGAAATACTTCTTCAATGTATTGATAAATATCTAAAGAAATGAGACAGAGCCCCTTATGGTTAACATAAAGGGCTCCTGTATGAAAAGGATATGAAGTGCGTGTTTAACGTCCCAGCATTTTATTTAACTGACGTGATGCCAACTTAGGATTCGAGATCACACTTGGTCCGGCGATACAACCACCTTCACAAGACATAACCTCTACAAAATTACCGGGGCATTTTTTAGGAAATCGTTTTATTTCTTTTATACTTTGTTTACTTAATCCATCTATTTGATAAACATTCAAATCATCGCTTTTTGCTTCGGTGGCAACTGCATTGGCAACTCCACCACTCATAGCATAACCGCGACTTTCCGGAGAAATATCTTTCAATTGACTTTCTTCCATTTTCTGAACGTCGATCTTTGCTGCTATAAATAACGCACCAAGCTCCTCAATTGACATAACCAGATCAACCGTATCATCTTTGAAGGCTTCTTGACGTTTAGCGATACAGGGGCCAATAAATACATTTACCGCACCATGACATACCTTGCGAGCTATTTCACCCGTATATCGCATAGGAGAGCGTGTATCTGACATATATAGCTTAAGCTCAGGCAAATGTTTTTCGACAGTTTCTACCCAAGCAGGGCAACAAGATGTTGTCATAAAAGATTTACCGTCTTCCATGCGCTCTACCCACTCTGCCGTTTCTTTCTTTGTGGTAACTTCCGCCCCCTCGGCAACCTCAAGAACTTCATCAAAGCCAAGTTGTTTCAAAGCACTAACCATTTGACCCAAAGATGCCGAAAATTGACCAACGATCGAAGGAGCTACCATCGCAACGGTCTTCTTATCAGAAAGTAAATGCTTTATTAAGTCGGTAACCTGTGAGCGTTCCATAATGGCACCAAAGGGACATGATCTCATACATTTACCACAATAAATACATTTAGTAAAATCGATCTTTTCTTTGCCAAATTGATCCTTACTGATCGCATCAACAGGACAGGCCTCTTCACAAGGCACCGGCATATATATAATTGCATGATAAGGACATTCCTTCAAACAGATACCACAATTGATACAGGTATCATGCTTGATATGTGCCTTACCGTTTATAAATTCAATGGCGTCTTTAGGACAGTTCATCATACATGGACGAGCAACACAACCCTGACAGGCATCGGTTACTACATAATTCACTTTCACACATGAAGAACAAGCTTCATCTATAACCGTTAAAAATGGCGCTTCTGGTTTTTTACGTTCCTGAGCTTCTTCGGCATATGTCTCTAGTCGTTTTAGCTCGTCTTCCTCATTTTCCAATCCGTAACCCAACAAAGCCATTAATCGATAGCGAATCATCGCTCGATCTTTATAAATACAACAACGCACAGACTGAGAATTCTTGGGAAACATTTCCAGAGGAACTCTATCTATTGCTGAAAAATCTTTCTTTAATAGTAATCCGGAAAGCTTTGCCAGCAATTCTCTTCGTATTAATGTTGCATTATTAACGTAATTCATCTCTCGTCCTCAAACTTATAAAGTTTCAATATATTTGAGAATCTTCGGGATTGTTGCCTGCTCCATCAAATTGCCATTGATCCTGACAAATGGAGCTTTACCCTTTGTTCTGTCCTCACAGTAGTTCAAACAAGAAGAACCTTCGATACTGACCTTATCCTTTAATTCTTCGGGAATATGGTCTTCCAAAAGTAAAAGATCCGAACCACCCATGACAAAACAATGAGTGCCGGTACAAATAATGATTTTAATTTCTTCGGACATATATACTACCTCTAAATAAATTTCAAACTCGTTTCTTTTAAATACTTTTCTTCTAATTGTCTCATGATCTGCTTGATTAATGAACGCCTAATTTCAAGCTCAACAGGTACATTTGGATCTTGATGCGCTTCATTAATCTTGGTCCCTATCAAAAAATGTATTTTGTCGGAATTTAATAAAAAATCTACCAATTGAGCCGCTCCGTGAGGAGGAAGTACTTCCGGTGAAATTCCATTTTCTAAAATCTCAAGCACCTTACCCAGAGTAATGCTTCCTTCCGTGATAAGATCGGCACCCTTCATTTTGGAAACAGTCGGGATCTCTTTATCATATATCTTTAATTCTACTGAAATATTCTCATTAGTTTCGCGTGCAATAATATTGGCTGTGGTCCCGCCGCAAATCACTTTCTTGCCTTTAAAATCTTTAAATATCTGCCCCATCTCTACATCATTTTCGCGATGAATGGGTGGACCGGATATTAATAAAGTTTCTCGCGGTTCCCGAAAAGAGATCACACCACAGGATATGTCATCATAAGGAGTGCTATTATCATTCTCAAGTGCCTTGTCGGTGATAAGGCGCGATAAATATCTTGCAGAAACAGAAGGGTGCTTCGAAAGAATATCACCCACATAGGCACCCACATTATTTTCACCCCAACCGAAAGGATAAAGCTTTGGGCCAAGACCGCTTTGGGACACGCCATCGGACATTAGAATTATTTTATCATTCAGCTCAGCTTTAAACTGAGAGAAATACATTTTGTCATGGAGTTGATCGGTTTTTACCAATTCATATAGCTGACGCTCAGGCTCAATTCTTTCGCCATCCCGAAAAATTAAAGCTGGGGGATTTCCGTATTCGATCAGATTTACGTTCCCCTCATGATCAATATCTGCAATACTGAAAGTTGCATAAGAAATTTTACGGACAGAACATACAGGCAAAGTTTGCATAATGGCTTTTGCGGTTTTCTTTAGATCATAATTCTTGCTCAAATAATTCAAAACCATCGTTGCCGTCATAGTCGATAAAACATTTGCTTTTACACCGGAACCCAATCCATCGGAAAGCACTGTGATCACGCGTTGATCTGCTTTCAATTTTTTAGACATGAAAGCATCACCACAAAGAAGTTGTTGTTTCTTATTGACATGTGTATGATCAATTTCAACAAATGTCTTACTTGCTTTCATTGTCTTTCAGTTCCATAGAAAACGAGTTGATGATAGAATCTAACACAACCTGTGTTTCGGAAGCATTTTCACCCAGGAGATAGGCGATCTTTTGTACTGTTTCAAGATTCTTTTCGATCACTTCTTTTGTTTTACCAATAATTTGGTCACGTTGCATTGCAGGATTGGTAATATCCTGAAATACACCCCCTACAATGCGACCTTTTTCGATACTGAATATCGAACCGTGAATGATCTGTTCACCTATTTTAAAATCTTTTTCAAGAATGTCTTCACCGCTTTCAAGAACGGTTGAAAAATTGTGATGAAAAGGAATGATCTTTTTCAGACTTGCGCCTTCCATACCGGGTTTGGCATCAAATATCTGTTCTTCCGCTTCACCTAAAAGTTTTGAGAATTTTTTATTACATTCCACGATCTTAAGATCTTCATTTACAATCACAACACCCGATGGAATCGCTTTTAAAAGTGCATTGGCTTTCTTATATGCCAATTTACGCATACGAGTTACACACATTTCTCGTTCAGCTCTTCCATTGATCAAAGCGCGAGCAAAATCCCGACAGGAATAATAACCACATCCACCGCAATTGATCTCATCATCTTTAGAATATTTACCAATTTTATGTAAAGCTTCCTGAATATCCGCTTCGCAAATATGACCATCATCATTTACAATACGAATATATTCTTCATTGATCGCTTCCAGTGGTTTACGAGGGATTTGCGCTTTATTGTGTTGCTGTCCCTCCTCCAACACGGTAAAACGTTTCAGCACAGTGGATTTATCGCTTAATTTGGCCGGTCCGTTGATACAACCACCCTTACAAGCCAATAATTCAATAAAAACCGGTTTATCCGGATCAAATTCTTCTAAACCTCTTAAAGCCATTTGAATATCACCTACACCCGAGAAACTCATAAATGCGGGGTCATCAACAGAACATTCAGCCTTAATACCTGCGATCATCCCACCTTCGACGGGATATAAAGAACCTTCTTTGGCATCTTCAGGAATAAACATATCATCAGCACCGGCATCAAGTTTCGAAGGATCAATACCCTCCTGATCAAACCATTTCTGAATATCTTTAAAAGTCAAAGATGCCGATACCAACTCAGGATGAAGATCAGATTCTTCTTTCTTGGCAATACAAGGTCCTACAAAAACAATCGTAATATTAGTACCATATTCCCTTAATAAACGAGTGGCATGTGCCTGCATAGGTGATTTTAATGTTGTAACAACAGAATGAAATTCCGAATAATGTTTGCGAACCAACTCTACAGCAGAAGGACAAGCAGAAGACAAAAATATCCCTTTTTTGCTATTTGATAATAAATCGGCTACATGAGCAGAAACTTCCTGAGCTCCTAAAGCAGTTTCAGAAACACCCCAAAAACCCAGAGTTTTAAAAGCAGCGATCAATTGCTGTTTTGATACATTATCAAATTCATTGATAAATGAAGGAGCTAAAGAAACAATAACCCTATCTTTTATTCGCAATAACTGCTTAACTCTCTCTAAATCATCGCGGATCTTTTTCGCACCCGAAGGACAAAACAATACGCATTTACCACAAAGAATACAATCTTCGGGTATCACAGAAGCTTTACCATTCTCTATGTGGATCGCTTTTACGGGACAATGACGGACACACTTATAGCAATCCTGGCAATCGGCCGTACCCGTATAAATTGGATAAGTATTATTCATTGCCAGCTCCATCTGCCAAATGAAGCAATAGATCTTTTACGGAATCGGGATGAACCCGGTCGTACATTTTATCATTAACAAAAAGAACCGGACCTTTTGAGCAATTTTCACTGCAAAGACTACCTGTCAATACAAGCTCAGCATTTACCTCATTATTATTAACCATAGTCTGTAAAATAGGTAGAATAAGTTTGTTCCCTCTGCTAAAGCAGGAAGAACCCATGCAAATTTCGACTTTAAGTTTCTTTTTGCTCATTTTTTTCCGACTCTCTGGTATAAAATACTACGGTTTCCAATTCCAATTCAAGATCCACATTATTTACATACGCGTCTGCGGGAACATTCAATGGAATGGAAGAAAAATTTATAAATCCTCTAATACCATGCATATAAAGCTTATCAAACATTTCCTGTGCTACGTCATCGGGCACGGCAAGAATAGCATGTTTTACACCATTTTTCTTTAGGAAGGTCGGAATACTTGCAGGAGGAAAAACCGGAACTGTGGGTTGATTTGAAAGTGCACCCACGGCAGGATCAAAGGCGGCAATAATACGGATAGAACCTTTATGAAAACCCGGATATCTGGTTAAAGCCTTACCAAGATGGCCATATCCGATCAGAACCACGGGGATCTTTTCGTCAATTCCAAGAATACCCTTTAACTCTGCCAATAAATCTTTCACAACGTAACCTCCGCGTTTATTTCCGCGAATTCCAAAAAGAGAAAAGTCTTTTCTTATTTGGGTTGCAGGAATACCAATAAAGCTGGAAATGGTTTCCGCATGCGTTTTTTCATTTCCTTCATTATCCATTCTTTCAAGCGCTGCTTTGTACTGTGAGAGTCGTGTTACGTGATTCTTAAAATTCATGTGTCTTCTCCTTTAACACCTTAATGTATTATGTTTTTTTTGCTCAAGCAAGATTTATGTGATGTTTTTCACATTATATCATTAACAAGATCACACGACTTTTTCCGCTAATATAACAACGAAATAATCAAGATTGTTTTAGAAGGAATTACGGAATAAACGAATATTTACTTTTAAGTAGCTTAAACCATCATTAAGCGGTCGAACAATTTTACACACATAATCGAGAAAGCCCTCGACTAAAAGTCAAAGGCTTTCTCTTCTATTAGGCGTATTTCTTATTTTAGATATAGAATAATAGATCAGAATATGTCGGCATAGGCCAGTACTCTTCACCACAAATCTCTTCAAGTGCATCTCCGGCTTTTCTCAATGTTTCCATATCCGCCAAGAGTGTTTCTCCGGTGAAAAGCGGAGCTTCCTCTTCACTCATAACGCTCAGTTTTTCAAGATCAGCTTTCAAGGCTTCAATACCGTCAGCAAATGCTCTTAGGTTTTTATTAAGGACTTTCAAAGTATCACGAGCTACTTTATTATCTCCTGCAACCTCAGCCAAAAGTCGAGCATCTTCTGCTACCATACGCTGATATTTTAATACTGCAGGTAAGATCTGACGCTGAGCCATCATGATCATAGTGTTAGCTTCAATGCGGTTTTTCAGTACATAGTCTTCCAAAAATATATGCTGACGAGCGATTAATTCCTTCTCGGTCATTACACCTTGTCGCGCAAACATAGCAACATTTTTCGCCGAAGTTAATTCGGGGTAAACATCAACACTCTTATCAAAACGAGGCAAGCCACGCTCTGCAGCTTCTTTATGCCATGCTGCGGAATAGCCGTCACCATTAAAAACAATACGTTTATGTTTGGAATATACTTCCTTGATCACAGCTTCGACATCTTTCTTTTCTTCAAGCATATCAGCAATATCAGATAAAGAATCTGCCATGATCGCATTGAGGATCATATTGGGTCTGGCCAACGACCCCTTAGAAGATGTCATACGGAATTCAAACTTATTCGCCGTAAAGGCAAACGGTGATGTTCTGTTACGATCGGTATCATCTTTTGTAATATCAGGTAAAGCCGAAACACTTGATTTAAAAATTTCTTTTTCTGTAATTTCCAGCACTTCACCTGCTTCCAAACCATCTAATAAGCGAGTCAGAGTGTGACCCAAATAAGCAGAAATGATCGCCGGTGGCGCTTCATTTCCACCTAGACGGTGATCGTTACCCGGAGTTGAAGCGGCAAGACGTAAAAGATCCGAATATTCGTCAACCGCTTTTAACACTGCCGCTATAAAAAGCAGGAATCGCTTATTTTCATCGGCAGTTTTACCGGGACGTAAACAGTTAATGCCATCATTAGTAGCAACTGACCAGTTGTTATGTTTTCCTGAACCATTTACACGCGCAAAAGGTTTTTCGTGTAGAAGACAAACCAAACCATGACGACGGGCAACTCGCTTCATAATATCCATAACCAGATGATTCTGATCAATGGTCATATTACATTCACCATAGACAACCGCTAATTCGTACTGATTGGGAGCTACTTCGTTATGACGGGTCTTAGCAGTTACACCAAGTTTCCAACACTCCATATCAAGGTCATTCATAAATTCAGAGACCCTATCCTTGATCGAACCAAAATAGTGATCATCAAGCTCATGCCCCTTCGGTGCAGGCGCACCGAAAAGAGTACGACCGGTCATCTGAAGATCCAGGCGTTTATTATATAATTCCTCATCAACCAAAAAATATTCCTGTTCAGGACCCACTTCGGGAACCGCATATTCTGACGTTGTATTACCCAGCAATCTCAATACGCGGATCACTTGTTTCGATAGTGCTTCAGCTGATCGAAGAAGAGGTGTTTTTTTATCGAGGGCTTCACCTGTATACGATGAAAATGCTGTAGGAATATAGAGCGTTTTACCGTTCTCATCATCTTTAATAAAAGCCGGTGAGGTTACATCCCAAATAGTATAGCCGCGTGCTTCAAATGTTGCACGCAAACCACCCGAGGGAAAAGAAGATGCATCCGGCTCACCCTGAATCAATTCCTTACCGGAAAATTCCATAGTAATAGAACCATTACCGATAGGTGATACAAAGGACTCGTGTTTTTCAGCCGTAATACCTGTAAGTGGTTGAAACCAATGCGTATAGTGAGTAGCACCTTTTTCAATCGCCCAATCCTTCATAGCATTGGCAACAATTTCAGCTACATTTGGTTCAAGCTTTTTATGGCCAGCCATCACCTCTTTAAGCTCTTCATAAACATTTCTAGGCAAACGCGCGCGCATCACTGCATCGCCAAATACATTGACGCCAAATACTTTCATAATATCGGAGTCTGTGTGCTTCATCAGTTCTTCCTTTGCATTTTGTTGTTCAAAAACCTGCGCTAAGATAGGAACTGAATTTATAAAAAACAAACATATTTTATTGAATTTTGATTTATTATTATTATTTACGTCTATTTTCGATGATTATTCGAATTATCGCAAGATTATACAAGGTTTTACCAAACATCCTTAACCTATTCAATGATTTTATCGTGTCATTCGGAGCTGGTTTTGGGACCTAGATTGTCGTGATTTTTCAACCGACTCGGTTGGGTATTACTTGAACCGAGTCGGTTGAATAACAAGCGAACCGACTCGTTGAATAATTTTTAGCTTAAAAATAAAAAAGCAGACACTAGAGTCTGCCTCTGCAATTTTAATTCTTTATTCTTTAGATCAGTTGGTTTCCCTACTCGCCTAGTCAATTAGACAAATCAAGTTACCACTTTTTCCACGATCATATTTTTATCGACTTGTCGGGAAACAATATTTGCTATCCATCGCCCAACAAAACCACCGATGATGAGCGTTATAATTCCACAAAAGAATTGAACCAATTCTTTTGGTATCGCTATCTCTGGGATCAGTAAGCCAAGAAAAATACCAGCTGCAAAAAAAAGCATAGGGATACCATAAGCGATCAGTGATGTTTTAATCAACAATCCACCCGCTTCTTCAACCACGACTTTATCATTCAGTTGCAGATCATCTCTATCATTCAAAATGATCTGTGCATCATCACAATCTTTTTTACCACACAGCGCATGTGCGGCACAGCCTTTACAGGCGTCCATATTATCAGCGATCTTTATATGGATCTTTCCGTTTTGTTTTTCTGATATTATTCCATTTGTAGGCATAAATAAATAGTGTAGAAATGCAATATTTTACATCTCTACACCTCCAATATTTTATGTTTCATCTGCTTCGAGAGCAGGTTTGGGTTTTGCTTTTCGTGGTTTCTTTACGTGTTCAATTGCATTTTGAGGGCAAACCGTTGCACAAAGTCCGCATTGCTTACATTTTTCATAATCAATAGTTGCCAAATCATCAATAACATGAATGGCATCAAAAGGACATTTTTTAACACAAAGTCCGCAAGCGATACATGAGCGAGTGCAGACCTTCATGGCGTAGCGACCAATATCATGATTTTTACACAGCACTTTCACGCGATGTGAAATTGGATGCATTTCCATCAGGTCACGAGGACAAACATCTACACATTTACCACAAGCAACACATTTTTCTTTATCCACAATCGGCAAACGATTTTCTGAGATAGTGATAGCATCAAAAGGACAAATAGCGGCACAATCACCAAGTCCAAGACAACCGAATTCACATAATTTCTTTCCACCGGATACCAAAGTTGCAGCAATACAAGACTGAGCACCTTGATACTCGCCCTGGTAAGCGATCTCTGCCATGCCACCCTGGCACTGACATTGAGCGACCACCTTTTCGCCTTTAGCAACTTCAACACCCATAATCTTGGCAACCTGTTCAGCAAATTCATCGCCACCCACAGGGCAACCGTTCACCGGCGCATTACCTTTGACTACCGCATCCGCAAATGCCGAGCAACCGGGATAACCACATCCACCACAATTGGCGCCGGGGATCACTTCCATGATCTGAGTTACACGAGGGTCTTCTTCTACATGCAATTTAATGTTTGCAATAGCCAGAATCACGGCAAAGATCAAGCCCAATCCACCCATTGATAAGGCTGCTATTAATATTGATTGTATATCCATTTCTACTACTTCCTTAGATTATTCCTGCAAAGCCCATAAAGGCAAGAGCGAGTGAGCCGGCGATGACCATGGTTATGGCAGCACCCTGAAATGATTTTGGTACATCTACCAATTCCAATTCTTCACGAATACCGGCCATAATAACCAGTGCCATGGTAAAACCAACACCGGCACCGATACCATAAACCAATGTTTCCATAAAACTGTATTCTTTTAGAACAGCCGTTAAAGCCAAACCAAGAATAGCACAGTTTGTTGTAATCAAAGGCAAGAAAATACCCAAGGCATCATAAAGCGGTTTAGAAACTTTCTTAATGAACATTTCCACAAACTGCACCAGTGATGCGATCACAAGAATAAAAGCCACATATTGTAGGATCTGTAAATTGAAAGGTACTAAGATAAGATGGTAGATCAACCAAGTTACCATAGCGGCAATGATCATCACAAAGGTTGTAGCCAGTCCCATTGAAAAAGACGAATCAACTTTCTTGGACACACCAACAAAAGGACAAATACCCAAAAACTGCTGCAATACAAAGTTATTGATCAATGCGGCTGAAATAAAGATAACTAAAAGATTCATGCTTTTCTCCTTTCATTGATCAAATTCGCGGCAGCGATCAAACAACCCAAAGTAATAAAAGCACCTGGCGCAAGTGCCATAGCTCCCCATGCATATTCACTTGGGAAGAGGGTCAAACCAAACCATGTGCCAGCTCCTAATATTTCACGGATTGAAGAAAGCACAAGCAAGGTTGCCGTAAAACCAAGTCCCATTCCCAGCGCATCTAAAAGTGAACGACCAATGCCATTCTTGGAAGCAAAGGCTTCTTGGCGACCGAGGATCATACAGTTTACAATGATGAGGGGAATAAAGGGGCCGAGACTTTTTGAGATGTCTGGAACAAAGGCGGCTAAAAATCTATCGGCAATGGTCACAAAAGTTGCAATGATCACAATAAAAGCTGCGATACGAACTTGTGAGGGAATCACTTTGCGAAACATTGAGACAAGAAAAGATGAACATACCAGAACGAAGGTCGCGGCAAGCCCCATGGCCAACCCATTTTCCGCAGTGGCGGTCACCGCAAGGGTCGGACACAAACCCAGTAGCTGTACGAGTACCGGATTTTCATCCCAAAGCCCTTTTAAAAATTCTTGAATTGCGGGTTTTTTATTCATAATCATACTCCAACACATCAATTATTTATTTAGCAAGGCTTTCGCCTCTTTAATACCGTTATTCAGGATATCCACAACCGCGGCCGATGAAATTGTCGCCCCGGTAATAGCTTCGATCTCATTGGCTTTTGAAGGTTTAGCATTCTTGACATATGTGATCTCCGGACTTAAAGCTACACCGGCAAACTGCGCCATAAACCACCCGGCATTGTCTTTATTTGAAGGATCGTCTTCGATCTTGGTACCCAATCCGGGTGTTTCCACCTGAGTAATCATCTTTGTACCAATGATCTTTTTAAAATCAGGTGTTACTCCCACCATAATCACAAGCTCACTCTGGTATCCACCACCGGAAACCTGAAAAGCATAACCGACTTCTTTATCCTTTTTTGTAGCCTTGTAAATAGTTGTACCATCTTTCGTGATCTCTTCTACCTTCACACCTTTTGGCAATACCTGTGCGACGGCCTCATTCTTGAGATTATTTTGATATGCTTCAATTCTGGGTGCTGTAAATGAATCCAACACAGCCAGAACGGCACCGGATATAATGGTAATGATCGTTAAAACAATAATAATCTTTGCTGTACTATTCATACTCCCCTCCTATTTCCTTGTATCCTGTTGAATCTCGCCAAAGTATTTTGGTCGCGTCCAACGATTCAACAACGGTACTAAACCATTCATGAATAGAATGGAGTACATGACACCTTCGGGTAAACCACCCCAGACCCTGATAAGTACCAGTACAATACCCATACCGATACCGTAAATCCATGTTCCTTTCGGTGTAACCGGTGAAGATACCATATCGGTTGCCATAAAGAAAGCACCCAGTAATAAACCACCGGACAATAACATAAATACAGGATGAGGATAAGCAACAGGGTCTATCCAAAATAAAATTCCGGAAAAGACAAACACCGTACCAAGATATGAAACGGGAATGCGCCAATCTGCATAACGCATAAATAATAGTACAATTCCAGGGATCAAAATAGCCAATGCCGAGGTTTCGCCAATACATCCACCAACATTACCGAAAAGAAGATCAACAAAAGGTGTTTCACCGTTACCCGAGAAAAATGCGGCCAAGGGAGTTGCTCCCGTTACGGCATCCAATTGACCAAACTGGGGGGCAGTCCATGTTGTGATCTGAACGGGAAAAGAAGCTTGTAAAAAAGCACGACCCAATAAAGCAGGGTTAAATATATTCCCACCCAAACCGCCAAAAACCTGTTTACCAAAAACAATAGCTACAACGGCACCCAGTGCAGTCGCCCAAATCGGGAACGTCGGCGGTAAAGTCAATGCCAGCAATAAACCTGTCAAAATAGCTGAACCATCATCAATGGTCAAACCGGTTTTCATTATACGATTGCAAGCATATTCAGCAACAATAGCTGCAAATATTGCAACCATAATGGTTACCATAGCTTGTGTGCCAAAGAAAAGCAGTGCCATCACAACAGCAGGGATCAACGCAGCGATGACCGTATACATGATACGAGGCACCGAATGACGACCCTTATTATGAGGAGCCGGAGCTACAATCGTCATACGATCTGATTTAAACAAACGGCGACGAGGATCCGGTTTTGGTTTTACAGGGGGTTTTTCTTCTACTTTTTTTACTTCTTTTTCGGGAGCCACAGGAGTCGCTTTGACTTCTTCGGGACTTTTCTTTGTATCTGTCATTTTGTCTCCTTTGCCTTTTTCGCTGCCGCTTCCCGGACTCTGACTTTACCCACTTTGATCCATTGAACAATTGGAATATGCGCGGGACAAATAAAGGAACAAGAACCGCATTCAATACAGCTCATTGCACCGAAGTCTTCAAGCTTATCAACTTCTCTTGCCTGTGAAAACTTAGACAATCGAAGAGGCATCAAACTCATAGGACATACATCAACACATGCTCCACAGCGAATACAAGGGAATTGTGAAATTTCTTCTATCAGATCACCTGTTACGGCAACAATACCCGAGCTGCCTTTTACCACTGGTGATTCTAAATGATATTGGGTCATACCCATCATAGGGCCGCCCATAAATATTTTATGTACTTCATCTTTCACACCATTGCAGGCTTCAAAAAGATTTGCAAAAGGTGTACCAATACGAGCCATCAAGTTCTTAGGTTCATTCACACCATCACCGGTAACAGTAACAACGCGTTCGACCAAAGGTTTTTGGTCAATAATGGCCTGCTGAACAGCCAAAGCCGTACCAACATTATTTACAACAACACCAACATCCATTGGTAATTTATTGGCAGGTACATTGCGTTTCAACACGGAATAAATCAACATCTTTTCTGCACCCTGAGGATACTTAACCTTCAACGGAACAACTTTAAAAGGGTAGCCCAATTCCACCACACGTTTTTTCATTTGCGCAATAGCTTCGGGTTTATTGTTTTCTATACCGATGTACCCTCTTTTCACATCAAGAATGTGCATCATGATGGCCATACCTTCAAGTATCTTATCTGTCTGTTCGATCATCATACGATCATCTGAAGTCAGATAAGGCTCACATTCAACACCATTCAAAATAAAAGAATCAATGGTTTTATCATCTGGAGGTGAAAGTTTAACATGAGTTGGGAAAGTGGCGCCGCCTAAACCGACAATACCGGCCTGACGGATCACCTTGATGACATCTTCTTTCTTCGCCCATTTCCAGTCATCGATCTTATCTAACTTTACCCATTCATCTTCAGCTTCTCGTTTAATGTGGATCATGGTCGCACGCATGCCGAGAGGGTGATAATATTTTTGAATATCCTTTACCACGCCTGTTACTGTTGAATGGATCGGTGCCGCGACGAAGGCATCAGTATTCGCAATAATCTGGCCGGTTTTTACTTTATCTCCTTTAGCAACGATTACCTCACATGGCGCACCGATATGCTGTTGTAAAGGAATGTAAACATCATCAGGTAAAGGCAATGTTTCAATCGCCTTATCTTGACTGAAATACTTGTAGTCTTCTGCGTGAAGACCTTTCTTAAATGTAGATAGCTTCAATGTAAATCTCCCATTGAACAATAATAGTATGATTAGCCTATTTTACAATGGCATAATATAACAATTCAAAGATGGAAAAACATGGGGTTTTTTTTGAAAAAGAAGTCATAGTAAATAAGACAAAGTCTATTGAACATATATTAATGCGATCGTATGAATGTACCCCATAAAAAAAGGGCGACTAAACAGTCGCCCTACTTTTTTACTATTAATTTTTTTCCTTTTACTTAAGCAAGGTCATCTTATCAACAGCTACATCCGTTCCGGCTGTTACCTTATATAAATAAACACCCGAGCTCAAGAATGAGGCATCAAAATTGACTTCCCATGATCCGGCTTCCATATAACGATCTGTCAATACTGAAACAAGTCGTCCAACAGTATTAAAGATCTCAACCTTTACATTATCTGCTTTAGGCAGATCGAAACGCAAGGTAGTCACCGGATTAAAAGGATTGGGATAATTAGCATGCAGTTTAAAGCTTTCCGGTACATCTACTACGGCAGGGTTCATAGAAACATTAAATGTAAATTTTGCCGTATCAGACAATTCACCGATACCGTTATCTTTGATAACAAACAGAACATCACAAGCACCTGTATAATCGGATGCCGCTTTTAATCTGACCTTATTCGCCGGACTGCTATAATGTCTAATTGATACAGCAGAAGTATCGGGAATAACGAATAGAGTTAAAGCATCCGAAGGATCAGGATCACTATATTCAGCATAATAATATACGGAAGTTGCCGGTTTAACTGTCGTATCAGCAATCGCCTCGATCGTTGGACGATGGTTTTCGGGATAAGGACCTTCAAGTTTATCAACTGTCCTTATCTGATCAACATAACATGTAACAGTGTGCTGAGGATCAATATCACCCGAAGCAAACTGCAATGATTCTAAACCATAAGAAGTTCCATCAAGCGTTTTACCGGTCATACCACCCCAATCACCAAAGTTCTTGGTATCGCTGATATCCCACTCAACAAGTTTCCAACCAATCCAATCAACCGTAAACCATGGTGACACTTCAAACAAATTAGCGCCTGATCGTTCAGCTAAGCTAAATCTAAATTTATATCCACTTCCGTCACCATAAACATAAGCTTGCATGTTCATGGATGTATCAATATTAGAATTATTTTTCAAGTCAGGATTATGTATTCGAGCAAACCACGTATCGGAAACCGGGTCCAATACAATTTTCAAGGCTTTGTAGTCAGGAGCAAAACCGGAAACACGATTTGTACTCTGAATATTCGTCGTTGAGCCGCTACCATTTAAACCACTGGTAGAACCTGAGTTAGTTGCTCCCCACCAAGCATTTTCGGAAAGAAAATAATCTACCAATTTTCTTCTCACGTAGTGAGTACTATCCGTTTCGAATGTAATACTTTCTGCACCCATTTCATTTCCGGCAGTATCGGCAATTCCCGCTAACATTTGCAATGTAATACTTGAAGATGCAGGAAAATAAGAAGCCGGTTTCACATTAATATAGGTGAGATCATCGCTACCGGTAAATACCGTATAGGATGGTTCAATTTCCAAATCGGTATATTGAAATAGGAATTTACCTGCCAATGTAGATGTATTTAATCTTTCATTGAAAATCAATGTTACAGGCAAGTCTGTATCAACCATAGACTCTCCTTCATCGGGGTACGCAAAGGAAATGACAGGTGGTTCAGAATCTGCACTTGAAATTGTAAATGAAAAAGTATAATCATCACCGGCAGTGCCGTCAACATTAGCATCCAAGTTCAAGCCAGCCTGATCTAAAGTGCTGCCACCAACGGTAATGGTATATTCTGTATCAAAAGCCCATGATGCTGAAATATATAAAACCAAATGATCGTCTTTTACCCAACTGGGGTTATCCCAGGATATTACTTTATTTACAGGTTCAGGACTAATCGTTAAGTTTGCTTCAACAGATGCTGCATCCATACTTTTATTAAAGTTGATTTCAACAACTTTGTTATTAGGAACATTAACAGCGCCATCCACAGGATCATTTACCACAATAATAGGAAGATCGCTGGGTAGGTCAGCGGTTGATACAATATTTGATACAGGTGATTCGACCCAATAACGTGAACACTGTGTTACACCATAATAATAACGACCTGCATTTTTCTGCAGACCATTAAAGTATTCTTGCAATGAAAAGGCAGAATCAGCAAATACAATTTGAATGATTTCATCGCTATTAACATCAATATTACTATCATTTGAACGATAGATCACAAACCACTGATCATCTGAGATACTGGGATCAGGCGTGATATTTAAAGTATATAACGAGTCATTGCCCGATTGTGGTACAATGGCTACAGAAGGTGTAGGAGGTACCGTAGCATTCAAAAATGCATACTCGGGATGTTTTGATAAATATGCAAAAACCGAATGTGAACTTTCTGTCGGAAAAATTGAATATTTCCACTCTCCGTAGGAATAAAATTGAAAACCTTTAACCCAATCCAGTGTACGGCATGCATCTACAATACTTTTATGAGCACTCCAATTATTTTCCATAAGATATGAACCCGGTCCAACAGAAAATGGGCGACCAACGGATCTACCACCTGATAAATTTGATTGCCAGTCACTTATCAAATGACTCTTCATAGTGCTTCCGGAATACCAATGATAGCACATAGGTGTCAATAGATCAATCCACCCCTCATTAAACCACTTAGCTGCATCCTGGAATACAGAGTAATATCCATTCCAACTGGCTTCTTTATAACGACCTAATGCGGCGGGAGAAACTTTAACCCAAGGCTTAATTTGTTGTACAGTATCATGGGCTGCTTTAACAAATACACTTGTAGCACCTCGACGCCAATCTCCCCAAGAAGCAAATTTAACACCAGGCGTTGCATTGGGGTACAAATCCGTACTGTCCGGAATTCCACCGCTTTCAGGATGTTCAATATCAAATAAATACTTATTACTTGCAGTATTTACCGTTGATTTATTTAATGAATTTTCATGTTCTTTTCTGTCACGATCTTCGAAATACGATTGCATTTCAGGTGTATATTCACCATCACCGAGTTCAAGTTCTTCAGCCTGTTTCGCAAACATAATACCAGCTTCGGTATTATCATACTCATTCCAACGAACATAATCAAAATGGATACCATCAATATCATAATTACTAACAATCTCTACTACCAGATTGATGGTATAATCTCTAACGTCTTTCAAGCCCGGAGATAAAGATTTGGATGATCCCATTGGATTGCCATCACCATCCCGACATACCCACTCGGGATGTTCTTCCGCAGGGGCTCCGGTATGTGTACTTGAGCAATGAAAAGTATTAAACCATACATGCACCTCAAGCCCACGCTTATGCGCTTCTTTAATAGCATATTCCAAAGGATCGTAACCTGGATCAGAGTACCCCAAATATGGACCCCATGGTTCAATAGCAGAAGGATAATAAACCGTTCCACCCTGACGCACATGCCATAACACGGCATTCATACCGGCTTCCACATGTTTATCAAGAATAGCATCTGTTCTTGCCTTTAAAGCTTCAGCACCCAATGAACTTGAATATTGGTCCCAAGTCCTAGACCAGGTTGCACGAAACTCTCTGTTTTCCGTAGCAAAAAGCATTCCTGCCATCAGGCAAAAAAGCAATAATACACTCAACACTTTTTTCATTTTAACTCCTATCTATAAAGATAATATTTCTTAGACATTTCTTTAAATTCGTTTACATCCCTTTCAAATATGGGCTTAATATCTTCAAATTTGTGGTTTTTCATAAATTCAGTTCTAATTTCATCAGTTCCACAAACCAAGTCGAACATTCTCCAGCGATTCTTACTCATTTCAAACAGATCATGTTCGGGATACAAGCGATAGTGTACTTCTAAGAAACGGAATTGCAAGTACATGAGTTCCACTTTTTTAAAATCTGTAATATGAATCTGTACACCTTGTACATGCTTCCCTTTGTCTGCACCGTAAAATGGGTCATAAGCGATCGGTCTGAACGTTACTCCTTCTAAACCAAGAGCATTCATTTCTTTAGCCAGCTCATTGCCATCTATCCATTCAGCCGCATAACATTTAAAAGGAATCGTATAGCCAACACCAATATTCAATTGATAGAATTCACCAATAACACCTGTAGAAACATAATATGGTGGTGTATTACCTTCTGGAATATGAGGTGATGAAGGTACCCACTGAAGACCGGTATCATCAAATGCCATTTTACGTTTCCAACCCTTCATAGGCACTACGGTCAGCTTGCATTTATCACCATTTCTAAGCAAACCCTCTTCATTATAAACTTGAGCCAATTCACCGATAGTCAAGCCATGAACATAGGGAATTTTATAGGCCGAAACACCTGAATGGAAACCATCTTTTACCGTAGCACCTTCAACAATATTTCCGGTTAAAGGATTGGGACGATCGAGGACCATAAACTCAACATCGTTTTCTGCCGCAGCTTCCATGCAACGACCCATTGTACTAATATAGGTATAAGAACGACAGCCAATATCCTGAATATCAAAAATCAATACATCTACATCTTTGAGTGACTCTGGAGTGGGTCGTTTACGTTTACCATATAATGAATAAACAGGAACTCCTGTGAGTGGATCTATATCATCATCAACTTTATCGCCGGCAAAGAAATTTCCACGAACACCATGTTCGGGACCAAAAAGAGCAACGAGTTCAACTTCAGGTGCTTCAAAAAGGATATCAACCGTAGAACGAAGATCCTGACTTACACCCGTGGGATTGGTGATCAAGGCAACTTTTTTCCCTTTTAAAAGATCAAATCCACGATCTTCCAGCACATCAATACCCAGCTTGACTTTCGGCTTTGCAATCAATATGGAGACAGCTAAAATACATAGTAATATTACATTTAGTTTCTTTTTCATGATCTTCTCCTATATTTTGATAAATATTTTTTTCTTATAAAGGACTAATGAAATTGCCCAAAAGATCGTAATCGTTGTTAAAGCAAATAACAAAGAAGCATCTATCTTGGAATAATTTGCCATTGGCATAAACCAGTTATAAAACACCCATGTTTTAATACCTACAAGCTTATCACCCATAGGAATAAATTTAAAAAAGGCGATCGTTTTTGCATAAAGCGCTGATAATACAAATATAAATAGTGGATTTGAACCAAATACAACAAAAGGCTCAGTTGCACCCTTCCATCCGAGCACATCAATAACTAGAATTGACAGGCCTAAGAATATCATGGCCCAACCACCCATTAATACAACATAAGATGAAGACCAGATAGGTTTATTGATTGGAAAAAACAGACCCCAAACCAAACCTAAGGCAAGAAAAGCAGCTCCACGAATAAGGATCTTTTTCACCAATTCTTTTTTATCCGGTGTTTTTAAAATAAGCATACCGGTAAAATAACCAAGTATGGTGGTAACAATTGCGGGAAGAGTGCTTAATAGACCTTCTGGATCAAAAGCAATACGATTACCCAGTGAATCACGATACCCGTGATACATATGACCATCACCCAATATTGCAAGATCAAATTTTCTTACCAAAACATCTTCGATACCATATCCACCGGTGGCGGCTAACAATACCCAATAGCCGACTAAAATTGAGACAGATATCCAAATAACGGTTTTATGACTGAATTTCAGGACGATCAACGAAGCAAATAGATAACACAAGGCAATTCGGGGGAACACACCAACCAATCGCCAATTTGCAAAAAGATTATGAATAACTTCACCGAAATTCGCGCCGCTTACCGGCCTTAACAAGGCCAAAAATATTCCAATTCCATATAAGATCAGTGTTCTTTTAATGATCTTTTTTTTGGCATCCTTATTCAATTCATAATCATATTTACGAAAAGCAAAAGCCATCGCAACACCAACGATAAATAAGAAAAATGGAAAAACAAAGTCTGTAGGTGTCCAGCCATGCCATGCTGCATGTTTTAATGCAGGATACTGAGCACCCCATGAACCGGGATTATTTACAAGGATCATCAGGGCAACAGTGGCTCCTCTGAATACATCTAATGCAACTAGTCGTTTTGATTCAGCCATCTTAAAATCCTTCATAATTAGTTTCGATAATAGCACCAAAATGTAATAAATATAGCCTTTGAAAACAAGAGACAAGAGACAAATCCCCAGAAACAAAAAAGCAATCAATTTACGTGAGCAAATGAATGAAAATGATTTATGATTTGCTAAAGAACAAGCACTCGAATGTTCGTTATTCGATCAACCCAAAAGAGCCCCGCATTTACAGCAAGGGCTCTTTATTCCATTAAGCATTCAATATTGAATTTTAATTATTATTTAGCTTTGACCGGCACACAAATATCCACCGTATGTACTCCATCCTTCATTTCTTCGGGATACATTTCAAAGCTGGGGCGATCATCCGGCAGATAGCCGCTCTCAGGCAGCCATTTACCACACATTAAATCCCAGGCTTCTCCGAACTCATCGGTTTTTACCTTAAAGCGACCAATGGCATACAAACCACCATCAAGCTTCATTTTTCCAATTTCGCCATCAACTTTAGTGCCTTCGGGAACCGTTAAACACACTGATGTTCTCAATTTAGCATCATCTGTGATCTCCGGGTTATCGTGATAGATAATCAAGGTTTTGACATCCGGTCCACCTGCCAAACCTTTTGGACCGGCCCATCCAAACAGCTGTCCGAATAATCGTTCAAACAGGGCGCCATCTCCGGCATAGGGTCCAACATAGCGGACATAGGCTACGGTCATATCTGGCAAGGTTTTCACTTCAATACTTTTGTTGAGCTTCATGCTACTCCTCCATTTTAATTGTTGCGTTTCAGAACAATAATAAGGAATAACGCGCTCATTTTTTTGACCCTCGTTGCTAAGCGTTTGACGATTATTGCTATATTTATTTTTTCTGTATTCGGCGGCAGAAACATTAAAATACGACTTAAAGTTTCTTGAAAAAACCGACAGATCACTAAATCCGCATTGAAATGCGACATCTGTAATACTCTTATTGGGATCCCCTAGCAATAAAGATGCTGACTTCTCAAGTCTAACTCGTGAGATAAATTGAAATAAGCTTTCGCCGGTCATGGCATGAAATATTCTTGAAAAATGATACTTGGAAAAACACGCTACAGATGCCAATTTTTCGAGTGTCAATTCCTCTTCATAATTAGCTTCGATAAAATCCATAACTTTATTAATACGAGAAATATAGTCGTTGTTTTGCATAGGACCTCTGTTATTTATTGATGTGAGATATTAATTAAAGCCCTATATAAATGCAAGAGACAAGAAACAAAAAACCCTCTCAGCTTAACACCAAGAGGGTTTGATTATATCAAATGTCCGTCTCATGACTTACATTTTACATCTCACGATTTACAGAAGCGACCAAGAAGCGGTCAAGCCTGCCATTACGATAGCAACCATAGTCATGAGTTTGATAAGAATGTTCAAACTTGGACCTGAGGTATCTTTAAAAGGATCACCAACGGTATCACCGGTAACTGCAGCTTTATGAGCTTCGGAACCTTTTCCACCGTGTGCACCCGATTCAATGTATTTTTTAGCATTGTCCCAAGAACCACCGGCATTAGCCATAAAGATAGCCAATGAAAATCCGGCTGCCAAACCACCGGTCAATAAACCCATAACTCCGGAAACACCAAAGACCAAACCAACAACGATCGGAGCAACAATGGCAAGTAATGAAGGTACAAGCATTTCTTTCTGTGCGCCTTTCGTTGAAATCTCAACACATGATGCGTAATCGGGTTCGGTTTCACCGGTAAGAATTCCTTTAATTTCACGGAACTGACGACGAACTTCATCAACCATGGCACCGGCTGCGCGACCAACAGCATTCATGGTCAAACCACAGAACATAAAAGCCATCATAGCACCGATGAACATGCCCATAAGAACCTTGGGGTTCATCAGAGTCACATCGTAATAAGCCATGAAATCCGAAAGAGATGCTGTTGTAGTTTCAACAACTCTTGAACCGATAGTTAGCGTAGTTTCACCAATACGGATCAAACCGATCTTAATTTCTTCAATGTAAGAAGCAAGCAATGCAAGAGCCGTTAACGCTGCCGAACCGATAGCAAAACCTTTACCGGTTGCTGCGGTTGTATTACCAAGTGAATCAAGAGCGTCAGTTCTTTTGCGAACTTCTTCTCCCAAGCCTGACATTTCGGCATTACCGCCGGCATTGTCGGCGATAGGACCGTAAGCATCGGTTGCAAGTGTAATACCAAGTGTTGAAAGCATACCAACAGCTGCAATACCGATACCGTAAAGACCCATACTCATATTTGCGAAATCCCACCCTGATGCGGTAAGATAGGCAAGAATGGTACCGACAACGATAGTCAATACCGGAAAAGCGGTTGAAAGCATACCGGTTCCAATACCGTTAATAATAACAGTGGCAGGACCTGTTTCTGCATGCTTTGCAATATTTTGAGTAGGTTTATATGCTTCTGATGTAAAGTATTCCGTTTCTTTACCAATTGCCCAACCGGTGATCAAACCGATAACAATAGAGAACCAAACACCAACATAGTTTTCAATGTTCAGGATCTTCAAAATGAAGAAAGACAAAACCATAATGAGAACTGATGAAAGGTTTGTACCGCGACTCAAAGCACCAAGAAGTGATTTTTGCGAAGCGTTTTCTTTTGTACGCACAGCAAAGATACCGATAATGGAAAGCAATGTACCAACCGCACCGATGATCATCGGAGCAAATACGGCTGAAACCTGTTTACCTGGATCAGTCATGAATGCAGCAGCACCCAAGGCGGCTGTTGCAAGAATAGAACCGGCGTATGATTCATAAAGATCGGCACCCATACCGGCAACATCACCCACGTTGTCACCAACGTTATCAGCAATGGTTGCAGGGTTACGAGGATCATCTTCGGGAATACCGGCTTCAACTTTACCAACAAGGTCGGCGCCGACGTCAGCAGCTTTAGTGTAGATACCGCCACCAACACGAGCAAAAAGAGCCTGAGTAGAAGCACCCATACCGAAAGTCAGCATGGTTGTAGTGATAATAGCCATTTTATGTACGGCATCCATAGTATTATGGGGATCTACAAATGCGTTCAGCACAACGTACCAGATGGAGATATCAAGCAATGCCAAACCAACCACAACCAATCCCATAACGGCACCGGAGCGGAAAGCGACCTGCAAACCTTTGTTCAAAGATTCGCGAGCAGCATTTGCTGTTCGAGCTGAAGCGTAAGTAGCTGTTTTCATGCCAAAAAAACCTGCAAGACCCGAGAAAAATCCACCGGTCAAGAAGGCAAAAGGAACCCAAGGGTTCTGTACCTTCCATACATATGCCATTAAGGCAAAGAGTATAGTTAGAACAATAAAGACAATGATAACAACTTTGTACTGTTGTTTAAGATATGCCATAGCACCTTTACGTACGTGCTCGGCAATTTCTGCCATTCTGGGTGTGCCTTCGCTATTTTTCATCATTTGTTTGAAGAATACCCAAGCAAAGACCAATGCGATTACCGCTGTTGCGGGCACGATCCAGAATAGTGCGTTTTGAACTCCTAACATGCTTCCTCCTATTTTGTTTCACATGTCAATTCATTTAAGGCGAATTATAAGCATAACTGCCATTGCACACAAGAATAATCGAAAACCCTAGTCCGATAGGTCCGGTGTAAATTTACTTTGAACTTTCAAAAGACGGATCACATCAACAGTTAAATCTTTAGATCCGGACAATACCGACATAAAAAGAACCGAGTTCCTTGTCTGTGATTGCTCATTTTTCACACGTCGAACTTCATTTTTCTGATATTCAACAATAATATCCAGAAGCTCTTCATGTTCAGCTTTAATGTTCTCTTTTTCATTAAAATTCTGTTCCTCTACCATACGAGATATCGCTGAATATATTGTTTCAATTTCTTCTGAAAGCTTTATCAATTCAGCTTGCTGAGCATTGTTCGTACCGCAGTGTGTATTCTCAATATGTACCGAACAAGCTGAAACCATATCATCAATTGAACGAGCGAATTCACGTATATAGTGAAGCATCTGTAAATAAAAATGTCCATACTGCAATGAATCTTCTTCAATATCACGCAAACGAACCGTAAAATGATTTTTGCGATTCTTGGTTTTTTCCAAGAGCTCTGCCGTTTGCTTTCTTAACTCACGCAATGTCTTGCGATCTTCTTTATGAAGCGCCTCGATCATATCACTATAAATCTGAGGAATAGTCGTTAGGATTTTCTTGGTGTAAGCATTACAGATCTCCATAATGTCATTACCTTCTTCTTCATTCTGTGCTTCTTCGCGTGCAACTTCTTTTTTTCTAAAAGTCAGAAGTGTGCGCACGATCAAGAAAATCGCCAATACCGACAAACCCAACACCGAGAAAATACCGCCTAGATCAAGAAGCGTAGCAAAGATCAAAGAAACAGTAAAAGCAATGATCGCCGTCAAGAACCAACCACCGATCACGGTAAACACACCGGTAATACGGTAAACCGCAGATTCACGACCCCAGGCTCTATCGGCCAAACTGGTGCCCATTGAAACCATGAAAGTCACATAAGTAGTTGACAAGGGCAATCCCAATGAGGTGCCAAGTGCGATCAAAGACGATGCAACGGTTAGATTCATTGAAGCACGTATCATATCAAAAGATTGGGCTTCAGCTTCGGAATTCATAACCGGACGAGAAAAACGTTCGTTAACTTTATTGCGCATTGCTGAGGGAAAAATCTTGCGCATACCTTGATTAAAACTTACAGCCATCCTAACAACTGAACGAGAAAAACCGGTAGAACCAAAACGTTCATCCGTAGCATCTTTACTGGCAATATTCAATTCTGTTTTAGAAACGTGGCGGGATTTTTTGGACGTCCATAAGGTAATAACCATAATGGCTCCGGCGATCAACAGCATATATGTTTCGGTCTGGACTTTTCCCGATAACGCTACCATAGAGAAAGTCGAAGGATCACTAGCACCGGAAGCTTGGAACAGCTGAAAAGATTTAAACCCGGCTAAAGGAACACCAATAAAGTTCACCAAATCGTTTCCGGCAAAAGCAAAAGCTAAAGCAAAGGTACCGAAAAGAATTACCATTCTTGGTACATTTACTTTAAATAACCATTTTGCCAACTGAATAATGATCGTCCAACCTATAAATGAGGCGCCTAAGATCAACCATGTATTTGCACTGATCCATGCCTTAAGATCGGCTGTCATAAATGATGAACCATTAGCACCTTTGATCAAAATAAAAAAAGTAATGATCGCAATACACAATCCACCCCAAATAGCGCCAAAGCGATCAAGATTCTTTTGATATTTAAATGTAAATAGCAATCTTGTTAAAAATTGAACAATAGCACCAACCGAAAATGCAATAATTACCGAGAGCAAAATACCCGATATGATCAATAAAGCTCTATCCGAGTTAATGTATTTTGGTAAATCAGAAAGTGTTTCCATTGGATTGCGACCAATCTTCAGTAAGGAAATGGCCACAGCGGAACCCAACAATTCAAAAACGATTGAAACTGTGGTTGACGTTGGTAAAGCCAGTGAATTATATGCGTCTAAAAGAATAACATCCGTTAACATTACCGCTAAATAAATAATCATGATCTCCGAAAACATGAATTCCTGAGGATGAAAAATTCCCTTTCTTGCAACTTCCATCATTCCGGAAGAGAAGGTCGCACCAATAAATACACCGATTGAGGCAATCAACATAATCACCCAATTCTTCGCCGCCCTTGCTCCACGTGCGGAATTCAAGAAATTTACAGCATCATTCGTAACACCCACAATTAGATCAGTTGCGGCAAGAAAGAACAACACGATCACCATAACGAGATAGATTGACATTATTTGTACACTCCTATATGTTATTGAATATAATAAAGCTCGTCTCAGCTACACAGCAGTATTTCTTTCACAAATAAAAATGCCGTTAACATGTAACGGCAAATAATAATTACAACAGTTTAACATCAATAACGATGTGGTTGATGAGCTCTGTTTCTCCCAACTCTGTTGTATGTTTTCTAAGCTTCGATCCATGGTACTTTCAAATGTGATTTAGGTAAATTTTCTTTTACTTTTTATAGTAAAAACCATGATTAAACTAAATGAATATAATAAGGAAATTGTTGATAACAATAAAAAATATCAAATAATTTTATTTAAATATTTCTTTAAGCTAACCTGTTAATTAAATTAAATTTAAGCGAAATATTATTCTAAGTTAAGATTGATTTGAGCATCAATCGATTTATCATCGTATTTATCTTGTAAAGTATGAGACGGAACAAACTTACTTTGAACTTTCAATAGACGCACAACATGGATCAATAGATCTCTAATGCCAAAGATAACTGTCATATATAAAATAGAATTACGGGTATTGGTTTTTCCATGTTTAATGCGCTTAACCTGATTACTTTGAAAATCACTAATCTTGTCCAGCAGTTTCTCCTGGCGATGCTTGATCTTTGTCTTTTTATCAAAATCTTGTTGCTCAACCGCTTTTCTAATATCTTTGAAAATATCTTCCAAACTGTCACACAGGACCTCTAACTCTTCATATTGTTCTTTATTAAGCCCACGATGATTGTTGTAAATATGCTCGTAACTGGCATCTACAATATAATTCAAACTGTGTGAAAACTCACGGATGTAATGTAACATTTGAAGATAAAAGTGTCCAAATTCCAGAGATTCATCTTCTATATTACGCAATTGAAGGGTAAAACAATTCTTTCTGTTTTTTGTATCTAATAATAATTCTTTTGTCTTTTCGTGTAATTCCTTAATATGTTTGCGATCTTCTTTATAACAGGATTTTATACTCTTTTCAAGAATGTCGGGAATGATCTTTAATATTTTAACCGTATGTGCATTGCATTTTTTAAAGATATCATTGTCATCATCTTCTTGAATCTTTTCTTCTTTTTCTTTTTCACTTTTTCTGTGGCTCAAAAAAGTTCTAACCAAAACAAAAACAGCAAAAGCAAATAACAATATGGCAGCTACAATACCACCCCAGTTAACAAGTAATGCAAAAAGCATTGAAACAATTAAAGCAATAATTGCCGTTAAAAACCAACCGCCAACAACAGTAAACACGCCTGACATACGATATACAGCACTTTCTCTTCCCCAGGCCTTATCTGCCAAAGACGTACCCATTGAAACCATAAATGTTACATAGGTTGTAGATAATGGCAGTTCCAAAGAAGTCCCGAGTGCGATCAAACAACTGGCCACAGTAAGATTCATTGACGCGCGGATCATATCAAAAGATTGAGCTTCGCTTCCGGATACCTCTTCGGGCCTGGTAAATCGTTTTCCAACAAATTCTCGAATTCGATTGGGGGTTATTTTCCTAAAAGATTCATTAATCACAACTAAAGAGTGTACGACAATCCGGGAGATTCCTGTTGAAGCAAAACGTTCTTCACCTATTCCTTGTCTGGCAATACTTAACTCTGTTTGACTAACATGGCGGGATTTTTTTGAAACCCATAACGTCGTGATCATAATAGCACCTGCGATCAATAACAGATAAGTTTCTGTTTTGACGGCTCCGGACATAAATCCCATTGAAAAGGTGTGTGGGTCAGCCCCGGGAACTGCAGAAAATGCTTGAAATGCTTTATAACCGGCGAGAGGCACACCAATAAAATTAACCAAATCATTACCGGCAAATGCAAATGCCAAAGAAAAGGTACCGATCAAAATAATCATTCTTGGAATATTTACTTTAAACAGCCACTTAAACAGTTGAATAATAATTGTCCAACCAATAAACGAAAGTCCTAAAATCAACAACGTATTATCTGTGATCCACTGCTTAACGTCTGCGGTCATAAATGAAGAGCCCTTAGCTCCTTTGACCAAAATAAAATATGTAATGATCGCTATACAAAAACCACCCCAAATGGCCCCGTATCGTGCTAAGCCTTTTTCATATTTAAATGTAAACAACAAGCGAGTAAGAAATTGTACAATGGTCCCCACAGTAAACGCAATTACCACCGAGAGCAGGATGCCCGCCATGATCAATAACGCTTTATCGGAATTAATATAATGAGTAAGATGAGACAAGCCTGTATCGGCAGAACGACCGATCTTTACCAAAGAAACCGCCAAAGCCGCACCCAACAAAGAAAATACCACAGATACGGTTGTTGATGTAGGTAATGCCAGAGTATTGTATACATCCAGCAAAATAACATTCGTTAACATTACAGCAAGATATATGATCATTACTTCAGAAAAGCAAAATTCTTCGGGGTGAAAAATACCCTTTCTTGCCACCTCCATCATACCGCTTGAAAAAGTGGTTCCGATCAATATGCCAAGACTGGCAATGATCATAATAATCCAATTTTTTGCAGCTTTTGCCCCTCGAGCAGAATTTAAGAAATTCACTGCATCATTAGTTACACCCACGATCAATCCGGAAATCGCAAGAAAGAAAAGAACTATGACCATTAATAAATATACTGACATTATTTTTCCCAAATATAAAAAAGAATATACTATCTAGATTATATTTGACAAAGCTGTTTTTTTGATAGAATAAAAAAGAAGCGCCGTGGGAATAACGCTTCTTCAAGAAAAACTGTTATGACAGTCTAATTATTTATTCAGCGACCAAACGATCGTTTTCGGATAACCATGACCAACCATCCAACCAGTTGACTGAACCAAAAGCACCTTTAAAAGTAGCCGCTTCAAAGAAGTCATCAGCGATCACTGCATCAACATTCTGAAATGCAGCACCTGAAGGTGTGGGAATAACATTAACTGAAGCCGAATCAGCATCTTCACGACCGTCAGCATAAACACCGGCATCTAAGTCAAGAGCTGTCCAACCGTAGTCTTCTTTGAACTGGGCTGTTTTACAATTATAAACGATGTTGTTCTCTGAGAAGTACAAGTAGTTTTCCGTACCTGTAGCAGGAGCAGCAGTAACAACGATATTCTTTGTAGGATCGTCCGTTACGCGTACGCCATATTCTTTGCCGTCTACAATTATCAAGTTGCGAAAATCACCGCCGCTTCCTTCACGAAGACGGATAACCTGATCATTTTTAGCAACAGCTGAAGTGTCGCCTGAACCAATCAGCGTTACGTTTGAAAATTTAGGAAGTGAACGAGGTTGTTTATCCATTGATGAACCATCGTTATCCATTTCAAATCCACGATTACCATCATCTTCACCGATCAAAGCGAAAAGATACTGACCGCGACCCTGGTAGCCAAGATCCGTATCAAAAGCATCATCACCAACAAAAAGGACTGAACAGTATTTAAGATCTACCGTACCACCGAACATTTCAAAACCATCATCAAGGTTGAAAGCAACTTCACAGTGGTCAACTGTAGTACCACGACCAACACCGGCCAATGTAATACCATTGATCTCATTATCCTGACCGATTGAACGACCACCATACCAAACGCGAACGTAACGAAGAATACCTGAGTTATCATCAGCATCTGTTCCACCGTAGGGAACGCCAACAATACCTTCAACGAAAGCAGAACCACCGTCTTTGTTGATAGGAGCTTTACCAAGAATAATCAAACCGCCCCATGAACCGCGATCTTTCATGTCTTCAGGAAGATATGAAGTAAAAGTGATAGGAGCCGTTGCTGTACCATCAGCAATGATGGTAGCACCTTTTTTGATAACCAGACAAGGTGCAAGACCTTTACCGTCATCGGGAAGGGCGTCAATTGTAACACCGGCATCGATAGTTAATGTAACGCCTGAATCAACAAACGTTTGGCCGGCAAGAATCACTGTATCTTCCATAGTAATATGAAGATCTTCAGTGATGTTGCCCGAAAGGGCCATTGAATAACCCGGAACAACAATGGGATCAATCGGGCCGACAGGATTGAAACATCCTGTTAATGTAAGTAGTGCCGCCAATGCAACTAGAACTACAGCGTATGTTTTTTTCATTTCGCTCTCCTTAAGCTTTGAGTTAAGTTTATTAAAATACATACTGTATACTAACCGAGTAGCCCATTCCGGGGGTGTATTCCCTTGAGGCATAGAAAGTGCCGTCTTCGTCATAGATACCAAAACGGACAGGTGAATTCAACAGGTTGTTGACCTTAGCTGATATTTTCATACTATTCACTTTTTTACTTACCGTGAAATTTAATGAATGGAAGGGAAGCTCGTATTCGTTAGGTATAGATCCCGAACCAAGTGCAGACAAGCGTTTGCTGAATGTATTGTAAACCAATGCCGCATTCCAACCCTTGATATCAGAGTAAGAAAGTGTTGCGTTGGCCATAATATTCGATTGTCCCTGTAAAGGACGTTGAAGTGTTGTTGAAGAATTTGCGATTTTTACACCATTAAATAATGTGATCATATCATCGGCTTCAACCTGTGATAATGAAAAAGTACCGTTCATCATCAGCATTAATTTACCTTTATGAGGATCTATGAAAGGTAAAGACTGTCGATAGTCAACTTCGACACCTTCTGTATTTGCCCATAAAGCATTCTGATATGTCAAGTAGGATTCATCCGCCGTTTCAATCTGTGAAACTTCGATAGGGTTTATAAAGTTTTTATAAAACACGCCAATAGCAAAAAGTTCACCGGCACCGTAATGCCATTCGTAGCGAAAATCGTAATTATAAATATCTGTTGTTTTTAAAAATGGATAACCGACAATGGCAGACCCACCATAAAACTGCTGAAACTCAAAGGGAGCCACTTCGCGAAACTCGGGACGAGCCGCTGTTTTTGAAAATGACATTCTTAGCTTCATATCATTCGATGTAGAATACTGTAAGTTCAATGAAGGCAGGATCTCATGCTCTGAAATATTGGCAACAACCGGATCCAAGCCATTATTGATCAAAGGTGTATAATAATAATCGTGTGTTACGGGATTATGAGGCACAAGATATAAAAAGTAATATTCATAACGAAGACCGCCAATGAAACGGAACTGATTCATAAAGTAAGAACGTCCAAAACCCAAAGGGATGTCAGCCATTAAATAACCGGCTGCGATCGCTTCAGTTGCCTGATAAGCATTACGCGAGCCCATATCAGTAGCTTCCTGAAGAATAAGACCTTCTTCGTCAGGATCGGTCACATAATTTTCATCATTAAAAACCGCTCCCCAGTCATCGCCATTTACTCGAACTATACTTGCCGGCCATGCACCATCGGAATATTCATGAAAAAAATCGCGCTTACCAAAATTTCGATCTTTAAACTGAAGACGGGACCCGACCTTAAACTTATTCAGATCTGCAAAGTAGTCATCAATATTTAGTTTATAGTTTACATCAATGTTCGCATTGCGATCATAACCATCGGTATAATAACGCTGACCGGCTTTTGCCGAAGATCTAGCGATCTCATATGAATCACTGGTTTCATTATACTGATAATTGTGACTCTTCACATCAGGCTCACTCAAAAATGATGATCCAACATTGGCAGCCCATTCCAGGCGAGATTCATAATATGAGTTCAATGCATGCTCACCGGTAAGGGTAAAGTTCAAGATGCTTTTTTCTACAAAGTATTCTCTGATAAACACACCATCTTCATCTAAATTAGGAGTATCACCTCGGCCAAAAGTTAAAGATTGTTCCGAATTATGAGTATAGATACCGTAGAGTTTTAGTTTATGCTGTCCACGATATTTCAAACCGGTTGAACCCGAAACACTCAAGTTGGTTGCATATTTGCTTTTATCATTTACAAGGTCGGTGCGCGCTTCAATACCTGCATCCGATACAGAATAGCGTCTGTATAATTCTTCTTTATAAGAATAGCTGTTTCCAAAAGATACATTGGTGTAAAACCCATATTCAAGATCCTCATTAACAACGTAGCGATTACCGTAATTCAAGCCCAATGAAAGAGGCTGCCCAATACGAGCATTTTGAATAGTAAATCCGGTATTAAATCCCTTACCCATTTCGCCAAGTTGAACTTTCCAGTCATCAAATGATACACCTGTAGGAGGAACCAATAAGCTTAACATTCTGTCTTCCGGTATATTATCGGCTAAATCACGTGTTCCATCATCGAAACCTAAGAGATCAAGTGAACCGGTAGATCCCAACATATAGTTTGCACCAAAAAAAGTTGATTTTCCGTTGAGACCGAATTTCACATTCATAATACGTTCATCGGGATAAGCTTTTGTTTTAATATTTAAGGCGCCACCTGCAAAAACACCGGGAAGGTCGGGAGTATAAGTTTTATAAGCTGTAATACTTTCAAGAATGCCTGTTGTAAAAAGATCTAGCGGAACTGATTTTTTTTCAGGTTCAGGTGAAGGAACAGGAACACCGTTCATAGCGGTAGATACATAACGGTCACTTAAACCACGAACTGAAACATATTTACCATCTTGGACCGAAACACCTGTGATCCGTTTTACAGCATCAGCAGCGTTACCGTCACCGGCACGAGACATCTGATCGGCTGATACACCATCCTGGATCTTATCTGATTTCTTCTGCTCTGCGAGAATATAAATATCCGAATTCCCTTTAACCTGTGCCCTGACAACCACTTCATTTAAATTCATTACCGATGATACCAAAGTGATATTCACTTTGTTTTGATTACTGGCAACCACTGATACACTGGTAATCTCTTGTGATTCATAACCAACATATGATACAACCAAATTATAAACACCAATCGGGACACCGGATATATAGTAGTTTCCATCCAGATCGGTCGCCGCTCCATAGGAGGTACCTTTAAGAATAACATTTGCACCGATGAGAGCTTCACCGGTTTTAGCATCGACAACCGTACCACCAAGCTTGCCCATATTTTCGTTCGCGTACAAAAAAGTCGTTAAACACATAACGACAAATAAAATAAACAGCGATTTGATCTTGGCCGATCCTAACAACGATCCTCGATCAAGTTTCCCCACGACTGTTTTAACTTTCTGCCACATTTTTATTGCTCTCCTTGTTTTCAGTTTTTCTTAACACATATAAAAAAGCCGTCAACACATGACGGCAAATATATAAATCAAAATAGAGTCGAAATCGACAACGAGATCAACGACGATGCTTTCGACGATCGCCCATTGAATTGCTTTCGATTGCCCACTTGTTTTAGCTTTTTAGACATAGCACTGCCTTGCACTGTTTTCACTTTTTCTTGACCCAATCCATATTTAAACTGACAGAATTTAGTCCAAATTTCTTAAAATGCAATAGTTTATTTAATGATTTTTTATTTCCCTAACACAGATAAACTTAAGCAGTTGTTTTTATTGTGTTTACAATTTCATTAATTTTTATTATTAAACAAAAAAGACCGGGTAAACCCGGCCTTAATCTATGATTTTCTTGTACTTACATTCCCAACTTATAACCCACTCCACGAACGTTCTTTACCATGTCCGCATAGGGGCCCAATTTTTCACGTAAATGTTTGATATGAACATCTACCGTATGATCTACAACGATCTTTTCGTTACCCCAGAGGTTATAAAGAATTTCTTCACGTTTAAGAACATTACCGTTCTTTTCAGCTAACATTTTTAAAATGCGATATTCGGTCGGAGTAAGATTTGCCAACTTCCCATCAACATATACTTCGTATCTATCCACATCAATGATAACTTTATTATTAATGTTAATCTTGTTCTCAGACTGCTTTGGTGTAACGGTTGATGCTTTTCTACGAAGTACTGTTTTTACTCGGGCAGCCAGTTCTTTAGGAGAAAACGGCTTTTTAACATAATCGTCAGCGCCAAGTTCTAAGCCCAAAACAGTATCTGTTTCTTCAACACGACCGGAAAGAATAATAATTGACATATTATCAAATTTTTCTTCTCGCCTTAATACTTTACATATTTCCATTCCATCCGCATCCGGTAAAGTAAGATCTAAAATGGTTAAATCCGGTGTGGTCGTTCTAATAAAATCGAGATAATCGGCGCCGTTTAGAAACGTAGCAACCTTAAATCCTGATTTTTTCAAATGTATGCTCGTTAACTCTAAAATACTTTTTTCGTCATCGACGACTGCAATTAACTCATTCATATTATCCCTATTAGTTTTATTCGATTTTAATATAAAGTAAACTGATAAAAATTAAAATGATTTTTAAGAGAAAATTAACTAAAGCTTAAAAATGTCTTTTCACCACCTATAAGCAATGATTTATGTCGTCAGGCTGTATTTTTCTTCGAAGTATCTCATCAATATGAGAGTTTTGTTTAATAATTATCATCTAATAACATATGGAACAGGCATACCTGTCTCCCATAGATCTCACAAAAATTAATTAATATATTAAACCATCAATGACAGCAGATCATCCACATTTAATGGATCCAAGCTTCTATGTTCTTCAAGAGCTTTTTCTACCCTATCGAATATTCCGGTGAAGGATATCTTTCCTGCAATAAAATCTGCGACCGCTTTTTCGTTTGTCATATTCAATACAGCCGGATAAGTACCGCCTTGACGCAGGGCGTTTCTTGCCATACTTAAAGAAGGAAATTTTTCATAATCAGGTTTCAGGAATTGCAAGGTCCCAAGTTCCGCAAGATCCAATCTTGGCCAATTACTTTCTAAATGACGAGGATATGCCAAAGCATACATTATGGGTACTTTCATGTCAGGCACACCCAACTGAGCTTTTACAGAACCATCGACAAACTGGACTAAGGAATGAACAATTGAACCGGGATGTATTAAAATATCGATTTTTGATTCATCTAATTGAAAAAGATGAACCGCTTCTATCAGCTCCAAACCTTTATTGAACATGGTGGCAGAATCAATCGTGATCTTTTTTCCCATTGACCAATTAGGATGTTTTAAGGCTTCGTCTACCGTAATATCCTTAAAACTGCTTATATCGCGATTTAAAAATGGACCGCCAGATCCCGTTAAGATTAATTTTTCAACATCTTTATCATTTTCGCCCGCCAAACATTGCCACATTGCGGAATGTTCACTATCTACCGGAAATAATTTTGCTCCGCTCTTGTTACAAATAGATGTAATCAGCTCACCCGCCATGACAAGACTTTCTTTATTGCTCAAAGCAACATCCTTGCCAAGCTTTACAGCTTCTATTGTTGACCTTAATCCGGCAGCACCTACAATAGCATTTAAAAGCACATCGTATTCACCTTCTCTAACCAGATCCAATAAGGCTTCCTCTCCTGCATAACAATCAATATCCAGAGATCTTAAAGCATTCTTGAGATGAGAATAATACTGAGAGTCCACAATACAAACGGCTTTGGGTTTGTATCGAATAGCCTGTTCAATTAGAAGATCAACTTGAGTATTTGCGGTAATTAAACTTAAAGAAAATTCTTCCGGATGTTCAGATATCACCTGAAGAGAATTCTTCCCAATCGAACCGGTAGAGCCAAGCAATGCGATGGACTTCATTGTGTCTTCTCCATATTTAAAGCCACAGAAAAATTAATGTTAAATTCTTCGGGTACCCCCGAAATGCGCAAACCCAATATTCCGGCTCTTGCATAAGCAATAAGTCCTACATGATAAATACGATCACTTCCGGCGGAAAATCGTGAACCTTCCAGTATTGTATAGTCTTGTGAAATGAGATCAAGTCCAACTCCAACATAAATATTGTTAACTTTTTGTTCAACAAGTGCTTCCATTACCAAAGAGGATGTACGCAGGAATGCGCTTTGCACATTCCTTAAAGAAAGTGAAAGTGAATAATAATGGTCTTCCCTATTCTTTAGTGCTTCATAAATACCCAAGCCAAAAGAATATTGGGTTAACGCAGCACTTACCTCACTGCTTTCTCCCGCTCCAACACAAACTTCCAAAAAATATGGACCACCGAGAGTAATATTCCCTGCAAACATAGGAAGCAAATCGCGACCTTTCCCAAGACTAAGCGAAGGATGAATACTATTGTATAGATGAGGAATGGCAGGATATTTATAAATAAAACCCTTTATAATTTTATTGGCATTTTCACTATCATCTGCGAAAAGCAGCGGTATTGAGAGCATTATACATATAATTATTAAAAGGATTTTCTTCATATTTAGCACAAATAAAAAAACCGGCGCAAATGCTATCATATCATTTATGCCGGTTATTCATCATAAAGCTCTAGTTGGATTTTTTCAGTTCTTCCAACACAAGTTTAGTTATATCTAATTCTTCATCGGCAAAAACAATGGTACCTTTAGAAGCATCGATGATATAACTATAACCCTGTTCATCACCAATTCGCTTTAAGGTTTCATTAATCTTATCCAAAACGGGAGCTAGATAGGCTTCTTCTTTTTTATAAATCTCACCATTTTGACCAAAATTTTCCATCTGATATTGTTGTAACTGTTGTTCTTTATTAATAATATCTTTTTGTTTTTGTTTCTTCCACGCCTCTGAACTCACCATTTTTCTCTTTTCGTAATCTTCAATGAGCTTTTGGTATTCTTGTTTCATTTCTTCATGTACTTTTTGTAATTCTACCGCCTCAGCTTCGAGCTTTTTCATTGCATCAATAGCTTCTTGATATTCACTCATGATCTGTTCTGAGTAAATATAACCGATCTTCATGCCATCGGCAGCAAACACAACGGCTAATGTAATTGTTAGTAAAACCAGTAGTTTCGTCCAGTTTTTCACAACTTATCTCCTTATTAATTAAAAGGGCATTCCGAAAACAAAGTGTGTTTCCCAACCCGGTGATTTATAAACCTGTTTTCCCGAACTGTTATAATAGTAAAGTTCATCAAAGCCATAACCAAAATCAACACCCAGCATACCCATCATCGGCATGTAAACACGTGCACCAACACCGGCGGAACGTGCCATTTCAGGTATCTTAATATCTCCCAAATCATCCCAAATTCTTCCCGCTTCGGCGAAAGCCAATAAATACAAGGTTGGATTCGGTGAAATGAGGAATCGCAATTCACAAGAATATTTCAACAGCGCATTACCGGATTGAAATGAAGAATTTGGAGGAGCAATACTTCCATCGGTATATCCACGCAAGGGAGTAATATAACTCATTGCATTCGCACCGCCAAGATGAAAAAGCTCTTCATAAGGCACAACACCATATTTACCGTAAGGCAATACTACACCCATATCTAATGTTTGATAAAATACCAATTTATCAACAATGGGAGTATAGGTATCAAACGTCACCCGTGTTTTTACATATTCTTCTTTTCCACCAAGAATACCACCTGATAATTTTGTTTTCCAAATCAGCTTTGATCCTTTGGTTGGAAACTCAGGTTTATCACGACTATCGCGACTTATGACTTGTGTAAAACTATTAGCCATTAATTCTTTAATACCTGAGGGATTATATCGCAAGAAATATGCTTCGTCATTGATATTATAAAAATGTTTGTAAGCAAAAGTCAGTCCCCAAGAGCCACTAAAATATGAATCCGGCCAACGGAAGCGGCGACCGAATGAACTGGTGACACCAATTGTTTCACGATCATAATACTCATAATTGTAATAGTAACTGTCCTCTACCATTTCACGTTTTGAATAATAAAGGTTTACACCAACAGTATTAGGACGACCCATTAACCAAGGTTCGGTAAATCCGAGACTGACATAATCAGTCCCGCGACTTTTTTGATAAGAAACCGACAAACGCTGTCCTCGTCCACCCAGGTTATTGATATCAACTCCAACCGACCCGGTTAAACCGTCATATTCACTATAACCGATCGATGCATTTGCTCTATCGGATGATTTTTCTTCAACAGATACCTCGAGATCAATAGTCTCATCATCAACGGGGATAACATCGGGAACTACATCGGCAAAATAGTTCAACATAAAAATTTCGCGTTGCGAACGCATAAGTTTTTCACGGTTGAACACATCACCCGGCATAATTTTTAATTCTCGACGCATAACATATTCGCGAGTTCTTGTATTTCCAGTAAACTTGATCCGGCGTACATGGACTTTATAATTTTCATTCACCTTAATTACGACATCCAGTGAATCTTCTCCCACCGGTGTCACTTCGGGGGTTACCTGTGCATATAAATAACCTGTATCCATATACAGGGAACGGATCTTTCCATCCACGGCCATTTCAAAATATTTTTCTTTAAAAGGTTCACCCTTTTTTACACCCGCCAATTCTAGATTATAACGGAAAAAATCAATCGGATAAGATTGGGGACCTTCTATCTTTATATTACGATATACATATTGCGGTCCTTCGTCCACATTAACTATCAGGGTCATTTTCTTGCCTAAAGAATCAAGCTTTAATTCTTCACTTAAAATTCGTGCATCACGGTACCCGTTATCTCGATAAAATTGAATCACATTGTTTTTATCATCAACAAATTTATCATGATCATATTTTGCAGGTCGGAAGAAAGTATACCAATCACGCTGTTTGGTATCTTTCATTTGCCAACGCAGGCGCCAGGGTTTGAATAAATCTTTTTTCGTATTAAAAACGATCTCATCAATAAATACTCGTCGTCCCTCATCAATAATAAAAGAAAGATCAATACGACCCTCTTTTTTTTCTGAAGGTTCCGCGGTTATATCAATAAATACATTATAAAAACCTGCGTCTTTATATTTCTTTTCAATACTTAACTTTGCTTTATTTACCAAATGAGGTGTAAACACCTGACCGCGAATCAAATTGATCTCTTCGCGCAATTTTTCATCTTTAAATTTTTGATTCCCCTCAAAGATAATGTCATCTATACGAGGATATTCTTCGACCTTAATCACAACATGAACACCGGCGTCGCTTTCTTCCGAAGCCAAAACTTTGATATCCGAAAACAGTCGTAGATTATATAATTTTTTAATGCCATTTTGGATGTCGGTATTATTTACTTCTGAACCTTCAACAAGGCCCATTGAAAGTTTAATAATCCTATCTGATGCCGTTTCATTTCCATCTATTGATACCGACGCAATACGCAAATTCTGTTGTTGCGCAAAAAGAATGGATATACCAAGTGTAAAAATGAGTAAAAAAGAAAGCGTGATTTTTTTCATGTTTATGTGCTTACCTGTTCGCTGGTTTTTCCGAAACGTCGTTCTCTGTTCATGTAGGACATAAGTGCCCGATAATATTCCTGTCGATGAAAATCAGGCCACAATTCTTCGGCAAAAAAGAATTCAGCGTAAGCCATTTGCCATAACAAATAGTTGCTGATCCGATATTCACCACTGGTTCTGATCAAAAGGTCAGGGTCGGGAACGTCTGCCGTATCCAACTTAGATGAAAACAGCGTTTCGTCGATGTCATTGAGATCCAAATCACCTCGTTTCACTTCTTCTGCAAGAGTGCGGGTAGCACGAAGGATCTCATTACGACTTCCATAGCTCAAAGCAACGATCAAAGTTAACAATTTATTATCTTTTGTCAACTTCTCACCCTCTTCAAGAACGATTCGTACGTCATTAGGAAGATCGTTCTTGTCTCCTATGACAAGAAGGCGGACATTGTTCCGATGTAATTCCTGAATTTCTTTCTGTGCCGTAATTAATAAGAGCTTCATCAAGGCCGAAACTTCTTCCCCGGGGCGTCCCCAGTTCTGTTTAGAAAAAGCATAGATAGTCAGGTATTCCACACCGGCCTCGGCCGAAGCGGTTACGATCTCTTTAACCGTCTTTACACCTTCATTATGCCCCATCATTCTGGGTAATCCGCGTTTCTTTGCCCAACGACCGTTACCATCTAAAATGATCGCAACATGCTTTGGGTGATTGGGATTACTTTTTATCTCTTCGGCACGTATTTCCATAGTTCACCTATTAATTACAATACAGCTTGTAAAAATAGATGATAAACGCTCGAATGTCAAGCGAATATACGCTCGTAAGTCGCCTGCCAGCTAAACTGGTAAGATGTAAGAAGAAGGATGACAAATGATAAGTTGAAAATTGATATGTGTGGAAGAGTGTAAAAAACATATCGGTGTAGAGACGCAATGTTTGCGTCTCAGAAAACTAGGATTTAATTTAAAAATAGAGACGCAAGCATTGCGTCTCTACTATGATATTAAACTAATCTGTCTCCGGTCTGCGCATCGTAACCCCAAAAACCAGAGCTTGCAAAACAAATTCTTTGCTTAGGATTTTAATCCCAGGTACACTCTGGGGCTTCTTTGTATCTTAAAATGTTAGTGCCTTTGTGTGAGGCTATTTCAACAGAGGTCTCAGATCCATCACTGGCCTCAGCGACAAATCTCACAAGATAAATACCACTGGCAACATTCGATCATCACTGATTTATCTTGCGATTATCTTACAATCAAGTAAATTATAATCATGAAACAAACACCAGAAATACTCGCTCCCGCGGGAGATATGTTCAAACTCAAGACCGCCTATGCCTTTGGCGCCGATGCGGTATATGCCGGTATACCAAAGTTTTCACTCAGAACGCGTGAAGCCGGTTTTACTCCCGAAAATTTACAGATCGCCATCGATTATGCACATTCGATCGGCAAAAAGATCTACCTGACATTAAATATTTATCCACACAATCTTAAAGTGGATGCTTTTCTTAAAGAACTGGACTTGGTCGTTCCCATGGGGCCCGATGCCCTGATCATGGCAGACCCCGGAATGATCTCTATTGCAAGAAAGCGCTATCCCGATATGCCTATTCACTTATCGACACAGTCCAACACGGTTAACTGGGCTTCGGTAGAATTCTGGCATGATCTTGGTGTGCGTCGTGCGATTCTGAGTCGTGAACTTCGTCTTGACGAGATCGCCGAAATGCACAATCGCGTCCCCGGCATTGAGCTGGAAACCTTTGTTCACGGTGCCATCTGTATTTCTTATTCCGGTCGTTGCCTAATATCAAACTATCTCCATAACCGTGACGCCAATCAAGGTACCTGCACGAATTCCTGTCGCTGGGAATACAAAATGGGTTTCGAGAACGGTTCCATTCTTGAGCAGGAAAACAAGCACGAGACTTATGAATACACCACTCCACCATCCGAGGGATTTTATGTCAAAGAGAATCATCGTCCCAATGATAAATTCCCCATTACCGAAGATGAGCATGGCACCTATCTCATGAACTCTAAAGATCTCTGTGCCATCGAATTGATCCCACAGATCATTAGTGCCGGAGTTTGCAGTCTAAAGATCGAAGGTCGCACCAAATCGGCTTATTATGCCGCCATCACATCCCGCTCATACAAACGGGCATTGGATGATCATTTGGCCGGCAAAGCATTCGATCCCGAAAACCTGCGTGACCTGATGCGTTTGAGCAATCGTACTTATACCTCGGGGTTCTATGTGCGAAATCCTCGCCAGCTGGGTGAAAATCGCGAAGACGGTTATTCGGCAGGGTTGGGTGAATCGGTCTGCGGTGTGATCAAAGATTACAACCCTCAATCGAACATCGCCGAGATCGAAGTCAAAAATCGCTTCTTACCCGGTCAGGAGATCACCTTGATCACTCCCGATAAAGATACGATTTTTACTCTTGATGCCATTATGGATAAACATGGTAGTAAACTCGAAGCCGCTCATGGCGGTGCCCGAAATGTTTGGATCAGGCTACCGGATGACCCGGGAGATCTTGCGTTTTTGAGATTAAAAGGCTGATCCTGATAAAATTCTTCTAACAGGATTACAAGATTAATAGGATATCTTTAGACAAAATTATAACCTATACAAGATGATTGGGGTTTATGGTTTGCCAATATCTTGTAATCTATACGATATCAATAGCCTTAATATTTAAATTAGCCTTAAATAATAAAACAGCCCTCATATCTCATGAAGGCTGTTTCTATTATTCGCCGGTTTTATTTTATTAAAACAAGTTTTTGATTCTGATAAGCGTTATCCGTGCTAACGACTATAAAATATATGCCGGATGGATTATCAGCTGCATTCCAAATTAAATTATGAGTTCCCGCACTTAGGGGAGCATCGTTTATGACCTTAACCAAGTTTGCTTTGGAATCGTAAATACTGACATTAACATGAGTACTATTATGTACATGAATGCTACATGTAGTTATTGGATTAAAAGGATTTGGATAGACGGAATCAATATGAAAATCCGTTTCAACAACATTATCGTCCACTGTGATTGTCTGACTTTTTGATAGATGTTTTGTTTCATAATTGGCATAATCCAGGTCAGCTAAAACATATGTATATGTATTCCCCGGAATAACGGTTTTGTCAAAATAATAATAATCTTTTGTTTCACTGCTATTACCGGCTCCTTCGATCGATGTGATAAGTTTTCCATTTCTATAAATCAAAAATGCGGCATTGTTACTCTCTGATTTTGTACTCCAAGTTAATTCCACATATCTTTGTTTCATGTTTGCTGTAAATTTATCAAGACTAATAGCTGTAGCAAACTCTGACAAACCTAATTGAATTTGTGAAAATCCCAGCATTGATTTTTTAATCGTTAAATTACTTCCACTCGTTGTATTACGAATTTTAATTTCTATGGATTGACTTTGATCCTCAATGCTTAGCAAGCCTACTCCACAATCAGCACCAACATCAGATGAACTTGATAATCTTCGGGAAGTTGTAAGCTCAGAACTTTGTACTCCATCAATAAAAACAGCTAATTCTATATCATCACCCCCACTGTTGGTTGTTGTAAGTGATGTTGTATATTCTAGATAATAATATCCAACTGCGTCAGCAGATGTCGGTGTAAAAACATTTGAACCCAAAGACCAGTTATTTGCAGCTTCCAAACCATAATTACCTACAGTTACCCAAGAATTTTGTGCGGGAATTGTTATAGTTTGATCTGATGTAATAGTCATACCCCCTATACTATTCGGAGTTGTGTCTCCAAGTCTAAACATAGATATGTTAGCTTTACGAATTATTAATGAATTATTATTTAGATTTGCTTTAACTCCCAAAGCAATTACATCTCCATCACTAATATTTATCAAACCGCCTCCAGATATATTACCAATATCCAATGAGCTGCTTGAGCGATTTGCTAAAATATGACTAACACCCTCATTATCATTTTTTAACACATCAAAAATATATTCAATCGGACTGCTTTCATTTCCGTCACCTGTAAAGCTGACACTATATGAAAGATAATACAAGCCACCTGCACCCGTTCCCGCAGTCAGCTCACCTCCACTAGAAGTCCAGCCATTCATCTCAGGAACTGCTATAAAATTTGTAATTTTAGTTATCGTTGTCCCAATATTATTATATGTAGCATCGTTGGATATATGCATTCCTGCAAAACTATTTACAGACATCATTGCTGCGGGGCAAACAGAAAGCTGAGAATATATTGGTGTAAAGTCGTTGTTACTACCATCAGATTTAACGACTAATTCTATTGTTTGACCTTGAGAAATTGTCGCCACAAATATACCCGAAATATTCCCCGCATCTTTTCTTGAATTTCCAATAGATCTCATAAAAACTGGTTCCACGGGATTAGCTCCATCTATTGAAATACCGATGTACCAATCCGCAGCATCTGCATTAAAACTAAGAGAATACTTAATACAATAAACTCCTTCAACAGCAGGATTGTCTGCTGCTAATAGTTGATTTGTATTTAAAGACCAGTGAGTTGAAGCCATTGCTAATGTCAAATCTTGAGCACCTCCCGCACCAATATTGACCCAAGTTGTTCCAACCGTATTCGTTCCGCTGCCATTTTCTATGTAAGCAAAAGCATATTCTTGGGCTAAAGCCGGAATTATAAAGATCATACACAAAATAAAATATTTCTTTAAATTACCCATATTTATTTCCTCTATTTTATTTATTATCAGCAAGTTAAATTCTTATCGAATCATTTACAAGCGATTTTTTATCGTCTTTAAAAAATTAATAAAATATTAATTTTTAGCAGACATGGATTTTTCTCCACAATGAAGCATTAATTCATGTCCATAATCTTATATTTATTCTCAATTATATTTTTCTTTTACGTTATAAAACAGAAAACCCCCGCGTTTCCGCCAAGGGTTTTCCTATTGCCTGAAAGGTGACAAATTTTTCAAAACCTAAATATTTAAGGAATGTTTAATATTGTGTCAACGCAATGCATTTCGTCGGTACTTTATTCATATCTTAGTGCTTCAATTGGGTCAAGTTTTGCTGCTTTATAAGCAGGATAAGATCCAAAGATCAAAGCAATAGCCGAACAAACGACAATACCGATAATTGTCCAATCCCAGGGAAAAACCACTGAGATCTTCAGCATCAATGCAACAATATTACCGGCCAACACACCGAATGCAATACCGATCACACCTCCCATTTCGGTAAGAATCATGGCTTCGATCATAAACTGTAGAAGTATATCTCTTCGTTTTGCACCAAGACTTTTTCTTACACCTATTTCACGTGTTCTTTCGCTAACCGTGACCAGCATAATATTCATAATGCCTATACCCGATGCCAAGAGAGCTATCGAAGCAATAATAGCCGCCGCTATTTTAATAGCCGCTGTCATCATATTGAAATTATCAATCAAAGAAGCATTGGTCCATATTTCAAAGCTATTCTCCTGACCAAATTCATCACCGCGAATTAAACGTAATTCATTAATGACTTCTTGCCTACCTTCCTCGAATTGATCTTGGTCAACGACTGTAAAACAGTAGTTTAGAGAGGTATAGCTAGCCTTACCATAATATTTAAAATAAGTTGTTAATGGAATGACCGTTCGATTATCCTGAGATTGTCCAAACTGTTGACCCTTTCTTTCGGAAACACCTATCACTCGATATTTCACACCATCTATCTTTACATTTTCTCCCACGGGATTACGATTAGGAAAAAGCACATCAACAACATCATAGCCCAACACGATAACATGAGAACCATTCTTTTCATCGATTTGTGTGATCATTCTTCCCATATCGATCTTTAAGTTATTTGTAAATTCCCAGTTATGAGTGACACCGATAACAACAATATTAGGTTTGGTCTCTTTATCTTTATACTTAACGATCTTTCCATAATTTGCATCTTCGGCTGTGGCATAATCAACAATTTTCAAACGCTCTGAAAGACGTTTAAAATCTCTGTAGTTCAAATTTTTTCTATTGTAATATTGCCAACGTCTATTCCCCATATTCATGCTTGGATATTTCTGAACTTGAAAAGTACCAGTACCCAAACCACCCATATTATCCTCTACGGTTTGCTGAAGAACATTAATCGCCGTCATCACTCCAATAATGGAGAAGATACCAATGACCACACCTAGCAGGGTCAAAAATGACCGTAGTTTATTTTGTTTGATCGAATCAACTGCCGATCGCCAAATTTCATTAAAATTCATGTACTATCCCTTATTCATACCTCAATGCCTCTATCGGATCTAAAGATGCTGCTTTATAGGCGGGGTATGATCCGAAGATCAATGCGATCGCCGAACACACTACAATACCAATAATTGCCCAGTCCCAGGGAAACACAAAAGACATATCGGAAATTAACGCCACGATATTTCCGGCAGCGATTCCCAGCACGATACCGATCACACCTCCGATCTCGGTTAAAATCAATGCTTCGAACATAAACTGAAACAATACATCTTTGCGTTTTGCACCCATGCTTTTTCTCACACCGATCTCTCGTGTCCTTTCTGAGACCGTCACAAGCATAATATTCATTATTCCAATACCCGATGCAAGAAGAGCAATGGAGGCAATAATCATAGCCGCAATTTTCACAGCACTTGTCATTTTATTAAAACTATCTAATAAAGATGCATTTGTCCATGTTTCAAAACTATTTTCATCACCGGGCTTATCACCTCTGATCAATCGAAGCTCGTGAATAACCTCACGCATACCTTCATCAAATTGATCTTGATCCAATACCGTAAAACAATAATTTAAAGATGTAAAACTTGCTTTACCATAGTATTTAAAATAAGTGGTCAACGGCATATATGCTCTATTATCCATTGAATCCCCATAGCGTTCGCCACGCCTTTCGGCAACACCGATAACGCGATACTTAATGCCATCAATCTTTACGTCTTTGCCGATCGGATCAATATTTGCAAACAGGATATCTATTGCGTCTGCACCCAATACAACAACATGCGATGCGTTCTTTTCATCAATCTCAGAGATCATTCTTCCATGATCCACCATAAGGTTATTTGTAAATTCCCAGTTATGCGTAATACCCGCAACAACCATATTAGGTTTAGTTTCTTTATCTTTATAGCGGATGGTTTTATTCCAATTCCAGTCTTCCGCTGTTGCATAATCCACGATTGTCAACTTTTCTTTCAATCGTTTAAAATCACGATAATCCAAATTCTTGCGATTGTGATATTTCCAATTACTATTTCCCATATTCATATTGGGATATTTCTGAATTTGAAATGTGCCGGCGCCCAACCCATTTATATTGTCCTCAATACTTTGCTGCAATACATTGATCGCTGTCATAACACCAATGATCGAGAATATACCAATCACAACCCCAAGTAATGTGAGAAATGATCGAAGTTTATTTTGCCGTATTGAAGTACGTGCCGAACGCCATATTTCTTTAAAATTCATTTCAATTCCTTATTCGTATCTCATTGCCTCGATGGGATCTAATTTAGCTGCCTGACTTGCCGGTACAATACCCGAAATAATACCCACGCTAATGGAAACACCTAAAGCTGTCATTACCAATCCAAGGGACATTGATGCAACAAAGAATTTATTAACCACCCCTACAAGAAGCGAGGTGAGGCCAAGACCAATAACACCTCCAATCATGGCAATAATAATCGCCTCAAACAAGAATTGGATCATGATCACCCAACGCTTGGCGCCTAGAGCTTTTCGGATGCCTATCTCTTTGGTCCGTTCTTTTACGCTAACGAACATAATATTCATAATGCCGATACCACCAACAAGCAGAGATAAAGCAGCAATACCAATACCTACAATGGAAATACTAGATTTGATCTTACCCAATTCATCTTCCATAGCCTCTTGCTGATTAATGGCAAAATTATCTTTATCCAGAGGTCGTAAACCTCTTAAACCACGAGTAATTGATCGAACTTCTTCTAAGGCATAGTTTTTATCCACACCTTCAGTCAACTTAAGAGATATCGAAACCCACCAAGCTCTACCGAAAACGGATTTCATGGTTTGAAACGGGATCACAGCCATATTATCAACACTAAAAAGACCCATAACTTTGCCTTGTTCGGCAAAAACTCCGATCACCCTAAACTTTAAACCATTGACCTTAATATATAAGCCACAAGGATCTTGAATATTTGGAAAAAGTACTTTTTGAACTTCAGAACCAATCAAAATTACGCGTGCCGCACTTTTGTCTTCAAGCTGAGTGAAATATCGACCGCTCTGGATCTTTGCAACATCAATATATGCCGACTGCCAACCACGCCCGCTTAAATCAACACCTTCGCTGGTATTATCCCTATAAGATAAACTTACGCGCCGGTTGGTTTCAGGACTGGCATAGGTTATGGACTTTGCTCTTTCGGAGATCTTTTCGGCATACTCCTCTTTAATTCGAGGTCTGTTCCGGAATTCCCACCATTCGGCATTGCCCATAAACCAAGGAAATTGCTGCACATAAAGAACATCATCGCCAAACATGCCCAGTGTATCATCAAATACATTGTCAATACCATTGATAGCCGTTCCCATAAGTGAAACCGATAAGATACCGATGATGATTCCAAGCATGGTCAACAAAGCCCGGCCTTTGTTTTGAAAAACCGCCTTGAATCCAATGACAACACTACTGTATAATTGCTTAAACATAGCCTACTTCTTTTTATTATCTTCGTTTATCTTACCATCTAACATATGGATCACACGATGTGCTCGTTCGGCAATATCATTTTCATGTGTTACAAGAATAATAGTATTTCCCTGTTCATGAAGATTGTCCAACAAATCCATAATGTCATGGGAAGTTTTAGAATCAAGGTTTCCGGTTGGCTCATCAGCAAGAATAATGGAGGGATTGTTTACCAAAGCTCTTGCAACGGCTACACGCTGTCGCTGACCACCTGACAATTCATTTGGCTTATGATGCATACGATCAGCTAACTGAACGCGTTCAAGCGCCTGCTGTGCTCGCTCTATTCTTTCATTTCGGGGGACACCACCATATATAAGCGGAAGCTCAACATTATGCAGTGCACTCATTCTTGGCAAAAGATTGAAGGTTTGAAATACAAACCCGATCTTTTCATTTCGAATGACAGCCAATTGATTATCGGTTGCGATCCCATCACCTTCTTTCACTTCCTGATGGATCGCAGTGCCATCCAATTCATAGCTACCTTTTGATGGCGTATCAAGACAGCCGATAATGTTCATCAGGGTTGATTTACCACTTCCGGAAGGACCCATAATAGAAAGATACTCATTTTTTTCCACGTCCACATCGACACCATTCAAAGCTCGCACCTCAATGTCACCGATCTGATATATACGGTAGATATTTCTTAGTTTTAATAATGACATGATCTGTCCTTTTGCTCTTTACCGTTTATTTTTAGCCTTTTTTTTGGCATCCTTCACGTCCATTACGGCAGTACCGTTCTGAAGATCGAAAGTCAAAGCCTGATGATTTCCCGTTACAATGGTCATGGATGTATCTAATCCGCTGGTAATGGCAAAATAATCTTCTGAGTTAATTCCTATTTCCAAAGGAACAGCTCTTACCGTGTCTTCTTCAACAACGAATGCAACTTCCAAAAGCTCGGGTTTACCTAATTCACCCATTTTACCCGGTTCAGATTTTCTAACTTTGTCAGCCGGACGAACGGTGACCGAACGAATAGGAATTGCAACAACATCAACTTCTTTATCTGTAAGGATCTCAACGGTTGCATTCATACCGGAGCGTATCTCGGGAGGATTGTTTAACATTTTTACGGTTACTTTGAAGTTCGTGATCGCATTCTGAGTTCCGGCGCCCATAGTTGTAGCCAATTGTGATATTTCAGTCACAACACCATTAAATGTCTTCTCTGCTAAAGCATCGATCTCAATATCTACAGAATCACCAAGCTCAACCTTAACAATATCGTTCTCATTTACATCCACTTCCACTTCCATACCGCTCAAATCTGCAATTGTCATCACAATATCAGCAGAGAACGTTGAACCCAAAGCCATTTCACCTTGTTCTTTCTGAAGACCGATAACAGTTCCATCAATCGGAGCAACAAGTGTTGTTTTTCTCAAGTTATCTTCAGATTGCTCCAAACCCGCTTTTGCCTGTTCAAGTCCGGCAGCAGCTTGTTCATACGCGGCCTTTGCCTGATCATATTGAGATTCACTGTAATTATTATTTTTATATAATTTTTTTACGCGTTTAAACTCTTTTTCTGCAACGTCTTTGGCTGATTTGGCAGATTTATAAAGTGATTTAGACTGATCAACCGCAGCGGCATACCGAACCTTATCCAGCTGTGCAAGAAGTTGTCCTTTTTTGACCTTCTGTCCCTCTTTTACGTTCAAAGAAACGATCTCACCGGCAACATTTGCAGAAATGTTAACTTTTACAACCGGTTGCACATAACCCGCTGCGTATACTTTTGATTCAACCGTGTGTAAACGGACTTTTTCCATCTGCACCGGAACGGTTTTTTTATTATCCTGTTTCATTGTAAAGAACATAAATACCGCCAATACAACAACAGCTGAAATAATGATAAGCGTTTTTTTCATCTCTATTATCCTATATTTTGTTGATTAATTTTAAAATTTCGGCTTCAACCGCTTTTCGCGAATATTTTGCTTCCACAAGCGTGCTTTCTGCACTTAATACACTTAACTGAGCAGTCATTCTATCAAGAATGGTACTTTTTCCCAGTTCATACTGCTGTTGCACGATATCAAAATCACGCTTTGCGGAAACCAAACGCCGTTCATTGATCTCAATCATACTGGTGTATGTTTCAAGTTGTGTATAAAGATTACCCAACGCTTGATCTAATAAACGTACTGTGTTATCAACATTGATCTCTGCCTGCTTATGCTGGAGCTTACTTTGATACAGATTCTCTTTTCTTGAAAGTCCATTAAACAAAGTCCAGGATGCCGATAAAGACACAGAGTTTACAGGATCGATCCCGGCTTCCATAGTGTTCGCATAAGAATACCCACCATTAATTGAGGGAAGAAAAGATTCTTTAGCGGCATTTACCATAGTTTTGGACATCTTTTCTCGAAGCTGAGCTGCGCCATAGGCCGGGTTATCATTCATCATGATCTCACGAGCATTTTTGTATTCGGGTACCGAAATATTTTCAACATCCACATCAACCACATCTAAATCCGACAATGCTGAACGACCCAATAGCAAATTCATTGAACGAAGATATGATGTATATAGTTGTTTTTGCCCTAGAAGTTGTGATTCAAAATCACCTTTCTGTGCTTCTGATTTTAATACATCAGATTCTGTGATCACATGCTCTTCATACATTGAACGTGTCTTCTTAAGACTTTCTTCGGCAACCGCAATATTGCCCTCATATACTTCAATTAGTCTACGTGTACTTAATATTTGATAATAGAGCCCTGATACTTGTGATACGACATCATTGCGATTATCAACGGCACTCAACTTATTGGCTTTTGAATTTAGATTGGCCGATTTAATACCTGAGTACATCCCGGGCGCATAAAATGTCATCCCGGCACTCAAGCCTACACTTTTACCTAAATCCCAGCTTGTTTGACTGCTGGAAGACAACCCTGAGTTTACCGATACAGACGGCAAAACCGCTGAATAAGCCTGACGAACCTTTGATTTCCCAATTTGAGAATTCAGGTCAGTATTTTGTATACTGGGGTTGTTTGTTCTTGCAATATCAATGCACTCTTCAAGCGAAAGCGTCTCTGCGCTTAAAAATGCAATGCTAAGAATCGCCATACAGATCAAAATTGACTTGATCTTCATTGTCACCTCTCAAAATTATAAATTAACAATTTTAATTAAAGTAAAGGTTAAGTCTTCCACGACACTACTTCAATTATGGTCATATTTCTGTATTATCTTCTTCATCTTCTGCGGGTTTAAGCGAACCCAAACCTGCTTTATCATAATTTATGATTGAAGGAGATCCTTTATATTTTATAGTTCCCACACCGGCAACCTCGGCATCAAGACGCTCAAGAGCGTGTACTTTAGCATTACATACACCTGCGATCTCAAGATCAACATGATCCGCAATAAGCTCATATGCTTTTATTGTACCGGCTCCTGCACAATCTAAATTAAAAGTATCTACTGTACCTTTCAGTTTTAAATTACCTGCTCCGGCAATTTCAGCATTAAAGGTATTCATGAGTAATTCCGCTTCAAAATCTAAAGCGCCGGCAACTTCAAGATCTAATTCATCACCTTCGAGAACTTGTTTGCTTTTAATGGAACATTCACCGATGGCTGTGATTTTTTCAAGCATTTCATATGATACTTTTAGATTGAGATTTTTTTTGTTTTCCGGCCATTTCAAGCGTGCGCCTGTCATAATTGCGCACTCCGAAATATCACTTTCACCGTAGTTAAAAGAATCTGCACGAGTTGTATCTAAGATATATACCATAAGGATATCATTATGAACCTCTGCTCTAAATAAGTCAATTAGACTTTCATAACTTTCAAGCTCAATGCCATGCGACATATTGGGGTCAAGCATGATATCAAAAGGTCCTGCTACCATAATCTGGTTAAATTCGGTAAATGTATCTTCGATACTTATCACTTCTCCACTTACTTTGATCCTTTCCAGGCGATTGCTATCAAAATCACATCCGGCAAATAACAGCAATACCGATAACACTAATACTATTTTCTTCATTTTTGTTCCCTTTCAGACATTTATCCTTATTTCTTAAATCGTATTGATGAAACACCGGAAACATCAACCTTGACCTTTTCGGGTTTTCCTTTATAATAGATTGTTGAGGTGCCTGAGCTGTTTGCATCAATTACCTTTACAACATTTACCTTACAATTCGATGAGCCGGACGCATCTACGATAACCGTATCACTTATCAAGTCATATGCACTCATATCAGAAGAACCAGACACATTTATAACAAATGTTTTGCTGCTTCCCGTTGCATCAAAATCTGATGCACCATGAGCTTTAACGGTAAGATCTTTTACATCTACATCAATATCAAAATCTGATGCCCCCGAGGCAATAATATCAAGAACATCTGCTACGACCTTAATGTCACCATCACTGGCGCCACTCGCATTAATATATACTTTAAGAGCTTCCAGATCGGCATTATCAATATCGGATGCACCAGAGGTGATGATCTTAATACTTTCTCCCACGATCTTATCAATATCCAAATCTGAAGCGCCACTGGCACTTATCTTAATTTCATCTGTTTTGAACGGAGAATCCATATATAGATCGCAAGCACCTGATAACGATAATTTTTCAAGATTCTTAACGGTCACATAGGCATTGATCACTTCATCTTTTCCATTCCATTTAATCTTATGAACTTTACGATCAAGAAAAATATTTAAACGACCACCCACTTTTTCAACTTTTACATAAGGCATAATGCCTTTATAAGTCTCAATAACAACTTCTTCTTTGTTACCTTGCGTCAAATAAACATCAATCTGTGAGCGTACATCAAGAACATCAATATTTTTAACATTAAACTCTTCCATTACTTCGGGACCTGTTGCAACAATATACTTTGCAAAAGCCCTACCAATCAATACCAATAATAAAGCTAAAATAATTTTACTCTTTTTCATTTTATTCTCCTAAGCTTCCGTCGTTTGTTTTTTATAGATTAAAGTAGCTCCCACATAGCACGCACCTGCGAATAGGAAAGCGACAAGAAATTTAACATCCCAGATCATTTCTCCCAATCTTGGAGCATCTTCCATGTTTACGTTTCCAAGCAAAGAGCCTAAGAATTTATAAACACTTGGCATGTCAACGGTATTTCTAAAAAGTTGTTCAATCAAAAAGAAAACACCATCAATTAAGCCAAGAAAGATCAAGCCTTTTAACAAACCATTGTTCTTAAATATGGATGAGAATAGAAAAAAGAGAGAACCAAAAACAAGACAAACCTTTAGATAAATTACAATGGACATCAGTAATCCCAGCATTGAAGAACCCAGGTAAAATCCACCCATTGTCAATGACGAAACAACAGCCACGATAAAAACATAAATTATTCCAACACCTATTACCAAAATAATACTGGCATAAACATGCATGATATATTTTGCTAAGGTACTTAACCAAATATTTACCGACTGACAACGATAAAAAAGATCACATCCAAGTTGTTTTTCTTTAGAAAGTGAACTGGGAGCATTAACAAGCATAGCTATCCAAAACACAAACAACACAAGGATCATTGATCCGAACGCCCCCACTCTCATTCCTTCTTGCATATCTTCGTAATCAAAAGAAAAGTCCATCAAATTTACTTGAATGTCTGTCGTATTGACAAGTGATGCAATTAATCCGATCAATAGTGCGCCGCCAACGATTCCCGCGATGACCCAAACCGGTGTCCAGTATGACTTTTTACGTTTAAGATATTCTGTTTTTAACAATGTTAATAAAGTTATCATTTTTTATCCCTTTTTCCCCTGAGTTAGTGCAATAAAAATATCTGCCAATCCGGGTACGGTCGCTTTTGCACCCTCAATTTTAACTTCTCCTTCAAGCAATGCTCGAAAATGTCCTAGAGATTTTGTAATTACTGCAGGATTACATGCTTTTAGTTGTTCTTCTTTATCACCGGGCACTTCATATACCTGCCATTTGCTTTTCAATTCTTCAACCGATGAATTTAAAAGAACACGACCTTCGTCAATAAAAATCACATCCTGAAGAATATTCTCAACTTCGGCAACCTGATGAGTTGATATAATCACAGTTTTATCTTCATTGTAAAACTCACCCAAAAGCAGGTCATAAAATTCTTTGCGAAAAACAATATCTAAACCCAATGTCGGCTCATCAAGAAGTAAAATATCAACATCTTTCGAAAGCGTTAATAAAAGATAAAGCTTTGTTTTCATACCTTTAGACAAAGTACCGACTTTCTGATCGCAAGGCAATTCGCTTTGAGCAAAAAGTCGCTTGGATTTATTCCAGTTCCAACTTTCGTTCACAGCTGCGACATAATCTATCGTTTCATTAACTGTCAGGCGTGGATCCAAACCGCTTACGTCCGGAATAAAAGCCACACGACCATATAATTCATGTTGCCATTCGCGAATATCTTTTCCAAACATATCCACTTCACCTTCATATTTCAGCATCCCCAACATACATTTCAAAAGAGTAGATTTTCCGGCACCATTTTTACCCATGAGTCCGACAATCCTTCCCTTGGGAATATCCAAATCCACATTTCTGAGGGCTTCGACATGTTTGTAATTTTTTGATAAATTCTTAATTGAGATATAATTTTCCATTTCTCGTCCTTGTTTATAAATAGCTCATCATTGTAATTTGAGTAAAGCTTTCTTTCTTATGTGTAGTTCTTGTACGTTTCCCCTCTGCAATCATTTGGCCAGCAAAATACAGTGTATTTTTGTGAGCCTCGATCTGCTTTTCCAATTCTTTACCCATTTGATCCATTCCCGGGCGCAACACGCGCATACACGGAATTTCTGCCGGCAGACAGTTGCTCATCATTGCTTTGGGATTTGTTATCGTTTTCATTTCTCTTTGCTTCTTTATTTAGCTTAGGTAATTCTCATTTTATGGAGTAGTCTCAAGCATTCCCTACATCGCCATAAACAATCGTATTTGATTACAGAACACCAATTGACGACATAAGTTTATTTAACAGGTTTAACAATTCGAATTGACATGGCTCTTACATAGGTCATTGAGCGATTATGGCGTTTAATAAGATTGTTGTTATTCATTTTAGTCCCTTTCATTCTTTTTCTTTTTTCGTCCCATGATGCGCTTCAACTCACTCCCTTCATCCCTTTTATCCACGAATAGCACGAATGGATAGATGATGACGATAGTTGATAGTGGTTTTCATTATTATGTCTCTCCGTTGACTATTTAATAAATTGTTTTTTGATCATTTTACACAGTTGATCTTCTGTTATGTTTAGCATTTTGGCCTGTTTGATCATGTCCGGGATGGTCACATCTTCAAATTCGATAACAGCGGATTCGGTTAAGACATCCTGTGCCGGATCGGTGACGAAGTAACCCCGTCCGCGCTGCTTTTCGAGTAAACCCTCATTAACAAGAAGCTGTGTGGCGTTTAAAATAGTCTGGGGGTTTAATCTATACTCAGCGGACAGCTGGCGCACGGAGGGGATAGCTTCTCCGCTTTTGAGCGCCCCGGACATGATCGATTCTCTAATGAGATCGGCCAATTGGAGGTATATAGGTTTTGAACTGTTGAAGTTAATACTCATGTGTTCTCTTTCTGGTTTTATAACACTTCTATTCCAGTGTTCTACATAAGTATAACACCAATACGGAATACTTACAAGAAAAAAAATAAATTAAATCATCTTTTTTTATAATAAATAATTTAACTTATTGTTTTTATTAGTGTTACAAAATGCATAAACATGCAATTGATTGGTTTTACATAACAGTATTGTACTGTTTTTCGTTATTTTATGGCGCATTATTGCTTAATAATTGACAATACGCTTTCTATTTATAGAAGAGTGAAACATCATATTTTTTACACATATTTTTGTTTTTACAGACACACAAAAAAAAGGGAGCGGTCGTGGCCGCTCCCCATATACTGCTATTATTTATTCGTTACGCGCTACTTAGATCTTAGATCTCACAAGTTTTGTCACCTTGCCATCCATACCCGAAATATACATCGCATCGCCATCAATGACGGGTGTATTCAATAAATTAGCCCCTATGCGATGTTTCCACAGAATCTTTCCCGTTTCACGATCCAGTCCAAATACATAGCCAAATTGGGTGGTTACATAGACGACTCCATCAACATCAACAGGGAAAGAGGGATCGATATCAAAGCCATAACCAATTTCGCTACTCCAAACGGTCTCCGCTTTATCGCCTTCGGTGCTAACCGCACAAACAATATCCCACATGGTTTTTGCAAAAACCGTACTGCCGTCTTCGGATAAACTGATATTTTCACGTACTTTAAAATTATCTGAACGCCAAACGGTTTGACCGGTTTCGATATCAATAGCTGACATAACGCGATCCGGTGCAACCACAAATACCTTACCGTTTGCGTAAACCGGCTCAACAACTGCCGGAGAATACATGGTCCATTTTTTAGGTCCCTGCCACATCCAGGCAAGTGCTCCGGTTTTGGCATCCAAAGCATAAAGATAAGTATCCCATGACCCAAATATAACCTTTCCCTCAGCATATAATGGTTTCGATTCCACATATTTTTTAATCGGCATAAAATCCCAAACAAGCTTTCCGTTTGTAGCATTAAGCGCACGGAATTTCATGTCCGAACCACCAAAATACACCGTATTATCATAAACCATGGGATGTGAAACCAAGGCAGCTTTTGTTTTGTGCTTCCAAATCTTTTCTCCGGTTTGGACATTTAAACAATAAATACTTGAATCTGTCGATGTCACATAAACCTTATCACCAACGACCTCAGGTTCTGTAAATACAGGGCCCCGACTTTCGAACATCCATACTTTTTTACCTGTCTCAGAATCAAGTGCTATCACTTTTCCTGAGCGGTTCCCGAATATGATCATATCTCCGGACTTAGCCACTGCCGCGGTAATAGAAAAATGCGAATCATATTCCCACGCTTTTTCTATCTGCGTGTATTCATCATTTACTGACATATCAGGCATAAGTTTATCATGTGAATCGGTGTATGTAAATTTCTCTAAAGGTATAGTCAGCCATGTTTCAAGTGTTTCTTTTTCTACAGGACGACGTTCAGCCCAGGTCATCGTATCTTGAAAGATACTAACGATATTATATCCACCGGCTTTACTACGACTCAAATTTGAGCGCCCCATGATCCCGGTCACATCCGAATAATCATTGTGCTGATTACTGTGACCATGACCATGAAATATGCCTTGAACATTATAATGCTTTATAATCTCAAGAAAGTCATAAGAGTTCGTTACAGTATTATTAATAGGATAATGTGTTATAAAAAACACAGGTTGGCCTTTTGGCATTTCCTTTAGCTGTGTTTGCACCCAATCCAGATCTTCTCGAGCAATAAAGCCTTCTCCCATACGCATAAGTGGTCCCTGATTGACACCAATAAATCGATATCCGCCGTACTCGATATTAAATTTATCATCACCAAATAACTTTTTAAATTTTTCACCTCCGGATGCTGACCATTTAAGCTCATGATTTCCGGGAATAATATGATACGGTATATCAAGCTGACTCATGATCGCCTTGACCGTATCCAGTTCACTCGCAAGATCGTATTCAGTTGCATCACCAGCCAACACAACAAAATCAATATTATCCATAGCGTTAATATCTTTAACAGAATTCCGAAGATCACTTGCTCCCGTAGAAGTACCGATATGCGTATCTGCAAGAAAAGCAAACTTAATGTTTTGAGTTTGCGGAGTTGAGCAAGAAGAAATTAACAAAAGAATGATCAATATCAGCCCTGTACCAAACAAAGACCGATTGCGGAAAGCATTATTCATATTTTACCTCGTATTTTAATATTGGATCTATAAAAACATAAAATCTTGCGTCTTTACAATAATTAATAATGAACAATTCCGGATGTTTCCACTTTATCAGGCAAACATCTCAGAATAGTTGTTGTGCGTCCACCGGCAAAATCAGTCAAGGCTTCCTTTGCCCGATAAGGTGTATATAATCCATCTTCGTTTACGGTCGAACCACCTGATTCAAGAAAATACAGATCTCCGTTTATTTCGACCTCCACCATCGGAAACCGACTCATTATGATCACAGATATACTTAAACCCCATCCATGAAAAAGCCGCTTCAACATCTGTCGAATCCAATATCTCCAACTGCACGGCAACTTCATAAGGTGACGCTCCAAAACCGGAGCAATCCATACCATAGCGTCTGTTTGAACGAGTATGTCCTAAAGGCTGTGGTTGGTCCCTATCTGTAATATCACCTCCCCAGCGATAGAAACTATCGCCAATAAAATCCTGATAGCTTTCATAAATAAATAAAGCTAAAGCATTTAAAGCTTGATATTTCTGCAAAGATTTTAAAGAATCCAGATAAGGAGCAATAGCCGGCTCCAAGACCTGATCAAAAAAAGCCTGATTGTCTGTTACATAACCATCAAGCGTATCCAGCAGATCGGGTTGCGTATATTTCGCAATAAAAGTTCCCACTGCGGCTTCATTAAACGTCCCTTGCAATACCTCAGTTGTTTCAGGAATAGGAATCGCCCGATGGAACTCATCGAATGAAATTCGCTTAGGTAGAACATACAAGGGTACTTCATCACCTTCTGATGAAAATACATCATCCCTCAGATCCGCAGTATCGGTTTCGGGTGCCATGATCATCTGCTGGCAAGAAAACAATATCATCAATGTTATGATCAAAATAATCAGTTTTTTCATTTAATTATTAGCCTTCCTTCGATTTTTGAGTCAATCTTGGGGTTTTTACGAATCTCTTCAAGAAGTACATCTCTGTCCACCAATCCGGTTATCGTCATATCCTTAATTTCTAAGCCAAAATACTTTTTACCCTGAGAAGCCGAATAATTGTTCATGCAAATAGTATACATAGCGGAGGGATCAATCTCTTCACCATCAACATCAGCAGAAATCAGTCCTTTACGATTTTCAAGTACCATATTAATACCCGAAACTTGCATTGAGCGACCACCTTTAGCCAAATTATCCAAGGCTTCCAGCAATTCCTCACCTGTCCATTCAAAGGTTACCAGTGTATTTCCAAAAGGAGATATCTCCCAAATATCACGCACTTTAATAGGTCCTGCCGCCAAATCTTTTCGGATACCGCCATTATTCATCATAGCAATATCGGCACCGGTTTTTTCTTTAAAAGCATCTGCGATCCAATTACCCAGATTAGTTTCATCACCTCTACGTGTCCATGGTGTTTTTAATTCACCAATGACTTCGTCCATGACTTCAACCAAAGCAGCCTCCTGACGGATAACGATCTTGGCTACATCTTTGGACGGTTTTATGTTTCCAATAACGGTTTCCACGTAATCCATTTCGAGCTCAGTGATCTCACCATGCTCAACATGAAAGTTGGTCACACCAATATAGCGTCCATGATCATTTGCCTGCACGATCCAAACACCATTCTCATTCACAGCTTTTTTAAGATAGGTATGAGAATGGCCACCTATAATCAGATCAATTTCGGGAACTTCTCTAGCCAGTTTTTTATCCGAACCAATACCCATATGTGATACGACCACAAACAAGTCAATATTACGACCTTCAAGTTTTTTCATGATCTTTTTGACCGTTTCGGCAGGATCAGCGACAGTAAGACCTTCTAAATTCTTGGGAAGGGTCAGCTCGCTTAAATGAGGTGTGGTAATCCCGATCATGGCAAACGTATAGCCATCACGCGTAAAAATACGAAACTGAGGAACCAAAGACTCTCCGGTTTCACTATCAAGCAAGTTAGCGGCATACATCATAAATTTTGCTTCATTCATTCTTAATGAATCAAGATTTTTCCAGCCATAATCAAACTCATGATTTCCAATGGTAAAAAAATCCGGCTGAACGGCATTCAACAGTTCAATCTGCGAATACCCCTTGGTCATTGATGAAATAGGTGAACCCTGAAAATCATCACCGGCATTTATCTTAAGCGCGCCCGGATACACTTTTACTAAAGAATCCAAGTAAGCATCAAGCACGGCATAACCTCCAACCGTATGACCGGCTTTATTGTGATGCGTAGGTTTCCAAGTAATGTTATGTGAATGAAAATCATTCCAATGTAAAATTATTATATCCGCCGTATTCGAAGAACAACCGGCTAAAACCAGCAGAATTAACAGAAGTAAAGTCGTGAAGCGTTTCATATTTACTCCTTTCTATTTCTTATCCATACGTTCAAGGATATAATAAGTATTAGCGCTTATCGAACTTTCTCCGGAACCGCCATGAGGTTCTGAAACAGCTGCTTTAAGTTCCCAGCCGTGATCATAAAAATGGTTTAAAACATGAATTTCAGAATCAAATTTCATTTTTCCACCACTACGCGAAATAACCGCGTGGTTTCGTGCTAAGCCACCTTGACCATAATCGACATAGGCAAAGATCTTAGTAGTAAACCCTGCACCAATACTAACTTTAATATAGTGTTTTTCTATGGTATCTAAATCAACACCCATTACTAGAATTTCAGCGGATGCAAGCGAAAACATTACAAGTAAAACTACCAGTGCTCTTTTCATTATCAAACCTCGTTTTAATAGTTTTGAGTCTACTTCTCTTTTCTTCTTTCAAGCAAATAGTTGGTTTATCTGTTTAAGATACCACCTTCGGTCTCACCAGAAGATCCGATCTCGATACTTTCCTTCTTGGCCATAATGCACATAAGCATAACAACACTTAGACTTCATGACCATACCTTACTTCCATTTTAATATAATGTCTTTAATATCGGTAAGGTTAATTCCATCCACCAATGGAAAGTGAAACAATAAGCAGAGCAACAAACTTTGATATTTAATCCTCTAAAAAGGCTTTAAATCCTTTATACATCATCCAGATATCCGCTTTAGATGTAATCTCAAACGGTGAATGCATATCAAGAACAGAAACACCGGCATCAATAACATTCATGCAATAATAAGACATAAATTTAGCAATAGTTCCACCGCCACCTTCGTCGGTTTTACCCAGCTCGGCAATACGCCAAATGATTCCACTGTCATCAAAAATTCTTCTTAAGTGAGCCACATATTCAGCTGAAGCTTCATTGGAACCGCCTTTACCACGTACACCCGTGAATTTAGACAGTACCAACCCCCCGTTTATATAGCCAGCATTACGAAGTTCGTGAACTTCTTTCCAGTCGGGATGCACACCCGCATTAACATCAGCAGACAAACATTTCGCATTTGCCAGCATGCGACGAACCACGCCACTCTTGTCCAAGTCATGACGAGCAAGGATATAACCAAGCACCAATTCCGCAATCACGGTATTTGCACCGGCGGCACCTTCGGAACCGATCTCTTCTTTATCAAGAAGCAAAACCAATGTGTTAGATTCACTTTCCTCAGCATTGATCACAGCCTGCATTGAAGCAAAAGAACAAACACGATCGTCCTGACCGTAAGCACCGATAAATGCACGGTCCAAACCAACTTCGCGGGCTTTACCCGCAGGAACGATCTCCAAATCAGCCGAAACAAAATCTTTTTCGGTAATACCGTAAGTTTCATTTAATAATGAAAGAACATTCAGCTTAACACGATCTTTAAGATCTTTATCTTCGGTAAAAGGCTTACCACCCACAAGAATATTCAGTTTTTCCGCAGGAATGAATTCATTGGCTTTTTTGCCCATTTGAGCTTTACCTGCAAGGTGAGGTAAAAGGTCAGAAATAGTAAAGACCGGATCATCATCGTCTTCACCGATCACGATAGGATTTACTGTCCCATCCGGGAAAGCGATCACACCGTGTAAGGCTAAAGGACGCGATACCCACTGATACTTTTTAATACCACCATAATAGTGAGTCTTAAGCATAGCAATCTCTTCATCTTCATATAATGGATACTGTTTTAGATCTAAACGAGGAGAATCAATATGAGCCACTAGGATCTTAAGATTCTTCTCGATCGGACCCGTACCTTGACGAAAGATAGCTACTGCGCGACCGTAATGATTGTAATAAACTTTTTTAGTTTCTTTTGTTTTACGAATATCCCTGTAACCGGCTTTTTCCAGAATCTCAATAGCAGTATCAACCGATTCGCGTTCCGTTTTACCAAAATCCAAAAAATCCCGGTAAGCGTTCATATATGTTTCAAGTGCCTTTAGTTGGGCTTCGGGAATATGGTCCCAGGCATTTTCTCGATTAAGAAAGAGAGCGTCCTGCAACTCCTTCGGGTCAGTTTTTTTACCTAACATGTTTACTCCTTTTTTAACAATTTGGAATATAAGCTATTGAGGTGTAAAGAGAAACGAAAAACATGGTGTGAATTTCCAAAATAATAAGGGATAACAAAAAAAAGGCGGATACAGATATCCGCCCTACATTTAGATTTATTCTATTTTTTTAGTGTTTTGTCACCTTCATGATAAACGCATACTCCAAGGCAACTTCTTTGTAAACCTGGAAACGACCCGATGCACCGCCATGACCGTAATCCATTTCCGTTTTCATGAGAAGCAAATTATCGTCAGTTTTCATGTCACGAAGTTTGGCTGTCCATTTTGCCGGTTCCCAGTACTGAACCTGAGAATCATGCAATCCTGTTGTGATCAACAAATTTGGGTAGTCTTTGGCTTCGACATTATCATATGGTGAATAAGAAAGCATATATTTGTAATATTCTTCAATATTCGGATTACCCCATTCATCGTATTCATTTGTTGTTAAAGGAATGGTATCGTCCAACATGGTTGTTACAACATCCACAAAAGGAACCTGAGCAACAATTCCGGCAAATTTTTCCGGAGCCATATTCGCAACGGCACCAACAAGCAAACCGCCGGCGGAACCACCCATTGCAACCATATTATCATAGGCCGTATAATTCCTTTCCACTAAATCGTCGGCACAATCAATGAAATCGGTAAAAGTATTCATTTTATTAAGCAATTTACCATCATCATACCAATAGCGACCCATTTCCTGTCCACCGCGGATATGAGCGATCACCCAAATATAACCTCTATCAAGAAGGCTTAAGCGCACGGATGAAAAGTAGGGTGTCATATTCATGCCATAAGATCCGTAAGCATACAAAACCAAGGGCGCTTTCCCGTTCAATTTTGTATCTTTATGATATACAACCGACATAGGAACCTTAGCACCATCACGAGCTTTAGCCCAAAGACGTTCGGTTTTATAGTTTTCCGATTTAAAATTACCCAAAACAGCACGTTGTTTTTTCAACTCGCGTTCACCGGTCAAAAGATTCTGATCATAAGTAGAACCCGGAGTTGTCATAGATTCATAGCCAAAACGTAAGATCTCGGAATCAAATTCACGATTAGTACCGATCCAGACATCATAAGCATCTTCATTAAATTTAATGTATTCATCAATCTTACCATCATAGCTAAGAATACGTAATCTTGGCTGAGCGTTGGCACGTTCTTGCAAAACATAGCGATCTTTGAAAAACTCCGTACCTTCCAATAAAACATCTTCACGATGAGGAACGATAGTCTTCCAGTTTTTCTTTGATGCCGCCGTTACCGGTGCGGCAACCAACTTATAATTTTTAGCATCATCATTCGTTAAAATATAAAAAACCGAGCCAACGTGGGTTGGATGATATTCAAGATCTTTAGTTCTTTTTTGAATAAGGGTCGGTTTTGAATATGGTAGATCGGCATCAATATAAGAGTATTCTGTATTTACGGTTGATTGAGAAGCCAACATGATATAATCACCACTATTTGAGCGATAAACACCATGATAAAAATTGACTTCTTTCTCTTCAAATACTAAGAAATCATTTTCAATATCTTCACCTAAGGTATGACGCCAGGTTTGAAAAGGGCGTAGTGTCTCATCTTTCAAATTATAAAAGATAGTCTTATTATCGTTAGCCCAAGCAATGCCACCGGGTGTATTGGGAATTTGATCGGGAAGATATTCACCTGTTTCAAGATTCAAAAAACGCAAGGTATACTTACGACGTGAAAGCGTGTCTTCACCAAAGGCCAACATTTTATTATCAGGTGAAACATAAAGACCTGAAACCTGATAATAAGCATAACCCTCAGCCAATTCATTCACATTCAACAAAATCTGTTCTTCGGCATCTTCGGAAGTTTTGCGGCAGTAAATGGGATATTCCTTCCCTTTTTCATAACGAGAATAATAAAGATAACCATTCATCCAGTACGGTACGGATTCATCATCTTGTTTTATACGACTAATCATTTCATCGTACAATTTTTTTTGAAGTTTTTCAGTGTCTTTCATCTTTGCATCGGCATATTCATTTTCCGCTTCAAGATACGAGATCACTTCGGGGTTTTCTCTTTCTCTTAACCAATAATAAGGATCTACACGAGTATCACCATGGATAGTCATTTCCTTGTTAGCCTTTTTGGCTTTTGGTGCTTCGATCATTTTTTCTCCACATGAGCTAAGGATCAGGAGCATCAGCAGGGCCGAGGCCCATGTCCACTTTTTCATCATGAACTCCTTCTATTTTTCCACACAGCTTCAAATTGTTACAATACTATTAAAAATGTCATCCCGAGCGAAGCCGAAGGTTCCCAAACATTAAACTATCCTTGATTGTTTGAGATTTCTCCACTCCGTTCACCACCGCAGGTGGTTCGATCCGGTCGAAATGTCAGATCTGTTACTTCCTTTTCAAAGAAAACTTCATTCGTCTATTTATCTTTGCATGCTTTCGTGTTCTTGGTGGCAAATGCGTTTCACTCAGGTGGCGAACATCCTCCACCGAAACAAAAGCTTTCGGATTATGCGCTTTGACAATCTTTAAAAAATAAGGAATATCTTTGCGTTTTACAACAGCTAGTACAAGCCTTACTTCACCGGACACTCCACGAGCTGCAATAGAAGTTACACCATGATATTCTTGTTTTAAGTGCTCTATCAAATCATCACCCGGTTTATTGGTGATCACACGCATCACAACCATCCCCATCGCTAACTTGCGTTCAAGGGATATACCTATATAATTACCCATGGCAAAACCGGCCGCATATGCAAAATAATTCAACCAACCACCAAGATCGCTCATAACATGACCAACGACTACAATCCAAATAAGAACCTCAACAAATCCGGCCAACGAGGCATATAAACGTTCGCCACGCGAAACTAAAATAATCCTGAATGTTCCAATGGTCACATCGCAAATTCTTGCGAGCATTATAAGCAATGGAATAACGATGTATGTTACAAGATTTGGGGAAAGACTGGCTAAAAGGTCCATTTAAACCTCCTATTTTTTACCGTGAAATGTAATAATAATATCAGGTAGGGAAAACGATTTTCCAAGATATCTTTGTAATTGTAGAGAGATAATTTTTGTGTATCACGCTATAAAAAACGCCCCAAAAATCAAACAGAATGTCATCTCGACCAGCATCCATCATAGTTAACGCAGATGGATGTAGTGGAAAGATCCCAAACGAATATGTTATGTGCTTGCGTGTAGTTGCCTGTAATCTCGTTGTAGCGCACCAAGTTATTCTCAGCCAAATTGAATGCATGTTTGAGCTTTCTCCACTTCGTTTCGATTAACACCGAAACTCCGGTCGAAATGACACACTCTCACTATTTTACATAAACAAAAAAGTGCCCCTAAATCTAGAGGCACTCTTCAGATTCATTTATAACGAATATGTACTTTATAAATTATCCCAATTTGATTGCAACAGGTGTTGCATTCGTGATATTATCAGAAACCGGACAGCGACTTTCGATAGTTTCTAACCATTTGGCTAATGTATCCGCATCAGCATCACAATCAGGTTTGACCGAAACATTAATGTTTTGGTATCCGGCTCTTTCACTGTCATCCTGGCCCATGAATTTTGCGGGATTCAAATCACCATCTAATTCAATTTCAATACCGCGCATATCAATACCCATTTCTTTGGCAACAACGTGACCGACAACGTTCAAACAACCGGCAAGAGCCGTTAAAACAAATTCTACAGGATTTGCACCCTGATCAGTACCACCTAATGCTTCGGGTTCATCTACGATCAATGTAAAGTTACGTGCTTTTACAACGGTTTTTGTGGGGTTTTCGCTTTTGGCGCTGGCTTTAAATGTAAGTTTTGGCATGATTTCTACCTTTCTCATTAACAAATTACGAATGACATTCTTTGTCACTCTTTAGTGTTAATATTTTATGTGTCTTTTTTCACATTAACAAGAATAATCGAAATTATTTTTATTATTTTTGTAGACTTATAGCTATTCTACGTACATAAAAAAATAATTAACGTCCGAATTACATAAATTTATGATTCGGGAAACATTGATCATATACAATAGAAAAATTTTATTCTTAAGAATATAAACAGCCTCAAGTTTTAGGTATCTCAGATTCAGGAATTACCCGACTCAAGAGTTTGTGATTTCTTGTTTTGTGTTACTTATTTCTTCATTATATTTTCCAATAAGGATAAACAAGGAAGTAAACATGAACCCTCCCGTACTGAGCCCCTGTGAAACCGTTCACATCATCTGGAACAATAAACGCTATTTGTTTTTTGGCGGCTATGATTATCATCGATTATCAAGAAACCCCGAACTCGAAGATGAAGTTAAGCGAGCGATTGAAATCTATGGCTTAAATTGCGGTGGTTCACGTGTAACGACAGGAAACCACCCCCTGCATATTGCCCTGGAAAAAAAGATCACAGAATTTCTAGGAACTGAAGCTACGGCCTTATTACCGACGGGTTACATGGCAAACATTGCTCTCTTTGAAGTCTTCACCGACAAACACTTACATGTTTATTATCATCCTAAGTGCCACCCCAGTCTAAAAAAAGCTCTCGCCATAAGCGGACTGCCCGGTTCACCTATCCCCGAAAATCTTAAAGTCTGGGACGCTCATATTCGCGAACACGGTCGCAAACCTTGTGTCGTTACAGACTCCGTTTATGCCACGCTTCCCCCGCTTAAAGATTACGAATCCATCGTTGAAAAATACGAAGGTGCCTTGGTTGTAGATGAAGCACATGCCCTGGGCCTTCTTGGTAAAAATGGGCGAGGTGGATTTGAACACTTCGATTTAAGTCAAAAACATTTATTACTCACCGGATCACTCTCTAAAGCTGTGGGGGTAGCCGGTGGATATATTTCAGGACTTAAACGTTGTATCGATGCCGTTAGAACCACAACAGCTTATGCCACAACCTCCGCCATGCCATTGCCCACCGTAGCCGCTGCAACAAAAGCCATTGATTTCTTTATTGATAATCCGCAAAAGATCAAGCTCATCCAAAACCGCAGTATAAAATTTAAACAAACACTTGCCAATGCGGGTTACGATATGCCCGTAAATCCCGCACCCGGGGTGAATATTTTTATCAAAGAAAAGCAAGAAAGCCGGCAGCTCGCCCAAAAGCTCGAAAAAGCCGGTATTTATCCTTCCTTTATTCGATATCCTGAAAAACCGGATTATTTTAGATTTACGCTGTCTTCGGCACATAGCGAGGAACAGATAGAAAGATTGTTAAGTGTACTGATCTCACATAAAAGCATAAACAGTTAAAAGCACTAAGGATTTTATTGCCTGAATTTGTACGGAGAACTCTAGGCTCCCCCTATTCCCGGGCGATATAGGGATAATCCCTAAACGCTCAACGATTAATCCATACATTTTATATTCATTTCAATCTCACAATTAACTATTTCAAATTCCCCAACTTCGTTGTATTTTTCGCTGACAAAGGAAGGAAGTTATGCTAGATATTAAAATCATTCGAGAACACCCTCAAGCTGTACAAAAAGCAGTTGAAACAAAAAATGTTAATATTGATATTGATGCCATTGTAGCATTAGATGATAAACGCAGAAATCTGAGTAAGAAAACGGACGATATGAAAAGTGTCCGGAACAAAGTATCTCAGGCTATTTCTTTAAAAAAACGAAATAAAGAAGACGCATCAGTCGAAATAGCAGATATGCAAAAACTTTCTGCAGATATAAAAGAAAACGACGCTAAAATCACAGCTATCACCCTGGAATTAAAAGCCCAGCTTTTAGCTATCCCCAATATCCCATCCGACGATACTCCTATCGGTAAAAACGAAACCGAGAATGTCGAGATAGCAATTTGGGGAGAAAAACGCGAATTCGATTTCAAACCCAAAGATCATTTGGATGTTGCTGAGAAGCTAAAAATGCTCGATCTCAAACGTGGTGCCAAGATCTCCGGCAGCGGTTTTCCGCTATATACCGGTTGGGGTGCGAGGCTCGAACGCGCTTTGATCAATTTTATGTTAGATATACATACTAGCGAACACGGTTACATCGAAATCTTCCCACCATTCTTGGTAAATTCGGAATCAGTTACAGGCACCGGTCAACTACCCAAGTTGGCAGACGATATGTACCACCTCAAAGATGATGACCTGTGGTTTATTCCTACGGCTGAAGTCCCTGTGACAAACATGCACCGTGACGAAGTCCTGAACCCTGCCGATTTTCCAATTAAATACGCTGCTTTCTCCGGTTGTTTCCGTCGCGAAGCCGGCTCTTACGGTAAAGATACTCGAGGTTTACAGCGCCTGCATCAGTTTAACAAAGTTGAAATGGTACAATTTGTTCATCCAGATAAATCTTATGAAGCGTGGGCGGGTCTGGTTAAAAATGCCGAAGCTATTCTACAAAAACTGGAATTACCCTACCGTATTCTTGAACTTTGCACGGGTGACTTAAGTTTTGCCGCAGCTCGCTGTCATGATATCGAATTATGGGCACCCGGCACCGAAAAATGGTTGGAAGTTTCTTCTTGCTCAAATTTCGAAGATTTCCAGGCACGTCGTTCAAACATCCGCTTTAAGGATGACAAAGGCATGCACTTTGTGCATACGCTTAACGGTTCGGGTGTGGCAACACCCAGGTTAATGATCGCGATCATTGAAAACTATCAGCAAGCCAACGGATCTCTACTGATCCCCGAAGCTTTAAGGCCATATGTAGGTACAGATAAAATTGAAGCCTAAAAATAAAAAAACGAATTTCTTCCACAATTTATGGATATACGTACACACTTATTTGGGTAATATTTTTATTGCCGGTAGCATTGTACTGTTATCCCCTTTTATCCGCCGCATGTCGTTTTACAACAAAATGATCAAGGCTTGGGGTTGGTGGGCTGCCATTGCAACACCCGGCAAGCACACATTCAGGGGCATGGAAAATATCGACCCTAATAAACCCTATGTGGTTATTGCTAATCATGAAAGCTCTGTCGATGTGTTTTTCCTACTGGGCTTCTTTCCCATTAACATGCGTATGGTAGCTAAACAGCAACTGAGAAAAATGCCCTTCATCGGCTCGGCAATGGCAAAATCGGGTTTTATTTTTGTAGATAATCAAAACAAAGGAAAATCTATTGGTCATTTGAACGAACAATTTGAAATATTGAAAAAGGAAAAACTCTCACTCATGGTATTTCCGGAGGGAAGCCGATTTAAAGATGTGAGACTTGCAAAATTCAGAATGGGCGCATTTGTAATGGCTATCAACAACGGACTCCCCATCTTGCCGGTGTGCATGAAAGGTGTTCGAGAAATGATGCCACCCGAAACAAAGCACTTTTATCATTCCGATGTTGAAATTGATATTCTGCCTGAAATCGACACATCGGAATATACTTATGAACAACGCGCTGAACTTAAAGACCGTTGTTATAAGTTAATGCACGATCATCTGAATGCGATGTACAAAAACAATGAAAAATAAAAAACTCGGACATCTAAAATATACTCGCTTTACGGATTTGATGCAAAAACGAAGCATTCCCTATTTGATCCTTTTTATTACCATGATGATACTGGCATTAGTAGGAATTGCTCGACTTGAAACCGATTCAAATTTACTCATTTTCATGCCAAACCATTCACCGTCTAAAGACATTATGGACGACATGAATGACATTTTCGAAAACGAAGACGAGTTGATTGTTTTATTACATACCGGAAAAGATACCTTAGACATGGCACTTCAGGAAAAAATCGTCGCTCTTGACGATACATTAAATACCCTGCCTTGTTTATCCTACATTGTTTCACCGGTCATGAATGGTGAATTTATTGATCTACAATTAATAGAGGGGCTTTCTTCCGCAAAAAAACATCAAGGTGAATGGAAAATATTCTTCTCACTTTTTGCCGATAGCACAATTAACCGTCAAGCTATTGATCATATCGGCAAAATTCTCAGTGATACCGGTATGCATTACGATATAAGCGGTACAGCTTTTATACAGAAACGCGTCGTTGATATCGTTGAAACGGTCACTACATTTTTACCGCTAATTGCAATCTTCCTTGTTTTTCTTATCTTTCGCTCCCAATTAATGTCCTCTAAAGCAACTTTCTTAGCTATCATTCCCGCTTTTGTGGGTGCTATTTGGGTGATGGGACTCATTGGCTGGTTAGGCGTTAAAGTTTCTATTATTACCGCCATTGCGCCGCTATTTACTTTGGTAATTGGTTCTGCCGATGGCTTGCACTTTGTGTCGCATTATCTTGAAGGTCGTCAAGAAGGGTTTAACAAGAAAGAAGCCGTTGCAAGAACCTTACATCTTGTGGGCATTCCCATGGTGATTACCACGATAACCTCCGCAGGTGGCTTTCTTTCATTACTGGTCATGGATACGAATGCAGTCCAGGAATTAGCTTATTATTGTGCCATAGGAGTTGGTTTTGCCGGACTGGCAACCTGGTTTGTTCTACCCTTATTCATGATCAACTTTGTTTCTTTCAATCAGAATAAAATTAAAAAACCCAGAATTACCGGACACTTTTTTCAAAAACTCTGGGGATGGCCCTCAATTGTGATTGCAGTCGTTGTGATCGCTTTAGGCTTTGTTGGCTTTCATAATGTTCAAACCGATTTTAATCAGTTATCACTTTTCAAGAAAAATACAGATGTTGTTCAGTCGGCAATCACTATCACTGATGTCCAAGGCGGATCTATGCCACTATATGTTTTTGTGCAAAATAAAGAAAACATTCTGGATAGCGATCTAAAAGAGCGCATTGCAACCCTTGCCGACTCACTGAAAAATTTTGGCGGTGTTATTTCCCCTTACGATATTATGGATGGTATCTTGGATCAGCCGGGCATGCGCATGATGCGCTATTTTTCACCCGAACGTCAGATCCTCAGCGACTTTATCAATCAGGACAATATGCCACTCAAACACATGATCGATTTTGATAACGAAGCGATCAAAATGACCATACTTCCTGCCGAGATCAACACAGCCTCTTTGAAAAAACTTAAAGATATCGTGGATGCCGTTCCCGATGACGGGGCACGCATTGATATTACCGGCATGTCCTATATTATGGAAGACCTGAACATGAGCATGGTGATCAATCTTAAACACACAATGATCGTATCAATTATTGTGATGTTTGGCTTATTGCTGATCACTTTCATGCGGCTACGACCCTCAATATTTTCACTTATTCCCGTGATCATTACATCCTGGTTTCTCTACGGCTTCCTTGGCATCAGCGGTGTTCACCTCACCGTGATCTCCTCTCTGATCTTCTCCATCGCGATGGGAATTAATGTTGATTATGCTATCCACCTTACCTCTGTTTCTCTTGAATTAAATTCGGTTGAACGTGGTTTTGAATATGCTGTACGACCTATCATGTCCAATGCTGTTGGACTCGCACTCGGTATGAGCGTTCTCTTTTTTACACCACTTACAGTCCACAGAGATGTTGGTATCCTCATTTGGGTTTCCATGATGATGTCCATGTTCTTGAGCTTGACCTTACTACCGACGATCATGAGATGGTATTTTGAGTTAAAAAAGAAAACGGTAGAAAATAATAAATCATAATACTCAATAGCGCTAACTCAGGTCGCAAATAATAAACCTGTATTATTTTGTCTCTTGTAATTTGAATATAGTCTCTTTCTACCTTCCGGCAACTTCTTTTTCTTGTTTCATTCCCCCTCTATCCTATTTATTTTACGGCATGAACAAAAACTTAAAGGCAAACATGAATAAAACCCAAAAGATCATCCTAATTGTTGTCTGTATCGTGCTCTTCTTTGGACTTATTGGCCTGGACCAATGGAGCAAGCACGCCATCCGTAAAGAACTTCCTATGGAAGATTATTATTCTTGGCAGGACATTAAAGTTCTAGGTGAAGTTGTCACCTTTACTCATGCCGAAAATATCGGTGTCGCATTTTCCATTCCGATTCCCGCCTTAAAGTATGTTTCTATTCTCGCCTTGCTTTTTATCCTCTATTTTTTCTATAGAATACTCAAGGATGATCCCAGCAAGAAAATCAACTTTATCGCTTTTACCATTATTTATGCCGGTGCAATCGGTAACTTTATTGACCGATTTTTCCGGGGACAAGTCACCGATTTTGTAAAAGTGGACCTTGGGTTCTGGCCCTTTAATCCTTTTGCTATTTTTAATGTAGCCGATGCCTGCATCACCGTGGGTGTTGGTATTTATCTCGTCGTAACCATCATTGACGAAATAAAAGAAAAACGCAATAAATCAGTCAAAAATACGACAGAAGCTAAATCATGAGTGATCAGCTTTTTACCGAAGCCGAGGGTTTCGATACCTATTGTATCGCGGTAAGAGCCGCCCAAAAACCTACACGTATTGATACCTTCATTTCAGAAAGTATTAAAGATATCTCCCGAAACAAGGTGAAAGAATTACTTGACAGGGAGCTGGTAAGGGTTAACCGTAATATTACCACCAAAGCATCCTATAAAGTCTCGCCTCGCGATATGATCTCTGTGCGCATTCCGCGCTACGAGCCATTGGAGGTCGAGCCCGAAAATATCCCGCTTCGCATAATCTACGAAGACGACGATCTCATCGTGGTAAATAAACCACCCGAACTTGTGGTTCACCCTGCTGTCGGCAACCGAACCGGAACCCTCGTCAACGCTTTGGCACATCGCTGTACGACCCTCTCAAACGTCGGTGGCGAATACCGTCCCGGTATTGTTCACCGTCTCGACAAAGACACCTCCGGTGCCATTATCGCTGCCAAAAACAATAATGCGCATAACCGCATGGCACGGAAATTCGAGTATAGGCAAATAGATAAATTTTATACTGCTTTGGTATGGGGTGTGTTTAAAGAACCAAAGGGTGTCACCACAAAATATATTGGCAGACATAAAAACGACCGGCAGCGATACGCCGCTTACAGTGACGAACGTTACGGTAAACACGCCGAAAGCCGCTGGGAAGTAATAGAATCTTTCGAATTCATTTCGCTCGTCCGTGTCCAAATTCTTACCGGCAGAACACATCAGATCCGCGTTCACCTCAGCGACCTTGGTCATCCGGTCATCGGCGATGAGCTCTACGGAGGAAAAACCCAAAAGCTGGGCGGTCTTTCGCCTCGCCACCGCAAGATCGCGATCAACCTCATGGACATGATCGATCGCCAAGCTCTGCACTGCAGTGAAATGCATTTTGACCATCCAATTACTCGAGATCCTATGAAAGTTGTTGCGCCACTTCCGGAAGATATGAATCGCATTGTAGAACATCTGCGAGAAACCATAGGATCGGAAGCCGGAAAACAGACGCCTGAATTAAAACGGACATCATTATCCTGAACTTAATTCAAGATTTTTTGAAAATAATGCTTAATTTTCGAGGATGTAGGGACGATGCTCACATCGCCCTCATCAAGGCAATACCTAATGGACTTTTTTACCGCTACAGACGAATTTATCACCTATATCAGCTCCGTTCGAGCTTATTCTTCTTACACATTGAGAGCATATCGGGATGATATCTCTCAATTTTATGAATTCTGCCGTGATTATTTTGCTCAGGACGATGTTGAACTTAAGCAGGTTGATAAAGTCACTCTGCGTCATTTTTTGGGCATGCTCACCGAGAAAAAATATTCGGCTCGAACAGCCGCCAGAAAACTTGCGGCACTTAAGTCATTTTTTAAATATTGCCTGCGTCGCGGGTGGATAGAAAAAAACCCGGCGTATGCCATTAAATCACCGAAACTGCCTAAAAACTTACCGACAGTATTATCTCAAGACCAAACAAAAAGGCTCTTCGAAAATATTGAAGTCCATGACTTTATCACGGCACGCGATGCCGCTATGATAGAATTATTTTATGCCAGCGGTTTACGACTCAGCGAGCTGGTGAATTTGGATCTACATCATATTCAATTCAGAAACAACTTGGTATCTGTTACCGGAAAAGGGAATAAACAACGCCTCCTACCCTTGGGTGATGCCGCTATTAACGCCTTAAATCTTTACCTCGCTTATTACAGTGATGAATTTGAAAGACCCGGTCCCCACTCTCCGCTTTTTTTATCTACAAGGGGTGAAAGAATCTCCGTCCGTAACGTCCGCTTACGCATAGAAAAATATCTCAAAGAAGTCTCCGACGGAGCCAAAAAAAATTCCCCACACGTCCTGCGCCATACCATGGCAACACATCTCCTTGATGAAGGCGCCGACCTTGAATCGGTACGCATGATGCTCGGCCACGAAAGCCTTTCTACCACCCAGATTTATACTCATGTAAAAATGGAACGATTAAAAGAAGCTTATGCAAAAGCTCATCCTAGGGCTGAAAAAAAAGAAAAGAAATAATAGCTATAAATTCCATTTTGCAGTTAATCTTGATAAACGGAGTATTTTTGATATCTATAATCAGACCTGTAAACTACTGCCATACGCTTGAAGCTCTTTCAAACACAATCTGCAATCAAATTATATTTGATCTTTTATAGTTCTTATCGTTCTCCTCTAAGCATAGCACATAACTCGTAAATCAGAAAAAATCTGAAACAATTATTTCCCCACATTTAAAATATTTTTCGTATATTGAGTCATGAGAGTGTAATCAACATAACATAAAGGAGATAGCTATGAAAATACTGATCACAGCCAGACACTTTAGTATTTCCGAAGAAACCCGTAAATATGTGGAGGACGAAGTAAAAAAACTGCTTAAAGTCTTCGAACGTATTACATCGGTTCATATAGTATTAGAAAGGATCAAAAATTTCGAGTACCTAACCGAGATTGTTGCTCATGTACCTCAAAAAACACTAACTATCACTGAAAAAGATGAGGAACTGATCAAATCTGTAGATCTCGGCATTGATAAAATGCAACGGCAATTAAGAAAGTATAAAGGACATTTCAATAACTAAGATGAAGAAATTTACAATACGGGATCTGATCGAGGAGACCAAAGACAAGCTTCAACTTGAGCAGATCAATAAAGATGTAGGTTGCGATGCCGAGGTGATATCGTCTGCCCTGAATATTCCGGGCTTGGAATTAACCGGTTTTTGGACAGATTACCCGGCCCATAAACTGCAAGTATTCTCAAAAAAAGAAATGCAGTTTCTCGGAACCTTATCTCCCGCAGCTATGGAAAGTATTTTTAAAAAAATGTTTTCCTATAAGACGCCGGGGGTGATCTTTGTGGATATTTCCGATATTCCCCCTATCATTATTGATCTTGCCAATGAAAAGCAAGTTGCACTATTAAAATCCGACATCAATATCATGCAATTCCTGCAAGATGCCGGTACTTATTTGTATTCGCGTTTTGCTCCCAGCACCGATATTCATGGTGGTTTGGTTGACCTCTATGGTATTGGTATTTTATTAACGGGCAAAAGTGGTATCGGTAAAAGTGAGATCGCATTGGATATAGTGGAACGCGGTCATCGTTTAGTTGCTGATGATGTGGTAAACATCAAACAAACCGAAAAAGATGTCCTCATCGGTAAACCGGCAAAATTATTGCAAGATACCATCGAGGTTCGTGGTCTTGGCATTGTCAATGTACGTAAAACCTTCGGCGTTCGTGCCGTACGTTTGCAAAAACGTGTGGAGATCATGATAGAATTGCTTCGCTGGGATCCCAGCGATTCCTATGAGCGTTTCGGGCTTGATGAAAAATACATCGAGATCCTTGGCGTGAAGATCCCGCATATCCGGCTCCCCATTAATCCCGGAAAAAACATTTCCGTGATCGTTGAAACCATTGCCCTAAACTACCTACTTAAACTCTACGGTGAAGATCCCGCTAAAGAAATGCAGGAACGTCTTCTCAAAGAGCTCAAAGAAAAATCCGTAAGCATCAACGAACAGATCGTGCTGGGTGATACGGAATAAGTAAGAAGTAGAAAGTAAGCAGTATGAGTTATTTGTGTATGTAACAAAACTTGTCCGGATGTGTCATCATTGAGCACAGCATTTTTTGCAATTGACCGAGATAATCGTCTGATTTGTGAGCTTAATGAAAATTTTTCGAAATCCGGGAAATCTTCTACAAATTTGTAAATTTTCGAGCCAAAAGAATAAGATTTTTAAACACAATTAAATCACGAAAACTATGGTAGTTCGTTCCCATTTTTCGTCTCCTCTTTAATTATCATTTATCTTAAGAGTAACGAACTTAACCACTCAATTGCTCGTATACTTATTCCTTACTCTTAAACCATTCCACCATCAATTCCAGGCGCTTTATCCTTCGGTCGGGACGACCGCCACGACTCAAGCCATGTGAAGATTCCGGGAAACGAATAAGGCGCACATCTTTACCCATGTATTTCAGGGGGGCAAAAAGACGTTCAGCTTGTTCCATTGGGCATCGAAGATCATTTTCGGAATGAATGATCATCAGCGGTGTATCAATATTCTTGAGATATGTAAGCGGTGACCATTTTTCATAGGTTTTAGGTTTTTCCCAAGGCGTACCTTTAAATTCATCTACCAGATCCCAGCCAATATCAGAGGTACCAAAGAAAGTACCCAAATCGCAAATAGAGCGTTGTGTCACAGCCGCGCGAAATCTATTGGTTTGCGATACGATCCAGTTGGTCATATATCCACCATAAGAGCCACCGGTAACATAAAGTTTTTCCGGATCAACATATCCCTTTTCCACAACGGCATCCACAACAGCCATACAATCGGTCATTGCAGGTTCCCCCCACTTACCGGTAATGGCATCGGCAAATTTCTTGCCATATCCTTGAGATCCGCGAGGATTGGAATACACAACCACAAAACCATTTGATGCAAATGTATGCATCTCATGAAACCATGTATAACCATATTGGGTTCGAGGACCACCATGAATATTGAGAATCAGTGGATATTTTTTCTTTTCATCAAAATCAGGTGGTAATTGAAGCCAAGCTTGAACCTCCACTTTATCCACGGGTACTTTGATGATTTCCGGAAGTTTAAAATTTAATTTATCGACATATTTGTCATTAGCAAAAGATACACGCGTCAGTTTCTTTTCTTCACCCAATGCTAAATGCCATATTTCATCGGGTCGTTCCATTTGCGCGAGATGAATAGCAATATTTTCCATATCATCGGAGGCTGAATAAGTAACCACACATTCGGGACCTTCAAGCAAGGTATCGACCTCTCCACTTTCAAGATCAAGCAGCATCAAAGGATTGGCACCATCACGCGAAATAGTAAAATACATTTTGTTATCTTTAATGATGGGTGACTGAGGAACAAAGGATGGCGTAATATCACCCAAGGTCAACATATCGGTTGTGCGATCCAGCTTTTCCGTCAAATTCTTGATCTCTCCACTTTCAAGATCCAAAGCCTGAATATCCGTATTATCGGCACCCCAAGAATAGTGTGGATTAAAATGGCCACCAAAGTATAAAATTTTAGCATCCGGCGAGTATTTTATAAAGGATATGGGGCCGGCCGGCTTAGTCAATTTTGAGACATGTTTATCGGCAAGCTTGATAACAAAAATATCTTCTTCATCCATGTGCATTTCAAGCACTTCATGATCTACAGTCGAGTAGGCAAGCTCTGATCCATCGGGAGACCAGGCAAACTGTGCAACACCGTGAGTGGCGTCTGTGAGTTTTTTTATGCTGCCACCGTTGGCTTTGAGCAAATAGATCTGAGCGGGTTCTTCATCGATAAAACCGTGACCGTCGAGGCGATAAAACAAGCGCTCGGTATCACGACATACGGGTTCTTTCCGTTTGCCATCTTCCAAAGGAATATCTTCTTTTAATTTGGCAAAAAGAACCGCTATCTGTTTCCCATCAGGTGAAAATTTTGCATCCAATACATTTCCTTGTGGCAATTGGGTCAACTCTTTTGATTCACCGCCGTACATCGAAATGGAACGCAATGAAGGGATTCCCTTCTCAACACGTAAAAAGATCAATTGACGACCATTAGGATTAATTCGCGGCATAGCATCGGCATATTTTCCTCTAGCGGTAAACACCGTATCCGTCTTACTGGCTAAATGGATTATCTGTAAATTCGAATAATAAGTTTGATCTTTTTTATCGGCTCGTTTATTCACATAAATAACTTTATCCCCTTTGGGTGTCATCTGCGGTGAACCTACAAAATTCAATTGGTAAATATCATCAGCTTGTACAAATTTTTTCATATGTTTCTCCTTTAGGCACTCAAATGAGTGATCAAAATATTAAGTCCGATCAAGATAAGGATAATACCCCCCACGATCTCGACCTTTCGCCCCAGTATCTTTTTCAAGCCATGGCCTGCAGCAACACCGACAACTGAAAAGATGAGTGTAACAGCGGCAATGATCAACGATGGCATCAGGATCTCGGTCTCTAATATAGCAAAGCTCAATCCTACCGCCAGGGCATCGATACTGGTCGCCAGGGACAGGATCAGCAAGCGTTTTACATCCATTTTCCCTGGATCAACCACATAGCATTCATCCGGCTCGGTAAACGCTTCATAGATCATTTTCCCGCCGATAAAGGCCAACAGGCCGAAAGCTACAAAATGATCCACCGCCTGAATGGCTTCTGCGAACAGCGATCCACCCAGCCAGCCCAAATAGGTCATCACGCCCTGAAAGACGCCGAAAGCCAGCGCCACCCAGATCATCACCTTGGCGGAAAATTTCTTTAAGCCGCAACCGTAACAGATGGAGACCGCAAAGGCGTCCATGGCCAGAGCAATGGCAATACCGAGTATAGTAAGAAATGAGAGCATGGGATCCTTTCCTGATTTAATCAGGAAAGTTAAGGGATTTATTTATTAAGAGCAAGGTTTAGGCTTCAGACCGGAAGTTGAAACGTTGCCTGTCAACCGTAGCCCGAGGCGAAGGTTGAAAGTGTTGAAATGTTGAAAAACACCGGGGCATAGTCATCCTGAAAAATATCCGTCAGCTGACTGATGTTTATTCAGGATCTCTGAGAGGGTTAATAATTAGGGTTACACTGGACACAGAGAGCTGTGAGGGTTTAGCCTTATACTACACTAATTCAAAATACAGTTATCAATCTAAGAAGTTTTTCTTTGGGAATATATTCAAGGGCTAATGTTAACTTTACAACTTCTCCAGTATCTTCAGTATTAATTTCAACAATAATATTAAATAGAAATGTGCCGGAGTTTTCAAGACATCTTAAATTGTAAATATAATTACTATCAATCTTATTCTTAATTTGTTTAACAAGTTCTGTTTTACTACAATTATATAAACCAGCTTTTTTAAGTTTTTTTCCCTTTTCTTTTAATAAATATTTTAGTTTTTCATCCTCAATTAATATTTTAAAATTCTTAATCTCATAGACATTTGAAGTAATAGCATTAATTGACATTAAAATATCTGAGCTATTACTTTCAAAAATCGGTCGTTCAATTTTATAAGATAAAAAAGTATCAAACATCATTGATTGTATACTTTTACAAACATATCCATGTTCTTCAAATGGATAACCGGTTATATTAATATTTTCATCATTACTAATGTCATCTGCATGCCCCATAATTATTATATTTTTATGCTTAATAAAACAGCTACAGAGTATAGTAGAAAGATATGCCTTCATAAATGAGGAAAAATTTAAATCAATAAAACCAATATATGGGTTATAATTAAATAATTTTTCCCTATAAGATGATACCATCTGATTTGAAAGATTATTTACATATACCATAAAAAATTGATTACTATAACTATAATCGTAAGCTCTTATTGGTATTAAGCTTTTTTGAAATTCTTGATAAAGTCTTTCTTGTTTTATATAATTACTAATATAATCACCACACAAAACACTATGATTGCTACTTTTCTCAAATACTGGGATTATTTGTTCAAATATTTTATATCCATACCATAATGATTCGATTTTTAAGGAATCAAAAACAAATACTCCTTCATTTCGATTTTGATTGGGAATTAGAGTATTCTTTAAATTATTGTAATCAATTTTCTTAGAAGAAAGCACATCTAAAAATAATTTAAAAGAATTATTAATTTCATTGAACATTTGATGATCATTTAATTCAAAAATAGATTTTATGATTTCCAATCTAGTGTTATCACGGGAATTCAATGTATAAATTGTATTATATTCCATATCTAAATAACATCATTTTATTGCTTATTTTATTTTTCTTTCAATGAAAAAATATTCACCATATGTTGCAATGCAGCATTAATTTCCGGTGGTGCATCATCATATGAAACAGAACCTGTACAAAAAGACTCTCGTAGAGTTTTAACAGTTGTTTTCTGATCTAAATTTTAAACTCCATTAATATCAACTCCTCTGTTTCCAAAATCTCCATGATACCTAATATATGCTGTCGGAAATACAATATCATTATTTGAATCAAGGTTTATAATCATAGGGTCAAGATCATATACTTTCTGATCTGTCCCTTTTACAATATCAACTCTATATGGAGCAACTAACATCCAGTTTGCATCATATGAACCAGATATAGCTACGGTTACATTAGCACATTTTTCAAGATATTCTTCTGGATAATTAATAAAGCTATATTTATTCTTAAAAGATTCAATATCATAAAATTTTACATTATTTCTCTGAACATCTTTTGCGAGTTTTTTTGATGCTTCTTCGTGGCCCTGAATTTCTTTTATGCTAACTCCCATATAATTTCATGCCTTTCATGTTAATAAATTCTTTCCCATCAATTTCCGATTATCCTCAAAATTCTTCAAGTCCTCTACTATGCTTATTATTAAAATACTTTTAATTTCGAGATCATTACCAATTTTTTAAAATTCATATATGTTCTATAGTTTTTCATACATATTTACTGTAAATCTTTTTCTTAAAATACTGAAAATAGTCTAAATCTAATTATGTTACACATAATTAGAAAAACGACCTGAGTTCAACTCATAACTTTAAAGTTTTCTTTCTTAAATTTAAGTTTGTCTTCCAAAAATATAACACTTCACCTCAACCTTTTACAGGAAAGCATACTTTACTGCAAATAGGTTTCTGATAGTTGTATACTGCGCTCTTTTACTCGATAGTGGTACTAGTGATGATGTACCAATATCCATAGCGCCATCCCGCTCCTCCGGGGCCTCCTTTGTGACCTTTAGCAATTTGTTCCTTTTCCCAGTCCCTAGCACTTTGTTCACTAGAAAAAGGGCCGGTTATTGTCCAGTCCTTGGGATTACCATGCTGCTGCTTCCTCGCGTCTGGATCATCTGTTAGTCCAACATAATAAGCCATAATTACTCCTTTTTCTTTCACTATTTTAGGTTTCAACTTACTATACCAATAGTAATTGCTATACCTTAAAGGGTAAGTTTAATCTGTACTGATTTTATTGAATACTCTAACACTCTTCTACCCTACATCATTTCCACAAACAAACCGATCTTTCTGGGTGAAGAAAGAGGAAATTCTTCAAATTCATCATTGAGCATACATTGAATGATCTCGTCGATCCAAATGACGAAAATGAATGCCTCAACCCCTTACCCAATATTTATTCTTTTATTATCATAATAATAGCAAATAATACGTAGATAACAAATTTTTAAATTGAATATTCACTACCGATCTAAAAGTGTAACACAGGTCACATTTATTTATTTTTCATTTAAAATATTTCCACTATCTTCTCCTATGAGACATACCAACATCACCCTCGCAAAATCATTCCTGGGAAAAGATAATTGCGTTTTCGTGATCGCGAAAGACGGAGACATTATTTTTAGATCATTCAAGAAAGGCATTCAGCCCTTTTTTGATGCCTTGGAAGTTCATCCGCGCGATTTTTATACCGACTGCAGTATTGCTGACAGAGTCATCGGCAAAGCGGCACTTATGCTGGCGGCCTATCTTGGTGCAAAAGAGGTTTATACACCCCTCGCAAGCCAGCACGCCGTCTCTTCTGCTAAAAAACTCAACCTTGATCTTCATACCATGGAGACAGTGCCATATATTATCAATCGTAGCGGTGACGGCATGTGTCCCATGGAGAATGCGGTTATTGAGGTGGAGAATGTTGAGATTGCTTTTGAGATTTTAAAATCAAAGCTTGTGTAAAAACGCGATTTATCGCGCCTCGATATTATTTATAACGAATTGTTTAATTTGAGCTCCCTTCACTTCGGTCGGGATGACATAAGAAGGAAACCATATGCAATACAGAGAATTCGGTAATACCGGCATTAAGGTCCCGGCTTTAGGTATGGGCTGCATGCGCCTGCCTGTGATCGATGGTGATCCGACAAAGATCGATGAAGCGGCAGCCATTAAACTTATCAGACAAGCCATCGACGGTGGTGCCACTTATGTAGATACGGCCTGGGCATATCATGGCGGCAACTCTGAACCGCTGGTAGCCAAAGCACTCAAAGACGCTTATCGTGAAAAAGTACAACTGGCAACAAAGCTCCCCTGTTGGTTGGTACAAGAACCTGCTGATTTAGATAAATACCTGAACGCTCAATTGGAAAAACTGGAAACCGATCATATAGACTTTTACCTTATGCATGCTTTCTCAGCCACCTCATGGGAAAATATGAAAAAAAATGGCATGTTCGATTTTCTTGACAAAATTAAAGACGATGGTCGCGTAAAACATGTGGGCTTTTCATTTCATGATAAATATGAAGTATTTGAAGAGATCGCAATATCTTATCCTTGGGATTTTTGTCAGATACAATACAATATTTTGGACGAAAATTATCAAGCCGGCCTTAAAGGTCTTAAACTAGCTGCACTTCTTGGTATGGGCATTATTATCATGGAGCCTTTGCGCGGTGGCGGTTTAACCGGAAATATCCCTCCTAACATTCAGGCAGAATGGGATATGCTTGAACCAAATCGAAAACCTGCAGATTGGGCATTAAGCTGGCTATGGGATCAAGAGGAAGTCGGGCTTGTACTTAGCGGCATGACAGAGCCTTGGCATGTGGAAGAAAACCTGGCAGCCGCAGACCGTTCCGGTATTAATACCCTGACTGATAATGAAAGAAATCAGCTTACGCATATTCGCAACCTTTATCACGAGAGAATGATCGTGAATTGTACGCAGTGCTCTTATTGTATGCCCTGTCCGCATGGCGTTGATATTCCCAATGTCTTCCGCTTTTTGATCCATGGTTCTATGATGAATGATTGGGATGAAGCCATTCGATTATATAATATCGTTGTCCCTGATGTTAAAAAAGCCTCCAACTGCATCGCATGTGGGGTTTGCCTGGAAAAATGTCCTCAACAGATCGCTATTCCTCAAGCCATGAAAAAAGCGATTAAGCATTTGTTAAAATGATACTATTTAATAGCCTTGGATTTAGACCAAAGGGAAACGTCATCCTGAAACGATGTCTGTGGACATTGGGGTTCAGGATCTCTTATTGCTAATCCCATGACTATTGATTTTAGTTCAATTTTCATCTATATTCACCTCAATGAATGCTCATGAATTCATCGACCTGTCGACCTGATCGATTCATCAACATTCTCTACAGGAGGAATAAACATGTCTATCAATTTTACCACAATGACCGACAAGGTTATATCACTCACAGATTCCCTCATTCATCAATTCGGTCCCCGAAAAGCGGGGTCTCAGGCTAGTCGCGACTGTGCCAACGCCTTGCACAATGAGATGAAAGGCTTTGCCGATGAAGCTCATACTGAAGAATTCAAAGTTCATACCGGCGCTTTTCTTGGATGGATACGCATTCTTGTTACTTTATATGCCGCAGGGACTGTATTGCTATGGCTCAATAAGCCTCTTATCTCTGCCGGATTACTGCTTTTGGGGATATTGATCATGGTATTTCAATTTTTCTTTTACAAGCACACAATAGACTTTCTTTTTCCAGGCAAGAAAGCCAAAAATGTCATCGCTTCCGTGGAGCCCGAAGGAGACGTTAAACAAGAGATCATCATTAGTGGACACCACGATTCCGCAAGTATTTTTAACTTTTTTATCCATCAACCAAAACTATACGGACTTAGAGTTTTGGGCGGAATCGGAATTCTGGTTTCGGTATTTATTCTTTCAGCCATCTTAGCCATAACGGGATTAAGCGGAATATTCACGACCATTGCTGCTATCCTTGCATCGCTTGGCGCAACTATCGTCTTACAGCTTTGGTTCTTTGCCTCAAAACACGCCACGCCCGGAGCCGGTGACAACCTGGCATCCACCGCAATGGCCGTTGAAGCGCTTCGCCAATTGGCAAAAGATAAAAAAGCCGGGAAAGGACTCAAGCATACTCGCGTAAAGGCCATTTCCTTTGATGCCGAAGAAGAAGGTCTGCGCGGTGCTTACGCATATGCCAAAAAACATAAAAAGGAATTTGCTAAACTTCCAACCTACCTTTATAATATCGAATGTTTGTATTATTTAGATGACATTTTCTTTATGACCAGTGACATTAACTGTTCAGTAAAACTCTCTACGGAATTTTCCGAAAGCTGCGTAAAAAGCGCTAAAGAATTAGGTTATGCTTCCGAGACTAAAGATATTGCATTTTTAACCGGTGGGACAGATTCAGGTGAATTGGCAAAACATGGTGTAAAGGCCACCACATTAATGGGTATGCCATGGGATAACAGCGAACGTGCTTCTGTTTATCATACACCCAATGATACCGTCGACAAAGTCGATAAAAACGCCGTTAAAGCTGGTTTGGAAATCTTTTTTAATGTACTGAACAAACTGGATAATGAGATAGTTTGACGAGGCAGCAAAATCATAGTCAACCCCCTTTTAACATGAATATTTAATGTCTATGTCTGTAGATTAACAGATAAACAATCGACCAATGTCAATAAGCCTAGATAGATCATCTGACTTCATTCAGAAGACGATTTACCATGACTATCTATATTTTTTCGATACAATCACCTCATATTGTCATGCTTGCACACAAGTGCCTCAACCATATATATTTACGAGATTTTACTTGATTGTTATTTGCATTATTATTAAATACGCTATATTTCATTGCAACACACTATTGAAAAGGGGTTAAAAAAGAATGAAGAAGATACTTGTATCACTACTGACACTATTTATGATTAGTAGTTTATCAGCAACAGTGCTTTTACAACAAGGATTTGAAGGAACAGAAATAAATGCCTGGGGATATACTTTATCACACCCGGCTACAACATCAAATAATCCTTATGCAAGATGGGAACCCGATAATGAATTGGATGATCCCAGCTTACCGGGAGACTTAAAACCATTACCGGATAATGGAGAATATGTTTTCAATGCTGAAAACACCAGTGGGTTATACCCCGATGCTTTGTGTTCAGTTTTGTTTAACACGATCGACCTCAGCGAATACTCAGGTGACCTAAGTGTAAGTTTTTATTATTACACCTTTAACTACAATGAATTAACCACAGGATCATGGTCCGGTGGATCCGATGTTTTAAATTATTATATTGAGTATGATAATGGAAGTAATTGGGATACTCCCATTGCTTTAAACATGGGCTCAAATGAATGGGTTAAAATTAGCATAAATGTCCCTGAATCCTCATCGCATGTTCGATTAAAAATCGAAGTAAGAAATGATCACTGGGAAGAAATTGGTGCATTTGATCTTGTTACACTTGAAAGCACAGGAACTCCTAGCCCTATCACCCTTGCTGACTTCACAGCTAAGGCACTTTCATCCGGCATTCAATTAAATTGGACAACAGAAAGCGAAAAAGAAAATCTTGGATTCAAAATTTTACGTGATGGTGAAATTATTGCATTTGTAGAAGGCGCGGGATCAAGCACAGAAACAAACGACTATAGTTATCTTGATAATAATGTCATCCCCGGAAAAAGCTATACCTATTCCTTAGCTGATGTTGCATATGACAACAGTGTTAATATTCTAACTCAGGAAATAAGTATTAACGCCCTTAATACTTCTGTAAATAATGTAGACTTTGAACTGACTTCAGCTTATCCAAACCCTTTTAATCCATCAACTTCGATAGATATTAGCCTAAACATAGCTGAAGAACTTGAATTAAACATCTATAATACAAAGGGTCAAAAAGTCACGACCCTATTCAAAGGTTCAGCAAATCCAGGATTACAGCATTTCACATGGGATGCCCAAAACATGCAAAGCGGTGTTTATATTCTTAAAGCATCAACATCAAGGCAAATTGAAACTCAGAAATTATTACTTGTAAAGTAAAACAATAAATAGTACAAATTTTTGTTTAGAGCTCTCTATTGGGAGCTCTTTTTTTATATCGGAAAACGAGGGAAGTTTGGATTATTTATAAATGTATTAAAACGACTCGCGAGGCACGTCAACAACCCCTAAAAACACAGTTTCTTCTATATCTTATCATATATTCTTACTTGTTTAAGATCAACTTCATTACCTGTGCTTCACACTGCTTATTACTATAGCGTGCCAAAACTTGTACAAGATATATACCTGAGGGCATTTTATTTGCATGCCATCTAAGGTCATAACGACCTGATTTCAAAGCGCGTTTATTTTGCAAATTAACAACCTCACGACCGGCTAGATCAAAAACTTTTACGCTAACCTCAGCATCACGCTCCAATGCATACTCAATGGTTAAGCTTGGGTTAAATGGATTTGGATATGCGTTGCCCTTGAGCAAGGTATTATCATTACGTTCCATATCAATGTATAATACCGATGTGCTTTTAAGTCTGGATATTTTTCCCGAAAAATTAACTTCGGACAAACGATATTCATATTGTTGATTTGCAAAAACAAGGCTGTCTTCAAAAATATAATCCGTACTCTCGGTTGAAAAACCCTGACCTATTAATTCTTCATTTTTTAAATATGAAGCAATACTTTTCCAATTGTCTCCACGATCATTTCTTTTTTCTAGAATAAAGCCCAGATTTTCAATTTCACTTTCCGTCTGCCATGAAAGTATAACCCGCTTATTACCTGAAGCTGCTTTAAAATATGTTAAGGACACCGGTGTACCGGTTTCGGACAAAGCAACATTTGCCGTATCTGCAAGAAGTGCAACAGCACCACGTGTTACCATACTAAGAAAACCAATTTGTGGATTTTCATCATTTAAAAAATTAGCATCTCCACTGGCAGGACGATAATAATCAGACCACTTATGATAATGTGTATCAGAGCCCCAATCAGATTCTGCATATTCCAAAGAGGGAATACCGGCGCGTGAAAAGGAAATATTATCCGAATACTGCATTGTACCTTTACCAACAACAGAAACATAATTTCGTGGATTCTGGTCATCACAACCGTAGTTTTCCAAATAGTACTCTGCATCAAGATACAAGGTGTTTGAGGCTGAAGGCGTTGGATAGGATATACCACCATTGATCGTATTGTTCCACTCATCGCCACCATGATATAGCCACAAGGTATTATTGCTGGCAGGATAACCAAACATATCCATATTAATATTACCCTTTACCCGGCTCCAAAGCAAAGTATCTCCATTCGCACGAGCGGGATCTGTTGTAAAATAAGCATTGATCCAAGCTCTTGATCCTGAAGGACCGCTATAGGATGACGAGCCAAAAGAACCGGCAGAAATCCAGTCAGGCTCTTCACCATCCCACAAACAAAATAATATCGTTGCATCCGATTCTCGTGTATTGACAATTCTTGCCATTTCAAGAACAGATACCATTCCTGAGCCATTATCGTTCGCGCCGGGCGCTGTGCCGGTGTGATCAGAATCATAAGAATCATAATGAGCACCTAGCACCCACACATCTGAACTGCTTCCAGATAAGCCTTCTTTTACGCCAATAATATTATAACCTTTGTCATCCTTTCCTCGTGACCAGTCAAACTCATGAACATAAACATTCCCTACACCTAAATAACTTTCTAATGTAGCTTGAATAAATGTTTTGGCACTATCATGCCCTGTGGTATTTTCTTCTCGATTTTTTCCTTTATGGAATTTCAAAGGATCCCAAGAAGGATCCTCACTTCGATAATAATAATCTCTAATAGAACTCTCAGTTATCTGTCGAACAAAATTGTGCAAGTCTTCGGAAGCGGATACAAAAGATATTAATATAAATAATATTAATACGTAACTGTAGGTATTTTTCATTTTTACTCCCAATAGAAAATCCGAGATATGCTTATCAACTCATCTCTCATTTCTTCCAACAACATACTTAGAACTTAACCTTTTAAGATTTTCCCATCCTCTAGGCTTAGCGAAGAAGTAGGCATATCAATAACGTGTGTATAATATCCAATAATAGATTCTATTAAACAAGAGTTCTTTACTTCCGCCCCATCATTTATCATAGAATTTGAAATTTTTGAATTCGATATATTTACATCCGAGCCGATCGCTACATTAGGACCGATTGTAGAATCATATAACTTTGCACCCTTGGCAATATAAACGGGATCTATAATCTTACAATTTATGCACTCACCCTTATTTACTGAACCTCGCGATAATAAATATGATGAAGTTGATAAAAGAGTTTCCACCGTTCCACAATCATACCATTTGTTGATAGGTAACGCTTTAAAACTTTCACCGCTTTTCATCATCAGCGCCAAAGCATCGGTTAATTGATATTCATTTCGGGTTTTTACATCATTCTTGATCAGTTGCTCAATGGCATATTTTAAGGTCTTTTGACTTTGAACATAATAAGCTCCGGCGATCGCCAGATCACTTTTAGGGAATTCGGGTTTTTCTACCATATCGGTAATAATACCATTTTCATCGGTCTCTACGATCCCGAATCGCGATGGATCGGCAACTTTAACAACCCCGATCACATTATGCTTGGAATCCTTCAGCTTGTCCATATCAAGATCAATAATGGTATCACCCAAAATGATCAAAGCCGGTTCATCAATATCCTCTAAACCATAAAGAATGGCATGTCCCAGTCCTTTCATTTCTTCCTGCACGGGAAATTCAAATTTCTTTGGATATTTTTTATCAAAATAATCAATAACAGCTTCTTTTTTATAGCCGACAATAACGGATATTTTATCGAATCCTGCTTTAAATAATGATTCTGTAATATGCTCCAAAATAGGTTTCCCCGCGATGGGAACCATAACTTTGGGACGATGATTAGTATGAGGTTTTAATCTTGTTCCAACACCTGCTGCCGGGATAATGGCTTTCATTCTATTCCTTTACGGTATAACCGAGTTCCTTAATGGTATCCTTAATTTTTTGGACATCCACCACTCCGTGAATACGAGCGGTCTTTGTCTCTAAATTTACATCAACATTCTCGACTCCCGCAAGAGAAGAAAGTCCTTTTTTCACACTAGCCACACAGTGCTGACAGGTCATTCCTTCAATATGTATAATTATTTCATGTGTCATTTTACATTCCTCACAATCTTCACAGCTTTGAGCCTTTTTGCTAAAACGGCCAATAACTTTGTTAACTAAAGAGTAAATAAGCAACCCACTCAATAAAATTGCCGATGAAAGCATCAACCAATTGGGCAACATGTGATGTTGGTGTCCCATATTCATGATCCCGACATACCAGGATTCGGGCATGAAATTATTCAACAAGATTCCGGCAATAAATGAACCGGCAATAATTGTGCTAAGATAAACCGTCAGAGTTTTCTTGCCCAAAGCATTACCCAGAACAGAGATTGTCGCAGCATTCGTCGCCGGTCCTGCCATTAAAAATACCAAAGCAGCTCCAGGTGATAAGCCTTTCATGATAAGAGCGGCGGCAATAGGAACCGATGAAGTGGCACACACATAGAGTGGCACCGAAGCAACAAGCATTACCAGCATTGAGAGGTAAGGATTTGATAAATATTCTAAAAAGAAATCATCCGGTACAAGTACCGAAATAAGACCAGCGATCAGAATTCCGATTAATAGCCATTTGGCAATATCATTCATAAAATCAATAAAAGCATATTTTAATATTGCCGGGATTTTTTTCCAGCCTTTTGGCAGATTTTCCTGCGCTTGACTATTCGCATAAGCGTGAGGCGTTTCATGCTCAACTTTATTAGTGATCGCACCACCAACTATGCCTGTAATAAACGCTGCGATGGGACGAATAATGGCAAAAGGCAAACCTAAAAGTGAGTAAGTGATCATAATAGAATCCACCCCGGTTTGAGGTGTGGAGATCAAGAAGGACACAGCAGAACCTTTCGACGCTCCGTTTTTATGCAGGCCCACACCGGTTGGGATCACACCACAAGAACACAAGGGCATGGGAACACCCAATAAAGAAGCATTAACCACAGAACGCAAATTGGCTTTGCCGAGATATTTCTTCATGGTCGCAGGCTTAAGCGTAAATTTCAAAATACCCGCAATCAGAAAACCCAACAATAAATATGGGGCCATCTCCAACAGCAAGTGATATATTTCATTGAGGTAATCTATAATAAAATTCATTGATCCCCTTTTTTCCGAATAACGCTCTTAAACGTGAATTTAGAAGAATGTTCCGTTATTAGACTTATAATCTCTGTCCTTAAAATTATCAGGGTGATTCTTCGATCAATCAAGCATTTAAATAATCACTTATTTAATATCCAATTATTCAATTGTTTTCCCATTCCCCCATTCAATTGCTCGAATGTTCTATTGCTCATTATGCTCAACCATTTGGATGTTTTTCCACTTTCCGCCGCGATAGCGAAGGTAGAAAACCACCGAAAAAAGCATGAAAGCAAATACAACGACACTCCAGCCAAACAGTGCCGGCATTTTAAACACTTTTAGAACCAAATATAAGCCACCGGCCATAACGTAATGAAGAATTACCGAAGCAATCATCGACCAGCGCGTATCCCCCGCACCACGTAAAACACCAACAAGTGTGGCAATAGCGGCTTCGACTAAAACATACAATGCCGCAATACGAATCATTGATACGGCAAGAGGTATGGCCTCTTCAAAAACGGATGAAGCACCGGCAGGTTTAAAAACTTGTACCAATTGATGCGGAAAAAAAACAAATAACACCAAAACAACAGACGAATATAGCAGTCCCGTTTTAAAAGCAGAATTAGCCGATCTAATAGCTGTATCAACATCTTTCGCCCCCATATAGCGTCCAACCAATGATGTGACCGCAACTTCAATACCAACCAGTGGGATGTAGGATACATTATCCCAATTAAACATAATAGTGGTAGATGTTGCCGTTACATCTCCCAGTGAATGAAAAACCATGATCATTAGGTTAAAGGCAAATAGATTCAGTATAAATTCGAGCCCCGGTGGATACCCGAATTTTAGCAATTTTTTCATGATATTGGCATAATAATGGAATGCTTTATTTACATGAAATTCCTCACGATTCTTTTTACCAAAATAAGCGGTAAAAAGTATAATTAGCCCAACGGTTCCACCCGTTAAAGTACCATAAGCTGCACCACGAATACCTAAAGCCGGCAAACCAAATTTACCGAAAATCAGGACATAGTTCATTCCCACATTAACCAACATGGTAGTAATCATTGCAAGCATAACGATACGTGTTTTCCCAATACCGGAAAAATAAGAAGTCAGCGCCGTTCGCAACAAACCAATGATAGCACCAAATATTAAAATATTGAAATAATCAATTTGATACCCCATTTGGGCTTCGGGAACATGCATAAAATGAAAAAGCTGAACACCCAAAGGTTTCATTAAGAGAACAATCGGATAGGCTATCACGGCAATAAGCAAGGCTTGAGTGGTCACAGCAGGACATGTGTTTTTTCTTCCCGCCCCTAAATACTGAGCAACCAATGCAGTTGAATAACCGATCAAACCCATAAAAAATGTCGACATGGTAAAAGCCGTTAAGCCACCACTCATGGCTGCATTCATAATCTCAGGTGCCAAGCGCGACAGAAACATTCTATCTGTAAATGTCATCACCGTATCAGCTGCATATGATACGATCATCGGTAAGGCGATAGCTAGCATCTCTGCAATAGAACCGGGAGTATGTTGCTGTTGTTGTAAACTTTTTCCTGTCATGTTTTTCTCAAATTTTCGTCATCAATATTAAGACCAATTGTATTGGGAAAAAAGGAATTAAAATAAGAATTTTTGAGTACTAAAGCGTATAATATTACTCTGATGGAAACGATCACCCAAATGTTTCGGGATTCCTTACGATACTGGGACAATATGATATATTTTAAAAAAGGCGGATATCAATATCCGCCCATTCTAATATTTACTATTTATGATTCACGCCTTACGGGTAGGATCAAATCCATTTCAAAATTCCAGCAAAAACAATCATCAGAATAACATTTAAGATAAACAGTCCACCTATAAAACGGATCTGCTTTTTCTTGTCCCAGTAATAAGCATAATTGGCCGCAAGAAAGAAAGGAATGTAAACCAAAACAAAAACAGGCAAAGCTCCCCACCAAGGGTAAACCCAAATAAATGCCGGTGTTCTAGCAAGAAAGATCTCAATGGTCGAGAAAAGTGCCGCATTAGCAATGGCAAAAAACCATCGTGAACCTATACCCAAAATCTTTTGCTTAGGATCTTCGGGAAGCAGTTTGGTTAAAATGATCCCGGCTACCGAGAACATAAAACTTAATTCTATACCTACACCAACAAGGATTAGAAAAGATGTACCCCCGGAAACAGTCCAAAGTGCATGTCCGGAAAATTTACAGATCAACGCATTAGCTATCTCGAAGAACCAATGAGTCATATATAAAGCTAAACCTGCAGCAACCGCCTTCCAGTTTTTCTTTTCGATCTCACTCATATAAACAAAAACAACAAAGGCAAGTAAGGTAATCACGGTCCAATTGAAATTATCTCCGGTACGCAAAATGCTTAAAGCTTGCTCAGTGGCTTCAGGACGAAAAAGTTCCATAACAACTCCTATCCGAATTAATTAATCAGTCAATATTCAATATAATACATGTTTTTTAAACCCGGTGGCTTTCCACCTGCATTCTTCTTGGGTGGATCAACGTTACAGGTCTTTATTCTTTGTTTTCAAGTATAACCAATTTTGATTCAACGCCTGGAATAACAGCGACCTTACGTGCCAATTCGGCATTGTCTTCATCTGAACCATAAAGTTCAAGATAAAGAAAACCGGTTTCAGTACAGTCTTCCATAACACCTGCATGCAAACCCAAGCGGGTTTTAATCAGGCAGCCCCAGGCTGTGAGTACCTGCTGCAATTTTACGGCAGATTCTTTTCTTTTACCTACAAGAATAAGCAAACTTGTCTTTTTCATCTTTTTCACTCCCTTTATTGATACTACTTCTTAATTCTTTGAGTTGGCTTTCATGCTTTCAAGAATTACCACTACTTCTTCACAAAGTGCCTTTGAAACCATGTCAATATGCTCCTGAAACATCTCACGACTTTCACAGTCGGCAAAATCACTGACCACCTTCATCGCCGACATTGGAATACCTTTGTCCTTTGCGATCTTAGCAATGGTGTAACATTCCATATCAGCTAAGCTTGTCCCGAATTCTTCCCTGGAACGATCACGCTGAACATTATCAGTTAAAGCACGGCGTAAAGACAAACACTTTTCGCCTGTGTCTTCAAGTAAGCTATCAAGTTCTATCTCAGGTTCGGTATCCGTCATGACCGCATCAACCTGATATACTTTGCCGATCTCAAGTCCCTCGATCATTTTCCCGGCAGTCCCGGCATTTAAAATGCGATCGGGTGTATGCTCTTCAAGATAGGCAAGAAGTGTACGTTCTGCCATAGACGGACCAACGCCGACAACCAAAATATCATGTTTTTTAGAGCGGAACAAAGGTGTTTTATTACTATATGATCTCACCTTTTTTGCTTTTAAAGCATTTACTACCGGGGCGATCTCTATATTTAGTGCCGATACGATTAACATAATAAAATCTAAGATGATTGATGATAATATGGAAGAATAATATTCAGCAAAGCGCAGGAAATAATTAAAAAGTTGAATCGTTGAAATGATCGGATATTGTATTATGTGCTTTGTTGTAAGAGAGTGCTTTGAAAATTTTAAATTATTAACCCGGTGTTTTGTGACTTTTTATTGTATTTTCTTTCATCAACTCTCAATTGTATCTTGGGATTTGTCTCTTGTCTCTTCCCTTTAGGGTTTGTAGTTTTACTCATGAAACGTATCCTTAACATCACAATAGCTCTCCTGGCCTTATGTTTTCCGCTTTTTGCCCAAAACATCGGAAGCTGGGATGAGATCGCCAAAAATTCTTTCGGAGAACTTATTGCCCTGTCTATGCATCGTAATGAGCTGGGGTGTTTTCGTGCAGACTCGTTAATCAACACATTTACCGATAATGCTTTAGGTGCAAAAATAAGCTTAGAAAACCCCCTAAAACCAGTAATCGAAGACCCGGACCGCATTCATCTCTTAGACACCGGAACTCGCAAGATTATTACCTGGGATCGTTTTTTAAACCTACATACCATCACTCCCTTGCATGAAGATATTCTTTCACCCTCAGCATTTACGGTCAGTTCTGAACACGATTGGCTTATTTATGATGAGTTTCGTGAACAGGTCGTCCAAATACACAGCGGGGAAATATATCCCCAGGTATGGGGCAGTAAAAACTTTGCTCCTGACATTGAACTTTTTTCCATTAAAGATATGATCTTGATCCACGAAAAGAGCAAAAACAAGTTGATCATTTGTGACAATATCGGCAATGCATTAAATGAATTCGGCATCCCGGACAGCATCAGCGTTTCTCGGCTTTTCCCACTAACTGAACAAGGGTTTATTCTTACCTCTAACAATAGCATATTTTTATGGAAACCCCATAGCGATTTGCTTCGTTATTTAGGTGATATTGAACATGTAATTTACGTCGATCAACCCTCAACTTCGGCATATCGCGTGATCACTCGAGATGGAGCCATACATTACCTGCCATGACAGTCCGAAAATTTTTACCGATCATTCTTTGTAGTCTACTATTTACTTTTACCTTCGGAGGTGTGCATTCCGAACAACTCCTGCTTTCTACAGATAGAACGATCTATTCTCTTTCTCATGCTATGATCTCCATTGATTCCATTTCGGTTCCCGATGGCCTTAATTATATCAGTGATCCAACGAATGGCAGACTCATCCTCTTGCAAAGCCCTCATAACAATGATACAATATTCGTCAAATACCATTATTCTGAGATCTCGGCCCCAAAAAAACGATCACTTGGAATTGGGCAAATTAATGAATGGTTTCCTTCCCAAGAAAGCAAAAGCATAGGAAAAACCGGTGAAAGCTCAAGTATTAAAACACGTGGATCGGTTTCCCGAAAGATCGAGATCGGATCATCTGGACAAAGCCTACTCAGCGGAGGTTTAGATATACGCCTTAACGGCGAATTGGCGCCCGGCGTTAAAATTAATGGTGTAATCAATGACAATGATGCACCCTTTGATGATTATTCGTCCACACAATCGGTAAAAGATGTCGACAATGTACTTATCAGAATTTACTCCGATAAATTGGATGCAAATATCGGAGATATCTATATCAACCCTTTATGGAGTTATTGGAGTCGCTTTAACCGCAAATTAATCGGTGCTCAAACAGCATATAAGGGTGAACGCTATAGTGGTGAGGCGTTTGTCGGATCGGCTCGAGGTAAATATATCCGACAAGAAATCACAGCCCGAGAAGCCGATCAAGGTCCTTACCGTCTTCATGGTAACGATGGTGATAATGCGATCCAAATCGTACCGGAATCCGAAAAGATCTATATTGATGGTACACTGCTTGAACGATCTCAGTATACATTGTACTACAGCGATGCGGAATTATACTTTTCATCTGAGCTTTTAATCGCATCATCATCGCGGATTGTTGCAGAATTTAATTATGTAAATGAATTCTTTTCCCGTTCATCCATGGGTGCCAACTCATCTTGGCGTTTTGGGAAAAATGTAAAAATTTCCGCATCATATATTCGGGAAAAAGATGATGAAAATAACCCCCTAGATATTCATCTGGCAAATATTTCATCAGATTCTTTATCGAACATCTCTACCACAGACGGAATATTTACCATCTCTACCGCACTTAAAGATACTTCAGGAGATTATGATGCTTCCGGCAATACATGGGTTTATGTCGGAGAAGACCAGGGATCCCATACCGTATACTTCTATAGAGAAAATACTAATGGCGGTTATATAAGGCAGTATACAGCCGAAGGAAAAATGTTCTACACCTACGCTCCCGAAGATCCTTTATCACAATATTTTCCAAGACGAAAGATCACCTTACCCAATACCCATTGGATAGCATCTATGAATGTTGAACTGGGACAAAAAAATACCGCACATGCTTTGATCGATGCAGCTTATTCGGGTTATAATGAAAATAATTACGATTCAAGGCAAAGCCAAGTCTCCCCGGCATTCAAATGGGATACGGCACTTCCTATCGGAAAAAACCTGACTATTTCATCTGATGGTTGGTACATGGATCAAAATTATCGATCCTTTATGACAATCACGCAACCGGATATGGAACGATACTTTGGATTTTCAAGCCTGGATACTTTTATTCAAAATATAAACCTTAACGCAGCATTCAACAATAAGGACTTCGATATACAAAGTGCTGTTGAATATCTTGTAAACACTCAGGATGAAAAAAGAGTTCGCTTGAATAACAAGGCAAAAATAAACATCAAGGATGCCAGTATAAGCCTTAAAAGCTCCAACTTGTTAAAAAGCGTACTACTCCCCTATTATAGCTATGAATTAAGTACACAAGTACCGCTTGCAAAATCACTAAGCTTTCACGCATCATTTCTTAAAGATAATTTTGAGCCCATCTTTACATCAGCTAAGGCTTATCGGGCCGAATTGTTTAAAAGCGGCGTCACCTTAGGTATCTGGAGTTTAGATTATACCTATAGAAATGATTATAATTGGTCAAGTGCAGATTCAAGCTTTTTATCTTATTCCCGGAAACATGATGCATCCCTTAAATTCGACCAAGGTTTTTTCAAGAATGCTCTGCGCTGGAACACGACAGCATCGTATCGCTATGACCAAAGAGAGGCAGGTGCCCAGCAGTACATACTAACAAATACTCAGCTTAATATATATCTTAAAAAACCAGGTATAAAAGCATCACTTAAATCAGCTATTAATAGAAATTCCGAATCAAAACGCGAAGCCGTATTTATCTTTGTTGGCGATGGACTCGGTTACTACCGCTTAGATGAATTCGGACAGTATGTCCCGGATGAGATGGGGAACTTTATATTAAGCTCCGAACTCACCAATGAACGCAGAGACCAATATGTAAGCAAGTTAAGCTCATCGCTTAAATGGAAAAAACAATGGAAGACATTAAAACTTCAATTCTTTCATAAAGCCTCAACAGATTTCAGGTCCGAGGATCTACTGCTCTATCACCCACTTGATCTCAATGATCCCGATACTTCAGTATTTCTTGGCAATATAAGATTACGACACGAACTGCTTTTCTCACGACCGGATGGTAAACATCGTTTTAGTATTTTACGAGAAGATATTCAGTCGCAAAATTTCCAAACAACCTATAACGAAAACATTAATATTAAAACAAATACCCAGATAAAATACCGATTTAAACCAGATAAGCTGACCCTCAATGTGTATTATTTAAACGAACAACAAGACAGGCAACGGTTACCCGTAGGCACTTATCACGTTAAAACACTTTCAAATGGTGTTGGCCTTGAATGTGAATACCTGTTTTCAAAAACTTTACGAGCTTCGATAGATACCAAGCTTGAACATATAATCACAGATCACGAAAGCAACTTTTCAACAGATTGGTTCCAAATTAAAAACGATTGGATCTGGTATCGAATTGCAGGTGAACGACTCTTTATAAGTACAACTATCGATTTTGTCAGTTCGGATCATAGCGGGGCGCTACCCTATGAAACCGCAAACGGTTTACCTGTTGGCTTGTCCTGGTCAACGGCAGTCCGTTACGAAAAACGAATCAATCAATTTCTATCTGCAGGTTCTTTCTTACAATATAGGAAAAGAGCAGAACAAAAAGCTATCTTGACCGCAAATGTAGAAGTAAAGGCATATTTCTAAATGAAGCAACACCGACTGAAATATATAATTCTATTTTTAATGATAAGCGTAAGCTTTTTAAGTGCCACGCCAACCTACTTTTTGATCGTTGAAAATGATAGCTTACAATTTGAAACACAGGATAAACTGGATTTACATTTAAATAACTATCTTTTACAATCAGGGAATAAAGGGTATCCTTTCACTGAGCTTATTTTTGACTCTTATAATAAAATAAATGAAAATGAATATTTTCATTATCGTTTAAACAAAGGTGAGCAAGTTCAAATTGACACGGTTGTTTTTGGAGATTATTCGCAAAGAGAGGTCGGTCTCTTATCCCGCTACATCGACCTGCCGGAAGATGGGCACTTCCATTATAATTCTGTCATGAATATGATTGAAGAGCTCAAAAGCAATCCTCTGATAGAGGTTAATGATAAAGCCGATATTTATAACAATGGTCTTCGCTTGTATACTAAAGCAAAACAAAATATCCGCTTTGATGCAATGGCGGCATATAAAGAAGAAACAGACTCAAAAGGCATTGTAGGAAATCTAGCGCTTGACCTAATTAACCTAGGTGGACTTGGGCGTAGTGCCAGCTTTCATTGGTCCCAACCAACCTTGGCGGTAAACAGCATCGACCTATCTTATACCGAACCCTATATTTTCAATCGCTCATTTTCAGCATCCGTAGCATTCTCACAGCGATATGAGGACAGTTCATATGTAAAGCGGGATCTTGATCTATCTTTATTATATCACATTGATCAACGATCCACTCTTTCAATAAACTACATCAATGAATATATCGGTTCTTCAGAAGATGGCTCAGATTCTTTATTCACAACACAAAACCGCAGCGCCTCAAAAGTTGGAATTAACTGGTATTCCAAACCCGGTAAGATCAATGCTCACATTTACGCTAATTCGTCACTGCATTTTTCCAATCAACACCGGATCTCAAAAAATAATATTGAAGCAAACCTAAAATATCGAGGTCCCCTTCTGGGGATCAATGTAAAGCTAATGGGAGCTTATGCCATATCCGAAAACCCGATAGCAAATTACGATCAATACAAACTGGGAGGTGCCAGATTTTTACGAGGTGCCTACTTTGAACAATACATAAGTCCTGCATACCTAGGTTGGTCATTAGAAAGCGGATATTTTAGAGATATGAACATTTTTCTATTTTACGATGGTGCGATCATCAATGGTATCAATAAAAGCCTGCATCATTTTGGACTTGGAATCTCTATCCCTACCGGAAATAATAAACTTACCCTTGCACTCGGCTTAGATAGTCAAGAAGACTTTAGCAGCGCAAAATTTCATGTGCTGTGGGGTATTTGAGGATAGTCGGTAGTAAGTAAAGTTTTATTTTAATGTTTAAAACAAAATTCAACCCAAGGTCTATTTCAAAAACTTCATAAAAAATAGCACATAATTTACTAACAAAAGATTCAGAATATTTTCCAATCCACAAACCAATTCAAAAATTTTCTAATTAACGATCAAATTTTCAAAACCATGAATTGTTAGATATCATACTCACTCTAATTTACTTTCTACTTACCGACTAATTTTTACTTCTTCGCAACAACTTCACAGAGATGCGGAAAACCGCATCTCTGTGATTGATTACTCTAGAAGGGTACCTCTTCTCCGGTCTTATCCTCAGGGTTCGCTTCAGCACCTTCTTGTTCTTTATCTTTGCGCTTGCCTAAAGGAGTTAACATATCAGCATACACTTCCGTGATATAATGCTTCTTGTTTTCCTGATCTACCCACTCCCGGGTTCGCAAAGATCCTTCCACAAATACCTGCTGACCTTTGGGCATCTTTCGACTATATTCGGCGAGATTACCCCAGCAGACAATACGATGCCAATCGGTCCGATCTTGATACTCTCCTTTTGGAGTACGCCAACCATAATTACTGGCAAGTGAAAAATTTGAGACCTTCCGGTCGTTTTTCAGAGTGTGAATTGTCGGTTCATTACCAATATGACCCACAAGGATCACCCTGTTTGCTGAGTTCCTATACATATCCCCCTCCTTTCGTTTATTGGGTTGTATGAAACTGAGTATTAAGATTAAACTTGAGATTAAGTCTTACTGACAAGCACTAAGTTTACCGTTAATCTTATGTAAAAAAATTCGTCCTTTTCGTCGCTCCTCCATATTCTGTCTTCCGCTGCCTGTTTTATTTGCATTTCTGCTCCAAATGTATGAATTTTAGGGACACCTTGCAAACGGGTCGGAGAAAAGTGTGATGCACGTCATAGAAAACAAGTTAAAAATTGTTCCGGATAAGCCCGGAGTCTACCTTTACCACGATCAAAGCGGTACAATTATCTATGTTGGTAAAGCAAAATCACTTAAAAATCGAGTACGTTCTTATTTTAGATCAAATACTCATGACCCTAAAACACAAGTATTGGTTTCAAAAATTGCAGATATAGAATGGATTATCACAGATTCCGAAGTTGAAGCTCTGCTTCTTGAAAACAATCTCATTAAACAATATACGCCCCGGTACAATATCATGTTGAAAGATGATAAATCTTATCCCTATATCTGTATCAGCAATGAAAGCTTTCCTCGTGTATTTTCAACAAGAAATGTTATACAGGATGGATCAAAATATTATGGACCCTATACCGCTCAAGGTCATGTAAAAAGTTTACTTCGTGCCATTTATAAAATTTTTCCTGTCCGAACCTGTCGTAAAAACATTAGCGATGGCGGTAACCCGAATGATGAACCCTGCCTTCAGTATCACCTTGGAAATTGTCAAGCCCCCTGCATCGGTGGTATAAACGCAAAAGACTATTCACAAACTATTGATGAAATTGTCCGTTTTCTTAACGGAAACACCCAACCCTTGATTCAGCGACTAAATAAGGATATGATATCTGCATCGGATAACATGCAATTCGAAAAAGCGGCTCGTATTCGTGACAGGCTACAGGTATTAAAAAAATACACGAACTCTCAATCTGTTATACAAACCGATTTTAAAAGCAGAGATGTTATCGCTGTGGCTGTTGCCGACCACGATGCGATTGTAACCATTTTTCGTCTCCGCGAAGGATCACTGATCGGCCGAGAACGATTTCATTTAAAACATGTAGAACATCAGGATCGCCAGGATATTCTAAAAGATTTCATCAGACAGTATTATTCCAATACCAGTCTCTATCCTAAAGAAGTATTTATAGAGCTCGAAAATGATATTGAACTGTTTGAAGACTACTTTAAGAAAATTTGCGGTCATTCGATCAAGATCATTCGCCCTGAGCGCGGTAAAAAAGCAAAACTCTTTACACTAGCCAAGAAAAATGCAGACATGCTATTAAAAGAGATCCTGCTACAAAAGATGAAACTCTCGATCCAACCAACCAAAATGGTTGAGGCCCTCCAACAAGCTTTAAACCTTGCCGTTCCACCTTTACGGATCGAAGGCTTTGATATTTCACATTTTCAAGGAAAAGAAACTGTCGCTTCTATGGTTTACTTTGAAAACGGATCGGCAAAACGATCACAATACAGAAAATTTATTGTAAAATCTGTGGACAAGCCCGACGATTTTCAGTCCATGCGCGAGGTAGTCACCCGGCGATATACCCGCCTTCTGAAAGAAAACGCCGTCCTTCCGGATCTTATTCTTATTGATGGTGGTAAAGGACAATTGGGCATTGCCAAAGAAGTACTCAATGATCTCGGTTTAAACAATGTCCCCGTAATCGGCCTGGCTAAACGACTCGAAGAGGTATTCATTCCCGGATATTCTCAGGCACAAAATATTCCCAAAACATCACCGGCAGTCATTTTACTGAGACGCATTCGCGATGAGGCTCATCGTTTTGCCATTACTTTCCACAGAAAAAAACGTGGAAAAAACATGGTAAAAAGCATCTTAGATGACATTCCGGGTATCGGCGAAACACGCCGAAAAAAATTGCTTACGACCTTTGGGTCCATACAGGAATTAAAAAAACACAGTGCAGAAAATATTGCCAAACAAGCCGGCATACCCCAAAAACTTGCCACTGAAATTCTAAATATTCTAAAGCAAAAAGATGCACATGCCCAAGAATAGTTATCAAATTAAAATTTCCGATCGGGATATTGATATCGAGCTTCAATACGCAGTAAAAAAACGACTGACACTTACAGTTTATCCCGACAAACGTGTTATTGCCCGCATTCCTTTCGGCATGCCGAAACACAGTGTTGAAAATTATGTGCAAAATAAAAGCAAATGGCTACTCAAGCATCTGGAACACTTTGACCAACACCCGCCTGAAAATGAAAAACACTATCAGGATGGCGAGAGCTTCAGCCTTCTTGGAAAAACATTAAAACTAAGTGTTCAAGAAGGCAAAAATAGGGTAGAGCTAAAGGGCGATCATATTATATTGCAGGTAAAAGACACCCTTGACCGTAAGCAGAAAGAAAGGGTATTGAATGCGTGGTATCGCAAACAAGCGATAGAAATCATAACACCCATGTACCGGGATTGGACTGAGCGATTACAATATTTAAATCTTCCCATAACGACATTACGCTTTTACAAAATGAAACGCCGCTGGGGCTCCTGCTCAAGCAAAGGTGTGATCACACTCAATATCGAATTGATTAAAAAAGATCCAAAGTTAATCGATTATGTTATTGTTCACGAGATTTGCCATTTAAAAGTACCTGCACACAATAAAGCATTTTGGGATCTTGTTGGATCGATCATACCCGACTGGAAAAAGAAGCGAAAGGCCCTACAGTAATCGAATATCTACATCTTAGCATTTGCGGGTATGAAACAATCGAATAAAAAATAGAATTCTATCAAAATTCTTTTAGATTTTAATATTTCCTTTTAACTGTTTCTTAATTTCATCTTGATGATTATTTAAGATTTTATTTCTTGCAAAATCTCGCATAAGTGTGTAATATTCAATGGAGAAGTAGCTCTTTTACATTGAGAGGAGAAAAAAATATTGAAAGTGGTGAGAGACTTTCAGTTAATTAAGAAGAGAGAGACGAGAGAATGAAGGAGAGAGAATGAAGACAACACACAGAATAATAGCATTCACTTTGGTTCTACTAACACTATCTTCCTGTTTTAATAATGGCGAAGAAGACGGAAGAATTCTTGTTAACAATAGAGATAAGAATTTGCTAGGTCGTGTTATTAAAACTAAAGAAGAGATCCAATTGCGCAGTTTGGCTGGTCTTCTCGGCAAAACAGCAATTGCGTCGGTACCTAAAGATTTTAGATTGATCCTCAGAGCTGAGGTTAATCCTCCCGAATATGAAGGCTTCACCTTGCGTGCGACACATGTGACATTAAATAATGATATGGCATATGTAACGTACAACCGTGAAGGTGCGGATTACTTAGGAGGCGTTGAGATTTTTGATATTTCGGATATTGAAAATCCGGTACTGGTTTCTCAAGCAATTTTTAAGGATACTGATATATCATCTGTAGCATACGGAAATAATAATCTGTACCTTGCAGGTGCTACTAATATTGATATTAATCCAGAATTTAAATCCCCCGCCATTGTTGAAAAGATCGGACTAAATTTATTGGGTGAATTAACTACCAATAGTGAGGTCAGTGATGTTAGCTCATATGTGGCAACAGATGTTGCTCTCTTTGGAGAATATGTATTAACCACATCAGGATCTGATGGACACTTGACAACACTAGATAAAACCGATATGCTCAAGCTTGACTCAAATGCAGTGAACGATGCACGTTCAGTTGCTGCAAATGACCAATATATTGCAGCTTTCGGAGCATCTCCGGCAACCCTATACGTACTTAGTTTAAGCAGTCCGGATGCCATTAGTGAATACATAATCGGTGGAGAAACCCAAGCGGAATCCAAATCTACAATTGCCATTGACGGTAACTATGCTTATGTCGCAATGAATGATGGTGGACTTAAAGTTGTTGATTTAACAAATGGTTCTATTCTGCAAGAAATTGATAAACCCGTAGCACCCGATAGTATGGATGTAAATGACTTTGTAACAAATGCAGTAACAGTCAACGAAGAATTAGTATTCATTGCAAATGGTGCTGCCGGTGTTTACGTAGGTAAAAAATACGGTGATACAGAGATTGAGATGTATGGATCTGCTGATCTAAACTCATCTACCAACTATGTTACGAGTAATAATAATGTACTCTTCGTGGCAACCGGTTTTGGTGGTTTTCAAATATTAGAGATCCAGCACAGCGAATTTGAAACAGAATACAATATAACAGAGGGTAAAGCAGATTTTGCATACCAATACGGTGGTGCAAAATACAATTTTGCCAATACCTATACCAAAGAACATTATCTTGGCTTAGGTGACCTCAGTATACGCAGAGATAGAGTTGATGCAAATTACACATGGTCTGTTCCCGGAAGCCACAATATCCGTTTTGAATATGACCCCCTCACACACAATCTATCATCCACTATCAACGGTGATGAATCTGTAAGAACTTTTCTTGGAACAGTTCCCGCATATGAGTTAAATGCTTTAGAATTTTCAATTACCGAAAGAAGCACAAATGCCTCAATCGTATTGAAAAACCTTAAACTAAACGGTGAAGAACTAGGGACATATGAAGGAGACGGTATAAAAACCTGGACTTTAAAGAACATTGATTTTTCAAATGACTTTGTTCTCACCGCAATTATTGAGCTTGACGGTAGCTTTTCCAGAACAGATGAAAAGGATAAGATCGAGATCTTCATTGGCCAAATTGATGAAAGCGATACATCTGTAGAAGAATGGGTATCAAATGGCCAAAGCTACGAAATTGATGATATTGTTCAATATAATGGACAGCAGTATATCTGCATCCAAGCTCATACAACAAATGGCGATATGAATTGGGCCCCGGATACAGCACTCAGCTTATGGAGCCCCGTAGTATAATAATAACAAATTACTCTTCTATTAAAGCGGACACTTCGGTGTCCGTTTTAATAGAATTAAAAATTAATAAAGTTGATAACTTACAGGAGAAATAACGCACTCCAGTCATAATATTCCAATATTAATACTTGACATTTTATCTAACTACCAGTAACATTATGCGTTAAACTAAAATGAGAGAATAGCTTAACAAAAAAACATTAACGGAGAGAGAGAATGAAGACAAAACTTTCAATCATTTCGCTTATTATTTTATCACTATTAATCGTTTCTTGTAATTTCTTTTCAAGTGAAGATGGACGAATTATAGTTAATAATAACGATAGAAATTTTGCGGGACGTATTGTGACATCAGACGAAGAGATCGAATTGGACAGCCTTACGGGTACACTTGGAAAAACCTCAATGGTTGCGATTCCGGAAGATTTCCGCCTAATTTTACGCGCTGAAGTAAATCCACCCGTATATGAAGGGTTCACACTTCGCGCTTCTCATGTAGCCATTCATGATGGCATGGCTTATGTAACCTACAACCGTGAAGGTGAAGACTATCTTGGGGGTGTTGAGATCTTTGATATAAGTGATATTAAAAATCCCATTCTTGTGTCACAAGCTATCTTTACCGACACCGATATTTCATCTGTTGCTTATTCAAACAACAAACTATACTTAGCCGGAGCAATGAATCCTTATTTGAACTCTGAATTAAAATCACCGGCTATACTGGAACGAATGAACTTAAATCTTGCAGGTGAACTTACAAGCCGTACCGATGTCTATGATGTAAGTTCTTATGTTGCAACCGATGTGTTTGTTTATAATGGTATTCTACTTGCAACAACCGGATCAGATGGTAACCTTTTATTCTATGAACAAAGCAACATGGATAGTTTAGGCGCTTATGCCGTAAATGATGCAAGAAGTGTTGGTGTTACAGATGATTATTTTGTTTTCCTTTCGGCATCTCCGGCAAATCTTTACGTGGTTTCAAGCACTAACCCAAGCGTTATCAATCAATATCCTATCGCAGGAGAAACCATTCCGGAATCTAAATCAACCTTAGCTATCGATGAGCAATACGCTTATGTGGCCTTAAACGATGCAGGACTAAAAGTTATAAATCTAAACGATGGTTCTTTAGTTTACGAACTGGCTTGCCCGGAAACTTCGGAAGGTTACGATGATATCGATTTTGTAACAAATGGTGTTTCCATTAATGATGATCTGGTATTTATTGCCAATGGTGCTGCCGGTGTTTATGTCGGCCAGAAATTCAACGGTGAAAATATCCGGATTTATGGTAGTGCAAATTTCAATTCATCAACAAACTTTGTTGAAAGTAAAGATGATGTGGTTTTTGTCGCTACCGGTTTTGGAGGGTTTAAAATCCTCGAAGTTCAAAGAAACGGATTTTCGGGAACCGAATTAATCACAAAAAGCGGTTCGGCAAAATTTAAAAGCAAATATGGTGGAGCAAGATTTAAAAGCTTCTCAAACACCAACAAAAAAGAAGTTTATGTGGGGATCCACGATATTGCTAGAAGCTCTAATAGAACAGAAAGCGAATTCGAATGGACAAGTCCCGGTGAATATGATTTGATTTTCACCTATGATCCATCAACCCATAGGCTAACAACAAAAGTCAATGATAATGAAGTAGATATCAGCTATCTTGCGTCAGCCCCAAGAGATGAGATAAACATTATGCAATTAGATGTTGTTGGCCAAACCAATTCTGCAGATATTGTTTTCAAAAATGTATATATTAACGATGTTCCTGTTGGTTCTTTCGAAGGAAACGGCTGGAAAACCTGGAATATTACCGGATTTGATGTGTCTGAAGGTTTTGAACTAAGAGGTATTCTTGAACTAAGTGGAAACTTTGGCACTTCAAACGAAAACGATAAGATCAATATTTTATTAGGGCATCAAGAAAACGAAACCGAAGAATGGATCAGCCTAAATAAAACATATTATATTGGTGATAAAGTCAGCTATCAGGGTAATATCTATGAATGTTTGCAAACCCATACAACAAATGGAGATTTAAACTGGGCTCCCGGTATTGCCCACAGCTTATGGAAGCTATATTTTGAAAATAATATTGCGGATATTTACGGATATCAATTTGAATATATCCAACACACCAATAACAATGATGGAACCTCTACATGGTATTACCGTGTAAGCAGTGATGGAACAGCTCAATTTGATCTGACCTATTGGGTCCTTGAAATGAGCAATGAACATAATGTTATTGCTGCCAGCAACATCTATAGCGGACTCATAGCCTTAGATAACGAAACCAATACCTTCGGCATGCGCTTTAATCAGCATTTAAATCGAAATAACGAGACAAAAACTGTCTATTTCACCCTAGATAAGCAGTATGAAGTAACATCTGTTAAAGTAGCCTATCGCGCATCAAATATTACAAAATCTTCACTTATTACCGGACCATCAACAACAGTTTTAAATTAGAATTAAAATGAAAAACATATCAAGGGCACAACCGTGCCCTTTTTCATTTTGATTTAAAACAAACAGAGTGTAAGTTTTCAATAGCCTTGGGTTTAAACCCAGGGCTGTTGAATTAAATAGCGACAATTAATTACAGAGAATTTAAATGCTTGAGATCAAAAAAAACCAAATTGTAGAATTATATATTGAAAGTATTGCTTTTGGGGCAAAAGGTATTGCTAGAATTGATGATTTTGTCATCTTTGTCAGAGATGCCCTTCCGGGACAAAAAGTTAAAGCGCTTATCATCAAGAAAAAAGCCGGATACGCAGAAGCCCTGATCAAAGAGATCATTGAACAATCTCCGGATTATACCAAAGCCCCTTGCACATATTTTAATGATTGTGGTGGTTGCAAATTTCAAAATCTGAATTATGAAGCACAATTAAAGATTAAAACCGACCAAGTAAAGGATGTGTTTACACATCTGGTAAAAATGCCTGATATCCCTATCATGAATACTTTAGCGGCACCCGAAGTATTTGCTTATCGCAATAAAATGGATTTTTCGGCAGGTTCATCCCGTTGGAAGCTCAAAGAAAACGACCCGGGGACAGACGAAAGTTTTGCCATAGGACTTCATGCACCGAGTCGCTTTGACAAGATCCTGGATATTGATCACTGCCTATTACAGGATGATGAACGAAATGCCGTGTTTAAAACGATCAAAGATTGGGCCAGACAAAATGATATTACTTTGAATAACCCAAGAGAATGGACCGGTTTTCTTCGTTCTGTTATGATCCGAAAAGGTGAACATAGCGGAGAGATCATGGTAAATATTATTACTCGCTATGAAGACCTTAAACTATTAGACCTTCTTGTTAAAAAGATTAAGGAAAAACATCCGGCCGTGACTGCTATTGTGAACAATATTACCAATTCAAAGGGGGATCACTCTATTGGTGAAAAAGAAATTCTCTTGTATGGAAATCAGGTTATTCACGACTCTTTAGGCGGGCTCGAATATGAGATCTCGGCAAATTCATTTTTCCAAACCAATACTAAAGGTGCTGAACAACTCTACAATACAATTGTAGAATATGCACAACTTAATGACAACATGGTTGCATGGGATTTTTATTCTGGGGCTGGCTCCATTTCCCTATACATAGCAGATAAAGTAAAAGAAGTTATCGGCTTTGAGATAGTAAAAGATGCCGTTAATAATGCCAAAATGAATGCTCAAAAAAACAATGTAAACCATTGTCGTTTCTATGAAGCCAACTTGGATACCTTTTTACAAAGTAATCAAAAGCTGATCAACTCACTACCTAAGCCGGATCTGGCAATCGTGGATCCTCCAAGGGCCGGGCTTAACCCTAAATTCATTAAGCAACTAATAGAATTAATACCACCCGTCATCATCTATGTCAGCTGCAATCCTTCAACCCAAGCACGTGATATTGCACTTCTTGCAGAAGCCGGTTATAAAACCGAAAAGATCCAGCCGGTTGACATGTTTCCACATACAGCACATATAGAAACTGTAGCAAGGTTGGTTAAAACCTAACTGTATTTTATTTAATTATACTTTTTAAAAGCGACAATTTATTTTTATATGGGGCAAACTTTACCGGGATATCTACAAAAACACCGGACCGGATCATACCCCGTGAACGACTAAAGGTATTAAAACTGTATTTCCCATGATATGCGCCCATGCCACTATTTCCCACTCCCCCAAATGGGATCTTTGAACTCACGAACTGAACAAGCACATCATTGATACAAACACCTCCCGAATCAACGCTATTCATCACCATCTCTGCTTTCTTTTTAGATGATGTAAAATAATACATGGCTAGTGGTTTATCTTTTTTGATCTGTTCCGCGACAAGGTTTTCGATACTGTTAAATTTAATAACAGGCAAAACCGGGCCAAATATCTCTTCTTTCATAACCGGGGAGTCCTCTTCCGAAACGTCCAGCAATGTAGGTTCCAAAAATAAGCGCTCTTTGTTATATTCTCCACCATATATTATCCTGGCTTCTTCGACATAACCCACTATCCTATCGAATGCTTTTGAATTTATCAGGTGACCAAGATCAGGACTTTTAGAGGGATCATCTCCATACTGGGACTTGATTTCTTTAATAAGATAGCTTATAAATTTTTCTTTAATGGATGTGTGAACATACAAGTGGTCAGGTGCTATACAAGTTTGACCAAGGTTCAGAAACTTTCCCCATACGATACGTTTTGCCGCTTTTTTTAAGTTTGCATCTTCATCAACGATGCAAGGACTTTTACCACCCAACTCTAGAGTTAATGGAGTAAAACTCTGCGCAGCTTTTTCTGCCACGATCTTACCCAATACAGGGCCACCGGTAAAAAACACATAATCGTAAGTTTCATTCAGTAATTCCGTGTTAACTTCCCTTCCGCCCCAAAAAACAGAAATATATTCTTCCGGAAAGGTTTCTTTGATAATCTTTTCAATAATTTTTGAAGTATTTTTTGAATAATTTGCAGGTTTAAGAATAACGCAATTCCCTGCAGAAATTGCACCAATTAATGGTGTCATCAATAAGCCAAAAGGATAATTCCAAGGGGCCATGATCAAACAGACACCATAAGGTTCTTGTCTGACATAACTTTTAGAGGGAAAAATACTTATTGGGGATGCTTTTCTTTTGACAGCATTCCATGCATCCATGTGTCTAATATGATAGGATATCTCATGCAATACCAGTCCAATCTCAGATGCATAAGCTTCAAACGCACTTTTTCCAAGATCCAGTTCTAAAGCTTTAAATAAAGCCGCTTCATTAGCTTGAATTGCTTTTTTCAGATCTCTTAATGATTTCTTACGAAAAGCCATTTCTTTACTTCTACCACTTGCAAAGAAATCTCGTTGCTTATTTAATATAGAGGATACTGTTTTAACACTCATTTTTACTCCAAATTATTTTTGAAATTATCATTAAAAGCCCTCAATGACAAGTTGGATTTTAATTAGTTATGAGCTATTTTTAATTATGAATTTATTTACAACTCAACTCAGCAAAATCTTGGGACATAATCCCACAAGCGGCGAAATGAAATTTTTTCAATGTTTTGATCCGGAAACCTTTGATAAAGATAAACGCTTTGCCCGCTACAACGAATCTAAAACACTATTTATAAATATCGATGACGAACACTATATGTATGTTTCGAATCATACCAACAAACTTCGTTGTTGTTTAGATATTTCTACACGCCAATTAAATGGTTCCGAATGCTATAGCCATGATCAAGGCACCATCATGCTTGGTTTTACAAAACCCGAAAATGCAAAGCACTTAAATGCGCGTATAAACAACTACCATATATATTTACAAAATACAAGCAGACATGAAACCGAAAATAAACTAAAAACCGTTTCTCAATTTGCCGATCACATTGCCCTTATTCAGGATGAAACACCCTGGGAACGCTTATGTGCCATGTGTAACGAAACAAAAGCCGGCATACTTCTTACAGCATCTGCGCGACGTCTTCTTAAACCATATAAAAACGGTTTAATATATATCGTTCCGGAACATCAGGATAGAAATTTTAAAAATGCAATTCAAGATTTAGATACAATTCCCGCCTTTATTGGTAAAACTATTTCTATTCCCATCATTACACTGGAAAACGAGACAGCAAACTTTGAACTTCCCATTGCCAGTCTAAAACAGCTTTTTTTACTTCAAAATAAAATCCAAACATCCAAAACCACTCAAGAAATCCAAGAAACTAAAACTGAAAGCATTGAACTGAAAAACGAGCCGGAAAATATTCTTGAGAAGTTAATCGAATTTGTTGAAAATGAAGAAAAAAACAATCCGCCCAAAAAATTAAAATTTGATGATATCCCTGATCTTTATATTATTAATTTTCCCTTATCTTCATTATCATTTACGCCGAATGGGCTAAACCAACATACAATCTCATCAATAGTCTCATTATACTATCGTGGCTATAAGCCTTTAGCTCTTTCATATTTTGCCCAAAGCATTTCCGAGTCTCCCCATGATATAGACTCTACACTTAATGTGATTGCTAAATCCGCAAAACTTTTTGGTATTCCAATGGCAAACAATTGCATTGTTTCGGGTGATAGCGATAAGCTTAAACTCTTTTTTATTTGTACAAAAGAAGATTGTTTTATTCCCGATCAATTTGAGAAAGAAGGTGATTTTCTATGTTTGATCGGCGATCCTAATGGAGAGCTTAAGGGATCTGCTTATGCAAATGTGTTAGGTTATGATACGCCATTTACTCCACCGGGGGTTATGACGGCAACCCTTGCCGCTTTAGTCGATGTTATCGAAGATTGCAAAAATAAAAATATCCTTACAACAGCTAATTACATCCATCGTGGTGGTTTGATCACAGCCTTGCATAAAGCATCCAGAAAAGGGAACGGTGCAACGATATATTCGGAAAGAAAAGGTCCGGAGCAACTATTCATCTATGGAGAACACCAAGCAGCGGCTTTAGTCAGTATAAAGGAAAAACATCTCATCGACCTGGCTCGAATCACGTCTAACCTAAACATAACATCCAGTACGATCGGACGAATAAACAATGAAGGTGTAATCTCCGTAAATAACAAAGTTGTTATTAAGGTTTGATTTTTTAGAAATGGTCTTTAAGTATTGACACGCGCATGATTATCATGTAAATTGAGCGGTTGATTGGAGTGAATATGGAAACATACGCAAAAACGAAAAGTAAATTAGCACAGTGGTGGGAAAGTCTGAGTCCCAAAATTGATGAAGCTTACCAGACCACTAAAGAAAAAGCAAATGACTTTGGCCGATTGGGTAAATTGAAATATGAAATTTTCCAAACCCGTCGTGTTCTTTTAAAATGCTATCAAGAATTAGGTGAAACTACCAGTATTTTCGCCACCGAAAATAAAACTTTTGATATGAGCGGCATTGAAAACTTAGATGAAATGCTAACTCAGATCAACGAATTGAAAGCAACAATTTCTACGCTTGAATCTGAGGCCGAACGTCTCCAGGCTGAAGAGAAGAAATAAGATTGAACATCAGCCCGGGTGGCGAAATTGGCAGACGCGCTAGGTTCAGGGTCTAGTGTCCTTACGGACATGCGGGTTCAAATCCCGCCCCGGGTACTTAAAATATGCAGAGAATTATCTCTGCTTTTTTATTTCACCCAATAAAATGAAAAAGGGCACTAGGCCTTAAAATCGTATTTTCTTAAATTATTTTATTCTTAATGTCGCCACAACCGGTCGGTGATCTGATGCAAGCTTTTCATCGACAACTTTAACATTACATAATCTTAACCCATTATCATGAGAATAAAAAATGTGGTCGATCAATCGTGAAGGAATATCGGAAGGATAGCTTGCTTCCTTTGCAAAGCTGCGCATTAAAGTGGTTTCTATTACCGAAAGTGATGGACTGCCAGGCTCGCAATTAAAATCTCCGGCAAGAATAACATTCTTGTTATAATCTATTGATTCAACGATCATGTCGGCTTGTTGAGGTCTATCAGAATCCTTTAAGTGATGATCTAAATGGACATTGTAGAAATAAATCGTATCCCCCCTGTCACTTAAACAACGAACAAGCATCATCAAACGAGGTTCGTATTCTTCTCTGGATGGCAAACGATATACTTTACTGTCGATGATCGGATAACGTGTAAGCACCGCATTCCCAAACTCACCGCCTTGATAGTTGAAGGTCTTCATAAAAATTCCACTCATTCCGGTTTCTTGCATTAATACAGCAAGAATATCTGTGGGACCGCTTCTTTGAGTAAGAATATCAACTTCTTGTAATGCGACAAGATCCGGAGATTGCTCGTTTATGACCGTCGCAATTCTCTTCGCATCAAAAACTTTATCCATACCTCTGCTAGCATGAATATTATAAGTCATAACATTGATTTTTTCACAGGATACTAAGGCCAAGCCCAATAATAATATTAATATAATCTTTTTCATGTTTAATCCTCAGTTGTTATACACGATAATGTAAAAATTATATATGTAACTTTCAAGCAACAAGACAGTATTCTATCCCATTGAAATATATTTATATTTCATTTCCCTCTTCGCTGTGTTAAATTATAATTCAAATGTATTATTAATTAGAGCAGAGGGAATGAATGAGTAACAAGGTAACTGACCTGCCGAGTAATCTAAACGCCAATGAAGGGCTATATAAAAACCTTTATTTTATGATTGAAGAAGGCGTGGTTATATTCGAAATGATCTTTGACGATCAAGGTGAAGCCATTGATTTTATTATCAAAGATATGAATTCGACCATTGAAGAACAATTTGATACAAATTCAAAAAAAGCGATCAACAAGTCCCTAAAAGAATTATTGGGCGTCGAATCCATTCCATTTATTCATATCTGCAAACGTGTCTTAAAATCCAGGCTCCCTGAGTTTTTTGAAGACAAAAAACTAAACCCGGGAAAAATTTATAAAATATCTGTCATTCCCGGAAGTGACAATTATTTTGCTGTGATCTTTTCTGATATCACTCAAAGTAAATTACATGAAGAAGAGTTGAAAATCAGTGAGGAAAAATACCGTTTAATCGTTGAAAATGCCAACGATGGAATTTTAATTTCTCAGAATGATACATTTATTTATTATAATAATCGTTTTGCCGAAATGCTTGATTACTCTCCTGAGGAATTTCACAAGATCACATTTAGGGACATTTATACCAAGAATGGACTCAAAGAACTGCACAATAGAAATATGCAAAGGAATTTTGGCGAAAAACTTCCTAATTATTATGAAACTTCTTTTACTAAAAAAAATGGCGATGTAATAAATGTAGACGTGAACTATCAAATAATTAATTACAGAGATCATCCTGCCACGTTTGCTATCGTTCGCGATATTACCCAACAAAAACAAAGTGAACTTGATCTAAAGAGAGCACTTGAAAAAGCAAAAGAATCAGATCATTTAAAATCCGCTTTTCTGGCAAATATGAGTCATGAGATCCGCACCCCCATGAATGGAATAATGGGTTTTACTCGACTGCTAAGAAAAAAAGGTCTCAGTATTGAAAAGCATAATGAATATCTAGATGTAATTGAACATTCTTCTAAGCGCATGCTGAATTTGATCAATGATTTGATAGATATTTCAAAAATCGAAGCAAAACAAGTTAAAATTTTCAATTCTCATATTGACGTAAATGAACTCCTAAGTTATCTTGAAAACTTTTTTATGCCGGAATGCAAAAACAAGAATATCAAACTTAAAAAAGTATGCAAAAGTGATCTGAATCTCTTAGGTGATAAAGACAAATTAGAAGTCATCTTAAGCAATTTAATCAAGAATGCCATTAAATTTACAGACAAGGGACAGATTAAATTCGGATGTGAAAAACGGTTCAATTCTCTCTTATTCTATGTTGAAGATACCGGCATTGGCATTCCAAAGGAAAAGCATGAAGAGATCTTTAAAAGGTTTATACAAGCTGATGATAGAATTTCTAAACCATACGAAGGAGCGGGTTTGGGATTATCTATCTGTAAAGCTTATGTCGAATTAATGAAAGGTGAACTGAAACTTATCTCCGAACCCAATAATGGTTCAAGATTCTATTTTACAATTCCCCTTACCCAAAAAGATGATATTATAGATATTCCTCAAAAGCAATCTTCACCCACAAAAACAAAGGACACCTCAAAACTCAACATCCTTATTGCAGAAGATGACATGCCATCGTTTTTATATTTAAATATTATTATGCAAAATTTTGCTGAAAATATTATCCACGCTCCTAATGGCAAAGAAGCAGTGCGCATATGTAAAGAAAATCCGGATCTTGATCTTATTATGATGGATCTGAAAATGCCCATAATGGATGGCTACACGGCTACAAAAACAATCAGAGAATTTAACAAAGATATTATCATTCTTGCTCAAACTGCTTATGCTTTTGATGATGACCATGAAAAAATCATTCAAAGTGGTTTTAGCGGTCATCTTACGAAGCCCATACAAGAAAATGAAGTTAAAAAGCTGTTACTAGAGCTTTTTAAATAATCAATAAAAATCCATCTTAGTTCAATTGTTCAACTGATCAATACCTAACCACATATCTCTCATGTTGAATAGAATTTATTAATATGATTCGAATCAAATATAGTTTAAAATAAAAAAGGCGCTTCCGCGCCTTTTTCTGTCTATTTATCAAGTGTCAAAATCTTATTCTATACCGTAATCCTTACCATATTTATCGACAACAAAATCAATATCTTTATCACCGCGACCGGAAAGATTAACAAGAATCGTGTGATCTTTAGGTAATGTCGGAGCCAGTTTCATGACATACGCAATGGCATGAGCCGATTCAAGCGCCGGGATAATGCCCTCAACTCGCGAGATTTCAAAGAAGGCATCAATGGCCTCTTTATCATTGGCTGTTACATATTTAATACGCTCAATATCTTTCAAATAACTATGTTGAGGCCCGACTCCCGGATAGTCTAAACCGGATGCAACGGAATATACCGGTGATGGCTCACCTTTTTCATCCTGTAATAGATGACATTTAAATCCATGGATCACACCGGGTTTACCCAGGGTCATAGTTGCTGCATGCTCACCGGGTTTAAAACTCAATCCCGCCGGCTCAACACCGTAAATGTCCACATCATCTTCAAGAAATTCCGTAAATAGGCCAATAGAGTTCGAACCACCACCTACACAGGCCATGAGCGTATCGGGAAGTTTGCCGGTCATTTGTTGAAATTGTTCTTTGGCTTCGCGACCGACAACCGACTGAAAATCCCTTACCATGGCAGGGAAAGGATGAGGACCAACAACAGATCCGATAGCATAAAGCTGAGTTACAGGATCTTCAACATAGGCTACAAATGCCGCATCCACGGCGTCTTTCAGCGTTTTTGTACCTTGAGCAACAGGGATCACTCGTGCACCCAGGATCTGCATTCGGATAACATTCGGATGCTCCTTTGCTATGTCCACTTCGCCCATATAAATATCACATTCCAATCCGACAAGGGCTGCGGCCGTTGCGAGAGCAACGCCATGTTGTCCGGCACCGGTTTCCGCCAGGATCTTCTTCTTGCCCATGGCTTTTGCAAGTAGGGCTTCACCCAGACAATGGTTGATCTTATGAGCACCGGTGTGGTTCAGGTCTTCTCGTTTGAAATAGATCTGCGCTCCGCCCAATTTCTTAGACAAATTTTTGGCATGAAAAATGGGGGAAGGGCGACCTACATAGTGAGTATATAAATCATATAATTCTTCGGTAAATTCCGTTGTATTTCTAATTCTCTCATATTCTTCAGCAATGCCGTTCATAACCTCAATAAGGGGTGGAGGTAAAATTTGTCCACCGTATTCTCCAAAGTTTCCTTGTGCATCTGGCATTTGTCCTAACTTACTCATTGTTCTTTCTCCAATTTTTTTAACAGCTTCAGGCTGATTGATTTCGGGTCTTTTAAGATTTTCGATCCCCTTGTGATCTTACACAAGGAGATATGGTGTTTCTCGGCAATGTTCCGCTGAGTTTCACCATGGTAAAGGTCCTGCATCAGTCGCCATCGAAAGTGCAATGCCTCCAATTCGCTTTCCGTCAGGATCTCGATCAGAAAATGCTCCATTTCCTTTTCGCTCTCTATCTGAGAAAAGACTTTAGCCAGTTCTTTGTATCGTTGCATCGTTTGTTCCTTGTTTCTACGGACAGCAACATAAGAAGAATTTCCATTGCACGCAACTGTTTTTTGTTCTTTTTTATAGAAACAGCTCATAGGATAGTAAGTCTGGGGGGTGAGGTGAATAAAGAGTGAAAAAAGTGTGAGCAACAACCCGTCGGCTCAACAGACCGATCGAAAACAATCGATAAGTCTCTTTGATCAATACATCAGGCTAAATAATCTATATATGATAAAGGTATGCCATTCCTGCTGATTATTAATAACGGATAACTATTTATCATACTCATTTTCTATGAAAAATAATTCATCCGGCATATCTTATCATTATTTTTCTTTCAGCAAAATGTGATACATGTCACCTTTACAGAAATTCTATTGTTAAGCTCCGACCAAAAGGCTAAATTTAAAGATGTATTGCTCTCTAGCCTTTCCACAGGACGTATATCAGACATATACCTACACGGTACCCGAGGATTTTGTTGAAAAACTTAAGCCGGGAATGCGCGTAAATGCTTCTTTTGGGGCGCGTTCACAGATCGGATATTGTCTTGATGTGTTCCCTGTGCTTCCGGCTAAACCCGCATATAAACTTAAAAGCATTTCCGATGTGATCGATACCTCCCCTATTTTCTCTGAGGATCTGATCAAACTTATCAAGTGGATGGCCGATTATTATTTGGCTCCCATCGGTATGTGTTGCCGTGCTGCTCACCCTTCGGAAGCCGGCTTTAAGCGCACCCAGTATTGTTTTATCAAGAATGATGAAGATCGCGAAAATTGGCCTGAAGTTCCCGAGGGCGGTCTTTCGATGCTGGCCTTTTTAGATTTACCAGAAGCTCGACAAAAAGAACTGCATGAAGGATTAAAAGCAGGTCGTCTTTACATTGACAATATTTTCCCAAAAGCCAAGAAAGCCAGAATTGTCAAAGCGGTTAAATTGATCAACCCCAATGCCGAAGTAACAAAACGGCAACGAGATGTTATCAATCTTCTATCTTCGCTCGATACACCCAAAGAAGAAAAGCGCGTAATACAACGCAAGCTGGGTGTTTCAGCAGCCGTTCTGAACAAAATGCTGGAAAACGAAGTACTTGAGGCCTGTGAAATGGAAGTGCCTGCCGATCCATTTGAACATCTTGTGAAAGAACGTGTACGTGATGTTCGACTTTCTGATGAGCAAAAACAAGTGATCGCTAAAATCGAAAAAAACTTTAACCGTTTTTACCCTGCTTTACTCCATGGTGTAACCGGCAGTGGTAAAACCGAAGTCTATATTGAATTAGCCAAAAAACAATTAGCCGCGGGGAAAAAAGTTCTGATACTTGTACCCGAAATTGCCATCACTCCGCAGATAGCCGCTCGTTTCCGCTCCACCTTCGGTGAGAAAGTAGCTATCTGGCACTCTCAAATGAGTGATGCGGAGCGACTTTGGACCTGGACCCAGATCCAAAAAGGAGCCATCCATGTTCTTGTAGGCGCACGATCGGCTCTTCTTGCACCCTTGAACAATATTGGCCTGATCGTTGTAGACGAAGAGCAGGAAAGCTCATACAAACAAGAAGAACCCGCACCTCGCTACCATGCACGCGATGCGGCTGTGATGTATGCTCACATTATTGGTATTCCCATCGTTTTAGGTTCTGCAACCCCAAGCCTGGAGAGCTATTACCTTTCGGCTCTTGGCCGCTATGACAGACTTGAAATGACTCGGCGCTTTGGAGAAGCAAAGCTGCCTAAGGTGCATTTGATCGACATGCTGGAAGCACCCCGACAAGGACTGTTTAGTCGGGAGCTATTAGAAGGTCTACAAAAAACCTTAAAAGATGAAAAACAGGCGATCATTCTGCAGAACCGTCGCGGGTATAATACCGTGTTAGTTTGCAGTGAATGCAATGAGATCCATGAGTGTCCAAATTGTTCGGTAGCATTGACATATCATAAAAAATTGGATAAACTGGTGTGCCATTCTTGTAATGCTAATTTCCCCATGACAAAGGCTTGTAAACACTGCGGTTCGATATCATTAGAGCCTATGGGGCATGGAACACAAAAGATCGAAGAAGAGCTATCGAGACTTTTCCCAAATGCTCGAGTTGCTAGAATGGATATGGATACCACACGCACAAAACATGCACACGCGAGGATTTTAAACGAATTCGAAGAGGGCAAACAAGATATCTTGCTTGGAACTCAAATGATCGCAAAAGGTTTGGATTTCCCAAAAGTCACAATGGTAGCTATTATTAATGCCGATACCGGCATGGGAATTCCCGATCACCGTGCCAACGAACGATTATTTCAATTGATCTATCAGGTCAGTGGCAGAGCCGGCCGATCGAAGTATCCCGGAGAAGTATATATACAAACTTTTTCTCCCGAAGAAGCCGTCATTAAAATGGCAGCCAAACTGGAGTTAAGACAATTTTATAATCTTGAGCTGTTTCATCGCAGGGAGTTGACCTATCCGCCGTTCAGCAGACTCTTTTTACTTCGGGTCAGCGGAAAAAATGCACGTGAAGTTCAGGCGGCATCATTTAGACTTCAAAAGCGATTATTAAACAATATGCCTTCATGTAATTGTTTGGGGCCCGCCCCCGCAGCTATTGAAAAGATTAAAGAGATCACTCGCTGGCAAATACTGGTAAAGGCTGATCGCAAGCAAGATCCAAACGGCAACAAAACAGCCAGTATTTTACAACACGTGGCCAAAAACTTTAAACAAGAAGAAAAATATGTCAAAATACTCATCAATCGAGATCCGGTGAACTTGATGTAGTAGGTAGTAGATAAGAAGAAAGATAAAAGGAATAATATTAAAAAATATTGCATCCATAAGATATGAGTAGTCATCCTGAAACGATGTCCAAAGGACATCGGGGTTCAGGATCTCTAGTGAGATAAAACATGAACGAATTAAGTTATGTTTACATTATAAGTAATAAAAACAGAACCGTTTTATACATAGGTGTTACAAATGATATTGAAAGAAGGATGTTTGAGCATAAATCAGGTCATGGTTGCGAATTCAGTAATAAATACAATTTAACGGAGCTGATGTACTATGAAGAATACCCATTGATGATAGATGCGATAGCTCGAGAAAAACAATTAAAAAAATGGCATCGAGCTTGGAAGTGGAAATTAATAAAAAGAGAAAATGAAGGATTAAATGATATATCAAAAGATTGGTTTAGCAAAGAAGATTACGAAAATATCGAAATTTGCAGTAAAATGGATAAACTAGACGAATATTACAGAGAAAATTAAAAATTTATCGAGATCCTGAACCCCGAAGGCTGAAGCCTTCGTTTCAGGATGACGGACAACACATTGAGCAACATATATCAACAACTTGGATACAACACGGTCAGAGAAAAACTGGCCTCATATACCCTATGTGAAATGAGCGAACATGCGGCATTGAACCTAAGCTCATTTCAACCAAAGCACATATACCTAAAAAAACAACAGCAACACCTTGAAATGCGTGACTTGATGGCGCTAGACACGGCATTACCGTTGATCGGTTTTCCAATACAAAGTGAGATTACTGCCAAGGCACGTATTAAAGGTAATATGCTAATAGAAGAAGAGCTCTACGGTCTGGCAAATATCATGCGCCATGCACGCAGAGTTGCCGCTTATTTTCATCAACGGGAAAATAAATATCCCGAACTGAAAAAACTAATTAAGTCCTATAATCCGGATCTTGAAGAACTTGAAAAATATATTTTTTCGCTTTTTGATTCCGACAGGCAGATATCGGATAAAGCATCTTCGGAGTTATATCGTTTGCGAAAACAGCTTGCTAAGCTTGATGGTCGCATTCGGAGCAAGGTCACACAAATTGCCGGTGAATGGCTAAGCGAATCCATTGCCTCCGAGGATACGGTCGCTTTTCGAAACGGACGACAAGTCATCCCCATTCGTGCCTCGCGTCGATCAAAAGCACCCGGTATTATTCACGACCAATCTCAAACCGGCCAGACCATCTATGTGGAGCCCATGGTCATTGTTGAAATGAACAATGAACTTTATCAAGTCAAACAAGAAGAACGCCAAGAAATTCGCAGGATCTTGCTAGAAGCCAGCTCTCGCCTACGCGAACATTTACCATCCGTTGAACTGTGTATAGATGTATTGGAACAATTCGACCTTATCCATGCCAACGCAAAACTCGCGTTACAATTTAATTTGGAAAAACCGGATGAAGAAGGTGAACGACTGCACATTGTAAACGGCCGAAACCTGGAATTAAATTTTACCACAGAGCCGGTCCCCTTGAACATGGAGATCCCCGAAGGTAAGTGCGGGATTATAGTCACGGGGCCCAATGCCGGTGGTAAAACAGTCACATTAAAAACTATCGGCCTTCTTGCTATTATGAACCAAGCCGGCTTTTTATTACCTTTGAATGCAAATTCCATCCTTCCCGAATATGATAAGATCTTTGTGGATATCGGAGACGGACAATCCATTGATGGTGGTCTCTCGACATTTTCTTCTCATATTTTATCACTGAAAAATATCGTAAACGAAGCTACAGAAAATTCATTGGTTCTAATCGATGAACTTGGTACGGGCACTGACCCCGACGAAGGTGCGGCCCTTGCTGAAGGTATCCTAAAACTACTCAGTGAACGTGGCACTACTATCATTGCCACCACTCACCATGGATCATTAAAAACCCTGGCTTTCGACTCCCCCCTCTTCGAGAATGGTAGTATGAAATTCAATGATCGTGATTTTATTCCCAGCTATGAATTTATCATGGGAATTCCCGGTTCGTCATATGCTATTGATATTGCTTCGCGTTTTGAGTTGGACGAACGCGTGATCAAGCACGCAAAAGCTCGTGTGGGTCACCAGCGTGAAAAACTGGAAAGGCTTATTGTGGACCTTCAGCGAAAGATCTCCCGTTATGACATTCAGTTGAAAGAGGCTAAAGACAAAGAAAAAGATTACAAACAAAAGCTCAAATACGTCGAAGATAAACGCAAAGATATCGACCATAAATACAAAAAAGCCGAAAAAGAAGCGGTTAAACGTGCCGAAAGTATGATTGCCGATATGCGCAAGGAACTGGAAGCCAGTATCCGCCAAATTAAAGAACAACAGGCAGGCAAAAATGCCATTCGCGAAGCGCAAGCGACCTTTAACAAGGCAAAGCAAGTCGTAACCGAAAAACGAGAGCTTACAGTTGAAGCGCCGACTCAAGCTATGAAACTTCACGAATTGACAGTCGGAATGGATGTTTACATTCCTACCATGAGCCAAAACGGAAAGATCCTTGAGATCAACAAAAAAACCCGAAAGATCTGGGTGGACGTGGATGGCTCGCGATTGAGGTTAAACTCCGACTGGCTAGAACCCGCGCGCAAGCGTAAACAGCGTATTTCCACCATGATCTCACATTCCCACAGCGGCTCCTCTTATCATTTAGATCTACGTGGCAAACGTGCCGAAGCCGCCATGGAAGAATGCGATAAATTTATTGATAATGCAGTACTTTCCGGACTTTCATCTATTGAAATCCTCCATGGTACCGGTGGCGGTATTTTGCAAAAAGTCATTCATGATATTCTTGCCAAAGATAAGCGTGTAAAATCCTATAAATTTGCCGATCCCGAGCATGGTGGTGTTGGGGTAACGCTGGTGAGCTTAAGAACTTAAGACATCAATTCGAACTCAAAGTATTAAACCTCTTCTCTAATATTTCTAATATTATCATTGATCTATGATAGTCAAAAATAAGTCTAAAGAACAATCTAAGATCGTTTCCTACATTTTAAGGTTTAATACTTTTCTTTCTTATTTCTCCCTACTCCCTACTCATTTTTTATATTATATTTACAATTGAAATAGAATAGGAGCCCTAATGAACAGAAATATTAAATTGAGCAAAAATGTACACTACCTTGGTGTGAACGATCGCCGTACTTCACGTTTCGAAAACCTTTGGCCTTTGCCTCAAGGTGTTTCATATAATGCTTATTTAATTAACGATACAAAAACCGTTCTGGTTGATACGGTTGAATTGACAAACACCGACTCATTCATTTCGGAAATACAAGATATCTTACAAGGTAAAACACTGGATTATCTTGTGGTTAACCATACAGAGCCAGATCACTCAGGTGCTTTGACTTCTCTATTAAAATCCTACCCGGATCTTATCATCGTAGGTAATGTAAATACATTTAAATTCCTTGATGGCTTTTATGGTGAGATGAAAAACAAGCTTATCGTCGGACATGGTGATACACTAAAAACCGGTGACAGAACATTAAAATTCTATTCCACGCCTATGGTACACTGGCCCGAAACGATGATGACCTTTGATGAAAAAGATGGTATCCTCTTTTCAGGAGATGCCTTTGGATCTTTTGGAACCTTGGACGGCGGTGTATTTGACGATGAACTACAGATCGATAATTACGAAGATGAAATGCGTCGATACTATTCAAACATTGTCGGTAAGTACGGCAAAAATGTACAACGCGCATTCAAAACACTCGAAGGTGTTCCCATCAAAATGGTCGGAGCAACTCACGGACCTGTTTTTAGAAGCAATCCTATGTGGGCCTTGGAACGTTACGACAAATGGAGTCGCGAAGAAACCCGTCCCGGTGCCGTGGTGATTTATGGCTCAATGTACGGACATACCGAAGAGATGGCGGATTACTTTGCCCGTAAACTCAAAGAATACGGTGTTCCCGAAATTGAAGTCTATGATGCCTCCGAAACACATCCTTCATTTATGATCTCAGCCGTCTGGAAATATAACGGTGTGGTACTCGCTTCACCGGCATACAATAACGCCCTTTTCCCATCGATCAAGCAGATCGTACATAAATTTCTAGAACGCAAAATGGCATCTCGCCATGTTGCCATTCTTGGCACCTCGACATGGAGCGGCGGGGGTGTTAAGGCCCTAAACAAACATGTTGAAGAACTCGACTGGAACAAAGTCGGTGATTCTATCGAAGCAAAATACTCGGCAAAACCCAATGATTATGAATTATGTGATGCACTGGCAAAGGAATTAGCTGAAGCCATACTTAGCTAAATTTTATTGAAAAATAAACAAGGATCCAGTCTGCACAAAAGCTTCATCTGACACAACACAACGTTTCCATACCATATTATTTAAATACAACAAAGCCCCGAAAAATTCGGGGCTTTGTCATGTATCGGAAAGTAATTAAGGTTTATCTTAATAACGACCTTGTCCATCCATACATCCATTGCCTTTAAACTGCTTAACTCTTTTACCGGCTTTTCCTTTGCGACCTTGTCCCATATGCTTTCTTGCCATATGCATTTGTTTATATTTCTCTTCACCCACGATCTTGCGAACTTTGACCTGATGATCCAAGCGTTCACTGGCCATATTAGCTTTCAAAGCATTCAACTTATCAAGTTTGGGTGCAATTTCTTTAGCTGATTTACCGTTAGTGACCATATCTTGGATATCCATCATCAGCACTTTAACATCGGCACGCATTGGGATTACAGTTTTTTCATAGCTGCGTTTGGCATCTTGTACTGCCTCACGTTCAGCATCTGTCAACAGACATTCCCGCTGTTCCCTGCGTGGACCATCGTTGTTTTGCTTATAGCCTTTTCTGTTGGGTGCCGCAAAAGCGATACCGACTATAAGAAGAAGGCTAAGTACGATTGTTAATGATTTGCGTTTCATTTTTTACTCCTTTGATTGTTTTTCTTCCAGAATTTCTTGTTATCCTTCTTCTTTCCGGGGTATCTATCTTTTAATTCTTTTGATAATTCTCGTCTGAAATGCGGTTCAAAAAACATCAATTTTGCAACTTGTTGTGGTGCCAAAAATGTACCGGCTTCATCAAAGAACTTGTCATCCAATTCAATTTCCTTCTTCTGTAGACTTTGTAATTTCTTGCGATATTTTTCAAGATCTGCTTTTGAGATATCTTCTTTATTAAATATCTCTTCACTCAATTCATTCATCTGCATATGTAGCTGATGTTTAGTATCACGATAAGGTCTGTTGAGAGGAAATAATTTTTCCGCCTGCTCCGCGGTCAATTCCAATTCTTCTGTCATGCGAAAAACCATATACTGATAGTAAGGTTGCTCTGCGATTGATTTACCTAAACCTTTTCCCGGTCCTCTTCCTTCTCCGGGCATATCCATAGGTCGCCCCTGTGCTATGACCATTACCATACTCAATACCGCAACCATTATAATTGTACTCGATCTTTTCATTTTATTCTCCCGCAGACCTAAAACAGTCCGCCAATATTTTCAATGTTCTCATATTGTGTCAGATAAGCGATGATAGCTTCATCATCCAAACTTGTTTTCGGCACAGATATACTTTCCGATTGAAGATACAACACTTCGTCCGAGATATCCGCCACTGTCACCTGCCTAGATGAATTCACATTAAAGATGCTTACCAAGGCAAATAACATCACAGCTACCAGCGATGAAATCCGGCGAGTAAATACCACTCTATCATGTCGTTTCATCTTCTTATGAATGATCTCAAAATTCATCTCTCGTTTTTCTGGCGCAAGTGTAACCTTTGCATCATCTGAAATACTCTCAAAGATGTGAAAGAGCGTCTTGCATTCGCTACAAGCTTCCAAATGCGCTGTAGCATCGGGATATTTATCCTTGTGTTCCACCAATTCGGGAAACAGCTCTTTTACTTGTTCACATTTCATTTTACTACCTGTTGCAGTTTTTTTATTGCTTTGTGGTAAAGGACTTTTGCCGAATTCTCAGAAGTATCCAATTTCTCGGCAAGCTCACGAAAACTCATTTTTTCAAAAACCCGACGCTCCAGAACCCGGCGTTCCATTTTCGATAAATGATCCAGCCATGATTTTTGGAAGACCCGTTCTTCTTTTTCTTCTACCACATTTTCATGTTCATAGTCTTTATACTCATTCCACAGCTTCGTCTTGCCTCGTGTCACGAAATTCAAGGCATAATTGGTCGCTATGCGCCTTAGCCATGTATAGGGTGACGAGTCCCCGCGAAAAGAAGAACGTTTCTTATATGCCTTTAAAAACACATCTTGTGTGACATCTAAAGCGTCGTCCTCATTTCCCACAATATGAAAGATCGTTGCGTAGATACGGTCATGGTATTCCTTCACCCAATTTTCGAATTCTCGTTTTTTTACCATGTCCTAACCTGTTACTCACTTAATAGACACTGAATATTTCGAAACGTTAACAAAATAAATAGCCCTGGATTTAAACCCAAGGCTATTGATATTTTTTGTACTATAAGGAACAAACATATCGGCTCCCCATGGTCCATCCTTTATCGTTCCTCAACCACCTCCGGCAATTGCTTACTCGTTTTGGCGCCCATTTGTTTGATTTTTTGGGCGCGGCTTACCAAAGAGCCTTTCCCGGTCTGTAGTTTGTTTTCGGCATCGTCAAATGAATTCTGTACCGTTTGCAACTGTCGCCCGATCTTTTTAAAATCTTCGTAAAACAATGAAAATTTATCTAAAAGCTTTCCACTTTCACTGGCGATATCTAAAGCATTCTTGGTTTGATTCTCCTGCTGCCATAATGCCGATACAGTTCGCAAACTTGCCAATAAAGTTGTTGGACTCACGATCATCACATTCTTATTAATAGCATATTGATAGAGTGACATGCTGTCTTCTAAAACAGACGAAAATGCTCCTTCAATCGGAATGAACATAAATACGTAATCGGGGGAATTAATACCCTTGATGGTTTGATAATGCTTAGATGCCAATCCGTCAATATGTGCCTTGATCGAAACACTTAGTGTTTTTTTATGCTTTTCGATCTCCTCAGGATCATCTGCTTTTACAAGTTTTTCATAATCAACAATTGATACTTTGGAGTCAATAATTAAATGTTTGTTTTCGGGTAATTTAATTAGCACATCCAATTGACGACGATCGTTTTCATCGGTCACAGATGTTTGAGTTTCATATTCAATATTTTTTCTCAGTCCAGACATTTCCAACAAGCGCTCTAAAATCAATTCGCCCCAGTTACCCTGTTTTTTTACATCCCCTTTCAAGGCCTTGGTAAGATTCGCGGTTTCTTCGGTGATCTCGCGGTTTAGATCCTGTAAATTTTTGATTTGCTCACTGAGTTTAGCCATGCGTTCACCGGTTCCGCTATTCATATCTTCGATTTTCTTGCGAAAATGATTGATATCTTTTTCAATGGGTTCCAGAACCAATTTAATCTTATCTGTACTTTTTTTATCTTTTTCATCAAAGATCTTATTAGCCAGATTTTCAAAGCGCTCACTCAACGATTTTTGTAAGGTTTCATCTTTAGCCGCTTGCTTATCCAGTCGTTCTATCTCTTTCTCCAACCCTGCTTTTTCAATTTCCAAACGTGTAATGGTATTTTGAGCTTCGAGCAACTCTATCTTTTGATCCTCAATATGAGTGTTTTTCTTTTTAATAATTATTTGATATATGCTCAAAACAATTACCGCACCAACAACAAGTCCTGCAGCTGCTAAAATATATTGCATGTTCACCTCTTATTTGTTTGGCTCTGTCTCGCTCTTTTTCAGATCTTTCAAGATCTTCTTCTCGCGACATCGCTCTATCATCAGGTAACTAGCCGTATCTTCGGCTACTTCCGAAAACCAATGAATGGCATCATCGTAATTTTCTTGCAAATAACAAATAATGCCTTTTTCATAATGTGTCTTTATTCTCTGCTTCTCGTCATCTTCTCTTCGATCATGAAGCACTTCATAAAGTTGTTTACCTTCACAACAGCCATCTATTTTAACAACATCAAGCTTTCGGGTAATGATCACATGTTTAATATAAGTAAAGACGGTTTCATCCACCAGTATCTTTGTGTTGTAGTGCTTATTGATATTCTGATAGCGAGATGCAAGATTGACACTCTTTCCAAGAATAAGGTATTCTTTACGATCTTGAACATTAAGATAACAAGCATACATTTCACCCGAGCATACACCAATTCTTGCTTTAAGAGGAATGCGCACACCCGACATGTCTATTGGATTTAATTTATTAAGAATGCTTTGCATCTCTAAAGCACATTCTACTGCTGAAATAGCGTGTCCCGGTGACTCTTTGCTATCAAATACAGCCATAATACCGTCCCCCTGTATTTGGCAAACTCGCCCCCTGTGCTTGACAACACATTTTGAAAGTGGCTCCATTACCTCAATAACAAAACTACATATTTTTTCATCCTGCAGCAATCCCGATATACCAAGAAAATTTCTAATATCAAGAAATACCGCTGTACCGTGTAACTTTCCCGTGTTTAAACACTTCATTTTACTGCTTCCCTTCATGATTCGTCTCCCAATTTAATAATCATGCGGAAGGAGATCAGTCATTGAAGATAAACTCTCCAAAATGCTTGGGTTGATGAAAATTCAGTTCAATGACAGGACTCCAAGCCGCCCAGTGCGGGTGCGAGGTTTTATCCCCGCATTTATATAAATTGCCCTGCCAGATTGAGCCATTTATCTTTTTAATTGGTGAATATAATTCAAAAAATGTAAACGGGATTTTCATTGCAATATACCAGGTCTCTTCATCCTGTATTTCTTTGTTTATCACATGTTGAAATGTGCTTTGTATTTCAATTACCTTAGAATGCTCTTGGGAAATATGGCGCACATCTTTTCGCTTTCCATCTTCCCCTCTTTCCGGATCTACAATATAATTCACATGAAGTGTACCAATGGCATTTAATTCAAAATTATAATATCCTTCGGAACCGTAAGGCTTTACAAACCACTCAACACAAGAATCTTCATGTACTTTTGAATTATATTCTGTATTAACGGCCAAAATATATTTATCTACTACTTTAAAGATCACATAGATATTTTCATCGTCATATTGTAATTTAGCCTGAGTGCTAGGACAATAATCAGATGATCTTTCATGAAAATTATTAACCTCGGTACTTTCTACCGCTTCCCAAAAAGCAGCATCCCAATCCAGTATTTTATTCACAATACCCAAGTGTCTTACAAGATGATAATGTTTTGTCATTGTATTTATCCTTCTTTGTAATTTAATACTTATTTATCTTTTTGTCCAGCATTTATTGCGCTGATAACCAGCACAACAACACATCACCGACAGCCTTTAAGCTTTGCGGTGAGCAAAACTTAGGTAGATCCCTTGGCGTGTGCCAAAGATTTTTCCCCTGATAAGTATAAGAAAAATCAATAAGGTCAATAGTCGGAATTTTTGCAATCAAATTCAAGGGAACATGATCATCAAATATTTCCAATCCCACTTTTTTCTTATAAATATGCTTATACCCCAAACTATGGCCTAAAAAATATACCTCATTGATCAATTCCGGTGCATATTTCATGGAATTGGCTTCAATAGATATCTTCAGATCATGGTCTCCAATCATATCAATAAGAATACCCTTTTCCGGTTTGGGCAATACCGGATTATACGCATAAAACTCAGACCCCTGACAAAAATATGCTCCATTTCCTGATATTCCCATATCTTCCGCATCCCAAAAAACAACATCAACCCCCTTTTGCATACTAAGCTTCCGGACATGTCTCAGCAATTCAAGCAAAACTGCCGTACCACTGGCTCCATCGTTTGCCCCCGGAACAGGTGTGGAATAATGAAACCTGTCCATATCCGATATGGGACGTGTATCCCAATGTGTGCTAAGCATTACCCGTTGTTGTTTTGCAGGAGCAAAGCGAGCAATCACATTATAAGCTTTAACATAGGTTTTATTGTCTGGTCGGTATGCCTGAAATTCTTGAATGATAACAGTATCGGCGTGTTCACGGCATAGATCAATAAGCCAATCACGACATATTATTTGCCCTTCACTACCGGGAAATCGAGGCCCAATTTTCACTTGTTTTTCTAAATATGAAAAAGCTTTATATGAATCAAAAGCAGGTTTACCTGCAACAAGCAGAGATAATAAAGCCAAGCAAAGTATACCTGCTTTTTTCATATTATCCTCTAATTTTAATCGTCACAGTCAAACCAAAATCTTTATAATCGTCCAAAGCGGTATCGCCATCTTCGGTTTGTTGATTCAGATTAATCCTTTGCCCATACTTAAAAAACAAAGTACCATCAATATTTTTACTGAAACTGTATCTTAATTTTGGTTCAATTTCCCAATTAATACGATGATCCTTGGGGGACGAGAACTCCATAGAATTGAATTCTTTAATCACTTTCTTACTAAAACCATATTTACCCTGTAAAGTGAAAGTCATATCATTATCTAGGTTCAGCACTTCCATATTCTTTAAGAAAGGTGTCGGAATACTAATACCCTTATTGTAACTATAGCTCATATTGAAAGTTATATTGTCTTGATTATTTTTAGTAATACTTGTATTTAAATAATCCAGTTCAGAGTCACCCCGGTGATCATATTTAATTGATTTATTAAAAGAGAAATTTGCGGTCATTTTATTCTTAAATGTAAATCCAACCTTGATCAACGGTGAAAAATTCAATGTATATGATGCCGATGCAACTTCCATGTAATAGGGAAACTTATCGGTTTTTTGTTGATAACGTATCGTTTCTTTACTTGATAATTTATGTGAGAAAGATATCTTTCGAATAAAATCAACACGGTTTTTCAACCATGAAATTTGGCTGGGGGTAATTGACCACTCCAATGAATAATCCGGAGCAACGAAACCCTCTTTTCCAGATTCCCCCATTGGAATATAGTTTCGGCTTGCCGAAGAATCATAGGGCGATAATTCCAGGGTATCACCCCAAACTAAAATATGAGTGGGCTCATCAAAAAATTCGTTTGATTTAGTCTTATAGGTGTAATCTCTTCCTGTTGAAGTATTTTGCTTATATGAAATAGAGCGAATCTTTAATGTTTTTGTCAACTGAAGTCCTGTGCTAATACTATAACTTTCTTTAAGAACATTTGTCATAGGGTTAACAATACTAGTATCAAAAGATTGAGTCGGTAATGTATAGTAATCAACAAAACCGTATCGATATTTGTAAACCACATCTTTATATATCTTACTCATATCACTGCCGGTAACACCGCTATTACCTTTAACAAGATTATTTGAGAAGGAGAATTTTATTGGACTTACTCGGCCCAATAAAGTAGATATATTCAAGGGTTGTGACCTTCTTTTGCTTGCTGAAGTTTTTGCTCGTGCCGAACTTGGATCAGGATCAGCACCGCGCTGTACTTCTTTGTCAAATTTAGAATTGGGCTCAGCCATAGATCTTTGTAGACGATTCGCCTTTCGCTTCTTTTGACTTTTTTCAATACTTTCCAAAATAGTCTTCAATGTCAACGAGACGTTACCCGATATTTCACGGCTAACTCCAATATTTGCAGACAATTGTTCTTTTCTGAAGCTATATCTGTACTTTGAAGAATATTTGAAATTAGGTCTTAACCATTTTGTAAGTGTCGGAGAATAATTAAAATTAACAGCTTCATTCATGCTTGTAACGGCTCCGACATTGACTCCGTTCATCAAGCTGTCATAGGATATTTCAGAAAATAAATCGGAAATATTATCTCGATAATCTTCAAGATCAGATTTTGAGCTCCTGCTATAAGTAAAACTCATCGAAGTAAATGGCTTATATGCAAATGACATCTCCTTGCTCATATAAAAAGAATATGTATTATTGGTATCCAAGGTAGATCGAGTTATCCATTCTTTTTCATCCTGTGTTACCGACATTTTCCATTTAAAGGAGCTAGGCTTCCAATAGAATTTTTGATCTTTGGCCTCGTCACCCAGGAAGGGTATCCAAGCAAGATAAGAAATGCCTTCGCCCTCAGGTATAGATACATCATAATTAAAAATTGAAGTAAATTTTGATTCTTCCTTATCTTTAGTTTCAAGATCTGTTGTTTTGGTCTTTGAAAGTGTTGCACTTACTTTTATTGGATTAATAAGATACTTCGCCACAAAAGGATCATTTGAATTTGAACTTCGCGCAAACGAGGTTCTTAATGACTGACTCTTTAATGTAGAGATCAATGAATCAGGTGGGTTATCATCCAATAAAATATCAGAACCGGGAAAATACTTCGGTGTCCCTTTAGTTTTTCTTTGATGAAGTGTAATAGGCATGGTAATTCGCCATGAATGAGGGAAAAGCTCGTGCAATCTCATGGTCATGGTCATGTTATACTCCTCAGAAGTTTTCGTACCGGTAGACATTTGCTGGTTAACCTGATGAAAATCAGCATCTTTTTTACTTGCATTCATATTGAATTTAACAAAATTTCCCAACAGAAAATCAAAATTTCCACGCATAGCCATACCGGGATCATTATTCGAAGAAACCACACGCAATTCGTCCACCCAGATATCTCCTTCATATATCTCATCGGAGACATTGATCACACCAATTTGCATTTTTTCAATTCTTGATAAAGTCGGATCTCCCACAACACGAAAAATCTTTCCCGTATATTCACCGGTAAGCGGATCTTTTGGTCTATACTCTTTTATATATCCTTTAGCGTAAGAAAAATATTCTTCATTATCAAATACGACTCTATTTTTCAACCCGGTAATAACCTCAAAGATCATCTCAATATGATTTCGATCATCCCATTCCGGATATACCTCAGTAACAGCTTCATAATAATTGCTCATATCACCGCGACCGATACGTAAAAACAAATTGATACGTGCTTCATCATTTGTGATATTTCGGGGACCATGAACAAACATTTTCAGCTGCTTATACATAAGCAATGATTCACCCTCAAGCATGATCTTCTGCGCTAAAGCCGTTTCGCCAGGCTCAAATTCTTTCAATTTAAGCACAAGTGATTGTTCTTTTTCGGTAATTGTTTCCGTTCCAATACCGCCTACCTGAGTTCTTCCTGTTACTCCGGGAGGTGACTTATAATCTGCATCCTCAGTAGTGTTTTTAACTGTGATTGAAAAACGATCATCATCAGGCATAAATATATCGGAACCGGCATCTGCAAGTCCCTCTTCCAGCCACTCATTTCCAACAATAGAAATGGATGCAAACTGCAGGGTATCCTGCTCTTCCATACCAAACACACTCATTCTTAACATACGAACTGATGAAAACGAAGGCGACCCTACGGAGTCAACCATCGCAGTTAGAGGAATGCTATATTTTTTCCAACCGGTTTCTCGGCCATTGTTATAAACGCTTCTTGATTTCAGCCATTCTTCTGAAGAAAGATCCAAAGTATAAGAATAATAACTGTCCGCTTGATCCAATTTGCCATCACGATCAATATCTTCGCTCTCAGGATAAGTTTGAATACCCTCTTTACCGGCATTACCTTCAGATCCATTACTCCATCTGAAATCAGAGGCGGTTTTATATGCGTCTTTATCAAAGTTATCAATCATGGGATCCCAACCACGGGCTTGCTCCTCGGCATCAGTATAACCATTAATACCGGTATCTTCATTGTCATTAAGAATACCGTTATTATCTTTATCCTCGTAGTTCTTTTCGCCATCACCATATTCGGTATCGGGATTATTTACATCATAGTTTTTATTATACCAATCTTCGGTGATCTCACCGATATCAATCTGCAATTGCCCGTTCTCGCCCTTAACCCATAGCTCAATATACTTACTATTACTTTGATCATACATGTAAACAGGCTGCATCACACCACCCCATATCTGGCGGGGATCCGATTGTGTTTCCAAGCCGGTAATACCGTTTACTTCGGGGTCTAGAACCAAATTCAGTACACTGGTATATCTCTCAGACTCAGTAATATCTTTTTGCGGCCAAATATCCTGCGTAAGTGTGGCATCGATACGACTTTTGCCACTATTGGATACACTAAAAGGGTTATACCAAAATAAAAAACCTCTTTCTGAAAAAGTTGAAGAGAAAAATGTATTCTTAGGTTTAGAAGCATGTGTCCACTTTGTAAACGAAATATTCATTGGTGTTTCTTGAGAAGCAGACTCAAAATCGTCTAGCTTTGCAACACCATTAAAGTCTCCACTTTCTTCATTGTCAATGGTATTTGGATTCGGCAAAATTTGTGCGATCTCACCATTAACTTTGATTTGACTGGCTTTTTTAATGCGAACAAAAGGAAGCGCATTCATTGCCCGGTCGAGCCAATTGAGGTCATATTGAAATTCACCGTTAACATCCCAAATAAAGTTATGGAATGGTTCATCCCCAATATTTACATTTTTATCATCAAGGACAGAGCGATTATAGTACATCATGGTCGCACCGATAAAGGCATTTTCATTAATTCTATACTCTGCTCTTGCACCGGTCATAAATTTTTGCTCGCCGATACCACCAAACAACTGCTCCGTCTCATAGTTAATATCGATTTTAGCGTTCGCATCAAGGGCTGCTTCACTTTTCAAAGTGATCAAACCGGAAAAATAATCAATATCATAATCGGAACCTTTGGTCATCTTTTTGCCATTTACCCTGACCTCTTCACTATTTTCAATAATAAACATTTCTCCAAGATCAATCGTAGAAGAACGATTGGAATATTTCACCTCAATATAATAATCTTTATTTTTTCTTAAAGGGTCAGTATAGGATAGGTTATAAATTTCTTCGACAGAAGGCTTATCCGATTCACCGGTAACATCCAAACTGTCGTTGTAAACTCCCGTTCCAAATTCACCTTCGGGTGCAGCATCAAAAGGGCGAGCGAAGGGGAACCATAATTCACCCTTACTTAAATTAACAATATTGGGTATTATATCGATCTTTCCATCACTTCCCATGGAGCCATTTTGTTTAAATTCATCCAATCCAAACGTACTAAGGTATGAAAGACCCTTAGAATCATATTCTTTTGGTTGATTTTCACCACTATAAAATATTTTTAAATCAAACCCTTCTTCATCAATATTCCTAGCCTTAAGATCATAAATATTTTTCATTTCAAGATCCCAAGTCTTATATGATGGTTTGGGATTCTCAGCTTTAATAATCTTTAAATATTTGCCTGAAGAAAGATCACCATAGACTTTCCCATCCTTTGTTTTATATGCTATCGCAAGAATTTGATGATCTGCCAAACCGAGGTTCAATCTAATATAACCAAGGTTTTCGTTCAATTCATATTCACCGTAGAGATTTGTGTCGCTGGTTTTTTTTAGTTGTTTAAAGTAAATAGCTGCAGGAACATCTTCTTCCGGATGCTCACTTACTCTTGTGTTTGTTCCATCCGATGCTATATCAACGTAAGCAACAGCCTTCTTTCTATCATCGTCTGTTTCACTACATGAAACATACAACTGATATTCTATCACAATATCATCACCATGTCCAATAAAGTTACCGGTTGCAGGATCCAAAGGATACATGTTATCGCGATAGACTTCATCAATATAATAATAAGTATTTCGTTTATATTCATATGCGTATATCTTAACACTCGATCCACCGCCATCCGAAGAACCACCCCCCCAGGATTTTTTCTTGCTGTCCTTCTTTTCATATGATGCAATGGCTGTAACATCCACGGGGCCAAATTTCATCACAGCTTTTCCACCAAAAAGACCCGTTGATGAAGATGAACCCGTCACATACTGAGTTCCGGGAAGAGATAAACCAATATTTCCAAAATTTGCGCTTTGAATGATTTCATCTTCTTTGCCTGTATATTTAATCTTGATAGCATTTTCAAACTGAAAATCACGTTCTGAATCTTCATCAATAGAAATAGTAACCCTATCCCCGATCGTTCCTTCTATCGTAAACTGTTGCGTTTGATCTAATAAGAAATTCTTTTGCTCATTAGACATATTGGCAGAAACAATAGAGTTGTTTTGTTGATTGTATTTACCTGTAATAGAGATCTGCCCCCGAATTCTCAAAGCGACTCTCTGTCCGGCGATATCCGCTCCAATGATCTCAAGAGAAGAATTACCATTTGAGTTCTTTTCTTTTAATTTTTCAAAGTAGGTCGAATCGGTCATGGCAACACTGTTATACCAGAGATTATCAAGATTATAGCTTTTTTTAAAAACAAAATAATCTTCAAATGGAATATAACGTGGTGCTTGTAAATAATCTTTTCCCAAGTTCTCCGACACCACCAAAACACGTCCTGAATCTGCAGTATTATGTTCAATCTTCACGGCCTTAAACCAAGAGGGAAAATTTACGGACAAGGGAGCCATAGGTTGATGATAAGCTCTTGAAAAACCGGTAGGTTTTGGCATGAAGGTATTGATTAATCCGGGAATATGGAACTCGTAGGTAAAACGGGTAGAATATGTTTCGCTTTCTCCATATATCAGAGAAGCGATAATGATCGTGACCAGACCAAGAATAATACGCGGCTTCAGTTTCGCTGTTTTAATATCTGCCTCAATTTCATTCAAACATCAATTCTTTAACAAGTTGGTCCGGGCAACACCTCAGTTTTAAATATGTTGAAGTTCTTTCATTTTACCAATAAAGGCCTCGATAGCCTTAGCTCTATGGCTTATCTTATTCTTTGCTTTTAAATCGAGTTCGGAAAAGGTTTTACCCAGTTGTTCATAATAGAATACCGGATCATATCCAAATCCATCTTCGCCCCTTTGTTCTTCAAGAATGCGTCCTTCTACAGAACCTTCTACGCACCAGGATTCATTAGTATCAACAAAGGCGATTTTTGTACGGAATCTCGCGCTACGATGTTCCGTTTTAATGCCTTTTAATTCTTTTAATAACTTCAAGACATTATCTTGATATGTTACATCTTCACCTGCAAATCGGGAAGAATATACGCCAGGGGCTCCATTTAATGCATCCACCTCTAAACCGGTGTCATCAGCCACTGTCGGCAAACCGGTATATTCATGAATCTCTCGAGCTTTTTTAAAAGCATTATATTCTAGCGTATCACCGTCCTCAATCACATCCGGTAAATCGGGATAATCTTCAAGAGTTTTAAGCTCAATAGAAGAGCCTAATTTACTTTTAAATTCTCTTATCTTGTCTCTGTTATGTGTCGCTAATACTATGCTTTTCATCAGCACCCCGTTAATGCTGAGAAATTTAGCATTCATAAGGGATTTATTCAACTGTTTTCATGTTTTGAAGAGATGTTTTTTAGATAAATTTTCCAACATCTAATATACTCAACATTACTGGCATGAGATTAATAGCCAATATATCTCCCAAAGCTAAAACTCGGGACGACTTGTTGTTTTTCTTATTATTACAATGAACCCATTTATTTCCGAATTTATCTGCTTATATGGCGATTAAAACCATGATTTTTAATCGCTATTGTTAGAATGATCGGATAATGGTCCGAATAACCTCCCGCAGTCTTGATGCCTTTATAAAAACGTAATGGCCCCTGCCCCGGCTTTTCTCTTATCCAGTGTGGAGCAAAGATTTCAGCACTTGATATATTTAAATGACTATTCGCAAAATTCGCTGTTAAAAAATGATCAAAATGAATCCACTCTCCTTGATGATAGTAGGTGCCTTTGATTTTGTTAGGCATTTTTTTATTCAAGTAAGATATTAAGGGATCACTTTCTAGAGCTTTCAAACATGAATCAAACCTATCATCGTTAAAATCACCTGTTATGACTATCGCATAATTTGAATGATCGTTAAGTGTTGCATTTAAAGCATCTAGCATAATCTCTGAGGCATACTCTCGGTATGGATCAGAGCGCTGTTTGCCTCCTCTTCTGGAAGGCCAGTGATTAATAAAAACACAGAGTGTATCACTACTTTGTTTTTCACAAAGATCAACGCGCATAATGGATCGACTATGATAATCTCGCTCAGGAAAATACACCGGATAATAGCAATGCCCACAATAAATGAACTTGTCTTTTCTATAGATCAATGCAGGATCTATCCCCCTGAGATCAGGGCCATCATCAATAATAATTTCCCAATCGTCTGTATGTTTTAACTCTTTACATAAAACATCCAGTACAAATCTATTTTCAACCTCCACCATTGCCAAACAATCAGGATTAACTCTGTTTATAACATCAGCAAGATGTTCAACTTTCAAGCGAAAAGACCGCCAAGTATAACGCTTGCTTCCAGCGGGAAGAAAATCATCATCTTTTTTAATCGGATCATTTATTTGATCAAAAAGATTCTCAACATTCCAAAACATTAGAGAAATATCTGTAGCAAAACTAAATGAGATAAGTAAAAACAAGAATATCTTCTTCATTTTCGCCCCCACGAAATAGAAACCAGAATATAAATTTATTTAATTATATCAAATTTTTTAATTCTGACAGTACCCCAATAAAATGATCAGCACCTTCTTTCTTTAGAACCGGTAGATCATTAAAGCCATAGGTACAAGCAACGCCTGTTAAACCCGTGACTTTGGCGAAAGCAAGATCAGGCACTGAGTCTCCAACCATAAATCCTTGAGGATCTTGCGGTAAAGACATTTTTTCTTTTACGAGTTCCCACACAGCAGGATCAGGCTTGCATACATCCAGGGTATCTCCACCTACAATAAGATCAAAATAATGATCAATACCATACTGTTTAACCATAGCTTCTATCATTTTCAGCGGTTTATTGGATACAATAATTTGTGGTACATCTTTAAAATACTCAAGCACATCCTCACAACCTTCATATAAATGTGAATCATCCATTAAATGTTGAGAATAATATTCCGACATCTCATGTGTGACTTTTATCAGAGTTTCAGAATTTACCGGTTTATGATTATCTCCGGTCAAAGCACAATATACTGAGCGTTCAACAAGCTTTGAGATACCACTTCCAATAAATGAACGTACTTTTTCATATGCTATGGTATTATAGCCATTTAGTTGCAATACGGCATTCATGCTATTGACAATATCAGGCAAAGTATTGCAAAGAGTACCATCGAAATCGTAAATGATCAAATCTATATTTTTCATACTTTCTCAACAAATTTTTCTGCAATCGTTTTATGAACGCCATTATCAAAATCAATTTTTAACAAGGTTTGCGAAGAACGAATCACCGATCTTACCTTTCCTTTGCCAAACATCTTATGAACTACTCTGTCCCCGACTTTTACAGACCCGGGCTTTGGAGAACGTACCGGGCTAATTGGCAATTCACCTCTTTCGCTTTTTTTACGTATCGCGGGAGTTGCTGCAGGACGACGGAATTGCGATGACATTCCACTTGAAACAGGCTTTTCGTTTTTACGAGATCCCCTCATTAACTGTTGTTGAATATATTCTTTAGGTATCTCAGAAATAAATTGAGAGGGTGTAGCACCCATGATGGTTCCATACTTCATTCTTGAAAGCGAAGAGGTAATTGTTAAATTTTCCATCGCGCGGGTGATTGCTACGTAAAAAAGACGACGCTCTTCTTCCATTTCCTGTGGATTTAATCGTGTTCTTTCAAGAGGGAACAGTCCCTCTTCCATACCGGCAATAAACACATGTTTAAACTCAAGTCCTTTTGCCGAATGAATCGTCATCATCGTCACAGCATCTCCGGTATCTTCCCATGAATCAATATCTGTTTGCAAGGAAACTTCTTGCAAAAAATCCTCGATCCCGGCATCAGGATTAAAATTCTCGAACATTTTCACGCCATTCAGAAATTCATTTTGGTTTTCATAGCGTTCCTGAAGTTCAGGATCTTTTTTATCGCGATACTCAAACAAAAGTTCACTTTGTTCAAGTAATCCCATTACAAATTCCGATGGCAGCATATCGTGTATTTTACTTTTAAGGTCTGTCATCATATTCATAAATTTATTTACACGCAAGGAACCGGCAGAAGCTACACCCGCATCTTGTGGATATTGCAAAGCTTCCCATAAAGTGCGGTGAGTTTCCATAGCAAATGTTTCAATCTTGGCTATTGTCGTATCACCAATACCTCGCCGTGGTGTATTAATTGCTCTTTTAAGATTTACAACATCATGATCATTTACCAAAACATTTAAATAGGCAAGAATATCTTTGATCTCCTTACGTTCATAAAACTTTACACCACCAACCAAAACATAGCGTATGCTTCTGTTCCTTAACGCCTCTTCCAGCATACGTGACTGTGCATTCGTACGATAAAGGATTGCAAAATTTCGTAAAGGTTTGTTAGAAAATGTGATTGTTTTTGCGATATAATCGGCTTCTTTATAATCACGATCCAACTCTTTATGCAAGATTAAATCTCCATCGCCGGCTGCTGTCCACAAATCCTTATCGGCACGCTTTGAATTACTTTTTATCATTGCCGATGCAGCTTTGATAATATTCTTGGTAGATCGATAGTTTTGCTCAAGCTTAATCGTTCTTGCGTTGGGAAAGGTTTTTTCAAAATCTAAAATATTGTTGATATCTGCTCCTCGCCACCCATAAATGGATTGGTCATCATCTCCCACTACGCAAATGTTTTGACTGACTTCAGAAAACAACTTAACCATTTGAAATTGAACATGGTTTGTATCTTGATATTCATCAACTAAAATATAGTCCCAACGATGACGGTATTTTTCGGCAATCTGAGGATAATCACGAAACATTTGTATCGGGCGCATCAGTAAATCATCAAAATCATATGCGTTATTCGTGCGCATTCTTTTATCATATTCAATATAGATTGATGCCAGTTTTTCCGGCATATATTCATTACCTGCCTTGTCATATGATTCTTGCGGAGATAATAAAAGTTGTTTCTGAGATGAAATAAAACTCATGATAGCTGATGGGGCGATCATTTTTGGGTCTATGCTCAATTCTTTCAAGCATTCATTAATTACTTTTTTAATATCTGATGTATCGTAAATAGTGAAATCCGGTGAATAATTTTCAGCACCACGCTCAGAACGTAATATTCTTGCACCGATACTATGAAAAGTGCCAATATTAACCGAATTCCCCTCACCTAACAAAGAGCCAACGCGGGCTTGCATTTCACGAGCGGCCTTATTTGTAAAAGTCACGGCAAGAATACGATGGGGAACGGTTTTTTGTTGTTCAAGCAAATATGCGATTTTCCGTGTTAACACACGTGTTTTACCCGAGCCGGCTCCGGCAAATACCAAAAGCGGTCCATCTGTCGCCATAACAGCTTCTCGCTGTTTGTCATTTAATCCTAAAAGTATCTGTGTCATATCAATCCTCATTTACTGCGAAAAATAGGGTATAAATGAAAAAAGGAGAACTGTTTTCTCCTTTTATTATAAAATTGTGATACAGATCACATTCAAGCACTATTAATATCTATACTGATCAGGTTTATATGGACCGTCTTTTGAGATGCCGACGTATTTTGATTGTTTATCTGTCAATTCGGTCAACTTCACACCCAAACGTTGCAAATGCATACGTGCAACTTCTTCATCAAGATGCTTAGGCAAGGTATAAACACCCAGTTCGTGTTTGTTCTGCCATAACTCAATTTGAGCAAGCACCTGATTTGAAAATGAATTGCTCATTACAAAAGAGGGATGACCGGTTGCATTTCCAAGATTTACCAAGCGTCCTTCGGATAAAAGAATAATTGAGTGCCCATCCGGAAACATTATCTCATCAACTTGAGGTTTAATATTGATTTTTTCTACACCCGGCAAGGCATAAAGATCGTCAACCTGGATCTCATTATCAAAGTGACCTATATTACACACGATAGCCTTATCTTTCATTTTCTTCATGTGATCTGTGGTAATTACATCACAATTACCTGTAGCCGTGACAAAGATATCCCCTTTTTCGGCAAGATCATCCATACGATTAACCTCAAACCCTTCCATTGCAGCCTGCAGAGCACAAATAGGGTCAATTTCAGTTATAATCACGCGTGCTCCAATACCACGCATAGATTGGGCGCAACCTTTGCCAACATCACCATAACCACAAACAACAACCGTTTTACCGGCAACCATCACATCAGTACCACGCTTGATACCATCCGCAAGAGATTCTCGACAACCATAGAGATTATCAAACTTCGACTTTGTAACAGAATCATTCACATTAATGGCCGGAAAAAGCAACTCACCCTTTTCCATCATTTGGTATAATCGAGCAACACCTGTTGTCGTCTCTTCACTTACACCTTTTAAGTTTTGAGCAATCTTTTGCCAACGCGTTGGAAAAGCTTCAAGTTCTTCCAAAACTAAAGCTTGAACAATACGCATTTCTTTGTTATCGGAATCTACAATCGGCTTTTCACCTGTTTCAGCATAAAGCTTTTCTAATCTTACACCCTCATGAATCATTAATGTGGCATCTCCGCCATCATCAACCATCACATCAGGTCCGATCTCACCATGTAAAAGCGCTTTTTTTGTGCACCACCAATAATCTTCCAAGGTTTCGCCCTTCCAGGCAAATACCGGAACACCCAAATCGGCGATCGCTGCTGCTGCATGATCTTGTGTTGAATAAATATTACAACTTGCCCAGCGAACCTCTGCACCCAACTTAAGTAAAGTTTTGATCAAAACAGCTGTTTGAATAGTCATATGCAAACTACCTGTGATCTTTGCTCCTTTTAAAGGTTGCTGATCCTTATACTTTTCTTGCAATGCCATTAAACCCGGCATTTCACTTTCAGCTAAATGTATTTCCTTATGCCCAAAGGCAGCAAGTGTAATGTCTTTTACTTTATAATCCATTTATTTATCCATAATATTGTCAACATAATAAGCCATGATAGTAATTGATTGCGCTATAGCAAGAATAGATGCAAAATTACGAATGAAATCTTTACCAAATTTTGGAGGTACCATGATAATATCGCCTTCGCGAATTTCAGGGATCAGACTCTCGTCACCGGTTTCAATATACCTTTCGAGATCAACATAAACTACAATTGGTTCTTCATCATTCAGCCTTTGAGCGCGTATAACTTTAACACTTGATAATTTAGCGCTATTTAAAGGACCGCCGGCAATTGACAAAATACCAAGCATATCATACTCAATAGGTACTTCATATACATTGGGTTTAGCTACTTCTCCCCACACCTTCACTGAGTAAATAAATTCATTGTCATTTCTAAACCCCCCTGCCATTGAAACATTGGCATCTTGTGCAAATGCAAATAAATTTAGCCCCAGTAATAACATAGGAATTAATATTTTCTTCATATATTTTTGCTCCTTATTTTATTGTAAACTCCATCCAATCGCTTTCGGAGCCTTCGACTTCCCCAAGCCCCCCAAGTCTACTGGAGATGGCATCAATTTTCCAACGATAATCTCCCTTTTCAAGATACCGTCTGCCATCGTGAGTCCAAACATCATCATATAATACAATGCAATGTTGATTAAGTGAATTTAAATTAATAAAAAATTGTTCTTGAGCATAATTAAAGCGGTGCAGCTTTACAAAAAATTTACTTTGATATCCAGTATTTTCCAGATACTCCAACCGCAAATAAAAATGTGAAATATTATCAATAGCAAACCGAGGGACTAAAAACTCAAATTGAGGAATTGAATCATTAACATCTCCGGTGGGTTGCCTTAAGCTTGCCGATACAACAAGTTTATATTGTGCGGTATCCGATGTTTTATTAGATATAGTAAAATCATTATATGATCTCAAATAGTAATAATAGGTTGTATCAAGACTAACTTCATAATCGGTATATTCATCACTCTTAAATATCACACCATTTTCCCGCTCTATTGTAGCAATCTTTTCAAAAGCATATTCTTCATCGACCAATATCCCACGATATAAATGATATCCGTTTATCCCTTCAAGCGAAGCAGATGCCGGCTCATTCCATTCTAAATAGATGGAATTATCAATATTGGCGTCAATACCCTTTTCAATTAAACTGTCAGGTGAAGATTTACTAACAAACATTGGCGTGCTTATTTCCGGTTGCTCAAAACATGAAAACACCACCAAAACAGTAAAAATAAATATAACTAGTTTTTTCATTTATCATTCCCCCAAACATAAAGCAACGATAGCAAATGGCTCCAATTAATTTCATGATATTGTATGGCATAATCCAATTTTAACATACCTCCCGGTATCGGTAAAAAAACACCTAGACCGCCACTTATACTGCTTAGATCTTTACCCACTCTAATATCAATTTTATCCTTTAAACGCCATTGCATACCTAAACGGGTACCATAATTAGGTAAAAATTGATTTTCAAATACATAACCTTCAATAGAGAAACGAAGTTCACTGGAAAGTGATTTAATAGGTTGATGCAAAGCAAATGCAGCATTAATACGCATATTCCCTTGATCTGCCCATTGTCCATTAAACCAAATAACAGGTGATTGAATAATGTTTTCCAAATTCAAAGCAATTACCACATCACCCATATTCCTGATATTAAAAATATCCTCACCAGGTACATACAATCTTAAGCCACCATCCAAACCGCCACCAATAGCGCTCTCATTTGCCAAATTCTTATATATCATCTTTGCACTTAAGCCATATTGAAGTCTTAATTTGATCCTTTCGTAAGACCAACCTATTTTAACATCAAGAGGAACATTCCCGGCAAAAGACAATAGTAAGGCATTTTCAAGATCGTTGAATGTATCCAAAGCCAAAAAATTACGAATATATTCCCGGCGATCATTAATGTTTGGAATTTCACCTACTATATCATCCCGATAATTTAATTGTGCTCCAACAGTATTTAGTGCAATACCCACTTTGTATTTTCCAAATTTACTGGCATAAGCAACAGAATTTTGAAATGCCAAACCATAAAGATTATTGAACTGAGTGTATAACTCAGAGCGTTCATTACTTGCCAGTCCGGCAGGATTAGAAAATAAAGCAATTGCACCATCAAGCGAGGTTAATCCCGTTCCCCCCATCGCAATAGATTGTGCCGATCTCCCTGCAATAATAAATGCATCCGCATAATATCCGTAAGCGGCAAAACCTTTTCCGGCAAACAAACAAAGTAATATTATAAAAAATAATCTTTTACTGCTTTTTTTCATCATAACCATAGTTTTGCTATTTTGCCCTTTTCTTTAACCTTCTTACCGTCGATTTGACCTTCGATCACATAAAAATATACCCCATTTGCCACAGCATTACCAAATTCGTCTTTACCTCTCCATTCCACTTCATGATAGCCAATACTGTATAAGGGAATATCCGAATTGGTATTTTCGGTAGACGACATGGTAAATATTTTCTGCCCGGATATTGTAAATATTTTAATTGTGACATCATCGAATTGTTCAGTCAATTCATATATAAAAGTCGTTCTTGTTGTAAAAGGGTTTGGGAAATTTCCATAATCAATCAATTTAGATTCCCCTAAATAGATGATATCAAATTCATCACTTTCAGTTTCATTTCCAACCAAATCCTGAGCTATAACTTGAAGTGTGTGTTCACCCGGATCCATATCCAGCTTAAAATTTATACCTAAATTCTCTCTATGCCCACTTTCAACGACCATCACATTATCCTCAGAAATTTCTTCGCCATCTAACAAAATCTGTCTATGCGCTTTAAGGGGATTTACACCATAATTATCTTTAATAATTAAAGAGAAATCAGATCTCTCGGAAACATATGCCTGCTCAAGAATTTCTCGCGCATTAATACTTATCTCAATTTCAGGCGCCTCGTTATCCACAGAACCGGAAATCAGATATTTCCCGGCTTCATGAATTGAAAATATTCGCTGAGCCCCCTGTTGAAATTGGGTTGCTTTATAAAAAGCTTCACTGTCTTCATTATAATAAGCAATAAACTCATCATCAGCTAGACTGTCTAAAGAAACAATACCATATATTTGTATTGTTTCATCACTTGAAAGCATATCAAGAATATTGGTTTTACTCTGTGTTGCCCCATACGTATTCAATTCAATTGCATCTAAATCCTTACTCACATTTATCGTATAAGAGCCAAGGTGATTTTTATCTACCACCAAAGCTTTAAAAAGATCTGAAGCTAAATAGCAAGTATCCTGATCAAAGTTTTGCCAAGCGCCATTATTGAAATTCAAACATGAGTTATCCGTTTTGATCCGCAATGTATCGTTAACAGAAAATAAGTCAACAACATCCAAGGCTTCGATAAATATCTCTAAAGAATCTGCTCCAAACTGTGGTAAAAAATCAAAGTAAAAACTATTGATCTTGTCTACGCCGGGCTCATAATATTGTTCTACATCACTATGAGTTAACACCGTATCAACCATGACTTGGTCAAGATTATGTGAATTGATTATAACTTTTACATAGCTTGATGTATCCGCTTGATTTAACAAAATAATTTTGCTTTTACCATCTTCAATTTGGTAGTCAAGAATTGAAATATCAGCGGAATTCTGAGTCCATGGACTCAAGGTAAAAAATTGTGAAATTTCACTATCGCCATTAAAATAAGTCTTTACTGCAAAATAATTACCACGGTAAATATAAGATGCGAGTGTATCTGATATCCAAGGTTGAAATTTATCCTTAGCACTATAAACCAGATCATTCTCCGTTTGATATAAACCATCCTCAACTTCTTGTGTTTTAAGAACTGAAGAATAAGTATTCAAAGAACTTTCCCCATAAACCAGAAGTTCCAGTGAGTCAACAGTACTTCCCTCGTCAATAGCAATTCGAATTCGAACCGGGTCATCCAATAATCCGGGTTGTTCCGGATAATAGGTCAATGCCTCTATATGAGACAATCCAAATGAGATATTCTCTTTTGCAACCGCAACATTCAGTTCATCGTCCCACAAAGTCATTTGCACCATTCCCGACTTAACCCCGGCAGGAATCTCAGGCATAATTACTTGAGCAACTCCTTGTTGAAGCTCAAGATCTACCTTCTGTTTCAAAGGATACTTGCTGTCATTATTCTTTGCCCCGACGATATCAACATATGCATGAGTGTAATTGTCGGGAGAACTGATACTTAGTGTTTCCCCGGAACCAATCCTATTGGGTGATATAACAATACTTTCTTCCCGGTCAAGAAGAGGAAATGTTGAAGAAGGATCACCTAATATACAGAATTGATAAAAAAGAGCTTTTCTAAAATACTTAACATAATTAACGCCATCAAGTTCATCAATAAAACTGGCATTCTTGCCATAGGAAGAGAAGAAATAGTTTGCCAAAGCAAATTGCATGGCTTTTCCATGAGACATGTTTTTATATAACATATTTCCCATGACTTGTTTCAAAAGGAAATGATTGGAATTTATCCACCCATAACCGGTTGAACCAAAAATCGACACACCACCACGCGGATGTCGAATAAACTGCTCTCCGATCGCATTATTATTCGAAAATGTATTGGAAAAACAGGTCATTGAATTAATTATATAGGGTTTACCAGAAACAAAATCATCAAAAGCCTCATAAGGCAGAACATGATTATCCCAGGTTAGGCCGCTCCCATGGCCAATATAATTCAAACACAAAATACCGTCATTCATGTATTCAATTAAACTATCTGTGGAATTAACACCTTGGTCAAAATCACCACTGACTCCTGAATTATATAAATACAAACGATCATTTTGAAGATAATCTGGAGAGATCGTGTTGATATAATCCTGAGCTTGCGATCTAAATACACTCCCTGTTCCGGTAAGCGTCACCACCCTATTCATTTGGCGAGGAAATACCATATTATCATATGCTTTGATCTTTTTAATTGTACTATCTAATTCTTCAGTGTTACTTATAGGTAAACGACCCAAAGAGAAATCCAGCATAAAATCGTCATCAAGATCGGCATACCAGCTCTCAGCGATAACCGCTCCCCTGTCTCCTACCGATTGATAATAAATGACCGGAACAGAATTTTTGGTTCCAACGTCACCGACCAACAAAACGTATTCAGGTTTGATGCTCCAATTGTAATAGGCGTCTTTTAAAAAATTCTTTATAGCATAAGGACTTTCATTCCCATAATTATATTCATCATAGATCCTTTCAAGTTCATATATGGCCGGATCATAGCCAATACTTTGCTTATGAGCCGCGAGATCTTTTGATTTTTCGTAAAATTCTTTGTGGGTGATGATCAAATAATCACCTTGATCTGAAGAATTATACAACTCATTCTCGAGTGTGTTTACATATCTAAAGCTGTCAATTGTTGCTACACCATAGCTTATATCATCTTCTTTTCCGGGGCCTACTACCAAGTACTCTTCATTGCCGTTACACTGATCTTCGAAATAAATCGTATATGTTTTTTCAGCTCCTTCTGCATCTTCCTCATTTACCAGGTATCCACGGATCCAGTTTGTTCCGTTTTTCAAAATCATAATGTCCTGTGGAGAACTTAAACCCTTTACCTGAAACATATATGTTCCAGCACCATGTTGAGGTGAAAACTTTAAGCGATTATTATGCGCTATCATATAGCGATCGTAACTCACCTCAAACCAATCAAGTAATACCTGGTCATCCAGAAAGCTATCATCACCAAATCCACGGACTGATATCTCAAACTCATTTTCTCCATCATTCAAATACGAGTGTGAATATTGCAGTCCTTCATTGTCAGATATCCTTGGTTGCTGACCTTCCCATTCATCTGAAAAAGCTTCCACATTATTTACCTTAACAATAATCTGATGATCCATTTCATCATCTACAGAATAAGTTAAACCCTGCATTCTAATGCGGTATTCAACATCATAAGGTGAATCATTCACCGGGTCAAAAATTTCAAATGGATAACGTATGCTCCGCCCTACTTTTATTGATGGTGAATAAAAACGGTGTTCTAATAAATGTGATAGCTCATCTTCATGCAAACGGGCTAAAGGCTGAACGGTTTGATTTTCCTCAACATGAATTGTACTTCTAAATTTTCGGTTCATGTCGTAAGTAAACTTATTCGGATCATCTGAAAAATCGGAATTCTCTTGAATATAACGTTTGCCATTTCCTTCGCCCCAAGACATAATAAGTGCATCATAATCACTAAATGGATTGTATTTATAATCACCGTATGGATTTTCTAATTCCGGTATATAAAATTGAACAATATCCGTTTCGGTAAATATTTCCGTTCCCTTATTATTGCCGGAACTTACATAACAGGGTATTTCTCTTCCCCAGCGATGAAGTTTAATTTGGTCGGGGGAAATACCTGCAATATCTACATTTTTATCAATCAGATCCTGACCACTGATGCGATAGACCCCGGGTTCCGAAAAATATATCACACAATAATCTTGAGCTAACTCTTGACGCAAGTTAATTTTTGAAAGCTGTGATAATTCTCTATTTAAATCATTTGCAAACCTTAAGGTGCCACTGGCGGAAAAGATTTGGATCTCTGCATTATTTAAACATTTTACACGACCACCTTCCAAAGGTAAAAGCGGCATAATTTCCACCAATGTGCCAATACCGGGAATATTCTGAACCTGTATATGGTCACGAAATGTCAGGACATCAACATTATCAACAGCATGAGTGGGTATATCATCTAAGTTTTCACTTAAAACCGGTAATTGAACTACTTGACTGTTTTTAACACTGAGTCGAGGTACAATATCGGAACTTTGATTTTCCAGGATAACAGAATAATAGGGATAATATCTTCCTTCAAAGTATATACTGGTCACATTTTCATTATCAAAGCTACCCGTATTTAAAAAAGCTTCAAGATCAGCACTGTCTAAACGCCAGGAAAGGTTTAAAGATGTGTTTTTGTTGTCGACATCCATCGTTGCAGAAAACAACGTTATAACACTAATAAAAGTGAAAACAAGAATAGCTTTAGCGATTCGACAAATAGGTATATAGCGATGTCCGCAGTTCATCTTCATTTAAATCCCGTTTTAATTTTCCTTGATAGGCTATAGATATCTTTGCCTTTTCTTCAGACACAACAATTACCATTGCATCACTTTCTTCCGATAAACCTAAGCCAGCTAAATGTCGGGTACCGATCGTAGGATCCAGTTCAATATTTTCACTTAAAGGTAAAATACATTTGGCTGCTAAAATTCTATCTTCATGTATAATAATCGCACCATCATGTAGTGGTGAACTTGTATTAAAAATCGACAAGATCAAATCTGTATTAACAATGGCATTTATCTTAACACCACGTTCAACTATAGATTTAAGTCCACTGTCACGTATAATAACCATTAGGGCGCCAAGACCTGCTTTCTTGACTTCAAAAGCTGAATGAATAATTTCTTCTACCTTGCTGTTTTCTGATTTTGACAACCAACGTAAAAGAGAATTTTGCCCAACATACAATAATATCCTTCTTAGCTCAGGTTGAAATAAAATAATAAACAAAATCACCCATACGGTAGCAAGTTTTTCAAACAGCCATGCAGTTGCTTTAAAATCCAATAAATGCGCAACAAAACCCAATAACGCTATGGCAATCATTCCATATAGCATTTGTGAAGCACGTGTGTTTCTAAAAAGCAAATATGCGCCATAAAAAACAAAACCCACGACAACAATATCAATGATATCCATCAAGGTAACACTGATCACTCCAATGTTAAACAATTCTACCATAATCTTTCTGCCACCTTAAGTGCCTGAAAAGTTTCTGCCACATCATGCACTCTTAAAATATCAGCTCCACGCTGTGCACAAAGGCACGCAATCGCAAGCGATCCCGGAAGTCGTTCGCTTACATCTGATTCAGAGATCATATTGATCATTGATTTTCTGGACGCACCAATTAAAAGCGGATAACCCAAAGATTTTAATGACTCAATATCTCTCAATAGATCAATATTATCTTCAAGACTTTTGCCAAAGCCAATACCCGGATCAAGAATAATATTATTCTTTTGCACACCGCATTTCTCAGCTTTTTTAGCCTGAGCACATAAAAACAACGACACTTCCGAAAGCATATTAATCTTCGGCAGATCATTTTGCATCGTTTTGGGCCTCCCCCGCATGTGCATCAAGACCAATTTTGCATTATATTTTGCAACATAGTCAGCAATTTTTTCTTCAAATGTCAAAGCGGAAATATCGTTGACAATATCCACACCTAATTCCAAAGCTTCCTTGGCAACTTGAGACTTGCTGGTATCTATAGATATTTGCACATCCCATTTTACCAATTCTTCCAGAACGGGCAATACCCGGTCCAATTCTTCCTGTAAACTTACCGGATCGGCACCGGGTCTTGTGGATTCACCACCGACATCTATAATATCCGCACCCTCTTTGAACATTTTTTCAGCATGAGCTATTGCCTGCGCTTTCGCGCAAAATTGACCGCCATCACTAAACGAATCCGGCGTGACATTCAAAATCCCCATGATCAAGGGCAGCATATCTCATCCCCAACTATTCAAAGATTCTATTTTTTCTTTATGCTTATGCCATTATCTACAGCAACTTTTTCCAACTTTTCGCTATCAAGTGTTTCAACATCCAACAAAGCATCTGCGATGGCTTGTAATACTTTAAAATTATCTTTTAGCAATTTTTTGGCCGATTCATAGGCCTCCGATACAAGACGCTGTACTTCTTGATCAATCTTTTGGGCAGTGGCTTCAGAATAATTTTTGGTTGTTCCAAAGTCTCTACCAATAAAAACTTCATTAGATTTAGAACCAAAAGCCGTTACACCTAACTCATCACTCATACCCCATTCACAAACCATGCGGCGAGCCATATCTGTAGCGCGTTCTATATCATTGCTTGCTCCGGTTGTAATGTCACCGATAGCTAATTGTTCTGCTACACGCCCCCCCATCATTACCTGGAGTTGTGCAAGGATATAACTCTTGGAATAATTGTGTTTATCAACCTCCGGTAGCATATGAGTAACACCCAATGCGCGACCACGAGGAATAATACTAACTTTGTGAACCGGATCAGCATCTTTTAACAACAAGCCAATCAAGGCATGACCCGCTTCATGAATGGCCGTTGTTTTACGATCCGTATCACTTAACAACATAGATTTTCTTGCCGCACCCATCATCACTTTATCTTTTGCTTCTTCAAGATCTTCCAAAAAGACTGAACGACGATTTTTACGAGCCGCCAAGAGAGCCGCTTCGTTGATCAAGTTTGCCAAATCGGCTCCCACCATACCGGGAGTACCTTTTGCTAAAGTTTTAAGATCCACTTTTGTTGACAATTTAATGTTCTTGGCATGAACTTTCAGGATCTTTTCTCGTCCATTTGCATCCGGCACGTCCACAACGATCTGACGATCAAAACGTCCGGGACGAAGTAACGCAGAATCCAAAATATCAGGACGGTTGGTTGCCGCGATCACAATCACCGACGCATCGGAATTAAATCCATCCATTTGTACCAGAAGCTGATTCAAGGTCTGCTCACGTTCATCATGTCCACCACCTAAACCAGCACCACGTTGGCGACCAACAGCATCGATTTCATCAATAAACACGATTGATGGAGAATTCTTCAATGCCTGTTCAAACAAGCCGCGTACTCGAGAAGCACCAACACCCACAAACATTTCTACAAAATCAGCACCTGAAATACTAAAGAAAGGTACCTTTGCTTCTCCGGCAACAGCTTTTGCCAATAGAGTTTTTCCTGTTCCTGGAGGGCCTAACAATAAAGCACCACGCGGGATACGCCCGCCAAGTCTTTGAAAGCGTTCAGGGCTCTTTAAAAAATCAATAATCTCTTCAAGCTCTTCTTTAGCCTCATTACATCCGGCAACATCTTTAAATGTAATCTTTGAATTTTCGGGATTAAATTTCTTTGCAGGATTTTGATTTCCGAATGAAAAAATATTTCCACCACCTTGTCCACCACGATTACCGGACATACGGCGCATCAGCACGATCCAAACACCTAAAATGATGATCCAGGGCAAAACATTAACTAAAACATCACCAAAACCTATACTTGGCTCTACGAACTCATAACTTAAACCGGCATCATCCCACTGTTTTAGTAGCTCCGTATCAAGATGAAGAATCGTTACTCTGTATCGTTTATAGAGATTCTCTTTACCATTCGCATATTCTGCGACAGGATTCTTAAACTCACCCGTCATTGCCGTACCTTCAAAAACACCATTGGCAATCTTGCCTTCTTGAAGATAATCATTAAACTGAGTGTATGTAAGCCTCATTTCCCCGGGGGCTGTTGCGGTTCCAAATACCTGCGCAAGGATAAGAATAACGATAATCAATCCTATCCATACCAGTGGTGTTTTGGGAACTTTTGTCGAACCTTTAAAGTCGGGACCTTTTGAGGGTTTTTTAATATCTTTTTTGTCGTCCGGATTTCCGTTGGGACTGCTATAAAAACGTTTGTACATATATTCTCCTTTACATCCTATTAATATACAATGTCTTTAGTGGATTATGTTCCATTTTATTGGCTTTTTTTGATGTAAGCAGGATAACTTTTGACAAAACAACAGGATATTTAATGTTTTTCACTTCTATTATCATCCTTCGAGCTACCACAAGCAAGCAGGATATAAAAGATAGTCTATATTGAAGGTTTTCGTTTTTTATAAATTTAAACAAACATCTATGACCTTGAAATCATACGCGTAGGGGCGCAAAGTTTTGTACCCCTTCAATTAAAATTCATAAACACGTACAATCCTACATGGCATAAATATCGCGCAAACGACGATATCTCTGCTCAATATCCAAACCATAACCGACAACAAAGCGGTCCGGGATATCAAAGCCTATGTATTCCGGCTCTACCTCTACCTGAGTGATTTCACGTTTAAACAATAAGGTTGCCACTTTTACTGATGCCGGTGAGCTGTTTTCAAAATGCTTTCTTAAAAAATTAATTGAAAGACCGCTATCAACAATATCTTCGACTAATATAATATCTCTTCCCGTGATCTGAGCTGAAATATCTTTGATCAATCTGATCGTACCTGTTGATTTGGTCCGTTCATACGAAGCGATCTTTATAAAATCCATTTCGGCTTCAATTGCCATAGCTCGTAACAAATCAGCCATAAAATAAAAACTTCCATTCAAAACACCGATCATAATTGGAGGTTTTTCTTTTTTCTTGTAATCTTTTGTGATTTCTTTTCCTAGTTTTCGCACTCTGTCTTGAATCTCTTCATCAGAAATTAACAAATCCAGTTCTTTTCCGTCAAACTCCCCACCATACTCCAGGGTTAGGGTTTGTTTTATCATGATATCTCCCCATGTTTATATGTAATCACTAACATTTCAAAATCATTATCATTAACAGTAAACTCATTTGATCGCTTAACACCCGGGATCCAAATAATCTTATTATTATTTACCAAAACAGGATAAGATTGTTTTTCAAGCGCACCCACTTTTTCATCTTTCAGGATATCGGAAACTTTTTTATTATTTCCGGCTCCAAAAATTGACATACTATCACCGCTCTCCCAAGAACGCAGCTCAAGTTCTTCCCCCAGAAGATCTATAGAAAAATATGCAACAAATTGATCAGGAGTTCTTAGATCCTGCTTGGCAACCTTTATTTCAATACGCAACTCTTTGTCAAGTATAGATAATTTATCGGGTTTACATATAAAGCTTTCACAAATTTTTTCACCACTTTCAAAAGGAAAAGTGATTTGATCTCTATCTTGCAATAATTTCACATTCAATAATTCGGTAGAAGCTCCCTGTTCAGCATGTTTAATAAATGCCAACAATTGGTCCAATTGTTTCTCAGACAAATGTTGATTGACGGAAAACTGTTCTTCAAAAATCCGTCTCAATACCTTTTTTTGAATATACTCCGGGATTTCCTCAAAGTGCTTAGTCCGAATTTTCACACCCTTTACAGAAGAAGAAACAATGCGTTCATAGCTTTCATTTGAAAGCTGTTCAAGAGCGACAGAAGCTTCTTCCAATGACGCCGCGGTTGCAGCTAAAGATTTTTCGGGATGATCAAAACCCATGCCGACAAGCGCAGGCAATACGGCATGTCGGATCTTATTCCGAACAAAACGTTGCTCTTTGTTACTGGGATCATCAAAATATCCCAGTCTTTTTTTATTCACATAGTCAGATAATTCCTCTCTTGATATTTCCAAAAGAGGTCGCACAAAAACATCTCTCGAAGCGGGAATACCAAGTAGGCCTTTAACTCCCGAGCCTGTCAACATTCTATAGAGAACAGTTTCCGCCTGATCATTTAAGTGATGCCCACTACAAATTGCGTGACAATGATATTCTTCTGCCCACTTTTTAAAAACCTCATAACGAGCTTCCCTGGCAATGGATTCTATGCTGGGATTTTGACTGCTTTTATTTCGGTATTTTTTCCTAGCGGAGGAAGATAGAAGATCTACGGTTTCTTCAACATATTTTAAATTAAATTGTTCAGCAAGCTCTCGACATAAAGCAGCTTCTTTTTCATCTTCTCCCGGACGAAGATTGTGATCTATGTGCCCCACTATAAGTTCCCAGTTCCAATGATCCTTCAACTCAACCATAATTGAAAGCAAGGCAACCGAATCACGTCCTCCTGAAAGCGCCAATAGTAATTTATCATTTTGCCGTAACAACGACTTCCGCATTAGCAGTTGATGAACTCTTTCTGCAAGTGGAGACCACTTCATGATAGACCCTTATTCTAATCTATTTTTTTAGCTTAAGGAATTTTCGTTTCCCTACCTTAAGAATATCTCCATCCTTGATGTCTAAGGGATTATTGTGAGTGACCACGCGCTCACCATTCAGGTAAACGCCCCCTTGTGCAACAAGTCGTTTTGCTTCGCCACCGGACTGGGACAAACCGCTTTCAACCATAAGTTTTGTAATAAAAACATCATCGGCAGTTACGGTGAATTCAGGAATATCGTCGGGAATTTCTTTTTTGACGTGAACTTTATCGAAATGCTCTTTAGCGCGTTGAGCCGCATCTGAATCATGATACTTTTCAACGAGTCGGCGAGCAAGTTCATGCTTAATATCACGGGGATTTTCGCCTTCTTTCATAGCTTTTTCAAATTCGGCAATTTCTGCTGCGGGCGTATCGGTAACCAAAGTCAAATAGCGAATAATCATATCATCGCCGATTGAAACGGTTTTACCGTACATATCTTCGGGGGTATCTGTAAGACCAATATAGTTATCTAAAGATTTGGACATTTTTTCTTTTCCGTCAAGACCTTCAAGAATGGGCATGGTCAATATACACTGTGGCTCCAAACCATATTCGCGCTGAATATCCCGACCTACCAGTAAATTAAATTTCTGATCGGTACCACCCAATTCAATATCAGATTTTATTGCTACTGAATCATAAGCCTGAGCCAAAGGATATAAAAATTCATGAGTTGAGATCGCAACACCATTATGATAGCGCTTGTTAAAGTCATCGCGCTCAAGCATTCGTGCAACGGTATAGTGAGCCGATAATTCAATCACGTCACGAAAATTCATTTTAGCTAGCCATTCAGAGTTATATCTGATTTCAAGATCATCCTGATTTAACACAATGCCGGCTTGTTCAAAATATGAACGTGCATTTTCCTTACTGGCTTCAAGTGTAAGCGAAGGACGTGTTTTACTCTTACCGGTTGGATCGCCGATCATAGCGGTAAAATCACCAATAATCAAAACAGCCTGATGACCAAGATCCTGGAACTGACGCATTTTACCCAAGACAACAGCATGACCGATATGAAGATCAGGGCGTGAGGGATCAGCCCCCAGTTTTACCCGCAAAGGTTTATTTTCCTTAATACTCTTTTCGATCTTCTTTACAAGTTCCTCTTCGGGAATGATCTCCTCAACTCCCTTGCGGATCAGATCCATCTGTTCATTTAACGATGGAAAACGGCTCATGTCGGCTCCTTATCCCTGTTTCATCTGACGGTCAATATTGCGCTGATTATCACGCTTGGCAATATCCTGTCGTTTATCATAATTCTTTTTACCTTTCGCCAGTCCAACCTCAAGCTTAATATGGTTTCCGGACCAGTACAAGGACAGCGGCACAAGCGTCAGGTGTTGTTCATCGCGTTTCTTACGAAGTTTGATCAATTCTTTCGAATGCAGAAGTAACTTTCGGGGTCTTACCGGATCATGATTTTCGTAACCGGTATGCGAGTATGCCGAAATATGCGCCTGCATTAAAAAAAGCTCACCATCAACAAAATTACAGTAAGCTTCTTTAATGTTAATTTTTCCTTCACGAATAGCCTTTACCTCGGTGCCCTGTAACACGAGACCGGCTTCAAGCTTTTCGAGAATACTATAGTCATGAAAAGCTTTGCGATTTTTCATGATCAACTTTTCCATGGAGTAATATAATGATGTAAAGATGAAATATAAAGAGCTAAGACAAGATAGTTTTCAAAAGGATAACAAAATAAATAAGATGGTTTTACTTTACGCAAGAATGAATATTTTGAGTTTCACCCCTTATCCACTCCTCACCCTTTGCCTCTTTATCTACTCTGCATTTCCATTCAGTACCAATCCCACTAAACCAAAGGATGTCATTAAAAATGATCCCCCATAAGAAATAAAGGGTAGCGGTTTTCCGGTCACGGGGAGAATGCCAACAGTCATCCCGACATTAATAAAAATATGAGCAAGAAGTGCTGTGGTCCCACCAATAATCAGCATGGCCGAGAAAGTACTTTTAGCATTTATTGCCATTCGGTACCACCGCAATACAAGAAAACAATAAACACAAAGAATCAGTGTAATACCAATAAAGCCAAATTCTTCAGATATCACGGAAAAAATAAAATCCGTATGCTGTTCGGGTAAAAAGTTGAGGTGAGCCTGTGTTCCCTGCAAAAATCCTTTCCCATGAAAGCCACCGGATCCGATAGCTATTTGAGATTGGATCACCTGATATCCGGCGCCCATAGGATCTAATTGCGGGTTAAGCATGGTCAATATACGCTGTTGCTGATACGGTTTAATGGCATTCCAAAAATAGGGTGTTAAAACACCGATAAGAATATTAAACAAAAACATTCCCACTGAAAATATGATATTTTTATTATTTAAGAAGATCACAACAGCAACGATGATCCCCCAAACCAAAAACACCCAGCTATTAAAAGCCGCAAGCACCGTAATCAATGGCGCTGCAATCATAAATATGTAGTACATTTTATAACCACTGGCAAATAGCATAGCAACAAAAACAGCAATATAGATCAAGGTGGTACCAAGGTCTGGTTGCGCAAATACCAATGCAGCGGGAATAGCGAGTATACCCAAAGGGTAAAGCACATATCCGGGTTCAAGCGGTGATCGTCTTGATTCACTGAACACCTTTGCCAGCATGGTGATGAGAATAAACTTCATATATTCAGAGGGCTGTATTTGAAAAGCACCTAAATTGATCCACCGGTTTGTTCCGGCACTAACCATAGATAGGATATAGGGAATAATAATCAAACCTATACCAACCATGAAAATTACTTCAGCATAGGAAAGTAAAAAACTCTTTCGAACCGAATACAGCATAACAAACATACTCAAGCCGCCAAAAATACCCAGCATCTGTTTCCAGAAATACTGCATATTGGCTTCCGTCCCTACAAAAGATGTTGCTGAATAGATCGCAACCAATCCCACTCCCGTCAAAAGTAACACAAGTAAAAATGATGCAGCATCAATTTGATTAAACTTAAATTTAAAAAAATCTCTAAATCTCATTCTTTCCTCATATAGTAATATGCTTTTAACAGCTTACCTGCTATGGGTGCAGCGATATCCGAACCGGCAAGACCGTGCTCTACAAATACAACCACCGCGCAGGGAAAATCTTTTAATTTTGTGTAACCGATAAACCACGCATGCGGTTCACCATGTGGATTCTGAGCAGTTCCTGTTTTACCATACATATTTAAACCCGGCACATTTGCGGTAATGCCGGTACCCCAGGAACTTTGGACAGCGTGATACATACCTGTTTCGATCTCTTCCCATGTAGATGAGGAAATATGACGTGTATGTGTAACCGGATATTCTACTTTTTGACTCTCGGCTTCCTGAACGTTATAAATACGACCTAAAAAATGCGGCTGAACAATCTTTCCCCTTGTCGCAAGAATAGCGGTATATCGAACTGCCTGCATGGGAGTCATCAGCACATCACCTTGACCGATCACCATATTCAGCCACATACCCTGCCACCACTTTCTGCGACCATAACGAGAATCAAGGAAAGCACGATCGGGACATATACCGTTAAGCTCACCCGGAAGATCAACGCCGGTCAATTGCCCCATGGTCATTTCTTTTGCGTAAGCACTCCAATCATCGATTCCCAATTCCAAAATCATATTATAAAAATATATATTGCAAGAATGCGCAAGTGCATCATCTAAATTCTCCATCCCATGAACATGGGAGCATTTAAACTCACGCCCACCCATATCGAAAACCCCGGTACACTCAAATTCAACATTTGGGTCGATCACTTTCTTTTCCAAGCCTGCTATTGCGGCGATCATTTTATAAATTGAACCAGGAGGATATTGTCCCCTGATAGTTCTATTAAACAAAGGGATACGTTTATCTTGAACAATCGAATCCCACTGCGTTTGAGTCAGACCTCTTGCAAACAATTCCGGATCATATGAAGGCGCCGTTACCGAAGTAATGATCTCCCCATTTTCATAATTCATCATAATGGCCGCACCATTATAATCAACTAAAAGTGATTCGGCATATGCCTGCAATTCTTGGTCTACAGTAAGATAAAGCGCATTGCCGGGAATTGGATTGATTTGTTCGTATGCTTTATCACTAAGAGGTTTTCCGCTAGCATTTACCTGTTTATATCTATAACCCTTTGTACCTCGGAGTTCACTTTCATATTGTTTTTCAATCCCATCATATCCAATAATATCGCCTAGTTTATAACCCTCATCACGATAGCGGTAAAGATCACGACCTCTAATTTCGGCTGTATAGCCGAGAAGATTTCCACTTAAAATTTCATCGGTATATTCCCGAATGGGATCAAAAGAAACATCGGCCCCGGGTAAATTTTGAATACATTCGTTAATAACAGCATTAGTACGTTGATCAATATTCCTTAAAATAACTGCCGGGCGATATGAACCATATTGATTCCGTTTCATTTCTTTTTGCAATGTTTCTATAGGAACAGAGGTAATATCAGAGATCTTCTGCCAAGTTTCAGGATGCTGTTTGATAATATCAGGGTAAACAACAATATTATAACAAGGTACATTATATATCAGCTTTTTGCCATTTCTGTCATAGACAATTCCTCTGGGGGCGGCAATATCCATTCGGTTTAGCATATTACCTACTGCTTCGGAACGATATAATGAATAGTTAACGATTTGAAGGGAATAAAAACGCACGATTAAAATTAAAAACATTAATAAAGCTAAGGCAAGAAGCGCAATCACTCGATGTCTTTTCATTCTGTTTTTAACTTCATTATACATGATCACCTCGCCTGATCAGACTGAGGAAAGATCATATTTAGCAGAAGATAAATCACAAAAGTATACATTGAGGCAGGAAGTGCATAACGATAAAATATGGCAAAAGAATTCATAAAACCGGAATAATAAAACATGGTATAAAAAATAAAATAAAGTAAAAATGAAGCAAGAATTACTAACTGAAAAGAAAAACCTCTTAGTCTGGAAATCAATGGAAATAATTTTAAAAAGGCAAATATCAGCAATGTCTTAAATAATGGCGCTAAACCCCAGTATTGAACATTTCCGGGCAATATCATATCTTGCAATAAACCAAAAGCAAAGGCACAGCAAATGGCAATAACAGCTTTTTCTCTTATGGATAAAAAGATCAACATAATCAATAAAATATCAGGACGAATACCTGCTATATCAACATACTCATTAAAAACAACGGACAAGAAAAACAGCGCTGCCATGACTAAATATAATATCCACGAAGATTTTGCTTTACTTTCTATCATTTTTTAATACAAATACCTCTCTGAGGTTGCTAAAAGATACATTATAAGTACCTTCGATGTAATGTGTAAAACCATTTTCGGATGTCAATACCTTTGTAATAACGCCCACGGGAATATCGGGAGGATAAATTTCGGACAACCCCGAAGTTGTCACACTCCAACCGGGTTGAATATCTATCGTTGAAGGAATATCGTCAATAACAAAAGTATTACCATGATGCCAACGAAGTATACCATAAACACGAGAAGGATTTATTCTAACCGACACCCTGATATCCGGCTCGATGATCATACTGGCAAGACTTGTTCCGGCCGCTGAGGATAGCACTTTGCCCACCAAGCCTTCTTTGTCTATAATTATATCATTTGCCTGCACATCACTTTTTTTACCTTTATCGATAGTAACAACAGAATTACCGTCCATATATCCCTTATATACGATCAATGTAGGTAAAAGCTCATAACTTACCGTATCTTTAAATCCTAACATCTCACGTAATCTGGTATTTTCGCTGTTAAGATTCTGTAGTCTTGCCACCTCTTGATTCAACCGAAAAATATCCATACGTAACTGACTGTTTTCATCAACCAATCGTTCTTTACGTTGACGTTCAACCGCAGGTTTTTGAAATACTACAGTCATGTCTTGCCAAGTATTTTGGACTTGTAAAACAACATTATTTTCCGTTTGCGATAGCAAAACCAAAGATATTAAAACAAAGATAAATGTTAATATCTCAAGGTGTTTTCGAATAATAAAGTCATAAAGTTTTGTGAGCATTTATAATAAAATATCAAGATAATTTTCGATATTTTCCAGAACTTTTCCGGTTCCTTTTGCGACAGAAAGCAAAGGTTCATCTGCAATACTTACCGGAAGATTCGTTTCTCTGCGAATTCGCTCATCCAAACCATGCAGCATTGAACCACCGCCTGTAAGAATCACACCACGATCCAAAATATCTGCAGACAATTCGGGAGGTGTATGCTCTAAGGTCCGCTTGATTGCAGCAATCATCATTTCGATAGTTTTCTGCAGACAGTTTGATACATCATTTGCATCTACTTCAACCGTTCTGGGTATACCTGTTAATAGATTTCTACCTTTTACAGCAATGATCTTTTCTTCGACTGGAATTGCCGACCCAACAGCCTTCTTTATCTCTTCAGCGGTACGTTCACCAATAAGTAAATTGTGCTTAGCTCTAAAATAATGAACAATAGCATTATTCAATTCATCTCCGGCAACGCGAATAGATTCTTTTGCTACGACACCATTTAAAGCAAGAACCGCAATCTCAGTTGTACCACCACCAATATCAACGATCATATTACCAATAGGTTTTGAAATATCAAGACCAATACCCAAAGCTGCCGCTACCGGCTCTTCGATCAAATGAACTCTGGATGCATTAGATCTCTCAGCTGACTCTTGAACAGCACGCTTTTCCACTTCGGTAATACCGGAAGGAACGCAAATAACCATTTTAGGACGCGCAAAACGCGATAAGTTAATCTTTTTGATAAAACCCTGCAACATACCATCGGTCATTTCAAAATCGGCAATCACACCATCTTTCATGGGGCGGATAGTTGTGATATTGGGATGAGTACGTCCCAGCATATCACGGGCCTCATTACCAACGGCAATGATCTTACCGGTCTTTGTAGATTTCGAAACAATTGAGGGTTCATTTATTACAATGCCCTGACCTTTCATATGAATGAGCGTATTCGCTGTTCCAAGGTCAATGGCGATATCACTGTTTAACCATTTAAACATATTGTTCTTGTTTTTTGCCATAACTAGTCCTTACAATTTCTAGAGCCACCTGGCGGATTCGAACCGCCGACCTACGCTTTACGAAAGCGTCGCTACTACCGACTGAGCTAAGGTGGCAAAGCTTATAAATATAATATCTTAGCCTAAGAAAACATTATTTTTTCTAAACTTTTTACGCCTTAATGTCAGGTAGCCAGCTCTTAATTTTATTATAAACGGCTTCTGCCGTAAATCCATATTTCTCTGCCAACAGCTCATAAGGTGCTGATGCACCAAAATGATCAATACCAATATTTAAAGCCGGACCGCTCCTTACACTTCTCCAGCCCGTGGTTCGTCCTGCTTCAACCGTAACAAGAGGTATATTTACAGGAATAAGTTTTTCTTGATAACTTTGTTCCTGATTTAAAAAGTTTTCTAAACAAGGGACAGAAACCACACGTAGATTTATACCTTCTTTTGACAGCTTTTCTGCGGCTTCCACCGAAATGCCAACCTCAGAACCGGAAGCAAAAATAACTGCATCTGGATCTGTGCATTCCTTTACGATAAAGGCGCCCTTGTTAAAGTCAGTTATTCTTATTCCCTTATCATGAATATTCGGCAAATTCTGTCTGGTGAGGATTAGCGCAGTAGGGCCATCCTTATATTCCAAAGCAGATAACCAGGCCTCCGCGGTTTCCGTTTCATCCGCGGGGCGTATAACCTGCAAACCCGGGACAAGACGTAATGACATGATCTGTTCGATGGGCTGATGTGTGGGACCATCTTCACCTACAAAAATACTATCGTGCGTAAACACGAAAATTACCTGTTGTTTCATAAGTGCCGCCATGCGAATGCCCGATCGCATGTAATCAGAAAAAACAAGAAAAGTACCTGCAAAGGGGATGATTCCATTGCCATAAAGTGCTAAACCATTCATTATGGCCGACATAGCAAACTCGCGAATACCATAATGAATATTTTTTCCCGAAAAAGCCGCTTTCATGACTGAACCGCCACCCTTAATAGTCGTTTTATCGGAAGCCCCTAAGTCTGCAGAACCACCAAATAATCCGCTAACTTTTCCAGCCACAACCTGAATAACATTTCCTGAATGTGCGCGTGTCGCGCTATCTTTTCCACTTAAACTTGTAAAAATTTCTTCAGCTAAATCACCAGGCAGATTTTTATTAATTTGTCCGTCATATTGTTTAAACTTTTCAGGAGAACTTATCTTCCATGCTTCAAACTTTTCTTGCCAGACTACATATTCTTTATCGAGCTCTTTACGATAACGAGCGAACTCTTCCTTAACTACATCTTGGATATAAAAGCTTTTATCAATGGGGAATCCCAATGCCTCACGCGTTAGCTTTAATTCTTCTTCACCCAAGGGAGCGCCATGAACACCACTTGTACCCTCTTTATTTGGACTACCAAAACCGATCTTTGTTTTTGCAATGATCAATGATGGCTTATTGACTTCCAGTTGTGCAGATTTGAAAGCAGAAGATATTTCGGCGTGATCGTGACCATCAATTTCTTGCACATGCCAGCCATAGGCTTTAAAACGCATGCCTACATCTTCGGTAAAAGCCAAATCAGTTGCCCCATCAATGGTTATTTTATTGCTATCATATACACAAATAAGTTTTGATAATGCAAGATGACCCGCCAAGGATGCAGCCTCATGACTGATGCCTTCCATCATATCACCATCACCACAAAAAGTATAGGTATAGTTTTGGCCAAATAATTTATTGTCGTCATCATTCCATTGCTCAGCAGCGATCTCGGCAGCCATGGCCAATCCAACCGCATTGGTAAAACCTTGGCCTAAGGGACCAGTGGTTGTTTCTATTCCCGGCAAATGGTTTTCCGGATGACCCGGAGTTTTAGACCCCCATTGTCTGAATTCTTTAAGATCTTCCATAGAATAATCATAACCCGCCAAATGAAGAACAGCGTACAGTAAAGACGAGCCGTGTCCTCCAGACATTACAAAACGATCACGTGCAGGCCAAGTGGGATCTTGGGGATTATACTTTAGAAATTCAGTCCAAAGCACTGTTGCGACATCAGCCATGCCCATAGGTAAGCCGGGATGTCCGGAATTAGCTTTTTGTACCATATCAGCCGCTAAAAGGCGTATTGTATCAGCGGTTATTTTTGACATTATAAACTCCATATTCTCAAAGCTAATTTAAGTGTAAATAAGTAACGATAAAACCTTTAATTCGTAAATCATTCGATACAACGTGACTTTAGGCTTAATGATGAGGTATTTTTCAAGATACAGGTAAAAAACCAAGATTAAATAATAAGTTTAAATTATTTTCAGAAAACGTTCAAAAAAATCATTCCCTGCGAATATAATTAATCAGTTGCACCGCCATAATCATTAAAAATGCCACCAGGAGTATAAAAAATTCCCCCTCTGACCAAATAGAGGCACTCATTGGATCCCATTCGCGTGCAATCTCATCCGACATTACCTTAATTACCATTAAAAGCAAAATTGAAAACCCGGAGAGAAGAAGATCAAATATAGCTGACCCCATACATGGCTTGACTCTTTGAATTTTAACAAATGACAAAATGAAATTTACTAAGAAAAATAAAGCATTGGAAAGCAAAACGACAATAACGGCAATTTCAAACACACAAAGGTTGTTGTCAAAAACAAACAATCTCTCAGGGACTAACAAAATTAGCAAAAATATCAACACTAAAAGCAATGCATTTATCATTGACCATATTTTTTTCATATTTATTGGCACCTTACACCCCGTATTTATACATAAGAAATTAAATATTACTTTAAAATATTTGTTCCAAAATAAAAAAACCGTCTAATAGACGGTTATGGGTGTGGGCGCTACAGGACTCGAACCTGTGACCCCCTGCTTGTAAGGCAGGTGCTCTGAACCAACTGAGCTAAGCGCCCGAAATGTCAAGCCCGTAATTATAAGATGATTGAAATTGTTTTGCAAGTAATATTTTCGGTAATCGGTGATCGGAGATTAATTAACTAGAACTCATCAAATTAAACCGAAAACATTATTTAATGTTCGATACTTAAACCACAGATTACCGTTTACCGTCTACTCAATTATTTCATTAAGATCATTTTAGAGTTTTTAACAAGATCACCGAAACGCAAGGAATAGATGTATAGACCTGAAGCAAAGCTATTCATATTAAGATCAATTTCATTGACTCCGGCGCTCATGTTTTGATATGCCTTTGAATATACTTCCTTACCATCTAAGGAATATACTTTCAATGTCATTGTCGATATTGAAGGAATAGTAAATCTGATCATGGTAGTTGGATTAAAAGGGTTGGGATAATTACCCATTAATTCAAACGTGTTTGCCAAGATTGACCCATCATCGACTGACGTTAACATTTGACTTACAGATCCTCGTCTATCTGCACTACCCTTATGCATCGGCCAATAATTGGTACCCATAATGGTTTTTAAATCCTGAACAGTAACACCCGAATAGTTTCCGGTAATAATATCTAAATCACCATCAGCATCTATATCACTTAGGACCGGTGAAGATTTTGATAAATACTTCGTATCCAAGGGAAAATTATTCCCTACAGAATTTCCATTCAAATCCATGGTATAAAGTTTTCCATTGTTACCCATAGCAAGAATACAAGGGGTCATGCTTCCTTCTACGGGTATATCACAAATAGTTAAAGAATGATACAATTGTGATGCAATCGTTTTTGGCCATGATTCTACCAGGTCTCCGGTATTTAAATCTATTTTATAAATATTGCCTGTCGTTGTAGCAAAAAATGCAAAAGCTTCTCCTCCATCAAAATATAATGCAGGAGATGTTCTAATTGAACCGGAACCATTAACACTAAACCTTTGGCTACCATCGATATTTAATGCATATATATCTCCACCTTCGTTACCAACAAGTATTACTGCAGAAGTATCATTACCCAGTATTACCTGTGGCTCCGCGATAATTGAGCCTAATCCATTTACCGGCCATGAAGTCATAGGGGTTGTATCACTATTCAATACAAGACATTGCCCACCTTTTGAAGCAACGATAATATTATCTTTCCCATCGCCATTTATATCTGCTAAAGAGGGACCGCTATGAAGCAATTGTCCTGTTAAATATGGGAAACCCGGAACATCAGTACTGTCATGATTTACAGCGTATATTTTTTGATCATAGGCAGTAAAAACAACTTCGAGTTCGGGATCGGCATCCAAATTACCAATAGCGGGCAATCCGGTAATAAAAAGCCCTGCTTTACGTGACCATTCTTTTTTTCCGCTTACATCATATACCTGAACCTTTTTATCAAACAAAGTAGTCACGATCTCAAGCGTATCATCCAGATCAATATCAGCGACTGCTATACCACCGGGTTGTGAGCCCAGAGCAATAGGAAAATTAGGAAGTGTATCGCCCATGGCGTCAATTATATATAAGTAACCACTCTTATCTGCAAAAATGATCTCTTGATTTCCATTATCATTAACATCAGCGCAAACAACACCTGCCTCTACCTCAGTCTTTGCATAAAATGGAAAACCTTCTTGAACAAGTGAAAGGTCAATATTAATCTTTAAAGTTTTGCGATATGGAAAACTACCGGCTTCATTCGAAAGCAAATCAAGATTAAAACTATAGGTTTTTATCTCTGCATCAGAATCAAACTGAATTTTAAAACCATTCCCTTCATTAAGCAAACTGCTACCGGAAGAAATTGATGACCAAGAAGCAATAGAATCTAAAAGCAAAACACCTTCTTCATCAGTTGATAATACTCCTGAAACCTGAGATGCTTGAGTCCAACCACTATCATTCATCAACTCTAGGTTTACATCAACGGTTTCACCCGGATTCAAAATAGAATCACCATCTCCAGATCCAATACTTTGATTAAGTTTCGCTACGCTCAAGTTTGGCCATTTATCAAATACCAAAGCTTTTAGCATATTAACTCGGCCTCTCCCCAGTTCACCGGCGAAATCAGGATTTAAATGATCTATAGGATCAGTATTGTTTAGCATACGTTCAGTCAACCATTCATTTGAACTATCGGGATAAACCGACTTAAGTAAAGCAAAACATGAAGCCACGAAGGGTGACGCCATAGAAGTTCCGGTCAAATAAGCATATGGATTATCTTTTGTTAAATAGGTGCTATACAAGCTTTCGCCGGGCGCTGAAATATCAATGCCTTTAAAATTCCCATCAGCCGCTCCATAATTCGCCCATGAAAAAACATCTGAAGAAGATACTGCCGTTACAGATATAACATTATCGTAGCCAGAAGGATAGTGCGGTGTATCATCCGGATTCCCGTAATCGTCACCGTTACCGGCTGCAGCGATCATTAAAGAACCATAGGTGTTTGTGATGGTATATATAAGAGTTTGGGCATAGGAGTTATAGCCCGGACCACCCCAAGAACAATTAATAATATCGGCTCCGGCCTGAGCTGCATACAACATACCATCATATCCCGTATTAATACTTAAAACCGTTTCGTCTCCGGTCGCCTTTACGGCCATAATAGAAATATTATAAGCAGCAGATGCAACCCCAACGCCATTATTGCTTGTTGCTCCAACAAGACCTGCAACATGTGTTCCATGAGAATTATTCGTTACCATTGGATCTTTATCATCATCAGAGGAACGTCCTGATTCGTTAGTGTCCCAACCAATGATATTATCAATATAACCATCGCTATCATTATCTACACCATCAGTTAGAGGTGACATGGAGGACAACACATCTCTAAGATCAGCTTTCCCATTTCCATTCAGATCACCGGTAAAAGCAACAGCTTCTTCTGGCGTAACAAATCCATTTGCATCTGTGTCAATTAGTCCAAAATATGTTGCAGATATCTCATCCTGATTAATCCATATGTTTTTCCATAAATCCGGGTGAGTATATTCCACACCATCGTCAACAACAGCCACAACTATACTTCTATCACCTGGCACTTCTCCCGCTTCCAAGTTCCATAGTTTCCAAGCATCCGGTACGTTTGCTTTATGCAAGAACCACTGCTTACCCATACCCGGGTCATTAGGTATAGCAGAAGATGTTCGCATGATCGCTTCAGGTTCGGCATTCATAATTTTTTTTGATGATGAAGCAATTTCATCTGCGATTAAAAGAGGAGCGGGTTGTATTGCAGAAGTAACCAAACGATAAACCCTGTTTAAATATACCCCATCAAACGATTCATCTGCTTTAGCATGTTTTAACCATGGCTCTATACGAACCACATCATATTTCTTTATTAATTTATTTAAATGCGGATAAGGTGTCTTTAACGTTTGCATTTGCTCTTTTGTTAAAGGCATCTCATCAGCATTCAAATTGAAGAGATATTGATTTGCATAGTAAGCCTCAACAGCAAAGGCTACACTCAGCGACAAAGTCACTAACATTATGATTTTCAAGGTTTTTTTCATATATCATTCCATTTTTTGATTAGACTCTAAGTATAATAAATTTATTTGCATGGGTAAAGAGCTAAATATGCAGATACCGTTTTAAAACCTTCACAAAAGCCACGAGTTTAAATACCAGGCTATAATACATTAAAAAAGCATAAAACAAAAAGCCCGGAAATACATCCGGGCTTTTCATATCTATGTCCTATTCGCTTATTTAAGCAATGACATTTTCTTAATATCGGTGAAAGAACCTGAAGTCAAGCGATAGAAATAAACACCACTTGATAATGCAGAAGCATCAAAATTCAGATCATATGCACCAGCATCAACAGTACCGTTCAAAAGAGTGCGTACGTGACGACCCGCAACATCAAAGATGTCTACTTTTGTCATGCCACTTTCTTTCAATTCAAAATGAATTGTAGTAACGGGGTTGAAGGGGTTAGGATAGTTCTGATTCAGAACGTATTCTGTCGGTACAAAATCTTCGATTGAAGTTGTATCGATACTTGTATCAAAATAACCACGGATCATGGGGTTAGCCATCATAAATGGTGCTACTGAAGCCCAACCGCCACCAGGTACCTGCATTGCAGCCATTCCGGAAAATGAACTTGTATCTGCAGCAAGCCAAGCGCGCTCAGCAGCTGTTGCACCTTTAACACCAATCCAGCAGGATTCACCATCACGAAGTACAACACCGTTTCCGTTATCAACAGTCAAAGGATTGAGAACACTAAATGCATTCCAACCTGCAATAGCTGTAACAGGAGGTTCGATCATCAACCATGAATCACCGGGCATTCCGTTATCATCTTTAAAGATCTTTATTTTATAGGCATCGCCGGCCCACAAAGCATTAAAACGAACAGCTTCAAGTGTTGCGGGATATGCTGTAGGAGTAATTTTCACAACAACTGTTGTGTCCATGCCAAGTGCCCAAACAGCTTCAAAAGTACCATCATCGTGTTTTGCCTCTTCTACGTCAGGAGGATATACAAATACTGAAGCACCACTGCTAACGTTACCGGTAAAAGAAGGTGTTGCACAGGCTACTGTATATTCATATTCAACAAAATTATCAGCGTCTTCATCTGTATATGAATTTGAAGTCAATCCAGTTGCAATTTCAACAGGAACAGATTGTGAAGCAACGCGACGGAACAGATTGTATTCTAGACCACTATATGTAACTTCACCGTATCCGGAAGCTCCAAATGGCACTGAATAGCTAACACTATAATAACCGGCACCCGGGACATAAATTGTACCTTCCCCATCTCCAGCAAATGTCAAAGGATATGTAGAATTTGAAACCCAAAACACTTCAACTTCAAAATCGCCATTCCAAACCACACCTTCTGAAGATATGTCAATGGATTGCTGAGATGTTACAGCATCGGGAACAAAAACATCAGAAATATATAATGGATGATATCCGGCTGTATCAATTCCCCATAGAACGATTTGAACACTATCATTACTAGGATTATTATTAGCAAAAACATAATCTAAGCTTGTAAATGTAATATCTTTTCCATCGGTGGAATATGACATTGCCCAAGAACTACCAGTGGTATCCGGTAAAGATGAAAAAGCACCTGAAGCACCGGGCATATAATAAGCATAATCAACGGCTTCTAGCCCCATCCATGATTTAGGAAGCTGATAAGTAGCATTCATATCTTGCCATGCAACATCTACATCACCGGCATTAAGGGTAGCGGTAACATTCTGCGGAATAGGAAGATCTGGCTTTGTATAAACAACAAAATCATCTATCATCAGGCCCTGACCACCGGGTTTATCTTCATCTGAACGGAAGTAAAAACGAAATTTTATATCTTGACCTGCAAAATCAGTTAGATTACATGATGCATCATATGCGGTGGTAAAAGCATACCATTGGGGAATTCTTTCACTATAAACAAAGTTTTCACCCTCTATTTCAGAAATACCGAACCAAGTTTCACCATCATCCGTAGAATATTCTAAACGCCAATATTCTGTGGCGGGAAACTCACCAACTTCATCCTGAAAATCTGCCCAAAAATCAAAATCACAATAGATCAATGTTGCAGGTTCATCGGGAAGAGTGATTGTAGGTGACACGTAGTAATCTTCAAGATTACGAGCATATGTTGTATCGCCATTTACCCAGTTACGAAGAACATGTGTAGGCGAAGGAATAGAATCAACTCTATCTTCAATTGCCCAGTATGCACCCGAAGCGACAGGACCGGCCCATACTGATGTTAAACCATCGGTTACCGAACCATTATAGGTTGCGTCACCGGCAACATCAATCGAATCAATTTCCATGCCAAACATGCTGCCATCATCACTTGCGTCAAAACCACCATCAGAACAAAATACAAAACGAAGTTTTACAGTATCGCCAATATATGCACCTAGATCAACTTCTGCTTCACCGGAAACGGCACCGGCCCAACCGGGTTGTCCCGGACCCATCTCGAAAATATATCCGAATGAATACAAGCTTGAAGCATTATAAGGAACGCCTGTTGGATTTAAAACTGTCCAAGTGGCACCACCATCGTTTGTGATTTGAACGTTAGCTCCATCCCAGGCATCATAACCCTCAGGCTCACCGCCCGGACTTTCAACGTGAAGATTCAATTGAAAAGATAGCGTTGAATCTCCAGCAGTCAAAACAATTTCAGGAGTTTCAAGAGCAACATTCCAATTACTCAAATAACCACCCACCGAGTAAGCTCCACACCACCATAGCGAGTCTCCGGTTTGGAAATCATCCAAATGCCATTCAGCAAGAGGATCGGGAGCTGTGCCGTCGAACTGAGTCCAACCATTAGCACCGTTTTCAAAGTCTTCAAGATACACAATTGTAACAACTGATGGATCAACTGCTAATGCCGGAGCATTACTTAAATTGATATCACGAGTTTTTACATCCGAATTAATTACGGGAGTAGTTTTAGCAACAGCATTTGTTGTTGTTTTTACCCGTTGTAATTCGTTGGCGTTCTTGAGAGAACTTTGAGGAGCTACTGCTGCAAACAATACAACAGAAGCAATCAATAACAAAGCAACTACACGTTTCATGTGAGTTCTCCTTTCTCAAGTTTTTTTCTTTATTTATATTCCTACTTGAATACTTACCTGATTAACCAGTCCTAAAGTACCATAATTTACTACAGCATAGTCAATATTCAAAGGCATACTATTAACATTCATTTTCAAGCCTACACCGGCTGAAAAGGAAGCCTTATCATAGTTTAGGTGGTATCCCATACGCAATGCGAACATTTCCTGGAAGCAATATTCCATTCCCGTATTGAATCTCAAATAATGGTCCAATGGATCATTTCCATCGAATGAAAATGTTACCCGGTGATCACGATTTTTTAAGATCTCTGAATTTGGCCCCACCATGTCAACCATAATACCAAGCCTGAACACTAAAGGCAAAGCCCATTCTTCTGTTGCCAAATACGCATCAGTTTCGGGATTACCAGCATATTGATCATCAGTATCTACGGGAACTAACAAGTCGGGACCGTGAAATTGAAATTTTGTACTGAAATTCGTTACGGCCATTCCAAGCTTAATTCCAAGAATACCTGTATCAAACTGTGAACCAATATCAAAAGCAAATGCTGAAGCGCTTTCACGCCAAATCGTTTCATTCACAAATTTAACGGTTGCGCCAACACTCAAGCGATCGGTTAGATTTCTTGCATAACTCAAACCAATGGCAATATCGCTAACAGAAAAGAACTGTCCCGAGCCTTCGGGAAAATTTATATTTGTTACTTCCATTTGACCGGAATTTAAGTATGTAGCACTTACTCCAAAGTAATCAGAGCGGCCGAGCTGCGTACCATAGGCCACAAAACCATGCTGAATACCTGCATATAAATTCATATAAGTTCCATATACCGACTGTTGGCCAACCTTTGATAAACCGGCTGGATTCCAATGCAATGCAGTAAGATCACTTACACCCGCGACATACGCACCACCCAATGAAGCAGCTTTTGCACCAACTTCCAATTTTAAAAATTGAGCAGCGTGTGTACCTACCTTAGAAACATCGGTAGGAATATCTATAGGATCTGTCTGAGCAAAAAGGAAGCTTAGACTCAGAACGGCCAATAAGATGATTGATCGTTTAATAATATTCATCTTCGCTCTCCTTTATCGTATAATGGCAAATTTGCCAATATGGGTTCTGCCATCTGAAAGCTCAACCGTAAAAACATAAAGTCCCGGAGCTACTTCCTGGCGGTTAATGGTTGTTAAATCCCACGCCTCAGAATCATCATATTCATTATCATGAACAACCTTATTAACAAACTCCCCAGTCAAGGTGAAGATACTAATTTCACACTTAGTCGGAAGATTTGTGAATAGCATTCTTTTCTCATATTCACTCTGTTCCCACTGAGCAGAAACCATATATGGGTTTGGAACAACCTTAATGCGTTTCAGATCCTCATCTGTCAACTCAACTTCTTCGGAGAAATCGGCTGCAGTAAAGGTAAATTCATCACCATCTTCAAATGGTTTGAACGTTCTAAAATACAATGTGTCTCCCGGTGTAAACGGATAACCTGTGTGTTTCACCAACGTGGTATCCCAAGAAAACTCAAAAGCCCATGTAGGAATCGAAAGTCCAACAGGTCTTCCAGGTACATTTGCCTCATAGAAAGAAATATCATCAAGGTAGTTCAATGTATCATCTCTTGAATTACCATCTTCAAGTACTAATATCTGAACTCTTTCGCCACTTGGCAGTTTAATCGCTTTAAAAGGCGCAGGTCTTTCTGCGAAGGGTGTATTCCATAGTACCGTATCAAGCACCTCATCTGCCGAACCAAAAATAATTGCATAATCAGATGCCGGTGGGAAAGGCAAGGTTGACCAAGGAGATGTTTCAATATACTGTTGGTTTGAAGCCCATTTCACAGAATCTACACTTGCTCTTTCTATATTGTCAAACACAACTTGTAGACCATCAAAAATCGGTCGAAATGTATTCGGATCATCAGGGTTAATATCATTATTTGAAAGATTTTCAACAATCGTATCACCTGCCGTAACATCTATAACAGTATAAGTCGGGTTTTTAATATATGGACCCGTCTTAAAGTTAATTGCCGTAGCATCCTTAGCTTCGATAGTGATTTTATACTCATGATCTATTACTTTGTTCGGTTCAGCAATGCGAATTAATGTTGGTGTATTACCGACCGTGCTATCACTGGGAACCAGATCGATCTCCGCCTTGATATCAATAGGATACCTTGAGGGAGTAATTCTTACAAACTGAGGTGACCGGGGCGTTGTTCCTTTAGTATTCTCTAAAGATTCCAAGGAATAAGCAGCCCATTGTTCATCAACATTAGTTTTAGACCAAGTGGTATCATACTTAATCACCTGATAGGTTAAGCCAGAGCTAGGATCTACTACATCTTCATAGCTAACATCAATAGTAAAACCGGGTTCAATACCGATATCATAAGCTGTAACTGAATAAGTATACTCTTTACCTACCTGAACATCATGGTCAACATATTCATGTTGCAAACCGGTATTACTTCCCAGATCAAACCAGGGAGCCATTGGATCTTGACCGGATACTTCACGACCATAGCGAGCCATGTCTTCAACAGCGGTTAAATCAAATTGTGCGATAGGTTTATAACCTACATGAGTCTGATATGTATCATAGATTGGATCTCCCCATGTTTGACCACCATCGGTAGATTTGTAAACACGGTAACCTTCAAAATCAGGATACTGAGTAACAATATCGGTTGAAGATTCTGCCGCATCATCCCAAACCAAACGCACCGCCATTTCTTCTGTTTCAGAATTCCATTCGCTTACAGCGGAAACCGTGGGAGCAATGGGAGCCGAAAAACCCTGATAACGCAAATCATACATGATCTGAGCCATATTTGCATTACGGTTTAGATCAGGAATATTTTCTCCCATAATAACAGCAAATGAAAACATTGCCGTATCACCAACATTAAAGTCAAAGGGGCCAGCCGACATCATACAAACACAATCCAAACCATCTGGGAATGCTGACAAAAGTCCCTCCATACTGTCATAATGAGGATTAGTATCACCACGATTATCAGGATGAAAATACCATTCATCTTCTTTTTCGGTTAATCCGGTCGTATCACCGGCCATTAACTGATACATCAATTCTTCTTTTTTAGGTGATTCAGGTTGAGTTCCGTTCCCAATAAAAGGACCACCCGAACCTTCTTTGTTAATAACGCCTGGGCGGTTATACCAATCAAACCAATGCCAATCGGTCAAGCCCAATTCTTCACCCGGAGCTATATAGTCTGTTTCACTAGTCCATACCGTATCAGATGCATTGGGTGTATCCAGTAATTTAACCGCTACAAAAGCATCAACATCATAAGCTCCGCCACATTCTTCCTGATCAAGATCATAAATAAATGCATAATCATAGGTTGCATTATAACCCATCATATCACCGTCGTTGGTATTACATGGGCGTGCACCACCATGATAAAATGCCGAGAACATATCTGCATCAAAATAAAAGCCGCAATAGGTTCCCTTATAGTTGAATCCTTCTCCATTATTCAAACCATATTCATTAGAAGCGTTGACCACTTTCATTGTAACGAACATAATATCTTCGGCGTAAGCGCGACCATAAGAGTGGACGGTAGCTAACACTTTGGTGCCCGTAGGATAACCATTGAAAGATGATACGGGTTCGCGATCTGCATAGGCATCATCTATCTCAAGATAAATATCCACATCAGATGTAAAACGACCTTCAACCTCTTTGCCATATGTAGGTGATGAGGGGTCTGTATCAATTGCATACCAACCGGGCCAAAAGCTTTCCTCATTTCCTTCGCCATCATCACGTTTAGGCCAGGATTCAGGAGCAATAGATGTCGCCAAAAGTGGCCATGTATCGCTTTCAGGTGTCCAAACACCTCCAACATAATCTCCGGCTGTTATATCACCGGAATAAGTTTTTCCTTTGGAACCAACGACAACGTCCCAGTCTGTATTAACCTGGTTCGCAGTACGATCCAACCAAGATTCTGAAACCGTTGCACCCCAATAGATGCTATCTGTTCTTTCAGGATCAGGGTGTGGACGATAAGCCCAAGGATAAATATTTCCTTCTTTATCTTGTCCGGGCACACCAATCATAAAAGAAACATTTGCAAGGTATTGGTAATCACCCCATGCACCGGCAACATCTTCTTGCCAATGATCCACAAAGTTACCATAATTCAAAACACATGTTTTGAATTTACCTTGATCAGCATATGATTTAGCACGCTCATAGATCGGATTCGGTGTGCTGCTTTTTGCAAACGACGCACCATACTTGACTTCCATAGGAATTGCAAATACAAGCACCGGCAAAATTAAACATACAATTTTTTTTATAAATTTCATGTACATACTCCTTAAAACTCGACTTCAAGGAAGAAGTCAAGGGATCTTTGATCATCATAATACCATGGACGATCATAGTAACTTGAACTTACGATTCCATCGAGAATATAGCCTTCATCAATACCGCCAGGATTGTCTGCAGTTCCGGTACGAGGATATACATACAATTCATTCATGCGATTAAAAAGATTGGTACAAACCAAGCCCAAAACTAAACGAGTCGATCCAAACATCTTAATATACTTTCTGAATGCCAAATTCGTTGTAAAATAAGTTGGCATACGTTCTGAGTTTGTAGGTCCCGCTTTATCATTTGATAAGATAGGTGTATAAGGCGCACCCGAAATTGCAACAAATGTCAAATTCGTCATCGTATTCTGAAATAAATGATATCTACCAACGGGAATACCATAGCCCTCAGGCAATCTAAATGTCAGCTGAGCTGAAAAATCGTGAGTTCTATCATAATCCTGTAATACTTCTCTTTTAGGCATTGTAATGGGGTCTTCACCATTTCGATATCCTTCCCAGGGGTCGGAACGATTACCCATTGCACGCGAATAGGTGTACTGAATATTACCGGTAAGGAAACGACCGCGTCTCCTTTCGAAAATAATATCCACACCGCGAGCTGAACCGTAATCATAGTTCACGAAAGTTGTATATGAAACAGATCCGGAACGAACCTTTTCTGTTGAATTCATGTTAGAATAATCTTTAGACCAACCAACTGCACCCAGAACATAGTCTCTAGCGACTTCGGTATTGATACCAAATTCATACGATGTTACTTTTTGAGCACTAACATTCGGGTTACCCATCAATGGACTTGGAGATGTAAAAAACTGATCAAGATTTTCACGTTCATCAATATTGTTGTAAATATCACGATAAGTAGGGTTCTGATAATAAATACCATAACCAAATGTAAAGGTTGATTTATCTGTGATCACATGTGAAAAACCTAAGCGAGGACTCCAGAGAAATTCCCATTTTGTAGGTTCCATACCGGAAAGAGGATCGCGTGGATCTACCCACATGGAGTCATTTGCGTTGGCTGCATCAAAGCGCAAACCGGCATTGATGACCATCCAGGGATATTCAATCTTATCCTGAACATATCCGGCAAACTCTTGAGGTACTCGATAATAGTTTTCAGTATAAGGTGTTGATAGCCATGGCAACTGAACCTCATCAAATGTAATCTGATGTGTTTTATAATCTATTCCTGTTTTTATCTGACTATGTCGACTGACTTGTGAAGTCAAATCAAACCTCAACTCTTTTGTACGTGCCTTAGTATAATGATAATACCTATCGGCACCACTATAATAGTATTCTGCCCAATAAGCTTTTAAATTCGGACTGTTCTGATACTCAATAATCATATCCTCATCGACAAAAGGAGCAAGAACCCAAGGTTGATTATACTGTTCGGCAGTAAGCCATTCATTCATTTCATCACCCAGGCGCCAAAGTGTATCAGCTCCATCTAAAACATATTCCAAAGGAATATTGCTTCCGTTTCCATCATCCATGTACGGCACTTTTGTACTATCATAAAAATCTGCAAGATTACGCTGTTCTACCCAATCGGGATAACCATCGCCATCAGAATCATAGTTTCTAACACCCATGGTCATTTCTTGAGTAAAATCAGAATAGTTTACAGTATAATATGTTTTATCGTTCAACTGATGACGCCATTCTATAGCATAGCGTTTAGAAATTTTTTCAACTTCATTTTTACCCAAATCATAATAGATATATGAGGGATCAAAGGCTTTATAATTTGAATTAACATACCAATGCGACAAATTCATTCTAATCTTTGGAGAGATCAAAAAAGTCAACTTTGAAAAAATATCAAAGGTGTTATCAAAACCAAAGGAACGCCAACCGGCAATTGTATCCAAAGGATTTATATGATTATTGACATTATAATCGCTTAGTGGATTTTCTTTATCAAAAGCAAGATCATCAAACTTATAAACCGCATATGCCGAATTAGTTTGATCAAAAGAAGTCCACCATCTGATTTTATCGGTGATAAGAGGTCCGCCAAATCCACCGGCAATTTTTGAGAAATTTCTTAATTGATCCTGTTCTGAAGAAATGGGACCAAAATCTGAGCGTTCATATCGCAACATACCGGAAAATTTAGAGGGACCGGTTCGAGTAACAGTATTGATCATACCGGACATCGCATCACCATATTCAGCATTAAAAAAGCCGGTTTGAAAATCAACCTGAGCAACTGCAAACTGATTTAATCGAGTTCCCTTACCTTTACCACCGTAAAGCGGATTCTCAATATACATACCATCAATCATGAAACCTGTTTCGTTAGCTCGACCACCTCGAACGTGTATCTGTTCGATACCCCGTTCTTCAAACCCGGGGATACCAAGATCGGCTGTTTTGATCTCAATAATACCGGATTGAAGCGTATAAACTTCCGTCATATCGCGAACAGGTAAATTAACCACCTGCTCCGTTTCCATCACAACCTTACGACCAACAACATCCTTTTCTACAGAAGGACGATCGGCAATGACCTCTACAACCTCGCCCTGAACGGCTTCGACCTGCATACGCGCATTAATAATAGTTGATTGGTCTCGAATGACCTTTACGCTTTTTTGAATAATTTTTTTAAAACCGATCATAGTATAAGTGACATTATATTCTCCGATCGGTAAGTTAATGATATTGTAATAGCCTGTTTGGTCGGTAAAAGTACCAACAGAGGTACCTTCTACCATGATATTGACGCCCATTAAGGGTTCGTTGGTTTCGGCCGCCACAACCGTTCCTCTTACAGAACCAACAATATCGCCAAAGGCGACACCAAAAAACATCAAACAAACCACAAAAAGGATATAACCTTTCTTCATACAATCCCCTTAGGTAACAGGTGCCTCCTATAAAAGGAGGCAGCCTGTATATTTGACTTATTTTTTATTTTAATAAAACAGCTTTATGAGTAAGTGTAACATTATCACTTGTTAGTGAATAGAAATATATACCGGACGATAGATCAGAAGCATCAAACTCAACTTCATAACGACCAACATTCCTGTAATCGGAAATTAAAGTTTTAACTTTTTGACCCAGTGTATTAAATACATCCAGTGAATATTCACCTGCTTCATGAATATCAAATGCAATTGTTGTCACAGGGTTGAATGGGTTGGGATAGTTCTGTGCTAGATCAAAGCTAGCAGGTACATCAACAACAGCATCTTCTCTTGGCACCTCTGACGAATAATTAACATTCATGAAATAAATCCGGTTCATATAGTCTTCAGGAACCGCATCTGTGGTATCATTATCAACAGTATGAATATTATAATCCGGAACCTGATAAATAATATAAACATTATCATCGGTTGCGTCAGGATCAGCATGAGCACACAGTTCATCATAATCGGGAGTGTTGGTTACATTGATCTCTTCCTGCCAAGTAGCACCGGCATCTATTGAGCGACGCATATAAATATCATAGCTTCTCCTATAAAGAAGTGTATCTCCAGGTGATTCAGGATCTTCTTCTTTAAAGATATCTCCTTTAGGATATACTGCGTAGATGGTGTTTGGATCTTCGGTAGATGTTGCCATTACAGGGAAGAAACTTTGCCATGCTTTATCGCTCTTACCATAAGAAAAACGCCATGTATTCTGCATTGAAGTTACAAAGGATACTTCATATTCTGCTGTAGATGAAGCAGGATCTGAACAATAGATATGATAAAATCCACATCCTTCATGAACTGTAGGCATGATCTTACCGGCTTCTTCAGCCTCGGGGATAACAAGACACATAAAGTGAACACCACCATTGGCGTCTACAACCATATCATTATCATAACCAATAAAAAGTCCGGGATAATTTAATGTATCAAGCACCGCATCTTCAGTACCTTTTAACTCATCAACAACAACCGTATCAGTACCATAAGCTACTTCAAACTGTTGTGAAGGAATATAGGTATCAAAGATATTGTCATCAAAATGTTTGTCTTCTATATAGTAATATGGAACATCTGTATCAAATGATGTTGTTGACCATGTAGAGCCGTAATCAGTTGTTTTACGGAATTTGAACGTATGATAATCATTGTCTTCTACAAGATCTTTATGATTTGCTCCCCAATAAGCAACATTGGCAACATAACCAATGCCATTATCTGCGATTGAGATCAAAGCATCTGATGTAGTTGAACCATCAGCAGAGCCGGCTTCATAATATGTAAGTGCATCAAGAATTTTTTCAGATGAAGCAAATGAAACCGTACCGGATGAAATACCGGTTGAACGATATAGATACATATTATGTGAGCTTACATCGTCCGGATTAAATTCACGCCACGTTGTATAAGTAATATTGATGTGACCTGTACCATTTGGTTCTTCACTATAGTCGGGACACCCCATCCACATACCTTCCGGATTAGATGAATTTCCAACAAGCTGTGGGGTTGAAAGATAACCACCACCAAAACCAAGCATATCTACAACGAACAGAGGATCTGCATCGTTTTCAACGCCTGAATTGGCGCCGGTATATTCGTTCCAAGTAATAAACGGATAATTACCTGCACCAATAGCAGAAGGATAACGAGCTGTCAACTCGCCGGGAGATACAGCATTCAAACTACTTTGATTTGTCCATACCGTACCACCATCAACACTATAGGCCATACCTACTGCACCTGATGAATTTTCAATACCTATCCATTGACGATAAGCCATAACAAATTTAGCATCTTTATGAGAGATAGGATTTGTAACACCTGAAACTAAACCAAAACCATTTTTACTGGAGTCGATTAACACAGCCGAAAAAGCCGGATCATAGGCTGACACGGATTTTGCAGTTGCCTTGGACATTGAGTAATTATATATCTCACGACCTGTTTCTTTAACTACGCGTTCTACGCGATCTTTGTGATTAATGGGTAGTGTAGCCATTTGCACAGCAAATACTGTGCTGACCAACAACATCGCCACTAATGTTGCAATAACAATACGTTTCATAACAACCTCCAATTGTTTTATTCTACGTATAAACTAGATGTTTCTTTTTCTGATTTTAATACGATGGTAGACTCTGTGTTTTTTACATTATCTATCAAATTAATGCTATCCAATAATTTTTCAAGGTCCTCGGTTCCCGAAGTCCTGACTTTCGCCATAATCGAGCCTTTGCCCGCAATGTAATGAATCTCTTGTATTTTATCAAAACCGGCAAGAACTTTTCCGGTATCTCGCATCTTTGTAAGATCATACAAAGAGATCAAAACTATAGATAATAAATTTAGACCAAGAACCGAAGGCTCTAAGCGAGCTTCATAGTTTTTTACGATACCGGCTTTCTCAAGCTTTTTTACTCTTTCATAAATTGCAGATGCCGTCATGCCCATATGTCTGGCAATTTCTGCATTCGACGTCCTTGCGTTCTCCTGCAGTATTTTTAAAATAATCTTATCTTTCTGGTCTAACATATTACAATTCTCCAATTAAAGATGAAAATACATGATAATATTCATGTCTTCAAGAAAAAAGCATAGAATATTTAACTATAATTCTCAATCTCCCAACTGTATTCAAATTGAGAATTCGCGAAATAAACGCTACATATTGTAACTACTCGTGTTAATTTCCACCACATATAGTTATAACCTATAATTCTTCTTAAAATTCCAACGTAAATGTAAAATATTTATCAAACAAAGCCAATACTTAATTAGAAAAAAATTTGGCAAAGTACTCAAAGGCAATATACCCGATTACATGAAACATATAAACTGTCACGCTAAAGAATATAACTCTAACAATCATTCATTAGCTTATCAAGCGATTGAATATATCTGATAAAGAAGAAATATTTTCTTCGAGTGAGTAAGTCTTTAACTTTGTAGTGTTTATAGAATAATCTTTCAGGTGATCGTAGCAGTTTTTTAAATAATTTACCATTTTATTTATCTCATATGATTCAAATGCCAAGCCGCTTTCGCTATGCTTTAAGATACCTGAAACGTCACTATCTTTATCTGCTATGGCAAAAATTGGTCGACCTAGAGCAAGATAATCAAAAATCTTAGCCGAGATCAAACTTTTAGAGTAAGTGCTGTTCAAACGAGGTAAAAACAACAGGGATGCCGATTTGGCCTCTTTTATCATGTTTTCATATGGCATAAAAGGAAGATACTCCTTTAGAACAAATTCCATATGATCAATACGTTCTTTATGTTCGGACGCCAAAGAGCCTATAAAGCGCAGCTTTATGTTTTTTTGAATTTCTTTATCAAGCATTTCTATAGCCAGAAGCAACTCTTCAATGCTTTGCATCGTACTTAAATTCCCCAAATGAAGAATTTCAAAATAGTCACTTTTTATCATGCCATTATCAACCTTACGGTATCCATTGTAAATGACTGAGACCGGCTTTGTGGTTTTACCTCTAAGTAATTTAGCGACTCCCTCGCCTACCGTTGTAACCTGATCTGCTGTATTCAGAACGTCACGTTCAAATCTTTTGTTTTTATTTTCACTGCTTTGAGTTTTAGGCATTGCGCTTTCCCAATACGCTTCTGTCCAAGGATCCCTCAGATCCACCACCCAGGGTAATTCACTTTTTTTTGCAAGCTTCATTGCAGCAACTTGAACGGAATGTGGCGGAGAAGTAGAAAGAATTAAGTCAGGCTTTTCACTTTTAATGATCTTCATACCCTCTCTGACCAAAAATCGTTTCCATCCTTTGCGAGCATCGGGAATAAATAAATTTGCTCTAATCCAGCGTGACAATTTTTCGCTAAAAGATAAATGTGTATCCAAAGTAATATTCTTGGGAAGAGCTTCTCCCGATTTTTTACCGGTTAATTTCTTATAAGCTTCAAAGGGTTCCGATGTCCTGGTCTTATAAACTTTGCATTCTTTGGGAATATAATTTAACAAGCTAGGGTCAATCGCCGGTGCCGATGGTTTTTCCACAGTTAATACCATGGGTTGCCAACCATATTCCGGTAAATGCTTAACCATATTCAGCACTCTTTGCACTCCCGGACCACCTGCAGGAGGCCAATAATATGTGACGATCAATACTTTCTTCATGATATTCCCATTTCTTGATACATCTTTATTAAGGAGTTAACTGTTTTTTCCCACACCAGTTCATTCTTTATTTTTTCACAATTATCTGAATATTTTTTCATTTTATCTTTGTTGTCATACAATGCATATACTTCATTAATAATACTTTCAGGATCAGTTTCATTTACAACAGAACCAATTTCATGCTTACGCACAAATTCACGGATATAATCTGTTCTGCTAACCAACATAGGTTTTTTCAATTGAACATATTGATAAATTTTTGTTACGATTGTACGATTTAACTCTTCACTATATGATGGTAACAGCGAAACACAAATGTCAGCATCATGCATCTGTTGCATCATATCTTTATATGAAAGCTGCCCAAGATAATTCACGTATTCTTCAACATTATTTTCTTTTGCCCAAATCCTTGGGTCGCATGCTTTTGCAATATTCCCGGCAATGTTAAATTTTATTTCCGGTATCCTTTTAGAAAGTTCGGGAAGCGCTTTGACAACCGTATCTATATAGCGATTGTGATCGATCTTACCGGCATAATACAACACAAAGGAATCCTTATCTTCTCGCTCTTTAAATACAATATCGTCTATCTGTTTTTTTAGGGGTGTATTGGGTACAACAATAATATCTTTACCGAGAGATGATGTGTGGTCAAGATACCACTGTTTTATAGGCTCTTCAACGGTTATGATCTTATCAGCATGCTTAAATTGTTTCTTTTCATACCTAGTCCAGCAACTGAAAGCGCGTACGAACTTGCCAACAATAGTATTGTAGTGTCTATAATGCTTTACCGTTTCACTCCACAGCTCGTGCTGATCCAAAACCAGCTTCAGACCCCATTTCCGTTTTGCCCAACTACCTAAATTTGCCAGAGGCAAATCATGTATATGAATAACATCCACCTGACGATCTTTCATATGAGCTTTTAATGCTTTTTTCCACTTCCAATAGTAAAATGGGAGCACTCTGTGTGTTGGACTGAGTTTGTTATAGGCTTTGCGTGAAATTTTAAAACGAAAAACATTAATGCCCGAGACAACCTCATTCTTTGGAAGTCCGTCATAGTTAAAGCTTAATATCTCAACATCATATCCTTTTTCAATTAAAGAGGTCGCTTCTTTTTCTACTCGCTCATCAAAAGGAAATTGTCTTTCCAGAACCATTAAAATCTTCACGCTTACCTCTTCAAATTAATATCTTTAAAGTTTTCTTTCCAGCGAGTAGGATTCCGCCATTTTTGCCAACTTTGCTTCATACGTATTAATTCTAACTCTTCGTAAAAGCCCAAAAAACGCAAAATAACAGGAAACAACAATAACATTATCAGCTTAATAACAATTCTCCATGCTAATTCCATACTCTGTAACTGCATACCTGCAAAAGCCAATGCACTTCCCAGAGAAAATAGAACAAGAATCTTTAGCAACTCATAATTATAATCTGAAAATCTTCGATTCATAATAAAGTATGCTAACACAACAAGCAATTGTGCAAAAGCGGTTGATATTGCCGCGCCAACACCTCCAAGCAAGGGAATAAACAAAATATTTAATCCAATATTTAAAATTCCGGCACCAACCGTAACAACAGATATGATCTTTGTTTTCTTGTATTTATTCAAAGGTAATACCAACATTTGCCGTAATCCCGCAAACGATACAGATAAAATCAAGAATGGTAAAATTTTAAACGAGTCATAGTAATCGGAGTTTTGTGCCAACAACACAATGATCTCTTTTGAAAACAATACAATTGCCAAACCAAGAAAAACAAGTAAAAACGAAAAATAAGTCAATGATTTTGAAAAAAAGCGATAGTTCTTTTCGTTATTCATTTGCCTGAAATATATATAAACATAGGCCTGTGCAAATGATTGAACAACCAACAACTTAATAATGTTGGATATTTTAAAGGCTAAAGAATAATTACCGACGATATCCAATGACCCCATCCCCTTAAGCAACCATTTATCACTGAGGGTTAAAATCAATCCCAACGATGTAGATAAAGCCAGGGGCCATGAGTACGATAGCATATCCTTAAGTAATTTAAACTCAATCTTTACCTGACAATTCTTCACAAACAATGGGAGCAAAACAAGTAGTGTAATGGTTTGGCCTATCAAACGAGAAATAAATACCGAATCCATTCCCCAGTTTAAAACAGTGATAAAATAGATGGTTGAACTTAAAACAAACGCTAACTTCACAATGCTAAAGACCATATTTTGAAGCGCTTTTTGCTGTATTCGCAAAAGAATCAACATACGTTGTAGCAACACATTCGTTAACACAGAGCCAAGAAACAGCCATATCGTGCGTCGCGTGATCTCAACATCAAATATTTGTACTGAATATTTGGCAAGAAGCAAATAACAAATTGCCAGAAATATTATTACCGAGATAATAGAAAACAACATGACCGTAAAGAACATGGATTTCTGTTTTGTTTCGGCATCCTTGTCCCAATACCACCGCTTAAGTGCCTCAACGATCCCAAAGGATGAAAATGTAAGTAGAAAATCTGAGATAGTATCAAAAAGTGCGATAATACCATAAACTGCCACGGAAAAAGTTGAGGTATAAAGCGGAAGCAAAACAAAACCGACCAATTTATTTGCGGCATTCCCTATACTGTATATAATTGAATGTTTTACTGTTTTTTTTACTTGATCCAGCATTACTTTCTCTTTTGTACGTGTTCTACAAGTGGTTTAAATAAACGCTTAACCGTTTTGCGCAAGCCAAGGTGATCTAAGGTGTTTGCCAACCCTTTTTCTAATCCATGAAATACCTTATAACGCATGCGATAGCTTTTTAAGAGATGTAAATTCTTTTTGTGATCACGCGTCAGTGGTTTACGCATCTTTCGTTCTCTATGTTTCCGGTAAAATTTTAGATAGTTTTTTTTGTCGAATGATAAAGGCAAAGATATTTTATGAATTTTTTCAACGATTTTCTTTTGTGTATCTTCATCCGCTATGGACAGTTCCGCACCATTAGCACTTATACTAAATGGTATGATCTCATAATGTAGCCTCTTCCCATCAAAGGTAAAAAGCGGAAAAAAAGACCAATATGATTTTGGACGATACGGTGATACCTCACACTGATAATATGAAATATTCGGTAATGAAAAATTACCCAGACTATGAAATACAGGCCTTCCATTTACGGATTGAACACCTTGCATACAATGAGAATGACTACCGGCAACAACATCTGCTCGTGTACATAGATCCTCGGCATTTTCTTTATAGATCGGCTCAGGATAATCCTCAAATTCCTGATTCCAATGATTATAAACGATCTTTATATCTGCTGTATCATTGCAAAGAGATTTTAACATAGTTTCAAGGTCAGTGTCCACAGAGCCAAAACTTTCTTCAGCATGAAAGCGGGTTAAATACCGACTCATAAAACCACGACACGAAATGCTGACCCCCTTCTTTTCCAATACTGCCGCAGCGCTTGCTTCTTTTGAACTTTTCCCCGCACCAAAATATTTAATACCATTATCATCAAGTATCTTTTGTGTACGTAAAAGACCATCTAGGCCAAAATCACATATATGATTATTAGCCAAACTTACACATTGGACATTCAAATCGTGTAATAATTGACAATCACTTACTTTTTGATACAACCCGGATTGTCCATTAGCCGGTTTATCGTTATCGGAAATAAAGGGAGCTTCTAAATTTGCGATATTAAAATCGGTTGATTGCAAGATTTTAAGCAATTGAGGGTCTATTTTAAATTCAGGAGTTTGAACAAAATCTCCCAAGATCGCAAATCTAAGCATTCATCAGCTCCTTATATACAAAGGCTACTGCATCAAAATATTTTATATATGTGGGCTTTTCTTGAAGTTTAGGATGAAAGATCAAGGCTTTATCCATCCAGGCGGGCAGTTCCATATTACCATATATTTTATACCAGTCAATATCATTATCCCATTGGGTAGTCATCTCGGGTTTTGAAAAATACTTCTTGATCATATTTTTCGCTTTAGTCGAATACTCGTAGAACTTTACACCTCTGATCTTTTTTATAGGCTCTTTGGGTTTTGCTCTATGAACTTTTAACAAACCCGGATAATCTTTGTAAAGATACTTGATTTGAGTATTTACATAAAGCCGTTTATTAACCAATAATTTCACAGGCAATTCCAGAAAAAAATCTATTAGCTCATAATCAAAAAACGGCAAGACCACATATCCGCCATCTTTATGATTCATGATCACCGAACGGATTAAATATCTTCTAATATCGTTTTCCAAAAACCAGCGAACATAATTTGAAATAACATCATCCTCATTAGGAAAACTTGATTCAATGGCCTCCTCAATATATGATCTGTATTTTTCATCTCCATACATCACCTTAACCATGGGGGCTGATCTTTGAGATAAAATATAATCAATTGCATCATTATTACTTTTCCAGGACAGCATCCTGCTTCTAATTAAACTTCCTCCGGTAAAATCACCACTATAACCAGGCATAATTACTGAACAACGTTCCCGAATCTTTGTGTAAAAATTCAAATACATCTGACCAAAATACCCGCAAGTTAATCTATCGGGATAATCATCGGAAGCAGCTAACTCTTCTAATTTATCTTGATCAAGAAATTGTTTATAGTGTTCCCCCTTATAATGCAGCTTCGACATCACGTTGTTTGCAGCTTCAATTTCTCCGTATGACGCCCCGGCACCAAATGTCATGGCCTCTACTTGAATTTTATTTCGATCCATACTGGAAGCCAATAAGCGGCTATCTAAGCCACCGGACATAGGGATGTAACAAGTATTGCCAATACGCTTTATACCCTCAGCATAAATTTTAAGTTGGCGATTCCACAAGTCAGCAAATTCTCTCTCTTTTTTCTTCTCATTTGCTTTATTATATTTGTAACGTAAATGCCAATAATCATATTTCTTAGAATTAATATCTCCCTTTGACAAGTCAAACTCAAAGACAACATGTGGGGGAAGATCTTTCACATGCTCTAAAAGTGTTCTATCCCCCATAACATAACCGAACGCTGCCATCTCAAATGAACTTTGTTTATCCATTTCTTTACCGCAAAACGGTAATAGTTCTTTCCATTGATCTGATATAAAAAGCTCTTTATCACTTTTATTTAGATATAGAGGGTAAGTACCCCACCTGTCATTAATGAGTGTTAATATATTCTTTGCCTTATCAACAATAATCACTTGCCAACAACCATTATATTTTTCAACTCGTTGTACAAAGTTTTTTGTTAAATAATCCTCATAAACAAAAGAAACACATTCATGGCCAAAAAACATTTTATCATGATGAATTATATAACCTCTAACATGGACATGGATATCATTACCGGCATGATTAAAATCAGTAAAATCTATATGATGATTCTTGCAATGAATGATCACAACAACTCTCCCATAAGATCTAATAATTGTTCACCGGTCAAATTATCGACATTTTTGGACTTAAATTCATCCAATAATCTTTCATAATAGGCTCTAATCCCGGGCCTTTCTTCTTCATCTACCGCATCCGGATGAACAAGCAAAGTAAACATACCGTGATATTTTTCCACTTCATCAATGATCACTTTTACCACCTCTATTGCAGAATTAAAATCTAATTTTCTATAATTGAACAAAGTTGTGTCCATCACCATTAAAGGGAATTCCCACACATCGATCATGCGATCTTGTTCAAAATCATAAAGCTTAAATGGCAAGCAATAAGAATTACGAAAGCCTTCGTGCTCGGCAAAACCCAGGCTTGTATCATACCTAAAATCATTTTCCGATAAACACTTCATAGTAAGCGGAGTCTCAAACATAAGCCAATGCTGCCTGTTTCCTAGCAGTGTTTTACCGGAAGCTCGCTCAAGTTCTACTTTATTTTTCTTAATGAGATCTACAGAATTATATGTCTTGATGCCACCGTGCAAGCCAATGTCATGACCACTTAAAAACAGTGTCTCCATCAAGTCTCTAATACGCTTGTCTTTAAAGCGATAATAACTATCGATATGTTTGACATCTTTATTTAAAAAATAATAAGTCGATAAAAAACCTCGGTCTTTTTCTGTTTTTTTCAAATAATCAAATGACCAATAAGGATTATGTCTATAGAATGGGTTAAACCAACGCCAAAGCCAAATTAAACCCTTTAATAGACCGGCTTTTTTAAATTTGTTTTTTACGGTTGCAAAATGATATTTATCTACCCGATCCACATCGTGGGTCAAAAAGAAAATAAAATTCTCCGAAAACCGCTTTCGTTTAAAAGGAAGCTTATGAAACAAACAATATTCTTCAACAGCCTTTGCAATGATATCAAAATATTCATTCACCACCGGACGGTAAATAATATTTAGTTTCTTTTGAATTGAAAATTCATAAGAAAAGCGTCCGATCTTATCTTTCTTGGCTGAATCATATTCTTGTTTACCGCTTAAAAGATAAAAGGCCGATCTTAAAAGATCGTGATGAAACACCAAGGAACCTTGTTCTAATGTATAGAAAGGCGCCTCTGCATTTCCCGGAAACAGGATTGGAGTATTATCCTTCCACAATAGCTTCTTTATGTCAAATTTTTTATCATTCTGTAGAAAAGATATTTTTCCCTTTTCATCAGATCCATATATGATTTTCTCCCGCAATGAGGAATCAATTTCAAATACAAATGCAAGATGAAACAGTACATAATCAAGTTGATTTTGAGTAAGCTTAAAGTTCACAATAAATCTAACAATTTATTCGTTTATCCAGGTTGACCTTATTATCCTTGAGGTTTATGGTACGATTTACCCATAAACCTAAGATCCTTTAATGGTTCTTTAGGTTGTTTTGAACCCTTTATATATGCATTGAGAAATTGTTTTAAATTCTTTTTGTTAAAATGAATAAGATTTCTAAAAAAATATGTCCATGGAGATCCTTTTGAGAAATCCCAACTCAATTGACATTGAAAACAATTTTTATCTCCGCAATCCATATATTTTTGATCATTTCCCAATAAATCTAATTCTATCTCAAGCGTCTTTTTCATATCTGTGAGTTTCGTATCAGCATTGCCAACTTTTGCTTCCGAGATCACGGCCCCGGGGACTCTAGCGTATTCCGGAACCATATTATAAATACTTGTTGAGCACATTCCAGCCCAATCTAGAGAAAATATCTTAACTTCACCGTTATCATTTTTAAAACGGACACCTACTTTGGGTCTTTTTTGCTGATATCCCAAGAGTCCAACCGCGACATGAGTCGTACCAACACCGATCACATCTTTACCAAGAATCAAACCCTTACCACCAATTTCCGACATACGTCTGAGTGGGTCATAAGCATAAGAATTCTCAGTATGCGCAAGCATAAGCTCTTCGGCTTGCCGGCCGATAGCGGCAAACTTTTGTACAGGATGACGACTAAACACAACATCAGGCATTTTCATGATCACATTGGCAACAGCACCCGCATAAGAATGCGTGTTGAGATCATTAACGATCTCAGGATGTTTTTTAAGATATGAAAGCGGGTAAACTTTTACAAAAGAAGATACGACCAAAGTACCCTCTTTACCGATAACATCTAAAACCGCTTCAATAAAAGCTTCCACACCCCCATCCACTTTTCCTATAGAGCGCATGGAGGCCTTTATATATAAAAGATCACCGGGTTTAACACCCAGCTTTTTCAGATCCCGAATTAATGATTCTTTATTCATTTTCCGTCTTCTTTTTCCTATTAAAGAGCCTATCACGATTCAAAAAGATCGAGCCAAAGATTAAAACGATCATAATAGCATCTGCGATCCAAACAACACCCATACCAACATGATATGATCTAGGGCTAAAGGTCATAACCAAGGTATATTCACCCGCCGGTAGTTCTGCTCCTCGAAGCGCATAATTACTTTGAACGATCTCTAGTTTTTCCTCTCCCTTAAACAATTTCCAACCTTCCGGATAATACATTTCTGAAAAAACCGCAAATTGAGCTTCGCTTAGTGAAACATCAAATTCCAGTCTATTGGGAGTGTTTAATGTTAATTTTATCTGGCCTTCGGCCGAATAACTTTGCTGACCCGAATTCAACAATAACACTTCATTCTTTGGTTTGAATTCTGCCGTATTCATGTATTGCAATATTTCAGCATTCGAATCAAAACTTTTTGTTTTTTCTACCAGCCAGACTTTAGGAAAAGCCGAATTGTTCTCATACAAAATCTCCCCCCTGCCTTCATCACTTGCAACAACCTGAAGTCTGGCATCGGGATAACGGCCTGGAACAATAATATATTTTCCACCTAACATATTGACAACATTCCAATTAAGTTTTCCATCTTTATATAAGCAATGTTCTCTTAAATCTTGAATTGTTTGCAACTTGATCGCGGAATAACCCGAAATTGTCGGATAAAAATATGAATAGTGGTTACTATCCTTACCTAATGCAAACGCTCTTGAGTCTTTATTTTGTTTTGCAAGATAACGAGTAATATCCGACTGGCGAAATTCTCTTCTTTCCAAACTGACGGGGTTACCAAGGGGAATATTTTTATAAGCCCGGTTACTAACTGAAAAAAGTTCCAGAGAAACGAGCAATGCGATTAAAACATAGGTAAATGAAACCTTGATCTTGCGGAAAGCATGAAGAAGAAGAACACCACCTCCTGCGAGTACCAGCAACATGGCCTTAACAAGATCAGCCTGCAACATTTCTTTTCTAATGCCTTTAATCATATTCATGGTTTGTACACCATAACGGGCAAGTTCACCGTTTTTTTCATATGCAAAACTACCGCTGACCAAATAAATCAAAGCAAGCACACCAAAGGCAGAACCAAACAAAATAGCGATCTCTTTCCATTCTTTGTTAGTGGCTTTTTCGATCAAAGCTTTTATACCATAGGCAGCAAGAATAATCAAAGCCAAAAAGATCATATTCATGATCATAGAAGGAACGCGAAACTTGTTAAAATAAGGGACAACATTAAAAAACAATTTATACAAAGGCATAAAGTGGCGCCCTAAACCAAGCAATAAGGCAAAGCCGGAGAATACACTAAGCCCCCTGACAAAAGCATCCTTTTTCCAATATGCCCAAATTCCATATAAAGCAAAGATCAGAATCAAAATACCAACAAAATCATAGCTTTGGGTAAAGGGCATTTTTCCCCAATACCCGGGGATGTCTCTTCCTTTCAAGTGGGGATACTTACTACCCGAATAAGGTTCTAGTGATAAACCGCCGGCAAAATGAGGAATAACAAACGAGGCAATACCCTTAGCATCTAACGACCATTGTGTTGCGTAATCCAAACCGGCACCTTTATTCTCGGAAGCACTGAGTTGATGCTCTTCCATCTGAACAGCATTGCCGCCACGGGTTGAATGAGGTGTATACTCTTGTAGTGAAATAAAAGGTTGTGATGAAACGGCAATGGTAAGAACGATACCAACGGCCAATTTCATAGCAAAACTCAAAAATTCTTTGCTTTTCTTATCAACAAGCATCCTCACGGCAGGAACAAGAAAAACAAACAGCAGGATCAAAATCCCATAAAAGGTTACTTGGACGTGTTGGGTTCTAACCAACCAGGAAAAAGCCAAGGCAAATAAACCAACTGACATCCATGAACGTTTATCAAAAAGATAATTAAAACTTAAGATAAACCAAGGCATTGCCATAAATGCGCGCAGTTTTGCAAAGTGTCCCACATGCAGCAAGGCCATCCAATGAGGCAATAACATATAAGCAATAGCCGGTATCAAGGCTATGTACCAAGGAATTTGTCTATAGCGAAGTAAAAAGAAAACGCCCAAACCGCCTAGAAGATAATACCAAAAATAAGAGTATATAAGTTTACCAAGCAGAGAAATAAAGCTGTCAACATGTATAACTGTCGGAGTGATCCGTGGGTATATGGGCATACCCGAAAATATATTAGGATTCCATAATACTTTTTCTCCGCTATCTTTTTGATATTCTACATATAAATGTGTATTCCCTTTGGAAGCTGAAATATCAATGCCTTCCGGTCGCTCACCTTGAAAGATCATGGGTGAAAAAAAGTAGAGTAAGGGCAAAAGAAAAGCCAAGGTAATGATCAGTGGTTTAAGCCATTTGTTGTTTGTCTGCAAGTCGGTCATTTTGACTCCAATTACTTATAATAGTTTTTAACAAATCCTGTTTTTTGTCCACCGCCAAATACAATTCGACGAATAAATGCTGCACCGAAACCCAGCCCATAACCAAGGATCTGAATTGGTACAACAAAAGGAATAAAAATGAACACTCGAATATCTTTGAATTTAAATATCCCATGTATCGCCATAAGAAGCAAAGCCCCGACTCCTGTTGCAAGCACCGGCCAAAGAATTGCCGGCCAAATTGCCAGACAGATCAAAAAAGCAATAATGGCAGAGGTTGCAAGAAAGGGAAAAAAATGTATAAATTCCAACATTCCTTTATCGATCTTATATAAATTTATACGTGCAACACCCCAATTGTATACCTGCTTAAAAAAGCGCCATAGCGAGGTTCGACGTTTATGGTATACAATAGCATCTAATACTTTGATGGTTTCACCCTGTGAACGGATCCTATGAGTAAACTCAATATCCTGACCGTGACGAAGAGTGCCAAATCCACCGATTTTTGCAACCACATCCGCATGAACGCCCATATTAAATGATCGCGGATAATATTTTGATATCTTTTTCTTAGACGAACCCCGTATACCTCCGGTTGTCAAAAATGATGTCATAGAATAATCAATAGCTTTTTGTAAGGGTGAAAAATCTGATCTTGTTTTATCGGGACCACCAAATCCGGCCACAGGTTTTACAAGGGTATCATCATAAGCTTTTAACCAATTTTCATGAGCAATACAATCGCTGTCGACAAAAACATAATACTCGCCTCGGGCTTTTTCCATGCCTGTATTTCGTGCAGGACCGGGCCCTTTGTGGTCTTGCTTGTAAAAGGAAAGGTTCAATGATTCTTTCTTGATCATTTCAAGAATATATTCTTCGGTAGCGTCAGTAGAGCCATCATCTACAATGATCACTTCAAATTTTTCTTTGGGTAACAATTGCTTTTCCAAAGAACCCAACAACTCACTAATCTCATCCAGACGATTATATGTTGGAACAATAACTGAAAATCTATAAGGAAACCGAGACATTGTTACCTTTTCTTTTTTGATTGATAAACGATCATTTCACCGATCAAACCGATCGAAAAAAGCTGTACACCCAAAACAATAAGCAAAACACCCAATATCAACATGGCTAAATGCGATTGAAAAGAATGTCCATAAGCGTATTTATAAATTAGCACAAGTATCTCAACAACAACACCTGCTGTCGCCGACAACAAGCCGAAAAAACCAAAAAAGTGCATCGGACGCATTGTAAAACGAGATAAAAAGAAAATAGTCACAAAATCAAAGAAACCTTTGAAAGTTCGTTCGAAACCATATTTACTTACACCGGATGTGCGTGGATGATGAGTTACAACCATTTCCGTGGTTTTAAAACCTTCAACTTTTGCTAAAACGGGAATCCAACGGTGCATTTCACCATAAATTTTAACAGATTTAACAACCTCTTTGCGATAAGCTTTTAAACCACAATTAAAATCGTGGATTTTAATCCCGGACATTACTCGTGCCGCCCAATTAAACAATTTTGACGGCCAGCGTTTTGTGATAGGATCGTGCCGCTTTTTCTTCCAACCGGAAACAATATCCCAACCCTCTTTTAATTTAGCAACCAATCCGGGGATCTCCTTGGGGTCATCTTGAAGGTCCGCATCCATTGTAATAACAAAATCACCTTCGGCCGCATCGAAACCGGCTTGCAACCCAGCTGCTTTTCCTTTATTGCGATGAAAATGAATATGTGAAATATTTTCATACTTTTCAGAAAGTTCATCACAGTATTGTGTTGTTGCATCTGTTGAACCATCATTAATAAACAGAATCTCACAACTCAGGTCTTCTTTCTTGCAAACAGCAAGTATCTGTTTTGCTAGTTCTTTTATCGTCCCTTCTTCATTATATGCAGGAACTACAATTGACACATCCATTATTTTATGTCCTCCAGTGCATTCATGGCTTCGGGGTAATCAGGGTTCATTGACAAAGCTTTATTATATGCTTCTTTTGCATCATCCATCATGCCCATCGCTTTTAATATTTCACCTTTATGATAAAATAAATCCGCACCTATATCTTGGTATTTCAGCGCTTTTTCAATCCAGATCAACGCTCGTTTATATTTTTTCTGCCGATATAATATCCATGCTTTCGTATCACAGAATGCGGCACTTTTTTCTTTTTTCAATGCTTGATTAACCATTTTCATGGCCTTATCCAGATCTCTATCCAAACGAGATAACACAAAAGCATAATTATTTAAAATGCTGCGGTTCTCAGGCAAAGCCGCCAAAACCTTTTCATACAAATGTACGCTCTGATCACCTTTGTTAAGGTCGACGTAAACATTCGCAAGATCTTCCATAATATTAACATTTAGTGTATCTGCAGACAATGCCATCTCTAATAAATATTCGGCTACTTCATATCTTCCCCGTTGCGCATTTATCATGGCTTTCATATGCAGCCATTGAGTGCTGGGGCCAAATTTATCAATCGCAAGATCACATATCAAATCTGCATTATCAAAATATTCTTTTTCCCAGAACCATATTCCATAATTCAAATACAGATCCATCGTGGTATCTTTAGCTTTATGTGCACGCTCAAAATAAAACCAAACGCTATCAGCATCATCTTCAACCATTTTTGATAGCCCCTGAAAATAGCTAATTCTACTATCTTCTTGCCAACGACCTTTAATATGGTCCAATACTCGATTCGCTTCATCATATTTTTCAAAACGTAGCTGATAATCTATATATAAAAAATATGGCGAAAGTGTTTCAGGTTTTTTATCAAGCCAGAACTCCAAAGCCGAAAGCATTCCCTCAATATTATTACTTTCAAAGAGTGACCTTATCCAAAACTCATAAAGTTCTTCGTTTTGCGGTACTCTTCGAGCGACTTTTTCCAAATATGGAGCCGCTTCGGCAATTTTATTTTCTTCCAACTTGACTTCCGCGGCAAAGATATAAGGCCAAGGATAATCCTTAGTAATTATTATCATTTTATCAAGAATGCTAATCGACGAAGCATAATCCTTAACGCCACGATAAGCTTCAGCCAACCACTGCATATATTCTGGAATATCGGGGTCAATTTTCAATTTTGCCTCTAAAAGAGGAATCACTTCTTCGTATCTTTGATTCTTCATATAAAGATCTATCACATTCAAACCCGCAATTTCGTCATTGGGATCCAATCCCAGAGCTTTTTCAAAATAATCCGAAGCTTGATTAGGTTTTCCCAATGCAATGTATGATTCACCAATGGCATTTAAAATTGTCACGGTAGTATCATACTCTAAAGCTCGTTTATATTCTAAATTTGCGTAAGTGTAATTTCCACTACTTCGATATATCTCACCGTACATAAAATGGGTAATACTTTTAGTAGGATATTTTTCAATCTCTTTTTTCTTTGGAGTATCATCTATAAGCTCCTGCTGAGTGCAAGAAAGCAGAAAAACAACAACAATAACAGTAAAATATTTTGATCTTTTGTACATCTTGTAATAATAAGGAATAATACAGTCGAAAAAAAGTAGTAATCGGAAATCGGAAGTCCTTGTTCAATATTCAACATTGAAACAAACAAGGGACAAATCAATGTGTTTATTAAACAATATTCATCTAAATAATATTTTTTACTTTTCTTTTTTGTATATAAAAAGCCTCGATCTCTCGAGGCTATATTTTAATTAAAAACCAATTATTGTCTAAAAATCCTTAGTTGTCAATATCCCACGCAGAACATGCTAAGCGGAATCCAATAATGGCCCCGGATAAGGTTGAAACAGTTAAATTACCGCGATAATATACCGTTTGAGATCCACTACTATAACACCAGCCACCTCCCTTTATAACCTTGAACGCCAATAGAGGTTTTGTTATCGGACCGGTATAGTTCAGCTGTGTACTTGCGGGAAAGCGTGCATACCAATCCCAAACATATTCAAATAAATTACCTGACATATCATATATACCAACACCATTATCAAGTTTCTCACCCGGAACATGAACACCATAATTTGCGTGTTGAGTACCCAAGTCTTCCGAGTTTGGATCATACCAAGCATAATTTATTAGCTCTGCAACATCATTGGTTCCTGCATATTTATTATCTTTTGAGCCTCCGGCTCTTGCCGCATATTCCCATTCAGCTTCTGTGGGTAATCGATAACCGTTTTTTAAAAAATCAGCCGTTACTGTTGACCCGTTAATAGTATAGACCGTATCACGACCGTCCTGTTTTGATTTCCAATTACAAAAATAGCAAGCGCCCACCCAAGAAATCTCTCCTGCTGCGGCCATTTCAGATTTAAAATAATCGTTTGAGTTAAAAGTATAAATTGTTCCATCAAAATTATAGCATGAATTATTACCAAAATCTACAACTTCAACGCCGTCAATCTCACCATTTGCCGGGACATTTTCATCTTTAAGCCAATCCAATATTTCATGGATCTGAACTTCTTTTTCACCAATATAGAATGAAGATACCGTTACTCTTAAGGTATCTCCACCATCCCATACATCTCCCATGGTAAAAACGCCACCTTCAAGAAAAACCATACCATCTATACGTTTGCCACCATCTGGAAACAAAAAACAACCACTAAGCAACAAAGCTGTCAAAATTAAAGATAATAATATTAAAACAATTTTTTTCATCGCTATCTCCTTCTGCAATTTTTGGTACTTTTTATACCCGCTTGTAAATTTAAAATACTTTAAAGACTAATTAATATAGTGAAAGACAAATGCTTGTAAAAGTGAAAAGTGCCTTATGTGTAATCGCTGATTAACAGATATACAAAGTACAACGTAGGTTCTACTTAAAAATTGATCGCATAAAAAAACCCCGGACAGCCGGGGTTCAATCTTTATAAAAGCTTAGCTCTAGCCCATATATTCTTTTTTATTGCAACCGCAGATACCAACAACTTTTTGTTTAAATTTAGTACCGTCAGCAGCAGTTTTTACGCTTGCATAATGCTTAACATATGAAATCTGTTCTCCGCATGTGGGACAGGTATTACCTTCCTTTTCACGGTTAGCTATCTTAGCTCCGAATGATTGTGGTCTTGCCATTTTTGTTCCTCCGCTCTTTTAATTGCGGGCAAATATAAGGATAAATTCCTCAATTGCAAATTATTTATTCTCATTTACCATCATAATCTGCTGATTATAATTGGGAAGCTCCGTTTTATTGGAATCCGGAACCACAGATTCAGACTTTGTCTTTGCCATCGCCGACTGAGCTGAAGCTGCAACATTCATGGGTGCCTGCATGGTATTTACAGGTGCGGTTGATCTTATCTCCGCTGTCGGCAAAGAACCATTTGCATTGGGGATAACAACCGATGTGTAAACAAAGATCGATGTCGCCACCAAGAGAAAAACAGCAGCTACCACAGAAATCGGTCGTGAATAATCCTGAAAAACGCGGATAAAACGACTTTCTCCCGGCTCTTTTTCATTGGCAATCCGATCCATAAGCTTGGACTCGAAATCGTTGCTTGTCTTTGCTTGAGGAAGTGCCCTCAATCCTGTGAGTATACTTTTCATATCAACAAGCTTAGCTGAGCAGCGACTACATACGCTTAAATGTTGATCCGCTTCCTGTCTCTGTTTTACGCTCAGACTAGCATCGATATAATCAGACATGATCTTATCAAAACTATAACAATCCATCTATACGCAATACCTCCGTCATTTTTTTCTTAACGCCACTTATAAAACAATCAATGACTGAAATGTTCCGAAAAAATTATTGTTCCTTTAATTCTTTTAACATTTTTTGCAATCTTAATCGACCTCTATTAATCCTACTTTTTACCGTCCCTATTGAAATACCCAATATTTGGGAGATCTCTTCATATGATAGTTGTTGAACCTCTCGTAAGATTATCACTGTTTTAAACTGATCCGGTAAAGTATCAATAGCCTGTTGGATCTGTTTTTCTCCATAATTTGATGTTGTTTCTTTCTCCGGACTATAATCTTCCGAAGGAATCTCATATTCTTTATCGTCAAAGCCCATGCTATGGATAGATATGACACGCCTTCTTTTTTGTCGTCGCAATTCGGATTTCGCCAAATTGGCGGCAATAGTAAATATCCAGGTAGAAAATTTTGCTATTTCACGATACATATGCGCCGATGTGTACAGCTTCATTAAGGTATCCTGAACAACATCTTCAGATTGTTCATAAGAATTTAAATAACGAAAAACAAAGTTCAACAAACGATCTTTATAGCGTTTAACCAACTCAATGTAAGCGCGTTGATCGCCTTGTTGAAATCGCTTAACCAGTTCTTCATCAGTATATTTAAGTTTTTCTTTTTCCATATCAGGCAAGTATTCCTTCAAGGGTGATCATTAGGTTTGAAAGTGAATCGCAAGATGAGGTTTTAACCCGGCGGTCTGCCGCTACTAAAGCCGAAATTCCGCTTCTCAATTGAGCAAGAGTATATCGTACAGCGACGGCTTTCAGTTCATCAAGTTGTCGTGGACGATATATCCGAACTTTTTTTCCCAACTCAGAGTCATTTACCAATCGAGGATCTTTTAGCATAGTAAGTTTCCAAAGAAATTGATAGATAGCGATCAAAAGATATACTTCAGAAGCACCGTTTTCCAATAAATTTTTAGATATCCCTATAGCCGCTCGCTTATTTTTCTTACCCAAGGCATCAAGCAATTGATCCATAGAATACGTTTTTGAAAAACCACTAACTTTGCGAATATCTTCCCGTTCAATGACTTTGTCCTCTGGTAAATAAATATGAACCTTATCAAGCTCATTACTCAGCTTACCAAGATCCGCCCCCACATATCGCAGAAGTTCATTAACGGCTTGTGGATCTATCGTTCTATCCAGCTTTGTAACATATTGTCTTATCCAAGCCGGAACCTCATTTTCAAAAGGTGAATTGCACATTAAAGTTGTTGCCGATTCTTGGATACGCTTATAAAAAGCATTTCTTCCTTCATACTCATCGGCGGACAACACCAGAACATTACCCTGATCGAAATTTTTAAGATAATTATTCAGTATCTTCCTGGCCGAGGGCAATAATGCTTTAACATTAGATATCAGTGAGCATTTCGTAGACTGAAATAAAGATGTTCCAAACAATAGATTCTGCAATTCGCCTGCATCTAATTCAGCAGCATTATAAAAAGAATATTCATAAACAATCCCTTTTGCGCTCATCGCTTCGCGAATGGCTTGAAGCGCAGAGTCGCGAAGGTAATAATCATTACCGTACAGAAAATACAGTGGACTTAAATTTCCACTCTTAATTCTGCGAACCGCTTGTTCATGATCAGTCAACCAACTCATAATTATCCAAAAATAATAGCAAGAAACCCTAAGGCTAAACAATAAAAGCCAAACATATATAACTTGCCTTTAATAATTGCTTTTAGCAACCATTTCACGGCAAAATAGCCAAACAAGAATGCAGTAAAAGTACCAATAATTATTCCGGCCCAGGCAAAACCTTCAGTACCAAGAGCCTCTTTAGCTTTCATAAGCGTAGCGCCAAAAATCAAGGGAAGCGCCATTAAAAAAGAAAATTTGGCAACCTTTTCCCTATTCATCCCCAAGAACATTCCCGTCGACACGGTTGAACCTGATCTTGAAATACCCGGTATAATAGCGATCGCTTGTGAAACACCCATTAATACAGCCTTCCAGCCCTTTAATGGTTTTTCCTGCTTTTGAGCCCATTGAGTAAGAAACAACACCGTCCCGGTAACAATCAGTGCAATGCCAACCATCACAATATTATCAAAAAACCCTGCAATCTGATCTTCGAAAAGAAATCCAACTATACCGGCAGGGATCATCGAAAGAATAATATAAATACCCATGGCAAAGTCTTCGTTTTCTTTCATCACAGTCGGGTACTTCCAGACTTTCCAAAAATTTGCAATAAAAGCAATAATGATCTTTGCAATATCTTTCCAAAATATCACAAGAACAGACAAAAACGTACCAAAATGTAAAAACACTTCCAAGGTAACACCCGGTGACTCAATGCCTAAAAGATATTCGGCGATAGCCAGATGCCCCGAAGATGATACCGGCAAAAATTCGGTAAGTCCCTGTACAATTGCAAGAATGATGATCTTTAAATATTCCACTTATTGCCCTTTAAAAAAAACCGAACGGTCTTTAGCGTTCGGTAAACTATTACAATGCTAAAGGCCTGCGTCCTAAGATTTAACTATTTTCAACTGCCTTTAACAAAACGATATACTTATAAAACTTCCTCAACATTTATCCTTGGTAAATTTAGCTTTGCACCTCTTAAAATGCAAAGAGTTTTTTTAGAAGTCGGTTACAGGCATATCAAAAAACTCTGCAATTATTAATTATCGAATTTAAAACACCGGAACGCCCAAGATCAGCATGCCGGCTGAAATCAAGTAATCTGGGATGGATCTGATATGAGTGGAAATATCGTTTTAACCGATGTATATATTTATTCTTTAAAAAGCCGGTGATTTTAGCTATTTGTAAGATCATTATTAATACAAATACCAAAAGTCTTTGGCTTTAACCCGAGATTTTTTTCTTAGTGTTATTTCTTTAAGGGGAGCCGAAGATTAACTTTTATTTTCTCTCAGTCCTTGAGCTTTGATATATTGTTTCTTGATTTTTAACCCCTTGTCTCTTTTTTATTGCCTTCGGCAATAAAAGCTACTATCTTCTTGCCTTACATCAAGAGTTCCTTGAATGGAACGCCAACCGAGTAACGCCACGGTGGCAAAGTGATGTGGGCCGCAGAGGTCAAAAATGAACGAACTCTCCCCCTTAGAACTTTTCAGATGTATGATAAACGATATAAGGCGTCGTCAAAGAGGATTAAAAACATGGAAAAAGTATTTTTTACATCAGAATCAGTGACAGAGGGACATCCCGATAAGGTATGTGATCAAATCTCAGATGCCGTATTGGATGCGGTTTTAACCTTAGATCCCGAAGCACGTGTTGCAATCGAATGTTTTATAAAAACGGGTTATGTTATCGTTGGTGGTGAGCTGACAACCAAAGCCGAATATGTTAACGTGCCACAAATAGCCCGCCAAACTCTTACCTCTATTGGATATGATAATGGTGAAGTCGGCTTTAACGGCAACAATTGCGGTGTGTTGACATCTATCTCCGAACAATCTCCCGATATCAGCATGGGTGTCAATCGCGAAGGTGCCGGCGATCAAGGGATGATGTTCGGCTATGCCTGTAACGAAACGAAGGAGTTCATGCCACTGCCTATCTCATTGGCTCATAAACTCAGTAGAAAATTAGCCGATGTTCGTAAAGAGGGTACGCTTAATTACCTGTTTCCCGACGGAAAATCACAGGTCACGGTAGAATACGCTGACAATAAACCAGTACGTCTCGAAGCGATCGTTATTTCAAATCATCACAAGAAGTCCGTAACGCAAGATATTTTACATGCCGACATCATAAAACATGTTATACAACCGGTTTGTGGTGATATGATAGATGCCAATACAAAGATCCATATTAACCCAACCGGTGCTTTTACCGAAGGTGGTCCCGTTGCCGACGCCGGTCTTACCGGTCGAAAGATCATCGTTGACACCTATGGCGGTTTCGGCCGTCACGGCGGTGGTGCTTTCTCTGGAAAAGATTCAACTAAAGTTGATCGCTCTGCAGCATACATGGCGCGATATATTGCTAAAAATCTTGTCGCTGCTGAAATTTGCGAGCGTGCGGAGGTTCAGCTTGCCTATGCCATTGGAAAAGCCGAACCGGTATCTCTATTTATTGATACCTTTGGCACGGGAAAATTGGGGAACGATGAACTTGCCAAAATTATTCGCCAGGAATTTCCATTGACTCCCCGAGATATTATCAAACATCTGGAACTGAGAAAACCGATATACCAAGCTACAGCCGCTTATGGTCATTTTGGACGCAATGAGTTTAGCTGGGAAAAAACAGATAAGGTTGATAGTCTAAAAAAATATCTGTAAACATTACTTGCGATTATTATACCGTCGGAAACAGACATGTCTGTTCTCGACAATCAAACAAACTATAAAGGCTCAACATGTTGAGCCTTTATTTCGTATGGGATCCTATTCACTTTACCTACTTCATCTAACGATTTACATCTTGATATGACCAATTATAATTGCTATTTTTCTTATGTAAAAAATTGGAATTTCATGAAAAAGACTAATCAGTTTACCTCACGAGATGGTATTGCCATCAGCTATCACGCTTGGCTACCCGAAGAAAAACCGGTTGCAATATTACAAATTGCGCACGGCATGGCAGAATTTGCAGATCGCTACGATGATTTTGCAAACTTTATGAACAAACAAAAGATCGCGGTTTATGCCAACGATCATCGTGGTCATGGAAAAACCGCAGGTTCTCTTGAGAATACCGGTTATTTTGCTAAAAAAAACGGCTGGATGAAAGTCGTAGATGATATGCGCACTTTTACAGAACTTATAAACAAAGAACATCAAAAGACACCTGTTTTCCTTCTTGGACACAGCATGGGCTCTTTTCTTGCCAGAACCTATATTACCAAATACGATGATATCAACGGTGTGATCCTTTCGGGTACCGCGGCAAATCCTCCGGCTGTTATCGGCGCAGGAAAATTCCTATCCTTTGTAAATAGTTTATTTAAAAACGGCAAAGCGCCTTCAAAATTCTTCGACAATATGAGCTTTGGTTCATTTAACAAACCTTTTAAAAATGAAGGTCCAATGTCATGGCTTTCACGCGATAAAGATCAAGTTAAAAAATATGTCGATGATCCATTTTGCGGTTTCATTTGTTCTCTAAGATTTTTTAGAGACCTTTTCTTCGGCTTGGGATATATCTCGAAATACAAAAACAACGAGCACATTCGCTTTACCTTACCTATTTATGTAATCGCCGGTTCTCAAGATCCTGTCGGCGCAAATGGTGAAGGTCCCAGAAAAGTTGCAAACACTTACAGACATTGGCATATTGAAGATGTAGAATTAAGCATCTATCATGGTGCTCGTCACGAGATCCTGAATGAAACGAACAAGCAGGTAGTATACAACGATATATTGGAGTGGATCAAATTTCGTATTTAAAGACTAAAGATTATGAATAAAGAGAGGAGATATTCATGTCTTCATATATCTTGACACTTGATCTGGGTACATCCAGCGAGCGTGCTATTATTTTTGACCATGATTTCAATATTCTTGGAATGGAACAAAAAGAATTCCCTCAATTCTATCCAAAACCAGATAGAGTTGAACAAGATCCAATGGATATTTGGAACACTCAGCTAGAAGCAACCCAAAATGTGCTGAATAAATTAAATATCTCTTCTGGAGAATTAGCTGCGATTGGCATTACCAATCAACGTGAAACCACAATCGTTTGGGACAAACATACGGGCGAACCAATTTACCCGGCTATTGTTTGGCAAGATAAGCGCACAGCAAATGAATGCGATCAACTTAAAACACGTGGATATGACAAACTCATCCAAGACAAAAGCGGTCTGATCTTAGATGCCTATTTTTCGGCTTCCAAAATTAAGTGGATCTTAGATAATGTATACAAAGCAAAGGAAAAAGCGAAAAACGGAGATTTACTCTTTGGAACCGTAGATACTTGGGTTATATGGAAATTGACAAAAGGGGAATTACACATTACCGATGTAAGTAACGCCTCAAGAACCATGCTATTTAATATTCATGATCTTAGTTGGGATAAGGAATTACTTGATCTTTTCGGTATTCCCGAAAGCATGTTACCGGAAGTAAAAGAGTCATCTGAATTCTATGGATACACGCATCCAGATTATTTCAACGGCATTAAAGTACCCATTTGCGGAATTGCCGGAGACCAACAAGCCGCCCTATTTGGCCAGTGCTGTTTTAAACCGGGAACGGCAAAAAACACCTATGGCACCGGTTGTTTTATGCTTATGAATACCGGTACGAAAGCGGTAAAGTCTCAAAACGGACTATTAACAACGATAGCATGGTCAATTGACGGAAAGGTAAACTATGCTTTGGAAGGATCCGTCTTTATTGCCGGTGCAGCCATCCAATGGTTAAGAGATAATCTAAAGCTAATTAAAACGGCTGCGGATTCAGAAGCAGCTGCAGCTCAAATAAACAATAACGAAGGTGTATATTTTGTCCCGGCATTTAGTGGATTGGGGGCACCCTATTGGCAAGGAAATGTACGAGGAACACTTAGCGGCCTAACTCAAGGTTCAACGGCAAATCACATTATTCGCGCAACGCTAGAATCTATTGCATATCAAAGTAAAGATGTATTAAATGCAATGGAAAGAGATTCAGGTGTTAAACTCAAAGCATTAAATGTCGATGGAGGTGCAACCGCAAACAACCTTCTTATGCAATTTCAAGCAGATATTCTTAATTGTTCCGTTTGCCGGGCACATCAATTAGAATCTACCGCTCTTGGCGCAGCTATGTTGGCGGGTTTAGCTTGTGGATTTTGGCGTTATAAAGATTTTCAGCGTAGCAAACATGAAATCGTTTGTTTTGACCCCGAAATGAGTGAACGAACGCGAAGCAAATTCTATAGTGGTTGGTTGCAAGCCATTAAACAAACACAAGCAAGCGAATAATTTTAATCGTCCGAAAACCACTACATCTTAGCACTCACAGTCGGGAAGTCTTGTATTTTAACTCAAGCATATATATATTGACACCTCGTATTGGGGATATCCCCTGACGACTCTTGGGATAACATCACCCGAGATTATTGATATAAAACAAAAACTATGAGTTGAAACATGAAACATACCCCCCTTATCATTTTATCCATTTTTATCATTCTAACAGGTTGTTTAAAAGAAGATCCCACACAAAAATTATTGGATCAGGCTAAGCTATTTATGCAAGGCGACAGTCTCACTGTTCCAGACACGGCAAAAGCTATCGACAGCTTTAAGCTGGCAGCTGAAGCCGGTAATGCTGAAGCAAAATACTATTTGGGATATTACACTCAGCATGGCATTGGTCTTGAAAAGGACATGGAAAAAGCCCTTGATTGGTATAAACGTTCTGCCGACAATAATTATCCACCTGCCATGAATAAAATGGGTATGATCTATTATTCAGGCAGAGGTGCCAAACGGGATTTGGATGTTGCAAGAGAATGGTTTATCCGCGCAGGAAAAAAACAATATTCTCAATCACAATATATGCTTGGAAAAATCTATTCTACAGGCAGAGGTGTTGAAGTAGATACCTCTCAAGCCATAGCCTGGCTTAAGAAAAGTGTAAACAATGGTAATCACCCCTACCCACAATTTTTACTCGGAAAGCTATTATATGAAACCGCCAATAACGATAACGATATCGAAACGGCTCGTAAATGGGTTAAAATGAGTGCTGACCAAGGTGTGCATCATGCTGAAGAATTATTAGAAATAATTGATAAATAGACGTCTATATCAATAACCTGGAGTTTAAATCCAAGACTAGTGATATTCATAAAATTTATGCAAAACACACCCACTCGCATCAATAAATTCCTAAGTGAAATCGGCTATTGTTCTCGCCGTGAAGCAGATAAACTGGTTGAACAAAAACGCATCAGTATAAATGATAGAATTGCGGTAATGGGTGACAAAATTGGAGATAAGGATGTCGTTTTAGTCGATGGAAAACCGCTCAACCGCCAAAATGAAAAGCGTATTTATATTGCATTAAATAAACCTAAGGGTATTGTCTGCACCACAGATACCCGCAGGGAAAAAAATAATATCGTTGATTTTGTCAATTATCCCGAGCGCATTTTCCCAATTGGTCGACTTGACAAAGACAGCACCGGATTAATACTATTAACGAATGATGGTGACATCGTTAACAAAATACTCCGAGCCCGCAATAATCACGAAAAAGAATATTTAGTCACCGTAAAACCGGCGATTACTCAGGACTTTGTTAATAAAATGTCATCCGGTATTCCCATACTTGATACAATCACCCGCGAATGCTATGTTGAGCAAGTGGACAAATTTCGTTTTAAAATCATCCTTACACAGGGACTAAATAGGCAGATCCGCCGCATGTGCGAATATCTGGGTTACCGCGTAACAAAACTTGAACGATATCGCATTATGAATATCCATTTGGATATACCTTTGGGTCAATGGCGTCATTTGAGCGAGAAAGAGCTGAATGACTTGAACAACTTGTTGAGTGATTCTTCAAAAATTACTGATAATTAACGAAGAACCATTGAATATTGATGATGGCATCATTCTAATAAATCTATACTGCAATTTATTTCGGTTTATCAATAAACAAATCCCAAAACTAAATCTCTCTCAACCCCAACAGAGAATTCAATCTAAAAAAAAGACTCCAAGAAAACTCGGAGCCTTTATTGATATTATATTGAAAGCCTGTAGTTTATTTTAAGTTATAGATCTCCGTATACTTCTTTTCCAAATAATTCATAAAAGGATCAGAACTTAAGACCTCTCCAGAGATAGCCTGAATCAACTCTTCGGGATCAAAGAATCGTCCATGTTTATGAACCTTTTCATTCAACCATTCTTTCAATGCTAAAAATTCACCTTCTCTGATCTTTTCCCAAAGTCCGGGGATCTCTTTATCTGCCTGTTCAAGGATCTGAGCTCCGTAAAGATTACCCATAGCATAAGATGGAAAATATCCAAACCCACCAAAGGACCAATGAACATCCTGCATAACACCTTCGGAATCTGTTTCCGGAACGATACCAAAGTACTCTTTCATTTTTTCATTCCATAGCTTGGGAATATCATTTACATCAACATCACCGTTAATAATCATATTTTCCATATCAAAGCGAAGCATAATATGCAACGAGTAATATACTTCATCCGATTCAATACGGACCAATGAAGGTCTTACGGTATTCACCATACGATACCAATCATCCAATTTTACTTCTTTCAATTGTGCAAAGTGTTCTTTTAGGATTGGTAATTCATAAGTCCAAAATTCCTTTGATCGACCAACTTGATTTTCCCAAAGTCGTGATTGACTTTCATGGATACCAAAAGAAGCAGCTTCACCCAAAGGTGTGCCAAATTCTTCTTTATTCAATCCCTGTTCATAAATTGCATGACCACTTTCATGAATTGTTGAAAATAATCCAGACAAAAGCATTTTATCATTCAAACGCGTTGTAATACGAACATCTTCGGGATGAAAACCAATAGTAAACGGGTGGGCCGAAACATCCTGACGGGCATGTCTCATATCCAACCCCATTCTTTCGGCAACTTTCATGCCAAATTTCCATTGGCTATCAGTATCAAATGATTGCTGTAATAGACTGTCGTCCACCTGTTCTGCAGCACGAATTTTTTCAACAAGTGCCACAAGTCTTGGCTTAAGATCACTAAATAGTTTCCCAACTTTTTCCGTTGTCATACCTGGTTCAAAATTATCCAAAAGAGCATCATAGGGTTTATCTTTATATCCTAAATATTCTGCTTCTTGTTTTTTAAGCTTGATCATTTTTTCTAAAAATGGTGCGTATGCCGAATAGTCATTCGCTTGCTTTGCCTTAAACCATGCTTGCTGAGTGGCAGAAGTATGCTTAGACATTTCTTCAACAAACTCTTCAGGTAAAACAGACAGTTTATTTAAATCTTTCCAAAGAAGATATACTAAGCGTTTTTCTTCCTCGCTGAGTGTAATATTTACGATCTCTCCCGTTTCAAGATTAATGTGACGTGAAAGTTCATCCTTTAGTTTTTGACCTGTCGCCATTTGATGATGCATCAAGCTCATATAAGCCAAAACCTCTGCACGAAAAGCACCACCGCCTTCAGGCATATAGGTCTCTTGATCCCAATGCAAAACAGAAGCCGCTGATTCAAGTTTCTTTATATCTGATAGTAAATCTTTTAATCGTTTCATTTATTACTCCTTTAAATCATTGTTTATTCACACAAAAGTTATAAAAACATAAGCTTGATTGAAATATTTTTATTTAACGTTATCTGATATTACAATCTTATTATAGATCCATTGAGATACAGAAAGAATTAAATTTCTCTTTTCGGTCATAATATTGATTCATTAAATTTCGTCCATTGTAGTATTGATAGGCAAATCTTAATCTTTTACCGGGTTTGTTTTGAGGAATAATCCAACCGGCCATGATAGATAAATTTTTTGCATAAGCATTTTGTTGATAAGTGCTGATATTCACGGCTGCAAATAAACTACCGATGTGTTTACCCCATGAGGGTAAATCATACTCAAGCTGAGCACCATAAAGAAAATTTAAATTACATTGCACATCAGGATAATTTGATCGACCGCCTAAAAAATCCGAACCCGGCATAAACCATCCAACTTCTGCATAACAAGTAAGAATATCAAGGCCCCAATCTTCAAGAAAATTCAAAGGTCGTAAGGATGTAGCAAATCGAAAATCATCTAAAACGGGCAGAGTCATTAATGAAGGATCTATATCGGTTGGTGAATCTACTCTTCCCGATGTGAACTCATCACCCACATGTGTACAGATATGGTGTTTTGAAAGATTTAAGTGTAGCCATGAATTTATTTGTGCATTAAATCTTAAATAATAAATACCATCCATTCCAATAAGATCAAAATTTGAACCACGCATATAAACCGGAGTCATAAGTCCAATTTCGGTTTCAAACCCCATGCCGGTTTCAGTATTCATTAAACGAAACAATGATAAACGAACACCAGGATAAATGTCAAATCGGTTTTCATAAGAACCGTTTTCATTTATCTCATCAGAAAAATCAATATCAGAATAAGTGACAGTACGATATGAAGCCTCGAAACGAACTCCTAAAGGATCTGCCAAATATGTCGGATACAAATGATCAGAACTATAGGGTGTAAAAATCCAATTTTCTTTCAGTGGTATTGAATATGAAGTAATCGCAGCCAAAACAACAAATGGAAGCACAGCGCCTAATATTATTGTAATAATTTTTTTCATTTTTATTCCTGTTTGCTTTATTATCTGAAAGCTGTCCAAATATCGTTATCGGGTCCTTCATCGGAAGTTTGCCCACCAATAATCCATATCCTATTATTAAAAACCGTAGCAGCATAACCAAAACGAGCACCAACTCCTGATCCTTCGGAATCCCAGACCCATGCGCTTGTATCGATTGCTTCATAAATACATGTACCATAATATTTGCTATTATTAGCATAATCTATATCATCTATTTCAGAGCGCCGTCCGGGCATAAGCCAAAGATCACCATCGTACGAAACGATTTTCTCTGAAGCCCTAAAACAAGAAATATCCACTTCCTGATGATTCCAAATTTTTCCATCTTCGGTATACCATACAGATTCCCAAAACTCTGTAGGATGATTATTGTACACCCCATCTGCCGAATCATCAAAACCGGCCGAGTGCAAACCACCATAAACAATTAATCTACCGGTATTATTATCATAAGCAACTCCCGCATCGGAACGCATTCCAAAGTCCTCCGAAGTAATTATCTCAGTCCATGTTACTCCATCTTCGGACTTCCATACATCATTGTAATATTTCATAGCATATCGCCCGCTGACATTATCCTGCATTCCCGCACCGCCAATTAAGTAAAGAAAACTTCCATCTCCCAAATCGGCCTCCACAATACTATGCTGAAAGCGTGGTGCCCATTCGGCTGAATCACACAACTCTTCCCAATCGGTTCCATTCGTGGTCTTCCATATATCATTTCGATATTCTCTATATCCTGTTTTCTCATCAACAGTAAAGCCACCCATGATATACATGGCACCATTAAAGACTAACATTTCATGCCCCCGCCGACCTTTCCAAGGTGCATTGTCACTTACACAAGTCCAATTTATACCATCAGAGCTTGTCCAAAGATCTTCCATATATGGATCTTTGGAAAATTGACTGATATCATATCCCCCCGACACCCAAAGCGCACCATTAAATGAAGTGGCAGCCAAATCAATACGATTTGAAAACCCGGCATCTTCCTGAATACACTCCCAATTCAAAGATCCATCATATGCTTGAACAGCTTTTTCCGAATACGGAATCAGCTCACAAGAAACCAAAATCAACACAAAACCAACTAACAGTAGAACTTTTTTTTGCAACACGATATTCAATATACTGTTTAGTAAAGCTTGTTTATCTTTGGGATTGGTGTTTACGGTTTTATTAATTTCATCAGTTGTGTACGTCAATTTAGTCTCCAATAACAGCGTGGTAGTGTTTTAAACTCAGATAAGTTATCATTAACAATTTGTTGAATTGATTTTCGGTAAAGCTAAAGAGTTATGTTTTTGATTCCCAATATTCTAATATACATTTGTTTATTGTTTTATTTTTTTAATTTATGTCAATTATTTTCAACGACGCAAAGATAGATAAATTCACAGGTAAATGCACTTTAAAAATCATATTGGATTAACTCGTTTTTTCAACCCTTTTTCGTTGATACTTATACATACAAACAATAAATTTACATGCAGAACGACTAAGGAGAAATTATGAACATTCTTGAATCCATCAAAGAATGCGTGGTCAAGGGTCATATCGACGCAACCTCGAAATTTCCAAAGGACATGGAAGGTCAACCGGGTGTAAAAGAAATAACCGAGCAAGCGCTACAAAACAATATTTCGGTCGAAGATATTCTAAGTAAAAGTTTAATAGAAGCCATGAGCATCGTAGGACAACGCTATGAAAATAACGAGATCTTTGTACCTGAAATGTTATTTTCTGCTAAAGCTATGAAGTCCGGACTTGAGTTGATCAAACCACAACTCATGGAAGATTCTGATCTGATCTTAGGAAAAGTTATTGTTGGAACCGTTCAAGGAGATTTGCATGATATCGGTAAAAATCTGGTTTGCATGATGTTGGAAGGCGCGGGTTTCGAGATAGAAGATCTTGGAATTAATGTGCCGGCAGCAAAATTTCTACAAGCAGCCAAGAATAATCCCAATGCAATCATTGGGATGAGCGCACTTTTAACCGTTACCATGAAAAACATGAAGGGAGTTATTGATCTGCTACGAGTAAACAATCTAACCAACAAAGTTTTCATCGGCGGTGCTCCCGTAACACCGGCATTTGCAAAAGAAATTGGTGCAGAAGGTTATGCCAAAAATGCAAATCAAGCCGTACAAGAGGCAAAACGCATGCTGGGCATTAGTGCAGCTTAAGGAGAGCTTATGTTTTCACATTTAAAAAAACCGGATTTTGAACATTTTCAAAAAACCCTTTTCAATAAAACTAATGATTATATTCCTCTCATTGAACTGGGGATCCACCCTGAAATGCGCGAAAAGATAATGGGTAAGCCTATTATATCTGTCAAAGATGAAATCGAATTCATGCGCGCAATGGGATATGATTTTATCAAAGTTCAACCCGGCATCAATATTGATACAAATCGTTCAGTAGCTAAAAATGCAAATGTAGCTCCGGATCGCTCTTGGTCATCCGAACATGATGGTGTCGTTTCGGATTGGAAATCTTTTGAAACTTACAATTGGGTAAAAAAAGATGATCTGGAATATTCGCGCCTCGAAGAGGCCGGAAAACTCATTCCGGATGACATGGGTATTATTGGACAATATGGTGACATTTATACTACAGTCTGGGAAATGATGGGCTTCGAAAATTTTTCCATGAAAATGTATGAAGATCCCGAATTGATCACTGCCATGTTTGATAAAATGGGTGAATTGGTTGTATCTATGTTTGAAACCATGGCCAGCATGGACCATGTAAAAGTTTTATGGTACAGTGACGATATCGCATATTCATCAGGTCTAATGGTATCACCGGACTTCTTGCGTGAAAATCTTTTCCCCTACCTTAAACGAATAGGAAAACTAGCCAAAGATCGCGGTATCCCATTTATCTACCATTCGGATGGCGTACTTTACGATGTAATGCCTGATCTTATTGACACTATTGGTATCACAAGTCTGCACCCGGTCGAACCAATTTCTATGGATATGGGCGAGCTTAAGGATCGCGTAGGTGATAAACTTTGTCTCTGCGGTGGTATTGATGTCGATCAGCTCTGTCGTGCTACGCCCGACGAAATTCGCAACTTGACGCGAAATTTTATTGAGATCGCTAAAGGTCGTGGTGGCTGGTGTGCCGGTTCTTCAAACTCTATCCCCGAATATGTCAAACCTGAAAACTATCTTGCAATGGTTGAAACAGTTCTAAAAGAAGGTAAATGGTAGTTCTCTAAGTAAAATTATTTTGGGGAGACGATTACACTTTGCTATACAAAACCTTGGTGATATAAACCTTCCTGTACATTATATATACCATTAAAATGCGTTACATTAAATCTAAAACCATCCTATCTAAGCTCAAAGTCTCAGGCTATGACCCTTTTGGTATTGTATACAATATGAACTTGTATCGAGGTTGTCAGCACCAATGTATCTATTGTGATTCCAGATCCGAGTGTTATCAATTGGGCGACCTTAGAGATATCCGCGTAAAAGAAAATGCCATTGATCTGCTCAAAAAAGAACTGCCTTCCAAACGAAAGAAAGGAACCGTTGGCACCGGTAGCATGAATGACCCCTATATGCCGGTTGAAAAAGAATTAAAATTAACACGACAAGCTCTCGAACAGCTTAAACGATTTCAATTTCCGGTACATATTATTACCAAGAGCGATCTCGTTACTCGTGATATTGACCTCCTGAAAGACATCTCAAAAATCTATGCGGCTGTTTCCATTACGATCACCACATCGAATGATGAATTAAGCAAGAAAATTGAACCTTCCGCACCCAAATCATCCGATAGGTTCAAAGCCATTCATCAACTTTCGCAAAAGGGTATTTATTGCGGTGTACTGATCTCGCCTGTCTTGCCCTTTCTAACGGATTCATTGGATAATATTGTATCATTGATCCATAAGGCAAAAGAATCCGGAGCCAATTATGTGCTTATGTGGCCCGGCATGACACAGCGACAAGGACAGCGAGAGTGGTACTACGAGCAATTGGATAAGCACTTTCCCGGAGTAAAAGAAAAGTATATTCAAGAATTCGCTAACGAATACGGATGTTCCTCTCCCAACGCCAAAAAACTCTACGATGTATATCAAATGAAATGTAAAGAATTGAGATTGGCAACAAAAATGGAGTTTTATAGAGAGATTGAATTACAAGGGGAATTGTTTTAATAAATATGAACAGCCTTGGGTTTAAACCAAGGCTATCAAAAGAATCTATTTCGGTCATCTGCTTACGCGCAATAAACCCTAACCGCATGATCTTCGGAATCGATATTCACTTCCATCTCTTCAAGGGCCTGAATCAGTTCTTCAATATTCTCCGGCTTAATAGACGATAGGTCAAAGCTCATACCTTTTTCATCCATGGCAGAATTTACTTTTTCCTGAACATCACCCGGCAGCATAGAAGCAATATTTACGCCGGCTCTAACCAGAGCCAAAGGAACCTTGACATGAACTTTTTCTTTAGCACTTTCATTCTTAGGATTGATATCGACATAAAGATAATTAATTCCCGCCTTTTTTACGGTTTCGATCAAATCTTCGCTTGTGTCTGTTTTAGCTTCATTTTTATCCAAGGCATCAAGAAGTTTACCCCCTTCTTCGACAGAGATCTTTCCCTCTGCGATCATATTCAATACTTTTAATCTTTCTTCGTTCATTTTTATATCTCCTAAAAGTTTATTTTTATATCAAGATCTTCAGATTCAACATCAACCGTAAGACCACGCATGGCAAAAAATATTGTGGGAACAGCAAGTACTATTTTCGTGTATGCGCGTGCCTGTAAGTGTTGTCCGGGCACTAAATTCCAAATAAACAACCCTATTGCCGTGAATATTATTAGCAATAAAATCAACGGCAAAAACAGCAACAAAATTAATAGAATCAGTATTCCCGGTAAGCTTAAACGAAAAGATTGCTTCGGACCTTTTGAAACAATACGAATCCCCATATTACTTCAATCCTTTCAGGGCGTCATCCATGCTTATTTCACCTTTTTCCAATTTTTCAAGAATGCTTAAGCGTGAGCCCTCTCTGTCATTCGCTTCTTCAATGCTTACATCTATATTTACAATATCCAACTTAGATACGATTTTATTCAGTCGATTCTTCACCGTTGGATATGATATTCCAAATACCTTTTCCATTTGTTTGATGGAACCGTGAGCTTTTAAAAAGACGGCAACAAACAATTGGTCTTCAGCGCTCAATCTTGCTAAAGGCGGTAGCTTAAATTCACCTTCAATTCGAATACCGCTTTCAGGCTCTTCCACCTTCAGTACTTTTAATTCTTTCCCTTCAGTCATCTCTGTCAGTTTTTTCCATTCATTCATTATTTTTTCCTCCAAGCCAATTATATTTAATTATATTAATTATATCAAGCGCTTTTATTAATATTTTTAATATTTTGTGACCCTCTGTTTAAATATCACAATTTACGAAGCAACATGTGTTAGTTATTTAAAATATTGAGGTAACACCAATAACCTTCGGCTTCCCCGCTTCACCATAGGCTATTATTGTTGTTTAATCGTATACGAGCGGCTCTTAAGCCACCTTGTTATATATTATACCGCACCGCGCCACTACATTCCTATCTCTAACTCTCGCCCCTTAAGCTGTGAGCTCTTCTTCATTCCGATCACGCGCTGATATATCTTAATTCTTGAACTGCTCAATTTGGGTAAAATTTTCTTCTTAATTCTTTTAATAGACATAAAAGAACCGAGAATATACGAAAAGATGATCATCCCTTTTTTATTCTGAGGAAAATCATATAATTTATTTTTCTTATAATATTTATGATCATCTCGCATTAAACCCTTCATTGTATAGATCATATCCCTAAATATCTTAATACCGGCTATACCCCAAAATGTTTGAGGGCGAGATGCCTTATTCTCTAAGGCCCACATCATCTTTTTGCTAAGTGTTTTAATTGATTCTGTGATAAGTTCACTATCACCTTCATCACTGACGGAATCTAATTGAAACGAATGCCCTACATCTCCTCGAGCTTCATACATTTCCCTTAAATTACTTTCCTGGCTGATCGGACCGGAAAAAAGAAATCCAACCGGCTTTACATCAACACTAACCCTATGTCCATTACTAAAATGTCGATCTTCGAATTTTTTCCAAATGCTTTTAGGAGCATGATTCTCTATCTCAACAGCATAGATCACACAATCGGAACCCCAAATATGCTCATCAAATATCTTTCGATGATCATCCTTTATCGAACACCCTTCCTGCATCGTACAATGCAAACACCCCAAACATCCAGTTTTAATATCAAGCTCATGTAAATTCAGCACTGTGACCGGATTGGGAGTCATCTTTATAAAAACATCTATCATCTTCCCAAGATTTGACTCAGGATCTAAATTGTTCGTGATTAAAGATATCTTATAATTTGAATTGTGATCACACGCTGTGATCTCTTCGGGAATATATGTTTTGGACTCATACACGGTAGGGGCATAATCCCTTACAGATTTAAAATTACTTTCAACATGATATTGAATCTCTTTTGCAAAAACATCCAAGCTGTTTTGACCATGTTTAAATACCATGTCTGTCATATTTGCAAAATGACCGGGAATGACATTCATACCCCAATCCTCACAGACCTGTCGCATATAAATATTGGGAATATAATCATAGAAATTCATGGAGGTTACAATTTGGGAAGAATACTTACCCTTTAACTTATCAAGCTCAGGATGTTGATAAACCATTTCGATAAAACGCAACAATTGATATGGTACAAAAGAAGAATACACAGGATATACCCAGTATATCATATCGGCTCGAACCATAGAATCAAAAACTTCTTGAAACCTTGCTTCATCTTTTTCTAACATCATGATCTTTTTACTTACATGATGGATTTCATAATTATTATCACTCTTGTCAAATTCTCTAATGTATTCTAAAGACTGCAAAGTAATACTATACTTTCCTTGTGGGCTTCCGCTAATAACTGTGATATTAATAAGGCATCCTCTATTTAAATATTGATATAATATAAAAAAGACTAATGAGCATATACCAAACTATTATTAATATTTTAAATAAAACAGAATAGCCTTGAGCTAAAACCCAAGGCTATCGAATAAAATCTATAATTTTGCTGCAACGGCTTCAGCAACTTCAAGCGAAGTATTTGTTCCACCCAGATCATAGGTGCGAACCTTGCCTTCTTCGATCACATCAGCCACCGCTTTTTCAAGCTTATCGGCCATATCCTTTTCACCCAACCAATCCAACATCATTTTCACGGTCAAGATCATTGCCGTTGGATTAACTTTATATTGGCCATAATACTTGGGAGCAGAACCATGTGTAGGTTCAAACACGGCAAGATCGTCACCAATATTGGCAGCACACGCAAAACCAAGCCCACCAACCAACTGCGCAGAAAGGTCAGACAAAATATCACCAAACATATTTTCGGCCGCGATCACTTCGTAATTTGCGGGATTTTTAACCAACCACATACATTGAGCATCGATGTTCGTTTCCCATAGTTCAATGCCCGGATAGTCTTTTGCAACTTCACGCGCTGTACGGATCATTAAACCACCGGTTTCACGTAATACATTTGGTTTATCACAAACAGTCACGGCTTTCTTGCCATATTCTTTAGCAAATTCAAAGGCGTTACGAACAATACTCTCGCAACCTTGGCGAGTCATCACACGAGTAGAGAGGGCTATATTTTCCAGACCGGCATCCTTGAATTTTTTCATCTTAGGATGATTTTTATCTAAGACATCATAGATTTCCTGAGGAAGAGGGTGAAATTCCACACCACCATACATACCTTCGGTGTTTTCACGAAATATTGTGATGTCAATATCATCTTTATAGTTCAAGGGGTTTCCTTTGTAAGCTTTACAGGGACGCATATTGGTATGCAGTTTAAAAAGCTGACGAAGACGTACAATGGGAGAAAAATAAACCAAGCCTTTACCACGCAATTCGGGTTTCAGCTCTTTCTCTGCTTCTTCTTTGGGTTTTGAGGTAATAGCACCAAAAAGTGCACAATCTACTGTCTTAAGCATATCGATAGTTCTTTGGGGAAGCGCGTCACCTTCGCTTTTCCAGTATTCCCAACCGATATCACCATGAACAAACTCTGCGTCGAGTTCAAGCTTGTCTAAAACAATCTTGGCTGCTTCCATAACTTCATTGCCAACACCATCTCCAGGCATCCATCCAATGCGGTATTTTGCCATTGTACCACTCCTTAAATTTCCCTTAATGTAAAACGCGCCACCCCGTTTGTCCTCCGGTAGTGGCCCAAATATTGCTACTGCTTATTTTATAATTAGCACAATTAAATTATGACAATTTTCAGCTGAAAGCAATAGTAGTAAATAATATTTTTAAGCTTATATCAACAAACTTGGGGTAAAGTCCAAAGTTGTTAAATTATTTTATCAGATTCCCAATCAAATATCCACTTAGAGCCAGTCCCAATCCCCCAACAAGATTTGCGACCATATTCAGGATGCCCATACCCAACCCTGCAGTATTTATAAGATTAAAGGTTTCAACACTAAAGGTTGAAAAAGTTGTAAACGCTCCCAGCACCCCAACCGCAAGAAAAAAATACCATGCATTTTGTTCTCCGCCCGTCACAGAAACCAGTAAGGCTAACACAAAAGAACCTATAAGATTTACGCTCAACGTTCCCCATGGAAAGCTGGACGTTGCAACTTGGTTAAGTAAAGCTGAGACTGAAAAACGAAGGACGGCACCTACAGCACCGCCCATCGCTATAAATAAATATTTCATGATAGTCTAATAGAGATAACCGAGACCAATATAAAGCCCCGTACTACCGTCATTGGGGCTTCCCGCAAACCCATAATCAACGGAAAGAATCATATTTTCATTCATGGCCAGTTTAATACCCAAGCCATATGACAAGTGAATGGTTTCATTATTTCCTGTCAGATAATTATCAATTTCGTCCGAAGGAATACCTGTCTTATCATATTCATAAGGTTGAACGACCATTCCCGCATCAAGGAAAGGATTAATACCAAAGTACCAGCTTTGACCGATCCAATTGAATCTTACAATTTTCAAGCGAGCTTCCAGGTTTGCATAAACATAACCATCACCAACCAAGCGAGACCCCATGATACCTCGAACATTTTTACTTCCGCCGAGACCGTCGCGATTGTTTCTTGAGTCCGGCATATTGCCCTGAAGATAAAAGGGTTGCTTACCTGCAATAATACCCTGATACCCCAAACGATATGTCAACGACAATTTATCCGGCACAAGCGTTAAATACTGACGATGGATAGCAGCTAACTGCAACCAACCGCTTTCATTTAAACCGGCAACAGTAGGAGCATAGGTCAAAATCACTTCTTCCCAAATTCCACTCATTGGGCAAGCTTCGTTATCACGCGTATCATAAACGATGCCCGCTTTAACATAGGTTGCCGGACCGCCATCCATTTCCAAAGAGTCGATAACGCCCCATTCGACAAAATCATCATACAGTGTTGAATAGCTTGCATATTTGGTTGTATCCCAAGCATTGGTCGTGGATGCTGACGCAACATCAAAATTCAAGTAACCCAATCCACCAAACCAACGAAATTTTTCATCTGTAATATTCCCCTGAAAATTGGCAGTTATACGAAGATTGTTTCGTTTCATGGCATAATATAGTGTGTTTTTATAATCAACAGCAGCGGCGTCAACCCAGCTGTCATTATATTGAGATTCCGCACCGTTAAACCCATAAAATCCCCATGCATTTTTTTCAATATAACTGAGATCTGCAGTTACACGAACACCGGGGATCAAATATTTTGAATCATAGGTAACCTGTGCCAGACCGGCACCTTTAGTCGTGCGATTCCACTCGACATATAAGTTATGGTAATAGTCCGGATATATCTCGCCATCGCCATAGAAAAAGATATTTGCCAACAAACCATATTGAAAGCCCGTATCAGAGCTAAAAGCAACTGAAGGCAAAGGGCCCACATTAACACCGGTTTTTACAAACTCTCCTTCTTCCCCAAAAGAAAAAGCACTTAGCAAGATTGTTAATGAAATTAGAGTACGTAATGTGTTTTTCATGTTTTCCCTCCATTTAATTAAACATTACGGATGAATATAAACATATCAAGGCAAAAGCAAAAAGTAAAGTTCGAAAAATATTGGCTTGGCAATCAATGACCCAAGTTAGTTTCGATTAAAATCTAAAATTATTGAATAAGATTTTTCATCTCAAATGTCGGTATCATGTTGAGATAACAATGTTATCATTTACCAACTTCTTCAAATCGAAAGCAATCAACAATATGGTCATTTACCATACCAATCGCTTGCATAAAAGAATAAATGATAGTCGGACCCACAAAATTCATTCCACGCTTTTTCAGATCTTTACTAATAATTTCTGAAAGTCCTGTACTAACAGGCATTTCGACCATGCTTATAAAACTGTTTTGAATAGGTGCATGATTTACAAAAGTCCAAAAATAATTATCTAAGGATCCAAACTCTTCCTTGATCTTGATTGCTACTCGGGCATTTCTAATAGTGGAATTTATTTTCAAACGATTTCGCACAATACCCGAATTTTGCATCAGGCGCTCTACATCCTTTTCAGTATAAGCTGCAATTTTTTCACAATCAAAAAAATCAAATGCTTTTCGATAATTATCTCTTTTTTTAAGAATCGTGATCCAGCTTAAACCCGCCTGAGCACCTTCGAGGATCAAAAACTCAAACAATAGACGATCATCATGCAAAGGCAAACCCCACTCTTTATCATGATATTGAATATATAAAGGATCATTTCCACACCAATCACATCTTTTTTTCATCATTACCTCAATTTAAAACAGCTCCATCTGAGCCGGTTCGGCCGCCAGTTTCCACGGTTTAGATGTTAACTTATATTTTTTTCTTAACTGAGACAAGTTTGCGTATAATTTCTCACGATAGGCTTTCTTGTCACCCTTCCCTGTATAATAGGCCACATAGAGCTGATAAAACTCCGGAAATGTACTTCTAATGAAATTTAAAAAATGTCCTCGCGTTGGACCACGTAAATTTAAAATACCCGGGATAACGAACGAACCGCCAAATTCTTGTGTCAGCAAAAACATCCTTTCAAGGTTTTCTTTAGAATCCGTCAAATAAGGCAAGATTGGCATTGCAAGAATACCCGTACGTACCGCTGTTCCGTTGAACTCTGATAAAATTTTAAAGCGATCTAATGTTGACATTGCACCCGGTTCAATTTTCTTGCGAAGTTCTTCGTCAAATGTAGTCACCGATATCCCAACACTTGCACCAGCTACGTCTGCGAGTTCCAAATACAGATCTTTATCTCTTAACAACAAGTTAGATTTTGTTGTTAGCGATACAGGAGTACGATATTTAATCAACAATTTCAATATGTCCGGAAGCAGCTCTTCATTCTTTTCAATTGCCTGATAAGAATCTGTAACACCTCCTAAATTAATAACCTCATGTTTCCAACTTTTCTTTTTCAGCTGTTGCTCCAAGGCATCGGCAATATTTTCCTTAATATAAATATCCCCAAAAAAATCACTGTCATTAAGATAATTATGCGAATACAATGCATAACAATACTGACAATGATGTGAGCAACCACGATAAACATTTAAATCCCAGTGATACGGCAAGTATCGACTGTTAAGTTTGTTCAATGCAGTTTTACATTTGATGTGTTTGTACATGAAAAAATATAATCAAAATCTTGTCAATAGCCTTGAATTTAAGCTGTAAATGTGCAAATTTTTATGCACAACACGTTTAAAGCAGAGTATTATCCACATAATATCTAATGCAAAAAACAATAATTATGGTTACCGAAATAATCATTCTTAGTATATAAAATTTAAAACAAAAACAATTTTCAATTGTATACATTTTATATTCGACTTAACTTATTTAACCTGAAACGAGGTCTAAATATGAAAAAAATTTACATTATCCTATGTCTGCTTGGCATTACATCTCTTTTATTTGCCAAAACTGTTGATCGAGAACAACTACATTCATTGATAAAATATCATTTCCCAAACAAGATCATCTCTTCTAGTGAGAAGATCGGAGATGGTCTCTTGTTAACACATTTCAAAAACAAAGGGTTTGTATTAACTTCAAACGATGATCGTTTTCCCGCTATTCTTGCTTACTCTCTCAAGAATGCCGCCAAAGGCGAAAACCCGGCTTTTCAAGAACAATGCAAGTATTATAATCTTCAAATGGATCATGTATCTGATTCATATACCAATACTCACAGCGACTGGAACTATAGCGAAAATCCCTCACTCCAAAAAACCAATGTTCATGCAGATGTAAGCCCGCTAATCACATCTTTTTGGAATCAATCACCTCATTATAACTCAAAGTTTCCCAATTTTGTACTCCCGGGGCACTCTGATGAAAAAGCCTTAGTCGGTTGTGTTGCTGTTGTCATGGGGCAGATCATGAATTATTACCAACATCCCAGTCGAGGGTATGGTAAACGTTGGTATTATAGTGAAACAACCAACACACATATGTTTGCAGATTACGATACTTCAGAATATGATTATGATAATATGCCCGATTCACTTTGTGATGAATATGGATATTTAACCGTTCCTATGGATCAAAAAGAAGATGTTTCTAAATTCTTGCTACAATGCGCAACGTCTGTAGAAATGGAGTTCCAACCGGGCGCTTCTTCCTCGGCCTATGAAGATATGATGTTCGCATTAAAATCACATTTTGATTATTCGCCATCCATGGAATTAAAAGAAAAGGTCAACTATACAAGCAGTGAATGGGATGCTCTGCTTAAATCAGAACTCAATGCGGGAAGGCCCATACCTTATAGAGGTCAAGGTGATGGTGGACATGCCTTCATACTTGATGGTTACAATACCGACAGTGGAACTAAATATCATGTCAATTGGGGTTGGGGCGGCGCTTATAACGGGTGGTTTTCTTTATCATATCTCCAGGCAACCAGCGGTTATGATTTTTCTGATTATCAAGCAGGTATTTTTAATATCCAAGCAAACAACGACGATCTAACTCGTTATCTCCATACAGGATTTGAGGGATTGGAGGCCGGCTGGATATATGATGGTGGAGGATTTTATGCCGATCAAAGTGGCTACGATCTTGCAAGAAGCGGTGAAATGTCCTATGGATTTGACGGAAATGAACAATGGGTGATCTCACCTAAATTTCAAGTTCCAAACCACAACAATTCTATGCTAAGCATGTGGGCATATATGCTTAATTCGGGAAGACAATGCTCGATTTATCTTTCCACTACAGACACTAACCGTTCTTCATTTTCACATTTACTAGGTACAATTTCCCCAACCAATTCAAACTGGAACGAATATAGCTATTCTCTAAGACCCTATAAAAATCAAAATGTATATCTTGGATTTTTTTATGATCAATCCGATGGCTATATAACGATTGATGACATCCAAGTTACACGACCTAAGGTATTAACCTCACTTGAAAGCAGCACACCGGAAAACTTTGATATGATACAGGCTTATCCCAATCCTTTTAATCCATCAACAAAATTATGTATGGAGTATGAAGAAAGGGGTTACTCTGTTATCAACATATATAACATACATGGAAAACTGGTCAATAAAGTATTCAATGGCTATGTCGAAAAAGGCAAACATGAAATAATTTGGGATGCCTCATTATTCCCTGCCGGAATTTATATATGTTCACTTTCTGTAAATGGCAATTTAAAGGATACTCAAAAACTCATACTGGTAAAATAATATGAAACGAATCCTGACCTTGATCATTCTGCTCCTATTTCTAATTCTCATGCCAATCTTGGCACCTCATTACAGCGATGGCTGGCAATTATGGAGCATTATGCCTCCTCTTATCGCCATTACCCTGGCTTTTGTTACACGAAATGTAGTTGTTTCACTTTTTATTGGGATTTTTTCCGGTGCCTATATGATTGTACTCCAAACAGGTCCAAAGCTGACTGCAATCATCCGTGGATTTGTTTTGATGACACAAGAATTTGTTGTAGCCCTTTCGGACTCCTGGAATGCAGGTATTGTTGTGCAAACCTTTACCATTGGTGGATTGATCGCTTTAGTTGCAGTTATGGGCGGCACTCGTGCCATTGCTGAAAAATTATCTAAATCTGCAAAATCTGCCGCTTCGGCTCAGATCTATACTTGGCTAATGGGTATATTTATTTTCTTTGACGATTATGCAAACCTGCTTACGGTTGGTCCCATTATGCGTCCCGTGACTGACAAGATGAAAGTCTCTCGCGAAAAACTGGCATTTATTATTGATTCCACTGCCGCACCCATTGCCGATATCGCCCTGATCTCAACTTGGATCGGATATGAACTGGGTTTAATCAAACAAGGTTATATGGCGTTGGGTATAGAAGCGAATGCTTATTCGGTTTTCATCAATACCATTCCCTATCGTTATTATTCCCTATTGATCCTTGTATTTATATTTATCTCAGCAAAATCACGAAGAGATTTTGGTCCCATGCTTAAAGCAGAGCAACGGGCACGTCTTGAAGGAAAAGTCCACGCTGATGATGCCAATGTCATGTCTGCCGTAGACACTGAAAAGCTAGAGGTCGCCGACAAAAACAATTTAAAAATATCCAACGCTCTTGTACCTGTCCTTACACTTATCATCGGGGCTTTTGCCGCATTATTCTATAATGGCTATCAAAATATAATGACCGGTGATAGCCTTCAACAAATTGCAATTCTGCAATCTGGGTTTTCCTTTGCCTTTCTTCGTGAGTGTTTTGCAGAATCCAATGCCAGTATTGCCTTAACACAAGCAGCGGTACTTGCGTCACTTATAGCTATATTCATGGGATGGAAACAAAAGATTTACTCTCTCAAAGATGCCGTAAACACCTGGATTAAGGGTGCCGGTACTATGGTCATTACAGTAACCATCCTCATCCTCGCTTGGTCACTTAGTGGAGTAATCGGAAAACTTGGTACCGCTGATTTTTTGGTGGGGGTTATTTCGGGACAAATACCGCCATTTTTGCTATCAACAATAATATTTATACTAGGTGCCTTGATCTCTTTTGCAACAGGAACCTCATATGGCACTATGGGAATTCTTATGCCTTTAGCCATTCCTCTAGCCTATGCCGTTTCACCGGAACCCGCATTTTTATACATGAATATTGGAGCTGTTTTAACAGGAGCTATTTTTGGCGACCATTGTTCGCCCATTTCAGATACAACCATTCTCTCATCTATGGGAGCCGGATGCGATCATATTGCACATGTTAATACTCAACTTGGTTATGCTCTTCCCGTCGCAGGTATCAGCATTTTAGGTTGTCTTATCCCCTCGGCACTTGGTTTACCTGTGTATTTTTCATTAGTCATTGGCGTATTGGCTGTACTTGCCCTGATCTTTGTTTTTGGCAAAAATGCTGAAAAAACATAATTAAATACATATAGCATTGTACCGACGCAATACTTTGCTTCGGTACAATTTTTGTATTAATTGTTATTTAAAAACTTTCCAGACCTCCAGGCACTTCTCTCTTAATTCGTCTTCATCCCCATTATTCTCTATGATATAATCTGCGATCTTTCGCTTTTCATATTCGGGCATCTGTAGTGCCATGCGTTCCCGAATGCTTTTCTCGCTGATCTTACCTCTTGCCAGAGCTCGCTGTAATCGTACGTTTTCATCAGCCGTAACCAATAATATTTTATCAAATATATCTTCAAACCCGGCTTCATATAAAATTGCAACCTCAATTATTAAAACCCCGGGCACCGGTTTAAAAGCTTGGATATATTTTTCTAAATGCTTTCTTAATGCAGGATGAGAAATCGCATTTAGTCTTGAAAGAGATTCCGGGGACTTAAATGCTCGCTCGGCAAGAATAGTATTTTGCAGTTCACCATCCAGATAACAATCATCACCAAATTCATGTTTAATTTGGTCTATCAATTCAGGTTTTACTCGAATAAGATTTTTAGCTATATCATCGGCATTCAGGATGTTTGCGCCCTGCTCATAAAAGATCTTCGTCGCAAAAGATTTTCCCGATCCCAATCCGCCGCTTAGTCCAATGCTTAACATGAATTAAATTAAAGAATAAAGACGAAAGTAAAAAGAAAAAAGAAACGGAGCCTTTTTGGCTCCGTTCTTAAATCTATATTTTTTTATATTTTCCTTACTTATCTTCAATTTTCTTCATTTCATGTGCTTCATGATGCATTAGATCATTCAGCACATTTGTCAATTTCTTTAATCCTTTTTTCTGAGCTTCTGCCAAGTATATTTTTAGCTCATCCAAAGGAATGAATTCTCTGGTATCATCTTCGAAATCACACGTCACAATACCGGTAAAAATATCAACCTTCTGGATATAACCTTTTCGTTTATCCTTGATCAAGGGTTCACCAACCGGCGGGTGTTTTTGTAATTCATCAACATAAAAACCATGTTCGTAAAGCAAGCAACATTTAAGCTTTCCGCATTGACCACTCAGCTTTACCGGATTCATCGGTAAACTTTGATCTTTGGCTACTTGCGTACTCACAGGGTCAAAATTTTCAAGAAATGCACCACAACATAAAGGCATACCACAGGATCCGACCCCGCAAAGACGCTTTGTTTCATCGCGGACGCCAATCTGACGCATTTCGATTCTTGTCCTGAACATACCTGCCAGGATTCGAACCAACTCTCTAAAATCAACTCGTTCTTCGGCGGTATAATAAAAAGATAATTTCTTTTTATCTAACTGGTATTCAACATCCATTAGTTTCATAACCAGTCCCAATTCTTTGATTTTAGTCTTACTTTCGGCAAGAATACGTTTTTCATCCTCTCGATTTTTTTCAAGAATATTAAAATCGTTTCTGACCGCTTTGCGAATGATCTCAAATTGTGATATATTGATTTTCGGTTCAAATGTATCCGTTACAGCCGTAACTTCCCCCATATCATAACCTTTGTCGGTTTCAACGATAAGATAATCGCCTTTAACCACAGGAAAATTCAATGGGTTTTTATAATACTCCTTCCGGTTTCCCTTGAAGGATAATTTAATTAATTGCTCGCTGATGGTTTATTCTCCCTGATAGGTTAAATAGGCATCAACACCTGCGCCGATAGCCGGAGCTTCACGAAGATTTGAAGTCAAAATAAGATCTTCATTGAATTTTTCATCTTTCAAATAATGATTCTTAAATTTTGCATCAAGATAAGGAGATTCCACAATAAACTTTGTTAAAAACTCCATACAAGGTTCAAAGAAAACGCCTTTTCCTTTAGATGCCTCAAGAAGATCACCTAGTCTTTGACCGATGATAATACTATCAAGCAGTGTGTTTCTGTAAGAATGTTTTTCACTCAAATCAGCACGGTTTGAATTTACAAATTCAAAAAAGTGATGCCAACCGCTGTAAATGGTTACAATGCGTTCAAAGAGCAATTTTGCAATATTGTATGCAACATCATTAAAGGTTCTTTTTGCATTGGCATCTTCATCAAATAAGGCCATGATCTGAGGAGGATATATATCTGTAGCATTAAGTTCGGCTACACTAACTCCCGAAAATTCAGAATAGATCGCTTGGATACCGCTTGAAGAAGCAAAGCGTTCCATTGATTTACCTTCACTGTTTTTCATTTCCCATGCTTTTGCGATCCAAGTTTTTGCATTGTCAAAAGGTAACAATTCACCCTTAAGCTTCATAGCATCCGCAACGCCGGTGCCACCACCTAAATAATATGAATTTTCCGCATTTGAAAATAAACCGTTTGAACTGTATTCCTCACCAATCCCACAATAATCCGCATCAGATCCTAGATGATGAATTGGTTTTTCCATTTTAATCCCAGCTTCTTCTACACGAGCTTCAACGATTTTACAGTATTCCGGCATACGCGGGCCATTTGCCAAAGCAACGATACCGCGCTTATCAGCAGATTTCAAACCCGGCATACCAATACCTACCATCACTCTGTCTGCACCAACTTTTTCCGCCAACTCAATGATAACATCAGCTGTGGCATACATATATGATTTTCCGTGTAATTGTTCTTCCGGAGTAAGATCAATATCGTTTTCATTCATTTCACCCAATTGAACCAAAATATTTACAGGTTTAAATGAAGGCATGTGCTCTTTATAATGGCGATACTCTTTAACCACATTAAGTTCACCCAAATTAAATGTATTGTCTTCGTTAATGACGGTTGTCCATCCGCTTACCTTTGATGCTCCTCCGTCGATACCGATCAGTAGTGTTTTTGACATTTTATCTCCATTATCGTTTATTTACCTAAAAATATCCCGTAAAGGTACAATGATTTCAGTATAAATGCAATTTGTCAATTGAGATTTAGACGGGATATTTATTTAGACGGGATTAGGGGATATACGGGATAAGATCTGGTTAACTAGTATGCTATTATCCGTCATCCTATTTTGATTCAGAATCTAATATTTGTAGGGAACGGTCTAGACCGTTCCTTACGCCGGTAAATGACCTACCTGACCTACTGCGTTCGTCGATCGACGGATGTAGTAAGGGTTCTCGCTTCTAATTACCCAAGGCTATTGAACAGATTAATTTAAAACAGTGTGTAACTTATACCCGCATTAAGTGATATGGTTTGAAAATAGAACTGAGGATCCTCAATATATATTGGCCCACCAATCGTTGAGTATTGCTTGTTGTAATTATAATTAATACCTAAAACTATACTTACACTTTCAAGAACTTTGTGTTTATATTCAATTCCCACATCCAATCCCGGCAAGGAGGTATATTTAACACTAGTAAAAAATTCTAAAAAAGAGTGTATTGCTGCATCAACACTATGCCAAGTGCTACCAACATGAATACCAAGTGATGATTTTTCCGAAATACTAAAACTTTGTTTTAAACCACCCGAAAACATCCAATATCTATTAAAGTAATAATGTCCCAAAGGATTCGATGTGCTAATATACAAACCAGTACTTTTATAAAATATTGCAACACCGGGTTTGAAAAACAATTTATTATGATTCAATAATTCAGGTTCGGCTCCTTCATGATAATCATGAAAATTAAAAGCTAAATTATCTGATCGCATTCTTTGTACTCCAGATAATAATGAAAATTCAACCGAATACTCAGCTGCAAAAACAAATGTTACACAAAGCAGTAAAATCAATAATAGTATTTTCTTATTCATCATTAGCCCTTTCGATTTAACGAGCATAATAATTTACTGCAATATTTATAAAAAAAAGATTTATTCTGAGATTTAATAGCTCTCCGTAACATTAATTTCCATGAGCTTCAGCCCGTGGTTGCGATTTCTCTCATTCGGACTTTAGTCCAGAATAAAATTGGTGTAATAATTTCCGGACTAAAGCCCGCGTTCATGGGATTCTCTTTCCCCCAGCTAAAGCTAGGGGCAATTGATAACACATTTAATCTTCAAATCCTGAATCTGTACTGGCGATTCACGAATCGCCCAATGTAGTTAATTGAAAAACAAAAAAAGGGCTCGACATCCATCTTCGCTAAAGCTACGATGGACAGGTGTCGAGCCCCTGCGATATATTTTCCAATCACTGATTACAGGCTACCGATTACCGATCACCGATTACCGATTGGCATTAAATTTCTGACGACGCAAGATAGCTTCCATACGAACCCAATCTTTAGCATTGTCATTACGATCTACCGTGTTCTGGTCGATGCTATGGTCTGTACCACCGGCATGACGAACAACTTTGTAAATAGGATCCCAAACACGACCGATTTTATACATGTCGGCGATTTTACCAACCAATTCGTAATCTTCACCATAGTTACGTGCATAAGGATCATCATTGATACTGAAATAACCGGCATTCTTGATCACTTCAATACGAGCTGTGCGAGGAGCGCCGGCACCGTTGATACGAAGTAGGTTATTACGGCCATTGTCGTCTGTCCATTCGTCATGTGTTACAACCGGAATATCATCTACGCGAGTGATAGAGCCATCTGCATGTTTTTCCCAAACTTCATAAGATCCGATAACCATACCAATCTCAGGATCACTTTCGTAAACAGCCAATACTTTTTCTACAGCATCTTCTATCAATTGATCGTCCGAATCCAACTGTACATAATATTTACCGCGAGCCATTTTTGAACCGAGGTTCAAGCACATACCAATAGAATTAATATCAAGCACAACCAAACGAACATCAGGTTTAGCAGCATCAAATTTATCGCCACCTTCCATATATTGACGAACAACATCTGAAGTAGGATCATCATCACCACCGTTTACCATGACAAGAACTTCAATGTCTTGAACGGTTTGGCGCTGTACACTTTCGATCGCAGAACCGATAAATTCAGGACGATTACCAACAGGAATGATCACCGTTGCTTTTAAAGTAGATACATCTTCATGTTCTTCTTTGCGAGGCATTAAAACACCGGGAGCCATATAAGCACCAATGCGTTTTAAGTGTTCTGTCACGACTTTTTCAGCTTCAAGCTGAATGTCTTTTCCTGCTTTCAAATAATCAAATACATCCGCTTTCTTGCCTGCGGCAACAACTTTGTAAAAAGAACCGCTGTAACGGTTGGCAATACGATACAATTTGTTTTTTTCTGAGACCTTAAGTCTCATATCATATAGTTGATTATATTTTACAGATTCGTCAAAACCGCCAATCGCTTCCAGAGCGGCTTTTTTAACAAAAAATACTTTTCCGTAATCTTGGTTATCACGAACACGACCAATATGATGATCTAGAAGATGAATTTCTTTTACTTCGCCGCCATCTTCAAGTTCATATGATGTATAAAAAAGACCGGCATCTTCTTGACGTTCCACTCCAAGCAGGAAACCATCAATTGCTGCTTTTTTCATCATAACAGGATTATCACGATTATCTATCAAAAGGATCCATTCCGCTGTTGCAAGAGACAATGCTGCGTTCATATCTACAGCATAATCATGTTTACTTTCAACAGTTTTTGGTTCAAGAGCGGCAAATTTTTCTACAGCTTCTTTAGGATCACATGAAATTACGATAGTTTCAATATCGCCACAGGTTTGACCGGCTAAACCATCAACCTGAGCTTTTAGGTGTTCTTCACTGAATTCTTTGTCTTTACAGTAATGAAGAATTACACTTGCTTTGATCATTTTACTTACATCCTTTCATTTGATTAGTAAAATTAAATTCATTTCGTTGTGAATATAGGGATAGACAGACGAAAAATAAATAATTATCGAAATTATTTATGAACAAATTACAATTCTTGATATAAGAAATGCGGACATTCAGACCCGCATTTATGTTTTTTTATCAAACCTTTTCACTGGTTTACCTGCTCTTTACCACCTATCTCTTACTCATCAGAATCTTCCCAGAAATATAGCAAAAAGCCCGATAAACATAATAATCTTTAAAATAAAAGCAATTTGGTGATAATCTATTTCTCGTTTTATTTGCGTTAATTGAACAATAACAGCCATTAGAGGTAAAACTACACCAATCAAACCTACAATGATCGTCCATTTTCCATACATTCCCGTAATAAAAGGAAAAGGTAAAATTGGTAGAATAAAAATAGCAATTACTGCAGCAAGAATACGTGTTGGAGTTTCACCAATGATGACAGGTAAGGTTTTACTATCATTCGCACTATCGCCTTCAACATCTTCAAGATCCTTTATCACTTCGCGTGCGACGGAAATAATAAAAGTAAAAACAGCCGGTATGTATCCAAGGCTCATGCTTCCATAAGCTTGAGCCGCAAAAATAAACGTCATTGCTGACAAAAAAGCGACAAGAACATTGCCAATCAAAGCAATGTGACGCAAACGATAGGCATACCAGATCAAAAGAGGTGTGGCAACAAAAAGTGAAATAAACAGAGACCAAAAACCCAAAACCAAAGCAGAAAGATTACCCAAAACAAACATGGCGATCATAAAACCTTTAGCGCTTTCTTCGCTCAAATTACCGGAAGGCAGTGGGCGTTCGGGTTTGTTGATCTTATCTATTTCAATATCACAAAGATCATTCAGTGTATTACCGGCAGCGGTTATAAATACAACCGTCATTATGGACAATAACACACGCCAAACATTGGGAAAAGGTGTAAATAAAGTTGCGGTAATTAAAACCACCATTGCAACCAAAAGCAAGTTTGCCGGTCTGGAAATCTTTACATAGGGTTGTATTTCGTATCTAATATCTCGGGTCATACAGTAAGTAGTCCTACAACTAAATATATTATTGATGCAATTCCCGCAGAGATCAAAGCATAGGGTAACTGCGTGTTCACATGATCAATATGATCGCAAGCCGAGGCCATCGACGCCACAATGGTAGTGTCCGATATCGGTGAACAGTGGTCACCGAAAACACCCCCACCCAATACGGCAGAAACTACCAAAGGCATTGATACACCCAAGTCCAAGGCCAAAGGAACAGCCAAGGGAATCATCAGTGCAAATGTACCAAAACTTGTGCCCGTTGAAAAGGCAATAAATGCAGCAACTAAAAAAACAATGAGTGGCACCAAACTCGCGGGAAGCGTACCTGAAAGTCCCTGAGCCACAAAAGCACCGGTACCTAAAACCTTACACGTAGATCCCAGTGAGAATGCTAACATCATTAACAAAGCCAAAGAAATCATACCTCCGGCCCCTTTTAATATAAGCTCCATGATCTCTTTCCCACTTAATGCTTTTTGAAAACGAGTCATAAGACTAACAACAACAATAGCCAGCATAACGGACCAGAAAACGGCTGTAGATCCAGAACCCTCGGCAAGAACACCTAGAAGCCCAACATCCTTTAACGCCATCCCAAGTGTAATTTTAGTCATAGCAGCTGTCGAAAGACTTTGCAGGCCCGTAATCACTAAAGCGATAGGCATAAACATACTCATTACAAGAATGGGAACAATCATATTTCTTGCCAACTTCTTGATTCCACCCTTTGGTTTTAATCCGGTTAGATTTTCATCCATCATCGGAGTCGCATTGTCCGGCAAAATCTTGCCTTCTTCGCGCACGCGTTTTTCGGCTTTTTTCATTTTACCAAAATCAAAGGGGGTGAGTATAAAAAACAACACTGTTAACACAGCAATGATAGAATAAAAATTTAAGGGTATAGAACCGATTAATACCTGTGTGGGATTTTCAACACCTTGTGTTGCCAATAATCCAATAGTAAATGCCCCCCATGCATTCAAAGGGATCAACATACAGATCGGGGCTGATGTAGAGTCGGCAATATAAGATAATTTCTCACGAGATATTCCCATCTTATCATAAAGCGGGCGACAAACAGAGCCAACAACCAGGATTTTAATACTGGACTCAATAAAAATCACAACTCCCAAAAACCACGCTAAAAAATTAGCACCTTTACGTGAACGGATCCATTTCTTGTTAATAATATACTCTACAAAGCCATCTATTCCACCGGATCGCTGAGTTAAAGCAATAAGTGAACCGACCAATGCAGAGAAAATAATCACACGAGTATTGCCCGGATCTTGAAATACCATAACAATAGAATTTAACATACCGGCAGCACCCTTAATGGGGTTCCACGAAGATAAGATCGTCCAACCAAACCAAATACCGGCACCGAGAGATAAAAACACCTGACGTGATTTAATAGCCAAACCGATAGCTAAGAGTGGGGGTAATAATGACAACCAGCCATATGTATCCATGGTTGCTCCTTGAATTGGGTTCTAATTAAGGTTTCCCTCAGTGATTAAGTATAACGTAAAATTGCAAAAAATAAAAGTGATATCAGAGCCCACAAAACCAAATGCCACACAATAAATTCATTTGTTTATTGTGTGTAAGATCTTGTTTGTTATTTTTCAAATGATCTCTGCGAAATCATTTGATAGATCCACCCCTGTGCATTCCAGGAAAAAGGCAGCCAGGCAACATTAATAAATATCATAATAGCATATGTCATTATCGTATCTGGCCAAAAGCTTTGAGGAAAGCTTAGAAACATCCCAATAACAAATAAATTGAGTTCAAAAAAGAATATACCGGTGCGATATCCACGAGTCATTTCCCAGCTGGCTTTAAATGTATCAAAGATTTTTACCTCATTATCGATTAACAAATATTCCATAAAGTATAAGGCAAGAAGAAGAATAAGCCCCGGAATAATAAACAACATCAATCCAATACCAATCACGATTATCTTTATTATCATCAATAGAATATATGCGGGGAATAATTTTACCTTCATTCTAAAGTAAGTCATGGGTTGAACCCCTCTTAAGCCAGCCAACACAAACACAACAACAAAGAAATTTAATATGACCAATACAAAACTGATACCCGCCAGATAAAGCATATAATTCGATGGAATTGCTTCCGCCATTTGAAATATGCTCATATTTTCATCAATCACTACATCTTTCAACAAAAACGAAGAACCAATATCTCCCGCCGAAAAGATCAATGTTAAAATCAGAAAAAGCCCCAGCTTCTTTTGCATTTCCTGCCAACCATATTTAAATGCCGGTAATAATGTAAACATATAGGTCCTTTTTGTTTGGCCTAATTTACCATATCATTATTAAAACACAAATATATCTTTTCTATAGCATTAAATTTACGCTCAAGATTATTTAGCATGACTGCGATCTTGGCAGTATCACCACAATTTGCCTGTTTAGCTTTTTGGCTTTATCCTTGTCAAAAAGAAATATTTTTTCTTAAATTTTAAAATAATCAACAGGAGACATAAAATGCATGAATTTGTTTTACATATGCCTACAAAGTTTGTTTTCGGTCATGGTGTTTTTAAACGTGCCGGAAAAGAGATTCGCAAACATGCGCTAAAAGTGTTAATCGTTTGTTCTTCCGGATCTGTAATTAAAAACGGCTACTTGGATGAGTTGTTAAACCAACTTGAAGAAGTGGGTGTCAGAGCAGACGTTTACGACAAAGTCACGCCTAACCCCAGGGTATCCATGATTAATGCAGGTGGTCGTCTTGCCAAGAACCTGAATGTAGATGCCATTATCGGAATTGGTGGTGGCTCTTCCATGGACGCAGCAAAAGGTATTGCTATAATCGCTAAACTTGATGGTTCTATCTGGAATTACACGGCAGGTCATAAAACAGTACATGATTCACTGCCGGTCATTTGCATCCCCACTCTTTCAGCTACAGGTTCTGAGGGCAATGCATATGGCGTTGTTACCAATGATGAAACATTAGATAAAGCTCCATTTGTGTGCTTCGGCTCAAAACCCCTTGTTTCAATTATCGATCCGGAACTCAATGCCAGTGTTCCTACCGAATACCTCTATGATGGTGCTGTAGATATTATAACCCATGTAACTGAAGCATACTTTTCCTCGGGAGAAGATGCTATATTAAATGATGGAATAACATTATCTATTGTTAAAGCCGTTGTCGATTCTCTACGTAGATTAAAAAATGACCCCAAAGATAAGGATGCCCGCTCAACCATTACATGGGCTTCTACTCTTGCTCTTGTCGGCATCAATGACGCCGGACGCGAAGGCCCTTTCCCTATTCATTCTATAGAACATGCACTTAGCGGAATGTATGATATTTCTCACGGTCGTGGATTAGCTATGCTTTTTCCAAAATACCTTGAATTGTTTAAAAGCATGCTAGCAGAAAAAATTATTGACTTCGGGAAAGTTTTTGATGCTTCGGTTGCAAATGCCGATGAGGGAATTGAAGCATTCACAAAATGGTTACAGAGTATTGATCGTGACCTTATGTTCGCCGACCTTGATCTTCCAACAGATAAATTATCGGAACTTGCCGACTCTGTTATTCGTGCCGCAGGAAATAAACATGGAAAAATAGGCGGACCTAAAGAAATGGGGAAAGAAGAGATTATCGCCTTATATAAAAAGTGTATTTAGATAAGGTCGCGACCTTTCAATACCTAAATAAATAAAGCCTCGGATCAATACCCGAGGCTTTTTCTATGTCATAATAATATTTATCGTTTATTTCTTTTTCTTTGCCTTTACAACCGGTCCGGGATGTGTTGCCGCAAAATCCTTTTCCACCTTAGTATTAATAAGGAATTTTTGTTGAAGGATAGTCAAAGCATTAAAGGTTAGATAGTATAAAACCAAACCTGAGGGGAAGCGATAGAACAAAAAGAACATCATAGCAGGCATCATCCACTGCATCATCTTTTGTTGTTGTGCTTGCTGTCCTGTTCCTCCGGCAGTGCCTGTCATTTTTTGTTGAACAACCATTAATACTGTCATCAAGATTGGTAAAATATTAAACTCTGTTCCCAACAATGGGATACTGGTTCCGAAAGAGAACAATGAATCAGGTGCCGATAGATCCTGCATCCATAGCATGAATGGAGCTCCGCGAAATTCAATAGCTGTACGAAAAACAATAAACAAACCATACAATAAAGGCAATTGAAGTAACATCGGCAGACACCCCCCCATGGGGTTGACCTTTTCTTCTTTATATAACTCCATAGTCTTCTGTTGAAGTACTTGTTGGTTATTTTTATACTTTTCCTGCAATTCCTTGATCTTAGGTTGAACAAGTTGCATGCGTTTCATTGAAGAGTATGACTTTTGCGTTAACGGAAAAGTAACGATCTTAATGATGATGGACATCAGGAGGATAACAACACCATAATTAGGAATAAGACCATAAAGGAATTTCATTAACCAGTGTAGACCTACTGCAAATGGACGAATAAGGGCTCCACCACGGTTCAATGTTTTATCTAAGCCAATGCCATATGAATCCAGTAATTTTTTTTCTGCAGGTACAACACCAATAGTATATGTATCAACTTGATAACCTGCTTTTGAAAGTCCCATATCCAAAGCCAGATCGAAATCTCTAGAGGTCTTATCTTTGCTCATTGCAAGCTCAGAGCGGATGCCTTGTTTACCGACAGGCGCTATAAAACCCGTAAAATATTTAGATTTGAATGCAAGCCAATTTGTACGACCATCTGTATTTTGAACAGTTCCTTCTCCGTTCTTAGCACGGCGACCTTCGATTTTAACAAGCTCTTCACCCATTAAAGCATATACACCACTATACATAATATCATCAGCAGCATCTTTTTCGGTCACGGCAAAGCCATTTTCCCATTTTAATGCATAACGCAAACCCGCCATTTTTTGCAGGTAATCCTGCAATGCAACATCAAGTACAAAATCATAACGCTCCGGATAAAACGTAAATGTTTTCTCTACTTTAATGCCGTCCTGTGTTTGAATTGCAAAGCTTAATATGGTTTCGCTATCAATCCAAAGTGTATCGCCATCATCGTAATTCTCCAAACGAGGGCAATCAAAAGCAACATACTCAAGGCTTGAAGGATCCTGATAAAGATTTGTATATTCCACATTCAAGTTTGCTCCAGCATCGGGAGCAAGCAGACGAACATTACCGCCATCACGATCTTTGTATTCCACCAATTCGTATTCACGAATAGTTCCTCCACCGAGGTTGGACAATACAATATTGTACTTATCGTTTGCAATGACAACTTCTTTTATATCCGAATCACCCGATAGGCTACGAAGATCAGTTTGTGGTCGTTGATAATCTTTGGGAGGTGTTGGGGCGGGTGCTTCAACTATCGGCTGTACAACAGCAATAGAATCTGCCGCTGCTTGAGCTGCGGGGTCCGTGGGATTAAGCCATTGCTGATAATAAGGCATTAAAATGATGATAATACCAATTACCACAAAAGCCATAATTGTTCTTTTATCCAAAATGAACTCCTTTAATGGTGGTCATGTTTATGAACCGGATCATAGCCGCCCGGATGAAAAGGGTGGCACTTTATTATTCTTTTCAATCCAAGCCAGGAGCCTTTTAATGCACCGTATTCTTGAATTGCTTCATAGGTATACTGTGAGCAAGTGGGATAAAATCTGCAGGAACGCCCCAAATATGGCGAGATAGCTCGCTGATAAAAGCGGATCATAACAAGAAATATTTTTTTAAACATCCTGAAGTAGTCTTTGCAGATCTTCCTCAATTGCTTTTAAGGGCTCATATCGAGGAATTTTTTTTAAAATTAATCCATATATACACAAAGAGGAAAACCATTCCTTATTGTTGCGATAGCACTCTCTTAGGTAGCGTTTCCCTCTGTTTCGTAAGACTGCGCCTTTAAAGTGGCGCGCGGTGGCGAACAGAACTTTTCGTTTATCATTAGATAACTTTACAACATTAACGAAGCGTCCCTTGTTCCATTCCCCATTGTCAAATAAGCGCGAGATCTCTTGTTTATCTCTTAAGATCTCAGATTTCTTCAGCGAAGAATTATTCATCAGAAACTGTTAAACGTTTCCGTCCTTTTTTTCTTCTGCGTGCAAGTACTGCTCGCCCAGAAGCAGATTCCATGCGTTTACGAAAACCGTGTTTATTCTTACGTTTTCTGTTACTGGGATTATATGTTTCTTTCACCTTGTTCTCCTTTATCACTTTTGTTCAGACAAAGCCTTGAAATATGAGCTATAAATCGCTGAAATGCAAGCATATTTTAAGTATTAGCTATATCATTTGAGTAAGACATTTTGAATTGTGGTGGCACTCTTGTATATATACAATATATTGAGGGTGATTCCCGGTTCATCTAAGCATAAGTAAAATTATAATATCATCCCCAAAGCACAGCGTTAAATCCTAAATATATAATTCTATTTTCACATAAAACCCCTACAAAAACCATACAATAAATGAACTTCTAAATAATTCTGTGGTTTTTATTTTTTTCTTGCATGTTTTGTGTATTGGTGTTATACTTATGTAGAACACTGGAATAGAAGTGTTATAAAACCAGAAAGAGAACACATGAGTATTAACTTCAACAGTTCAAAACCTATATACCTCCAATTGGCCGATCTCATTAGAGAATCGATCATGTCCGGGGCGCTCAAAAGCGGAGAAGCTATCCCCTCCGTGCGCCAGCTGTCCGCTGAGTATAGATTAAACCCCCAGACTATTTTAAACGCCACACAGCTTCTTGTTAATGAGGGTTTACTCGAAAAGCAGCGCGGACGGGGTTACTTCGTCACCGATCCGGCACAGGATGTCTTAACCGAATCCGCTGTTATCGAATTTGAAGATGTGACCATCCCGGACATGATCAAACAGGCCAAAATGCTAAACATAACAGAAGATCAACTGTGTAAAATGATCAAAAAACAATTTATTAAATAGTCAACGGAGAGACATAATAATGAAAACCACTATCAACTATCGTCATCATCTATCCATTCGTGCTATTCGTGGATAAAAGGGATGAAGGTTAAGTAGAGTTTTGAGAAGCGAGCAATCAATACACCGCCAAAACCCCGGCCTTAATCCCTCACAAAGACCTTTACACTCTAAATCATTCACATATTAAAAAATTAGGATTATAAATGGATAACATCATAAACATCAAAGGACTCAGCAAGCGTTACCGCCAGGTACAAGCGCTTGATGATATTAATCTGCAAATACCCAAAGGGCGCATTGTTGGTCTTTTAGGTAAAAACGGCGCGGGTAAATCTACCCTGCTAAAATGTATGTTAGATTTCCTGAATTATGATGGAGAAATCGAATTTTTCAACAAAAATGTAAAAGACTGGAATTATGAATTACATAAAAAGGTTGCGTTCATCCCGGATGTAAGTGGATTAGATCCACGCTTAACGGTTCGTGAAACATTAGAATACGTTGCAGGTATCAACCCAAGTTTCAACAAAGAAAAAGCCGAACATTTATTCGAGAAAAGCGAATTACCCAGTAACCGAAAAGTCAAAACTCTTTCCAAGGGAATGAAAACCAAACTTTATTTACTTCTTACACTCGCCAAAGATGTCGACGTCCTGCTTCTTGATGAACCAACCCTTGGCTTGGATATCGTATTTAGACAAGAATTTTACGATCTTCTACTTGGTGAATTTTTCGATGAAAACAAAACAGTAATTATTTCAACTCACCAGGTAGCCGAAGTAGAAAATATTCTTCATGATGTAATATTCATTGATAATGGTAGTATTGTACTTCATCAGGACATGGACAAACTGAAAGAAGAATGGTCGATTATTGAACTACCCTCAGACAAAGAAAATGAGCTGCGAAAAATGGGAGCTCGCTCTATTGTTAAAAGTTTTGGGAAAGTCAGAGGAATCGTTAATAAAAAAGCCAAAGGCATTATTCCTTCTGTTTCAGATATCTTCGTTGCCATGCTTGGCCGAGAAGGAGAAAACCATGAAACAGTTTAAAACACTACTTATTTCAGAATATCAAAAAAGAAAACATCTCTATTGGTGGCCTGTATGGATCGTTGCCGGCCTAACGATTCTATCAATAATAGCATTGTTAGTTGCCTGGATCATCGAAAGACCTGATATAATCATGTATGGTACTGATAACACAAAAGAAGGCAACCTCATTGGCATGTATGGAACGATGTTTGGTTTGGGTACAATCTTTTGGGCATTCGTTGCGCTTATAACACAAAGCAGTCTAAACCGCGAACGCCAGTTGGGATCAGATCTTTTCTTTCGCTCACAACCTGTATCTTTCTGGAAAGTTACCGGGGCAAAATATTTAATGCACCTATTTGGCAGTTCTGTTCTTTTGCTTGGCCTTGGGATTATCTTTTCTTTGATATTGAGCATTGTAATTGCAATTTCCAGTGGTGGTTTTTTTCTAGGACACGCACTATGGGGCTGTTTTTTAGGATGGCTAACATATTTAAAAGTCGTTGTTGTTTTTGGATCACTTTGCTTTCTCTTTTCAGCCATATTTAAAAACAATGCACTTATTTTAGGTACGGCGACCTTGGGACTTCTTGAAGGAATTTTTGCAATCATTGAAGCTATTTTCAAATTCAAAATAACATTGCCCAGTGTTTTTATCAGCTTGGGTAAAATGGTGGGATCAATGGGTCTTGACGAAATTGATGAAATCAAATTCTCTATCGTTACAGGTAATCCTAATTTTCTTCTTGGTCTCCTATTTGCTGCCATCTGTTTTGCAGGTGGATCCTACATATATAAACTACGAGCTAAAGACATATAGATTTTGGGCCTCAACACAATAACTCGGTTTAAACCTTATCCAAAGAAATCCCGTATCCCGTCGGAGCATATCCATGACGGGATTTCTTACTTCTACATCATTACGAGATAGTTTGATATAATAATTTATCAATACTAAGTGTTTCATGCTATTTTGTATAGCTCTTTATCATATAAATCTTGTTATCCTGTTAGAACATATCCCCCCGCTTTCCATGTTATCCAGTGTAAAAAGTTATCTACTCATAAAAGGCAATTAATTGCATTTAATCATTTCTTTAACTACATTTGTCAACGAAATGTAATTGGAACAGAAAAGGAAAATAATGGACTCAAAAACGATCAGAAAACAATTCATTGAATACTTTGAGCAAAAGCTTAAACATAAATTCGTCGCCTCTGCTCCGGTGGTACCGCAAAACGACCCTACCCTGCTTTTCACCAATGCGGGGATGAACCAGTTTAAACCTTTTTTCCTAGGCGAAACAAAAGCTCCTTATAAACGAGCAGTTAACTCACAGAAATGTATTCGTGTCAGCGGAAAACATAACGATCTTGAAGCCGTGGGACGCGATCATTACCACCATACTTTTTTTGAAATGCTTGGATCTTGGAGTTTTGGTGATTACTATAAAAAAGAAGCGATTCAATGGGCCTGGGAATTATTTACAAAAGTTTGGAAACTTGACCCCAAACGACTTTATGCCTCCGTTTATACTGAGGATAATGAAGCTTACGAAATCTGGAATACCATCCCGGACTTAGAGCCCGATCATTTGCTAAAATGCGGTGCAGAAGATAACTTCTGGTCAATGGGTGATATCGGCCCTTGCGGTCCTTGCTCTGAAATTCATTATTATTCAGGCAATGATATTGAGAACCAAGACCCGACTCAGGTTAACGCAGACAATCCGGAATACATGGAATTATGGAACTTGGTTTTTATGCAATACGACCGCGATAAGGATGGAAACTTAAATCCTCTAAAAGAAAAGCATATTGATACCGGTGCCGGATTTGAGCGCATTGTCGCAGTAATGAATGGAAAGAAATCAAATTACGACACAGACTTATTCATTCCTATCATTGAACAAATCGAAACACTTTCAAACGTTGCCTATGAAGAAGGTGACAAAGGTATGCCCCACCGCGTGATTGCCGACCATATACGTATGTTATCGGTATCCATTGCAGATGGTGCCATACCCGGCAACGAAGGCCGCGCGTATGTTCTTCGTCGCATTCTTAGACGTGCCGCCCGCTTTGGTCGTGAACTTGGACTAAAAGAACCTTTTCTTTACAGATTGGTACCCGCTGTTGTTCGCATACTTGGTGATATCTATCCGGAAATTGCAAAGCAACGCGACCATATCCAAAGGATTATTAAATCCGAAGAAGAATCTTTCGGAAATACTCTCGACAAAGGACTTGAGCTTTTCGAAAAGATAGCTAAACAAGCAAAAAAATCCAGCTCAAAGGTTTTGGATTCCGAAGAAGTCTTTCGTTTGTATGATACCTATGGTTTTCCGGTTGACTTAACTCGCCTTCTTGCAGAAGAAAAAGGATTAGACGTAAACGAAGAAGAATTCCTCGATCTTATGAAAGCACAACGCGAACGGGCTAGAGCGGCTGGAAAGTTCAGCATGAAGAGTTCCAACGAGTTGAATTGGATCATCCTGGAAAAAGATAAAAGCTCAGAATTTGCCGGTTATGAAACATACGAATTGGAAACCAAACTGATTAAATATGCCATTGACGATAAGCTTACATATCTTGTGTTCGAAAACACTCCTTTCTACGCCGAATCGGGAGGACAGGTTGGCGACAAAGGTAAAATGACATTGCAAAAAGACAATGTTGATAGCGGCGTTGAACATCTTATTGTTGATACAAAAAAAATGAACGACGATATTGTACATATTGTTGAAGGCTCTCCTGTCGACAGTAGTACTAAATCTATTTCCGCAAAACTTGAAGTACAAAAAAGCCTCCGACGCGATACTGCACGTAATCACTCAGCAACTCACCTGCTTCACTCTGAACTAAGAAACATGTTAGGTGATCATGTGCATCAAGCAGGTTCTTTTGTAGGTCCCGAATATTTAAGATTTGATTTCACTCATTTCGAAAAAGTAAGTGCCGGCCAACAGCTGGAACTTCAAGAGCATATCAATACGTTAATCATGCAAAACTACAAAGTCGAAACGGAACTTCTGAGCTATGATGAAGCCATAAGTTCTGGAGCTCAAGCATTATTTGGGGAAAAGTATGGCGATAATGTACGCGTTGTCAACATAGGTAATGTATCTAAAGAGCTTTGTGGCGGTACTCATGTCAAACGTTCCGGCGATATTGGTTTATTTATTATTATTAACGAAACGTCAGTCGCGTCCGGTGTACGACGTATAGAAGCAATCACCGGTTCTACTGCATTGAAATATCTAAAGGAACAGCAAGAGCTTGTGATAACATTAAAAGACGACCTCAAGCTATCCGAGGACAAAATATCAGAAAAAGTCAATGAAATGATATCACGCGCCCGCATTCTTGAAAAAGAGAACGAGGAGCTCAAATCAAAATTACTTACTCTTGATATTGACGCATATCTCATCAATGAAGTTAACTACAAAGAAAAACCTCTCTTTGTCAACCAAATTGAAGTTGAAAACATGGATCAGCTAAAAACACTTGGAGACAAAGTTAGAGAAAAAATGAAAAGTGGTTTGGTTGTTTTTGGGACAATAATCAAAGATACTCCGCAAGTATTATGTGTAATCAGCGACGATCTTGTAAAAGAAGGTTTTAAGGCTGGAAATATCGTTAGAGAATTGGGGAAAGCTCTTGGCGGTGGCGGTGGCGGTAAACCTCACATGGCAACAGCCGGAGGTAAAAACGCATCAAAAATGGATGATATCATGAACAACATCCTTGATTATATGCCATAATTATTTTTAATTAATTTAACCAAAGACAGAACAACAATTATTAATTAAAATTATGGTGGTTTTTTTGAGAGATAGAGATTAAATCTTTGAGGATTTGGAATTAATGATAATTATTTCTGGCAATAGAAATATAAGGAGTACATCGTGAGCAATCAAAAAAAAGATGATCCCAGACCTTTTGCCGGAATGGGATTTATTATTATGGCTGTTGGTTTTGTCTTTATCTTAGCAGCCAACATTGCGTTAGGGATCTCTCTGATAGTATTGGGGGTTATATTTATAACCCTTGGACGACTGAGTGAAGGCTTCAGAAATAACAACAAAAAATAACCTGTGAGTTAGTACCTGGATAAAACAACCATTAATCAATCTCTTAAAGCATATTCCTGGTATGTAATCTTTACACGAGCTTATTTTTGGACACCACTGTTTGTTCTTTATTTCTCGAGCGTAGTTACCCTTAAACAAGTTTTTCTTTTAGAAGCTATTTATTATGCTTCTGTCTTTTTACTTGAAGTGCCTTCGGGATATTTCTCTGATTTTTTTGGAAGGAAGAAAACCCTTCTGATCTCAAGCACAAGCTTGACAATCTCATATTTTTTATTCTTTCTTGGTGGGTCATTTAGCATGTTCGCTATCGCACAATTCTTCCTGGCGATCGGTTTTTCCTTCGCCTCCGGGACTGATACTTCACTTCATTATGGACTACTTTCTGCCATTGGTAAAGGCTCAGAATACGGAGAAAGGGAAGCGCGACTTTCCTCAAACGGATTATTATCTATTGGCTTAGCAGCCATAGTCGGTGGTTTCTTTGCTTGGTTAAGTGAATTTCAAATTGCCTATGCTTTATCTATGATCTTTGCTTTTCTATCTTTATGTATGGTAATATTAATGGTCGATCCTGATCAAGCAAATCCACAAAAGGAAGCACCTGAAAAACCCTTTTTACAGATTAAGAAAGTCATTAAAAAACTCCGCGATCCTATGCTTCGTTATCTATTTGTCTTTACGGTTTTACTTACTGTATTAAATCATATTCCTTACGAACTTTATCAAGTGTATATCAATTCAATGCTGGGAAATTTTAATAATTTTAAACTCACCGAAGCAAGCCCTTTGATCCTGGGGTTTCACACTACACTTTCGATGATTATAGCCTCCTTCTTTGCTAAACGATCTATAAAGATCCAAAATTATCTCGGAACCAAGGGCGCTTTGATCGTTCTAACATTGATCTCAACTCTTGCAATTTCTATCATGGCAATAAGAGATTCTTATATTATCATATTCTTGCTCATATTACGCGGATTGCCATCAGCCATCAGCAATCCGATAGTTCGCGCCGGCACAACTCACAAGTTATCGCCAACTCTTAGGGCCACATATTATTCTACCAAAAGCTTATTGGGAAGAATTTTGTTTTCTGCAGTGCTATTATTGTTTAGCTTAGTACCCGGCGATGGTTTTAATGGGTCTGTGCTCGTTGGAACATGTTTTGGCATAATTGCTCTTTTGGCAATGATTACTATGTCTATAAAAACAAAAAATTAAAGGGCGTAATTCTTATTCCATTTAAAAGCAGTTTTTCTGGTCACAACAATATTAAAATTCACCCATAAATAAATCTATCTCTTTCCCGCTTTCAAGACAGTGTAATTTCGCATCATTTGTAAAAGCTAAAGGTATTATTGTTTTTTTTCCAGAAGGAGTTTGTATTTCGATTTGGGAATCCTTTGAATATAAATAGCGATTCAATTCAGGTAATAGCTCTGAAAATCTTTCTTGCTTAAATAGGAAATAAAGGCTATTGAGCTCTTCGATAATATATTCCAACACCTGAAAAACATCAACAGTCGCGCCACTGCACTCTTTCAGTGAAACAGCCGGATGGCGCAAATCTTCCAAGTTTGCAACGTGATTATTCACGTTAAGCCCCACACCAACGACAACATGACTCTTATTTCCCATACTCACCGATTCTGCCAATATACCACAAAGCTTTCTATGGTTTACATAGATATCATTTGGCCACTTTATAGCAATACCTTTGATCGAACAAAATGATATTGATCGAACGACAGCCAATGCAGTAAGCAGAACCATAGGATAAATATTTGTTATACTCTGTTGATCTTTCAAGATATATGAGAAATATAAGCCACCTTCTTGTGACTTCCACTCTCGCTTATAGCGTCCTCTGCCGGCATTCTGTTTTTTTGCACAAAGCAATGAACCGTGTTCATACTTTTGAACATTTTCTAATAACTCTTTGTTTGTAGAATCAATCTCATCTATCATATATAAATGAGACCCAATGATCTTTTCCACAGTTTCCATTATAATTTATTATTATTCTACGGCAAATTTTACGCTGGCTTTTAATCCATCAATATTTGTAACAAAAGCTAAATAAACACCGCGAGAAATATATTCACCATTTGCCAGCTTCCCGTCCCAAACAACCTGTTTTTCGAAATTGTTTTCTGAATCGGAATCAAATGTATGAATAACCCGACCATCAATACTTGTAATGCGAACATGGCTCTGCTCTGCTAATCCATCAAATGCAATATACGGGTCTACACCCGGCCTAAACGGTTGTGGAAAAACAATGACATCATCCATGCTTCCCTGTTCTTCTGTCCATGCTATTTCAAATCGATTCAATCCGGAAGCAGTAAGTAAATATGCGTACCCGTTTTTTGAATCGAAAACCACATCAAAAACCACATTATCAAGAAGTCCGGAGTTTTCCGTCTTCAAACCGGCTCCATCATTATAATAACGGTTATTTGACATATAAATTTGAACACCCTGACTTTGAGTTATAATCCATTTATTGCTTTGAGAATCAATCCTGATCTTAACGGGAACCATATTATCCAAACCTGATATCTCGGGGTTAAGAGTAAAATCAGTTGTAGATGAAATTGATGACGGCAAGTAAATCATCTGGACGCCGGCAGCGGTTGCTGCCCAAATATTACCGGTCAGAGGGTCAACATCCAGAGAATAAACATCATTAGATATTAATCCATCATAAGTGTTTAAAATCGCCCAATTATTACTATTGGGATCATAAACCGTAATACCTCCGTCTGTCCGGGGAACATCTTCCTGTCTGGCCTGATTAGCTATCCATATCCTACCGAATCTGTCGACCACCATTTCTCTCGCCAATACCTGAAGGTAGTCATTTGAATCTTCTTTTGAATATCGGCGAACATTTCCATTAGGACTCAGGCGTACCAGTGTTTCTCCAAGAAGGGTATGTCGATTTAACACATAGATATTTTTATTGTACTCTGCAATACCACCCATTATCAAATACGACTCAGAACCTGCTCCCAGACCTTGAGTTCCTTCGAACATATTATTCGTTGTATCATAGGCTTCGTAGTTTGAATAATCATTTAAATCAATCTCATATAATGCACCCGGCCCTTTTGCGTTCTCCGACTGCCCGGGAACCGGTTTAATTCTGCAATGAGTTATGGTTGAATACAGTTTCCCCGAAGAAGAAATCATGGCATCATAAACCAATCTTTCACCTGAACCACCGTGATAGGCAATATTTAATGTGTCTGCAGAATATTTATCCGAATGAATTTTATCATGTATCTCTTCTACATATGGCGAATATACCAAATTGTGCCAACTATCACCATCTAGAATCGCAACACCTTCCAATCCTGATACATAAACCTTATGGTCAACATCAATCTCCAAAGAATTTGCAGTAAGATCATTCATAGTATTGGGAATAAAGCGCTTACCGGCTTGAGCCGAAGGTAAAATCCGGCAAAGTCCCTTACCCTCTTCTGCAACCCATAAAGTATCACCTTCAAACAAAATACCTGTAATATTTGTTTGAGCTTGATATACTCTTGATTCGTCAATTAAGTCATATACACCTGACGTTGAAGCAAAACTCAAACCATTATCCTTAATATTGAAATCTACAACCTCGCCGGTAAATGACATTATTTCACTAGAAACACCCTCTGCATACTTAAATATCTTACTACTATCATCCGCCCAATAAAGAGTATCATTAACACCACCCAGGGCAATGGGGAGTCCATTTGTTTCTAGAACAACGCTCTCCCATGCGCTTTGCGGTTTTAGATTTGTATTGCCAACCCAGGCTTTAATCAAGCCAACATCTGTAGACAAAAACAAACTATCACCTAATACTTGAAGATCATAAATCTGTGTGGGATTACCCGGAAATTGATTATATGAATCGTGGTAAATATAACTCTCACGATATTTAACAAAATGTGCCAATTGAGGCGTTAGATCGGGTTGATACAATAAAAACACATGACCGTCTCTTCCGGCAAAGGCATTTCCTTGAGAAAAATCAAGATCAAAGTATTCATTATTACCATTGGGATTCAAGCACGAAATACCTTTTACCCCCGAAGCATATGAATACCACTGACTACCATCAGTATTTATATACATCGAAAGAATATCTATATGAGCTAATTTATCTGCGAAAGGGTCATTAATAAACACCTCATTATCAGGGTTGAACATCACGGTACCGCCGTGAGAAGCCGACTTAATATTTCCATCAACTAAATATAAATCCCATTGGGTTAATTTTGACCCATACGAAACCCAATCCCCAACAATGGCATATACCAAAGTAATGCTTGTTAACAACAGCAATATTAAAATACGATATGATTTCATTATTATTTTACCTTTACAACAATTCCATCTTCGGAAGGAAAGCTTGATTTAAGGCGAGATAATCCCGCTTTGGCCTCTTGATAAGTAACAAACTCACCAACCTGAACCAAATACAGTGTCTTTCCGTTTGATTTTCTATGTTCAATGTGTACCGGATACCCAAATTCTTCAAAAAACACCTGCTTTCTCAGTGCGTTTTCTTGAACACCAAAAGCTCCAATTTGCATACGATAATTTATGGTTTTTACTACCTCGGGAGACGTTGTGGGTTTATCTTGTTCTACAGGTTTTGTTTCAAGTGGGTTTTGAGATTCTTCATTTTGTATAACCATATTTTCTGCGGGCTTGGGTATCGTTTTTTTTGCTTCTTGAACCGCTTTAACATCCTGCTTCTTTATACTGGGAGCTTTTGTATAGGCACGAGGTGAGTAGTTATCTAAAACCGACGCCTTCCGATCTCCTGATTTCCCCGGTGATTCAAGAATAGCTTTTTGCGCCCGTGATAAAACAAGACGATAATAACTATCATTTCTGATGTCATCGTATTCCTCAACCGCTCGTTTTAAATAACGCAAGCCACTGTCAAAATTATAATTTACAAAAGCATAATCTGCCAATATCACTGCCAAATATGCTTTCATTGTTGGAGATTGACTTTTATTCAAATATTCTTCAGATTTTTCGGCGGTTATCTCGCCATTGGATTCCAAAAGTAAATTAAAGACTTTTGCTGCTTCAGATTGTGCGTGCTGCGTGGAAAATGTTGAAATTGAATCACGACCATAACCTTCCAAGATTTTCATAACATCCGCGGCATAAAGACTTGGAATGCTAAATACAAGAAGCATTATAAATGCAAAGATCGTCTTTTGAATATTTCGTTTCATCATAAACAACAACACCCTTAAAATTGATTTGTTTCTTTGTTTTTTCTCTCTTCCTCAATTATTCTACTTGTTGAATGTCCTTGCAACAAGGGAAATATGAGTACTTCTCCACCTCGCGCGACAACTTCAGGTGCACCAACGATAGTCTCAATGCTATAATCACCACCCTTAATTAAAATATCCGGTTTAAAATAATCGGTAATTTCCTGCGGAGTATCTTCTTCATACACGACCACAGCATCAATTAAAGCTGTATCTAAAAGATTTTTTGCACGAATAATCTCAGAATTCACAGGACGAGATTTACCTTTTAAACGACGTACACTCTCATCGCTATTTAAACCAAGCACAACGAATTCACCTTGTTTCTTTGCAAAACTAAGAAGCGCAAGGTGTCCGGGATGTAAAATATCATAACAACCATTGGTAAAAACCAGCTTCTCACCCATATTTTTTTTTTCATCAACAAGCTGTTTTAGAGTCGCCCATTCTGTACTTGAATAGTAGTTTTTCATAATTTGAAATGTAGGGATTTTTCGGCAGTGAAAAAATGAAAAAATACGTGGAGTCTATTGGCAGTTGAAAGTGATAAGATTAACTCTTAATATCATTTTCCTTAATAAATATTCAATGTTGAGTTACTTTATCCTCATTCATTAAACAAATCGGACATTTTAATTGCCCTCCTTGAGAACAATAGTGTTCATGAATTGACAAAACTCCTTGAGAAACAATCCAGGATCTTTGTTCTATATCATTTTGGGAAATCCCATGTTTGTCGTGAAATCGCCGCACCACACCATATACATGAGGCATCTTTGCGGATTCCACAAAATTTTTTATCAATAATTTCATAGAATCCTTATCTTTGTTTTCCATGCGAATAGATTCAAGCAAGGGCAACACGGTATTGAGTATTATTTCCAATTGTATACCGGGTCCCGGGATATTTAACAAACGTGTATTAAACAATATATCCCTGACCGGTTTAACTGTATTTTTATTTTTACAATTCTCATATATAATATCGCAAAGTGAAGAACGATAATTCTTATACATTAAGTTTGCTAACCACGCTATGCGTCTTTCGGGAAAATGAGCAGGTCGTGTTCTTGAATACGTCCACTTAATTCTGTTTTCATCATGATTAAAATTTGTAAACCCTGCTAATTCATTAAGCATAGGATGAATATCATTCTTATCCAATAATTGATCACAAAATGCCGCCCATGGAAAGCGTAGAAATAGCTTGATCATATTTTCTTCGTTATATCTATAACCGCTGCCTTTAAACAACCCCCAGTAAAGCATCACATCACGAGGAAACCGGGATCTGTTCTCGTAAAAATATTTTACTTTTTTATTAAATCTATCCCATCCTCGTTTAAATAATAATTTGTAATATGACTCCTTGTTGGCCTTAAATATCCGACAGGAACCGGGAGCTTCATAATCATAGACATCATCTAATGGAATATAACAAACAGGTAGCCTTGCTCCATTTTGTGTTTTGGCAATAGCCGAAGAGCCGGGATCTTGAAAAACAACATGCAGAATACAGTTGTTATATCGTTCATCCAATTGGTGTTTATGGGCATACCAATCGGATGCTCTAAAGTGAATCTCGATATCTCCAATGCTTAATTTTCCATCTATCGTTATGCGTGCATCCAAAAAATCCGGACCATCGCTATGATTATGTCTTCCAACGGAAAGCACGCGAATACTCCTACCTCGATCGTCCTCTAAAGGATTATTCCAAAGAATTTGCTTCCAGACATATTGAAGCCTTAACTCTGAAATATATGCAGTGCGTGGTTCGAAAACCTCTAAATAAGGTGTGAAATTTTTGCAGTATATCGTCCCCATACTGCAAGAATTTACATCCAAATTTTTGAGTAAAAAAGGGTGATTTTTAAAGTGTGACCTACGTCACGTTTCTAATTAAAATTAAGGGTTATAAATCGTTACAGGTGTTTTAAATTGGCTGCATAAACTCTAAGATCGCAGATTAGGTATCACTGAATATAGTTTTCTAGTCTATCACGATCCAAAATGCTTACCTTTTTTCCTTGTGCATCAATAATCTTGTCCTGTACTAATTCGCGCATTGCACGAGTAAGTGAAGGACGCGTCACCCCAAAAAGATCTGCCAACTTATCCTGAGAATAGGGTAATAAAACAGTGTTTTCCGGATTGTTTTTTGTACGAGTTAAAAGATAACTTGCGATCTTCCCCTTTATTGGCTGGAGCGCTAAGAACTTTATCTTGTTGGATAGAAATTGTGTTTTTGTTGCAATGATATTTCTAAAATTATCTCCAACCTGCTTGTTCATTTGTAATATTTTTTCAAACGACTCACGTCCCAAATATATACATTTTGTCGTATCGTTGGCAATTATGTCTACGGGGTAATGTCGGTCTCCACCAAAAATAAATGCAGGCGCCATCCGCAAATTCTTGGTCATGGCCGGTTGCGACGGCCGCATGAAAGACCGCGATTACTACACGGAATTCGCCGAAAAACTTCCCAAAGATACGGTTATCCTTACAGCAGGTTGTGCAAAATACCGCTACAATAAATTGCCTTTGGGTGATATCGGTGGTATTCCCCGCGTGCTCGATGCAGGACAATGTAACGACTCTTATTCACTGGCAGTGATCGCACTGAAGTTGAAGGAAGTCTTTGAATTGAACGATATCAATGAGCTTCCTATCGCTTACAATATTGCCTGGTACGAACAGAAAGCCGTGATCGTTTTATTGGCCCTGCTCTACCTCGGTGTAAAAAATATTCACCTCGGCCCCACACTGCCTGCTTTCCTTTCACCCAATGTAGTGAATGTATTGGTTGAGAATTTTGGCATCGCGGGAATTACAACGGTAGATGAAGATATTGCTAAGATGGTAGGATAGCTTTTATTACTGTGTGACAAGGGTCACACAAAATAGCGAACGAGAGGAGCTCTCATTTTTGAGAGCTTTTTTCTTATGGTTATTATTTCTAACATGCTATTTGTCTTTCGTTAAAATTTTCCTTAAAATAAGGGCTATTTGGAGCTTTTTGGACAATACAATGAAAAATGAATTACAACGACAATGGCAAGAACTAAAACAAAGGATCCAATTCGCGGAATCTTTTGTGATCACAACGCACCAGAACCCGGACGCTGACGGTTTGGGCTCGGAACTGGCTTTGTATCATTTATTAAAAAAACTTCACAAAGAGGTTTTTGTTTTTAACATTTCTCCCACACCGGACAGCCTTAAATTTATGGACCCTGAGGGTCTATGTAAACGCTATATTCCTTCGGAACATCGTGATATCATTTCAAAAGCAGATCAACTTATAGTTCTTGATGCCGGCTCTTTTTTAAGGATCGGTCAATTGGGCAAAGATGTTTTAGCGGCAAAGCTTTCTATTATTGCCATCGATCACCATCCTCCCGAAAACAATCCCAACTATCTTCAAGAGATCGTTAACGAAAAAGATTGTTCCGTGGGAAAAATGGTGTACGAATTTATTAATTGCTGTTATCCCGAACATATGGATCAGTTTATGGCACAATCTCTTTATACCGCCATTGCCGGAGATACGGGTAATTTCCGCTTCGGGAATACTACACAATATTCGCATGCGGTAGCTGCCGACCTTTTGAAATACAATATTGACATCTACCGTATTTACATTAATTTATTTGGTAACATGTCCCGCACAGGCATAAAGCTGTTCTCAACGATAATGCAAAACCTGCATTTTTCCGAAGACGGGCGCATTGTATGGTTTGAGATCACCAGAAAAATGCTAAACGATGCCGGTGCAGGTGATATGGATACCGAGGGCGTTACCGACTTTATGCGTATGATCGAAGGTGTGGAAGTTGCGATCATGTTCAAGGAACGACCCGATGGTTCCACACGTATCAATTTCCGCTCGAAGGGAAAAGTGGTTACCAACGGTATCGCACGCCAATACGGTGGAGGCGGACATTTACATGCCTCCGGGATCGTATCGGAAAAAACGATGGATGAAATAAAAAAATGTGTGCTGGAAGATATGCACAGGCAAGTAAAAGAGACCTTTGGTGAAAATTAACATTGCAAAACATTGCGGATTTTGCACCGGCGTAAGACTGGCAGTCAAGAAAGCTGAAGATGCTCTTGAAGCTTATGGTTCAGTCGCGGTAACCGGAGACCTAGTCCACAACAAGGTTGTGATGGACGCACTAAAAGGCAAAGGTTTGGTTTTTGTGGATTCTTTAACCGACGTAAATAATATGCCCTTGCTTTTAAGGGCTCATGGAACAGATAAATCCATGATAGAAAAAGCACATCAAATGGGTTTGACACTCATTGATGCTACCTGTCCTTTGGTTAAAGACATTCATATTCATGCGCGAGAATTGGAATCTGAGAGTCGTCAAGTTATTATCATCGGCGACCAAAAACATGATGAAATCATTGGGATCAGATCCCAGGTTTCCAACGCATGTGTGCTTTCGGGGACCGAAGATATAAAAAAATATAAAATACAACAGCGATCGGGTGTGATTATTCAAAGCACTCAGAATATTGAAAATGTCAAAGAGATCATTTCGGTCTTATTGACAAAATCTCGCGATTGCCGTATAATAAATACAATATGTGAGCCAACAAGAAGGAATCAAAAAGAGATCCGGGAACTGGCAGAGAATAATGACTGTATACTTATAGTTGGAGATAGTGCCTCCGCCAATTCAAAGCGATTGGTCGAAGTAGCAAAATCCATCAACGGTAAAGCATGTTTGATCTCTCATCCTGATGATCTCAACTTTACTTGGCTTAAGGGCTGTACTTCTCTGGGTATTTCAGCCGGAGCCAGTACGCCCGATTCTTTAATAAATGATGTTGTTAATAAAATTAAAACTACTATGGAGTAATAAAAAAATGAAGAAAGCTACATTCGAAGTTAAAGTCGGCTTAGCCGAAATGATCAAAGGCGGCGTCATCATGGATGTGATGAATGTTGACCAGGCGAAAATTGCCGAAGATGCAGGTGCTGCTGCCGTGATGGCACTTGAACGAATTCCTGCAGACATCCGTGCATTTGGTGGGATCTCACGTATGAGTAACCCGGAAATGATCATGGAAATTAAAGAAGCCGTTTCTATTCCCGTGATGGCTAAATGCCGTATTGGTCACTTTGCCGAAGCGCAGATCCTTCAGGAAGTCGGTGTTGATTTTATCGACGAATCAGAAGTGTTAACTCCGGCCGATGAAGAAAATCATATTTGGAAAGATGACTTTGCTGTGCCTTTTGTATGCGGTTGCCGTAATTTAGGTGAAGCGCTTCGTCGTATCGGCGAAGGTGCCGCCATGATCCGTACCAAAGGCGAACCCGGTACAGGAGATGTTGTTGAAGCCGTTCGCCATATGAGAAAAGTACAAAATCAGATCAAATGGTTAGGTACCTTGGATAAAACGGAATTAATGGCCGCAGCCAAAAACCTTGGCGCACCCTTTGCTATTGTACAGTATGTTGCCGAAAATGGCAAACTACCTGTTCCTAACTTTGCTGCCGGTGGTGTCGCTACACCAGCCGATGCTTCTCTTATGATGCAACTTGGTGCCGAAGCCGTTTTTGTCGGTTCGGGCATCTTTAAATCAGATGACCCTAAACCACGTGCAGAAGCTATTGTAAAATCAGTAACTCATTACAATGATCCTGCCGTTCTTGTTGAAGTTTCCAAAGGCCTAAAAGATGCTATGGTTGGCATCTCTGCCGCCGCCCTGGAAGAAAAAGAAAAAATGGCGAAACGCGGTTGGTAAACCATTGACTAAGATTTCAGATTTAAATATCGGCGTCCTGGGAATTCAGGGCGCCTATGAAAAACATGCCAAAGCAATTGAATTGGCGGGTGCACGTTCGGAGATCATTAAATACCGGGAACAACTTGCTCATGTTCAAGGTTTGATTCTACCCGGAGGCGAGTCAACAACCATGACCAAAATCATGGGTTATAGGATTTCCTATGAAGACATCGTAAATTTTGCAAAGGACAAACCCTTATTTGGTACCTGTGCGGGATTGATCCTCATGGGAAAAGGAGTCGAGGATCCTAGAGTCAAACAATTGAAATTGATGGATGTAGAAGTTTCGCGAAATGCCTATGGTTCGCAAAAAGATTCTTTTGTTGATGAGCTCAAACTAAGCTTCGATGAAAACAATGATTTTCACGCTGTTTTTATTCGAGCACCTCAAATCGTTAAAATTGGTAAGGATATTAAAGTCCTCGCCATATGCGATAATAAACCTGTGTTAATTGAGTCAGATAAACACCTTGCCGCAACATTTCATCCCGAACTTACTCCCGACTCAAGAATACACCGGTACTTCATTCAAAAGATCATGGAGGTCTAGTATGAAAAAAAACTCAAGCGGCCACAGCTTATTTCGTGTTGTTCTTGCGCTAGTATTCATTTGTTTCGGTTTAATCGCTCTGGGTAATAATCTTGCCTGGTGGGATATAGACGATCTATTCTTCGATTGGTGGCCATTGATTCTCGTTCTTATCGGCCTGATTACCATTTTCGCACCCGGCGGTTCATGGGGAGGGGGAGTTTTTCTAGTTTTCATAGGTGTTGTTTTCTTATTACACACCCTCGGGATCTATGATCTCGAAGATCTTATCTGGCCGGCAGCGCTTATCATGGTAGGTATTATCATCTTGCCAAGAAAGCGAAAAGAACCACGACATTTCCAACCGGGAACAGAAAGAGACAATGATAGTGACCCAAAGCATGAACGTGTTTTCCACGCCACAAATGCAGATCATGTATTCACCATAAATACCATCTTTAACTCACAACGCGAAGTAATCAAGGATGATCAATTGGCCGGAGGACACGGAACAGCCGCATTCGGGAATCTCGAGTTAGACCTTAGACAAACGAATCCAACAATGAACACCTATCTTGAATTCACGGCTATCTTTGGTAACATTACGCTATTAGTGCCGCAAGACTGGAAAATCGTCAAGCACGGCGGTCCTGTTTTTGGCAAAATAAACGATAGGCGTAATCAAATCAACGATGCATTAAAAACAAAAACGGTCACCATTGAAATGAATGCCATTTTTGGCAGTATAGATGTAATGAATTGACATTAAGCCGGGGATATATGAAACGATTTTTCGTCATTGCGTTATTAATATTATCATGCTCAACCCTATTTGCAAGCACATGGTATGTTTCGGAAAACGACAGTCTAAGTATAAAAACCATTCAAGCCGCAATTGATTCATCTATAAGCGGTGATACAATTCTGGTTAAAGGTGCTCATCAAAACGCCGGCCCCATTGAGATCATTGACAAAACCATCTATCTCTTATCAAGTAACTACATAAATAATCCCTCATCCTATAGCATTGCTTCGGGTGCGGCACTTTTTGATTCTTTAAACTCTCAACCGCTTTTAACCATTCGCAATGCCGATAACTCGCAGATAAAAGGTTTCCTTTTTGATAAAAGTGATGTCGGGAATGGTGGTGGTGTGATTATTGAAAACTCACTAAATATTATCATTAATGCTGTACACTTTAATTCAAATCCACTAAAAATCATTAACTCTTCAGTTACTGATACAAATTCACAGTTTTACAATTTAGATTCAAACACATGTAGCTTGATTTCATTAGATAATTCCACGTTAAATATGGTCAATTCAACATGGAAAAATAACATTGTCAAATCTATGCTAGTACTGAACAATAATTCATCCTATGCCGTAAAGAACCTGGCAAACCACGCCAATACATGCTCATCATATCTATATGATTTTAATTCTTCTTACGGGTATTTTGATTTTATCACGTCGTATTATAATGAAAGTACTACAGATGACTGGAGATTTTCAAACTCATATGTAACCATAACCTCTTCTATCCTTGAGAATAATCCACCATATGACATTGCACAATGTGAAATAAACTATTCCTCACTTGCCGAAAACTTTCCAGGAAATGGAAATATTTTCATCAATCCACACGTTGACTCAAGCTCATCTGAACCTCACCTCTTAGATATTTCCCCCTGTATTTCTGCTGCAGATCCCGATACTAACGGGATCATCCGATATGATCTCAGTGGAAAGGCCAGGCCCTACCCCGAGTGGGCGCCACCCGATATGGGAGCCTATGAATCGGAACGTTATATGCTCCTTAATGATACCACAAGCCTTTGGGTAACAAATGAAGGTCATGATATTTGGGGAAACGGATCTTTGGATTACCCTTTTAAAACACTTCAAGCGGCAGTAGATTATGCAAATAACCTGGACACCATTCTTTTTAAGCCCGGCACATACTACAGTCAAGCTACCATTGATGAAAAATCGCTGTTAATTTCATCTGAATTTGTGCTAAATCAAGATAGCACCTATCGTGATTCGGTTGTTCTTATTCCAGATACAAGTATCTATTCCCCGGTGATCATCGCAAGAAATATTGATTCGTTAAAAGTATTTGGATTAAGCTTAAAAAATGGTAGCGGTCGTTATTTCTATAGAAATTACACTCTTGGCGGAGCTTTATACCTTGAAACTTCCAATGTATATTTAAAACATCTTTTATTTGACTCTAATCAAGCTGATTTTTCCGGTGGTGCAATCTATGCACGAGAAACAAATCTTGAAATGGATAAATTAAAATTTAAAAATAATCGAGCCTATTTAGGTGGTGCAATCACTCTTTCGTACTCCTCAACAGCCAATATCAGCAATATACTTTTTCAAAACAATGTTGCTTCGTCCGGTGGGGCTATTTTTGCCGAAAACAACACGAAGATCATATCATTTTATTCCGATTTCGTTGGGAATACAGCAAATACTGAAGATTTAGATAGCGCACTTACAAAACCTTTGGCAATAAGCCAGTATGGAGGTGCAATATACACCACAAATTCTGAACTGCGTTTCCATAACTCATTATTTTTAAACAACACCACCGCAAACAAAGGTGCGGCTCTTGCCCTACGCAGTGGAAAACTCTCTTTATTGCAATCAACCATGGTAAACAACCAAAGCCTTGGCGACCATACCAGCACTATTTATTTAAAAGATCAAAGTGATAATGCTTCTATTGTTAATAGCATCTTATGGAACGAAAATGACTATGAAATCGAAATTGAGAAATCAGATTTAGATATTATAAATTCTTGTTTAAACAACGGAACGTCGTCCCTATTAAGCGATACATTATCAATCAGCTATATTCATAATCTTTATACCCAAAATCCTCAATTTGATGATGACTATAAGCTATCTATATCATCTCCCTATCATGATTCAGGTAAAAAAGACTATGTAAATAACTCTTTCTATTTATTTAAATACAATAACAGCGAATACTCCGGAAATAATCCGGGTTTAGGTTATTCGGGCGCAACTCCCGCAATATATTTTGCTCTCAATGAATATCATTCAAGTATCGCTGATGGACAAGCGGACACATATGAACTCTTACGGGCATATCCAAATCCCTTTAATCCCACTACCACTCTGGAATTTGTTTTAAATAATAATGCAGATACTCGTTTGGACCTATATGATATTCGCGGTCGGCATGTTGTTAATCTTCTGGACACATATCAGTACTCAGGCAAATATACGTATCAGCTTAATGCCATCACTCTTTCTTCGGGAATATATATTTGTCGATTAAGTCAAAACGGTATTACTTTAGCAAATAATAAACTATTATTGGTAAAATAGTATGGCATATATTGATCAAGATGATACCATTATTGCGCTCTCGACTCCACCGGGTCAAAGTGGAATAGCCGTTCTGCGTTTATCCGGAAATAATTCCTACGAAATCGCCCTCAAAGGCATCAAAGCTAAAAAACTTAAACCAAGATATGCTCACTTTACCGAAGTAATTGATAAAAATAATAATTTGATCATCGATGAGGTTGTGGTTACTTATTTTAAAGCCCCCGCATCCTATACCGGAGATGATATTATTGAAATTTCCTGTCATGGCGGTTACGTAGCTGCGCCGGCAATTCTTGAATTATACTATCAATTGGGCGCTCGTCCGGCGCTACCCGGAGAATTTACTCGTCGCGCTTTTATCAACAGAAAAATGGATCTATTACAGGCAGAAGCTGTCGCAGATCTTATTCATGCAGTGTCCGATTCAGGTAAAAAAATTGCCAGCGAAACACTTAGTGGAAAACTCTCCGATAAAGTCAAAAACTTAAGAAAAGAACTCACTGATATTGCTTCGATACTTGAATTAGAATTGGATTTTTCCGAGCAAGAAATTACAACACTCGATAAATCTGAGTTAACAGGCAAGCTCTCTTTAGCAAAAGAACATATTGAGAAACTATATAACTCATATTCTTCAGGAAGAATTTTACGCGAAGGGGCAAAAGTTCCTATCGTCGGTAAGCCAAATGCGGGAAAGTCTTCCCTCTTAAATGCTTTGCTTGAAGAAGAGCGTGCTATTATTTCAAACGTGCCGGGGACAACTCGCGACACAATCGAAGAGTCCTTTACTCACAAAGGTATTATGTTCAAACTCATTGATACTGCAGGACTTAGAGAAACGTGTGATCCCGTTGAAAAAATTGGTACCGACAGGACAATGAAAAGCCTTGAACATGCTGATCTTGTATTACTTATTGTTGATCTTGATGGAGATCGGGATCTTAAATTTGAAAAAGACTTTTTAAAGCAGCGCCCTGAACTTCCAAAGATCGTTGTTTATAACAAATATGACCTAAATCAATCAATACCAGATATTAATGCCGATCTAAGTATAAATATATCGGCCTTGAATCATGAAGGCCTTCATGAACTTTGTGATCTGATGGAAGAACTTATTCGGAAAAATTACCACGTTGATGGCAATAGTCTTGCGATCACTCGTGAACGTCATAAAAACGCCCTTTCAAATTGTCTGTTTGCTCTTGAAAGAACACAAAATGCCGCTCGAGACAGCATGTCCAACGAATTTCTTTCTTTAGATATTCGCGAAGCCATTGATGCCCTTGATGACATCAGTGGGCAAACAACATCTGACGATATATTAAACAATATCTTTGATCAATTCTGTATTGGAAAGTAATCAGTATTCGGCATTCAATTGTTTGTCTTTCGCATCCAATATTGTAAATTTCACCCATGAAAATAAATTATGACATCGTGGTTATCGGTGGTGGTCATGCCGGCGTTGAAGCGGCCCTCGCAGCAGCTCGACTTGGACACAGCACCGCATTAATTACAATCGAAGCTTCAGCTATTGCAAGAATGAGCTGCAACCCTTCAATTGGAGGTTTGGCAAAAGGCCACCTGGTTCGTGAACTTGATGCGCTTGGTGGTGAAATGGGTAAAGCAATAGATGCAACGGGTATACAGTTCAAGTTATTAAATAGATCAAAGGGTCGGGCCGTGTGGTCACCCCGTGCTCAAGCGGATAAAATCAAATATGAAGCATATATGCAGCACGTTATTGCTTCTCAGGAAAATCTTGATGTTATCGAATCGGATGCGCGTGGACTGGAAATACAAAATGATAACTTACGTGGAGTTTATCTTCATGATGGTACCCTGATTAAAGCAAAAGCCTGTATTCTTACAAATGGCACATTCCTTCGTGGCAAAATACATATAGGATCATTACAAATTCCGGCAGGACGCTATGGAGAACTTCCTTCGATCGGAATATCCGATCAGTTAAAAAATATGGGCTTTGATATCGGACGTTTAAAAACGGGAACTCCCTCTCGTTTAACAAAGCGATCTATAGATTTTTCAAAACTCGAGATCCAAAATGGTGACCCGGATCCACGTCCTTTCTCCCATACAACGAATAATTTTAATCCTCCAAATATTCCTTGTTGGTTGGCATATACAAATGAAAAAACACATGAAATATTACGTTCAGCTTTGGATAGATCACCCTTGTACACCGGAAAAATTGATGGTGTAGGTCCAAGATACTGTCCAAGTATAGAAGACAAGATAGTCCGTTTTTCCGACAAACCACAACACCAACTTTTTCTTGAGCCAGAATGGGAAGGTTCGGCACAGTGGTATGTGAATGGATTTTCATCTTCACTTCCAACCGACATACAAATTCGAGCATTAAGATCTGTACCCGGTTTAGAGAATGCAGAATTCCTAAAAATTGGTTATGCTATTGAATATGACTACTTCCCCTCCTATCAAATACAAAGAACCCTTGAAACAAAGAATATTGAGGGATTGTATTTCGCTGGACAAATTAATGGAACCAGTGGATATGAAGAAGCGGCTGTTCAAGGATTCATCGCAGCGGTGAATGCTGCTAGAAAACTTGAATCAAAAGATGCTATCATCTTAAAACGCCACGAAGCTTATTCGGGGGTACTCATTGACGATCTCTGTTCAAAAGAAACATCAGAACCTTATCGAATGTTTACTTCACTTGCCGAATATAGACTCTTATTGCGATGGGACAATGCACATCTCCGATTATTAAATGCCGCCAAAAGCATTGGAATCAAAAGCACTGAGATACTAGAAAGTTTTCAACGCGTAAAATCCGAAAGTGATAAATTAAAATCACAATTTCCCAAGACACGTATACTCAAAGATAACCCCTTAGATATTTCAATTGAAGCAACCAATTCACTTTCCCTTCTAATTAAACAAGAAAAATGTAGGGAAGATAAAATATTATCTATTCAAAAATATTATTTTCCGGATATGCTTCTTGACTCGGTTGACCAAGCTTTTGTCATGACGCGTTATGAAGGATACATTGAAAGACAATTCAAACAAGTCCAAAAAATGCAACAACTCGATCTTAAAAAAATACCTGATAATTTCGATTACGATAAAATCGCTTCCTTTTCAAATGAAGGAAGGGAAAAATTAAAAAAATTCCGTCCAAACACCATTGGTCAAGCAAGCCGTATTCGCGGAATCTCACCGGCAGATATTCAGGTATTACTCATATTTTTGGCAAAATAGCAGCAAAATTTGACTTCGATATTTCCATCCTAACCGCAAATCTCAAGTACTTTGATATAAAAGCATGAATATTTCAATTTCGTGCTTTAAATCTTTTAAATATGAATTATTTAGAAAAAAATACTATTTTCTTGTTATTATCTTGACTTCTGTTTACATTGATATAGTAGGAAAAAAAGTTGTAAGCTATTCACTTGTAACACAATCCTGAGCCAGCGTTTGGCAAAGATCATCGTTCAGTTTGTGCATTGACTATCGATGATAATAAGAATTAGATGCGCAAAAAGATAAGGAATGGATATGAACATTTATGTAGGAAACCTGCCTTACGGTACAACCGACGAAGATCTTAAATCTGTATTTGCCGAATTTGGCGAAGTTAGCAGTGTGAACATTATTAAAGATCGCATGACAGGTAACTCAAAAGGTTTCGGTTTTGTCGAAATGGACAACGATGAAGAAGGCCAAAAAGCCATCGATGAAGTTAACGGCAAAGAACTACAGGGTCGTCCCCTAAAAGTTAATCTTGCCCGTCCTCGCCAAGAACGTCCTCGCCAAGAACGCAGATCTTGGTAATAATATCTTATGATAATTTAAAGGCTCTCAGATTGAGAGCCTTTTTTAATTCTGTGGAAATTTCCCCTTTTATTAGTCTAAATCCAGCCTTAGCTTACGACATTAGCCTCATATAAGTAATATAATTGCTAGTGTATAAATTTGTGGATAAACTGTTAACAACTATTTATCCAAGTATATAATCGCTTTCCCTGTTTTTCCATCCATTTTAACGGAAATACTCTTTTGGGGCTTAATATGTTTAAAATATTTCCATTTTCCTTTTGATTTCATAGTCGATAACAAATCCCAATTAACATAATCATCTCCCTCACTTTGATATGGCACAGAAAAATATCCAATATTCATAGCCACAACATTATGGAAAAAATGTGTTCCTTGAGATGGAGGAATATCAAAACCTTCTATACCCGACTCAACAATGACCCTAGCTTGAGATATCTGACCAAATTGAATAGGAACACCAAGAAACCTATCATGGCTTCCCCATCTTCCTGGGCCAATTAATATATATTCCTCTTTTTCTTCTTTCATCATACGATTTATTTCATCCAGTTCCATTTGAATATCTAGAGTTTCAATTGATGAAAAAGTATCAGGTAAACACCATATAATATTTTTTAGATCATTAATTTCTCCATTTCCCATACCTTGTTCGGTATAAAGAATAATCTTATCCTTTTTATGCTGACCAAGATCAACAATTGTATTCGATGCAGATACGGCCAATGGTCTAATTTGTAATAAATAAAATGTTGGATATTCACTTTCACTATTTTGTTTGTCCAAATCTACTGCAAATTCAATCTCAACCGGCATACCCATGGCTGCTTCACCAATTTCTAAAAGTCGATTAATTGCACTGCTTAAAGGATAATAATTATATTTTAAAATATTATCAAAAGTAATGATCCGAGGCCCCGGCCGACCTAAGCCCGGCCACAAACGATTATTTTGATAATCGAATACTGAAGCTAGGTGCTTTAAGCGACCATGCTCTTCTGCCTTAGATAGTGGAAGTTTTCTCAATGTTAATGACTCGTATCCCCGAAGTCCCAATTGATTGCTTTTTAGATCCAAAGCATAAAAATCTCTCTGTGCCGATGATATGACTTCCTCCATTGACATCAACGAAACCTTTGGATACTTTGGACAAAAGCGATAAACATTTCCTCCCTCGATTACCATTTTACCCAAACCAACGGCCAGAGATGCCATACCATCACTATGCTTCTGATTATCAATTGGATAGAAATTGTACGACTGAGCAACTCCCGATATATGAGGGTAGTAGTAGTCTTCATTCTTTGTTCCAACAATCTCCTGAATGATAACAGCCATCTTTTCTTCATCAAGTTGATGCCCAATATGCTCTATATATTGCTGAGTACCAAGACTATATGATGAAGCATATATTAATTTTATGGCGTCCATCAATTGCCTTAATCTAACATTGAGATCTTCATCATTATTGGCCAACATATAGGTTCGATAAATGCCCGCAAACGGTTGAGAATAACTGTCTTCCAACAAAGAAGATGAGCGAACTGCAATTGGATAATGTATTCTCTCAAGCAATCGTGTTAATTTTCGTATCAGGGAGTCAGACAATTCACCTGAAAGAAATATTCTATCTATCTCTTCATCAGACAATTCTTCGTGAATTTGTGAATCTATATGATTTCTTGATATAAACTCGTCATATTCACTGATTCCAATAGCAGCTGTATTCGGCAAACAAACATGTACACCATCAAAAAGCTTATGCTTATCCATTCTCGTTAACAAGGTATTTAAAAACGCTAAACCACGGCCCTTGCCTCCAAGTGAGCCTTCGGACAATAAAATGATCTCATTTTCATCCGGCATACTGTATTGATGAAAGCGTATTATTTCACCACGATTTCTCAATTTTTGTACTTCTAAAACTTTTAATACAAGATATCGTCTCATAGCCTCAATGCTCTCAAAATCCTTGCGTTTCATCTTACGAATATTTCGAGCCAATTCCACTTCCCCCCTGGCCATAAGCCATGCCGAAAAGTGATTTTTTTCCGCATGGTAAATGATGGATTCTTCGGGAATAAATTGAAGCTTTTCTTCGAATTCAGCCAAATAACCTGCTCGATCTAAAACATTACCAAACTGATCTCTGAAAATAAAATCACCGAAACCAAGATTCTCCATAATAAAATTTCTCAGTTTATGCAACATATGTTTACTGTGCTTATGAAGAAAAGCTGTATCGGCTTTTTTCGCCTTCTCCTCGTTTTCTGCCTCTGAGGATAGTATTAACGTGGCAAGATCACTGCCTCGCTCATGTAAAGTTTCCAACAGGCGAAGTCCCGCTTCATCATCCTCTTTGCCCTCTCTCGTAAAGCGCATGTCCGTAAAAATTGCAACAAGATTATTTTTATAAGTTTCGTATATCTCTATAGCTTCTTCAAAATTTTTTGCAAGAACTACCTTGGGGCGCGCACGCATCCGGTGGCGTTTTTCTCGTTCGTTCAATTCTTCAATAATTAAATGTTGAGTTTGCTTTACAACCTCCTCATACAATAATGGTAAAAACATCGAGTAAAAATGTGGAGAGTCCTCAACCAACATAATCACACGAACAAGGCCAACTTTTGTATCAAAGGCAATATTCTTCTTGTCTTCTATACTCTTAATAATGGCTAGAAACAGATTAGCATCTCCCTTCCAAACAAAAATTTCGTCAAACGCTTTATCCGGATCTAACCTTTCTTCAACCACATTCATATCGGCCATAGAAGTCAACAATAATACTACAGGTATATCATCATTGCATTCTCTAATACTATTCAAAACATCAAAAGGAGATGTCTTGCCCGTATGTAAAGTGGTGATTACCAAATCGAACTTTTCTACTTCCATACGCTTTAAAGCTTCTTCTCCGGTAGGTACCGCTTCGATCACCGGAGGTGATGATAAATTCAGCTCCATGTACTCACCAAATACTTGCTCTCCTAAAAGCGCATCCCGCTCAAAAACAAACGCATCGTAAACTGTCGATATCAAAAGAATTTTTTTAACACGAAATTGCATAAGCTGACGCAATATGCCATCGCCATACTTATATTTATTATAATACTCTATTATGTTAAAATCCGTCATGCTATAATTTCTCCCTTAAAAACAAATTCTGCGGGACCCTCAAGAACAACTTCCCGATACCTTCCGTCAGAATTGTTAAATCTCACCTTCAATTCACCCCCAAGTGCCCTAACAACATACCCGGGGAAAACATTCCCCTTATAATGATGCGCTATCGCAGCAGCTACGGATCCCGTCCCACAAGCAAGAGTTTCAGCTTCGACACCTCTTTCATATGTCCTGATTGCAAGAACACCCGCTCCCAGATCCTCAATAAAATTTACATTACAACCCTCAGGGGCATATATTTCATGGTTTCTAATGATCAACCCCTCACTATCCACAGGATAAGACTCTATCCCTGAAATGAACTGTACATGATGTCTAGACCCGGTTTCGACATGATATCCACCCAGCTTTTCCACAACTTTATCAACATCTATCATTTTTAATGAGACTTGAGTGTTTGTAAGGATTTTTGCATAATGCAAGCCGTCGATCGCATCAAATACAATTTCCTTTTCAGGGTCTATCCAAAAACAATCGCGGGCAAAAGCAACAAGACATCGCCCTCCATTTCCGCACATTGTCCCCTCACGCCCATCAGAGTTAAAATATACCATTTTAAAGTCATTGGCTTCTGATGGTCTTAACAATATCAAACCATCGGCACCCACACCAAAACGCCGATCACATATTTTCGATATTAGATCATTGTCATCATCAGGAAACACACATTCACGATCTTCAACTAACACAAAATCATTACCAGCGCCCTGATATTTTGAAAATGAAATACGCATCATTAGTTCTCCATTATTTATAATGGAAATAATAAACTATTCCCAGCCTAATTACAACGGCAATTATGTTTCACGTGAAACCACATTGCTATTACAATAAAAAATGTTTTAATCTAAAATTGGTATAAACAATAAAATCACGTTGTGTTTATTTTAAGATCAACCATTCAACACGATGAATCACAACACATAGGTGTTTCATTTTATTTAACATTGTCGTATAATCCCGCATGAATGACAACAAGAAAAATATAGTTTCACGTGAAACATCCAAACTAAACAAACTACTTGATTTATTTAAAAAAGATGAGAACATCCACTCATCATTTTCATTATTAAAGCATAGAAGCTCACTGGTTTTAAATACCACCAATTACCCATTCATTCTTATATGGATAAGTCTTTTAAGAAAGAAGGGGTTCTTTCCATTGGTTTTATTCTCAAATGAGCGCGAAGCTGAAATATTCTTCTCTGATGCATTGGCTTTCTTTTCTTCAGACAATATTTCCTGGATACCGTTATTTTCATCAAGCTCCGGAATATATGAAAACACCGCTCTAGAGAATCATATATCGCGTTTTTTAGATGACCACTATAAAAACAATTTGGATCTTGCGATATCATCTAAAGAAATATTCTCATATCGTGTTCCTGATAAAAAATCGTTAAGGGAACATATATTACATTTTAAATTAGGTGAAGATATTCCCTTCTCAGAATTACCTGAAAAACTTAATTCTATGGGATATCAGAGATCTGGGATGGTTGAATACTGTGGGGAATTCGCCTTACGTGGCGGTATTGTAGATATCTATCCATATGGTGAAACTTATCCATATAGAATTGAATTCTTTGGTGATACAATTGATTCAATTAGAAAATTCAATCCCTCTGATCAAAACACATTTGAACAACTAAAGCATGCACAGGTGCGACCGGCATCTTTTTCGAGTTATTCTCACTCTAAAATTGCTGATATTCTTCCAGACTCCTGTGTTATTATTAAGATCGATAACGAAAAAGATACAGGGATTAGTTACGATCCTTCTCTTTCCTTTAAACAAGTTCTTTTTAAAACGGCCGACCCCGAATCTGATGTTCGTTTTCAAATTTCAGATACTGAGGTTCCAAGTAAGAAAAACAGCAAAAAATACTATGAAAGTGTATTAAACAACTATAACAATATTGCGGTATTTTCCGAGCATAGTATTGTGCTTGAATCGTTTAAAGAAAAACTTGGAAATAACGCCAATTACATCCCCAATAATATTCATTGTGGTTTTCAATATAAAGATCTTGATTTAATCGTTATCTCGGGTCAACAAAACTATAGAAAAGAACATTACTCAAATCCCAATAAAAAGTTTATCCCTGATCAAACAGGAAAAGTAGAAAATATTGAATCCCTTGAATATGGCGATACGATTGTTCACGTTGATTATGGAATAGGAATATATCGGGGTATTGAAATTCTAGAGTTCAAGGGTATCAAGCAAGAATCGATGATCATTGAGTATAAAAATAAAGATCGCGTTTTTGTCCCTATCCGATATATGAATAAGATCTTTAAGTATAGCTCTGATAAACAATCTAAAGCCATACTGGATCAAATAGGCAGTAAACGCTGGGAACAAGCAAAAATCTCAACAAGGAATTACTTAAAAAAAGCAGCTTTTGATCTTTTAAGTTTATATCAAGATAGAAAAAATTTGTCGGGTTTCTCATTTGAAAAAGACACACCCGACACGCTACAGCTTGAAGCTAGTTTTCCATATGATGAGACACCCGACCAATTAAAAGTAATTTCAGATATTAGTCAAGATATGGAAAAAAGCACTATTATGGATAGATTGGTCTGTGGTGATGTTGGTTTCGGTAAAACCGAGGTGGCAATTCGTGCTGCTTTTAAAGCGGTATATTCCGGTAAACAAGTCGCAGTATTAGTCCCAACAACTATGCTTTGTTTTCAGCATTATGAGAGTTTCAATGAAAGATTGAACAACTTTGGAATAATAGTTTCTTATGTTAACCGCTTTGTTTCAGCAAAACAACTCAAAGAAAGACTTGAAGGTGTAAAGTCCGGAAAAATTGATGTTTTAGTTGGAACACACAAACTTTTATCAAAACATTTACAATTCAACGATTTGGGCCTATTGATTATCGATGAAGAACATCGTTTTGGGGTAAACCATAAAGAAAAAATTCAAAACATAAAAAGACACGTGGATGTATTAACTCTCACAGCTACACCTATTCCACGCACTCTTCAATTATCAATGGTTGGTCTGCGAGATATTTCTAAAATAGATACACCACCAAAAGAAAGATTGCCTATTTCAACTAAGATCATGTATTGGAATGATCTTGATATCCAGGATGCAATAAAAAGAGAACTTGATCGAAACGGTCAGGTGTTTATACTTCATAATGTCATTGAAGAACAAGATGCATTAAAAGCTAAAGTCGAGGATATGTTTCCAGACCATAAGGCTCGAATAGCTCACGGGAAAATGCCCGGAGCAGAATTAGAATCTACTTTATTGGATTTTTATCATCATAATTTTGATATTTTGATATCTACAACAATTATCGAATCCGGAATAGATATACCCAATGCCAATACGTTGATAGTGATGAATGCACAAAATTTTGGTCTTTCACAATTGTATCAAATTCGCGGTCGCGTTGGACGATCATATAAAAAAGCATTCGCATATCTTGTTATTCCTCGTGGAAAGCATATAAATCCCACAGCAATGAAAAGATTACAAACCCTGGAATATTACACAGAACTTGGTTCGGGATATCAAATAGCAATGAGAGATCTTGAAATTAGAGGTGCGGGTTCATTATTTGGAGTTGAACAAAGCGGACATATTAATCGTGTTGGGTATTCATATTTTAATAGAATGTTCACTGAAGAAGTAAGTAAGATCAAAAATGAAGACATAAAAGTCGAACAAGCTATTTGTGATATAAACCTTGATCAGGCATCCTACCTACCGGAAGATTATATCAACAGTAAAGATATTCGTATATCATTCTATAGAAAGATATCAGATATACTATCTTCACCCAAACCATTTGACAAATCAATGTTAGAATTAAGGCATATTAAATGGTCCTGTAAAGATCGTTTTGGAACCTTACCCCGTGAAGCCGAGAATCTTTTTAACGAGACAAAACTTTCTCTTTGGCTAAGAACCTTTGACATTGAATCACTAATAAAAAAAGAAAATAAACTTCACATCTCATTTAGGAAAAATCTTCCTAACTCTCAATTGCAAAAATCTGCAGGAAGATTTTTACAACAAATGAAAGAGAGGCATTTTCAACTTGAATTTATTTCCGGGAAACACCTTAGCGCTAAAACAAGTTTGGATTTCCTAACTCAATTTAATAAAGATGTTTTTTAATTCTTTATGCTTCACCTTAATAAATAAACATTTTATTTTGTTTGGCTCTGTATTAAATTTTCATGAAAAAATGGAGACTCTATGAAAAAACTAAGTATTCTACTCGTCGTTATGTTCATTCTTTTAACATCATGTTCGGTTGTAAACGACAATAATATTGCTAAAATTAACGGTAAAAATATTTCATTTGATGAACTTTTTAAATATATACCTCAAGCACAATTTGAATCACTAAGTAAAGAAGAAAAGATAGCTCAGGTAAACAGAGTTTGTGATGATTACCTTATGAAAGAATACTTGGAAGATATAGGGGATTTGGATAAAGGTGATGTAGCTTGGGAAATTCGTGTTTGGGAAATCAGAGAATTGGCAAACGGTGCTTTTCAAAAACTTATCATTAATACGGTTTTAAACGAAAAAGCAATTAGAGCTTATTATGAGAAAATGAAATATGATCTTAATATTTCTCATATTCTTATTGGTTTTGATAATGACAAAAAATTAAACTCAAGAAGTAAATCAGAAGCCCAAGCACTCGCCTACGATATCTACAATAAAATCACAGATAAAAACTTTTCAGAACTCGCTTTAGAGTATTCAGATGATAGTAGTGTTATAAATAACCAGGGTAATCTTGGTTGGGCCGGTGTTGGGAAGTGGATTGGTGATTTTGAAGATATTGCTTACTCACTTGAACCCGGAGAAGTTTCAGAACCTATTGAAACCATGTATGGGTTTCATATCATTAAAATTAATGAAAGAAAAAGAAATATTGTTGAGCCATTTGAAAAAGCAAAAATTGAAATTGAAGAAATTGCAATGGATTCTTGGCGTCCAAAATTTATTGAACAAGAAAAAATTGTCATGGATTCATTAAATAATATATATACCATTAACATAAACGAAGACAAACTTGCTGATTTTCTTGAACGTTATAATCGTTTATCACAAAATGTATTTTACTCGAAACAATTCAATACTTTCGATATAATGGAAGTTTTTGACGATTCATTATCATTGGGTATGATTGGAAATGTTGATATTAATAAAAAAATGATTGTTGATTTTTTAAAAATGATCAGCTTAAATCAACCACCTAGATTTACCGATATAGCATCTTTTAACAGTTTTATCGGTACAAGCCGAATGGGAATCATATTTTATGATACTGCCTTAAATATTAAGTTGGATCAATCTGACGAATACATAAAAACAAAAAATGTATATCTTGCTAAAAAATCATCAAATCTTTTTGATAAGCTCTATGTTTATGAATCCATTAATCCGGATAAAGAAACTCTAAATGCTTTTTATGAAAGTGAAAAATCACAATTATATTATTTAGAACCACGAGTCAAAGTTAAAGAGGTCTTGTTGGAAGATTCATTACAAGCTGTTAATATTTATAAACAAGTTTTAAAAGGTGAAGATATCTCCATTCTTGCAGAAAAATATTCAAAAAGAAATATTGGTAAAAAAAATAAAGGGATAATTCCGGCATTTAAAAAAAATCAATATGGAGAAATGAGTTTAGCCGCATTTAATATGTTAGATGGTGAAGTAGCTGGTCCTTACAAAATTGGTAAGTATTTTTCTGTTATTCAAAGATTAGAATATATTCCCGAATCATTTAAACCAATTGAAAATATTCAATACAGACTGTTAAGTGATTATAGAAAACATCATTTAGATACAGTTCGTGATGAACAAATGGATATGTTAAGAAATTTGTATAAATTATCAATTAATAAGAAGTTTATAAACAATGACAAATAACTTAAAAATATCATTTTTAGCAGTCGGCGTGATACTCTTATTGTTTTCTTGCAACCTTGGAAAGCATAAAAACGATCCTGTCATTGCTCAAGTTGATGAACAATTATTAAGGCTATCGGATATTCAAAAAGACCTTGGTGATACTCCAGAGACTCAACTAAAGCAAGATTACATCGAAATGTGGGTTGAAAATAAACTATGGTTAAAAGAGGCTCAACGATATATACATAAAAATGATAAAATTAAAGAACTTGTAAAAGAATATGAAAATTCGCTTTTGATAAAAGAATATCAAAAAAAATATTTATTAGATAAAATATCAATTACAGAGGGCGATGTTAGAGAATACTACAAAAATAATGAAAGTCAATTTAAAGCATATAAAGAAGCTGCCTATATTCAATTATACACATTAACAGATAAAGAAAATGCAGTTGACCTTTTGGAAAACCTGAAAAACAGCATACAACCAAACATCCCTTCAGAATTTAAACTTTGTTATAAAGGTGAATTTATTGATGAAATAAATGATTATATTTTCTCTTCAAAATCTAAAAAATATATTGGCCCCATCAAACATGCGGGTGAATATTATGTAATAGTTATTATTGAAAAATACTCAAAAGATTCTGCTCTAGCGATGGAACATGTTAGAATAGATATCATACAAAGGCTGCGCACACAAGCTTATATAAGCGCTATTGATAAAAAACAAAATGAACTTAAGGATCAATATAATGTCAAAATTATCAAAAATACTGATAAGTAGTTTTCTTCTTTTAGGCTCTCTAATTTTGCCGGCTCAACAATTGGTTGATGGAATAGCTGCTATCGTTGGAGAAGATATCATACTTTTTTCTGAAATGAATCAATTCGCTTTCGAGATGGCACAACAAAGTAATATTGATATTTACAAGGACCAACAAGCTTTTGCCTTACTACAAGAACGGGCTTTAAAAGAAATGATTAATTCCAAGATCCTTATTCTGCAAGCAGAAGCTGATTCAATCGAAATTAATGAAAGAAATGTTGAAATGACAGTTCAACAACAAGTTGAACAATATGTAAGTATGGCCGGTTCCGAAGAAGTGCTTGAGATGTACTTTAATACTCCTATGAAGAAGATCAAAGAAATGTTATACGAAAGAGTTAAAGGTTCAATGATCTCTCAACAGTTACAACAGGAAAAATTTTCAAAAATCAAAATATCTCGACCCGAAGTCATTGATTTTTTTAAAAGTAAAAAAGATTCTTTACCGGACCTTCCCGATAGAATAGATATTGACCATATATTAATCACTGAAAAGCCTTCTCCCGCTTCAAAACAAAAAACCCTTGATCTAATCAATGGAATTAAAAAAGATATCTTAGATGGCACAATAAGCTTTGAAGACGCAGCATTTCAATACTCACAAGATCCCGGTTCTGCCGAAGAAGGTGGTGACTTGGGTTTTGTTCCAAAAGGAACTTTTGTAAGTGAATTTGAAAAAGCTGCCTTTGCATTAGAACCAGGAGAAATATCTGAACCGATTGAAACACAATTTGGTTATCACTTGATTCAATCTATAGAAAAACGTGGTGAATTAATCCATACACGTCACATTTTATTTTCAATTCAAACCTCAGATGATGATAATCAATATGTTATTAACATGTTATCAACACTAAAGGATTCAATCATAGAAACTGGTGATTTTGAACGCTTTGCAAGAAAATATAGTGAAGATCCCGATATTGAAATTAATGGTGGTCACTTAGGTGAATTTGCTATTGAAACGCTTCAAATCCCAGAGTTTGGAGTGGTGGCAAAAAACCTAAAAGAAGGTGAAATTTCAGATCCATTTATTTCCCCTTATGGCTTTCATATACTACGTTTAAACAAATTTTTACCCGCTGAAAAAATATCATTAAAAACACATTATCCTGTTATTGAAAACATGGCTTTAAAAGAAAAACAATCAAATTTTTGGAATGAATGGATGGAAACATTATATGGAAAATTCTATGTGGAAATCAAAATGTAAAATCGGGATAAAATGAATAAGTTATTACTCGCATCATACACATATGGAAACTTATTCAAAACATTCACAGACTTTAGATATTTATCCACACTACAAAATTCTCATAATACCCTTATAATTAAGGGTATTTTTTACTTATTCACGAAATCCACAGTATTAATAAAATTACTATGTATTTTATAGAAAAATATATTAGATTAATAATCGTTACTGCTTTAAATGTTAGAGGTGATAAATGAAGTTCACAGTTTCAAAAGATAATTTTTTCCATGTTTTACAAAAGGTATCAAGTGTTACACCTGTAAGATCAACTTTACCGATCTTAAGTTGTATTCTTTTTACGGTAAAAGATGATGTTTTAAAAATGCGTTCAACTGATCTTGAAATCACAATGAGTGCTTCTTGTGAGATCACAATGGAAGAAGAAGGCGCTGTTGCTATTCCAAGTAGAATGATTAAAGAAATCACAAGTGAACTTCCAAACACAGATCTAAATTTTCATATTGAAGATGAACAAGTGATCATTACAACAGCATTGGGTGGTGAATATAAAATCATGGGTTATCCGGCAATGGAATTTCCTACCGAACCAATTGTTGATGATTCTAAGATCGTAACACTTCAAGCTGATAAGTTTAAACGTATAGTTGAAAAAACAGGTTTTTCTGTTTCTCGTGATGAAATGAAAGTTGCCTTGAATGGTGTTTTATTTCAATTTAATGATAATGAATTACGTGCTGTTTCAACTGATGGCCATAGAATGGTAAGATATACATTAAAAGAATTCCAGGGAGCCGGTGATATAAAAGATATTATTGTCCCTCCAAAATTTTTAAATCTTTGTGTTGGCAGTATTAAAGATGTTGAATTTGTAACTCTTAGAATTGGTCATAATCATGTTATGCTTGAATTAAAAGATACAACGATCTATTCTAGAATTATTGAAGAACGTTTCCCTGATTATGAATCTGTAATACCTGCAGAAAATGATAAAAAAGTGATTGTTGATATTGACGAACTGTTATCCGTTGTAAAGCGTGTTGGTATTTTTGCAAGCAAGAATACTCGTCAGATATCTTTTACTTTTATGGATAATAAAACATTGGTTAAAGCTGAAGATATTGAAACATCTTCAACAGCTAAAGAAGAAATGGCAGTCGAATACAGTGGTGAAGAATTCATGATTGGATATAATTCTGACTACCTACGCGAAATGATCCGTCATATTGATGGAGAAAAAGTAGAAATACTTTTAAAGAATTCATTAATGGCAGGACTCTTCTTCCCAACCGAACAACTTCCCGATGAAGATATTTTATTTCTGTTGATGCCTATTCGTTTGATGTAATCATTAAACAAAAGGTGGTTGTATGAAAAAAATATTACTTATTATAATCGTAATAAGCCTTTTCTGTTCATGTTCAAGTTTTGTGTATTATCCTTCAGCTGCAAACGCACCACTTTTTAAAGAAAAACAAGAAATGAAAGTTTCTTTGGGATTGAAAGGGTATTCAGCTTATGTAAGTTCTGCATATGCTTTATCGGATAATTTTGCCATTCAAGCTAATGGACACGTGTTAAGAATAAAAAACACAGAGTTGGGAAATGAATTGGTAAATAGAAATTTTTACGGTGAAGCGGCCCTCGGTTTTTATTTTCCATTTGTCGATAAATTTGTAGCTGAGTTCTATTTTGGTACCGGTAACGGATTTACCGGTTATGATAATATAACGTCTACCACAATAAAAAATAATTATCATGTAAAAGCCTTTATTCAAGGTGATATCGGTTATACTACACCATTTTTTGATGCCGGTTTGATTTTAAAGGGATCCTATGTTTTAGTTTATAAAGAACTTATTGACGGTGTTGAAAACAATAATCCCCAACAAGATATATTTTATGAACCCTTACTTTTTTTAAAATTTGGTTCTGAGCAACATAAAGTGGCCATAGAAGGAGGTTTAGCCTTTTCGCATGTACAGGCAATGTCTTATGCACCTTTGATCCTAACTTTGGGATACGAATACAACTTCAAATTAAAATAATAAATTCTATTGATATTGACTTTACTAGTCTTGGATTAAATCCCAAGGCTATTTATATTTAGTCAATATGATTTCAACGCTTTATTTAAAAAATTTCAGGATATTCAAAGAAAAGGAAATCACTTTTTCTCCGGGTGTAAATGTTATTCTTGGAAAAAATGGGGTTGGTAAAACTTCAATTCTTGAGGCGATATACTTTCTTGCTTTTACAAAATCTTTTAAGGCTCCCAAAGATGTGGATATGTTAAAAGAGAATGAAGATTATTTTCAGATATCAGCAAAATGGGAAAATGAAGCATATTGCGATGTACAGGGGAATTTTCTCAAAAATAAGGGAAAAAGATTTATTTTTGATGAGGAAGTTATGAAACGATTGGCTGATATTATTGGTGCTTTTCCAATTGTATTTCAGTCACCGGAAGATTTTAGAATAACTGCTGGAAGCAGTAGTGATAGAAGAACATATTTTGATCGTTTTATTTCACAAATTTCTAAATCATACTTAAATGATCTGATACATTATCGTCGTTTAATTAAAATTCGCAATTCATATTTAAAACAACTTAATGAAAATAAAATGTTTGTTTATGACACACAAATAAACATATATGACGAGCAATTATCTCCCATTATATTTCGTATTGTGAAAGAAAGAGAAAAATACACTGAAATATTTAACGATCAATTAAAGATATTATATCAATCAACATTTGATAATGGTAGTATAGGAAATATTAAATATTCAGCATCAATTATTGGCGATGATGAAAGTTCTTTTCGAGAAAGTTTTTTAATGAAAAGTCGGGATAATATTGAAAAAGAGATTATTTTAAAACGAAGTATGAGTGGACCCAATTATGATAAATATACGTTCTATAGAAATTCCAGACCGCTTATTCACTATGCTTCTCAAGGGGAACATAAAATTTGGATGACAATGCTAAAATTAGCAGAAGGTGAAATCATAAAAGAAAAGCAAAATAAGGAAGCTATATTTTTACTGGATGATCTATTTGCGGAATTAGATATTAATAATAGCCGAAAGATCGTTGAAAAAATCATGCAAAAAAAACAGGTATTAATTACTACGACTGATCTTAGTGATCTTCGACATCATGGCATGGAAGACACAAGTGTTAATATCATTGAAATCTAAAATAAAAAGTATTTATTAAATGATACGCAGTGCCTATATTATGTGCGGAAATAAAATATGAACAGATCTCACAAACAAAGACTACTAATAGGATTTATTGGAGCCCCAATCATTCTGGCGACAGCCTGGTTTGGCGGTTATTGGTTTTTGGTAATTGTTGCTATAATTTCAGCATTTTCTCAGTACGAATTGTTAAAAATGGTGCATTTTCCACCACGTGTACTGATGGTTTTAACTTTAGTATCCACTCCCCTTTGTATGTGGGCTATGTATCTTGGACATTTTGATTATATTTTGATCGTTATGTTATTTTCGGCGATTTTTACAAATTTCTCGCTTTTATTTTACAAAGATGCCGAATTTATGAAGATGTCCTTTGTTGGCATAGGATCGATTTTATACCCGGGATTAAGCCTGGGAACCATGATCTTATTAAGAAATCTAAACATACCCTCACAAGCTATGACTGTTGATATTGGAAGAAATATTGTTATAGCGATGATCGTTGGTGTTTTCTCTACAGACATATTTGCTTTTTATACGGGAAAACTTTTTGGTAAACACCCGCTTTTCCCTTCGGTGTCACCAAAGAAAACCATTGAAGGTTCCATTGGTGGTTTAGTTTTTTCATGTCTTGCCATGTTGATATTATGGTTAATAGATTTTATTCCTATTTTTGGATTATTCGATTATATCATGATCGCATTGATGGCCGGGATCTTTGGACAGTTGGGGGATCTTGTAGAATCTAAAATCAAACGTGAAATTGGAGTAAAGGATTCATCAAATATTTTATTGGAGCATGGTGGCTTTTTAGATCGCTTTGATTCTCTTGCGGTTGTAGCTCCATTATTTTGGATTTACATCTACACGAAATTTTTCGTTTAAGGTGGTTTTTCATAGAAAAATTGATAGATTACAGACTTGCGTAAAGATTACAGCAAAATTATATATTATGCCCTCTGGCATGAAGAATTAAAAATGAGGACCTTATGAAACCGGAAGCAATCAAATCAATACTTGCAACGGATTGTGGGAGTACGACAACTAAAGCCATTCTTATTGAAAAACAAGGTGATGAATACAGATTGGTTGTTCGTGGAGAAGCGCCTACAACCGTGGAAGCTCCTTTCGAAGATGTTACAAAAGGAGTTTTAAATGCCGCGAAAGAAGTTGAAGAATTACGCGGACGCCAATTATTGGATGGAGACAATATCATCACACCCCAAAAAGGCGATAAGGGTGTGGATATTTATATTTCAACATCATCAGCCGGTGGTGGCTTACAGATGGTTGTATCAGGTATTGTAAAAGCGATGTCTGCTGAATCTGCCGAACGTGCTGCATTGGGTGCAGGTGCTATCGTAATGGATGTTTTAGCATCAAACGATGGTCGTCTTCCCCATGAAAAAATTCAAAGAATCCGTCACCTTCGTCCGGATATGATCCTTCTGTCCGGTGGAACTGATCATGGTAATATTAAATCTGTTGTTGAAATGTCTGAGCTGCTTAAAGCTGCCAGCCCTAAACCACGTTTAGGTATTAACTATAAACTTCCAGTGATCTATGCCGGAAATCAAAAAGCTAATGAAGAGATCGAAAAAAATCTTTCAGAAGCAACTGATTTAAGTATTGTTCCTAATCTTCGACCTGTTCTTGAAAGAGAAAACCTAGGTCCTGCACGTGATAAGATCCACGATTTGTTTATGGAACATGTGATGGCTCAGGCTCCAGGCTATAAAAAACTAATGGCTATGTCTGATGCACCCATTATGCCGACACCCGGTGCGGTTGGTGAAATTATGCAGGTTATTGCCCGAAAAGAAGGTATCACTGTTTTGGGTGTTGATATTGGCGGTGCTACCACAGATGTTTTTTCGGTATTTAAAGATCTTGAAAAAGGTGATCCCGTTTTTAACCGTACCGTTTCAGCTAACTTGGGTATGTCATACTCCATTTCAAATGTTTTAGCTTCTGCTACACTTCCCAATATTTTACGCTGGGTGCCTTTTGAAATTGATGAAGTGGATTTGAGAAATCGTATTGGAAACAAGATGATCCGCCCGACAACAATTCCACAGTCTCTTGAGGAATTAAAGATTGAACAAGCGATTGCACGTGAAGCACTTCGCTTATCATTTATTCAACATAAAGAGTTTGCCGTTGGTTTGAAAGGTGTTCAAAAAGAACGTACAATTTCTGATGCCTTTGATCAGAGCTCTTCAGGCGAAACATTGGTTAACATGATGGATCTTGATGTTCTTGTTGGTTCCGGTGGAGTATTATCACATGCACCACGCAGGCATCAGTCGGCTCGCATGATGATCGATGCATTTTTGCCAGAAGGTATTACACAGATTGCGGTTGATTCAATTTTCATGATGCCTCAGCTTGGTGTTTTGAGTGCTGTACATGAACAAGCTGCAACTGAAGTATTTAATAAAGATTGCCTTTTAAGGCTGGGTACATGTATTGCTCCTGTCGGTCCAATCAAACCCGGTAAAGAATATATGCGCGTCCGTTTTACTTTGCCAGAGGGTAAAGTGATTGATAAAGCTTACACGCTTGGTGAAATGGAACTTTTCGAAGCTCCTTATGAAGCGATTGAAGCTGAGATCATTCCTGCACGTGGTGTTGATGTTGGTGCCGGTCCCGGACAGGTTGTTAAAACGAATATTTATGGTGGCCTTGTGGGTGTTATTATTGATGCCCGTGGCCGTCGACCTTTCGTATTACCCGAAAACCCGACCGAACGTGTTGCCAAACTTCAGGAATGGAGTAAGATCATCAACGAATTTGAGTAAAAAATCATTGAAGTATGGCTTCAATATTTAGAATAAAGGAGAAAAAATGGCACATGCATATACACCAGGATTAAAAGTTATTAATAAGACTGTGGTTCATAAGACCCGTCGACTCCCTCTAAAGGGTGATGTGACGGTTGAAAAAGGAACTGAAGTAAAAGCCGAAGAGATTGTTGCAACAACGAATCTCCCGGGAAATGTTGTTCCTGTCAACCTGGCAAACATGTTAAACATAGATGCATCTGAGATTCCCGAGTTATTAATCAAAAAACCGGGCGATGCGATAAAAAAAGATGAGCTCATTGCTGAAACATCCGGAATTTTCGGCATGTTTAAAACAAAAGCAATTTCACCTGCAACCGGTACCTTGGAATCTGTTTCAAAAATTACCGGTCAGGCAATTATTCGCGAAGCACCAATTCCTGTTTCTGTTTTAGCATATGTAGATGGTAAAGTAACGGATATTATCGAAGATGAAGGTGTTGAAATATCAACAGCCGCTTCGTTTATTCAAGGTATTTTTGGTATCGGCGGTGAACGTCGCGGTGAGATCAAGGTTTTAACCGAAGATATAAATACTTCCATTACCGAAGAAATGATCACTGAAGACTGCAAGGGTAAAGTTCTTGTGGGAGGTTCATTCCTAAGCCTTAAAGCTTTCAAGAAAGCGGAGCGACTCGGAGCAATCGGTGTGGTTGTTGGTGGATTTAACTATTCTGACATTAAAAAGATCGTCGGTTATGATATTGGCGTTGCTATTACAGGCCAGGAAGATATTAATACAACTTTGATCGTGACAGAAGGTTTTGGCGAAGTTCACATGGCTGAGCAAACGTTTAAACTTTTGGCATCGCATGAAGGTAAGATGGCTTCTATTAATGGTGCAACCCAGATCCGTGCCGGTGTTATTCGTCCTGAGATCATTATACCTCTCGGTGGTAGCACAAAGATCAAAGATGAGGCTGCTGAATTATTCGGTATGGATAAAGGAGCCGAAGTTCGTGTTATTCGTGCACCATATTTTGGTATGCTGGGCGAAGTTACCGATTTGCCTCATGAGCTTCAGAGACTTGAATCCGGCTCATTGGCACGTGTAGCAAAAGTTAAACTTCATGAAAGTAAAAAAGAAGTTCTTCTTCCACGCGCTAACCTGGAAATGATCGAAAAGAAATAGGACTTTCCATGAAACGTACAGCTATCTATTTTTTTGTATGTGGTTTACTATTTACATTGAGCGGATGTACAACGATTGATGAAAAGATCGAAAAAGGACAGTTTGATATGGCTAAAAAACAGATCAATAAAGCGATGGGTTTCGGCAAGCTGACAGACCTTGAACGCATTGAACTGGAAGAAAAAGCTGATATCATGCATCGTATTGAATTGGATTTTAACAAATCTCGAGAAGATGTTCTTGAATATATCAAACAGTATTATCCTGATGTGACCCAAGATCAAATGCGTGCATGGGAAAAGAGCAACGCTTTAGAAAACATGACCATTAACGGTGAAAAGCGTTACTTTGCAAGATCCCACGCTAATCTTTTTCGAATCGACGAAGAAGCAAAAGCACAAAAGATCAAAGTTGAAGGCAAGAAAAAAGGAAGTTTGGCTGAATTTTTGGAACAAAACATACCCGAAGTCATCGAAGAAACTCAAAAGAGTGGAAAGACAAAAGGTAAACCCGTTAAAATGAAGTTCAAATATACTCTGACTGTTGATGCTGACGCCGTACCGGAAAATGAAATACTTCGTTGTTGGCTACCCTTCCCAAAAGAAGTGAAAGATCGTCAGGAAAACGTGAAACTTCTTTCTACATCACAAGAAGATTATATTCTTGCTCCAAATGATAAACCTCATAGAACAGTGTACATGCAGAAACCTGCAGTAGCCGGTGAAGCAACGGTTTTTGAGATTGAATTTTCAACCGTTTCACATTCACGTTGGGTGGATTTGGATAATGTTGAGATCAAACCTTATAATAAAAAAAGCGAAGAATATAAAAAATATACTGCTGAACGCGACCCTCACCTACTTTTTACCCCTGCTGTAAAAGCATTATCCGACAAGATTGTTGGTGATGAAGACAATTCATATCAGATAGCCAGAAAGATATTTAACTATATTACCGCCAACTATCCTTGGGCGGGAGCTCGAGAATACTCAACGATTGAGAATATTCCTGAATATGTGATTGCAAATAAGCACGGTGATTGCGGTCAGGTAACCCTGCTTTTTATGGTACTTTGTCGTTATAATGGTATTCCAACTCGTTGGGAAAGTGGATGGATGCTTCATCCGGGCAATAAGAATCTTCATGACTGGGGTCAGATATATTTTGAAGGACCGGGCTGGGTTTCAGTTGATCAGTCTTTTGGCAGACAAGAACTTAAAACTCAAAAAGCCAATGAATTTTTTCTAGGTGGAATGGATGCTTATCGCTTGATCGTTAATGATGATTATGCTCGTCCCCTATTCCCCGATAAGCAATTCTTACGTTCGGAAACAAATGATTTTCAGCGTGGTGAAGTTGAATGGCGTGGTGGAAACTTATACTTTAACAAGTGGAATTACCACATGGAATTAGAATATATAAATCAACAGAAAGGACAATAAATGAAAAGGACTTTACTCATTATGGCAGTAGCAGCAATGGCATTTATGGGCTGTTCGGACAATGTAAAATTGACTCCGGCTCAAACAGATTTTTTTAACGCCATGGGCGAAAAGATCGCTTACATGAAACCCGATACTTCCGTTGTTTTGGCAACCACCAAATCATTCGAAGTTAAAAACACCGATATTATGGAATCAGTATACCAAGGTATGCGCGGTGATATTAATATCATTCAAAATGTAGATCCGGCAAGAATTGAATCATTCGTTATGCAGATCGTAACCTTGAAAGTACAGCAGGATATTCTTCTTGAAGAAGCTGCGGCTGAAGGTTTGGAAATTTCTAAAGACAGTATCGAAGCTTTCATGGAAAAAAACTTTTATGAACCCAATGGTGGTAAAGATGCTTTTGTAGAACAGATCAAACAACAAGCAATTGATCTTGATTTTGTTCGTGAAGACACAAGAAAAAATCTATTGATCATGAAGTACATTGAAGAAGTTGCATTGAAAGATGTTGACATCACTGTAACAGATGACGAGATTAAAGACCAATTTGAAGCTAATAAAGAAACATATTCACAAGAAACCGCAAGTGTGCGTCATATTTTATTTTTGACACAAGGTAAAGAAGAAGCTGAAGTAGACAGTATTAAGGCGTTGGCAAAAGAAGTTTGTGATCGCGCTAAATCCGGTGAAGATTTTGTTTCGCTCGTTGAAACATATTCAGAAGATCCCGGTTCTAACAAGAACGGCGGAATTTATGAAGATTTTCCACGCGGACGCATGGTTCAAACTTTTGAAGATGCCTCTTTTACATTGCCAATCGGCAGTATCTCTGATCTTGTTGAAACTCCCTACGGATATCATATTATTAAGATCCTGGATCGCAAAGAGGGCAAGAAACTTGAAGATGTACGCGAAGAAGTCAAAGTGGCTCTTGAAGAACAAAAACGCGAAGCGGCTTTTCCGCCTGTGTTAGATTCTCTTGTAGCGGAATACGAATTCAAGTTTACACTCTAATCGTAATAAATGAGTCATGAGTTGTTTTAACTCGTGATGCGTAATACGTAGAAATGATTTAAACCCCGTGTTGAAAGACACGGGGTTTTTGTGTTAGAAAAACCGGAAGAAAAATAAGGGTAGTTTATTGATCTTGTTTTACAATATAGCGGATTAATCAGATGAGTTATCATTTTATCACCCGGTATTTTCTATTACGATACATTGCATATAAATTAACTTCAATTTAAAAATATCAAGTGAAACTCAGATTATATTTTTGTTTTGACAAATAAAATTAACCATGTAATAATCAATATAATATCCAGCCTTTGGTTTTTGATTATTGAAATTAATTGAAACATTCTTTAGGACAATCGCTATAAAATTAATATAATTGCTGAAAATTGGTATTTTTTGATGGAGAAAGAAAAGATCATGGCATTTTTTAAACGAAATAAGAAGACCCTTATACTTTCGCTGGTTGCGTTGGTTTTACTTTTTAGTATTGTGCATGTTAATAAACTTCGTGCGAGTGCAAAAGACATCTATGAAAAGCTTCAAGTTCTTACAGATATCATTGGAATTGTTAACGAAAACTATGTAGAAGATGTTGAATGGGATAAAACCATGGAAGGTGCTTACCGCGGTTTACTTGAGGAACTGGACCCGCATTCCACTTATATTCCTGCCAAGAAATTTAAATCTGTCCAGGAATCTTTTGAAGGTGAATTTCAGGGTATAGGTATAGAGTATGATATTATTGACGGATATATTACCGTTATTTCACCCATTATGGGGACACCGGCAGAGCGAGTAGGTTTGCAATCGGGGGATAAGTTTTTAAAGATTGATAATGAATCGGCATACAAAATCACTCGATCACAAACAAAAAAACGACTTCGTGGTAAAAAGGGAACAAAGGTGGTCGTTAATGTTTTGCGTCAGGGTGAAGAAAAACCTTTTGACGTTACGATCATTCGCGATGACATCCCTTTATATTCGGTATATGGTCATTTTATGCTAGATGATGAAATCGGTTATATTCTATTAAATCGTTTTGCTGAAAAGACGTTTAAAGAATTCAATGATGCCATGGAAGATCTTAAGGCAAAGGGTATGAAAAACCTAATTCTTGATCTTCGCTATAACAGCGGTGGTTACATGAATCAAGCTGTGAATATTCTTGATGAATTTGTTTCCGCCGGAGATACTTTGGTATACACTAAAGGTCGTATTCGTTCAGCAAACAGATACCACATTGCCACTAAAAAAGGTAAATACGAAGATATTGCTGTTTGTGTTTTGATCAATCGCGGCTCAGCATCTGCTTCCGAAATTGTATCGGGCGCACTGCAAGATCTTGATCGTGGATTGATCGTAGGGGAAACATCTTTTGGCAAGGGCTTGGTTCAAAGACAATGGAACATGCGAGATGGTTCGGCGGTTCGTGTTACAATAGCAAGATATTTTACTCCTTCGGGAAGATTGATCCAGCGTTCATACGAAGATGGTGTTGCTCAATATTATGAAGACCTCTATATTTTACCCGATTCGGTATTTAGTGATTCTTTAGATAAACATTTGAACAGCAGACCTAAATTTGACACGAAAAGCGGACGTACCGTGTATGGTGGCGGTGGCATTACCCCTGACATTATCATTAAACGAAATTTTGATTTAAGTAAAAGCACTATGCGAATTTTTAATGAGACGTCACGTACATTTTTCAAGTTTGCACAAAAATATGCACGCCAACATGAAGAATATAATACCAATGCAGATACTTTTATTTATGACATTCATTTTGATGAGAACTTTATTTTGGAATTTTATGAGTTTGCTTCAAAAGAAGTGGATAAATTGAAGCTCGAAGAACTGAAAAAAGATAAAGATTATATTGAAATGCAAATTAAGTCTGAAATGACTAAGATTTGGTGGGATAATAATGCGTTTTATGAAGCCCGGTTGTTAAATGACAATCAATTTCAGAGAGCATTTGAGTCAATTCCTGAGGCAAAGAAGTTTCTTGAATGACAATAGAAAATATTAGGGAAAAGATAGCTTTTGACCTTATATTTACAAGCTGTTATTATTGGTACTGTGAATAATAATATATTGACTTTAGAATCGTATTTGTTTAATATGATATGTTGTATACGTAAATTAAAACGCTAATTTGGAGGTTAAATTTATGGTAAAGCTCTTTTTAGATGGTGGTCCCTTTATGTGGCCCATTCTGGGTGTTTTTATTGTTGGTCTTGTCATTGTATTTGAACGTCTTTACGCTCTTATTACAATTACGACAAAAACAAAAGCTTTCACCAAAACCGTTAAAGTAACTTTAGAAGAACAAGGCATTAAAGCCGCAATGGAAGAATGTGAAAATTCAACAAGTCCTATTGCCGTTATGTATGCTGAAGCTCTTCGTCATGCCGATAAAGGATTGGCCAGAGTTGAAAAAACTTTGGATACCATTGGTTCATTGGAAATGACTTTCCTCGAAAAGAATCAGATTTGGTTATCAACAGTTATCGTTATTGCACCTATGCTTGGTTTTACCGGAACAGTTGCCGGTATGGTTACAGCATTCCAGGATATTGCTGCTGCCAATGATATGTCACCTGCAGTTGTTGCGGTTGGTATTTCACAGGCTCTTTTAACAACTCTATTCGGTCTTGTTGTTGCGATGATCATTCAGGTTTTCCAGAACTTTTTCCTATTTCAGATTGACAATCTTGTCATTGATATGGAAAGAGCTTCATTGGATCTACTTGATACCCTTGAAAACAAAAAGGTCAAATAATAACCATAACAGTAATGACAGGATGTTCATATGTTAGTTAAGAAAAAAAGAACACCTCCGGAGATCCCATCTTCGTCAATGTCTGACATTGCGTTTCTGTTACTGATATTTTTCTTATTGGTATCAAATGTTGATACTGATAAAGGCCTTGGTGTTGTTCTGCCACCACCAGGTGATGCTGAAATTAAATTGAATCCAAAGAATATTACGATGGTATTGGTTAATGCCAATGGTGATGTTTTGTTTAATGAGGATGTGATCCCGGTTGACGAGATCTCAGTTCGAGCACGCCAGTTGGAAGCGGGTAATCCCAATATGGTATTTTCTGTTCAAACAGACAGAAAAACGAAATATCAGGATTATATCGATGTGGTTGATGAATTGACCAAAGCAAAAGTCAAGAAACTAGCACTTATCGGTACTGAGTAGGAGGAATTATGGCGATTAAAAAAAATAAAAAGCCCAAAGCGGGAATTCCCACTTCCTCTATGTCTGATATTATCTTTATGTTGCTGATCTTTTTTATGGCGGCAACATCATTGAAGACCGTCGAGGGTTTGAAAGTCAAACTTCCTCGTGCTCGTTCTATTGCAAAGCTTGATACACCTAAGCAATCTGTACTTTATGTCTTTATTGATCGTACGGGTCGTATTAGTATTCAAGATAAGCTTCTAAATGTTGAAGATGTATCTGAGGTGATTTATCCTTTGCGAAGAAATGATAATATGCTGACGATCTCTATGCGTTCCGACCAAGAGACTCAGATGGGTGTGGTTTCAGATGTACAGAATGAACTAAGGGATGCTTCGGCGTTGAAAGTAAATTATTCAGCGAAACCTAAGTAGATAGAACAGGAGTAATTAAATGCCAGCAAAACAATTTGAACGCTTTAAAGCTCGTTCCGGTTTCATGACGGAAATCGCGATCGTTGCTGTGTTAGCTATTGCTGTTTTAGTGGTCTATCTATTTCCAAAGTTTGAACGCGAAGTAGAAATACAAAAAGAAACAGTCATTGAGTTTATTCAATCAGAGGAAATACCTCAGGTTGACTTGCAACAAATGCAAGCACCTCAACAACGTCCATCTATCCCTGTTATTAGTGAAGATGAAGAGATTTCTGAAGACTTCACTATTGATGATATGGATTTTGATGATTACGAAGCTATTGATGCTCCTCCTCCCCCTCCCAGTGAAGGTGATGGTGGTATTGTGGTTGAGTTTATTGCATATGATGAACCTCCTACACCTATCGGTGGTCAGGCCGCTATCTCACGCAATGTGGTTTATCCCGAAATTGCTAAAGAAGCCGGTATTGAGGGTACAGTGAATATTCAATCATTTATCAATGATAAAGGAATTGTAGAACACTGTGTTGTTTTGAAAGGTATGCCCGGTACCGGATTGGACGAAGCCGCGATCTCTGCGATTAAAAAGACCAAGTTCAAACCGGCAAAACAGCGTGATAGAAATGTTGGCGTGTGGATTTCGATTCCCGTCACATTCAAGCTGAACACAAAATAGTTTAATTATTTAAACCTGTGTCTTTTTTAACGATTTGTTGAAAAAACGCAGGTTTTTTTATTTGTATCAACTATATTTGATAGAGAATATTTTGGAGCATGAATGGCAAAGCGTCACACAATTCTTTTTGTAGCTTCTGAAAGCGTACCCTACGCTAAGTCCGGTGGATTAGCGGATGTTAGTGGAGCACTATCTAAAACTTTAGCCGAAAGAGGTCACAAAGTTATTGTTGTAATGCCTCTTTATGCTTCTATACCGTCAGAATTCATTAAATCAGATGAAGCTCCATTTTCCATGAATTTATGGATGGGAAGTACAGAAGAATGGTGTCTTGTCCATCCCAAAAAAATCAACTCAAACCTTGAATATTATTTTATAGATTTTCAGAAATATTTTTATCGTGAGGGAATGTACTGTAATAGAGCCCAACATGATTATTTAGACAATCCTCAACGATTTGCTTTTTTATCCCAAGCAGCTCTCTACTTGTGTAGAACAAAACAAATCAAAGTTGATATTGTTCATGCGCATGATTGGCAAACATCAGCAGCATTGGCTTATTTAAAAACACATCACTGGAATGATGCTTGCCTCGGAAATTCTGCCGGAATTTTAACAATCCACAATATTGGCTATCAAGGCAAGTATCCCAAGAAAGATTATGAGTACCTTGGTTTTCGCGAAGGTGATTTTAATCCTTATGTTTTTGAAGATTACGGTGAAATCAATTTACTAAAAGGGGGAATTCATTTTGCCGATCTTGTTAACACCGTATCTCCTACATATGCAAATGAAACATTGTATGAAGAGCAGTCATTTGGTTTACATGAGTATTTATTAAATAAAGGTGAAAATTACGTCGGTATTCTAAATGGGGTTGATTATAGTGAATGGGATCCATCTGTGGATACTCTTATTGCAAAGAAGTATAGTACACGTAATATGACCGGGAAACCAGCTTGCAAAAAGGATTTAAGAAATTATTATCAATTAGATGATAATGAAGCCCCGATCATTGGTATTGTTTCAAGAATGGCTGAACAAAAAGGCTTAAATATTCTTGCTAATACGATTGAAGCTATCGTTAATAATATGCATGTCCAATTTGCTGTTTTGGGATCCGGTGATAAATACCTTGAAAACTATTTTACATCCTTGTCTAAAAAATATCCCGGTAAAATTGGTGTGCAGATAGGTTATAACAATATATTGGCTCATAAAATTGAAGCCGGTTCCGATTTCTTCATTATGCCATCTCGTTACGAACCCTGTGGTTTAAATCAAATTTATTCACTTCGTTATGGAACATTGCCAATTGTACGTGCAACGGGTGGATTAGAAGACACGGTTGAACAGTATAACGAACAAAATGGTGAAGGCACGGGCTTTAAGTTTTATGATTTACAAGAGCGCGCTATTTACGATACTATTGGTTGGGCTGTATCAACATGGTATGATAGACCCAAGCATTATAAGGCAATGCAAAAACGCGCGATGTTAAAATCATTTTCTTGGGATGATTCGGCAGAACACTACGAAATTGCCTATGCTAAAGCCATTACAGCAAGAAAAACATACTTAAATAAATAATTGAGTTTATGAAATAATATTATACTGCGGTAAAGTCGTAGTATAATATTTATTATGAATTTTGTTTTACTTCTTTATTATATCTTCGAACCAGAAACAAATATGTTATCGTGCCAAAACTGTAGAGAATTGCAGTAATAACAAAAATTTTGTAGTATGCTAAATCTAAGCTTCTTAGATATTGAAAGATTTTGGCAGATACAAACCAAGAGGCATTCCATAAGCCTGATTCAATAGCAGATATTAGTTCGCGATTTTGTTCACCGACATACTTCATAACCAATTCAGACGTAATGGGAGAAGCCATATTCATTAATGGTTGTCTGAGTATAAAGGTGCCTCCCGCCAACCATATGGCAAAACCAAGATGTGAATATAGTTGTGTAGAAGCAAGAGCTAATAGCATAATAATTGCCGAAAATTGTGTGATAGCAATTGATAACCCATACCCAAGTTTCCGTCTCAATAATGGCGTTATGATTCCACCAATAAAAACTATAATAGCGGCAATCGAGCCCATAAGTGCAAATGAATCAGAATCCATTTTAAATACAGAATGGAAGTAAAGATTCATAAAAGGTATGGTCAAACCGGCGCCGATAGAGATAAGGAACATAGGTGCTAATCCGCGGAAGATCCTATTCCAATTATAGCTTTTTAAATGTTGAAAAACATTATGATGCTCAACTGGTTTTGGGGCAATTTCTTTAATTAACGAAAAAGGTATAATACTTAAGGTTCCTATCAAGGATATTCCAAGAATGACCTCAAATTCACCAATCTGTGTTAAGCCAATATTGGGAGCAATACTAAAAATAAATTTTATAAGAAAACCGGCAACAATAGTTGCAAGACTCCAAACCGCAAAATTAAGAGCAATGCTTTCCGAAAGTGTTTCTTCTTTACCATGTCTCAAAATAAAAGGTAATGCAGTGACATGCATTAACATGAATCCAAGACTACTGATGAAAAATAGAATCTTTATATAAATATCCATATGTGCATTGGCCGCAAAAAGTAATGCTACTCCAGATATGGGAACAATTAAGGCTCCGGTAATGAAAAAAGGTTTTAATTTTTTACCCTTAATGATTAATCCAAAAGGAATACTAAAAAGTAGAATACTGATAAAACGATAGGATACAAAATCGGCTATCTCAGAATCAACATATCCAAGCTTACTAAGGTAAATATTCATGATAAGCATTGCGGTTGCATTTAACAGCTGCAAAAGAAATGCACCAAGGATCAAAAGTTTGATCGACTTTGGTATAGAAAGATAGCGTTTGGCCAATTGACGTAATTCACTCATGGTGGGAAAATACATATTTCAAGACAAAAGGCAAAAGGCAAAAGTATAAGAAGCGACAAATATTTGCGTAATTGTGCTAAAACATGAAACATGAATATTTATAAAATACGAGAGATAATTTGCTAAAAACAAATATATTACATGGCAGTAAAATAAATATTAGGGGTAATACGATGTTTAACGATTATAAAGCGGAAATATTCGATCTGAATAAAGATAATATCGAGATGTTTTCTGAGCTCATCTCCGAGGCATTTCTTTCAGACGATGCGGCTCAAAAAGAAGGTACTACCATCGTATTTGATGCCATGATGTTAAGGCGACTTTTTGGTTCACCCTATTTAAAGGGGCAGTTTTTTGTAAAAGTTACTTATGTGGGAAGCGGAGATATTGTCGGCTTTATGGGAGGTTTACCCCGGGATCTTGTCATCAATGAAAAAGATTTAACTAAAACCATTCGGGTTATGGTGCCTTCCTGGGCAGCTGTTCATCCCGACCATAAACGCAAGGGTGTAGGCTCACTTTTGGTCTCAAAGTTTATTGAAGGATTTAAGGAGAGATGCTTTACACATGCCTATGCTATCTTTGAACCAGAGCAGCACGGTAAAGATCTTGGGTCTGCTACCGCCAATCGGAATAAAGGAGTTAAAACAATAAAATGGTTCGATATCAATTGGTTTATCATTCGTATCTTTGATATTCCCGCGGTGCGAAAGGTTATGAAATTAAAATTCTACGAGCGCTGGATTATTCGTTTGATTTCACCTCCGCGAATTAAAAAAATTAAGCCGATGAAAACCGGTAACTTGGTTCGTCTTTACAAGCCGGAAGATAAAAATACGATCTTTGAATTGTTAGATGAATATCGTTCTACAAAAGATGCTTCGATCATTAAGGATCGCGATGATTTTAATTGGTATATGGACCAGCCCGGGATTATTTGTTGTGTGCACGAAAACAACAAGGGCAAAGTTGATGGTTTTGTACTCGCTTGGAAATTTAATTTTGCCGGCTTTCGCAACATTATTCCTTTTGGCTGGGTCGATCTGATCAATATGGATCACCTTTCTAAGCGCTCTGCAGTCAATCTAATTCACCTGCTTAACTTTAAGGCTAAAGAAGCCGGTTGGAAAGGTATACAAACGCCCTATATCCCTTATTTCCCCATCACGCCAATGTTAAAGGCAAACTTTCTGCCGTTTCCAAAGAAAATGTTCGTTCAGGTTTTTGGCCTGGATAATGCTGATCTTTCTTTTTGCAAGAAGACTCCAAGCTCCTGTTTTTTGGATTGGCGGTAAAACTGAAAATTAAATAATTGATATTAATTTTGGACTTTATTGTTAGTTATATGAACTTGGATTTGAAACAGAAAGTATATTTAAGAGGTCGAAATGAAAAAAATGCATTGTTGATTAATGCACTTTCAGAGTGGCGAGATGTGCTTAAGGCACTTTATCCGAATATATCCACTTTAGATAAAATTGATAAATATTGTGCTCGAATACTTTTTTATAAAAAACTATTCCGTATATTACCCTATCAAAAAGGAGTATACATATGAAAAACAATTTCAAAGGACGTTCATTTCTAAGTCTGCTTGACTACACACCCGAGGAGATCCATGAACTGATTGATCTTTCCGCTCAGGTTAAACAAGAAAAAAAGGAAGGCAAGTTTCCTCGCCGTCTTGAAAATAAAAATATAGCCTTATTATTCGAAAAGAACTCAACCCGTACCCGATGTGCCTTTACCGTTGCTGCGATTGATGAGGGCGCCCATCCTGAATTTCTTGGTAAGAATGATGTACAGTTTGGTAAAAAGGAATCGGTAGCCGATACCGCACGCGTTCTTGGAAGAATGTTTGATGGTATTCAATTTCGCGGTTTTAAACATGAAACAGTCGAAGGGCTTGCAGAGTATGCCGGAGTTCCTGTTTGGAACGGTTTGACAGACGCATTTCATCCAACTCAGATTCTGGCAGATTTTTTAACCATTAAAGAACAAAAAGGCTATTTGAAAGACATCGTTTTTGCTTTTGTAGGTGATGGTAGAAATAATATGGCAAATTCGTTGATGGTGGGTGCCGCCAAGATGGGGATGGATTTTAGGATCGTAGCTCCCAAGAACTTGTTTCCTCAAGATGAACTTGTTGAAAAAGCAAATGAGATCGCCAAAGATACCGGAGCAAAGATTTCACTCTGCGATGATATTACCGAAGGCGTAAAAGATGCCGATGTAATTTATACGGATGTGTGGGTATCTATGGGCGAAGAAGATCAATTTGAAGAAAGAATTAAACTTTTACTTCCCTATCAGGTAAATGCAAATATGATGTCAAAAACAGGGAAAAGTGATACGATCTTTTTACATTGTCTTCCGGCTTTCCACGATATAAAAACAACAGTTGGCCAAGAAATTTTTGAAAAGCATGGAATTGATGCTATGGAAGTATCTGATGAAGTATTTGAATCTGATGCTAGCTGCGTGTGGGATGAAGCGGAAAATCGTATGCATACAATTAAAGCAGTTATGATTGCAACGCTGGGAGATTAATCTACTATACGGCTTATAAGACCTCGAATATCAAATTTAATAAACAAAAAGACCCGAATTTCGGGCCTTTTGTTTATTTAAACTATTTTTATACTGACATTATTTATAAACTTAACATTCTCAATTCTTTTGGCATCATGGTAATTTCAAGAGGTGTTACGCCAAACATTTCACCATCGGGGTTTGTTACTTTTACTGGTTCAGACCATGCTTTAAAATGTTTTCCGCGTAGGATTTCAAATTCCTCTACTTCAAGATGTGAACCATCAAATACCTTTGGAAACACTTTCATAAGTTTTTTCTTGGGCAGGTCATGTAATATCAAGCATTCTGCAATCCCATCGCTTATGTTGGATGTTGGTGAAATTTTCATATTGCCGCCAATCCACACAGAGTTTGAGAAATTAGTTAGAACACCATCGTATTCATATAGAACACCATCAACTTCAACCTTGCATTTATGGGGCTTAAAGCGAAGAATCTCAATTAGAGCACCAAGCGTATAAGCTGTTTTACCAAAGAATTTTTTCATTTTATTACCGGTGACATTAACGTCGGCAACAAAGCCAAAGCCGGTACAATTTAGTGAATAGTGAGGCTCCTTGTCAGACATAATTTTCATGATGTCAACATCAATAACTTTACCATTTATAATGGCTTCAACACCATCTTGCCATTTCCAAAAATTCAAGTCACGGGAAAATGAATTGCCCGTGCCAACAGGAATAAGGCCAAAAGTTGGATGCTTATCGGAGGATGTATTTTGCATCAAACCATTTAATACTTCATGCATAGTTCCATCGCCACCGGCAGATAAAACCAAATCTGTTGCATTAAGATCCAAGTGCTTGGCAATTTCTAAAGCATGAAAACGGTAAAGCGTACGATATGGAATGACTTCGTGCCCCGCTTCATTGAGTGCCTTATGGATTTGTGGATAAAGCTTTGCGCCCTTTCCACCACCCGAATTCGGGTTGTAGATAAGTTGAATATTCATGAATTTCTCCTGTGTATTGGGCTAAAAATAAAGAAACAAGATATAAATTCCAAGAGACAATTAATGCTTATGATTAAGAATAAAAAATTAGTAGAAAATTCTTGTGTTTATGAATAAAGAATAGCTGAGATTACAGTAAAAAACCTTGGTATATCTTATTAAAACTAAGAGGTAAAATTGTATATTTGACATTCGAAATTTCACACTATATAGTAGAGAAGCCCCAAAAGGGACTTCTCAAGAGGGGGACGAAAACTTTATTTGAACCCTTTCGGGACATGTTTTAATTGCTGAAAATATTAAGTCAATTCTGAGCCAAAGTCAATTAAAAAGAAATAGAATAACAATTCTAAATCCCTTATATATGAAGGAATCCCGCCCAGAGGGCGGGATTTCATGATGCGGAAAGGCCGGGATTCGAACCCGGGGTACCGCGTTAACAGTACACACGATTTCCAATCGTGCACCTTCAGCCAGCTCGGTCACCTTTCCAAAAAAGCTAAGTAAAATAGCTTGAAGATAGCTTAAAGTCAATGAAAACAAGAGAAATATGAGGATTGAAAATAACAAGAAAGTACATAATATTAATATGAATATCATTTTGTATAATTATTATCATGAATAGAGGGACGATAATCATATTTCATTCAATATATTATTAAGATCATTATTCTTTCTTTTACCCATTTGCTCTACCTCTTACACTTGCATTATTCAGTGGCTAATCCCTTGACAAATAGATATATTAACCGATGTGCTTTGAGCTTGGTTAAAAACAAATCCATATTCTGATAATTGATAGTAATTCACTCCAAGAAAAATAATAGATCATGCTCGGTAAAGCAGCAGAGTTAACCGATCATGCGAAAGAGATAACTACTTGACTGATAGAATAAATCAAAAACTACCCTACTTACTAACACAGGTAGAAAAGCCCGGTCGATATACCGGCAATGAGATCAATGTGGTGAAAAAGGATTGGTCAGAAAATCCAATGCGCGTTTGTCTTGTGTATCCGGATTCATATGAAGTTGGCATGCCTTTTATTGGTTATCCGATCTTGTATAATATATTAAATCGAAGCGAAGGCATTCTTGCAGAAAGGGCTTTTGCCCCCTGGGTAGACATGGAGGAATTGCTTCGCAATGAAAATATTCCCATGTTTTCATTGGAATCTAAACATGCACTTAAGGAATTTGATCTTGTTGGCTTTACGCTCCAATACGAAATGATCTATTCAAATATTTTAAATATCATGGATCTTTCAGGCATACCGATAAGAAACAGTGATAGACGAGATGATGATCCTTTTACAATTGCCGGAGGGTCTTGTGCATTTAATCCTGAACCGCTAGCTGATTTTATTGACATGTTTGTAATCGGAGATGGTGAAGAAGTAACACTGAAGATTGCAAAGATCATTAAAGAACATAGAGAAAAAGGATCAGATAGAGAAACCATATTAAAAGCCTGTTCATTGCCGGATAAAGGTGTATATGTGCCGGCTGTATATAACGAAGAGAAAGACGGCAAGTTGCAAGCTGCCAAAGTTGGCTCTTTATACAAGGACAATTATAGTCATAAACCTATTATTCCATTATTGGAGGTTGCTCAGGATCGATTTGCTTTAGAGATCCAACGTGGTTGTGGTGCCGGTTGTCGTTTTTGTCATGCCGGTATAATTTATCTCCCCGTTAGAGAACGTGAAGTAGATGATCTAATAGAGCAAACGAAAGCAACTTTAAAAAACACCGGTTATGAAGAAATGTCATTGTTAAGTCTTTCAACATCAGACTACAGTCAGTTGGAAAGTCTGGTTGATGGTATTTCTCCCGCATGCGATGAAGATAATGTGGCCATATCATTTCCTTCAATGCGCCTTGATAGTTTTAATATGAAGATCTTAGAGGCAGCCGGGGGAAGAAAACGATCTGGGCTTACGTTTGCTCCTGAGGCTGGAACCCAAAGATTAAGAGATGTGATCAATAAAAATATTTCTGAAGAAGATATTTTTTCATCTGTTGACCTGGTGCTTGAGAATGGCTTTAAGACCTTGAAATTTTATTTTATGGTTGGTCTTCCGACCGAAACGGATGAAGATTTGCAAGGTGTGGTTGATCTGGTTAAAAAGATTTATGGTCATGCGAAATCGTATCCTCATACAAATATTAATGTTACGCTTTCCAGTTTTATTCCTAAAGCGCATACACCTTTTCAATGGGAAGCTCATATTGAACCCGAAGAATTGGAACGCAGAATATATTTTATCAGGAATCAATTAAAATATCCCGGTTTAAAACTAATGCACAGAGATCCGGCTTTTTCGATCTACGAAAGTATAATGTCTCGGGGTGATCGGTCTACCGGTGAAGTCCTTTACAATGCCTGGAAGAATGGCGCTAAATTCGATGCTTGGTCAGAACATTTTAAACAAGATATTTGGGATAAAGCCATTGCTGAAAGTGAGCATGATGTTATGGCTTTGATCGATAAGAAAGATCGCTTTAAACCCTTGCCTTGGTCATTTATTCATACCGGTGTTGAGGAAGATTATTTAAGAGCCGAAATGGAGCGGGCAGAGCGAGCAGAGACGACGACAGATTGTCGCGATCAATGCTCGATTTGTGGTTTATGCAATTCAGAATTAAAGACTTTAATTGCCGAAGAAAGCAAAATTAAAAAAGCGGTAGAGAAACAAATAAAAAGCGATGATCATCCGGTTGACTATTTTACCTTGAGATTAACTTTGGAGAAAAGAGGGATGATGCGATACATTGCTCATCATGATTTTCTTAGATTGATCTATCGTGTATGCAATATATTACGTTGGCCATTTCGGTTTACTCAAGGATATAATCGTCGTCCAAGAATTGCAGCCGGTTATCCAATTCCCATGGGATATGATGCCGGAGCAGAAACAATCGATATAGTTTTGAATGCCAAAGTTACAGATCCTGTGAATAAGTTAAATATGATCTTTCCCGAAGGGATTAAGGTATTAGGTGCAGATCTTGTTTCAGGAAAACGTTCATCGATCATGGAAAAAACAACAGAGCTGAAATATGCTTTTAAATTTTTGGAAGAAATTGACGAGGGCAGACTTCTTGCAAGAATTGAAGAGATCAATCAAAGTGACAGTATCATATTAGAACGTAAGAACAAGAAGAAGGGTACTAAGACTATAGATCTTCGTCCTTTTATTCGTACGTGCGAGTATGCTAATAATGAATTAAGTGTTTGCTATAAAGTAATTAATTCTCAAACCGGTAGGCCCGATGAATTTCTAAAACTGGCTTTTGGCGAAAATATCCCGTATTTTATAGGCGAGCGAAAATACGCCCTCATAAAGGATTAAAATGAAACGAAATATTTATATCAGTGAAACGCCTCTGGAATCCAGAATTGCGATTATGGAAGACAAGCAACTTGTCGAGTTTTATATAGAAACCCCTGAAGATGTCTCAACAGTGGGGAATGTATACTTGGCAAAAGTAGAAAACGTTCAAGCGGGTATACATGCCTGTTTTATGGACATGGGAACAGATCAAAATGGTTTTCTTGGCTTTTCGGAGATCAATGATTATATCACTTTTGAAAATGGTAGTCTGGTTCCACGTACATTCAATTCCGCAAAGGATCTAAAAAAAGGGCAAAGCATTTTGGTGCAGGTTGTGAAGGATGCTTACGCAAACAAAGGTCCACGCTTAACGACAGATATTGCCATACCGGGTCGGTTTGCCGTATTAACTCCCTTTCATGATGTGATTGGAATCTCCAAAAAGATCAAGAATTATAAGCATCGCGCAAAATTAAAAGAGATTGCTAAGGCGATAAAGCCCAAGGGCTTTGGTATTATTATCAGAACCGTTGCTGATGGTAAAAAAGAAAAAGATATCAAAAGTGATATTAAACAATTAACAAATGCCTGGGATCAAATTGTAAGTGCTGTAAAAGCCGATGGTAAAGATCCAATTCGTGTTTACGAAAACGATTCGATGACATCATCTGTTATTCGAGATATGTTTACCAAAGAAGTTGAATCGGTCATTGTTGATAATCGAAGAAAATTTAGAGCCATTCAAAATTATGTAAAAGATGTGGCACCGGAATTATTTGAAAGAATATTTTTTCATAAAGAAGGTTCTCTGTTCTCAGCACATGGTATCACAGATGAAACCGATAAATTATTAAGGCGAAAAGTTTGGTTAAAAAGTGGTGGACATTTGATCATTGACCATACAGAAGCAATGTTCGTGATCGATGTTAATAGTGGACGATATATAGGTCAAAAAGATCAGGAAAAGAACATCTTAAAAGTGAATCTTGAGGCTGCCATAGAGATTGCCAGACAATTGCGCTTAAGAGATATCAGCGGCTTGATCGTAATTGATTTTATTGATATGCAGATCCCTGAGAATAAAAAGATTCTTGTAAAAACATTTAAAGATGAGTTAGCTAAAGACAGGGCCTCTGTGAGTGTGAGTGATCTTTCAAGATATGGTTTGCTTGAAATGACGCGCGAAAGAATACGCTTATCGATTATGTTCTCACTTTCAGATGAATGCCCAATGTGTCATGGTTATGGACGTATTCCCAGTAAAGAAAGCATGATCACAAAGATCGACAGTTGGGTGCGTAATTTTAGACAGCACACAAAAGAACGTCGCGTAGAATTACAGGTTCACCCTTTTCTTTATGATTTTATCAGAGAGAATAAAAAGGTTCTGCGGAAAACACAGTTTAAATATGGTATTAAGATTGATATAATAAAAGAAGAATCATTAGGTGTTGGATCTTTTCGTTTTCTAAGAAGAAAAGATAAGCAGGATGTTACGAATATGTATTAATGCATAAAGTTAGATGCAGATATAAGAGACGCAAAATTTGCGTCTCTTTTTTTTTAGAAAAAGTTTTAAATGACAGGTATACAAAAAAAGCCCCGATATGCATCGAGGCTTTTTAAAAGTATTTCTAATTAGATTAATTCAATCCAAAATCAACACGATTATCTTTGATGTCAGCTTTTTCACGAAGAGCATCCATCCAAGCTTGGTAAGCTTCCTGTTGTTTTTCTTCTAGCAGAGCTTTCTGTATTTCATCATGTTTTTGATTATACAATTCTTCATCAATCGCTGTGCGTCCTTTTAATTCAATAAAAGCTGCCCCATAACGACCTGTTTCAAAAGGACGTGAAGTTGAAGAAATGGTTAAATTACGCAATACATCAGCAAAGACGGGAGATGAACCATAGGGATAGGGTAATTCATCAATACTGGAAGAAATTTCAGTGTATTCCAAAAGTTCGTTGTTATCTGCCAATGTTTCCAGATCGGTTCCCTTTGTTTTGAAAGTGTTGTAAGCATCTTCAAGGACTTCAAAGGCTTTTTCCGCTTTAAGCTCGCTTAGAACAGCTCGTTCAACCGATTCTCTAACTTCCTCTAAAGGCATGTATGCTTCGGGGATAATATCAATAAGTTGGGCAACAACAATTGCAGTTTCGCTTTCGAAAACAGGACTCAATTCACCTGTTTCTGAACGGTAAATCCATTTTGCCAATGAGGGGAAGTAACCCAGTGTGGCAAAATAAGGAAATTCTTTACTGAAACCACCTTTGATCGTATCAAGTTTAGCATCTACATTATCAAGGGCTTTATCGAAGCCATAGCTTTCATAATCTAAAACAAAGGCTTCAGCTTCCGTAGCAAAGTAGTCATAAGTGTTAAGTGGGTCGATTTTTCTTGTTATTAATGAGATCTTTACCTCTTTAATACCTTTTTCTTTGCGAGTATCTGTAACTTTGATGAGATGGTATTCATCACCAATCAAAATCGGTTCAAGAACATTTCCGGCTTTGGCCGCAAATACAGGTTCCTGATATTCCTTGCGAAGATCTTCTTTTGTAAACCAACCAAGATCTCCGGCTAAACCTTCTTCGAATGACTCTGAAAAAATAGTAGCCAGTTCATCAAAATCTTCACCTTCTTCATGACGGAGCACAATATCGTTAAGGTCAAATAGAACTGCAGCGGTATCATCTGAAGAAGGAACCTTCATCCAATACACAACGCGAATGTAACGTTCTTCATCGCTTTTGTATAGTTCGTCTTTATTTGCTTCATAATTTTCAATCACATCTTCATCGTATAGTTCAACAAGTGAATCTTCGATCATGTGTACTGGAGCTGCTAAACAGTTAACCGTATATAATAATGATTGATCGGAATATTTTTGAAGAATGTCACTTTCATCAACAACAACAGAAGAAACGATCATATCGTTTAATTTCTGATATGGTAGCACATTGTCACGTAAGTATCTTTCGATCTCAATCCACTCATTACCTTGAGGATTTCTAAGAATGTTAATGTACTTGCTGTAATCAAAAACACCATCAGTCAAGAAAGCTTCCTGATTCATTAGGAATTCAGGGGGATTTGATTCCAAATAATGATATAGTTCTTCATCAGAAATCGTGATGTTAAGTTTTTTGATTTCCTGATTCCAAAGTGTTTGAGAAACAACAGTTTCCCATGTTTGCTGAAGAAGAGCTTCTGACGTGCGTGCATCTACAGTGACACCTGCGTTACGATATTGTTCTAAGGCATTGTTGTAGTTTTTATAAAACTCCTGAATGGTGATTTTTTCGCCATTTACAACACCAACAACATCACCTTGTTTTGCAAAGGTATCAAAGCCACCGGCGCCCCAGTTAAATACAATGGTTATAACAAAAGCTGCGACAAGGATGATCATGATCACTCCCATACGCTCGCGCATTTTATCCATAATTCCCATTTTTTACAATCTCCTATAAATAAACTAAATAAGCCAAGTAATATACATAAATACTAAGGCAAAAGGCAAAAGATAAAAGGCAAAAGTCGAGAGAAGTTGAAAGCCTTAGAAATGAAGTGCAAAATTGAAAATTTATATGAGGAAAAAGCAAAAGAAAAAGTAAGGAACGGTCACTGCCGTTCCTTACATAACTCATCTTTGTACAATAACCAAATGTTTAATAGTTCTCTGTCCAAAGTTCAAAGTATTTTTGGCCATGTGCGCACACAGGGCATATTTCGGGAGCTTCAATATCTTCAACGATATGTCCGCAGTTTTTACAGATCCAAAGAACCTTACCGTCTTTTTTAAAGACTTTATGATCTTTGACATTTGCAAGAAGCTTGCGGTATCTGTTTTCGTGACGAACCTCCACTTCGGCAACGCCGCGAAAAACGCGAGCAACTTCGGGATAACCTTCTTCTTCGGCAATATCGGCAAACATGGGATATAGTTCTTCCCATTCTTCTTTTTCGCCATCAGCTGCGTATTCAAGGTTTTTAATTGTGTCCTCATAACCAACAGGATAGCCGGCTGTGATCTCAATGACACTTTCATTCATGCCGTTTGCCAGAAGTTGTTTGTAGAACAACTTTGCATGTTCTTTTTCGTTATCTGCGGTTTCGGTGAAAATTTCTGCTATTTGCAGATACCCTTCTTTTTTTGCTACTGAAGCATAATATGTATAACGGTTACGTGCCTGACTTTCGCCGGCAAAGGCTTTCATTAAGTTTTCACAGGTTTTACTGTTTTTAAAATCCATTATTTTCTCCTTACGCTTCCCACAGACCGTGGAGGTTACACCATTCGCGAACTTTTACAATGTCAGCTTTTTTTACCGGGAATTTTGCTTCCGGTTTACCTTCGGGGTCGAGCTCGGCTTTGAGAACCATATCTTTTGTATGGACTTCAATGAATTTGATATGATGATCTTCATTCATTGGATGAGCTGTGTTTTCGCCAACACGAACAATAACTCCGTCTTCAACTTCTTCCACAAAAGGAACATGTTTTTCAACCGCTGAATCTTCGGTTTTGGCTTCAAGTTTCTGCATTTTCTGATTGCAGCAAACCAAGGCTGATGCGCCTTCATTGAAAACTTCAATGACATTGCCGCATACTGAGCAATAGTAGATTTCTCTTAGTTTTGTCATATTTCACCTCTTTATTAATTATTCTGCAGGGGCGGTAAATGTATGTGTTGCCAATTCTTTATCAAGCATTAACATACCGTGACCTTTACCGTCTATTAATTTCAATTGATCAAGAAGTCCCTGAAAAGTTGCTTCTTCTTCAACTTGTTCATCAACATACCAATTTAAAAAGCTTTTGGCAGCATGATCGTTAACTTCGATAGCCACATCCATCAGTTTGTTGACTAAGGACGTTACAAGACCTTCGTGTTGTAAACCTTCTTCAAAAACAGCCAAGGGAGACTCGAATTCTACGGGAGGTTGCTCATGGGCTTCCATAATAACTCGGCCACCGCGCTCAATTAGATATTTAAATAGTTTCATGGCATGAAAGCGTTCTTCTTCCGCCTGAACATACATGAAATTTGCCATGCCTGATAAGCCTTTATCTTCAAGGTAAGCTGCCATGGCTAAGTATAGATTTTGTGAATATAGTTCTCGATTGATCTGGTGGTTGATTTGACCTTCCAGCTTTTTATTAATCATATATTACCTCCATTATGTTTTAATAAATATACTAAAAATTAAGGTATATGCAAAATATCCTGGAAGAAATATCAGTGATAGATAATTTGCCGTCGAGAAGAGAAAAAAATAATCAACAATTCTTTTCGCTGAAGCTAAAACGACGATCCTGCCTTTTTCTGTTATATTGAGATTTTATTGCGTATAATAATGTACAAACAATAAATATTCAGGAGTTGTTATGAAGCTTGGCATCAGTACCTGCTTACTTGGTGATAAAGTACGTTATGATGGACAACATAAACTTGATCGTTTTTTAAGAGACGAGCTGGGTTCTTTTGTAGACTGGGTGCCCGTTTGTCCCGAAACGGAATGTGGTTTGGGTATACCACGAGAAGCAATGAGATTGGTGGGAAAAGATACCGAAAGCGCCAGATTATTTACCAATAAAACTTTTGTGGATAAAACAGATCAAATACTTGATTTTACTTATGAAAAATTGGATGAGCTTGAAAAAGAAAATCTGAGAGGTTTTATTTTTAAAACGAAATCACCTACCTCCGGAATGCGGGGAGTAAAAATCTACACCGAAACCGGGATGCCCTCTCATCGAGGAGCCGGGATATTCGCCAGGGAATTTATGAAGCGTTTTCCGAATATTCCTATTGAGGATGAAGGTCGGTTGCACGATGCCGGAATACGAGAAAATTTTATTGAAAAGATCTATGTTTATGATCGTTGGCTGGAATTTCGTGAAAACGATGGAAGTATTTCAGGCTTTATTGAATTTCATGCTACTCATAAATATTTGTTTATGGCTCACTCACCCGCTCTGTTAAAAGAATTGGGAAAGATCGTGGCGGCGGCACAAAGGTCAAAGCTGAATAAAGACTTTGAATTATATGAGCCGGTTTTGCTAAAGATTCTAAATTTAAAGACTTCGGTGAAAAAACATACCAACGTTCTTCAACATATTATGGGTTATTTCAAGAAACAACTTAGTAGCGATGAAAAAAGTGAACTGCTTGAAGTGTTTAATAGATATTATGATAATTTAGTGCCCCTGATCGTTCCCATCGTTTTATTGCAACATTATGTGCGAAAATACCAGGAATCCTATCTGTTAAAACAATGGTATTTGCACCCTCATCCGGATGAATTAAAATTGAGAAATCATGTATAAAACAAAAACCCGTTAATGTTTAACGGGCTTTATTCCAGTGCGGAGAGAAAGGGATTCGAACCCCCGGTCCACTTACGCGGACACCGCATTTCGAGTGCGGCGCATTCGACCAGACTCTGCCATCTCTCCGAGGATAATATATAAAAATAATCTCAAAGCACAATAATGATAAATTTTATTTTATTCTTAACCTTTTTTCTCTTTTTACGTGTCTTAATAATAGAAGAAGAAACAAGATAGAAAGGAGATACCATGAAAAAGAGACTGCTAATTATTTCACTGATGCTGATGACGGGTATTCTTCTCGCTAACCCCGGATATCGTATTGATCACCATGGACAAGTTCGTTACAAAACGCAGAATGGAAGAAAGGTAATTATTGTAAAACCCAGAACCCCAAAATTTGTTCTACGTTTTGATGTCGATCCATATGATCGTTACTATGGCTATCGCAATTATAGTAAACGTCGTTCATATAATGATTATTATGATCGACATGATAAATATGATCGCTATAATTCTTGTGATAACCATCGTCACTATCGTTACAATAATTTAGAAGTAATCAGGCGACACGACATTGAGCCACTAATAGATAGGCTGGAAAGATACTATGAGCGAGGTATGATCGATAAAAAAGAGTACTATTATGTCAGTCAAGAGCTTCGTGAAATGGTTGGCAAGATGTACCCCCGAGACTACGCCGAAGATCATATAGAGGACATCGTCGAGCAAATCGCTGATCTTCACAGATTGCGCAGACGTGGGATGATTAGCTCATATGAGTATGAAAAGTACAAAAATGAAATATTGAAGATGCTCTAAAAAATGTCACCCGACTAGAATGACATAGACTTAACGCAACTTCTGTTATATATAAGAATCGGCCGCCTTTGGGTGGTCGGTTTTTTTATACAATAAAAATTATATTCAATTTTGTTGTAAAAAAACATGCATATAAATATATTCGTTTAAATGGCGCGACGCCATAGTACCAACAAGTTAAAATAGGAATAAAAAACATATTTAATAGATCTCAAGAAGAGAAAGACGTATTAATAATTAAAGGAAAATTAAAGGGAATAACATTAATGAAGAACACATATTTTGATCTTATTGATCAAAGTTTTTATTTTCCACAAGAGGGTTTTGATATACGAGATGGATTTTTAACATTCCATGGAGTATCACTTAAATATTTAGTTGAAGAGTATGGAACACCTTTCCGTTTTATTTATCTTCCTAAAATTGGAGATCAGATAAAAAAGGCTCGCAATTTGTTTAATAGATCTATTAAAAAGTTTAAGTATAGAGGTCGATATCATTATTGTTATTGTACAAAATGTAATCATTTTTATCATGTAATCAATGAGGCCATGAAACATGATGTAAATATTGAGACTTCTTCAGCTTACGATATTGACTTGATTTTACAATTGCTTGAAGATGGTAAAATAAATAAAGAGCGTACGATCATCCATAATGGTTACAAAACGGATGAATATCTTGAAAAGATCATTGCGCTTCAGGAATCCGGATTTGTGAATTCTATTCTTGTATTAGATAGCAAAAAGGAACTATTGCGTATTAAAAAAATACGACCTGGGCATAAATTTAAAATTGGAATTCGAATGGCTGTCAATGAACAGGCTCAATCTGCTTATTATACTTCTCGACTTGGAATTCCACATAAAGAAATACTTGATTTTTATAAAGAAAATATAACAAACGACCAGAATGTTGAACTTAAAATGTTGCATTTTTTTGTGGATACCGGCATTAAGGATACGCTTTATTATTGGGGTGAATTTCAAAAAGCTTTAAAGTTATATATTGAACTTAAAAAAGAGAGCGAATCGCTAGATTCATTTAATTTAGGTGGAGGATTTCCGATTAGAAATCATTTGGGTTTTGAATATAACTATGAATACATGATCAATACTATTATTGAGACCATCAAAACAACATGTGAACAAGAGAATGTTTTAGAGCCCGATATATACACCGAATTTGGAAAATATACCGTTGGAGAGGCGGGTGCAATAATTTTTAAGGTATTGGAACAGAAAAAACAAAATGATGCTGAAGCATGGTATATTATTAATAATAGTTTGATGAATACGATCCCAGACGCATGGAGTATTCATGAAAAATTTATTTTGTTACCGCTTAATAAATGGAATAATGAATATCAACGAGTAAATATAGGTGGGATCAGTTGTGATCATTCTGATTACTATAATTCAGAAGACCTTAATCAAGAAATATTACTTCCAAAATATTCCGAAGATGACAAGGAACCCCTATATATTGGTTTTTTCCATACCGGCGCTTATCAGGATTCTATTAGCGGATATGGAGGAATAAAACATTGTTTAATACCTTCTCCCAAACATGTGATCATAAATCGCGATGAAAAAGGAAATTTTACTCATCATGTTTATCGCGAAGAGCAATCTGCCAAAGAAATGTTTAAAATATTGGGGTATGATAAATGATAAGAGAATTTGCCGGTATTGACAAAAAATACACATACTTTAAAACTGCAAAAACCTTACTGCAATCTATTCCTTATGATGGTACAAGCACTTGGGGAAAGGGTGCGGACCAAGGATTTGATGCATTTCTTGATGCCGCCGAAAACATGGAACTCTATGATATCGAAACAGACAGTGAGGTTTATAAGAGCGGGATTCATATTTTACCTCCAATAACAGAGGATAGCTCACCCGAGGCAATGGTATTGGCAGTGTATAATAAAACAAAGGAGCTGATATCGAGTGGTAAGTTCCTTACCTTTTTTGGAGGTGAGCATTCTATCAGTATTGGTGTGATGCGGGCGTTTAGGGAGGTGTACCCCGATATAAGCATTTTGCATCTTGATGCTCATGCTGACCTGAGAGATGTCTATATGGATACTCCCTATAATCACGCATGCGCTTTACATGAAGCGGGACAAAAGACCAATTTAATTCAAGTTGGAATTCGCAGCATGGATGTTTCCGAAAAGGAATATCTTAATGTAGATAAATGTTTTTTTGCTCAGGATCTTCGTCTTAATAAAAGTTGGATCAATGATGTATTATCAAAACTTGGTTCCGAGGTATACATAACATTGGATCTTGATGTTTTTGATCCCTCGATCATGCCTGCCACCGGAACACCCGAACCGGGTGGGCTTCTTTGGCATGAGGTGCTCGATCTTATGAAAGCAGTTTTCAATAATCGGAATGTGTTGGGATTTGATCTTGTTGAGTTGGCTCCTATATCCAACCAACCGGCATCTGATTTTCTTGTGGCAAAATTATACTATAAAATGTTATCCTATAAATTTAAAAAAGGTAAAAACGATGAATAAAAAAGGTGCAATTACTCAATTTATGCTTAAGCACTATAAGCATTTTAATTCCGCAACCGTTGTGGATGCGGCAAAAGCTTATGAAGAGCAGTTAGAAACAGGCAATAAAATGATGATCACATTAGCCGGAGCAATGAGTACGGCGGAGCTTGGTATTTCGTTGGCAGAGATGATACGGCAGGATAAAGTTCAAATTATTACGTGTACCGGAGCGAATCTAGAAGAGGATCTAATGAATCTTGTTGCACATTCGCATTATAAACGAGTTCCACAGTATCGCGACCTGTCACCCGAAGACGAGTGGAATTTATTGGAAAAAGGCTTAAATCGGGTTACTGATACCTGTATTCCCGAAGAGGAAGCTTTTCGCCGTCTACAGTCCCATATATTTGAAATTTGGATAAATGCCGAGAGCAAGGGAGAACGATTTTTTCCCCATGAATATATGTATAAGATGTTGCTATCCGGTGTGCTTGACCAATATTATGAAATAGATCCTAAAAATAGTTGGATGCTTGCTGCAGCCGAAAAGAATTTACCTATCATTGTTCCCGGATGGGAAGATTCAACCATGGGTAACATTTTTGCTTCTTATTGTATAAAAGGTCAGCTAAAACCATCAACAGTTAAATCTGGAATCGAATACATGATCCAATTGGCAGATTGGTATACAAAAAACACCGAAACAAATCAAATTGGTTTTTTTCAGATCGGTGGGGGAATAGCCGGAGACTTTCCTATTTGTGTTGTGCCAATGTTGTATCAGGATCTTGAAAGAACCGACACACCCTTTTGGAGTTATTTTTGCCAGATATCTGATTCTACAACGAGTTACGGATCGTATTCCGGGGCGGTACCTAACGAAAAGATAACCTGGGGTAAATTAGGTATCGATACGCCTAAATTTATTATTGAATCTGATGCCACAATTGTAGCTCCATTGATTTTTGCTTACTTGTTGGGTTTGTAGGATTTAATTACATGAAATAAATTTCATAAAAAACAATCACGTTTATGATTTTTGAGTTGTGGGTCTATGGCATTGAATACGATTTTTTCAGATTGATCGCTCACATAAAAGTGATGATAATTCAAATGATCTGTTATGTATCGGCTATGCCCGAATACTTCCGGCTCAGGAATAATATTCATATTTTTCAAGCAGGCGAGCACACTTGATCATAATGCCGTTTGTTGGATTGTTATTCGGTTTATATAATGGATACAAGATGATAAAAGAGCTGCCAATACAGGAACAATTTTTTCATATTGCGCCCTAGTGGTAAATGATTATTTATTTACCGCCAGAGTTTTAAAGATAATCTCAGCATCTAAAACGAAAGAAAAATTGCTCATGTAATAATGGATAAATCTTTCATGTTCTTCAGGAGAGGGTAATGAAGGTTTTTCAGAACGCATGATACTGGTTATGCCGGGTTTATAAAACCGTTTCGATCCCTTGGGTATGTTTTTCAGATCTCCAACAATTGTCATTTTTCCTCTGAGCACGGAAAAAAGCATGGGATACCAATATAACCAGGGTTCTTTATTGTTTTTTTTCTTGCGCCAGATCTTTCCTTTGGGAATATCCTCTGAAAAGCGAATATATTTGGAACCGGAAAGCCATTTAGAGGGAAAAGCTAAGCAAGCAAGAACGAGGATCAAAAGAAGTGAAACGACAATGTCCGTTAATCTTTTTGCAAATGCCCACGAGGGTTTTAATATAGTATATTCCATTTCTACCAGCGAAATATCTTCCAAGCTTTCTATTGCAGCTTTTCCGAAGATCATGTTTTCTTTTTCGGGAATGATTTTAATGCTGATCGGGAAATGCGCCAATTCGGCCATCATGGAAATGATTTCGGCAAGACTAAAGACATCCGATGAGAAAATAACATGGTCAATACCTCTGGATCGCACTAAAAGAGAAAGATCTTTTGTAGAGCCGATTGTCTTAGGATGACTTAGATCTTTATCGGCAAAGCCTACAAAAAGATAACCCAATTGAGGATGCTGGGCTAATGTATTGGCAATGATATGACCTTCTTTACCGGCACCAATAACCAAAGTTCTTCGTGCGGCTTCGGAGTGTTCCTGATAATGTTTGCTTTTTCGGCGTGAGGCGATAATACGCCAAGCCGGGAGCAATATAAGAATAAAGGCAAAAGAAATAACATATACGATACGTGATTGAGCAGAGGGCACAAAAAAGAATGTTAGAAAACCATTAACAATAAATCCCGGTATCAAGCTGGCCGCCGCTCGAATAAAATCATATTGTTTTGATCGACGATATGCTCCTCCCAATATCAAGAAAGATAAATATATGAGCAGGTAAATTCCCAGTACCGGAAAGAAATGTAAAAATTCTTTCAAGAGATTTTCAGAAAAGCGGATTAGCATACCGAAAAGAAGAGACATTGAAATAATGATCGAATCTAAAAAGGGTCGCTTTAAAAGACTCATTGCCTTTCCAAGAAAGTTTAAGGTCAAATGGGCGACGATACCAAATCTGAAGAAAAGTGTGGTAATAAATGAGAACAGGGATGAAAAATGCTTTCTGAAAAAAATGTCCATCGCTTTGTAAAAAGCAAGAAGGCTGTCAAAAGGAGCTGATTTTGAGCTTTCACCTTTGTGATGAATAATGGTTGTATCGGGTAAATAATATACATGATAACCTTTTAATTGAACACGACGACAAAGGTCCAAATCTTCACCATACATAAAGAAATCTTCGTCAAACCCCTTGAGTTCTCTGATTAAATCACCGTGACAAAACATAAAAGAACCACTTATGGCATCCACCGGGTAAGATTCATCCGGATCTAAATAGGTGAGATTGTATTTACCGAATTTTTTGTGCCTGGGAAAAAGGGTGCTTAAACCCAAAAGTTTGGGCAAGGCAACTCCCGGAGAAGGAAAGGATCTGCGGCAGGCCAATTGAAGGGTTCCGTCTGAATTGAGAATTTTTGGTCCCACCATTCCCACTTTAGGGTTTTGGTCCATAAAATCAACAAAGACTTTTAATGTATTTTCTTCGATCAAGGTATCGGGATTAAGAAAAAGAACATATTTGCCTTTTGAAAGCTTCAATGCTTGGTTGTTTGCTTTTCCAAAGCCATAATTTACAGAATTACCAATGAAATGAACATCAGGGAAGTTTTTCTTGACCATTTCTCCGGTTCCGTCAATAGAATTATTATCCACGACAAAAAGCTCAACATCAAGACCTTCAGAAGCTTTTTTTACCGAATTAATACAGTGCTGTAAAAAGCCTTTTACATTATATGAAACGATGATGACGGATATGTTGGGATTAGGCATCTATGTGTTTAACGGTTTTTATTTTTCCGAATATGTTCCAGAATAATAGTTTCCATACCATGAAGATGGCTTCCCAAATAATATTTTTTGACATCTTAGATTCGCCAACGGTACGATCGATGAAAACAATAGAGTGTTCATGTGATTTGAAACCAGCTTTCCATGCGCGAAAATTCATTTCTATTTGAAAAGAATAACCACGAGATTGTACCGCATCGAGATCTATAGTTTCAAGAACTCTGCGATTCCAACATTTAAAACCGGCGGTTCCGTCTTTGATGGGTAAACCGGTGATGAGTTGAGTATAAACATTGGCTCCTTTTGAAAGGAAAAGTCGGCGCATGGGCCAATTGACCACATTAACGCCGGAGACATAGCGTGAGCCGATTACCCAATCGTGTTTTTCCGCTTCTTCAAATAAAGGGACAAGGTCAGAAGGGTTATGAGAAAAGTCAGCATCCATTTGAGCGATCTGGTCGTATCCGTTTTCAAGTCCGTATTTAAAACCCATGATGTAAGCTGTCCCTAAACCGAGTTTGCCCGGGCGCTGGATCAATTTTAAATTTGAATTGTCTTTTTGAAATGATTTTAAGATTTCTCCGGTTCCGTCGGGAGAATTATCATCAATAAATAAAATATCCAAATCATCGATTTTTTGAGCCTGGATCTTGCTAACCAATTTAGAAATATTGGCTTTTTCGTTGTAAGTTGGGATAATTACCAGTCTTTTCATTCTTCTTCCTATTTATTATCGACACCAAAGGGGTAAATCATTGTTCTTATTGTTTGCCCCATGCGTAGTGTATTAATTGCTTCATTGATATGTTCCAGATCAAAACGTTTTGTTACCATGTGGTCCAAGGTGATTTTTCCGTCTTCGAGTAAATGTATAATCTCGGGAATTTTTCTTCTGGGCGCTCCAGAAGCACCGATCAGAGAGATCTCGTTCTCTATAACCCTGTCGATCAAGAATGGTAATGAATGATCTGTAAGACCACATAATACCAGACGGCCACCTTTCTTGAGTGCATTCATTGATTGTAATAGTGTACGTGGAGCTCCGATGGTTTCAATCACGATATCGGGCTTACCGCCAACCGTATCAATAACCGCTTCTTCACAGACATTAACTTTATTTGAATTGAGGATGTGATCTGCACCAAGTTTTTTTGCTTCGGCAAGTTTCCAGTCAAAAATATCTACAACCGTGACTTTGGCTTCTTTTAGCTTAGCCATTTGAAGGATGCTCAGGCCAAAACCACCTGCTCCAAATACAACGACCTTTTCTCCTGCCCGAATATTAATACGGTCAAATACTACATGATAGGCACCAACAAGAACATTCGATATAAGTGAGCCGGCTTCAAAAGTATATTCATATGGCAAACGATAGGGATGAAAATCCGGTACAACGATATATTCGGTAAAGCCGCCATTGGTATCTATACCAATGCGTTTGATATTTTCACAATGAGTTTCGTTCCATGATTTACAGGCAAGGCATGTGTTACAGGTAATTGTTGCGGGAATAATCACCCTGTCTCCGGGCTTGAATTTTTTAACCTCGGGACCTATTTCATCAATAATGCCTGCTATTTCATGACCAAGAATGATTGGAGGTTTCATGTTTGGGGCCATACCTTGATCAATGAATTGTATGTCGGTATGACAGATAGAACAAGTCTGTATTTTAACTTTAACCTCGTGAGTTCCCACACTTGGGATGGCAACATCTTCTATTGAAAGAGGTTCATATGAATGGTGAAAAACTGCAGCGCGCATGGTTTCCTTTCTCGATAGCTTTTAAATATAACTTTTTTTCGATGTATAACCAATAGCTATTCGGAAAGCGCTCATGAGAATGTCGAATATTGAACATCCAATAATGATTTTTTACTTTAGAAAATTAACTTTTCAATTCGAATTCGAATCTTTATATTCCTCTAGCAGAATAATACATGTAGGCGGATGAAAATTATGGTAAAGATACTAATTGCAGAAGATGATCGAGTCAGTCACGAGTACCTGAAAGAAATACTTAATGACGGACAAGTTGAATTCGTTGGGGTAAACAATGGCAAAGATGCAGTTGAAAAGTGCAAATATGATCCTGCGATTGATATTGTATTAATGGATATAAAAATGCCCTATCTTGATGGTCGATCGGCAATGAAGCAAATAAAATCCCTTCGTCCCGATCTTCCCATTATAGCACAAACCGCATATGCCCTGGACAATGAAAAAGAAAAAATCCTTCAAGATGGATTTGATGCTTATTTTTCAAAACCTATCAGGCGTGCAGAGATTGTTGAAAAAATAAACGAATTGTTAAAAAAATAGACCTAATTATATTGGGAACAATAACTTGGAGTATCGTTTAATCCTAAAAAAGGAGGCTGTTATGAGCTGTCCGAAAACGATGAACAAGTTATTTTTATTTATACTGGCATTAGTTTTAGTTGTCAGTTTATCTCAGGGGACTGATATGAATGATAATAAATATAATATTTTAGATGAGAACGAAAAGCATGTTATACTTGATAAAGGTACTGAACGGCCATATACCGGTGAGTTGTTAAACGAAAAACGCGAAGGTACCTATGTATGCAGGCAATGTGGCACACCTTTATACTATTCAAGTGATAAATTTGAATCACATTGCGGATGGCCAAGTTTTGATGATGAAATTGAAGGGGCTGTAGAGCATGTGCCGGATGCTGATGGCAGGAGAACCGAAATAATTTGTGCCAATTGCAAAGGACATTTGGGACATGTGTTCAAGGGTGAAGGTTTCACTCCAAAAAACACCCGACATTGCGTAAATTCTATTTCGATGGAGTTTATACCGGGAGATTTAAAATTGGAAGAAAAAGCGATTTTTGCAGGTGGTTGTTTTTGGGGTGTTGAGTATTATATGCAACAACTTGATGGTGTAAAATCTGTCGTATCGGGGTATACCGGTGGACGTACGGAAAACCCAAGTTATCAAGATGTTTTGTACCGTCATACCGGCCACTATGAAGCGGTTGAGATCGTTTTTGATCCCAAGGTTGTAGATTACGAAACGATAGCCAAGCGCTTTTTTGAGATTCATGATCCTACTCAAAAAAACGGTCAGGGTCCTGATATTGGTAAGCAATATAGATCAGCTGTTTTTTATCAAGACGAGGAGCAGAAAGCAGTCGCTCAAAATTTGATTGATATTCTTGAGAAAAAGGGTTTAAAAGTTGCTACCAAAGTACTTAAAGCAAAACCCTTTTATGAGGCCGAAAACTACCATCAAGATTATTATACCCGCAAAGGAACCCTTCCTTATTGTCATGGGTATACGAAGAGGTTTTAGTTAATACTAAACGAATTAAAATCACTTCGAACTTGGCATAATTTTAACCATCCATTTGTCAGGTTTCAAGAAGTTATATTTTAATCTCAGGCTATTGATTTACTCTTTTATAAAGATCATTTTCTTATTACATTTCCTCTTAACATTAAGGAGTAATGATGAAGAAAAAATCTTTATTGATCATATTTGTGATTGTGGTATTTGCGATTTCGTTTTTATATGCTGAAAACCCTGAGGTCAGGGTCAGGATCATGTATACGGAAGATATCATTAATTTAAATTCCAGTTCTAAAATTCAGTTAAAAAATCAGAATGATAAAAAAGCCAACCTTCGAGGCAACAAAGAATTTAGGATTACGCTTGAAGGTAATGAATTGCGATTGATCGATTCAAAAGATAAAATTCTCATCAGGGGTACAGAATTAACCATTAAGAATAGCGATAGAAATAATCCCATTGGTATTAAAGCGGTTCCTTATGGTATCGGTTGGTTTTGGGAAGGAAAAGAAGACCGGAAATATCTTGGAGATCTTGAGTTTTTCATTAATGAGAACAATAAGATCGATGTGGTTTCAATTCTTGATATGGAAACCTATTTATTGGGCGTTGTGCCATCAGAGATTGGCACATCAGCACCCTTAGAGGCTTTAAAGGCGCAGACATTATGTGCTCGCTCGGAAGCTACGATTGGTCTTGAAACAGGCAAATATGCTGGTGAACATCATATGTTAACCGCTGATATTTATTGCCAGGTTTATTCGGGTATCACAAAAGCGAATGACGCGGTAAAAAAAGCCGTTTCTGAAACTCGTGGTGAAGTTTTAGTTGTAAACGGGGAAACTATGGCTGCATACTATGCTTCGAATTGTGGAGGACACTCAGAAAATATAGAAAATGTTTGGCCGGATAGATCGGGGCATGCAGAACAATGGAGTGGTCATCCGGATATGGATAGTGAGATTGAACTTGACTTAACACAGGCAGACGATATAAAAGAATGGATTGGCTCGGAACCCGATGTATGGTGTAAACCATCAGGTGATACTCCCGAATGGAGTAAGGATCATTTTCGATGGAAAAGAACCATCACGCCCGACGTATTAAGTAAGGCTGTCGCTGAGAAAATTAAAGATATCGGTTTGATTTATGATATTATTCCTATCGAACGAGGTGTGTCGGGAAGAATTTATGATATTTTATATATCGGCACTGAAGGTCACTGTCGCCAGAAGGGTGAATTGAATATTCGAATGCTTTGGGAATCTCCTCTAAAGAGTTCATGTTTTTATGTAGATAAGGTAGGCCCCATTGAAAAACCCATTTCATTCATTTTTACCGGTGCGGGTTGGGGACATGGTGTGGGTATGTGTCAGACAGGTGCCGTCGCCCAGGCGAATGCCGGTCGCGATTATAAAACTATTCTCGCACATTATTTCAGAGGGAGTGAAATAGAAAAGCGGTATTAAAAAACGCGATTTTAATTGTCATCTTGCTCTAAGTTCAGATATTAAGTTGGACGAAGTGGAGAGATCTATCCACGTATTGATTTATTGAGAAAATTAAATTGAATTTCTCTTTCGACTCCATTCTTTATACTGCAAATCGTGAATAGAGCTCTCTGCTTCGTTTGCCGGCATTGGTGGTTTTCTCCGGTTGAGATGATAAAATATTTCGCAGGTTCAATAAAGCCCAAGGCTATTGATATTAAGCTATAATTTTCCTATCTTACTCCAATGAGCTTTTTATTCCCAACATTATTATTCCTTGGTATACTAGCCGCAGTGCCCTTTATCATTCATCTTTTTGGTGAGCGTAATTACCGACCGTTACCTTTTTCGTCTTTAAAGTTTTTAAGAGAAATAGAACGCGAATCCATGCAACGCCTGCAGTGGCAGAGATGGTTGATTTTGCTGTTGAGAGCTCTCTTTATTTTAATGCTTGTATTTATTTTAGCTCAACCGTTCTTTAACAGAGCAAATAGATCTTTGGACAAAGGTTTGATCATTCTTGATAAAAGTTATAGCACGCAGATAGATCCCGATTATATTGACAATTCCGATCAGTTGATTCAGGCACTGAATACTTGGGATCTTATAATGTTTAATGAACATTCCTCGAAGGATAGTTTGCTGTTAAAAGTAAAAGATTATTGTGAAAATTATTCGGGTGTATGTCATGTGATCTTTGTTAGCGACTTTCAACAGAACGAACAAAACCGGAACCTATTATCTGAACTGAATAAGCTTGAGCTTTCACTGTATGTTCTTCCTTTAACAAAACAAGCCTTAAGTATATCCATTGTTGATTTGCAGGAAAAATATATAGAGGATTCGGGTGCCCGGAAGATCAGTTTTCTTTTAGGCAAGAATAAAGATGTCGAGCAGCTAAGTGCAAATGTTTATGTTAATTCTAAGCGTATTGGAAAAGCTTACAATACCGGATCGGGGTATATCGATTATCATGTTACGGGATTGAACGATCAACAAATATTTTGTATGGTTGAAGGCCCTCAGGATGACTATCCGGAAGATAATAAGCGCTACCTTATTTTAAACAAGAAAAATAATATTCGCATCCTTCTGGTTGATGATCAAAATCAAAACTCCACATATGTGTATAAAGCACTTAGCGCTATGGAAAATGTTGATCTTAAGCTTAGTTCTATGGAAGATATGACAAAAGAAGACCTGAATAATTTTGATATGATTTGGTTGAATGCTTTCTTAAATATGCAGGGTAAACTTCAAGATCGTATTTTGGCATTTTCGCAAAAACATCCCGTTGTGTTGAGTGTTTCAGGAGAAAAAAGTCAAAGCAAGATTTGGGAAAAATATAGTGGCAAATTAAAAAAAGAATCAAATCTTGATGGATATATGAATTTTAGAGCAAAAGATAATCCTGAAAGTAGTTTTAAGGTCAATAAATATTTTAAGACCGATAAAGAAAATCGTGAACATATTTGGGAGTTGGATTCTGGAGAGCCGATATTGTTTAGATCCAGCGAAAAACTATATGTATTATTATCGCCTCTTGATTTTAAATGGAATGAAATGGGTTTATCTCCTTATTTTTTGCAAAGCTTAAATCAATTTATTATTCAATCTGTCGATAACAGCTTGTTACAATATGAACTTGGTGATGTTGTGGATTTAGGGAAAGGTTTTGTGGAAGTGACAACACCTGGTGGCTCTATATTTAATGTTAAGGAGCAGTTTACACATACTGACATTCCTGGTTTTTATATGTTAAAGAGTGATGAAAAGGAATGGAGTTTTGCTGTAAATCCGGCTAAGGATGAATGTGAACAATTGATGATGGATCTGGCATCTTATGATATTTTGGAGTATGATCGTGAGGATCCGAAAGGAATTGCGGAACAGATCAGAGGAAGAAAAGGGCAAACTTTGTTTTTCTTATTTGCAATGCTATGTATTATCTTTGAGCTATTGTTGATACGAAAAGGAGAAAGTACCGAATAATGGGAATGCACGATATACAAAAAAAACCCGAAACAGCCATCTTGTGTGCTGTTGCATTACCGGGTAAAGTAGACCATACGGAACGGTCAATTGAAGAATTGGGTAGATTGGCAGAGACTGCAGGAGCTACGGTTGTGGACTCTTTGATCCAGTCGAGAGAAACCATTCATCCTAAACACTATTTTGGAACCGGTAAACTGAATATGCTGGGAAAGTTAGCCCAGGAACACGATGCGGATGTTATCATATTTGATGATGAATTATCACCCTCTCAACAGAAATTCCTTGAAGCGGATTTTCCCGGATTCAAGATCGTAGATAGATCTGCTTTAATCTTAGATATTTTCACCATGCACGCAAGAACGCGCGAAGCAAAAACTCAGGTCCAATTGGCTGAAGCGGAATACTTGTTACCAAGGTTAGCTAAACAGTGGACTCATCTTGAGCGTCAAGCAGGTGGTATCGGTATGCGCGGTGGCCCCGGTGAAACTCAGATTGAGATAGATAGGCGATTGCTGAGAGATCGTATTAAAAAACTTAAACAAGATCTGGAAAAAATATCCGTACAATTAGATACAAAACGCAAGTCTCGTTCTCGTCGGTTTAATGTAGCGTTGGTAGGATATACCAATGCCGGAAAATCAACTATGATGAATCACCTTGCGGGTCCTTCCGTAGATGTGGAAGATCAGTTGTTTAAAACGTTGGATACAACAGTACGACGTGTTCAGCTTGATAGTTCACATACCATCTATTTAAGCGATACGGTTGGTTTTATTCAAAAGCTTCCTCACCAATTGGTGGCATCTTTTCGTTCTACCTTAAAGGAAGCTGAAACGGCGGACTTGTTACTAAAGATCATAGATATTTCTGATCCGAATTTTAAAGAACACATGGATACTATTGATGAAGTTTTGCAGGAGTTTGATATTCCCGAAAAGAAATTCGTGACGGTATTTAACAAAACTGATATGCTGGATAGCGTCGAGGCGGTAAAGTATGTTAAAAGAGAGTATCCCGGATGCTTCTGTATTTCTGCGCAACGCGGGATTGGCTTGGAAAAACTTATAGAAGAGATTATTAAGCGTATTGACGACAGTTCTTTTGTGCATCATTTTTATGTGGATCCCGGTGAAGGAAAATTGATCGCAGATCTTCATCGCTTGGGCGAAGTGTTGGAAAGTCGTTTTGTCGAAGATAAAATGTTGTTCAAAGTGTTTTTGGATTCGTCTGTTTATGAGAGCTTGAAAAAACAATATCAATTATAATGAAAGAGTAAGAATATGGATAAGCAAATGATATTTGAGATCATCGGTTATGTTGCTTCAGTGGTAACTGCGGTTTCATTAACAATGAAAAACATCCGACGTTTGCGTTGGTTAAATCTTTTTGGCTCTGCCTTTTTCTCATGTTACGGTGCGTTGATCGGGGCTTGGCCGGTGTTTGCCTTGAATGGTTTTGTGGCCATTGTAGATGTATACTATTTAATCTCAATGAGCAGAAGGAAAGAGTATTTTGATATTATTGAAATTGATATCAAAAAGTCTCAGTTTACACACAATCTCTTGCAGTTTTATAAGGATGATATTGAAAAGTTTTTCCCAAAATTTAAATATGATCCACAAAAAACATATAAATCATATTTTTGTTTGAGAGATATGCGTCCCGTTGGTCTGGTTATGTTCAGTGAAATCTCTTCAGATGAACTGCTGGTTGAATTAGATTATACAATTCCGGAATATCGTGATCTTAAAACCGGTCATTATTTCTACCACGAAGGTTTGAAACGCGTCGGCATTGACGATAATAAAAAACTTATTATCAAGGATCCTCATGAAGTGCATAGGAAATATCTGAATGCCATGGGCTATAAACGTACCGGCGATGAAGGTATAGCAGTTTATACCTACAGAAGAGTGGATCAATAGCCGGAAGCAAGAATGATCAGAAAGCAGAATAACACAGAAGACGGATTTCTCTCTTCTGTTTACTGATTTATTGCTTTTATATTTTGACTACTGACTACTGACTACTGACTACTGACTACTGACTACTGACTACTGTTTCTTATATCGCTCAATAATATCTAAATATTTTGGGACCACTTCATCGTCCACAATGCTTTCCCATGAGCGAAAAATGCTGGTTTGAGCTTTAAGTCCGGCTTGCTTTAAGGCTTCGCGGTCAGTAATGATCTTTTGAATACTTTCGGCAACGCTTTCGGCTGATTCGTCACAGAGGTAACCGTTTTCACCATGGATTACCCCTTCGGAGGCATTGGAACCCTTTACGATAAGAGAAGCGGTGCCGACGGCGGCAGCTTCACGCGTAACAACAGGAGCGTTGTCGTAGACAGATGGAAATAGGAAAAGATCAGCTCTCGCAAAAATGCTTTTGAGCATATTGCGATCCAGGATCTTACCGAGGAATTGAACAGTGTCGTTTAAGCCGAGCTTTTGAGTTTGCTCCATAAACTCATCCTTGGATTTTCCTTCGCCTACAAAAAGCATATCAAATTTTACACCGGCTTTTTTTATAATTGAAAGTGCATCAATGATCATGGGGATATTTTTTTGCTTGATCATTTGGCCGACAAAAAGAAAAACCAATCCATTTTCATCTAGTCCGTATTGTTTATTTGTCTTTTTCACCAAAAGATCAAGATTTTGAGGGATCTCAAAATCCGCTCCATTTGGTACAACATCAATTTGACCTTTATAGCCGTATGATATTAAGGTTTCACGAGTACTTTCATTTACCGCCCAAACCGCATCGGCATAGTTGAAGAAATCAACGACAAGGTGAGTCATGAGCCATGAGATAACATCGGAGCGTGTGGCTTCTTTAAAATCATCATAGAACTTTGAATGAAAGGTCGCTACAAGCGGAACATCTTTTTGCTTTGCATATTGCAGGGCGATATTACCGGAAGAGAATGGACTTTGTGCATGAACGATATCAACATGCAGAGAATTTAATTTTTTCCAGAGATTTGGATTGTGTTGTCCTACGCCCAGTCGATAGGGTTTTCTTAAAGCCAAAGGTAAGGACGGATAACGCAGAACGGGAAATATCTCATCGTCAATAAATCCGGGATATTCCGGCGTTACAACATAAGCTTTACCATATTTCTTTTTTATCCAATGGGCATAGTTTCGTGTTACATTTGCCACACCATCCATAAGAGGTGGGAACGATTCATTAAACTGAATAGCATCAAGTTTCATTTTCTGTCTCCTTGGCAGAGTTTAGCGTATCAATCTTAGAATGTCAAGTGATTGAATTTTAATTCGTTCCTTGCTTTATCAGATTTCAGCATATTTTAAGTATGGAATGATAATATCATTCTTGGGTGATTCGGTATCATCGTAGGTGATAGTCAGCATCGGAACACCCGTTATATTTTCAATATCTTTGCCCATAGCTTCGGTAATTAATGAAGGGTTAAAAGGCCGATTTTCCCGGGTGTGAAATACAGCGCTCGCTAAGTAGCTTGCCTTTCAAATCAAGCTCAACGATCGAGGGCGTGACCGAACCGGCGTCTATCCCCCAAATTCGTTTTTCATGATTATTCACTCCTGTGTTCCCATCATGTTTAGGACGAGTTTCTTGAAAGACTCCAGTGGAATAGAAAGTTGTTTTTCTACGTCCAGCACGAATTCTTCAAGCCTCAACTCGTCTGAAAGTTTTTGTCCTGTGTGTGTAATAGATTCATTGATCTTGTTTAGCATCTGCCAAGCGGTGTTTTTATTTACATTGATCACTAGAGCAAGCTTACGAACAGAAACTTTTTTTTCACTATGCAATACCAACGCAATGGCTTTAAACCATTTTTGCAAAGGTATGCGTGTGTTGTGAAAAATGGTTTTGACCGTTGCCGAGAATGAGACATTGCAGGCATTGCAATGATGTCTGTTTTCATTCTTGAATGAGGTGACCCTGTCTGAACCGCAGTGCGGGCATTGAGGCTTTTTCCCCCATCGCAATTTTTCTAAAAATTTCAGCGAGCTTGCGTTGTCGGGGAATAGAATTTTTAAGTCTGATAGGTCAATAAAATCTTTCATACCACAATATGGCAGAAGAATTTCAGGAAGTCAATAAAAAATTGTCCTATTAAATGGTAGGATGTATAATTGAGAGTTGAGGATTTAATTAAGAATTAAGAATAAGACATTATCCCGGTCTTTAGCTTTTGACTTCTGTTCTCCGGTTTTTGGTTGTTCTTTCCTGCTCTTGCGCTTGTATTCTGACCGCTTTTTCACTAAATTTCACATTATTATTAACGCCTTCAAATATGGGAGAATAAATGAAGGAATTGTCAAAAACCTATGATCCGAAAAAAGTTGAAGATGCCTGGTTTACCCACTGGGAAACAGAAGGGTATTTTCATTCTGAACCATCTAATAAAAAAGCGCCCTTTTGCGTGATGATCCCTCCGCCTAATGTGACGGGTATGCTCACCATGGGTCATGTGTTAAATAATACCTTGCAGGATGTACTTGTCCGTAAAGCCCGCATGCAAGGTTTTGAAACCATGTGGTTGCCGGGTACCGATCATGCCGGTATTGCAACTCAGGCCCGCGTTGAAAAACATATTCGTGAAACGGAAAACAAAACACGCCATGATTTTGGTCGCGAAAAATTTGTGGAACGTATTTGGGACTGGAAAGATCAATACGGCGGTATGATCATTCGCCAGCTGCGTAAGTTGGGTGTTTCTTGCGATTGGGAAAGAGAACGCTTTACGTTGGACGAAGGTCTATCCAAGGCCGTCCGCGAAGTATTTGTACAGCTCTACGAAAAAGTTCTTATTTATAAAGGCAAACGCATTATCAATTGGTGCCCCGTTTCGCATACGGCCCTTTCGGATGAAGAGGTAATTCACCAGGAAAAGAACGGTAAGCTCTGGCATTTTAAATATCCCGTTAAGGGTGAAGACGGCCGCTACTTGGTTATTGCTACGACTCGCCCAGAAACCATGTTGGGTGATACGGCGGTCGCGGTGAATCCTAAAGATGATCGCTATACGGACTTGGTCGGCAAAAGCATTCTTCTGCCTCTTGTCGGTCGCGAAATTCCTATTGTGCAGGACGATTATGTGGATATGGCATTTGGTACGGGTGCTGTGAAGATTACTCCCGCTCACGACCCCAACGATTATGAAATTGGTTTGCGCCATGATCTTGAGTTTATCAATATCATGAACGAAGATGCTTCCATGAATGAGGTTGTTCCCGAAAAGTATAAGGGTATGGATCGCTACGAATGTCGTAAGGCTGTTGTAGCGGATCTTGACGCGCTTGGTCTTCTTGATAAAATTGAAGATCATATCCATAAAGTCGGTTACAGTGAACGCGCAAATGTTCCTGTTGAAGCTCGTTTGAGTGAACAGTGGTTTGTAAAAATGGAACCCCTTGCCAAACCGGCGCTCGAAGCGGTGAACAGCGGCAAGATAAAATTTAATCCCGAACGTTGGGTAAAGACTTATAATCATTGGTTGGAAAATATTCGCGATTGGTGTATCTCGCGCCAGTTATGGTGGGGACACCGTATTCCGGTTTTTACGTGTACCGATTGCGGTTGGGAATCTGCCGAACGCGAAGATCCTACGATTTGCCCTGTATGTGGTAGCAAGCGTATCAAACAGGACAGCGATGTTCTTGATACATGGTTCTCATCATGGCTTTGGCCTTTTTCTACCTTGGGTTGGCCCGAGAGCAATGAAGATTTAAAATATTATTATCCCACGAATGATTTGGTAACGGCCCCCGATATTATTTTCTTTTGGGTGGCAAGAATGATCATGGCGGGTTATGAATTTATGGGCGAACTGCCTTTCAAGAATGTTTACTTTACCGGATTGATCCGTGATATGCAGGGTCGCAAAATGAGTAAATCTTTGGGTAATTCCCCCGATCCTTTGGAGGTGATCGACCAATACGGTGCCGACGCATTGCGTTACGGTATGATGCTGATCGCACCTAAGGGGCATGATATTCTTTTTGATACTTCTCAAATTGAATTGGGCCGCAACTTCATGAATAAATTGTGGAACGCATCACGCTTTGTTTTAATGAATGTGGACGAAAGCACGCAAATGGGTATACTTCCGGATGATGCTGATCTTGAAACGGCTGACAAATGGATTTTGGCGAAACTTAAAAGCACTATTGAATCCGTTGATAAGAATCTTGGCGAGTACCGTTTTAATGATGCAGCCAAAGATATTTATGATTTTACATGGAATAATTTCTGTGACTGGTATATCGAATTGATCAAATCACGCCTTTATGGTGATGACGCCAGGAAAAAGAATGCCGCACTTCACACGGCTATTTATGTTTTAAGAAACATCGTCAAATTGTTACATCCTTATGCGCCTTTTATTACCGAGGAAATTTGGCAGTCCGTAAAAGCCGATGAGGAAAAAGATATTATGGTTTCCGATTGGCCGACAACCGACGCACTTAAGCCTTCGGCGAATGCCGTGAAAGAAATGGGGCTGGTGATGGATGTGATCACAGCGATTCGTACCATTCGTTCCGAGATGACCGTACCGCCTTCGAAGAAAGCGGATGTGTTGATCGGTGGTGGGTCTGTTGAGACGAGAAGCATTCTGCAGACACAGGCCGAATATATGTCGGCATTGGCAAAGGTAAAAGATTTGAGCATTGCGGAAAGCGTGGACAAACCCGAGCTATCATCATCTGCCGTGGTAGGTGATTTAGAGATATTTGTATCGCTGGAAGGCTTGATCGATATCGATAAAGAAAAAGAGCGACTCGAAAAAGAGATCGCCAGTTTCGAGGGTCGTATCAAAGGCATTAAAGGCAAATTAAATAACGAGAATTTCGTATCGCGCGCACCGGAAAATGTGGTACAGCACGAGCGCAATAAATTGGCTAACTACGAAGAATCGCTGGCCCTCTTGAAAGAAAATTACGGGAAATTGGCTAAATAGGCCGGGAGACTCCATGACGAACACCAAACGCGAGATCATCATAAAAGGCTTTGATCCTATAGCTTTGCTTGGGGTACGGGATGAAAACCTTAAGATATTGCAAAATCATTTTAATGCTACCATTACCGCACGTGGAGAACGCCTGATCATCGATGGTGAGTTTGAGGTCGTAGAACAAATCAACCATGTGCTGGAAGAGCTGATCCATCTGATCCCGGCGCGAAAACAACTGGATAAAAAAGATATCCAAACCGTGATCAACATGGAAACGGATCATAACGAAAAAGTGTATTCGGGTCCCGATGACTCTATTATATTGTTTACTCATAAAGGTGTGATCAAACCCCGTACTGAGGGACAGGAAGCTTATTTCCGTGCTTCTTTGGAAAACGATATTACCTTTGCGATCGGTCCGGCCGGTACCGGTAAAACCTATCAGGCGGTTGCTTGTGCGGTGGCCGCTCTCAAGAATCGCGAGATCGGGCGTATTATACTTACTCGTCCTGCGGTTGAAGCCGGTGAACGACTGGGATTTCTACCCGGTGACATGAAAGACAAGATTGACCCTTATTTAGCGCCTTTGTACGATGCCATGCGCAGTATGATCGCTCCTGAGAAATTTAAAGCTTATATCGAACAACATGTGATCGAGATCGTACCGCTGGCTTATATGCGTGGACGAACTTTAGATAACGCTTACCTCATTTTAGATGAAGCGCAAAACACCACCGATTTGCAAATGAAGATGTTTCTCACCCGTATCGGTGTGAACTCTAAAGCCTTTATTACTGGTGATGTAACTCAAATTGACCTTCCTTACAATCAACGCTCCGGACTTTGTACCGCGATTGATTTGTTGCGCGATATTGACGGTATTGCCATTTGTGAACTCAATGTGATCGATGTTGTCAGGCACCCGTTGGTGAAAAAGATTATTGATGCGTATGATGGGGAGAAAAAGGAAGAGAAGTAGTTAGTCGTTAGCATTTAGAATACAGTAGTTAGTAGTGGACGAAATATAAATTGAGGGACGAAAAATGAAAGCAAAACGCTATCAAGATTTGATTGTGTGGCAAAAAGCTCATATTCTCGTAAAAAATATCTACAAGGTCACGAATAAACTCCCAAAAGAAGAAAAGTATGGCCTGACAAGTCAGATCAGACGATCTGCTCTTTCAATTCCGGCAAATATTTCTGAAGGATTCGGACGATTTCATCTAAAGGATAAGGTTCGTTTTTATTTAATCTCAAAAGGATCATTAAATGAAACGGAAAATTATTTAGAGTTAATACATGATCTAAAATTTGTTGATGTAAAATCGCTCACCCAACTTCTAACTACTCCTACTAACTACTAAATACTGTATACTAAATTCTAAATTCTTTCACCCGATTTCCTTTGAATAATAAAAATTATGTGTTAATATTATGTCTTGAAAAAACGAATCAACTATAAAGGAAACATCATGTTAGATAGAGCAAAAGTTCAAGAAGTTTTAGATAAAGTCCGTCCTTCTTTGCAGATGGATGGCGGTGATTGTGAATTGGTCAACGTCCGTGAAGATAATGTCGTTGAAGTCCGCTTGACAGGTGCTTGTAAAGGTTGCCCAATGTCAACAATGACTCTCAAAGCCGGCATCGAACGTGTCCTTAAAAACGAAATTCCGGAAGTTGTCGAAGTCGTTAATGTAAGCTAATGACACACTTTTATAATCGCTTTGACGGCGAAACATTGGGAGCCCGTCACGATGATCATTATCGTACGGTGTTCCAGGTTGATCGCGACCGCATTTTGTATAGCGGTGCTTTTCGTCGTTTGCAGAATAAAACCCAAGTCTTTAAATCCGGTGCTCACGATTTTTACCGTACTCGTTTAACTCATTCTTTAGAAGTTGCACAGATCGGTCGCTCTATTGTTCATTATTTGAACACGACACATTTTAAAGAAAGAGCCATTGATGTAGATTTGGTAGAAGGCATTTGTTTGGCCCATGATTTGGGCAATCCACCTTACGGACATCCCGGTGAGGCCATGTTGAACGGGCTTATGAAAGAGGCCGGCGGATTTGAAGGCAATGCGCAGACACTAAAGATCGTGACCGAGCAATTACATGAAGATCTCGAAGGTGATCAGGGTATGAAACCCAGCCGCGCCTTTGTGGATGGTGTGTTGAAATATAAAGTACTGTGGTCGGACAGAACCAAAGAAAGTAAATTTCTCTACGATGATCAGGATAAGTACTTAGAATTCGTTAACGGTGGCAAAGAACGTCATGCCGAACGCAGTCTGGAATGCCAGATCATGAACTGGGCCGATGATGTTGCGTATTCGTTACATGATCTGTCGGATGGTTATCTGGCCGGATTTGTAAATCGCAAAGAAATAGAACACTGGGCCAACGAGCATGAGCTCAGCAAAGATGAAGCCCGTTATTTGGATACTGTGATCGCTAAACTGGATCATCGTGAAGACTTCGATCGTTACCTGGCTTCCCGCACGGGACGCTTTATCCAGGGCGCCAGTATTGTAGAACGCGAACACCCTTTGGCAGATAAAACCAATCGCTATAAATACGGCATTGAGATCGATCCCGATGTCGAGATCGAGAATACCCTATACAAACGCCTTGCGGTTGATATTATTTTCCGCTCTCCGCAACTGGAACAGCTGGAATTTAAAGGCCGCTATATCCTTAAACGACTTTTTGAAACCTTCTTGCAAGGTGGTCCCGATAATTTTACTCTTCATAAAAATATCCTTCCCAAAGTTCTAAGGGAAAAACTCAAACAACTCGATGCAAATGATTATGTAGCCGTCGCCCGGATGGTTTGCGATTACTTTGCCGAACAGACGGATATTTCCTTACCGAAGATCTATAAGAGATTGTATGACCCCGATTATGGGACGTTTTACGATATCGTTTGACAGAAAGACTTGAGACAAGATAACTCTCTTCCTCGCTTAAAACTTATCAACCTGCACAAATCTTGAAATTTAGCACATCAACAGTCTTTGCTTATACAGCGTGTTAGCGGTAATTTTTATTTTATCAAGTCTATTAAAAATCCAATTCCTAAAGCCACGATAGTAAAAGAAATAAATCCTTAGAAATATGCAATAGGAGCTTTGATATAATTAAATATTTTTCTTTTGTCAAAAAATTGACCAATTGCCCAGAAAGCATAAATTAAAACAATGTTAGCTCCAATGCTCATAACATGTATTTTTGTTAGACTCTTCAGCATGCCTAATAGCGAAAACATTAACATTTCCATTCCGCTTATAAAAAGCAAGAGAATTAGAATTTCATAAAAGTTATAGATATATTTTCGATAAAATATTTTAATCCACATGGCCACAAAAACTGCCATTAAAATGTTTGAATAACCATAATTTTGAGTTATCCACTGAAATATTATACTCATTACCGCATTTTTTACATGTGTTCATTTATTCTGCCTTGTTTTTCAATAATTTTGAACTTTGAGTATCAATAAGTAAATGGCTCTTTATCACATTACAGCTATCGGTTGGTTTAAGCTTAGTCAGGGATATGCGTATGGTTATCCATCCGTGAGGAACAGATAATTGATCATGAATCCAACATTAGGATGAACCTGACATAAAATTTTGTGTATTTATTCGATCAATTTCAAAATGGTTCTTCCTTTTAGCTTTCCCTGAAGCATTAAGGCAATTTTTTCTTGTATTTCTTCAAGCTTAACTTCGAAGCAAGTATCCTCTAATTGTTTTGGTTTCCATTTATCCGATAGCATTTCCCACACTTTTGTCCTGTATTTCATTGGGTAGTTTTGAGAATCAATTCCAATGAGCGTAATTCCTCTTAGGATAAAGGGGAAAACTGTTAAGTCAAGTTTGGGTGATGCCACATTGCCACAACAAGTAACGACACCAATCGAATCAGTTGATTTAATAATGTTTTCAAGAATTGTTCCACCAACAGTATCTATTGCACCTGCAAATAAAGGTTTTAACAAGGGTTTTTTATCTAACTTTTCAATTTCGTTGCGCAATATTATTTCTTTTGCCCCAAGGTTCATTAAATAATCCCGTTCTGCTTCTTTTCCTGTTATTGCGACGACAGTGTATCCTAATTTACTCAATATCGAAACGCTTAATGAACCTACACCACCGGTAGCGCCTGAAACCACTATTTTTCCATCTTCCGGTTTTATCAATTCAGTCAGTCTTAAAACCGACATACCGGCAGTTAATCCGGCCGTTCCATATACCATAGCTTCTTTCATGGTCATGTTCTCGGGCAATTTAACGGCCCATTTAGCAGGGACTTTGATATATTCGGCAAATCCTCCGTCGGTGTTCATCCCTAAATCGTAGCTGGTTACTATTACTTTTTCACCAACTTCTAGATTTATATCGTTCGATTTTTCAATTACCCCAACAGCATCAATACCCGGGGTATGGGGATAATTTTTTGTAACGCCCTTGTTTCCCGAAGCAGACAGAGCATCTTTGTAATTTAGTGAACTGTAGTGCACTCTTACCAAGATTTCATCTTTGTCCAAAGTACTGAATTCAATGTTTTTAACGGAACCGATGTAGTTGCCATTTTTCTCTTCAACCCGAAATGCTTTAAATGTAGAATTATTATATCTCATGATTTATCCGTTTAATTTTAGCACAATCTGTGCAATGTTAGCTGTTGACATTATTGTTCATATTTCCTATTCATTTCAAATACTTTCAGAAATTTAATTGATTTAACAAGTGGTATCAATATTAAAAAATATTGATGGTTTATCAATCATCAGGACGGAAATTATTTTTTTTTGCCCGTACCGGGTTAAAAGTATTGGCAGAAAAAATAATGCAAATCCAAATCCGGTTATTCCCTTTGTCAAGCTGGAAACAACAAGGGTTAGTATGATATAGATATTTGGCATAGCTTAACGGGTCAAAAGAAATAATGAACCAACCGAAATTATTGCCCACAAGGAAATTCCAAGTGCAAAACTCCTTACTCCGGATTGTTTGATTTGGTCAATTGAGATGTTTGATCCAATTAGAAACAGAGCGACAACCATTCCGCGTTTGCCTAACCAGGCAAAATGAGAATAGCTGGTCTGAAAATTTGGAAATATATTAGCAAATACGATGGCAAGGACAAATATCAATATAAACCATGGAAGTTTAATCTTCTTTTTTTCGTCACGTTTATTAAAAAAAGCGATAACCAATGATAGCGGGATAATCCATAAGGCACGTATAAGTTTAACGGTTGTTGCAACTTGCAATGCTTTTTCGCCATAACTTGCCCCCGCACCAACAACCGAGCTGGTATCGTGAATGGCAATAGCTGCCCAGTTCCCGAATGTTTCCTGGCTTAAGCCTAACTTATGACCGATTAGGGGAAACAAAAATAGCGCGACAGCATTTAGCACAAATACAACAATAAGAGCAAACGAATTTTGATAATTTTTACTGTTTAATATTGGTGCAACTGCAGCAATGGCACTTCCTCCGCAAATAGCCGTACCTGTTGCTATTAAGAGCGAGATATTTTTTTCAACCTTAAAGAGCTTGCCTAATAAGATACCACAAGCCATTACACATGAAACTGAAATTGCAGTTTCGAGGAAACCACTTTTTGAAGCGGCAAGTACATCGCTTAGGTTCATCCCAAAACCCAATAAAACAATAGAGAGTTGTAATATATGCGATGTGTATTTATGAATATTTTTGTGCCTGATCCCGATAAGAGAAAGCACTAAACCTATAAATAAGGCAATTGCCGGAGATACAAACGGTAGAAAACAGAAACTAATAATTATTACATATAGCAATTTAATGTTTACAAACTCTATTTTGCTATTTATTAGGCTTTTTATTGTCATAATTCCTCTCATACTTTTTTGTTCAAAAGTACAATTGGATTATAATATAATTAAATTCGAAATAGTTATATGCTATAACTATAAATTATAGTGCAGTAAAAAATTTTCAAATAATTCAACCTGCCGGCTTATATATCCAATTTTGTAAGCGATACGAAATTTGCGTGGAATACTAAAACCTGCGACTTTAATTTCTACCAGTTTTTTTAAACTCAGTTCAGTTATGACAGCTTGTTTTGAAATAATTGCTAAACCATCAAAATCGAGCAGAAAATTCTTTATAGCTTCGGTTCCTCCTAGGTGAATAGGCACATTTAGACTTTCAAAATCAATATTTTGCTTTAAAAAAGCTTCTTTTATTACTTCTAATGTGCCCGACCCCTTTTCTCTTAATACAATTGGAATTTGCAGTAAGTCATTTTTATTAATGTTCTTTCGCTTTGCGAAAACACTATTTTCTCCACTCACAAAAATTAGTTCGTCATCAAGGAAATTTTTATACCTGATTCCTGATTGAGATGCGTGATTTTCTACCAGTGCCATGTCAATTTTGCTATCAAGTAAAAGTTGCTCTATTTCAAACGAATTGCCATTCATTAGGTGCATATTTACTTTCGGGAAGCGTTTATGAAATGAAGCAATTATTTTGGGAATAAGGTATTGCGATATGGTGGAGCTGGCTCCAATTATAAAGTCACCAGACATGCTATTGTTTAATTGACCTATTTCAAAATCGAGTTCCCTGTAGTACTGTTCAATTTGCTTGTATTTATTATACACAACCTTTCCCTTATGGGTAAGGTAAATTTTGTTTCCTTTACGTTCGAATAAATTAGAATTAAACTTAATTTCTAATTCCTTTATATGATTGGTTACTGCCGGTTGACTTATATGCAAATCAGCAGCAGCTTTTGAGAAGCTAAGATTTTCGGCAACGGTAATAAATACAATATCTCTATAATTCATTGTTATCTCTATAATCCATCGTTTAGGTTATTTATGTCTCAACTTACTGCTACCGGTTCGTGTATGAGTAGTGGCGGACTTTGGAGCAATTAATTATCAAACCGTGATAATGTTGATACGAACTACAAGCCATGATATTACTTATACACACTGTTAGCAACAGTTTATTTAATTTTTGGTTTTAATACTCTAAACCCATAAACCATAACAATTCCTTGAACTATAAGTCCTATAATTAGTCCTATTACATGTGCATTTATTGAAATTATTTGGTTCGTTGTAAAATAATATATCGTGTATAATCCGACTGGAATATTTAGAAACAAGCTAACAAAAAATCCAGGATTATATCTATGTTTAAAGAACATTCCAACATGCGAAAGTGCGTTAATTATTGAAAAATAAGCAGTCCATATTCCAATTGAAATATCAATAAATCCTGATAGAATTGCTGAAAGAGGAAATCCAATAAAAATTATTGGGATATTAATCCAAAAAGACACCTTTTTATCTACAGGAAAGTCTTTATCTTTTGAACCGAGCGTTTTTGTATTGAAGAATTCTCCAAATCCACCTGGAAAAACATATTCTTCAAATTGGTGGAATAAGTATACTATAGTTTGAAGCCAAATTAGAAATAACCCAAAATTATTATTCATAACGAATATGCATAATAGTATGAGCATATATATCGCTAAAAAAATTGTTGATTTAAACCAATTGTTATATAACCATTTCATAAAATATCTTTCTTATTTTTTGAACGCGTTAACAATATGTATAATCCTAAAACAATTTCTATGGAAAACATAATAATTGGGAACCAATTTATTTGTGATGCTATGTAGATTACAGTTGGGCCATCTACTCCACCTATGATACCAATTGAAGCTGCTTCACTATTAAATAAAACATGAGCAATCTGTTGACAAAAAGGTATATAGTATATAAGAATCATCATAGTATTTATAATAAATAACATGAGTAATATTTTTCTTTTCATATTGATCCTTCAAAAAAATAATTTCATCTAAGGTTTGCATATACGATATATGTCGTATACTTGTCCAATTTGGCTGTGTATGCGTCATATATCGTATGTTTTTTATGTATTTCATTTTTATGTGTGTTAACTAATTTCATAAAACTTACCCAAAACCCTCGCCTTCAACAACTTGTTTTTTTATGTATTTCGATGGAGATGAAGGTGTGGAGATGAGGAATTAGAGGTCGGAAACGAGAAGTCAGAGTAAATCACAAGAAATTTTGTTTTTAACAAATTGTATCTCACATTCCGACAAAAGATATCATGCCGTGCTAATAATTATTTGCCAGGCGTCATAGAAATGGCTTATACTAATGATCAGTTAAAATATTATTGATTATCAAGCTGAACTCATATGGATTTTCCACCATTGGAAAGTGACAACTGTTTTTTATAATGGATACCTCCATTTTATCTGCCAGCCTTCCACTTAAATCAAGATTAGACATGACTTTATTCAAACTATTGTACCCTCTATCACCGTATAGTAGTCGTATAGTACCTTCAAAATTGACAGCCGTCTCGGTTAAGTCTAAATTTTTTAATTTGTATCCTAATTCTTTTGAATAGTGTATGCTTTCATTCTTTATCATATTTTCTATCTTAGAAGCAAGTTCATTATTATTGTCATATAAAAGATTTTTAAAAAAAGCATCAGGTGTTTTAATAAAAGATTCGACTAGAATAATCTCATTAATTGATAATTTGTTGGCTAATTGTAAAGCAACCAATCCCCCCATGCTATGACCAATGAACAAGTCATAATCATAGTTCTTTTTCTTCAACTCCTTATTCAGCCATACCACATAATCCTCTAAGCTATGGAATCGATTAGTCAAGTTAAGCGGCCAATCAACCTTATCTACTATATAATCTGCCTTGTTAAGCTCAATGAATTTGTCCCATATCCACGATTTACATGCATATCCGCTTAATAATAGTATTTTTTTCATTGTTTTCTTCATTTTTCGCTTACCGGTATTTATAACATCTGACGGTAAATTATATGGGTAGTGGCAGATGGCGAGAGTTTCTTAGCTTATAATCAATCATATTTCTAAGCAATTCATTAAAATATTTTGATTTATTATAATTTTCAATTGATTCTATTGTCATATGCAAACCTGAAATATGAACAATTCTTATTTCTGGGTTTATATAATTAAAACCCTCGTATTCGGCAACTTGTTTTTGTGTTTTGGGGAATAAGATGAAAAATATAGAAATAATTAATAAAGATAATTAAATATGATTAAAGGAGACGCAATCTAGATTAAATCAAGAATCATAAATTTGGAATTCGGAACCTATTTCTTATTGCCCTTCACCGTCAAATCGATCGCTTGATTGATATTGTTTAAGACATCTTTAACGAGATGTTTTCGACGAGATCACGAGATATACATGATGGCTTGGCTTTGTAGCTTGCAAATGTTTAGTGCTATAAAATGAATGACTGTGATTTTTCTGTTATCATGATTATTTAGCAATAGTAGGCACAGTTATTGTTTTTAAAATGTTAATCGCATTTTCATTATTTGGATTTAGTTCAACTGATTTTTTATAATTTTCAATTGCTTTTTTCTTCTCTCCATTTGCTAAATATGCTTCTGCTAAACTATCGTAAACAATAAAAGAATTTGGATGTTCAGCGACATTTAATTGAAAGATCTTAATGGCAGTTATCAACTCATTTTTCTTTAGATAGGAATACCCCAACAAATTCATTGCATTTTCAGTAAATAGCAACTTGTTTTCATTTTTTGTCTTCTTTTTAAATGTTTTATAATAGTCAGTGGCTTTATCAATTCCTTTTGTTTTGATTTTTTCTATAAACTGTTTTTCTCTTTCGTAGAGCTTTTTGTTAAATAATTCTTTATCCAGCAGCTTTAATAATTCTACAGCATATCTTCTATAGATTTTCAAATTATTTAAGTAGTTCGATTTTGAATAGATTAAATACCGGACACATTTTTTACGATATTCTTCGCTTTCAAAAATGTATTTCAGATATTCTTGGTTGTAAACTCTGTTATAATAAGCCCAATCAACATACCAATCGTATTTTTGAAACTCATCAATTGTTTCATTCATAATATCTGCTAGCATCTGACTATCAAATTTCAAAGCGGGTATGTAAGCGTTATAAAAATCAAGTATTAAATACGAAAGCGAATCATTTTCGGTATTGCGAGATTCATTCAATGATTTTAATAATTGAAATCCTTTATCAGAGTAATGAAAAAAGTAGTTGCTTGTTAAATCACAAATACAATTGCTGCAATTTTTATAATTGCTTGCATTAAGTGTATCGTAGTATGATTTTGGAATTTCTCTATTAATAATTTTTTCTAACCGTTCATTTTTTTCTTTATAAAATTCGATCCTGCCACTGATATACAGAGTATCTCTTTGTAAATCTTGTTGTATTTGAGCGTAAACTTTATGTTTATATATTTTATCCTTTCTGTCTTCGTTCCAATTATTTATTTGAAGAGCAATAAGAATTCCAATTACAACAAGAAAAATTTCTCCAATTGCATACTTAATATAATTTCCCTTTTGGGCTTTATTTATAAGAGACAAACGCATTTTTCCAAATAATCTATTCATTAGCGGATCCTTGTTTTAATAGTGTTTAACGGCAAAGTGTAAGAATAGCATCCAATTTTGGGTTTCAGAGTTTAAATTTACTAAAATCAGGCCTGTTTTGTACATGCATTTTTGCATGAATGCTCCAAAAATTTTGTCCCCCCGATTTTGAATCCGAGTGTTCATTTTTTTAGCTACGCAATTCTGCAATTCTTATTTGTATAGCAATTAATGTGAATCTAGCTTAAACCCCCGTATTCATCAAGTCCTTTTATTGTATTTCTAAAACTAATATTATTATGTAATGGGATAGCTAAAAGTCATAGCTTTTATAAAAGGACAAGATTGTGTGGATTTCGCCTGTCCGGTCGTAGCTTTAGTGTTCACGATGCGCCCAAAAATATTTTATTAAATAGATGCATTATTTTAAGTCGTCGGGCATCGATTTTGCCGATAAAAACGTAAAGAAATCTGCGTGCCCTTCCGATCTGTGCATCAAATCCGTCGGCTGACGGAGAAGATGTAAGCTCGAAGAGCGTAGGAGGAACTTTGATTGAAAGATCGTTTACACAAAATTATGCACGCGCCCGCATTCAGCAAAAGAATTGCGAGATAAAATTAAAGATTTATCAAGTGCGGACTGGAATTCATATAAACCTGAAAAATCTTCTTTTTCTGGAGAAGAATGGAAAAGAATCTCAGAAATATTGATTAGATAATGTAGATTTATTATCTACCCGACCTTTCGAAGGCTTGCTGAAGGAGAGCAATTTGTGGATAGATCTTTCTTTGCCTTTTGAATTTTGCCCTTTGCCTTGCACCGTAGGGGCTATTATTTTCTTGACATTTGCCCCTCATTGTCGGAAATTTCTAATTATGAATAAAATTAAGTGGTACTTTCCGGTATCTCTGGCTGAGGCGCGTTCTCTGCTAGAGATAAAAAACGTGGTTCTCCATGGTGGCGGCACGCATCTCAGCGGTCGTGAGTTGCGAGATGTAGATGGTATTATCTGTCTGCGCAAGCTTGGGTTGGACTATGTAAAAAAAGACAAAGATATGCTGGAGATCGGGGCGATGAGCACCTATGCCGATGTGGTAAACGTATTGTCATCTCTTTCTCCTCAGCACATTCTTGTAAAAACATTAAAAAACGCAGCCAATACTCCTTGTAGAAATCGCATCACGATCGGCGGCTCGATCGCCTTCGTGCCGTCATGGTCCGATCTGATCGGCGCCCTTTTGGCGCTTGACGCTGAAATCGTTCTGGCGGGAAAACATGAGGGTGTCGTTGCGGTTGAGGACTATCTTAACGATGCGGCATTGCGGGAGCAAACTCTTATCACTGCGGTTCGTGTGAAAGATACGCCCCATTACTCGGCACATTATTGCGATGTGAAAACAGTGAACGATATGCCTTTGTTCACTATCACGGTATTGCTGGAGCTAGAGACGGATGTCATTAAGCGTGCCAAGGTCTATATTGTGGGTACCAAAGAGCGCATCACTCATCTGTCTGAGCTCGAGAGCTATCTTCTTGGGAAAAAGAAGGACGAAATTGTGGATGCCAAGGTGCAAGAACGGGTGAATGTAAGTATTGTGGGTGCGCGCATTACGGATCCCGAGTATATGGGCATTAAGGCAAAGATCGAAACACAACGCGCGATTATTTCTGCCCTGGAGAGTGTTCAATGAATTCAATATTAAATGTAAACGGTAAAGCCGTAAAAATAGAGTTTACGCCTGAGGAGCATTTGCTTTTTACTCTGCGTAAAGCCGGTTTCACCGAAGTGAAAAGCGGTTGCAAAGAGGGTGAGTGCGGTGCCTGTATTGTGTTGCTTAACGGTAAGCCGGTCAATTCTTGTCTGATGTTCACAGCCTCGGTCTGCGAAGATGATACATTGCTCACCGTAAAAGGCATCGGCGATCTGCATGAACCGCATGTGATCCAAGAAGCTTTTGTGGATTGCGGCGCCGTGCAGTGTGGTTTTTGTACGCCGGGTATTGTACTTGCGACCTATGCGCTTTTGCAGGAAAATCCACATCCTACAGAGGACGAAGCAACAAAGGCTATGGATGGAAATTTGTGCCGTTGTACCGGCTATGTCAAGATCGTGGAAGCGGTCATGCTGGCGGCAAAACGACTTCAAAAAAAGTAAAACATTATGAAAAAATATACTACCGTAGGTAAGCCTGAGAAAAAGGTCGATGCTTTATCGCTTGCGACCGGCTCAGCCAAGTATGTCGATGATTTCGAGATCAAGAATGCACTCTATTGTAAGTTAGCGTATTCCCCTCACGCCTATGCCGAAATTTTGGATATCGACGATTCCAAGGCTCGTGCCGTGGAAGGTGTGGTGGATGTGCTGCATTACAAGAATGTAAAGCAAATTTTGCATACTTCGGCGGGACAAGGATTCCCTGAGCCGTCTCCTTATGATTGTTTGATCTTTGATACCACCATGCGATTTGTGGGCGACCGCGTTGCTATGATCGTGGCTGAGGATCGCAAGACAGCCCACATGGCGGCAAAAATGCTTGAGGTAAAGTACAAGGTCATGGAACCGCTTCTCGATGCGGAAAAAGCCATGGATCCAGATTCTCCCAAATTGCACGATGCTTCCCATGCTTATCCTATTGGTGCAAAATACGAACCCGAAAAGAATTTGGCTGCCGAAGTGGATATTGCCTTTGGTGATATCAAGAAGGGTGAAGAAGAAGCTGACTTTGTTATCGATGAAACTTACAATGCTCACTACGGTCAGCATTGCGCCATTGAACCGCATTCTGTTAAAACCATGTTCGATGAGCAAGGTCGATTGGTGATTATTTCATCAACTCAGGTCCCTTTTCATGTGCGCCGTATTGTGGCCCAGGCCATTGATTATCCGCTATCTAAAATTCGTGTGATCAAACCGCGTATCGGTGGCGGTTTTGGTTCCAAGCAGGAAGTATTTTTGGAGCCTTTAGCTTCATTGGTAACGCTTAGGCATAAGCGACCGGCCCGACTGGTTATCTCGCGTGCGGAAGTATTTCAAAATTCCCGTACCCGCCATCCTATTCGTGTTCGTCTTAGAACCGGCGTAAAGAATACCGGCGAGATCACTTTCCTTGAAATGGATTCGCTTTTGAATTCCGGTGCTTACGGCTCGCATGCTTTAACCGTGTTATCTAACTGCGGTTCTAAGGTATTACCGTTGTTTAACAAAATTGAGAACATGCACTTTCTGGGCCGTTCTGTCTATACCAATCTGCCCGTTGGTGGTGCATATCGCGGTTATGGTGCTACGCAGGGTTATTTTGCCTTGAATCAGCATTTGGATATGATCACGCGTAGACTTGAGTTGGATCTGCCGGAATATATTAAAAAATATCATATTCAGGTCGGTGAGACCTCCGGTGTTTTCGAAGCATTGGGTGAAGGAAAAGATGGTGTTCCTCAGGTGGTCAATTCCTGTAAATTGGATGAATGTATCGATATCTGTGTGAAAGAGATCGATTGGTACAATAAATATAATAAGAAGATCACAAACGGTGATAAAGTGCGTGGTGTTGGATTGGCGGTATCAATGCAAGGTTCGGCCATTCCACTTGTTGATATGGCGGCCGCTTATATGAAAATGAATGAAGACGGTTCCTTTAATATGAATATTGGTGCCACAGATATTGGCACAGGCTCGGACACCATTCTTGCCCAGATCGCGGCCGAGGCTCTAGACATTCCGCTGAGTAAGATCATAGTTTATTCATCGGATACCGATCGCACACCTTTTGATGTGGGAGCATATGCTTCATCAACGACCTATCTTTCCGGTCGGGCCGTTAAGAAATGTGCCCTTAAGGTTAAAGATCAAATCCTTGGCGTTGCCGCAGAAATGATGGATGCGAAGCTCGAAGACCTCTTTACCGAGAATTCGGTAGTCTATGATAAAAGACAAAAAATATCTAAAAGTTACGGCGAAATATGTTGCTACGCTTTGTATGATCATAATCAATTCCAAATCCAGGCTGAGGCCTCGGAAATTGTTGAACAATCACCGCCACCCTTTATGTGTCAGGCTGCCGAAGTGGAAGTGGATACCAAAACGGGTCAGGTGAAAGTTTTGGAATTTGTATCGGCGGTGGATTGCGGACAAGCCATTAACCCGCAGCTGGCCGAAGGTCAGGTCGAAGGTGCTACCGTGAACGGAATTGCCTATGCTATGACCGAAGAATATATTTTCTCCGCCAAGGGTAATCTTTTGAATAAAGGATTTAAATCCTACAAGATCCCGACGGCGGCAGATATACCTAAGATGAAGAGCTTTGTTGTAGAATCACATGAGGACTCCGGTCCCTATGGCGCCAAATCGGTTTCCGAGATTGGCATCAACGGTCCTATGCCCGCCATTGCAAATGCCATTTATGATGCTGTGGGGGTAAGAATGGTCGGAGCACCCTTTACACCCGAGAAAGTCTACAGGGCAATGCAAAAACAGAAAACATGATAATAAAAAATTGTGAAATCGCATTGCCCGGAAGCAATGAACTAATTTCCCTTGATATAGCAATAGATCAGGGGAAACTTGTCTATATAGGAGAAAATTTGGATGGTCCGGATATCTTTGATGCATCTGGATTGCAAGTTTTCCCCGGGGCGATCGATGCGCATGTTCATTTTAATGAACCCGGTTTCACCGAAAGGGAAGACTTTTATCACGGCTGTGCCTGTGCCGCTTCGGGTGGTGTAACAACCATTATCGATATGCCATGCACATCAATCCCGCCGGTGACTACTTTGGCGAACCTGAACGCGAAGCTAGCTATGGTGTCCAGGCGCGCGGTGATCGATTTTGGTTTTCATGGTGGTGTGTCGAGTCAAGTGTTTGATGGCGACTATGAAAAAAGCATGGCCGAGCTCGCGGATTTTGTCATGGGTTTTAAAACTTATTTCATCTCCGGTATGGAGAGTTTTGGAGCTGTAAGTTCTGAACAATTTAAAATGGTTTTGGCAGAGGCAAGAAAATTGGGTCGCCCGGTTTTATTGCACGCCGAAGATCCTGAGATGGTGAATAAACTTACAGTCGAAGAAAAAGCTAAGGGTAAGAACTGGATAAACTTTTACCGCTCTCGTCCTGAGGTGGTCGAAACATCTGCTGTAAAAAAAGCTATCGCTATGGCAAAAGTTATTGGTGCGGACTTACATATTGTACATGTGGGAACCGGAGAAGCGGCGCTGCTAATTGGTAAGGAAACGCATGTCAGTGGTGAGACTTGCCCACATTATTTGGAATTTTCCAATGAAGATCTTAAGCGTATGGGTGCTGCGCTGAAAACTGTACCTGTTGTAAAATCAAAAGGTAACGCGGAAATATTGTGGAAAGCGTTGATAGAAGGCGATTTGGATTTTATTGCTTCCGATCATGCACCCGCACCCAAAGCACAAAAGAATACCGGATCGGCTTGGACCGATTATTCCGGCATCCCCGGCAGTGGAAGTATTTTTCCATATATGTATTCCGGGGGATTGATCAAGCGTAAGATGTCATTGAGCAGATTATTGGCAGTCACGGCAGAAAATGCCGCAAAACGATATCATATTTGGGATCGAAAAGGATCCATCGAAGTAGGCAAAGATGCCGATTTGATTTTTGTTGATCCGGCAATGACCTGGACCGTTAGAGGTGAGGAATTTTTATCTAAGGGAAAAACCACACCCTTCGAGAATACTGTGTTTGCAGGTCGGGTAATTAAGACCATGGTTCGCGGTGAATTTGTTTACGATTATCAAAAAGGCATTACCACCAAACCCGGATATGGACAATTTATAAAACCCCAAAAGGGCGGAGCTTAAGATGAGTCATTATATTTTATGCAATGCAACCGTCACCGACGGTCAATCTTTCTTGCAGGAAAACTGCGATATCGAGATCAAAGACAATAAAATTTTAAAGATTGGCGAAGGACTTGGAAAAAGAAATATTGAAACGGTTGATCTTGGCGGGAGATTGGTTCTGCCGGGTTTGTTAAATCCGCATCATCATCTTTATTCGGCTTTGGCGACGGGTTTGGCACCTATTGGACCAACTCGCAATTTTCAGGAAATACTGGATAACCTTTGGTGGCATCTTGATAAAACTTTAGATGGGGAATCTATTTATTATTCCGCGGTCAATGGCTTAATGCAGTCCGTACGCTATGGAGTCACTACCGTTATCGACCATCATGCGTCCATGAATGCCGTGAGTGGATCTCTGGATATTATTGCGAAAGCTTTCAAAGAGATCGGGGTCAAAGGTGTGCTTTGTTATGAGATCTCCGATCGTATGGGTGAGGTATCATTAAAAGAACAGATTAAAGAGAATATCAATTTTTGGAAAGTCAATCGGGAGAGCGATACCCTTAGGGGACTGCTTGGTATGCACGCAAATTTTACCCTGAGTGAAGAAAGTATGGCTCTTATCGCCAAAGAAAAACCGGTTGAATTGCCTATCCACATTCACTGCGGTGAAGATGCGGCGGATTTTGATTATTGCCGTCGATTGGGCTATGCCGGTCCGGTGGACCGATTGAATAAATTCGGTTTGCTGGATAAAAACTCATTGCTGGCACATTGTATTCATCTTTCCGGTAAGGATTATAAATTGTTAAACGAAATTCAACCCAGGGTTATTTCCAATCCGGAATCAAATGCCAATAACAATGTGGGTGTGATGGACATGGAAAAGATCCACGACTATGTACTGGGAACCGATGGTATGACGGGCAATATTCTTGGTACTATGCGTTCGCACTTTCTACTGAGACATGCCAATATTCCCGATGCAAATAGGGTGCTGTTCCAGAATGCTGCGGATATGGTTGCATCATACATCCCCAATAGCGGCACCTTGCAAGAAGGCAGTACGGCCGATCTGGCGATCACCAATTATCGGCCGGTAACACCCTTGAATTTAGGCAACCTGTTTTATCATCTCATGTTCGGGGTTCAGGGTAAGGAAATGTATATGACCGTTTCCGAAGGAAAGATCATTTTTGCCAACAATGAAATAAAGACCGTGAATGAAAAAGAAATGAATACAGATATTAAAAAAGCCGTTAAAAAATTACATGAGGCCTATTATGCGTGATATGATGTATCCCCATGCGATCAAACCTCTTCTTGAAGGTGTTTTATCCTCTTTAAACAAAGGGAATATCTTTGGTGTTTATCGGAGTTTGTTTTTTACGCCAAGCGCAAATGATGTGTTTAAGACTCAGATCTTTGGTCAGGATCTGGAAACACCCATTGGATTGGCTGCCGGTCCTCATACGCAGATGGCACAGAATATTATTGCCGGTTGGTTGTGCGGAGCACGCTATATAGAATTAAAAACCGTGCAAACTCTTGACGAGATCGAGGTATCAAAACCCTGTATTGATATCTCAGATGAAGGTTACAACTGCGAGTGGTCGCAGGAGCTAAAGATAAAACAATCTTTTAAAGAATACCTGAAAGCGTGGATCATCATTCATATTCTTCGCAAAGAATTAAATTACTCGCAAGATCTTGGAACCGTATTTAACATGAGTGTGGGTTACGATATGAAGGGCATCCTGAATGATAATGTTCAGTGGTTCTTTTCTAAAATGAATGATTGTTCGGTTGAGAAAGCCGCCATGATCGATGAGATCCGCGACATCTATCCTGACATTGATCATATTGAGATTCCGAATATGATATCGAACAATATTACCTTATCCACTATGCACGGCTGTCCCGCAGATGAGATAGAAACCATTGGTCAATATTTACTCACCGAGAAAAAACTCCATACATTTATTAAGCTCAATCCCACACTGTTGGGTCAAGATGAGATCAACGAGATCCTGAATAAAACCATGGGTTACGATACCACGGTTCCCGATGTGGCATTTGAACATGATATTAAATTCGATGCCGCTTGCGATCTGATCCGTTCTTTGCAAAACACCGGAGATGCGGAAGGCTTGTTCTTTGGCATCAAGTTAACCAACACGCTGGAATCGGTGAATCACAAGCATGTTTTTTCCGAGGAATCCATGTACATGAGCGGTAAAGCCCTACATCCTATCTCTATCAATGTGGCGGCAAAGTTACGTAATGTTTTCCCTGAGTTGGCTATTTCCTTTTGCGGTGGTGTGAATGCCAACAATGTAATGAATGTTCTAAGCTGTGGTTTAAATCCCGTAACGGTTTGTTCCGATGTGTTACGACCTGGCGGCTATACACGTCTTTTGCAGTATCTTGAAAATATCGACACATGGCCAAAGGATGGCCATAATAGGCATTTGGCGACTTATGCCGAGCAGGTCAAGAAAGATACCATATATCACCATAAGCCCAAAAGCATTAAGACGGATCATCTCTTGGGTCCATACGATTGCACCTTCGCACCGTGTACCCATACGTGTCCCACACATCAAAATATTCCTGCGTATCTGGATTTTGCTCACAGTAATTCCAGGTTCAAGGCATTAAAAACGATCCTCGAAACGAATCCATTTCCCATTTCGACCGGAATGATCTGCGACCATTCTTGTCAGGATACGTGTACGCGCATCAACTACGATTCCGCATTACGTATTCGTGATATTAAGCGATTCATCGCAGAGAATAGCGGTCAGCTCAAGATCCTGCATACGGGAAATGACAACGATAAAAAGATCAGTATCATTGGTGCCGGACCTTCGGGTTTGTCCTGTGCTTACTATTTACAACTCGCCGGTTGTCATGTTGATATTTATGAATCAAAATCCGAGATTGGCGGTATGTTGGCCTCGGCTATTCCGGAATTTAGATTATCGAAAGAAGCACTGGATTTTGATCTCAAGAACATTCTCGATACCGGTGTGAAAGTGCATTTGAATACTAAGATCGATGAAGCGAAATTTACCGAATTGCGACAGGGCTCGGATTATGTATATATTGCTGCAGGCGCACAAAAGTCATCCGATGCAAATATTCCGGGTAGTGAACATGTTCATGGCATGATGGATCCTTTGGAATTTCTTGCCGCAGTACGAAGGGGAAACGCTCCCGAATTGGGTGAGAATATTTTGATTTTGGGTGGTGGGAATACCGCTATGGATGTATGCCGGACCGTGAAGCGACTGGCAAGCAAAGATGCCCGCGTGACCATTGTTTACCGTCGTACCAAGTATGAAATGCCGGCGGATTATGATGAAATTGAAGCCGCCTTGGAAGAGGGCGTTAAGTTAATTGAATTGGCATCGCCGGCAAAAGTCATTTCCAAAGATGGAAAAGTCACGGCGCTTGTATGCCATACAATGGAGCTGAAAAAAGATGAGCAGGGTGGTCGTCCAAAACCGATGATTATTCCCGGTAAAGACTTCACGATAGAGGCTGATGCCGTTATTCCGGCTTTTGGTCAAGATCTAGATATTGATTTTGCATCCGATGACGAATTGGGAAGCAAGTATAGCTTCGAAACACAAATGGATAATGTCTTTATCGGCGGTGATGCCCACCGGGGAGCATCTTTTTTGATTAAAGCCATTGCCGATGGTAAGGATGTTGCCTTGGAGATCATTTCCAGAATATCGGGTGTAAAGCCGGTACATAAAAATATTGAGCGAATCAAACGGACGCGTGAAAAACATGCGCAAAAATTATCGCATGTGATCCCACACGTTGAAGTGCGGACTATTCCTTTGGAGAAACGCGGATTAAAAGAGCTGGTCGATCTGCCTATGGAAGATTGGGAGGTAGAGATCGAAGCCGCACGCTGTTTGAATTGTGATGAGGTTTGTGATATCTGTATTACGGTTTGTCCCAATCGTGCCAATGCCGGCTACGAAATTATTCCTTTTCGTAAGGAGATGAGTAAAGTACTTGTGGATAAAGATGGTTATAAGATTGAGCAAGATAAAGATTTTATTATTGAGCAAAGTTATCAGATTTTAAATATTGCAGACTACTGTAACGAATGTGGAAACTGTACGACTTTTTGTCCGAGTATCGGTCGTCCCTTTGCGGACAAACCGAATATCGCACTTTGCGAAAAGAGTTTTTATTCTTTGGATAAAGGGTATTGGAGCAAACCGGATCATATTCTGTACAAAGAAAACGGTGATGTGTATTGTTTGGAAGTGAAAGCTGACGAGCTAAAGCTTTCTACAGACAACTACAGGATCACACTAGATAAAGATTATCAAATAAAAGATGTTGAAATAATGAATCATTGGGTCGGTGATATATCACTGCATCGCGTGGTGGATATGTGCGTGATGCGTGATGCCATAGAAAATGTCACAAAATAAAGATCGTAGAGGTCAAGATTGAAAAAAATTAAAGAAATTAGAAAAATGGCAAAAGACTACCGCGACTACTCTGCGGAATGTCTATCGGAGATGGTAAAGATCCCATCATTATCAGCCGGAGAAAAAGATGTTGTATTAAAAATAAAAGAGCAACTTGAAACTGCCGGTGTGAAGGATGTTCGCATTGATGGATTGGGTAACTTGATTGCACGCGTAGGGAAGGGCCCTAAGGTTTTGGCCTTTGATGCGCATATTGATACCGTTGATACAGGCGATGTTGATCAGTGGGATATACCTCCTTTTTCGGGATTAATTAAAGATGATTATGTGCATGGACGCGGTACGGTCGATCAAGAAGGCGGCGCGGCTTCGATGGTGACAGCGGCTCGTATTTTAACAGAAATGAATTACGATGGCGATTACTCTATATATTTTACTTTTACCGTTATGGAAGAAGACTGTGACGGCATGTGCTGGTTATATTTGATCGAAGAAGAAAAATTGGTTCCCGATTTGGCTGTGATCACAGAACCGACCAATTTGGGATTGTATCGCGGACACCGCGGTCGTATGGAAATGGAAATCCATGTCACCGGATTATCCTGCCACGGTTCCGCTCCCGAACGTGGTAAGAATGTAATTTATTCCTCAGCACGCACAGCGTTAAAAATTGAAAAATTGCATGAAGTGTTAAAAGATGATGAATTTCTTGGAAAAGGTAGTATTGCTCCCACGGTATTAAATACTGAATCACCTTCGCTTTGCGCCGTGCCCGATAAAGCTTTTATGCATATCGACCGCCGATTAACCTGGGGTGAAACCAAAGAATCTGCCGTGGCTGAAGTACAAAATTTATTGGGTGATGACTCTGTTGTCAGTGTGCCTGTTTATGCTCGCGAAAGTTATACCGGCAAAATTTTCAAACAAGAAAAATATTTCCCCACATGGAAGATCCCCGAAGATCATCCCCTAGTGCAAGCCGGTGTAAAAGCGCATGTAGCCTTGTTTGACGAAGATGCGCGCATTGACAAATGGACTTTCTCCACCAATGGCGTAGCGCTTTGCGGACAACATAAGATACCTTGTATTGGCTTTGGTCCGGGTAACGAAGTAATGGCACACGCCCCCAACGAAAAGGTGCCGGTAGAGCATTTAGAAAAATGCAGCGCATTTTATGCCGCGTTACCTTATGTATTAGAAGAAAAACAATTGTAGATAAAAGGATATTCAATGAAGAACAAAGATTTTAAAGGTAAACATTTTATTACCCTTCAAGATTGGAAAAAAGAAGAGATCGATCATGCACTAAAATTGGCGGGATCACTCAAAAAGAAATATTATAAATGGACACCGCATCGCATGCTACGAGATAAAACTTTATTCATGATGTTCTTTGAGCAATCCACTCGTACTCGTAATTCCATGGAAGCCGGTATGACTCAGTTAGGCGGCCATGCGCATGACCTGACACCCGACAAGATGCAGCTGTCGCACGGTGAATCGGCTCGCGATACCGCCATGGTGTTATCAAGAATGGGACACGGCATTGCCTGCCGTAATTGCTTTTACGGAATCGGAAATAAGTATTTGAACGAGTTAGCCGATAACTCACGCATCCCTATCATGTCATTGCAGGATGACCTTTATCATCCCATGCAGGGATTGGCAGATCTGATGACCATTCAAGAATATTTTGGTAAAGAACTCAAAGATATCAAAATCACGATTTCCTGGGCTTATGCCACCTCGCATGCGAAACCTTTATCCGTACCGCTGACACAAATTTTACTTTTTCCTCGTTATGGCATGGATGTCACCGTGGCCGCTCCCAAAGAATTTCCGCTCTACAAAGATCTGGTGAATGTTGCTCATAACAACGCCAAAGAGAACGGCGGCAAATTGAATTTCGTTGATGATATGGATGCCGGTTTTGAAGATGCCGATATTGTGATTCCCAAAAATTGGGGTGGCTTTGGCAATTATACTTTTGATGAATACAATGCCAATGAAGAGGCCTGCATGAAAGAAATGAAGGCTAATCTTGAAAAACATAAAGATTGGATCTGCGATGAACGTCGCATGGCTTTAGCTAAAAAAGATGTGAAATACATGCACGCTCTTCCGGCCGATCGCGGTAATGAAGTTACGCCGGGAGTTATTGATAGTCCTGCGGCCATTATTTACGACGAAGCGGAAAATAGACTGCACACCGCGAAAGCGATAATGGGCCTCACGATGTAGTTGAAAGTCGTAGGTTGAAAGTTGAACCTTCCCCGTCATCCTGAAAGACCTGAACTTGTTCAGGGCTATTCAGTCCGTCGTAAGACGGATCGCGAAGCGAGATCTGGGGAAGAGAAATGAAAATTTAATTTAAGCCTTTCTCAGATCTTCCACTACCTTCACCTCCGGTGAATTCGGCGGAACCCTACGGGCTGAACAAATTCTCTTCGAGAATTTTTCAGGATGACGAGAAAGATAAATGAAAATGAGTTAGGAATGCCAATTACAAGCAAATACATCTGCTCTGAATGCGGAGCCGAGTTTGAGATCACACCGGAGATGATGGTTTGTCCTTATTGTGCAAAAGCACAAAAAGATAATGAACCTTTGCGGGGAATTTTGGAAATCAAGTATTCCGTGGATGGTCCTTTCGATCCCGAAGCATTGCTTCCGGTTGACATTGACGATATTCCCGATCTGCCTGTTGGTCGCACACCCTTATGGAAAGTCGATCAGCTCGGCATACATGAACATTTGTATTTGAAGGATGACAGCGGGAATCTAACAAAATCATTTAAGGATAGGGCCTCTATCTTGGTTGCTGCTTTTGCTAAAAAGCATGGCATTAAGGAGATCGTATTAGCTTCTACCGGGAATGCCGGTTCATCCATGGCGGGTATTGCCGCTGCGTGCGGCATTAAGGCGACGATCTTTTTACCCAAGACCGCACCCAAAGCTAAGATGATCCAAGCTCTGCAATATGGAGCTAAGGTTGTAAGTGTCGATGGCAATTATGATATGGCTTTTGACCTGTCTTTGGAGTACTCAAAAAAACATAAATTGATGAGTCGTAACACCGCCTACAATCCACTCACTATCGAAGGTAAAAAATCCGTTGCCATTGAATTATTTCGTCAGTTTGGCGATGCGCCGGATGTTGTGTTTGTTCCTGTGGGCGACGGCGTGATCATGAGTGGTGTGTATAAGGGATTCAAGGATCTCTTACAGTTTGGATTAATAGAGAAAATGCCGACTATCATGGCAGTCCAGGCTGAAGGGTCGGCGGCTATTTATCATGCTTTGAAAGATGGACATTTCAGCGAATGCGCTTCGCAAACTGTTGCGGACTCTATTGCCGTGGATATTCCGCGTTGCGGATATTATGCGTTAAAGAACTTACGGGAGTTTAAAGGACAGTCGGTTATGGTCAGCGATGAAGAAATACTTTTAGCACAAAAAGAATTGTCCGAAAAAGCCGGTCTCTTTGCCGAACCCGCAGCAGCTGCGAGCTATGCCGGTTATAAGAAGACGCAAAAAGACATTGATCCCATGGCGAAGATCGCGCTTTTAATAACGGGGTCGGGTTTAAAGGATATAGAAGCCGCGACACAAAAAATTATTTTTCCCAATGTGTCGGTTAAATCCATTGAGGAAATCAAATGACAATCGATGCCATTATATTAGCCGCCGGATATTCTTCACGCGTGGGTGATTTTAAACCCGCCCTTGATCTTTATGGCAAGAGTATTTTGCAACGCTGTATCGAAAGTATGAGTGATCTTTGCGAAAATATTATCGTTGTGGGTGGGTATCAGATCGATGTTATCCGTGATTTGACACAAGATCTACCAAAAGTAGATGTTGTAAAGAACGAGAACTTCGACCTGGGCATGTTTTCCTCCGTGAGGCGAGGTATTAAAGAGGTGACATCAGATCGCTTTCTTATTATTCCCGGAGATCAACCGGTGGTAAAAAAAGAAACCTTTAAGATATTATTGAACAAAGATGCTGATATTGTTATTCCAAGGTACAAAGGCAAGAAAGGACATCCGGCGTTATTTAACTCAAAACTCGCTAAGGAAATATTATCTTGGGAGGACACAGAAATTTTACGAAATTATATTCATAGTAAAAAGGATGTAGCGATCGTGGATGTGGATGATGCCGGTATCGGACTGGATGTGGATACTGCCGAAGATTATGAGATGATAAAATGTTATTACAGGGATGTGTTTCTTGAGGGTGGTAAATAAAGGTTAAATTTTGAAAAAATGTTTTTTGTCATCTCGACCGGAGCGCAGTGGAGAGATGACAATTTGGATATTTTCTTACACACAGTTAAGAGTTAAATATGAAGCAAAAAATCAGCAAATCAATTTTACGAGTAGATTCCAGAAAAAAACTTCGGGGTGAAGCCGAGTATATTTCCGATTGGTCGTTCGATAATTTGCTTTATGCAAAGACTATTCGTAGTGAAAAGCCGAAGGCAAAGATCTTATCTATAGAAATTCCCGAGATCCCGGATGGCTACTTCATAGTAGATAAGAACGATGTGCCGGGTGCAAACAGAATGAGAACCGTGGTGTCCGATCATCCGCTTTTTGCGGAGGATGATGTACAGTATATAGGACAGCCCATTTTGCTGGTCGTTGGTCCCGATCGTGAAATTATTTATTCCATTGCTTCAAAGATCAAGATCACGTATGAGGAAGAGGAGGCCCTCTTTACTCTGGAAGATGCCATTGAAAAATCTACCGTTTTTACAGATTACAACTATAAAAAAGAAGATCCTGAAAAGGCATTTGAAAATGCCGACCAAATTTTTGAAGATACATTTAGTACAGGATACCAGGAACATGTTTATTTGGAACCAAATGGTATCGCCGCCGAAATGAAAGACGATACGCTTTTTGTCTACGGTTCTATGCAATGTCCTTTTTATGTTAAAGGTGCTTTGCTCGAAGCCATGGATTTACCCGAGGATAAGATCCGGGTTGTGCAGTCGGTTACCGGTGGAGCCTTTGGCGGCAAGGAAGAGTTCCCTTCGTTGAACGGTTGCCACGTTGCTGTTGCTACAAAGAAAATCGGATTGCCGGTGATGATGATCTATGATCGTGATGAAGATGTGATGTGTTCCACCAAGCGACATCCTTCAAAGACCCATATTAAAGCGGCGCTTGATAAAAATAATCATATTGTTGCTTTGGATATTGATATCATGTTGAATGCCGGTGCTTACAATGGTTTATCTCCCGTGGTGCTTCAGCGTGCTATTTTTTCTGCAACCAATGTGTACAATATCAAGCATTTGAATGTGCGCGGTCGAAATTATATGACCAATTCTCTGCCTTCCGGAGCCTATCGCGGTTTCGGTGCGCCGCAATCATTATTCGCTTTAGAAATGCTTTTTCATAATATCGCGATCAAGCTTGGACTCGATCCGCTTGAATACAAAATGCAGCACATCCTAAAACAAGGCGATCCTACCTGTACCGGTGGACAGGTTCGTGAGAAAGTTGTGTTGCCCGAGATCGTTGAAAAGATCGTCAAGAATTCCGATTACTATACCAAGCTCAAGAATAATAAAAAATATCAGGGTATTGGTATTTCGCTTTTTTTGCATGGCTGTGGTTTTACGGGCAAAGGCGAGACCATGATCAATGGTAAAATTATTTTAGTCAAGAAGGGTGATAGCGTTACTCTAAAAGTTTCCAGCGTTGAGATGGGACAAGGTGCCGAGACTGCTTTGCGAAAGATCGTGGCCGAAACCATTGAGATCCCTATTGAAAACGTGATCTACGAAAAAGTCGATACCGGATTGATCCCCGATTCGGGCCCCACGGTGGCATCGCGTACAACGATGATCGTAGGTGGCTTACTTCGGGATACCGCACTTGAAATGAAAAAACGCTGGGATGAGGATAGTTTTGAATTAAGCAAACGCTATGAGCACCCAAAATATTTATCTTGGGATGATGAACATTTTAAAGGGGATTGTTATCCCGTTCATTCCTGGGGTGCTAATGTGGCGGAAGTTGACATCGACCCGGTCACCTATGAATTAACGATCAAAAAAATCTATGCCGTCTATGATGTGGGTGTGCCTATTGATGAGCGCGCGCTTATTGGCCAGATGGAAGGTGGTATTGCACAGGGAGTCGGATGGGCGAGTATCGAAGTGATGGAGTCGCGGGAAGGGAAATTGGTTCATGGAAATTTGACCGATTATAAAATTCCGACCTCAATGGACGCCGCAGAGATAGAGTGTGATTTTGTATTAAATCCCTATGAATTCGGTCCTTTTGGTGCTAAATGTGCCGGCGAATTATCTTTTGTCGGGTCTCCTCCTGCCGTAGCCGAAGCGGTTGCAAATGCTATAGGCAAACCGATCAATCATTTACCTATTAAGCCCGAGACATTATTGGAGAAAAATGATGCGTGTTGAATTTACATTAAATGATAAAGCGATAAAAATAGATGTGGATGCAGGTCGGCGATTGCTGGATTTACTGCGTGATGACCTTGGTATGAAAAGTGTTAAAGAAGGTTGCGGCGAAGGTGAGTGTGGGGCTTGTGTTGTGTTGGTTAACGGACGCTCCGTGAATTCTTGTATGTTGCCGGCAGGCGCAGTTATCGGGAAATCTGTTGTCACACTCGAAGGTTTTAAACACACTGAGCGCTACAAAGCTATTGAAAAAGGTTACTTGAAAGCAGGTTCGGTTCAGTGTGGTTTTTGTACGCCGGGTTTTGTGATTTCCACCGAATCGCTGTTAAACGCAAATCCGAACCCCACAGACGAGGAGATCAAGGAAGGTCTCTCCGGCAATTTGTGTCGTTGTACGGGATACAATATGATCATCAAAGGTGTTCGCATGGCAATGGAAATAGGAGAAGGCTTATGGTAGATGGCATTCGTCCTGATAATTTACATGAAGCACTGAATATTTTAGCCAAGCAAGAGTGTACGGTCATGGCCGGTGGTACGGATCTTATGGTCCAGCGTGCCCGGGGATTCGCCTTGGCGCCGAAGTTTGACAAACCGCTCTTGTTCATTGATCATCTTGAAGAATTAAAAAAGATCTATGTTGAAGGTGATCAGATCCATATGGGTGCTTGTGCTGTTTTGACTGATATCGTCGAAAACGAGATCGTTCCCAAGGTTTTCAGAGACATGATCCAAAAAATGGCGTCACCACCAACTCGCAATATGGCAACCCTTGCAGGAAATGTTTGTAATGCCTCACCTGCCGGAGATACACTGCCTTACCTTTATGCGGTCGATGCTAAGATCGTTCTGCAGAATGCTAAGAGTTCAAGAACCGTTAGTATGGATGAGTTTATTGTCGGTTTGAAAAAGACTTGCTTAAAAGCGGATGAACTTGTCACGGATATTATCATTCCGAATAAAGTGTATGAATATAATTATTATCGAAAGCTGGGACAGCGTAAAGGCATGAGTTTAACTAAAGCGTCTATGCTGGGTCTTGCCGATGTACAGGATGGAAAAGTTGTTGATATTCGCATTGCCCTGGGGTCGGTTTCCGCGAAGATCGTGCATTCTACAGACATAGATAATAAATTAAAAAACAGAACAGTTAAGGAATTGAATGAAGATGTATCAAGGATCTTGGCTGATTATGATATGTTGATCAAGCCCATTGATGACGCTCGTTCAACCGCGAAATATCGCAATGTGGTCAGTTTGCGCATGATCAAAGATTTTATAGAAAGTTTAAACCAATAGTAAAATGGAGAGAATACAATGAAAAACAAATCAGCAATTTTAATGATCTTGTTTATGGGAGCACTTTGGGGGGTTGCCGAAGCAACACTTGGTTATGTTTTACACCTTTTACCTCATGGTATGTCCGGTATGTTCATGTTTCCCATTGGCATGTATTTTATGTATAACGCTTACAAGAAAAGCAACAAAACACAGGCAGTTTTGTGGGTATCTATGATAGCCGCATCGATTAAGTTGATCGATCTGGCTTTGCCAACGCGTTCACCTATGTCTGTGGTCAATCCCGCGATCTCCATCCTTTTAGAAGGGTTGGTTGTGTTTGCTTTTGTTTATGCATACAAAGGGCGCAAGATCGTTTTATCGTCATTTCTTGTCGGTTTAGGCTGGATTGTGGCTTTTACCCTTCTGCAAACATTGGTGTTCAAGCCTGAGATGGGTTTGAATAATCTTCCTTTGGCTCAGTCTATAATGTTTATCGCAACGAATGCCATTGTAAGTGCCGGACTCGTTGCTCTTTATCTCAAGAATGAAGAAGCGCTTGAATGGAAAAGAAATTCTGAAACCATGTCTTTTGCTTTGCCGGTTTTATCGCTGGTATTGGCCTTGAGTCTCGAAGTTACCAATTCATTGATCTTTTAAATGAAACTACTCGAACGATTAATTTCAGACATTGAGGAGCTTGACGTCCAAGAAGTGATCATTGGCGTTCATTCTGTATTGGTTAAAACACAGGAAATGTGCGGGATTGCCTCGACTATTAAATATTGCGGTCATGGCGTGAATGTGACAAAAGCCGGAAATCTCGAGGATTTGAATTTAAAAGAATTGGCAAGGTACGCACTCTCAGATAATTTACTGGAAGCTTCCATCGGTATGGCGGCGATCAATTGTGGACTCTCGAAGACCATCGGCAAATATCGTGTGGTAAATGCAAAGAAAGTCATCAGCGAAAAAGGTAAGAATAAGGTGCTTGGTATTATTGGGCATTTCCCTTTTTTGGATGATCAAAAAGCTCACTACAGGAAATGTTATATTTTTGAGAAACAGCCTCATCCGGGCGATCATACAGAATCGGATATCCCCAAATTCTTGCCTAAGGTAGATGTTGCCGCATTAACAGCCACATCCATTACAAATCATACCTTTGATGGCATACTGGAAAATCTTCCTGAGAGAAGTTACAATGTTATACTGGGGCCCACCACACCGCTCTCTCCAATACTATTCGAATATGGTATGGATATGGTTTCGGGCACATTGATAACAGATTATGAAATCGCTAAGAAATATGTACTTCAGGCAACGCCGACTCGCCATTTAAAAGGCATAGAAATGATCAGTTTATTTAAAGAGGATTACGAGTGAAAAGTTTATACATGGAATTATTAGATCTGGCTGAAGGCAGCATATGCGGTGTTCTCGTCACGGTAATAGCCAAGGAAGGTTCAGGACCCGCGGCGACCGGAACCAAAATGATCGTGTATCCGGACGGTAAGATTTCCGGTACGGTCGGCGGCGGAAGCATTGAGAAGATGGCCATTGAAAAAGCAATGGGTCTGTTTGAAATCAAGAAGAACTGCACGGAAACCTATAATATGAATGAGCCTGGAAAAGGCACCGATACCGGCATGATATGCGGAGGAACGGCAACCTTGTTCTTTGAGTATTTTGCCCCCAAAAAATTTGTTTACATCTTTGGTGCAGGACATATCGGTAAGGCATTGAGCTATCATTTAAAGCAGTTGAATTATCATATTTGTTTAATCGATGATCGTGAAGATGTGTTGGCCCAGATACCTGATGTCGACGAAAAGATCCACGCTCCATTTGTTGATGCCTTGAGTGATCGTATAGTGGAAAAGGATGCTTTTTACGTGATTGCAACCTACCAACATAAATACGATGGTGTTGTATTGCACAAAATATATGGCTCTGATTGGAAACCGAAATATGTGGGTTTGGTTTCTTCGCGTACGAAAAAGAAACGCATGACAGACGAATTACTTCAGGCATTTCCGGAAGCAAATATTGATACCTTATATACACCGGCAGGATTGAGTATAGGCGGAACTTTACCACATGAAATTGCCATATCAATTATTTCCGAGATGCAGGCAGTGGCAAATAATAAAAAAGTGAAACATTTGCGGGATTAATATGATCACGATTATCTGCGGAGATATTGATTCCGGAAAAACAAGTTATTTGAAAAAGCATTTTGAACAAGAAGCGAAAGGTGACGGGTTTTTATCTCTGAAGCATTTTGAAAATGAGCGATGCATTGGATATGATCTTTATCACTTGAAGAGTGGCAAAAGACGTTCTTTTATAAGATTAAAGAGCGCTATCTCCGAGGATTGGGACGAATGCTGTGAGATAGGCCGGTTTTCATTTTCCGGACAGGGAATGCTTTTTGCTAAGAGAATAGTGAAAGATATAAAAAACGGCCCGGTGTATATTGACGAGATCGGTCCCATAGAACTATGGCAAAAAAAAGGATTTTATAAAGAAGTTAAAGAATTGATAGAAAAAGACAGTGATCTTTTTCTGACCCTGAGACCTACTTTGATCGATGAATTTCACGATGAATTTGAACTCAGAGGACAAACAAAATTAATAACGCTTAAATAGATGAGGCAAACATGATCGATTTAACCCTTAACCCAAAACAGATCAAGATCAACGCGCAGCGAGCGAAAGAGATGAACATTATTTATCCAACCTACGCGCAGATGAAAGACCCGAATTTAATTCCAGATAAATATAAAGAAGAATTAAAGTCAATTGGACTTTGGGATGTTCATCCCAGAAACCTTTTCCGGATTACGTGGAAGAACGAACCCGTCCATAGCGGCGGCGGTTTCGGTGAACCGAATTACATTGAATTACCATCGGAACTGACCGGCGTAAAAGCAAAGATCTTTGCCTTGGTTGGCAAATGGTTTCCGACCGGTGCTCATAAAGTCGGCGCAACGTACGGTTGTATCGCACCCCGTCTGGTAACCGGTCAGTACGATCCTACAACGCAAAAAGCCGTATGGCCATCCACGGGCAATTACTGTCGTGGTGGCGCTTATAACTCGGCATTACTGGGTTGTGATTCTATTGCTATTTTACCGGAAGAGATGTCTCAAGAACGTTTTGAATGGTTATCAAAGATAGCCGGCGAAGTTATTCCAACACCCGGATGTGAGAGCAATGTAAAAGAGATATTTGATAAATGCTGGGAGTTGACAAAAACACGAGGCGATGATATAATGATCTTTAACCAATTTGATGAATTGGGAAATCACCTCTGGCATTATGAAGTCACGGGAAACGCTGTTCTTGAAATGATGAACAAAGTCAAAGGTGATAAAGACAGATTTGCCGGGATCGTGCTGAGCTCAGGCTCTGCCGGAACGCTGGGCTGTGGAGACTTCTTGAAAAAGAAATTTAAAAACCTCAAAGTTGCCGCTGCGGAAGCCTTGCAATGCCCAACCTTGTTGAACAACGGATTCGGTGGTCACCGCATCGAAGGCATCGGCGACAAACACATTCCGTGGATCCACAATGTGCGCGAAACCGATTTGGCTATAGCGGTTGATGATGAAGCGACTATTAGAATGCTGCGTTTATTTAACGAAGAAGAAGGTCATGAGTATCTGCGTAAGCAAGGTGTAAAACAAGAGTTGATCGATCAGTTGGAATTGTTGGGTATTTCCTCTATTGGGAACCTGGTGGGTGCCATCAAGTTTGCCAAATATTACGAACTGAATGAAAACGATATTGTCACGACCATTTGTACAGATTCCATCGAGCTTTATGGATCTCGTCTCAAAGAGCTTCAAGAAGAACGCGGGGCATATGTACATGATAATGCGGTTCAGGATTATGAAATGGTTAACAATATTGCCATTGATAACATGTTGGAACTGGATTATTATGCCAAGAAACGTATCCACAATTTAAAATACTATACTTGGATCGAACAGCAAGGTAAGGATTTGAAAGAGCTGAATGCCCAATGGTATGATCACGAAGAATATTGGGAGTCTGTACATAGATTGGTCCCTGAAATTGACGAATTGATCACAGCATTTAACGAAGAAGTATTAAAATAAACAGAGCAGACATATGAGTTCGATCTTAATTAAAAACCCGCTTTTGTGCTGTCGCATGAAAGAAGATGTTAATACAAATGATGTGCTTGATACCTTTAGTGGAGGGCATATCTATATGGAGAATAATCTCATCGTTTCGGCCGGACCGGAGGAATTTACCGGGAGAGCCGATAAAGTGATCGATGCCTCGCGCATGTTGGTGCTACCGGGTTTTGTGAATACGCATCATCACTTTTTTCAAACTCTTACGAGGAATATATACTCCACTCAAAAGGCAGAGCTTTTTGAGTGGTTGATCACTAACTATGAGATCTGGCGCGGTATCAGCAAAGAAGCCTTTTACATTTCCGCCAAAGCGGCTATGGCCGAATTAATGAAATCGGGTTGTACTACCAGCTCCGATCATTTGTATCTGTTTCCCAAAAAAGCTGAAGGAACGTTGATCGATTCCGAAATTCAGGCAGCGCAAGAATTGGGTATGCGTTTTCAACCCACGCGGGGCTCAATGTCCTTAAGCAAGAAAGACGGCGGGCTGCCACCCGATGATGTGATCCAAAGTGAAGCAACGATCTTTGAAGATATCGAACGACTGGTGGAAAGATATCATGATGATACTTTTGGTTCTATGTTGCGAATTTCATTAGCGCCCTGTTCACCTTTTTCGGTAACCGAAGACTCCATGCGTAAGACGGTGGAGGTTGCCGAGAAACACGGCCTGCAGATCCATACACATCTTGCTGAAACCAAAGATGAAGAAGAATTTTGCATAGAGCGCAGTGGCGAACGACCATTCGCTTATATGAAAACTCTGGGCTGGGTTAAGCCCTATGCCTGGTTTGCACATTCCATCTTTTTAAATGATGAAGAGATCGCCGAAGCCGGTAAGATGAAGATCGGTACCTCACATTGTCCCTCTTCGAACATGCGACTTGGTTCAGGCATTTGCAGGGTAAAAGAACTGCTCGAAGCCGGTGCAAATGTGAGCATCGCTGTTGACGGCTCCGCATCGAACGATTCTTCGAATATGCTGTTGGAAGTCCGTAACGCCATGTTGCTTTCCCGACTCCGTGAGCCCAAATATTGGCTTAACACCGAAGAAGTCCTGTGGATGGCAACGGTGGGAGGCGCCAAAGCATTGGGACGAGATGACATCGGGCAGATCAAAGCCGGTAAATGTGCCGACATTAATTTGATCGACATGGATAAGCTGGAGTACTCCGGCGCACTGCATGATCCCGCCGCCGCCATTGTCTTTAACTTTGCCATGAGTCCGGTCGACCATGTGATCATCAACGGTGAGCATGTGGTAGTGAATGGTGAGATCCGCGAGCTGGATGAAAAAGATCTAATCAAGCGACATCAAAAAACTTCAGCAGACCTGATCGCAATGGCGGAGGAACGATTGACGGATCGCCTTAGAAGATAATAAAGGGTCGCATTGCGGTCAAACATTTCGAAACCCGGGAGTATATCGTTCCCAAAAATATAACAGCCCCAACGGGACAAAAAAGATATTTAATAATGTTTTAGACGGGCTAAAAACCTTTATATTTACCACATTTACTGCCATTACTTATAAAAAGCATTAAGTTTTAATACTAATCGATTAATCTTGATTAAGCTGTTTCTCGATGTCTGCAAAAAAATGGAGCAGATGTACTTATATTTATTATTCTGGGAAACGTTCAAATTTATATATTTTTTCCAGCGACTCATCCCAACTTGCTTTATTTGAAATGAAAATATGTGCATTAGGTCTTTTTTCTAATTCAGTATCTAAACATCCTGCCGGAACGACTAAAAGTTTGCCATCCATTTGCAAATTAGGTAGAGCGGAACCACAATTTGTACAAAAGGCCTTCACATGATTGCTTTTATGCGGTTGAAATATCTTAATTTCCGTTTCCGTTTTTATCCATTCTATTTTTGCTGTTGTAGAAAATAAATTGGCCGCATGAGCAGACCCGGTGTCTTTCCTGCAATATCTGCAATGGCATAAATAGAAACTCTCAAAATCACCGATAACTTTAAATTTAATTCCTTTGCATAAACAAGAACCCAAGTATTCCATATGATAAGTCCCTTTTCCAATATTCTTTGTTATTTTTATTATTTCTTTGTAGGAGCTTTTAATAATAATTGCCCCATAAGTTCTGAGACAATCCATTCTTCAGAAATCTTTCCGTTTTCAAAACGGCTAACCACCATTTCAATCCATTTTACTTTTTTGCCACTCGCAGGAATTCTCATCATATTTTTTTTATGTGTCCCGCTTAATATTCTCTGCCACGTTATAATATTTCCTGATTTATTCAGGAATTCAACTTTTACGACTTTAATATCGGGAATTGCAGAATGAAGCTGTTCGGCAAAATTTTTAATAAAATCATGTCCTTTGTACTCTTTTTCTCCTGCGTGGGCGACATAGTTTTTTGAAAATGATTTTTCGACTACATCCAATTTGCCTTCTTCAATAAGCCTGCTAATTACGAGTTTAATTGTTTGTTCGTTGTTCATAATATTATCCCCCACTATAATAAAAGAAAAAATCGAATTTATCCACAGTTTGAAACTCTATCATCATTTTACTGCTTAGGAAAATAATTTTTGAATTGTGTATAACGGATGGCAATATGCGGAGGCTGGGATTTCGGAGAAAATACTTATCAAACCACTGTAATTTTGAATAAATGTACAAAGGCTTAGATTGGCTACATCACCCAGCTTACGTATATTGCGTGTTAGCAGCTGGTTTTATCCTTCATCAGTTTCATTAGACTCAATCTGGCTGTATTTATCAAAAGCATTCTTGTACAATAATTCGCTTTCATCTTTAAATCTATTCTTGTTTTCAGACAATTCTGAGAATTTTTCATAAAGGTTTCTATAAATTATAGAATGCGCTTTGTTGGATATTTTATCAGCTTCAAATTTATCCATTTCAAACTCTGATTCTATTGCTTTATCCAATAAAAGCATCAAATCTTCCTTGTCGATTTTATCAATCTCTTTCCATTGGTTAGGTTCTATTTGATAAAACCCTTTGTTATCATTAATCTTTAAGTGTTGCATAAGATTTTCCTCGTTCATTATAAGCTGAATCCCCAGCCTCTAAACAATTCAGCATGATTTCATAGTTCTCAATTTTTTCTCCATCAATTGTCATTAATTCAGGGTCAGATGGATTTCCAGAAAATATTTTATAAACTGCTTTTTTATCTATAATCTCTCTTTTTGTATAAAGTATATAATTTGGTTGGATTGATGCCCCAACAGTATTGTTGTGTGTTACAATTATCACAGGCATTGATTTTGCAATTTCCTTAATCTGTTCATTAACATCATTTTTAAGAAATAAATTATCAAAAGAGGATTCAGGCTCGTCAATCAGCAACATATCAAAGTGATGAGCATTTTGAATTTTTTCTAAAAGATTAAATTCTGAACGTTCTCCTCCTGATACCTCTACTCCATGTTCATTTAAAATCATGTATTCTATTTCTATAAAATACTTATAGTAGTCTGTTTCAGGAAGTACTTCAATTTGCTTTAACTCATCTAAATATTCAATTGGATTTTCATATTTATCAAATGCATCTTTAAATCGAGTCTTCTTTCCACTTTTATCTAAAAGTTCTTGAGCACCTTTAAATAATTTTGTGCTTGCTACAATTTTAAACCGCCTAACTTCATTTTGCTTAATGATTCTTTCCTTCTTAACGCTACTAACAATATCAGAAAACTTTAATAGTTTGATTTTATCAAACTGTATTTGATAAAAATCAATCTCGTCAATCGAAGAATAGGCTGTATTAGACTTTAGTTCTATTTTTATATTCGAAATAATTGAGTTGACCCATAATTGTTTTTGATTTAGTTCTTGAAGTTCTCTGTATTTCAAAATCAAATCGATGATTAATTCTCGTAACGACTCTTTTGATACATGTTTGTCAATAATATCCCGATATTCAATGTTGTCAATTAACATTTGGGTTGAATCAATAAGTCTTTTTAAACCTTCATTTTCTGATTCAATAAATTTACTTTCATTGAAAAGTGCACACTTTGAGTAAACATCCTTTTTTTCCTCTTCAGAAGCTACTTTTAATAATGAATCAAGATAATTTTCAACAGCCTTTTCATTTTCAACATGGTCAATCTTTAAAATATCATCGACAACCTCTTTAAACTCTTTAAGATATTCCTCTGAAACACTATTTTGTTTGGTGGATAGCAAATCATTGAATCTTTTCTTATCCTTTTCTTCATTTTTTTCAAGTAATTCGAACTGTTCAATAAACTTTACATTATCAAAATCCCTATAAATTCTTTTTAATGTAAAGCTCTTTCCACTTGAACGTTTACCTAAAATGACATTTAGTCCGTTTGATAGCTTTTGTCCATTTTCAAATACTTGAAAAAACCTATGACCTTCTGATTCAGTCAGAAAAACTTTGTCTTTATCAGCCAAACAAATTTTAATGGCTCTTACAGATGTGTCATCAATATCAATAAATGTTTGGCGCGGAGAGAACTCAGTCATCTCTTCTTTAAAACGTAAATCGCTAAATAATACAGGAACTAAACTTTGTGGATTTTTAATGCAATATGTAAATTTTCGCGGACTACCGACTTCCCCTGCTGAAATGTAACTACTTAGTTCGTCTATTGTTTCTTGACGAATAACTTTTGCTTTATCATAGTGAGGAATAAGCAAATATCTAGACAAGTCTCCGAATATTTCTGTCAATTGAGCCACAGAAATATAATCGTCTTTATTTTCAATTAGTATTTCAACTTTTTTACATTTACTTTCAAATTCTTCAAGCTCCGTATTCTCCGAAATTAACAACAAATGCCCTTTCTCTAGGTTTATTTCTACACCTGGTAAAACCTTACAGGATAATTCTCTAAAAATCTCTTGAAACTGTTCCAAATCAAATAGATTGTGATTCGTTACAGCAATACAATCTATTTTAAGAGTTTCAACATATTCTTTTAATTTATCTAAACTAAAAGAAAAATCAGCATCTGTAATTGAAGCTTTAGTATGAATATGTAAATCAATCTTTTTCAATATGCATCATTTTTTGCAGGGTCTTCTCTTTAACTTGCCGCTAACGGCTTGAATATGCGTAGTGCGGGATTTCTAAGCTCCTTACTATCTAACCGTTACCTTGTTTATTAAATGTATCAAAGTTTAAATTTAGCAAATCGCCCCGCATTACGTATATTTATTGTTGTAAAACGTTATCGTCCATATTTCATTTTCTTTAAAATCCTATTTGATAGCCATTTAAAATCCAAGACATTAATATAAAAACTGCTAACATAGTCTTTTTTCTTTTGAGATATTAAATACTCTAATATTTCACTTGCAGGTACAAACCATCCGTTCTGAATTGACAAATATTCTATATTTTCTTTAAACCTTTCATTTAGTTTGCCATTAGAATCAATAAACCCGGAAGCAAAATGAGTATAAACTATACATAAACCATTTTGTCTTTTTAGTTCGTTTATATTAGATTTTGATATTAAATCATTAAACTCCTCAACTGTATGTCCATCAGATGAACTAAACCAATAGTTAGTATATTCCTTATGCTTTTCCTTAAATGGCATTCGAGGGTCATATTTCAAAGTGTTAATACCATTAAAAGCTCTATTTCTGATAAATTTAATCTTATCCTTGGAGTAGTCTCCCCAAAAATATTCACTTTCAATTTCATCTCCATAAAATCGTCTTATTTTACCTTTTAACAACTTAATTATACTTCTTAGGACAATACCGTATCTTTTATAACCCCAATATAAATTATCTGGATTGGAAGAATGATTTATATGCATTTTAGGATATCTTCCAAATTTTTCTTTGAATATTTTTAATCCTTCAATTATTTCTGTACGTTTAAATTTTCCACTTCCAACATTATGTAATTGTATTTCAAATCCTTGCTTTTCTAAATTAAAAAGAAATGAAAAATAATCATCATTCTGTATAGTTTGCCCAGTAAAATTATTTCTTGAAGGATAAATCCACACTGTTTTCGTGGTTTTGATATTTTTACTTGCTAAAAATGAATAAACAGAAGCAATATTATCTAATGTTGCATTATCCGTATCATCTATTATCGTAAATGCAAACTCTTTATCATTTGGCCATTTCATATCTCTCATTTTAATGTTTTACAACGTTAGTGTATGCCTATTGTGTATATATCTCCAATATGGCATGTATTGTTTATTGTGTTTATTTCTCTTTAATACTTTAGTCCTGTCTGTTTTATCTGATAGACGTCCAAGTTTTATAGCTTTTTGTTATGTTCGTAGTTAACTTAGTCTGAAATTACATTTTATACAAGTTATTTTTTTCGGGGCTTGGTGGCGGAGGGTCGTTCGGATTGATAATTCAAGAATTCCCATTCATTTTTCTAACCCAAAAATTCTTATTCATTAATTGATATTCGTAATTCGAGGTATTGTCATGGAGGTTTTTTAAAAATTTTGGAACTTTCGCCGATCTCTATTCATTTATGACAACGATTGAATAGGAGAAAACAAATGAAAAAATGGATGTCAATTTTACTGGTCGCTGTTATGCTTGTGCCGCTTGGCGCACAGGACCTACGATCACTTTCTGATCAGTTTGTTAATGTTGCAGATAAAGTATCACCTTCAGTTGTTACGATTACTGCAGAGCGTGTAACCAAAATCAATAACCCCTTGGCCGAATTGAATATTCCTTTTGAGTTTTTTGGTTTTGATACACCTAAAAAAGAACGCGAATACCGCTCGTCTGCTTTGGGATCGGGTGTTTTGGTAAAAGACGGTTATGTTATTACCAACAATCATGTTATTAAGGATGCCGAAGAGATTACCGTTGTTTTGTCTGATAAACGCGAATTTGAAGCTGAACTTATCGGTGGAGATTCAAAGACCGATATTGCTTTGCTTCGAATTGATGGTGATAAACTTCCCGCGGCAGAACTCGGTGAATCCGATGACGTTAGTGTAGGGGAATTTGTTCTTGCTATAGGCTCACCCTTTTCAGCCCGACTTGGTAATACGGTTACTCACGGTATTGTATCGGGACTGGGTCGTTCCGGTGTCGGCTTGAATACATATGAATCATATATCCAGACCGATGCATCGATCAACCCGGGAAACTCCGGTGGTGCTTTGGTTAATCTCAATGGCGAAGTGATTGGTATTAATTCTGCTATTTTAAGCCGCAGTGGTGGTTCAAATGGTATAGGTTTTGCTATCCCCATTGATCTTGCCAAGAAAGTGATGAATGATCTAATTTCCGAAGGTCGTGTGATACGCGCCTGGTTGGGTGTGAACATACAAGAATTAAATCAGGATCTATCCAAATCTCTTGGTTTGGATGATATTGACGGTGTACTTATTTCGGATGTTGTTGAAGACAGTCCCGCAGAATCAGCCAAACTAAAGGCCGGTGATGTGATCATCAAAGTAAACAACGAAGATGTAGAAACTCCTTCAGAACTACAGATCAATATTTCATCCCGTTCACCCGGTGAAACCGTAAAATTGACTTTGGTAAGAGACCAAAAGATTAAGAATATTAACGTAAAACTTGATGAGATCCCCGGTGAAAAAACTTTGGCCGATCTCGAAGAAGCCGAAGTGGATATCGATCTTGGATTTTCCGTCAGGAACAACAGTGAAGAATTGGCCAGAGAATTTGGATTAGATACCCAAAAAGGTGTTGTGATCGTAAAAGTAAAACCTTCATCCGAAGCCTATCAAAAAGGACTTCGTCCCGGTAATAGAATTATCACACTTGAAGGTAAAACGGTTAAGGATATTGATGATTATCATCGCGAATTCGATAAATTTGAAAAAAACCAAACAGTTTTAATTTTAATTGAAACAAAAAACGGTAATAAACGTTTTATTACCGTCAAAGCAAAGTAAATACAACTCTCCTTAGTATATTAGATATACAACCCCGCCTGTCACGCCACTGACAGGCGGTTTTCGTTTATCCGAAAAAAATGAAGAATCGATCAATGACCCATTGGTTTGTTATTATTTATTTCTCACTTATATTATAGTGTAGCAATAATTAATGGAGAAGATATGAAACATCTTTTTAAGCTTTGGGTGTGTTTGGCTTTTTGCATTTCGTTTGCTTTTTCGTTGGCATTGGAGGGGTTTACACAAGACCCCAACCTGCATGAGCAAAGCAAAGATTTTGTGTGGGGTAATGATATAGATGTTCATATTAATGCTCCCGATAAAAATACTCTTAAAAAACATAAAAAAACTATTATCTGTTTTTATGCCTGTCCCGCAGGAAATACCATTGATTGGACAAAAGGCAAGAAAATGGAGGCGGGTGATAACTGGCATTATGATATTCAGCATATTGGGGCGCAAACCCGATTCTTGAGAAAGGTATTGAAAAATAAAAATTTGATTGTGATCTATATTCAACCAAGATATTGGGCCTGGCAATTATATGATGATAAGCATCCGGACAATTATATTGACTTGATCCGGAAAATGATGGATGAACTTCTTCAACCATTTAAAAAATTAAACTATACCGTAAGTTTGAATGGTCACAGCGCAGGCGGATCATGGATATTACGTTATTTGCAAGGGATAGATGTTATTCCGGACCGGATAGATAGAATTGCATTTATGGATAGTAATTATAATTATAAATACGATGCCGGTCATTTTGATAGTTTGATGTATGATTTTATATCCAAACGCGACGATACATATCTTTGTGTTATGGCTTATAACGACAGTGTAGCGCTATATAAAGGCAAACCTGTTGTTTCCGCTCAGGGTGGCACTTGGTGGAACAGTAAATTGATGTTGAAAAGATGGAATATGTATGTTTCATTTCAAGAAGAGCGGACTGGCGAGATAATACGCTTTACGGCTTTTCAAAAAAGATTACAGATACTGTTAAAAGAAAATCCTGAACGTGAAATTTTACATACGGTTCAAGTATATCGGAATGGATTTATTCATTCAATATTGAGTGGTACAGAATTTGACGAACAAGGGTATAAGTACTATGGAGAATCGGCGTATTTAGATTTTATAAAGTGACAGTGTGTCATTTCGACCGAAGTGGAGAAATCTTAAATTATAAGTATTTATTTGTCGTTTGAGATCTCTTCGCTTCAACTATTGTTGATCCTTTGGTCGAGATGAAACATTCCAGCTTCTAGCTTTTGGCCTTTGTTATTCCGGCCAATCAATTTCTTCATCATTTTTCCACTGGGGTGTCAGTTGAAATCCGGTTAGGATGCCGTCTTCAAACCAAACATCCACACCTGTTTCTCCAAAACTAAAGATCAAATTATCTTCTTCAACTTCTTCAATTTCCGGAGCTTCCCATTTGAGCTTTTCAATTTCCGTTAAAGCCTCCTCCATTTCCATGCCGGTATGAAGTTTCTCGGCGATCAAGTATTGAGGGTTGCCAATTGTTATTACCAATAGTTTATTTCCTTCGGCTGAAGAAAAGGTAAATGCAATATCCAGATCATCATAGTAGTAATGTTCACAGATATCATCACCTTCAACACTTTTATCAAGGGCATCTGGTTTATCCAACAATTCAACAAGTTTTTCTTTTGAGATCCCGAACAGAATATCTCCGAAACCTCTACCCGGTGCTACATGCCAAGCTTCGCTCATAGTGACTCCTTTGTATGATGGTAAATTTACTTTCGTAAGATTAAAGAAAAAAGATTAAAGATGAGTAATCGAACAATCAATGGGATGAACGTGAGTTGAAATTGATGAATTCAAGAAGGTGATGTGTTTTGATTTCTGACTTCTATAAATTTGTGACCATATTCTTTAATTATGATTCCGCTTTTCTATTAAAAATTCTAACTTCTAACTGCTGCCTTCTGCTTCGACTCGGTTGGATAATCATTAATTTCTTTATATATTTTACCATAATAAAAGGATCTGTTATGAAAATTATTATTAAAGGATTGATGATCATTATGAGCATGTCAGCACTTTGGGCCGGATCCGTCGAATTGGTGGAGAGTATTCCCATCGAGACATCCTTGGATAATTCCGATATTCGTAATACGCCTGAGGTATGGTTGGAAATGATTAATGCTGCAAAGCACTCTATTGATCTTGGTCAATTTTATATTTCTCACAAGAAAGGTGAAGCACTCGAACCTATACTAAATGCGATCGTTTCAGCTGCAGATCGTGGTGTAAAAATACGCTTTATCGTTGATGGAAGCATGTATAAAACTTATCCCGAAACAGCGGATAAACTGAATGAACATTCGGGAATAGACGTGCACGTTTATCGTTTAAAGGATATTAGCGGTGGTGTATTGCACGCTAAATATTTTATTGTGGATAATAAAGATATCTTTATCGGTTCGCAGAATTTTGATTGGCGAGCATTGAAGCATATTCATGAATTGGGGATCAGGATCAAAAGCAAAAATCTGGTAAAATTTTATAAAGAGCTTTTTGAATTAGACTGGTTATTATCGGCAGAAGACGCGGATACTGAGGCATTGCTTGCAAATATTGAATATTCGGATGACATGAAAATGTTCAGATTAAAATTAGCGGAGCATGGTAAAACAACCATTATACCTAGCGCCAGCAATCCTAAGATCATTTATCATGAAGCTAATTGGGATGAATTTCAATTGCTGCGGATGATCAATGAAGCGAGAGAAAGTATTCATATTCAACTGCTGAGTTATTCTCCTTATTCTCGCGGGGAATACTATGACGTTTTAGATGTGGCACTTCGCAAAGCGGCTGCCAGAGGTGTAGAGGTTGAGATGATACTCTCGGATTGGAATTATTATTCACCACGTATTAATTACATAAAATCACTGCATGCTATTCCAAATATTGAAATTAAATTTTCCACCATTCCCGAAGCAAGCGAAGGCTATATTGGATATGCGCGTGTTGAACATTGTAAATTTATGGTGGTGGATGACAAAGAGTTTTGGCTGGGGACATCCAATTGGTCGAAGAGTTACTATTACAAGGGACGTAATCTTGGAGTCATTATTCAAAACGCTCAGCTTGCAAACCGCGTGACGGAGATATTTAAGAAAAGTTGGAATTCTGAGTATTGCCAATCTGTTGAACTTGGAAAAACATATCAGAGAAAAGAAATTGGTGAGTAATCTCTTATGGAAGATTGCTTATATATAAAAATACTAATTGGAGCCTTATAATGAACTTTCTTGATTCTGTATCCCCTGCATTGTTTGAAACACTTGGACTTGTTGCCGGACTTTCCGGTTGCTTGGTTTTGCTAGTCCAGGTCATAAAAGAATATAGAAGTCCAGAAAAGAGTTCTCTTTCGATGGTGTTTATTATTGGGTTCTTTTTGATATATTTGTTTTGGACATTTTATGGGATTCGTTTTCATACTATTGCCCTATTAGTCACTAATAGTATTGCGACCTTATTGCAAAGCACCTTGTTGATAGTTGTTGTAAAGAAAAACAAGAAATTCACATAGTCTTAGTCATGTTTAATTACGAGAATCGAGCAAAGATCTGTTGGATGATTGAAAGAAATGATTTTTCTATCAGATGACATCTTTTCATGTTTCGTCGGCTGATAAACCATATAAAAAAGCCTTGGATTATAATCCAAGGCTTTTGCTATAATGAAATTATTTGTTCAATTGTCTGCTATTCCATTGTATCTAAATATCTTATGTCGTCCTTTTGAAGAAGTCTGACTCGTTTATAAACCTCATTTAAGGATAAGGCCTTATTTTCAATGTGATAGACCCAATCAACCTTTATTGTAGAGGTACGTCGTTTGTTTTGTTTTAAGTTTACTTTTGATATCCAATTTGAGAAGGCGATCCTCATAAGTGATTCCGGGTATACGTCAGAACCTTTATCGGATATCTTATGTATGGCGATAGGTTTTTGACTATTATCTAAATAATAAGAAACTTCGCCATTCATGATTTGAATGATGACCAGATGCCAGCCTTTAAGTTTTTGTTTTTTTATATATTGTGCAAGGTCTTCAGTGGCATGATCGCTTATGTAATTCTCCCAGGTACTGGCATAGATGGCGGGTCGGGTTTTACCCATATCATTCCAAATATCGTAGGGAAGGTATTCAAAATCACATTCAGAGTATTCAGGGCGTTCTTCGGTTAATGGTGACGAAATAGTATAGAAAGCTTGAATGTTACCGTCTTTTGTTTTTTTCATTTCGTTGTTGAAATGGATGCGAGTTGCATAGGTGCCCTCTAAAAAGCGGATACCGGATTCAATGCGAGAGTGACGCATACTGTCTTTAGTGTTTCGGCAGCTGGCCTTTATCTCCAAGATGGTGTTTGCATCATCATTAGGGTCTTTGGTAAACGAAATATATTTAGCTATATATTTTGCATTTTGGGGAGGAGCGCTTAGTCCCGAAACAATCGTCCAGCCGCGTTCATTAAGTTTGGGATCAAGGGTATTTCTGTAAGAAAAATCTTCAAAGAATTCACCGGCAAACAGGCAAGTGAAGCCAAGAAGCGATAACAATATTTTTATGGGTCTTTTCACATTTATCCTTTTGTGGTCATTACTTCCCACGCCAAATAAGATAATGAAAAAACCCGAAAAAAAAATGCTTTAATTCAATTATCTATAAGCCTCAATAAAACTTATAAAAGTAATATTTCGCTTGTTTTCTCTTGTTGCGGCTTAAGGTTGTTGAGCTAAAATTATCAATTAACATAGCTGAAAAACATAAAATACTAAATGCATGTTCCCTTTAGATAGATTTTGATATTAAGCTTAATTTCAATTTTAATACTTAGATTCTTTCTTGTAAATCGCATATAAAGTATTGTATATTAGTGCGCTATGAGAACGTCATTGAAAATGTGTTTTCCCCCCTTTAAGACTAGTCAAAGGACACCCCATATATGAAAAAATTACGCCGCAACGCCCGCATGCTGTGCATTCAACATTTGTATGCATATTTACAGCAGGAAAATGAAAGCTTAAATGATGTCATTGAACGCACACTTCAAATGAATGAAGATCCTGAGTTTGATGAAGAGTTCTTTAGAGCATTGATCCACAAAACGATCAATCATATTGATGAGCTCGATGAACGAATTAAAAAACGTTCAAAAAACTGGGCTTTTTCTCGCATAACTTTAATGGATAAGATCATACTTCGTCAATCAATTGCTGAAATGATGTTCATTGAAGATGTACCTCCCAGAGTTACCATTTCCGAAGCAATCGAATTGGCAAAAGAATTTTCTACAGAAGAGTCTCATGTTTTTGTTAATGGTATGCTGGACCGGATCTATAAGGATCTTGTAGAAGAAAATATTCTTATCCCTGAGATATCACCAGTTAAAGAAGGTTAATATATTATGGCTTTTGAAAAACTTTTGGTAAAATTATTCGGCACTTCTTCCGACCGCTATTTAAAAAAGATCACGGGCCTTCCTGAAGAGATAAATGCAAAATATGATACAATGCATGATTTAAGTGATGATGATCTTCGAGCCAGAACACAAGAGATGATCGTTTATATACATGATCAACGTGAAGAAGCAAAAAATAAAGCTGAAGAAAATAAACTAGATAATGAAGCAAAAGATAAAATGATCTATGAAGCTGAACAGACTGCTCTGGATAAGCTGAAGATTGAAGCTTTTGCAATAGTTAAAGAAACGGCAAAAAGACTTGTCGGAAAGAAATTCAATGTGCTCGGAAATGAGCTCGAGTGGAACATGATTCCCTTTGATGTTCAGCTTATGGGTGCAGAGGTTCTTCATAACGGTAATATTGCCGAAATGAAAACGGGTGAAGGTAAGACCTTGGTTGCGACCATGCCGATCTTTTTGAATGCCCTGACAAAACGCGGTGTGCATGTTGTGACCGTGAACGATTATTTGGCTGAACGTGATGCTGAGTGGATGGGCGCGATCTATCGTTTTCTTGGCTTGAGTGTTGGGAAAATATTGAATTCAATGCCGCCTAATGCTCGTAAAGAGCAATATGCCTGTGATATTGTTTATGGTACGAACAATGAATTTGGTTTTGATTATCTTCGGGACAATATGGCGATCAGACATGAGAACATGGTTCAGCGTGGACATTATTATGCTATTGTTGATGAGGTCGATTCCGTGCTTGTTGATGAGGCGAGAACACCTCTGATCATTTCCGGTCCGGTTCAATCAAATTCTAATGAACGTTATAAAAAATTGAGACCACAGGTTGAAAAACTTGTGCGCGCCCAAAAGAAAAAGATCAATACATTATTAGATGAGATCCAGCGTCTTCCCGATGACAGAGATCATGAACTGGAACTTGGGACAATGTTATTACAGGTTCAACACGGAGAACCTAAAAACCCCCGATTCCTGAAAATGATGCAGTCGGCGGAAGTACAGGATAAACTATATAAAACTGAAAACTTTTTTATGCAGGAAAAACGCCTGCATGAGATTGATGATTCGCTTTTATATGCTATTGATGAAAAATCTCATACGATCGTCATTTCTGATGATGGTCGTCATGTGATGAACCCAGAAGATCCTGAGTATTTTGTTATTCCCGATATTGGTGAAGAGTTTGTAAAGATCGATAGCGATGAAACTGCAAGTGCAGAGGATAAAGCTAAAGCAAAAGCTGAATTGCAAAAGAAACATGGTCAAAAATCAGAAATGATCCACAATATCACTCAGCTGTTAAGAGCTTATGCTTTATATGAAAAAGATGTTGAATATGTAGTAAAAGACGGCAAGGTTTTGATCGTTGACGAATTCACCGGTCGTATTTTACCCGGACGTCGTTATAGCGACGGATTACATCAAGCTATTGAGGCTAAAGAACGTGTACGTATCGAAGGTGAAAACCAAACTTTGGCTACGATCACGCTTCAGAACTACTTCCGTATGTATGATAAGTTGGCGGGTATGACAGGTACGGCCTCGACCGAAGCAAACGAGTTTGAAGAAATTTATGACCTGGAAGTTGTTTCAATTCCAACCAATAAACCGGTTATTAGAAATGATCAGGATGACTTGATTTATAAAAGTCGGCAGGCAAAACACAATGCGATTATAAATGAGATCGCTGCTTGCTTTAAACGTCGCCAACCTGTGCTTGTCGGTACTATCTCGGTTGAAATGTCTGAGATGATCGCAAAACAATTAAAGCGGGCAGGTATTCCACATAATGTGTTGAATGCTAAACAGCACCAACGGGAAGCTGATGTTGTTTCGCTTGCGGGACAACCCGGTGCCGTTACCATTGCCACAAATATGGCCGGTCGTGGTACGGATATTAAGATAAATGATGAAGTTCGTGAATTGGGTGGACTTAAGATCATCGGAACTGAACGACATGAATCACGTCGTATTGATAATCAGTTACGCGGTCGAGCGGGGCGACAAGGTGACCCCGGCGAATCTGTCTTTTTCATTTCGCTCGAAGATGACCTCATGCGCCTTTTCGGAAACCTTCGTGGGAACGCCCTGCTCGATGCCATTCCCGATGATGAAGTTATTTCTATGCCTATGATGACTCGTATGATCGAACGAGCACAAAAGCGTGTTGAAGAACGAAACTTTGGCATACGTAAACATCTTCTTGAATATGATGATGTGATGAACAAACAACGAGAAGTTGTTTATGATCGTCGTTCCTATGCTCTTGAAGGTGGTAATCTACAGAGTGAGATCAACATGATGTTGGAAGAGTTTATTTCTTCGGAAGTTGAAGATCATACCGCAGATTCAAATCCGGCCAATTGGATGTGGGATGCATTGCGTCAGGAAATGTTGACAACGCTTATGTGCGACATTCCCAGTGATCATCAAAATATGAAACGTGAAGAAATTGTAGAGTATTTTACACAACAAGCCAAAGAAACTTATGATAGAAAAAAAATGCTTTACCCTTCGGAGGTTATGCGTGATTTTGAACGTTGGGCTTATTTAAACAGCATTGATGGCTTATGGAAAGAACATCTTTATGAACTTGATCAGATCAAAGAAGGTGTTGGTCTTCAGGCTTATGGACAGAAAGATCCTTTATTGATTTATAAAGCTCAGGCATTTGAATCATTTCAAAATTTGTTGGCACAGATCAATAAAACAGCTTTGAGGTTATTGTTTAGAACTGATATTAAACTTCAAGATGAATCTCCGTCGCCACAACAAGTGCGCGTATCTCAAGCGCAAAGTCAGAATATGGCTTTTGCCGAAGGTGCAAAACAAGGTGGAGTGAATACACCCTCTCAACCTCAAGCGCCCAAAGCAGGTAAAGCCGAGCCGGTTAAGCGCGATATGCCCAAAGTGGGTCGAAATGATCCATGCCCATGCGGCAGTGGCAAGAAATACAAACATTGTCACGGAGCTGTATAAATCATACTAGAAACTGATTGAAAACATAAGGGTTGGACGTGTCCAACCCTTTTTACTTTACGGAATATTTTTATCCTGGAATTTGCGAATCCATGTTTCGAGTGAAGTTCTGAGATGAATAGCTATTCGGTTTTTGTTAATTATTTCAAGATCTCTTTTTAATGCACTCCGAGTTTTGATCCACGAACAATATATGCTTATTAATGCTACTTTCGTTATCTGTAAATTCATGATTTGATTACAAATAATGTTTATGAAAGTTGCAAAGACGTAGGAAAATAAAGAACCGTATCAAAAATATAAACGGTTTATTACGATCGCTAAAATATGAAATTATATTTTATTCCTGAGGATAGATCAATTTGTCTGTATCAAAACCATACATTTGGGCACGGGTTTTGAGAGAATATAAGATCTTCGGGTCTAGGTCTTTCTCACGTGTAAGTATCCACAGGTAATCTTTTGAACCGCCGGCGACTAAAGCCCACCTGTAGTGCTCCGTATCTAAGGCAATAATGTTATAATCACCATAAAAAGGACCAAAGAAAGAAACCATTAAGCGTGCAGGTTGATTGGGATCTGCAATAACAGCTTTGCCTTCAGCTTTTTTTGCTTTTCCATTTTTTTCTCCTGAGTTTGTGACTTTGATCCAAGTGCGTCCTTCTTTATCCGGTTCTAACAGAGCGTATTTTGCCTGCGTGTTGATCATTCCGCGTTCAAAGGAAACATCAAGTCTGGCGTATTCATACCATGTTCCGAGATACTTTTTAAGATCAATAGAGTTGATAACATCCATTGATTTAGAAAATTTGCTGAACTCAAGGCTATTTACACCACACGAAACAAAGACAAGACAAAGTAAGGTGCTTAGTAATTTTTTCATATATTCTCCTTTAGTGATGGTATAAATTTACGCGTCAATAAATGCTATTCAAACATTTATGTTATTTTACAACAAAAGAATCCTTTAATCTTAGAATTTTTCCCTCTAGCGTGAAAAGTTTGCAAGAGATTAGATAAACTCCACGTTGGAGATAAGATTTGTCAGATAGTTTTCCGTCCCAAAATATCATTGCCGAGGATTGCATAAAACAATTTTGTGTTTTTTTGACTATAAGTTTTCCCGCCAAGTTAAAACACGAAAGTTCACAATACTCTAGACCTGATTCAGAATCAACACTGAATTGAATGTTTCCATCATTATCGGGTGAATAGATTTTAGGATAAACGCCAAGTGAGTTTCGCCCGGAAGGGTGCGCACTTATACTGTTTCTGTAACCTGGACTCATTCCGGATTCCGCGACTGATGCGTGCCATAATTCGGTATCCGAAGAAGATATACCGGTAAATTGTTTTTCCAAACTTCTACCTTTTATTATTTTTTTATGATCGCGAAAATCACAAAAGTCTATTATACGATCCATCGGATCAAGTAGATATATTTCCGCTCCCGAGTTTGGCAAAGAAGGGAAGGTGGAGTATTCGTAGGTATTTGAACTCCAGCCTAAGGTGTTATTATCGGAGCAGAATACGGAAAAAGCTGAATGCAATGAGTCACTAAGTTCTACAGTACGTTTGTTTATGCGTATTTTCCAATGACTTAGGTCTAATGAAGAGTGTATGCTTTCGAGTTCAATGAACTCCGCTTGTGAATATGTGTCCAAAGGATCAAACATGATCTCATTTAAAAAACAAGGAGGTGCAGAGTAGGGTCTATAATATTTAATATGATGTAAAAAATATGGTTCACATTCGATATCAATATAGTTATAACCTTCAGTTGTATATCGAGAAGTATCCGGATAACATAAAAAACTATCTCCGGGGGCTAAAGGTGGTAGTGTTAAAAATTCCTCATTAACCCGGAACGAAAGCGCATCTGTGTTGAGAAAACCATTATTGATAATAAAGATCGCGAATGTGTCTTTAATCGTATAATAATTTCGGGAGGAATAACAAGAAAGTTGAGTCAGTTGTTGTTCGCTGATGTTTGGCTTGCCCGGACTACCATCTTGTGAGACTTCCCAATGTCTTGGGTTTCGATAATCTAATGTTGTGTCAACAAGCAGCATGGCGCAGTCATCGGCAAGATCCCAATTGTTATCATATTGCAAATAACAAATGGAAGATATATCATTATTTGTGATATGTATGAGATCTTCGCTATTGTTTAAACTACGCCATGCGCTGGGGTAGAGTGTATTTGTAACAAATGGGAAGTCATCGTAAAAGGACATGGATTGGGCAATCACAACTAGGGAGTCCGGCATAAGAATGTAATTGGTGTCAAGTACAACGAAGTCGGTAAGATCGAAAAATTTGAGCCCATAAAGTTGAATAGGTAAGGAGCACTTAGATATAAGTTCAATATACTCACAAGAAAAGTTATTTCTTGGTTTACATACAAATTCATTTATGATCATATCGTTTTCTGCAAGAGGAATGTGAGCAAAGGAAGTAAATGTATCGATACATTCATCGTAGCAAGCTATAGCCTGAGTCGTGCACTTTCCTTTACAAAAAATTGGAAAATGCCGGGTGATGGTAATGGAATCAAAAGGAGTAATTTCAATTTCTACTGAATCGGTAAGTGTTTGATTGATTTCGGTAGAGAGGTTGTCGAATATTAAAGATATGCTGTAGACAATATGGTCAATTAAGCTGGTTCCGTTATTTAATATAGTGAAATTGATCTCTAAAGAATCATCCAAAAGTTTAGAGGAAACATTAGTAATATTGATGCTTTTGTCCTGTGGAGATATAGTATTTTTTCTACAGGGGCTGCCAAACTTTAATATTGAACTTCTCCAAATATCTTGATATGGATAGTAGCGTTCGATAGTATAATTTGTTTTTGGCCACTCGGGAGTTCCGCTGCGATATTTATCCAAAATCTGTTTGTTATTATCCAGCAGTGAAAAGGTTTTTTCAGTTGAATTTGATATACCGTATTTTCCGAATCTCGAATCATCAATACAAAGTAAATACGATGTGTCAGGTAGTATATGTAAATATTCGCCTTCATAATTCGGATCCAGTATAATGGCATATTGATGTGGAGGGAGTATTGAATCGGGAAACGGGATAAGTTTATCGGTGTCTTGCTCATCACAAATATAAAAATTGCTCAGATCGATGATGGAATCAGAGGTGTTGTATAACTCAATAAATTCACCGGTATTTTCATTGCTTGGATCGATCATCATTTCGTTGAGTATGATCTGAGAAAATGATGAAGAGTATATTAATATTAAAAATAGCCATTTCCCCGAAGAGAAAAATTTATTTCGTCCCATGTTTCGTCCCTTTTATTGGACTGCCATACAGTCCTTTTATATTGTGTTTCAGTTTGACTTCGTAGAGGTATTCTATGAGTCGGATATTTTACTATTAAACCTCAATGAATTCTTTCCCAAAAGAATATAGATCATATTTCATATAAATAAAAACACCTGCCCAAATAGTGTGACGTAAGTCACAAAAATCGAATAAAAAATAAACCCCCGATCAAAGCGGGGGTACAAGATATATACGTTTGATAGATTATCTTTTAAGTAGATCCCGATAGCAAGCATTGGCTGCTTGAATAATTTTCTCTTCATTTTTGACTTTTCTGTTTTGCATTAGGATACGTCCGTCACATATAACGGTATCAATGCATTCGGGAGAGGCCGAATAAACCATATCGGATATTAGATTATCTGATGGAGTTAATGACACGTGGTTCAAATTTACAAGCATACAATCGGCTAGATATCCTTCTTGAATTTCCCCGGCATGTAATCCGGCTGCCTTTGCGCCATCTTTGGTTGCCATTTTAAATATTTCTTGAGCCGAAGCGACTGTGGGATCTTCGTTATGACACTTCGAGCGTAGCGCAGCGAGTTTCATTTCATCCAGCATGGAGAGGTTGTTGTTTGAGCTTGCTCCATCTGTTGCGAGCGTGATCTTTACACCGGCTTTACGAATAGCTGCGTAGTTTAAATTTCCTGAAGAAAGTTTCATGTTCGATGCCGGACAATGTGCGATATTGACGCCTCTGTTTTTTAGGATCTCGCGATCCTTATCATCAAGATATATACAGTGAACAGCAGTTACGTTATCTGATAGTACACCTAAAGAATCCAAATATTGCACCGGAGATTTGTCATGCTCTTTCATACATTCTTTGTATTCATTCTGAGTTTCGGAAACATGTATTTGAAATGGGAGGTTTTCTTTGCGAGATAGATCTGCAGAAGCTTTAAGAGTCTCAGCCGAGACAGTATAAATGGCATGAGGTGAAACCGTAAATCGAACTCGAGATGAATAGTCCTTTGAGTGCGAGATAGTTTCCTTGGTATAATTTATCATGTCATCACATTTCTTGCTGTCACATCCATCAATCAATACAGGTGCAATATCAGCACGTATTCCCATCTCATCTGCGGCTTTTGCCGTGCCATGAGGGAAAAAGTACATGTCATTAAAAAAGACTGTCCCGCTTTTGACCATTTCAAGTATGGCTAATCGCGTACCATGATAAACATCTTCTTCTTTAAGTTTACTTTCAAGAGGCCAAATATGGTCGTTTAACCACGTATATAGCCCGAGATCGTCCGCATAGCCTCGTAATAGCGTCATGGCAGAGTGCGTATGCATATTATAAAAAGCCGGAAGAACGGCAAATCTGCTCCCGTCAATAACCGTATCTGCTTGAGTTTGGATGTTACTTCCAATTTTAGAAAAATAATTGTTTTCTATTAGCACATCGCATTGATTGTTATTTACTAAAGTATTCTTGATGAGAATTGACATATTATCCCTTGAAGCGTTTTGGCCAACACTTTATGAGTCGCTCATAAATAAATTTTTCGTAACCGAGTTGTTTTGGCTCGTAGAGATTTACATCGGGTCTTTGTTTCGGCATATAATCCTGATCTGAAAAACCATCATCATTATCGTGAGGATATTGATATCCCAAGCCGTATTGAAATTGTTTCATGGCGTCAGTGGGTGCGTTCCGTAAATGTAGAGGAACTGATTGGAAGCCCGTATCTCTGATAGAAGATTTCGCCCGGCGAAGTGCCATATAGGAGGCATTACTTTTTGGAGAAGATGCCAGAAAGGTAGCTACCTGCGAAAGCACAATAGCGCCTTCCGGCAAGCCGATAGCTTTTACAGCTTGGAAACCGGCATTGGCGATCACAAGCCCTTGCGGGTCGGCATTCCCGATATCTTCACTTGCAAGAATGATTAAACGTCGTGCAATAAAAAGTGGATCTTCACCACCTTCTAACATAACGGTCATCCAGTAAACAGCAGCATCCGGGTCGGAGCCTCTTACAGATTTAATAAAGGCTGAAATGGTGTCATAATGATAGTCTCCATCTTTATCATAAAGCAAAGCGCGTTCTTGTAAGGCCGATTGAATATCTTCTTTTGTTATGTTCAATGTCATGGAACCCATATCTTTTCCGCGAACAAGCTGAACGGTAATATCCAGCGTGTTGTACATTTTACGGGCATCACCACCAGAGGACATGATCAGGAACATTCGCACATCATCAGGTAATATGATCTTGTATTTTGATAAGACAATATCTTCTTTTATAGCACGATCGATCAAGACTTCAAGATCCTTTGCTTCCAGTGCCTGAAGTTTTAATATACGACATCTGGAAAGCAGGGGAGATATCACTTCAAATGAAGGGTTTTCGGTTGTGGCGCCAATCATTACGATCTCACCATTCTCCACGGCATGGAGCAGGGCATCTTGCTGACTTTTATTAAAACGATGTATCTCGTCAATAAATAATAAAGTCTTTTTACCCATGTGTTGATGCGATACCGCTTTGCGAATAATTTCGCGCACATCCTTAACGGATGCAGAAACCGCTGAAAGCTCATAAAATACAGCGTCAACATTTTTAGCAATAATACGTGCTAGTGTGGTTTTGCCTGTCCCGGGAGGCCCCCAGAGTACCAAAGAAAAAAGTGATTTTGAATTGATCATATTCTGAATGAACTTTCCTTCAGAAATCAGATGTTCTTGTCCGGCATAATGGTCCAATTCTTGGGGTCTCATGCGTGCGGCCAAGGGTGGCAGATTTGTGGTAGACGTAAATAGTGTATTATCAGACATGGTAAATTATTCTTCTGCTATGCAGACCTCTTTTTTTGAGACTGATATAATCGTTTTTATAAAAATTCCAATAATTGCTAAACTTAAAATACTTAACAAGAAGTACGCCATATAATAGAAAAATAGCATATCGCTTTTATGATACATTAACAGGCTTGCGATGGTGATTGCTGCTATAGGAAATGAATATGCCCACCATGAAAGATAAAATTTTATCTTTGTAAAATACTTTATTTGTGTCAAAAGAAGAATGAACATAAAGAGAGCAAAATAATATAATATTTTTGAAAAAGGGTCAATGGCCCCATTTAATTTAACATAGGATATAAAACCAATAGCGGGTGGAGCGATCAAAAGAAACAATGTAGGCAAAAGCTTGTTTGGTAAAGGATTATGAAAAATAATCCGGTTAAAGAAAATGGTCATTAGGATCAGCCAAAAAACAACTCCTATACTATAAAAAAACCATGATATTTCCATAGGAAAGTGCGATACACCTGCAATGGGTATGATTAAATTTCCAACGGCAGGTATAAACCAGGCGGGATTCATTTGCTTGATATTAAATTTGTCGTGATGTATCCAGGTTGTTATGATCTTCAAGGTAAAAATGAAATGGGCCAATGTGCCTATGAAGCAAAAGATTTTTGAAATATTGGAATGATCTGTTAAAAACAGAATACTAAAAAGCAATAATGAAATAGAGGTGGTTGGGAAAAAACTAAGTTTTACCGGGTTGTTGAATTCCTCTTTTACTTCGGGAAAAAACTTGATCATTTTGTAAAGATAAAGCAAGATAAATACAACAAAAATCAACAGTGTTATAATGAGTAAAATCGGGCTTATCGAAAAAGGTAATTCTAATATACTTTCAGCACGTTGAAAAGCTATTGTAAATCCGGCCATCCCTAAGATCATGGCAAAGAAAGAGATAGGGAAATGTTGTAATCGTACATATTGTGTCATGTTTTTTACTCCACGTCATTGTCAAACTAGAGAAAAGATAAAGATTAATGGTAAAAGTAAAAAGCATTAAGTTTCTTCATCCTCACAGTTACTTAAACAATGTTAGCATTATGATAATGGTATAAAAAACCTCGCCGAGCATAAGACTTAGCGAGGTTTAAGCAATTATAAAACTGGTGTTATTATTTGAGCAAAATCATTTTTTTGCTGTCTGCCAAGAAGTTATCAACTCGCAAAACCACCATATATATTCCGGACGGAAGAGATTGAGCATTCCAAGTAAACTGATAGTTACCCTGTGTGTGGTAAGAGTTAACAAGTGTTTGGACTTTTTTTCCACTAAGATCATATATAGTTAATTCAATATGAGCATCGGCGGCCAATATAAATGGAATATTGGTAATGGGGTTAAATGGATTGGGATAGTTACTTGAAAGCTTAAAATCATCGATGCTGACAATTTCGTCGTTAATGGATGAAATATTGTTGTTAATCAGGCGACCACCGTAATAACCCATGTCTGCTCGTGTTTCACCGCGACCGGCATACGTATCGATTTTTGTATCTAAAGAATCCGGATGACCGGCATCAATTGCCGGTGATACATTTTGATTTGTGTATGTTAAAAGATAAGAATTGTTATCTGTAAGCATAGGATCATCTGTTAAACAACCTGTACTGAAATACGGTTTTGTGCCGGCGCTGTCTATAATTGAGTAGGTGACAGAAGGTGTTCCTTCGTTGATATATATTTCAGGCTTTGAATTGTCGAACATAATGCTGTTGATCACCGTAGGATGGCTATTGGCGTTCATTAAGCTAAATGAACCACCTGCCAAGGCGGTATTTTCTGCAGAGGTCATATTTACAATGTGAGGAGATGAATTGCTGATAAATATGGCGCCGGCAAAGCCGGAGGCAAAGTTTTCAACAATAAGAGTATTACTGATCTTTGGAGATGAATGATCCAGGAAAATGGCAGCACCATCGTTTGCACCATTTCTTGAAAATTTAAGATCATGCATATAAGGTGTTGAATTTTTTATATACATTGCACCACCGGCAGATGTTAATATTTCTATTTCGTCACTATGTTTGCGACCATTAGCCCTGAATGTTGAGCTTTCGATGCGTGGACTTGAATTTTCTATGTAGATAGCGCCACCCAAGCGAGCATTGTTGTTGTAAAAATAACAGTCTTTTACGAGAACATCATCAGAGTTATAAATGCAAAGGGCACCGCCATTAGGGAAGCCATCCCCAATTTTATTCGCATAGTCAAAGCGGCAGTATTCTAATACCGAAGCTCCCGATGTGCGTGTATTAGTTGAGTTAAAAACTATACCTCGCCAATTCATGGTTGGAACGGTAGTTCCTTGAAATTTAATTTCATGATTTTTTGTACCATGGGCGAGTAAAACACCTTCGACTTTAATTTGGTAAGGGCCGGTAAAAACAACCCAATCAACCGAGGATCTAATGTCAAGTGTATCGCCTTCGGGGACAAGAATATCACCATCTACATAAATACGCTCACATTCCCATGTACCTGCAACATCGCCTTTAAAGTGACAAGGAGGTGAGAGTTCAATATTCCACCAGTTGTTGGCGCCACCGTAAGCGCCTATATCGGAGCGAGATGTTGCCAAACCAGCAGTTTCGGTGTCAAGTAACCAGTCAGAAATTTCAGGGTCACCTGCATCAATTCCGGGCGAATCGTAAAAATAGGTAGATTCGGTTGTCTTAAGCCTGTAGTCACCATTGGCGGCATCGCGAAATAGTGGGTCATAGTTCTGGAGATTCGTTGTATCTGTTTCGGATCCAACATAGTTGCCTTGAACGATGGAATAACGATACAAGCCTCCGGCTTGAAAATCTAGATTGCTTCCGTTGTTAATAACGATTGTATTAACGGAGTTTGTGAGGTCTGTATTGCTAACTTTAATGCCACCCCAACTCTGAGAACTTGTATTATCTGCGATAACACAATTTTTAATATTGGCACCGTTATTTGAGATGAAGTTCATACCGGATTCTCCATTTTTAGCAACAATGGTATTTTGGATGTCGGCAATAAAGGTGGTATCACTCCACAAGGTGTTTGAATTAAAAAATAGCCCGTATCCCCCGTTTTCTCGAATATTACAATTGATAAAACTTGTGGGAGATTCAACAAATGATCCTCCATTGCCGGCATTACCTGAAATGTCGGTTCTTAGTAAGTTGATCGTTGATTGATGTGCATTTATACCGATACCGGCATTGTTGTTAATTTCACAGCTTAAAAGATTGACAAAAGAGTTTTCAGCTTGAATATGACCAAAATCACTTGACATAAAATAATAGTTGTTGTTTGAGATCTTTGTATTAATAATATTTGATGTGGCATAATCCAGGGCAATTCCCTTAGCCCCTTTAATGAGTGAGTTTGTAATGTCTACTTCTGAGTGTAAAAGCTCAATAGTACCTGCATTAGAAATTCTTACTGAGTCGATCAAACCACTTGAATAAATAGCAATAATGCTGTTTCGAGAATTTAAACTATGTTCAATTCGTGAATGCGATAGATCAATTTTAGATTTATAGTAGAGTATACCGCCACCAAATCTACGATTAAAATTAATACTGGCATTGCCTGTATCAATCCAGCGTTCATAACAATGTGATACTTTACAATATTTTAAAATGGAAGTTTGTTGTTTTGTAGAATCTGTTGCATGAAAGGTGATACCATACCAGAATCCAGTATAATAAGGCCAAGCATCCTGACTACCCAAAGAATCGGCATGAAAGAGAATACTGTCTGCTTCGGTACCTTCAGCGATTAATTGACCGTGAACATTAAATTCATATTGGTCGGTAAAATATACTTCTGTTCCGGGTTCAATGGTAAGAGTTGAGTTCATGGGAATATCAATATTACCGTTTACGTGGTAAGGAGAATTTGCTTTTGTCCATGTGCCGGATACATTGCCTTCACTAATATTTGTTTGTGCAGAAAGGGAAATGGTAAGTATAAGTATTAAGCTTGAGACAGATTTGATTATTTTCATTCTAATCCTTTAAATTTTATAAACTTGGGTCAAGTATATGTATAAAAGACCGGAATAAAAATGATATAATCTAAAAATAATAATATTTATAGCTTGAGATAGTAAGTAGTATTGGATTTATTTGATGAAAGAAAAATTATTTCCATCAAATAGGCCCTTGTCGCTTAATTTGATTTCGGGGATTACCAAAAGGGACATAAAGGAAAGTGTCATAAATGGGGCTGAGAGGGGAGAGCCTAAGTCTTTGGCAAGTTTATCCAGGTTTGCATAGGTTTCAGCCACCCATTTATAATTTTTATTGCTCATTAAACCTGCTATGGGAAGAGGTAACAATTCAGAGATACCTTCATTTTCTGAAACAATGGAAATACCGCCTTTGCTTTTTATAATCAAATTGACGGCATCACGCATATCTTCTTCTTTTACACCAACGCATACGATATTATGAGAATCATGGGCGACAGAGGAAGCGATCGCCCCGGACTTTAAGCCAAAGCCGTGTATAAAGGCTACTGCCGGTGTTTTGTTTTCATAGCGGTTAATGACAGCTATTTTAAGTATATCTCTTTCAGTATCTGAAATAAGATTATGGCGATCTTTTTTAATCAGTTTTTGAGATCGAGACGTATAGAGCTGTTTGTCATGAACTTGGATGACGGGTAATTCTTTATAAGGGTCTTCAACATGAAAATCAAAGATTTCTTTTTCATGACATTTGAAAATATTGGGAGTTTCCACCTTTTTTTTGAAGGATATGGGAATAGACTTTCGGTAAACACATTTCCCGTTAATGTATGAACGCTGAACGTTTAAGTCTTTCAATGAATTTACAAGAAGGAAATCTGCCGGATCGTCTTTTTGCAATAAACCGATATCAAGATTATAATGTTTTATCGGATTTACACTTGCCATGCGGAGAAGCTTGATGATATTGATCCCAAACTCCAGTCCTCGTTTGATCAAGATATTGATATGCCCGTTAACAAGATCATCCGGATGCAGATCATCGGTGCAGAGCATTGTCTTATCCGGGTACATTGCTCCTGCAAGAATGAGTTCATTAAAATTTTGAGCGGCGGAGCCCTCTCTGATTTGAACGTTCATACCAAGGTCGAGTTTTTTCAGCGCTTCTTCTTTGCTGATGGATTCATGATCTGTGGAAATCCCGGCATTCATATATTTTTTAAGTTCGGTTTTTTTCATGCCGGGTGCATGACCATCAATTTGTTTATTGTATTTTTTTGCTATGTCCAGCTTGTTTTTTATATCAGGATCAGAATTTAATACACCCGGGACATTCATCATTTCGCCAAGGTGGCGGATTTGAGGGTATTCTTGAAAAAGAGCTTCTATTTCTTTTGGACCTATTGTTGCTCCGGCTGTTTCAAATTTAGTGGCGGGGACACAAGAAGGTGCTGAAAAATAGAATTTTAATGCTGATCTCTCCGCATCCTCGATCATAAATTTTACGCCATTAACTCCCAAAACATTTGCAATCTCGTGAGGATCTGCGACAACGGCAATAGTGCCATGTTGTAAAGCTGCACGGGAAAATTCCGAAGGAGCTAACATAGAGCTTTCTATATGGATATGTGAGTCGATAAACCCGGGGATGATATAATGATCATATTTATTATTGTCTTCGGTGATAGATTTGATCTTACCCTCAGATACTTCAATGACTCCGGAGTAAATTCGTTCATTTAAAACATCAACAATGTTGCCTGAAATTTTCATAATACCTAATGGTTGTTATTGTAGTTATTCCTGTTGCCTGCAGATTATCTAATAACTATTTCATCTGCAAATAACCAGGCATGATTTCCACCCGAAGGATGCCAATCGGGACATTTTTTTAAGTTTTTCGCCGTGACCTTTATATAACGTGCTTTGAGATTAGTAAATGATTTAGAAAACTCTTCTATTACAATGCGATTTAATTGCTCCGGTGTATTTGCAGATAAACATGCATGTTGTTGAAAATCAATTCCTGTATCAGATGTGTAAAAAGAGACTTCTCTTGGAGCAAATATCCAAACATTTGGATTGTGTAGAAATGAAATTGATATTGAATTTATGGTTTGAGTTTTTTTAAGATCGATAATTGCAATAAGGTTTTTACTTTTAAAACCTTGCCAGTTTCCGTCAAGATAATTTAGACTGCCTTTAATGCCATCCGTTAAACCCAAGACACCACCGGCATTATATTTTGGTGCGTACTCATATTGTAATAAGGGTTCGATACCGAGTCCTGAGTGATTTATATGTTGCCAATGTAATGCTTCACCGTAGGGCAGGTTTCCCACAAAAGCTAAAGCCGTTAGTTTGCCGGAGTTGGAGAAGACCAAAGGCTTATCATATATATTGCTATAGTAGTAGGGTGTTTTATCTGAATAACAATAGTGAATAGATATATCTTTATGTGCCGCGCTCATGCTGATAAAGCATTTCTTTCGCTCCGCATCAAAATCTGCTTTCAGACTGATTGGTTTAGCTTCATCTCCAAATTGTATGTTATAAAAATTTTTATAATCTCGATGGTCTACTAATCGACGATAAAATGAAACAAAATCTTTATCTGATTTTTGTGACCATAATATTTCAGAATATGCGATTAATCTTGGGAAAGCAAAAGTATCTATTGTTTTTGGAGTGATGTACTCCGTCCATAGACAACATTCACCGCCCAGTATATATTTTTCCCTATCTTTTTTGAGTCCTTCGGGGATGATGGGATTCTCATATACGGTGTGAAGTGGTGTTTGATATACGTTTTGATGAAAAAAGGAATTTTGATTAAGAGAAACGATAACCGGGTGTTGCATAAAGGTAGCTGAATTAATAATCCGGTCATTTTTCCAGACTTGGACGACGGAGTTTTTTGGCAGGCCACCACGAATAATCTCTTCCCATCCTATCATGGTTTTGTTATGTTTATCGAGAAAATCAACCATTTTCGAGAAGAAGTAATGTTGGAGTCGATTGCTTGAATTTAAACGTTTCTTGGTGCATAAATTTTTGCAAGCTAAGCATTGATTCCAGTAATTATATTTTGTTTCATTACCACCTAAGTGAATATATTTTGAGGGGAATAATTCAATGATCTCTGAAAGAATGTTTTGTAAGATCGTATAACTGGTATCCTTTCCGGGACAGATCGTGTTATCGTGGATACCCCATGAGTTAGAGACGGCAATTTCCTGACCTTTACATGAGATTTCCGGGAAGGCGGAAAGCAATGCTGTTGCGTGGCCGGGCATTTCAATCTCAGGGATGATCTCGACATTTCTTTGAGCCGCATATTCAATCAGTTCTTTAATGTCATTTTGTGTGTAGAAGCCACCATAGATGCTGCCATTATGATCTATTCTCCAAGCTGATTTCTCTGTAAGTATAGGGTATTGTTTGATCTCTATACGCCAACCTTGATCATCGCATAAATGAATATGAAGAATGTTCATTTTATAAAATGACATGATATCAATATAACGTTTTACGATATCTTTCGGCATAAAATGCCGAGCGACATCAAGAGTCATACCTCTCCAGGGGAAACGAGGAGAATCTTCAATATATACTCCGGGAATTTTCCACTTTGATCTCTGTTCTATTTTATTATTTGGTAATAATTGTCTTAAACTTTGAAAGGCATAGAATAACCCCTTTGTACTTACTGCTTTAAGTTTAATACAATGACGATCAATATTGATTTGATAGTCTTCTTTACCCATGTTTTTATTATCGATAAGATTAAATGAAATAACATTGTTGTCGATATCTCCCGAAATAATGTCCGGGGAAATATTTGTAAGAGAGTTGAGTTGTTCAGCGCAAAGATTTGCAATTAATCTCAAACTATCCGAATCATTAGAAATATTGATCTTTGTTTTGTTGTTTAAAGTAAAGTGTCTTTTGTTGAGTTCAATTTTTTTGGGAAAAGGAATAATATTAACCTTATAAGAGACATCTTTACAGGATATCAATAGAAAACAAAGTATAATGAATAAAAGAAGATGTTTGCGCATAGAAATCAGGTGATATTATTCTTCTAGCGCATTTGTGATAGCTATCATATATGCTTTTGATGTAATGGTCGCACCGCTGATAGCATCAAATGAAGGATCATCTATAAATAAAATTTCATCGTTCCAAGTGTCTGCAAGTTCGGGGGTGATGTTCGAGAGCCTGTCTTCAGACATAATAATGTTTATGAATTGATGATCTTTAACCGTTACTTTCACATCCATAGCCCAACGGCCAATCTCGCATGATCCTTCGTAAGTTCCATTCTCTATCGTGGTCAAATCAATTTGAGGTAATACATAGGCTTTGACTTCGTCCATATTTTTTGTTCCACCCACATAAGCAAAAACACCAAGCAATACAACAATAAGCACAATGATAAGAAAAATTTTAAATCCTTTTTGCATGAGATCACTCCGACTATTTGTTTATCTTCAGAAATATAGGGAAAAGGGTGCTAAGGGCAAAGAAATTATAAATTATGAATTATTTGGGAAAGGGATTTACTTTGCGATGTAAAATGCCATTTGAATGAATTTATTCTTGATAAAAAAGAGACGCGATATTTCGCGTCTCTACGTGTTTGGAAATTATTATTATTCGAAATTTATCATTTTTTGTTATCTAATTTAAATTCAACCGGGATCGTGAACCAAACGGCGACATCTTTATCGCGTTGTTTGGCCGGATAGAATTTAACTTGCTCAATAGCTTTTTTAGCGGCTTCGTTTAAACCACTGTTTGGAATACCTTTAAGAATGATAGTTTCTTTAACTAAACCGTCAACACCGATTTCTGCTTGTACAACAACCGTTCCTTCTATTCCAGCTTCTTTCGCTTTTTTAGGATAGACAATATATTTAGAAATGCCGTTTGTGCCGTCAATCGGTACAGGAGGCTGATCATAAGGAATAAATTTAACTTTTTTTTCGGGTTTATCTAATTTGAATTGGACCGGAATGGTAACCCAAACTTCAACATCTTTATCGCGTTGCTTTGCAGGGGTGAATTTAACTTTTTTTATAGCGTCTTCTGCAGCTTTATCCAGTCCTGTATTTGAAACCCCTTTGAGCACTTTCGTCTTTTTGACATGACCATCTATATCGATATAAGCTTGAACTAGAACATTTCCTTCAATACCGGCATCCATTTCTTTTTTGGGGTAGCGTATGTTTTTAGCAATTGCAGCTTGTCCACCTATGGGCAAAGGAGGGGTATCGTAAGGAATAAAATTTTCCTCAATATCTTCCGGTTCTGCTGTTTTTTCAGGTGATGTAAGCATAGAAATCGAATTAGGTTTTGCTAATACCACAACTTTTTCGGCCGTGATCGCAGCCGGTTTCATCTTGAAATTAAGTGCTGTTGATTTTCTGTTTTCCACTTTTATGCCACTGATCACGATTTCAGAATAACCTATAATTGAGCATCTAATATCATGTTTTCCCGGTTTAAGTTCTGATACAAAAAACTCACCTTTTTCATTTGAAGCGGCACCCTGAGATGTGTTGAGTACTATAATATTTGCTCCAACAAGAGCTTCACCTGTAGTTTCATCAATGACTTTGCCATAGATCTTGCCGGTGTCTTTGTTTTTTAGGCCAGCTACAGCGTCCGGCTGTTTGCAATACCATGAAAGAGGCACAATAAGTACCAGTAGTAAGGTCCAAATCAATCGAGATTTATTCTTATTTAATTTTTTCATTTTCTTATCCTTCACTTGATAGTTCACGCGAGTGTAAAGTTTGTTTTTCTGTTTAATGAGCGTGGACGCGGAGGAACAACTCCAAGAGGGGAGCATATGCTCTGCCACATGGACGAGGCAACGGGAGTAAACAATGGGTGTGACATCCGAATTGTCAACTGCCATGTCATCGCAGGCCATTTCGCGGAATTCATTAGCTTTGCCGGTGAGCATCCAGACAAGCGGATGAAAGAAATATAAGGCTTGAGCAAGGGTTTGCAATGCGCCTAAAATACCATCTTTGCGCTTAATGTGAGCCACTTCATGTCGCAGCAGCGAATGCTTTAGCTCAGCGCTGAGCGTGTCCCAAAGTTCGGGGACATAGACTTTGTTGGGAAATAGTCCAACGCTCATAGGTACAGAAATATTTTCAGAGCGGAAAATATCAACTGTTTTTCCATCGATCTCATTGCGCGAGATGAATTGAGCCTTGCGCAAGTACCATCGAAGCTTTAAGGTGGAAACCAAGGTAGCACTCAGCATTAGTATTGCAGTAAATGCCCAAAGTAAGAGTAAAATACTGCCAAGCGAAAGCGAGGGAGCACTGACTGTGATGTTTGCTGGTGTTATGGCAATATCACCAACTGCAACTGAGCCGACCGAAGAAGCCGCCGTCGCGGCTTCACGGATCGTAAATGGCATGAAGGGAGGTATCAAAAGTTTGATAAGTCCCAATGCCGCCACGGCATATTGTACACGTGCGCTTTTTTCACGCAAATAGTACAAAGCCAAAAAGATCACGGCGAGAAAGAGCGTGTTCTGAAGGATGGCATAGCCGAAATATTCCATCCAAACTTCGGCGAAGGAGTTAAGTAAGTTGATCATTTTACTTCTCCTTTAACTGTGCTTCTTTCTCTTTTAGAAGCGCTTTGATGTTTTTGATATCATCCAAGGAAAGATCCTCCTCCGCGATGAGGAAATTTGCAAGAGCCGGAGCCGAGCCTCTAAAAACTCGTGATATCAAATGTTGGGTTTCTGATTGGAGCATGTCTTCACGTTGTCGAGTGGCTGTATAAAAATTTACCAAGCCAATCTTTTTACGCGTTAACAGTTCCTTCTTTTCCAAGAGGTTCATCAAAGTCTGGATGGTGGTATATGCCTTTTCTCCGTTTGGATAGGTGTGCTCAAGCACCTCTCGCACAGATGGCGTACCACCAAGATTCCAGATCGCATCCATAATCTCCCATTCTGCCGGGGTCAGTTTATTCTTATTTATCATGATTACTCCGTAGGTGTTCGTTTATCTACTAAGCTTATAGTAATAATATGATAAGGTTCGGAGGATGTCAAGAAAAATGTTCGGTAAGCCGCAATTTATTAACGAGTATTGTTTTAAGTGGGAGGTGTACAAAAGGGTTGGAGGTTCCCGATCCCTTTATGTCTTTCCAAGGATTTTGAATATGAATTATTTGACTAGCAACATCTTTTGTGTTCCAAACACAAAGCCATCTACTTTCATAACAGCCAGATATATCCCCGAAGCTAAGTGAGAGGCATCCCAATTATGTTTGTACACACCGGCTTGTTGATAATTATTAACCAATGTATGGACTTTTCTTCCCATTGCGTTGAAAATATTCACTTCGATATTACTGGCAGTTGACAGCTGATAACTAATCGCTGTTCTTGGGTTGAAAGGGTTGGGGTAGTTGGGGAATAAAGCAGTTGTCATGGGAATAAGCACATCAATGTCGGTTTCATTGTTCGTTGCTCCCGGTGTAGCAATTGAAAAAGTAATCCAATTGTCACCACCATCTAAATTTCGACCATATGAAACATCTGAACTTAGAGCAGGAAAGTGTATTTCATCAATGACGGTGATTGAGTCTTTATCTGTGAGTGAAATGTATTCTCCGGAGGTGGAAAGTTTGAAATTTGCATGTAAACCATCCTGATGCTGATCGCCATCTTTATCGCACCAGATCAATAAATAATCTCCGGCATGAATGATGGTGTTCTCCGGGAAATCCCATTTTGCCAAACTGTCTTCTCGATCACTCAGGAACATGCCTTCCATATCAATGCTCTGTGATGAAGCATTATAGATTTCCACCCAATCATCATAGTCTCCTGCAGGATCAGCAATGCTGGCATCATTTTTAGCCATGATCTCATTAATGAAAAGAGAATTGTATATATGGCTTCTATCTTTTAGTTCAAGAAAGCCTTTGCGAGGCCAAGTGCTGACTTGATTATTTATATCTGTTGCAACGATCTTATAATAATGATCGTTGGTTTCAACTTGGGTTCTTAAAGTCCAACGGTCGTATAATTCAACCAAATTGCTTTGACTATCCTGGTCCATGTTGATGGCAATGCTTGAATTTTCATTGCTAGTTGCATCATAAAGTTTTAATTCCAGACTCTTGATACCAGCGGCAGAAAATACAGAAAGATCTAAATGTAGGCTTGTACCAATTTGCTCTATGTCCCGTCGGTAAATAGATGGCGCCGCATAACGCCAGTTAATATCCCCATTAGTTGTTTGCCGGCGTTTTCGCATGAACTCATATATACCTCGCTCAACATGCCTGTATCGTTGATCTTCATCGTAAGAATCGTCAAAAATACTCATATTAAAACCATGATCGCGAGGATAGTAGGTATCGTTCACCACATCGGGACGAATTAAGGCTTTGATACTGTCGCCATAATCTGTCCATTGATCTTCTTTGAATACATTGTTGGTATAAAACTGAATGAAGTGCGTAAACAAGTCGCGGTATTCGGGGGTATTAAAAATAAGTTCAGATAAGGGCCTGCCGTCGGAATCCATGACCGTATAGGAATACATGTTGATGCGAGCCCAGTTAGGGTCTCCCCAATTAGAGCTACCTACCCAATCAATACCAAAAGTATTATCATAATCATAAGGGATGAACCTGAACTTTGCGAGGTCAATGTCGTAGTATAAATAATAATTATTTCTAAGATATCTATAGTCGTCCCAGGAACCGGTCATGATATTAACGGCAAGATATTTTATGAAATCTGTGACCTGTAATACAGATTCCAAAGAATCCATTAAATCACTGGAAAGCGTGTGATTTATTACATCAATTAAATGAGCTAATTGACGATGGTCATTTTCAAGTTTGTTGGTTTTTATTTCATAAGGGCGGTTGGGATCCCAGGCCGCATTGGGATGGTATAGCGGATCCGGTCCATAATAATTTAAGTCGGCAGGGTATAAACATTTATATAGATTACCATCATTATTAGCAAAGTGATAATTCAAAAAGTTTTCATCGATGTGTTCGATAATATTATAGAGCCCCATATAATTATCATTGATATATACTCGAGCATAGCATAATCTTGAAGCTTCTAATCCAATTTTTTCCATGAGCGAAAAAGCAAAATTTGAACGGACTAAAGAGGGATCATTTTGTTCGGCTTTCAAGTTAAGCTTTTCTACACCGGATAATTTTCTGCCCGGGACGAATTGATTAAAATCCAATTTGAATGATTTCTTGGCAGCATTTCTTGAGGTATTTCCCCGAAGACGAAAGCCAACTGAATCCATACTGATATCCAGTGAATCATTTTGATATCGAATACTTGAAAGATGCAATGAGTCGCTGTCTACATTGTTATATATCCATGTCAGTGCATTAGTGTTTACAGTTATATGGATATCGGCAATATTATTGGATTGGTAGATAAGGTCACTTTCGTGAGCATATAGTAATGATAAGATCATCAAGAAGACGATAGGAATGATGTGTTTTCTCATGTTAAAAGATACGGGTGGAATGGAATAAATGCAAATTAATAGCCTTTAATTCTGTTTAAAGAACATCATTATTAATTTCTTATGCACTTATAAAGTGTATTCGTCTAGGATTTTGTATTGGCTTTGAGCATTTTTAACCAGTTTGCATTATCCACCGGTTTATAACATGATGATAAAAATGTCTTCCAGACAAAATTCAATGGAATAAAGAGTAACCGTTCCCAACAGTATTATCAATTACTTATTTAATTTAAACGTCACCGGTATAGCGATCCACACACCAACTTTTCGGTCACGCTGCAAAGCCGGTTTCCATTTGGTTTTCATTATAGCGTTTTTGGCTGCCTCATCTAGTCCAGTGCCGGGTAAACCTTTCATGATAATACAATTTTTTACGATACCTTTATCATCAATGAAAGCCTGAACAATTACAGTACCTTCGATTCCGACGTCTTTGGCTGTTTGGGGGTAAACAATATAATCTGCAATTGAACCAATAACTTCCGGCGCCTCGTCATATGGGACAAAGATGACGGTATCTTCGCTATAATCTGCCAAAGGGGGAGGTGGCGGTGTGTTTTTATATACGTCAACGTTAAAAAGACTGTCAAGATATTCGCTGTCAATATCAAGATCCGGTTCCGGGCTCATAATTGGGATTACAGGTCTAGGGGTTGGTAAATTCATTTTTTGTAATTTAACTTGAGGGATGTCGATGGATTCAACAAATACAATAGATGCTTCTTTTTCAATTTTGCTTTCTCTATCGAAGCGCGGAAAAACAAATACCAGTAGCACGACTAAAGCCAAAACAATAACGATGGCTAATTCTAAACGGAAACGGGATTTTCCTTTAAACTTTTGGTAGTTCATCTTAGATTCCTTTCCTATTTTAGTAAGTTGAGCAATAAACAGTTGTGATTAATCTTCATCGGGCCAGATCTTGACGCCATTTTCTTTCTTCCCCCAAAAATTTAGAATAACACCGGTTTGTATCCCGGTAAATCCACCTGCTGAGCCGATAATACTCCCCTCGTAATTGTATAGATATGTCATTCCGTCAGCACATTTGCTAGAAAAATAAAACACATATTCACCCTCATATTCATATCTCCAGATTGATCCAACGCAAGAATAGGTGCTGTCGTTTTCCAATGCTAATATTTTGGTATATAACCAGGCGGGATAGCTTGAATTATTGGGCTCCCAAGAGCAAGAACCTAAACAGAATATCATTAATGCAAAAAAACAAATTTTAATCGCTTTCATATTGTACTTTTTGTTATAATGTTTATTTGCTGTCTATGTAATATATTAAATAATATGATAATATACAAAATAAATCATTAAGGTAAGAAAAGGCGTAATCTGCGCTTTTATTTTAGCTATAACTTAGTTTCAACCTTCGATTTTCAACTATCTAAAAGATCCACATCATTTTATGCCAGATCATTTGCCATTGGCCCGAATGTTTTTCTAGTAAAACAGCATATCCCGCTCCTGCAAGTGGGGCCCCCATGCAAGAATATTCAACGACAGCTATTAAACCGTCTTCACTTATACCCGGGCGAGTAAAGGAGAGATAACCTGTATAGGGGTTTGATTCATCCCTGTCTTTTAGAGTTATATAATCGGGAAGCTTATCTCTATTAAGATAGTATTGTAGTCTGTTGGCGTCATAATAGATGTTAAGCAGGGTGTCGGTTTCAATGCTATCTATTTCGAAGGCAATATTCAATGAAGAGCAATTGGTATTTGTAGAGCTTAAGTCATAAACATCAACGTTTGTGGGCGAATATTGGTATCTGATACTATCTAACACGGCAGATATAATGGCGTGCTCCTCATTGGTCATGTTATTTGTATCATCCGGGTGAAAATCACAAGATAAAAGTAATACGACAATGCAGGATAGGGCAAGTAATGTCTTTTTCATAAAAGCCTCGCGTTTTTTTAATATGTTAACTCAACTATTATCGTTCCCGCTGATTGCAGGTTTTCGGTCAATTGATCACAGATTAACAATTATTGTTTAAACAAAGGCACCAGATGGGTTTTGCTGAATTGGTATAGTGGCTCGATCGTCATATCAATGGCAGATTCTCGTTGCGGATGTAAAATACAATCAACCCAATCGGGGAAATTATAGTTGTCACCAAAATCGATTTCAATGCCAAAACTGAATAGCATTAATAAACTTAGCGCAATCGCAAAGAATTCTTTCATTTTTCTTTCCTATCATTTATTCATTCAAATAAATATCTGCATTTGTTCTTAAATACGCAATTGTTTTCACATTACGTTATAAAATTTAGTTTTGTTCCGGGCTTACTTCATACCATTGTGTGAGGTAAATTAGGACTTACGATTTTATTTTGTTTAAATCTTTATTTACAATAAATTTCAATCATGAAAATATCAACGGTATTTTTAGACAGAGATGGTGTTCTTAATGTTGATGATCCAACTTATGTGCTTTCGGTTTTTGAAATCCGAATGCATACGGATGTGCCTGATGCTATAAAGCAACTTAGCGATGCGGGTATAGATATTTTTGTTGTATCGAATCAAGCATGTGTAGGGAAAGGCCTGATAAAATATGAGGATGCCGAAGAAATTTTTGAACATATTGTTGCACATTCCGAGTCTGCCGGAGGGAAGATCAAAGATTGGTATTTTTGTCCACACCGGGCAGAGCAACGTTGTCCTAACCGAAAACCTAATCCGGGTATGTTCATGAAAGCCATCCGTGAACATGGTGTAAATATGAAAGAAGCGGTTTATGTTGGAGACAGCCATTCCGATGCGTTGGTTGCAAAATTTTTAAATATACCCTTCTTTTTAGTTTCACAAGGTTGGGGACCGATCACCAGAGAAGCGCTTGCTCGAGAGCGTATTCCATTTACTTATGTCAGCAACTTGCAGGATGCTGTTAACAGAATAATAATGCTAAGGGATAAAGACTAATGAAGATCTGTGTTCTCCTTGGGGGTGCGTCTCCCGAACGAATTGTTTCTATGGCCAGCGGTTCGGCTATTGGCAAGGCTTTACAAGAATTAGGTCACGAAGTGTTATACTTGGATCCATCAACACCTTTGGAAAAAATGGATCAGTTTTTGAATGAGCTTGAAAACTTTTCAATGAAGGACATGGATTTTGAGGCTATGGTAAATTTAAGCGACCAGCCTTTTATTGAGTTGAGCGCTTTTCTAAAAGAAGAAAAAGTCGATATTGTTTTTAATGCTCTTCATGGCGGAAACGGAGAGAATGGTGTGATCTCTGCAATTCTTGAGATGGCGGGAATCCCGTATACAGGTTCAGGCTTTGAAGCATCTGCAATTGCTATGGATAAACTTAAAACAAAAATATTGGCAAGAAGTGTTGGAGTAAAATGTGCGAAAGAAGAGATCCATCGCGAGGCTGTTCATCGTCCCGAAAAAGTGGAATTCCCTCTTGTGATTAAACCAAACGATGCCGGGTCTTCCGTGGGCTTAAGCATTCTACAGACAAAAGAAGATATATTTGAGTCAACAAAAGAGGCTTTAAAATATAGTAAAGAAGTTATTATTGAGTCATTTATTCCGGGTAAAGAATACAATGTGCCAGTGATTAAAGGTGAGGCCTATCCGATCATCGAGGTAAACCCTCATGGCGTGAATGATTATAAAGCAAAATATATGGGGGATAAAACGGAATATAATGTTCCGGCCAATTTATCTCCCGAAGATACCTTGCGGATGCAGGAAAACGCGGTTGTGGTATATAATATTCTTGGCTTGAAAAATTACGCGCGAGTCGATTTTAGAATGACTCCTGAAGGTGATATCTATTTGTTGGAAGCAAATACCTTGCCGGGTATGACAGCATCGAGTTTGGTGCCAAAATCAGCCAAGGCATTGGGGATCTCTTTCCCTGAGTTGTTGATGATGATCATAAACGATGCATTAATTAATAAATAGAATATGCAGGTACATAAAATTTGTATCTTTTTGAATTATTAGAGGAGAAACATGGCTTTACAATTTTATAACACAATGAGCCGAAGAAAAGAAGATTTTAAACCCCTGCATGAGGGAAAGGTGGGTATTTATAATTGCGGTCCTACCGTTTACAATTATCCGCATATCGGCAATTTGCGTGCTTTCATGTTTGCTGATCTGTTAAAACGTTATCTCAAATTTAAGGGTTTTAACGTCACTCAGGTAATGAATCTTACTGATGTGGACGATAAGATCATTCGCAAGGTTGCTGAAGAGAAAACAACAATTAAAGCATTTACAGAGACATATAAACAGGCATTTTTTGCTGATCTCAAAAAATTAAATATTGAAGGTGCTGAAATATATCCCGCGGCTACGGACCATATTCCCGAAATGGTAGATCTGGTTCAAACCCTTCTTGATAAAGGCTTGGCTTATCAGGTGGAAGATGGGAATATCTTTTTTAAGATTGCCGCATTTAAAAATTATGGAAAATTGCAGCGACTTGATATGGGCCAAATGCGCACCGGTGGCCGTGTGGATTCCGATGAATACGAAAAGGAATCTGCTAATGATTTTGCACTTTGGAAAGCATACAAACCTGAAGATGGCAATGTGGCTTGGGATACTCAGTTGGGTAAAGGTCGTCCCGGTTGGCATATTGAGTGCTCGGCTATGTCCATGAAGTATCTCGGTAAAACTTTTGATATTCATACCGGCGGAGTGGACAATTTATTTCCTCATCACGAAAATGAAATTGCGCAGAGCGAAGGTGCAACCGGCCAGCCTTTTGTAAATTACTGGTTGCATTGTGAGCACTTGCTTTGGGATAATACCAAAATGAGTAAGTCCTTGGGCAATATTATGTACATTGACGGTTTGCTTGAAAAAGGGTATTCTCCTGCCGCTATTCGCTATACTTTACTGACTACGCATTATCGTCAAAAACTAAATTTTAATCTTGATATGCTTGAAGCTTCAACGGCAACGCTCAAACGTTTTGAAGATCTCTTGTTTGAGCTTGATCAGGCTAAAAGCGGCACGCCGAATGCTGAAATCGCTATGGCATTGGATAAAATGCTGAAAGATTTTGAAAATGCCATGGATGATGATTTGAACATTTCCGGAGCTCTCGGTACGGTATTTGATGGTGTTCGTGCACTAAATCGTATTCATCGTGATACCCCATACACACAAGCAGATGCTGAAGCTATTCGTGAAGTGTTAATGAAAATCGACAGTGTGTTAGGCGTGATTTTTTTTCGTGAGGAAAAAGAGGCCGGTGTTGATGAAGCGTTTATCATGCAAAAGATCGAAGAACGTAAACAGGCCAGAGCCAATAAAGATTGGGCAAAAGCCGATGCCATCCGTGATGAACTTGATGCCATGGGTATTGAGTTAGTAGATCGTAAAGATGGTACGGGATTTAAAATTAAAAACTGATTTATTTTAATAACTATTGAGTGATTGGGTGAAGAAATTCACCCTTTTTTGTATCTCCTTGCTTCTTAATTGTCCTTTGTCCTTTGTTTATTATCAATTAGATTACAGCATGATTTTCCCTACTACAAAAAACGAAATGCTAAAATTGGGTTGGTCTCACTGCGATGTAATTATCGTATCGGGTGATGCTTTTGTTGATCATCCCTCTTTTGGCGCTGCTATTATTGCGCGTGTTTTGGAAAACGAGGGTTATAGGGTCGGGATCATTGATCAACCGGATTGGCAGAATAAAGAAAGTGTTATGGTTTTAGGGATGCCTCGCCTTTGTTTTGCCGTCACCGCAGGGAATATCGATTCAATGGTTTCACATTATACCGTTAATCATAAAAAGCGTTCAGAGGACAGCTATACGCCCGGAGGAGTAGCCGGAAAACGTCCAAATAGGGCAACAATTGTCTATACAAATCTTATCCGCTCGGCCTATAAAGATGTACCGGTAATTTTAGGTGGTGTTGAGGCCAGCCTTCGGCGCATGGCTCACTATGATTATTGGACCGATAAAGTTCGAAGATCGATATTGATAGATTCCAAAGCAGACCTGCTTGTGTATGGAATGGGTGAGCAAGCTATTATAGATGTTGTGGCAAGATTAAAAGACGGTGAAGCGATTCGAGATATTCAGAATGTTTTCGGAACGGTTGTTCGCGTGGATCAAAAGGAAGAGGGTATTGAACTGCCATCCTTTGAGACTGTGCAAAAAGATAAGCAGGCTTTTAATCGCATGACCAAGTTGCATTACGAAAACAGAGTGTTTCCCTATGCAAAGGATCTATATCAACGCCACGGAGATCAGTTGCTAAAGATTAATGCGCCGGCAAAGCCTATGAGTACGAAACAAATGGATGAGCTGTACGCTTTGCCATACACACGAAGCCCCCATCCAAAATACAAAATAAAGATCCCTGCATTTGATCAAATAAAAGATTCAATCACGGCACATCGAGGATGTTTTGGAAATTGCTCCTTTTGCGCTATTACCTTTCACCAGGGTCCGCGCATTCAAAGTCGTTCCAAAAGATCGGTGATCGAGCAGGTAAAATTAATGTCGAATGATCCTTCGTTTAAGGGTACGATCACGGATATAGGCGGCCCAACGGCCAATATGTATGGGATTCATTGTAAGATCGGCGGTTGTAAAGAGATGAATTGTCTTTTTCCTGAGGTCTGTGATAACTTGGTGGTAAAAGACCAGGAAGCTTATGTGAGATTATTGAAAGAGGCTTCTGAGGTAAAGGGAATAAAGCATGTGTATATTGCCTCGGGTTTGCGCCATGATCTTGCCCTGAAAGATGAAAGATCAATGGAAAAAATGGTTACGACCTATACGGGTGGTCACTTAAAAATAGCTCCCGAGCATTTGACGGATAATGTTACTCGGATGATGAATAAGCCTTCGGGTAAGGTCTATTTACGTTTTCTGGAGAAGTTCCGCCTGTTCTCCCGAAGGGCAGGGAAACAACAATACATCGTTCCCTATTTTATATCGGGACATCCCGGCTGTACCGATGAAGATATGATTGTGTTAAAAAAACAACTACAGGGGTCGGGACATAAATTGCAACAGGCAGCTGACTTTTATCCAACACCCATGACCATTGCTACCGCTATGTATTACACCGGTTTTCATCCTCTCACCGGGGAAGAAGTGTATGTTCCTCGCACAGCCAAAGAAAAGCTTAAACAATTCGGCATGATGATGTGGCACCGACCGCAAGGCGAGCGTAAACGACAAGAGCCAAAGTCCAAGAGACGAAAATAGAAGTTAAATTCTCAATTCATATGGGCATACAATTCTTAATTATGAAATGTGATGCAGGTCACACTTCAATTTAAGCCATTGACTTGAAGCCTTACAAAACGTAATTTGCTTGAAATGAGCGGGACGAAACTGACATATTTCATTCTGTGCTTAGTACAGGTTGTGTTTATTTTTGCCGTTTCCTGGAATATCTCAAATGATATGCACTTAGGTGGGAACGATGATATTCTGAGCCTGCCAGAAAGTCCATGTTTGTATCCAGATTCTTTTGCAGTTGTTACACTTTGGTCGCCGGTATATCACGGATATGATGTTCACGAAGCACTAATTTATGCCGGATGGACGGGACTGGATGTTTCAATAAAAAGTCAAATTCATCCCCTGATGTCAAACCATAAAATAACTTTGGGTTTTCCGGTTTTACATGAAAAGCAAGTTTATGCCGGTATTCACGTTCATTACACGTGTTCATTTTTATATGGTATAGATTACAAACATCAAGGCTCTGTTTCATCGGCTTTAGAAATAATGCCCCAAGAACACTGGAAGATCGGGATTTATACCTATGATTTTTTAAGTTTCCCCACTGACAGCGCCATTTATATAAACGATGCAAGGATCGGCGCCTATGCTTCTGTGGATCTGTTTCCCAAATTAAAGTTAAGTTTGGATGTTAACAAGTATAGATCTTTGGCCTGGGATCCCGGAATCGGTCTAAGCTACAAACCTTTTGATTGCTTTTCTTGCGCGGCAAAATATAGATTACACTCCACCCAATTATGTGTCAATTGTCAGCTTAAAATACGATCATGGTGTTTATTGCTGGAATTCACAGAGCATTCGTATCTTGGTTTTGGTGAAAAACTGGTATTGGCTTATGTTCTTTAAGTATTGGAGAATACTTTACCTGCTTCCGGTTTTTTGGTTTGCAAATGCACAGAATGATTTATACCCGGAATTATTATCAAAGCAGTTTTTTCAAGAAACAGAAGATATGGGACAGTTAAGTTGTCGTTTAACGATGGGAGAACAGCTGCTATACCGTGCAAAAGCCCACATTAGTCGGGGACATTTTGATCTTTATCAATTAAGTGAGGGAGATGGGAGTGGTATTAAGCACTGTTGTTCGTTTGCATACGAAGGAAAATATTTTTCGATTATGCGTGGACATGGATTGCCACATATTGCTTGTGGGGTTTTGCTTGGAAATACAATGATGGGTTTTACGGCAGATCCGACAACAAATGTTGGTTTGTACAAAGCAAAATGCAGAATACAAAATAATTTTTATCATAAGGATATAGTTGTTATAAGAGGCTGCTATCGAGATCTTAGTTTGAGTTTTTTTCGTTGGGACGATCGATATGTAAGTGGAATTAATTATGATCACAATAATATAAATGCCGGTACATTTATATATTTTTTAGATACCTGTACCATCGAAAGTTATTTTCAGTATGCTAAAAAGAATTGTCGCTTAGGGATCGATCTTTCGTTGAGCGAGTTTGGAGTGAACCACCTGATGAGTGATTTATTTTATCGTGAAAGGAAGGTAAAGCTATACTTATCTTCAGTGTATCTGGGAAAGAATTTTAAAGCATTAAAAAGTGATAGCAAGTGGGGTTCGGCATTAAAAGCGGGAGGATACGGATTGTCTGCGGGAATATCTTGTGAGAAAACTCGTGTAAAACTAAGAATGTCAGCGACCAGAGTTTATGGTGAAAGAGTAAGTGAAGATAAAATTCTGGTTGATTTATCTGCACGATACAAAAAGATCAATATGAGTGTCGCATGCAATTACAGATACCGTGCCGAGTTAAGCAATTCTGATGATTTTCCCTATTTATTGCAGTGGCAATATCGTCAACAGATCATATTAAAATTTGGAATTAAAGCAAAGGTTAGTAAAAAAATTAAATTAGCTGTCCAGATACAAAATAATGTGTTTGATGTTTATTCTTACACTGCTTTTTGTCGTGTTTCATATGTAAATAGCAGAAATAAATTGTTGGTTCAGGTTAGTCAAAGTGCAGGAGCAAAAAGTGATCTTTATTATTTACGCCCCTTAAGTTGCTCGAGTTATTCCATTCGCAAAGCCGGATATAACGAAGGCATGTTTTTGGATTTGGTTTATGAATATCAATTTGAAAAAGTGATCATTGGAATTCTGATTCGATCCGAAGGGGTACAATTAACTATGCAAGTAAAATAAGCTTTATTGATTTGGGCATAACTTTTCAACATCACCGCAAATTTCCAAACCTGCAATATGTGAGGTGTCGTGAAAGATCACATTATGGCGTTTATCGGTAAGTTCTACATGTAGGGTGGAATTTAAGCTTTCTTTGATAGTGCGCGACATTTGTCCTTTTGTGGGGGCGAGCAGCGCACCACCTTCACCGAATTCACCATAGACACGAAGATGATATTTAGGTCCTTTAACATGAATATAAACACCACCGTCATCTTCTTCCAGAAAAGAAACGCTATCACCCAGATAGGTAGCGAAGCGGTAGGTGTTTTTTCCATCGTTTAAAAATCCGATCATGCCGGTAAACCATACACCCATCCAAGGGACTTTTGCAATAGAAAGCATAAAAGTAGTTTCGGAATCTTGAAAAGGATTGGCCTGCATCCAAACCCAGGACTCCGGAAATGAGCGGCCCCAGTCTTTTTCTATATAGCCAATACCATTTTCAAAGCCTAGATCTTCACCATCGATACTTAATACACCTTTGATGCGATGACGCATAGATACGACGCCATGGTAGCATTGCATAAAGGGGATGTAGGTAAATACCCCCATGATGCCGGGTGCTAAAAAACGGGAAGGATATGTTTGAACATTGTCAAACACCAATTCGCCGGTTAAAGAAATATCGGAGTTTCTGCAAGAAAGCTTTAGTCCACGATCAGAAAAGTAGTTGTTTTCTATCGCTACCGCGAACATGTTTTTTTCGAATGTGAATGAGTCTATCGGGAAGCGTAAATATTGGCTTTGGTTATCTGAGCGATTAATCTGAATAAATGCATGCGGATCTTTGCCGAGCGAAATGCCCGGAATAAAAGCTATGGACGAACTGAGGTCATCGCTGAGACATTTTATGTACCAACCTTCAAAATACGATTTTTTGCTGAGGGACCCCTGAAAGACAGGAGGATTAGACAGTTTACCCATTAGTTATCCGTGTTTACCAAAAGATATATTACGCAAATAATACAAATCGACAAAGATAAATCGAAATAAGTATGTGGGTTATGAGCTCAATAGCTCCAGGCATCAGATTATATACTTTTTAGGATTCGGGAACAAAGAATTGACCCCTTGAATAAATACAACAGTCCTGCGCAAATCACTTTGTATCAATCAATTTTAGGAGTAAATTAGCCAAATGACAGAAAACACGAACAAACATACGATTTTATGGGTAGATGACGAAATTCAATTGTTGCGTCCGCATATCATGTTCCTTGAAGAAAAGGGATACGAAGTGAAAACAGCGACCAATGGTGTTGATGCTTTAGAAATTATTAAGCATGAATATGTATCTGCCGCTCTTTTAGATGAAATGATGGACGGGCTTGATGGTTTAGCGGTTCTGGAAAAAATCAGAGAACTTCGTCCCGGTATGCCGGCGATCATGATCACAAAAAACGAAGAAGAATCTTTGATGGAGGATGCGATTGGTAAAGAAATATCTGATTACCTCACCAAACCCATCAACCCTTCGCAAGTTTTATTGTCCTTAAAGAAGAATTTAGATTCAGCCGATATATCCCGAGAAGTTAAAGCTCGCGAATTTATGAGCTTTTACCAAAATGTAACTATGGAATTGTTCGAAGGGATCAATTCATTGGAGCGATGGTCTACAATTCATGATAGGATCGCAAGTTGGCGTATAGAATTTGCAAAGAATACTCAGTATGATCTTGAACATTTTTTAAATGAATTGCATGAATCCGCAAACAAAGAATTCCAACGATTGGTTAGTGATAAATATGTAGACTGGGTACAACATTCGCCCGATGTCCCTATGTCACCCCAGGTGCTTGATAAGTTTGTCAGTCCTCTTCTTAAAAAAGGGAAAAAAACGTTGTTTGTGCTAATCGATTGTCTTAGGTATGATCATTGGTTGGCTGTTGCACCGTTATTCTATAATCAATTTGACGTTGAATTGAATTCGCATATTTCAATTTTACCTACGGCAACACCTTACTCTAGAAATGCAATTTTTGCCGGGATGTACCCGGATGCCATTAATGTCAAATATCCTGATCTTTATGCAAATCCCGATAGCGAAGAAAGCATGAACCGCTATGAAGATAAGTTGATCACCGATTATTTAAGGAAAGAAAGATTACATTTAAAAAAAGGACATTCATTTCATAAAGTATCCGATTCAAAATACGGCGATAATCTTGCAAATCGTTTTTCCGATATCAAGAATAATGATCTGATTGTTTTGGTTGCTAATTTTGTGGATATTCTTGCGCATAAGCGTTCGGCCTCCGATGTATTAATGGAGATCGTACCGGATGAAGCCGGCTATCGAAATGTTGTAAGAAATTGGATGGAAGGCTCATACCTTCGTCGTATTATAGAAGAAGCGGGAGACGCAGGTTTTGAAGTTGTGGTCACTTCGGATCATGGTAGTATCAGGGTGAACAAAGGGTCAGTTGTAAAGGCTGACCGAGATTCAACAGACTCGGTTCGATACAAAAGCGGACGAAATTTAGTTGTCTCCAGTAAAGCCGCGGTTTTTGTAAAAGATACCGCCCGATACAGATTGCCTCAAACAAATTTGACCAGTACTTATATCTTTGCTAAAGACGATTATTTCTTTTTATATCCGAACAATATAAAAAAATACGAGAAACAATATCCTGGTACATTTCAGCATGGTGGTATTTCCATGGATGAAATGATCCTACCTGTTGCAAAATTGAGTCCAAAACGATGAAAAAGCATACTTACATTATAAAAACCGAGTCTCCCGAAGAAACAATAGCCTTTGGTCGCAAGTTTGCAGCTTTACTGGAAGCCAACGATGTGATCACACTTTGGGGCGATCTTGCTGCGGGGAAAACAACATTCACAAAAGGTGTGTGTGAATATTTAAAGGCCGATCAGGAAGCTACGTCACCTACTTTTACGCTTATTAATGAGTATTATGGTGATCTTCCTATTTTTCATTTTGATTGTTATCGTATTAAACACCCTGATGAGATTATTATGCTGGGCTTTGAGGAGTATCTGGTAAAAGACGGTATTGTGCTTATTGAATGGCCTGAGCAGATTGGACCTCATGTCCCGAATGATACGATAGAATTGCATTTAGAGTATATTGATGATAAAGAGCGTCGGATCGAGGTCCGTTCGCCCAGAGAATTGGAGTTATAAATGATCTTGGCATTAGAAACGTCATCCCTAATTTGTGGTGCTTCCTTACATGAGAATGGAGAGCTTATAGCTGAGCTTCATTTAAAAGAAGCTCGAGTACATGCTGAAAAATTAGTCGGACTTGTCGATCAACTGTTTCAGGAACAGAAAATTAGAGTACCAAAGCTTAAAGCTGTGGTTGTTTCTGCCGGCCCCGGCTCTTTTACCGGGTTAAGGATAGGTATGAGTTTTGCAAAAGGGTTGGTATATCCTCATCGTATTCCTCTGGCCGGAGTAAATACCATGACAGCATATATGGATGCAACATTGAACAAAGCAGATCTTCGCAATAAACCTTTATGGGTCATTCGTTCACATAAAGATTATATCTATACGGCAGCATATCATGATCCTGTTAGCGAAATAGAGATCCGTTATGGTCAAATTAAAGATATAGCCGAATGGTATCCTGATTGTACGCAGATCATTTGTAATGATCCTTTACCCGAGGTGGAAAACATTCCTATTGTTGAGCAGGATATTATGGCTTCAATGATGGCCGATTACTATTTGAAATATAAAAATGAAAGTGCCGGTACTGACTATGATTCGTTGGTGTTGGAATATGGTATGGCTTATAAGCCCAAGGAATGGAAGTCTGAGTAATCATGGTCCACATTCGCAATATGCATGCCGACGATGTTTTTGAGGTAATGAGGATTGAAAGAACTTCCTTTTATGAACCTTGGGCAGAGATGCATTTTTACTTTGAGCTGTATACCAAAACATCTCATAACTGGGTAGCATTAGTTGACGATAAGATTAAAGCATATGTTTGTTTTTGGCTAATTGCCGATGAAATGCATTTAAATAACATTGCTGTAGATGAACATTGTCGCAGGCAAGGCTTGGCTCAGAAGTTGTTAGACAAAATGCTGGCGTTTGGTCGACAGCATGATGCGGCTTTTATTACCTTAGAGGTAAATGAGAATAATTTAAGTGCAATCAGGTTTTACGAAAAAAATAATTTCAAGCAAGTGGGAAGACGAAAAAAATATTATCAATATGATCAGGCAGATGCGCTGATCATGACAATGGAGATACAGAAGCAGTGAAAATTTTACTTGTAAATGATGACGGAATATTTGCTCCGGGTATCAATAAGCTTTATGAAACAATTCAGGATATCGCTGAAATTGATGTGGTTGCTCCTGACGGTGAACGTTCTGCGGTATCTCATGCCTTAACGCTTGATAGATCTATCCAAGTGCGAAATGTTAAGACTGATTTATTTGAAGGTGTTGCAGTAAATGGTACACCCGCGGATTGTGTAAAGCTTGCCTTGACTGAAATTTTGTCCGAAAAACCCGATTTGGTCATTTCCGGGATAAATCTTGGTAGTAACTCGGGATTAAATGTTATTTATTCGGGAACCGTAGGAGCTGCGGCAGAGGCAACTTTTAACGGGATTCCCGCCATAGCATTGAGTCTTGATACTTTTCATAATCCCAGTTGGGAGCCTGTTTTACCTTTTGTCCGGCACTTGGTGAAAACCATTCTTGAAAAGGGAAGCCCAAAAGGTGTTTTGCTTAATGTAAATATGCCTAATGTAAAAGATGCATCACAAATCAAAGGTGTTAAAATTACTGAGCAGGGAATGGCGCATTGGCAGGAGGCTTTTGAAAAGCGCAAAGACCCCAAAGATAGAATATATTATTGGATGACGGGTGTGAAGCGTCAAGGAAAAGAAGATGAAAGAATTGATGATACTGTGCTAAAAAACAATTATATTTCAGTAACGCCGGTACAGTTTAATTTGACCGCTTACGATAGATTTGAAGATATTAAAAACATGGGGTTAGACTATTAAACGACGTAACAAGATCTTCAGACAATTATTATTACTCATATTGCTTTTTACTTTTTCATTTGCTGCTCAGCGAAAGACAGTAGATTTAGGTGTACAGCATTTTCAACGTGGTGCTTACGAAAAAGCGCATGAAGTATTTAGGAATGTGTATGATTCCGAATCTCCACGTGACAATGTTTTTGCTGCGGTTTCTTTATTTATGCTTATAAAATGTGATTATGAGTTGGGTAATTATGATCAGGTTGTTTACGATAGCCGAGAGTTTGAAAGACGTTTTCAAGCTAGTCGTTATTATCCCGATGTGCTTTTTGAGAGAGGCAAAGCCCTGGCAATGAAAAAACAATATTATCCTGCTTATCTGTCTGCTATTCGTGTTTTGTCTCACACAGATGATCCCGAATTACGTGAAGATAGTAGGAGTTTCTGTTGGGATCTTTCAAGACATTACCTTGAACCCAGTGACCTGGAAATGCTTGCACCTCTTATTGTTAATATTCAGTCTCTAACATATCATAAACTTCTTTGGGCGGAAAAGGATATTATTTCAGGTGATTTTGCCGACGCAGAAAGAATGCTGCAAGAAGTTAAAGGTGATTTAAGTACGGTTCCCTTTATTGAAAAATATAAAGACCTTCACAAATATTTTAATAAAAGCAAGAATAACGTGGATCCCGAGATTAACATTGCAATCGTTTTACCATTAACCGGTCGTTATGCAAAATCCGGAAATCAACTACTAGAAGGCATTAAATTTGCATTTGAATCCTATAGGAGCAAATGTAAAAAACGTGTGAACATGGTGATTGTAGATACCGAAAGTAATGTTCGAGTCGGTTTGGTCAATCTTAAATCTCTTTTGGACATGCAGAATATCACTGCTGTTATTGGTCCTTTAACCAGTGAAATGGCCGTTTCAATGGCTCCGCTTTGCGAATATGCGGGCGTTCCCTTAATTGCACCTACCGCAACGGCTGATAACTTAATTGAAATGGGATCTTCGATTTTTCAGTTGAATCCGGAACAGCAACAACGAGCAAAGGTCTTGGCCGATTATGCTACGGACACCTTGAAATTTGAACGTCTTGCCGTTGTGGCACCATCTACAGAATATGGTATTGATATCACAAATGCTTTTACTAAAAAGGTAGAAAGCAATGGTGCTGAAATTGTATACAATGTTTGGTATAATGGCACTCCCAGTAATATTAACAGCAAGCTTAAAGAACTAAAAGATGATGCTGAGTATCTGCCGAAATATTTTAATTACTATGAAGGATATTTGGAATCCAAAGAGAATGGCTTTTTTGAGATAGATACCAGCAGTCAAGACAGTTTAGAGTTTGCGATCATGGATAGTATTTTTGTAGATAGTCTGGTATTTGATAGTTCTTTTGTTGATTCTCTGTACCTGCTTTCCACTGTAGAAGATACCGTAATTATAATTGATACGACTTTTATTCTTGAAGAACTGTGGCCTGATGATCCGGCGATTTATGAAGTGATGATATATGGGGAAAGTGCTAATGATTCGATTATGGCTTCTGATTCAATTTTTACCAGGCTTAAAGAGCATGCAAAGAATTGGCTGTCAGAGCAAGTTACAGTCGAAGAACGTTATAATACACTGATCACAGATAGTATTTGTATACTTTTAGATGAAATAGAGGATCCTTTACAAGTTGAGATGTCTTGCTTGTTAAATGAATTGGATACTGTACGCATTGATTCAAGTTATCTAGGTGACTATTATTTTGCGCCGATTGTATTGGATACAAATAAGCTTGAACCTTACATAAACTTTATTTTGATCGATTCCCTAAAAAAACAATTGGCTGAGATGGATTCTATTGATGCTTTATGGTTGTTAAAAGAAACTGATTCTACTTTATTCCCATTTATTTTTCCTTATGAGAATTATGGCATTGATGCCGTATATTTTCCTATTCCACAAAGTCATATAAAATATATTGCTCCTCAATGGGCAAGAAATCGATTTGATGCATTTTTGTTAGGAGATGGGAATTGGTATAACGAAAGTATATTAAAACGTTATAAGAACAATATTGATTCGATGATTATTGCCAGCGATTATTATTGGAATTCACGAAGTATTGAATTGCGTCGTTTTTCAAAGAATTTCACTCAAAAAACCAATATCCAACCTGGTCGTATTCATGTTTATGGTTATGAAAGCATGACACTTTTGATGAAGATTATTGAAAGCGGTGGAAACACCTCTAGGGAAATATCGAATAAATTAAGAGATCTGGAAGAATCACCGGGAATTATTCGTAAGATCGAATTCTTACCGGAACGACCGCGTTCTAACTCCGGAGTTAAACTTATTTCTTTCTTCAATGGAAGATTAAGACTGATAGAAGATTAAGCTTAAAAATTAAAATATAGATCAAGAAAAGGCATGTCACCTTTAAGGATGTCATATGCTTTAAGATTTTCAGCTGAGACCCATTCAATTTTTTCAAATTGGAGATCTTGGATTTTTTCCGAGTAGCTTAGAATATTATAAAAGTACAAATGAATAGCTTCCTCGTTCGGGTAGGCAAATTGATAGTCGAAGAGAAGCTTGGTTTTTTTAACATTTATTCCAAGCTCTTCATGCAATTCTCGAACAATGGCATGAGAGGGTGATTCCCCGGCTTCAACTTTTCCACCGGGGAATTCCCATTTTAAAGGAAATCGACGAGAATCATGATGTCGTTGACAGAGCAGGACACCCTTATCACTTATTATGATCCCGGCAACGACTTCTAGCATTTAAAAATCCTTTTTATTCTCTTTGCGTATAATCTTTGCAATATTTTCACGATGTGTGAAAATAATATAGAGTGGCAGAAGAATACTGAACCATAGCATTTGATTGGAAATTTCCATATTAAATGCATATTTGTATAGTAAGTTCGCTATTGGAAAGGCAATAGATGCCGATATTGAACCAACCCCCGATTGTCTTGAAAGTAAAACAACAATGATAAAAATTGCCAGACAAAACAACCCGACTTCCGGACGGAATGCAAAAATAATACCAGCTGTAGTTGCAACGGCTTTCCCGCCACGAAAATTAATATAGATGGGATACGTGTGTCCAATAAGAACGATAGTGGCTAAAATAACTCTAGCTGTTTCAAATTCCTGACTAATTAGCTGTGGCATCCAAAAGGCTACGGCAAAACCTTTAAACGCATCAAGTAAAAAGGTTACCAAACCCGCTTTCCAGCCAAGGTTTCTGATAACATTGGTTGTGCCGACATTACCACTGCCATGCTGGCGGATATCATAGTTCTTTCCCCCAAAGATCTTCCCCAAGACCCATGCAGCAGGGAACGAACCGATCAGATATGCCAGAATCATGACCAAAATGTCTGTTAAAATCATGTTAAACTCCTGTGTGTGTAAAATTCAAATAACACGGGAATATAAAATGATTCATGCTAAAAGGAAAAAGTTAAAAGGAAAAAGTATTTGGGTTTGAAGATTTGTTGGAGGTGCAATATGATAAACAAAAAAGCCCCGGATTGATTTCCGGGGCTTAATATATTAGGTTTTTAATTACACCTTTGCTTTGTCTTTTCTTGCCTGAAGAACAGGTGGGATAGTCAGGAAGAGGATAGATATAATAATAATACCTGCTCCAATCAACTGAGACGTGCCCGGCATGCTCTGATTGGGAAAGAGTGACAATAGAAACGATGCAATAACACCGGCAAGAATACTTGAGGAACGGTTGACGGGTATGCAGTAAGCATTTTCTGATTTATCAAGAAATACCAAAGTTCCAAAGAAACCGGTTCCTTGCGAAAGCATACCTATCAGCAATAGTGCCCATAGATAAGGCTGTCCCCAGTGTATTGTCCAACCCATTCTAAGTGCTTCTCCAACATCACCTTTAAGCAAAGTCATTAAGGCGAGGAAGATCACAAGAACAGGAGTGGAAACCATTTGTTCTTCAACAAAGTATCTAAGATTTACTTCTTTTTTATCAGATTTAGCATTCTTGCTCATAAACTGAAAACGCATGAAGTATGAGAAAAGATATACTGCGATAACAGCAGCAAGCATAACAGGAATGTTAAAATCTTTTGTTCCGGCAATTCCCACAAGAAGCGCACATAATGCACCTAAAAGACCAATCCATGAGAACCATCTAACATGACGTTTTGTCAATGTATCAACAATGGGAGCAATAATTAATACACCACCACGCATTAGAAGCATGGCAAATACAATACTGACACCTTCAAAGGTATAAGCGAGTGTGGTAGTACCAATGATCAGAGATGTGAAAATACCTGATAGTAATGTCCACTTTGTGGGATGAGGTATTGAGATACCAAACACTGTTGAATGTTTGGCATACTTCCACCAACCCAAAACAGAGATGACGATAATCATCGTAAGAAGTGTTGCAATAGCCGTTACAGGTAGAATGGAGAAGCCTGCAAGCCCATGACCATCTAAAGATGGGAGCAACCCTTTGCTCATGATCTTTGTAAGCAAACTGTAAGGGACGTAGCAAGCAAAATAACCAAAAGCAAAGCCCCATATACTGTTGTTTGATAAGAATTGTGCGAATTTTGATTTACCCAAAATTACCTCGTTATTTTTTGTTTTTAATATCCCAAAGTTTAGTAAACAGTTCTTCGAGAGCAGGACCTAGTTTTTCTGGATAGATCGTTACTTCCGGCATGTTATTTAAAACAACATAGGGAACTTTGTGGTCACCAAAATGGATAAATTCGGGATCATCACCTTTAAATGTTTCCCAGTCTATCTCTTTGTAAAGTCGTTCAACTTTTTCATCGGGTAAACCGTGTTCCAAAATTGAATCGGGGCGATCAGGGTTAAAACGACGACGATTTTTACGAAGTGATTCTTCATAGGGAACGTCTATGTAAAGGATACATGCTTTTTTAAGAATGTCTTCAGACAAAGATTGGAAAGCTGATTCATAGCCGCCATGTTCAGAGCCACGGCTGAATTCAAGAATAGTTGTTGTGTTTTCTGCATATTCTTCGTCACGTAATTTCTTTTGATATTCAAAAGAAATTCGCTCGATCAAAAGATTCCATTGATAGTCGTGTAGAAAATAACCATCTGAATCGGAATGGACACGAGGTTTGTTCATGATCTTTTCAAGAATGGCATCTTCTTCAAACCAAGTCCACAACATTGGGAAATCATCAATTTCCTCAAAATTGTTAACATGAAAGCGATCCAGGCGTTCATTAACCGGTGTTTTCTTTAAATAATCAATTACTTCTGATTTTCCCGCTGCGGGGCGTCCCATGAGAATAATAATCTCAAAATGCTTGTTCATAATTTACTCCTAAAAAATTCTAAACAGTAAAATACTACTTACAATGTCAAGAGACAAGAAACAATTTTAAGAAAAAAATAATTACGAATTATAAATTGTCTGCTTTTCTACGGCATTAGCAAAGAGGAGAGTGTTGGAAATTTAGGAAAAAAGTCATAAGCGGTGATGGGATACCTGTCTTTACATAGCATTTTCGCAGAAAAATGTTCAACCTTCTCAGTTAATTTCGAATATTGAATTTCGATTACTGTTTTAGATTCTATAATGGAGAAGTGTTTTCTGACTTAAAAACAGCGGTTTTTTCCGGGTTTTACACAATTTCCATCTCGTTTGTAGCAAATTTCATTATGGAGGGGTTTATCTTCAAAGAAGTCTTTGATGTTTTGAAGGCTTGTTTCTGCGATATTATGCAGTGCTTCTTTGGTAAAAAATCCCTGATGAGAAGTGATGAGAACGTTTGGGAATGTCATTAATCTTGCAAGAATGTCATCTGAGATCGTTGAAGAAGAAAAATCTTCAAAAAAGTAATCGGCTTCTTCTTCATACACATCAAGACCGGCACCGCCAATCTTTCCTGATTTAAGGCCATGTATCAATGATTTAGTATTGATAAGTTGTCCGCGCCCGGTATTAATAAGTAGGACCCCGTCTTTCATTTGCTTAATAGCATCGTCGTTGATCAAATAATGGGTTTCCGGTGTTAATGGACAATGTAGGGAGATGACATCTGATTCTTTGTATAAGGTATCAAGGTTTGTGAATTCAAAATTGTGTTTTTTTGCATGGTCTTCGTTGGGGTATAGATCATAAGCCAACACCTTCATGCCAAAACCATTAAGAATGTCAATCATAATACGACCAATTTTGCCCGTTCCAATAACGCCGGCTGTTTTTTGATAAAGATCAAATCCCATTAATCCGTCAATTGAAAAGTTGTTATCTCTGGTTCGATAGAAGGCTCGATGTGTTTTTCGGTTTAATGCCAAAATTAAAGCTGCCGCATGTTCAGCTACAGAATATGGAGAGTAGGAAGGTACACGCATGACATGAACATTATTGTATGCCGCCTTTAGGTCGACGTTATTATAACCCGCACAGCGCATAGCAATGAGCTCAATTCCATGATTTTTTAGATAATTCAAAACCGGTTCAGTGATCTCATCATTTACAAAAGCGCATACGACATCGAAGCCTTTTGTTAATTCAAGTGTTTCTTCGCGCAAATGCGCCTTGAAATATTTAATTTCAAATCCAAAGTTTTTATTTACTTCTTCGAATGAACGCTTGTCATAAGGTTTGGTATCAAAAAATGCTATCTTCTTCATGACGTACTCCTCCTTTGTGTATCAGCTGTATAAGCGGATTTTAGTTTGGAGTTCCCGAAAACATTTTATTTTTTCTTAAAAAGAGATTTGTACCATTTTCTATTAAGAAAAATATGGATGAGGATTAAGGCAATAAATGAGTAACCTGCAATTTCATGTATCTCTACGAGTGTTTTGCTGACTTCACCGAATTTCATGATCGCTAAAACCACGATTACAGTAAATAAGGCAAGACCCATTAATGGATTAATGATCTTTAATAATTTTGAGTTCATTTTATCTCCTTTGCTTTAATAATAAATAATTTTGCGTTCAATGATTTGTTGAGCTTTCTGATTAAAGAATTGAGTTTTTTTAATCCAGTTCTTTTTAGAGTCGTATTTGTAATCGATTTCTACGTTGGCGATAAGGATGGTGTCGGCATTATATTGAATAGCTTTAGTCATGTGCCCCTGTTTATTGTATTCTATCAAAATAATATTTGCAAGATCCCCCTTATTGTCATATAGAAATAATGAATCTGCTAATTCGCTTTGACCGATATATGATAATTTCGTCATGCTTGTTTTACCACGGTATCCATACCTTTCTTCTGTGACTTGACGATCCCGTTTATCATAGGTCCATACAAGAGAATCATATAGCTGAGAATCCAGATATAAAAAATCTTTTCTTGAGATCAATCTGTTTTTATCGTCATAATGAAAGAAAGCATAATTGAATATATTACCGTTATTTAAAAGTCGTCCTTTTTGGATTTTACGACCACGTTCATCATATGTCATATTCCATTCGCCGATGAGTTGTTCGTTGGCATTATATTTTAATTCTTTTAAACAATTTCCTTTGTCGTCAAGCTCTCGAATTACTTTGGTATCTAAACTGTCACTTTGTCCGTAAAAGTAAATTTGCGTAATAAATCCCTTTTTGTTAAAGGAAATAGTTTTATCTTGCTCTCCGCTAAGATCTTTCTTGCCTTTTTTTATTTCGCTGTTTTCTTCATAGGCTTTGAAGTGATAGATGCTGACATGGTTGACTTTGCTTTTTAACTCATATAAGGAGAGGTCTTTTTCAGGTTTATATTCCGGCGAACAGGATGTAAGAAAAAAGAGTGATAATAAGCTAATGAGATACTTCATGTTGACTTCCTGGAATAACTATATTTTTTATACTTCAATATACTTGTTGATCTACTCAATGACAACAATTTTGGTGAATGCGGGAAAACTCAATAAAATGAATATCAGTCACTTTGGTAAAAATAATAACATTAAATTAACAAAATAGTGTATATTGTTATTATTCGGGAACACGAGTGGAAAAATATTCTTTATAAGTGATTGTTAATTATAACAATACATTAAAAAAGGAGCGAAGTATGAAACGATTAATCATTCTTGGTATGGCTCTCTCACTGTTAACCTTTCCCCTCTTTGCAGAAAACTCATTGATCAACACCTCCGGTTCAAAGGTGAAATTCAACTTTGAAGTTGAAACGGGTTTAGTTGGTGTTTTAGCACATACTTACCAATCTGGTAGTACAGTTGATGGGGCAACTTCTTTTGATTTTGTTACTCAAGGCGGTCAGGATAACTTATATCCTTTTGATCGCTATGTAGCAGGATTGAAAATAAACGATAAGCATAAATTGTCTTTCTTATATCAACCTCTTGAGATCATAAGCAATGTTACCTTTAAAGATGATGTACAGATTGATGGAACGGTTTTTGCTGATGGCACGCCGATGGAGATTAAATATGGATTTCCATTTTACAGGTTTACATATTCATATTTATTTTTAAATAATGAAAATCTCGAATTGGCCGCCGGTTTGGCTTTGCAAGCAAGAAACGCATCCATTGTATTTAAAGAAGTTTCCGGCGATCAAATGGAGGTCAGTCAGAATGTTGGTCCCGTTCCGGCAATCAACCTATTTGGGCGATATGACTTTGATAATGGTTTATATCTAAGTCTTGATGCTACCGGTTTATACGCATCATCGGCGCTTATTAATGGTGCAACATTCTCTTTTGAAGGATCAATCTTGGATGCTTCTTTCAGAGTAGGCTATCCTTTGCGTAAAGGCTTAGATGTATTTGCAAATCTAAGATTTCTTGGAGGTACTGCGAAAGGTGATTCGGAATATATTGAACGGACTTGGACCGAAGCTACAGAATCTTATACATCAAATGTATTATCTACATCATCCTTTACTATCGGTATAAGCATATATTAATGAACGGAGGATAATATGAAGAATTTTGTTAAAATATTTTTGAGTTTGGTTCTGATCTTTTCATTTGGCATGGCATCTGAAAAGACATTGATTAATAACTCAGACAAGAATGTGACAATATCTTTTGATATAGAAACGGGTCTGCTTGGTGTGTTAAGCCACACCTTTCAAACAGGTAGAACAGAAGAAGGAGCCACACGTTTTGATTTTGTAAAACAAGGTGGACAGGATATTTTGTTTCCATTTGATCGCTACAATGCAAATGTGGAAATTAATAAAAAACATAAGGTATCTCTGCTATATCAACCTTTGACAATTATTAGCAACGTAACATTTAAAGAAGATGTTATGATGGATAGTATAACCTTTACAGCGGGAACACCTATGGAACTTAAGTATGGTTTCCCTTTTTACAGGGTTACTTATTCTTACGCTTTTGTGAATAATGAAAGGTTAAATATTGCGGCCGGCGTTGCATTACAGGCTCGTAATGCCAATATAGTATTTAAGGCATTAGATGGTGAAAAAATGACAGTTGCCAACAATGTGGGTCCCGTACCTTCATTACATGTCAGTGGTCGATACAATTTTAAAAAGGGAGCATTTCTTGGTTTTGATGTGACCGGATTATATGCATCATCCGCTATCATTAATGGAGCAAGTTTTGCGTTTGAAGGCTCACTGCTTGATGCGTCTTTAAGGGCAGGATATACACTTATTCCCGGTTTGGATGTTTTTGCCAATCTGAGATTTCTTGGAGGCACTTCAAAAGGTGAATCGCAATATCCTGATAGAAATTGGAGTGAAAGTAATCAGCGTTATGGCGAGAATTACTTGGCAACCTCAAGTTTTACTATGGGCTTATCGATTTATTAATTTTGTCTGGTTATTATAAAAGGGTGTGTCGGTTGACCACCCTTTTTTATTTTAAGCCTTAATTTAATTGTCAACTTTTCTTCATTTGTTAAGGCTAGACATGGTAGGAAATGATGTATTAATACAATCCTTCGTGTCGGTCTAAATTCCTATAATGGATTGCTTCTGAAATGTGCGAAGCATTTATATTTTCTATTCCTTCAAGATCTGCTATGGTGCGAGCCACTTTCAGGATTCGAGTGTAAGCACGAGCACTGAGGCCTAAACGTATAATTGCCACCTTTAACAAATCTCTGCACTCGGCATTCAATTCGCAATACTTTTTTATATCTCTTGCTGCCATTTGAGCATTACAATGCACTCGCTTATAGTTTTTGAATCGTTGTGTTTGAATGTCTCTTGCTGTTGACACTCTTTGCCTTATAGAAGCCGATTTTTCGCTATCTTCTCTATTACTGATCTCTTCATAACTGACGGGCGGTACATTTACATGGAGATCTATTCTATCTAACAATGGTCCGGAAATTCTGGCAAGATAATTGTGTATTTGACCGATACTGCACGAGCAATCATGATCCGGGTCGCTGGCATAACCGCAGGGACAGGGATTCATGGCCGCAACCAGCATAAATGATGCGGGATACGTCAGGGAGGTTAAAGCTCTACTGATGGTAACTTGCCCATCTTCCAATGGTTGTCGAAGAACCTCGAGCACATTCTTTTTAAATTCCGGGAATTCATCAAGAAAGAGCACGCCATTATGGGCAAGACTTACTTCTCCCGGACGTGGTATTCTGCCACCACCCACCAGTGCTGAATCTGATACGGTATGATGTGGTGATCGAAACGGTCTTCGGGTAATCAGGCTGGTTTCCGAAATGTCTTCTGCTACGGAGTAGATCGCAGTTGTTTCCATCGCTTCTTGCAAAGTAAGGTCGGGAAGTATGGTTGGGAATCGCTTTGCAAGCATTGATTTACCGGAGCCGGGAGGGCCGATGAGTACAATATTATGACCACCGGCCGCAGCGACTTCCAGAGCGCGTTTTACATGCGCTTGTCCCTTGACTTCACTGAAGTCTACCTGATGGTTTTCGCCCCCTCTAAAGAAGCTTTTAATATCCACGGATTCAGGTTTAATATCGGTTTGACCATTAATAATATTTACCGCATCGGTGAGCGTCTCTGCTCCCCAAACGGTGCAAAAACCCGGCATTGCAGCTTCTCGGGCATTGACTTTGGGTACAATCAAATTTTTTTGATTGAAATCTTTCATACCTATAGCGATGGGGAGGATGCCTTTTGAAGGTCTGATTGTACCATCTAAGGCTAACTCACCAATACAGATAAAATCTTGCAAGCGTTCATCATCAACTATCTCACCACCGGCTAGAAGTCCGAGAGCCAAAGAAAGATCAAACCCCGTTCCGACTTTAGGTATATCGGCGGGAGCCAGGTTTTGAGTGATTTTACACCCCGGCATTCGATAATTACTGGATTTTATGGCAGAAAGCATTCTTGAGAAGCTCTCTTTAACAGCTTTTTCGGCTAATCCGACAATAAAATATTTGGGTGTAGATCGGTCTAGGCGAGTCTCAATCGTGACCTCGTAGGCTTTGATCCCGTGTAAAGCCGCAGAAAAGCATTGCGTAATTGTTTTCATCCCAACAAAAAATACTATAAAAATACTGCTAAAAAAATAGCAGATTTTAAAGTGTGATGCAGGTCACATTTTTTGAACAATAAATAACATTAAAGATAGTTTCAGTGTTTAGGTTTATTGTTTTTTGGCTTTCTATTATAGTACTTATTTAGGCACAGCTAAGAAAATCATGTAAAAAAATTCCAAAGTTGTAGAATACGACATGTAATGATTTAAATAAAGCTTGTAAAATCTTGGAAATCAAGATTGAAAATAATATTTTATTCCACATTTAAGGAGACAGCGTGAAAACCATACTTGTAACCGGAGGGGCCGGATATATCGGATCCCATACTTGCACCCAACTGCTGGCAGTCGGATATGATGTTATTATTGTAGATAATTTGACCAACAGTAAGGAAATGGCTGTTAAGCGCATAAATGAGATCTCTGGAAAACACGTTAAGTTTTATATGAATGATGTTTGTGATAAAGAAGCAATGCGAAGAATCTTTTATGAGAATAAGATTGATGCGGTCATTCATTTTGCCGGTTATAAAGCGGTTGGTGAATCGGTCGCTAAACCTATGATGTACTATAGTAATAATATTAACGGTACCTTAGTGTTGTGTGAAACAATGTTTGAGGCCGGTGTTAAAAATATTGTATTTTCTTCATCTGCCACAGTATATGGCATGAATGAAGATGTGCCCTTTGTTGAAGATTATCCCACCTCGGCAATAAATCCTTACGGCAGAACAAAATTATTTATTGAAAAAATATTAACGGATATTAAAGTTGCTGACCCGCAATGGAGTGTTACTCTGTTAAGGTATTTTAATCCTGTGGGCGCTCATCCAAGTGGTATGATTGGAGAAGATCCCAATGGCATCCCCAATAACTTAATGCCTTTTATTGCTCAGGTTGCGGTTGGAAAACTTAAAGAATTAAAGATTTTTGGACATGATTATCCTACACCGGATGGTACGGGAGTCAGGGATTATATCCATGTTATGGATCTTGCCGATGGACATGTTAAGGCATTACAAGGTCCCAAGGAATCTTGTGCTCCTGCGATCTATAATTTGGGTACCGGCAAAGGGAATTCCGTATTGGAAGTTGTGCATGCTTTTGAGAGAGTAAATAACATAAAAATACCATATAAATTGATTGAAAGACGTCCCGGAGATATTGCAAGTTCATATGCAGACGTTAGCAAAGCAAAAAAAATGCTAAAATGGGAGGCGAGTTATAATCTCGAAGATATGGTAAAGCATTCATGGAACTGGCAAAGTAAAAACCCGAACGGTTATGCATAAAATCCCAATTATTGCACATCGTGGAGCTTCAGGTAGCGAACCGGAAAACACTTTAGTGGCTTTTAGCAAGGCTGTTGAAGAAAAGGCGGATGCAATTGAATGTGATGTCCAAATTTGTAAATCCGGTGAAATTATGGTATTTCATGATAGCAAATTGAAGCGGATAACGGGCGCTAAAGGTAAAATTAAAAAGCGGAAATTAGCCGGTTTGAAAAAATTAGATGCGGGCAAAGGGCAAACAATTCCTACCCTTAAAGAAATGCTGGTACACCTTGATGCTAATATTGATTTGAATATTGAATTGAAATCAAAGAAAACGTCCGTTCCGACCGGAATGCTTATACAAAATGCGATACGAACCGGGCAATGGAAGGCAGAGAATTTTTTTATTTCCTCATTTAATTACAAAGAATTAAAACGCTTTCATGAAATTTGTCCCGAAATATCTACGGCGCTTTTGTACAACAGAAGGCCTAAGAAAATAAAGAAAAGAGTAAAAGTGCTTCAGCCCATTGCTGTTCATTATAATGTACGGACCGTTAAGAAAAAGTGGATAGACCTGGCGCACGATTATGGATTAAAGGTCTATGTGTGGACGGTTGATGACCCCAAGGTAGCCAAGATCTTATATGTTGACGGTGTAGATGGATTTTTTACAAATTATCCCGAGAAGCTGGTGAAGGCGCGTTCGGGTTTTTAAAGCGAAAGAATAATTTCTATTATATAATAAGCGGGTGTATTACATAGGGGCCGGATATGCAGCATCCGGTTTATTATTGATCCGGGATTTTTAATAAAATAAAAAGGGTACAAATTTATTGCACCCCGATATTTTAAAATTCAAGATTATAGTTTTGAATAAAACTATTGCACAAACCTATCCACAAATTCTTTAGCTTCTTTACGTAAATTTGAATAATCCATATCTAATTCATGTATAACCATTGAAAGCACGCGAATCTGTTCTTCGGCCGGAACACGTTTGTTAACGACAATAACACGATTTTCATTTATAATACAATGTCCGCCGGTAAAGGCACCCCTCCCAAAAACTACATCAAAATCATTTTCTTTCATAAATTTTGTGATATGTTCCAGTATGGTTTTTGCTTTCATTATAATAATTCCTCTTCGCCAATTACGGGCAGAGAATCAACAATCTCTTTGATGTTTTCCGCTTCAGCACGAGGCATAATGAGCAATGCGCCTTCGCTCTCAACGATCACAAGATTTTTAACACCCAATGCAAAGATTTTCAGATCATTACTGTAAACATAATTTCCACTTGATCTAAGCATTAAGCCCTTTGATCTAAAAACATTCTTGTTTTTATCTTTATCTTCTATCTTATAAACAGTGTCCCAACTACCAACATCATTCCAGTCAAAATCAGATTTTACAACATTAATTCGTGAAGATTGTTCAAGCACACCATAATCAATTGATATGGGTGTAATCGTTTTCCACAATTTTTTTGCATCTTTCTCGTAGTTATTCTGGCCGATGAGCTTTGATATGTCTTTAAGAATATCGCCAGTTTCCGGGAGGTATCTATTGATCTTATTTATAATGGTTTGAGCTTTCCACACAAACATGCCACTGTTCCAGAAGAATTCTCCTGATTTCAGGAAAAGTTTTGCGGTGTTAATATCTGGTTTTTCTGCAAAAGTTTTTGATTTAAAGATTTGTGCGTCACTGGTTCCCGGAGATACATTTATTTCTATGTCTTTATCTACCTGTACATAACCGTATCCTGTGGCAGGATATGTGGGTTTTATTCCAAAAGTAAATAGTGATTCATGTATTGTGGCAGCTTTGATAGCCGAAGAAACGGTTTTATTAAAATTATCAATATCAGTAATCAAATGATCAGCAGGAAATAATCCCATGATGGCACGGTTATCTTTTTTTAGTAAATGGTGTGCCGCCAGACCAATTGCCGGTGCTGTATTTTTGCCCGATGGTTCGATGATAAAGTTGTCATAACTAAGTTCATCGTTTTGTGCAAGGATCATTTTGGCCATGTTTGCATTGGTCATAATAAATATATGATCTAAAGGCGTTAGTGTTTTTAATCGATCAATCGTTAAATTGATCATACTTTTAGAACCAACAATATCTAATAATTGTTTGGGATGACTTTTTTTACTCAAAGGCCAAAAGCGTTTTCCAACGCCGCCGGCGAGAATGACACTATAGTAGTGTTTCATGTTTTCCTCATTAATATTTATAGCCGTGTAATATAATTCTATTGTTTTTTGTTTTCAATCTCAATCTTGAATGGATCGGTTAACTCTGTATCCCAACGTGCTTTTACATCAATATTTTCATCAAGAAAGAATAAGAATTCCGGGCTTTTAAAGGGAGTTAAAGATCCATAGTTTCTCCTTAGATCGGCATTCTTATCAACATAGTATTTTAGTGTATATGTTCCCGGCAAAACTTCATTAAATAGAATATCTTGACCGTTTGCTATTGTTTCGTATTTTTGTTTTTTGTTTTCCAGAACAAACCGGACATGAGGGTTTTGCTTTTCTTGGCAATAAGCCAATACGCGACCATATTCTGGTTTCGTCGGCAGTTTGAGATCAATATTATATATACTGTCGGAGCTTGAGGTTTCTTGGACCATATTCTTCGAAAGATCCAGAATAAGTTTTCCTTTTTTCTCTTTTTTTACTTCGGGTAATGAATAAAAACCCGGTAAGGTTTCAGTCAGGGAAATTTCTGTAGTATCTTGAGATTGGAAAGTTCCTAAAAGTTTTTTTAAGCCAAGGTGAGGATATACTCTTAATGCAGTCTCCATTTGTTTAAACTGATAATAATCGTTTTCCCATTTTTCGATCATGATATAAAAGCTACTGTCGTCAAGTTCAACATTTAATTGGTCATTTAACCCTGAATATGTTATTAGAAGACTATCTTTCGCTTCTGCATGGTAGAGCGAGATAGTTTTATCTTTAATTATTATTGTGTCGATCGACATGCCCTCAAGTGTGATATTTTCTTTTGATGTATTATCTGAGAGAATTTTTGAAAATGACAATTCGCTTTCCCAAGGGGATATGCTTTGCGCCCGTATCAACCTGGCTTGTGCAAAATTATCGGGTACGGCTTGAAGGCGAAAAGTATTACCGGATGTGTCCGGGATAATATATTCTGATTCGGGAATGCAGGGGAAGTCAAAGGTTTCTTTATAACTGTTACTATTGTCTTCATCTATATAAGCCGCAATATAAAAGGTATCTGCCGGCATATATGAAAAAGAAAAATTTCCTTCATTATCGCTTTGAGTAAAATATTCCGGCTTTGAAATAATTTGGGGAGCGTTTTGGACCACACGGCTTAAAAAGATCTTAGCGGTTTTGTTTGATGGGAGATTAAATATTTTTCCATTGATCATGTTTTTGGGTATTTGATCTCCGGTGGAAAAAGTAAATTGAATTGGCGCCCTAAGAGCATTTGAGCGTAGATCACTTATCCCTTTTTCAAAGATCAATGTATAAATAGTGCTGTCTTCCCAGCTTTGGACAGGTGAAATTGCAATGGTTTTATTTCGATAACTCACATCAAAGACATTTTCTTTTATTGGGAAAAGGCTTACGTTTCTTTTAATAACATCAGAATTCAACTTTTCAGAAAACGTAAACAAAAATGTTTGTTTTGGGTCAGTATTGACGGATGCATCAGATATGTTTTGTAATATAAGTTCAGGTGGTGTCTTATCGGAGGGTCCCCCGCCCGGAGCCATTTCGGCGGCACAGCCGATCAGCAAAACAAGGAGGGTGCAAATGATAGATATTGATACGAAGGATATTTTTCTCATGACTTAAGTTACAGAAAACAATAGTCGGAAGCAAGAAATCGGTTGCCGGTGAACGGTAAACGGTCATCAGAGATTTAAAACCGGCAAATGAGAATTGAACAAAGTAAAAAAGCCGCCAAATACATGACGGCTGTTTTGTTTATAAAAAGAATTTATAAGCTAATACCCAATGTGGCCGGTGAGATAAAGAAAGAAGCCAAAAGAAAGAGTGTGACGATAATAATGATGACGGTTGTCCAAATAATAGCATGTTTATATTCTTTTGTTTCACCTTCGGTTTTCTTGGCTAATTTTGCTATAAAGTAACTCACGTATGCGTAGAAAGGGAAAACGATACCAACTTGCGCAAGTTTTCTTGCAAGAATAGATTCCTCACCCTTACTGTGATCTATTTCATGGGTTTCTACAATATTGACCCAATTAGCATCATAAAGACCGTCTTTTACATTAAGAAGACCTGCTTGATACCACTTAATTCCTTTTTCTTTAAGAATTTTGCGACGTACAGGATTGAACAAATAATTTGTTTGTTTAACCATCCATTCAAGCGATCCGGCAAAACGTGCTTTTTCCCAAAGAATATTTATAAGATACATCATACTTATACCGATGATAATAGTCAAAATGGTTTCACCCCAAAGACCGACATTTGGTCCGTATACATTACCAAAGACCCAGTCTACGGCAATAAAAGCCGCAATGTAATATATGAATTGTATTGTGTAGTTGGTAAATGCAACAAAGCCAAATCGACGTATAAAGCGTGTTTTGTTTCCAAATGCTTTGGCAATTCCCCGCAATTCAACCATTCGAAGCATACTCATAATAATAAGGATGCCCATACCATTCAGGATCATGAACTGGAAATACCATCCCAGCCAGGGTGTGCCGCGTAATTCGGGCACCCATCCACGATGATCCCAGATATGCATGTAAACATCCAAGCCGGCATCAAAACCTTTTGTGTTGATAACATAAATGATATTTGCGATGAGACCTGCGAGTCCAATCAAGTACATGATTACGCCGATACGCAGGGTTGTTTTTGTAAAGAGTTTTACTTTTCGTTGTTCTTTTGGCATGGTCAAGAAAATGCCGAAGATCGTCCCAATAAAGGATGCTGCAAGATAGGGAAAGAGCGGTTCGGGGTATCCCGCAAGAGGTTGTAAAAAGAAAACCGCAACAAAGCGACCGAAAGGATCAACGCCAATACGAGGATACGAATGATAATAGTTTCCAAGATGAGCGGGATAACCGGGGGAAATAACTTTTACAAGTCCCCAGATAAGCGGTGTAAGAACCAATACAACGATAGCCATAATGATATAAGTACGTATAAGCTTTGTTTTGTCGCGATATTTTTCTTTTGAGCTCAAAATGCCGTGGATCAAGCCATTGATAATGATCGCCCAGGCAATGGTGTGGATGGTTTCGAAGTGATTAAAACGCCAAGTGGCAATATCCCAACTCCAGGAGTGAGTGCCAATTGCAGGGTTTGAGGCGGCCATCAATGCTTCATGGATGTTTTCGCCTACCGCACCATGGTAACCGATCAAACCCTCCACCAACATGGCAAAAAAGAGGAGAATTAATCCACCGACAACCTGCCGGGTGGCAACAACATTGCCTGCCGTATTGCGTTGTAACTCATGCTCCATGCTGACCGTATTTCCCATAGCAGATACCATAAGAAAAAAACCTGCCAGGCCACCGCCAAAGGGTAGTAAGATCATGAGAAATAATTCAATGAATTTGACTTGTGACATATCAGCCGTTAGCGTGTCAACATCGATAATATGACTGACCATATGCAAAATAAGCATCATGAAGATGGCAAAGCCACGTAAAAAGTCTATACTTGCAAAACGTTTCATAAGATTCCCTCCCTAAAGGATCGTTTGAGCGGGTATGCAATAGTTAATTTTTTGAAGGATTAAAATAGTTGTTTAAAATAGGATATACAAGATAAATTCGGAAGCTCGAAGTAAGAAGATAGAAACAGATCCGGTTTATAATTGGAAGTTGGTTGTCGAGATTACGTGTATTTACGAGGAACAAATATTATTTTTGTTAGGTATGATATTAGTATGTTTTTAAATTAAATAGTCAGTTGTTGTAAAGTAATCATTTTGGTAGGTATATGGAAATGTATGAAGATTAAAAATTTATTTATATTTGCTCTCATAAGTGTCTCTGTTTTGTCAGCTGCGACACTTTCTGGTGTGGTCAAAGATAATAAAACGAAAAAAGCTTTAGATTTTGCTAATATAGCGGTTTATGAAAAAGAAAGTGAAACAATTAAAACCGGAACCATGTCAGGTGTTGATGGTTGTTTCCGCATATTTAATCTACCTGAAGGTAAATACTATCTTGTAATTTCATACATGGGTTATGAAAAAAAACAAGTAGATAATATTATTGTCGACAGTGAAAAAGTCAAGTTAGGTGCTATTCATTTAAATCCTGCCTTGGTGGAAATGGAGAATGTCATTGTCGAGGCAGAGAAAGCAGCGATCACTTATAAAATTGATAAGCAGGTGGTTGACGCAACGCAATTCCCTTCGGCTCGAGGTGGTACAGCGATTGATATTCTTGAAAATGTCCCCACTGTGATCGTGGATATTGACAGGAAAGTAAAATTACTGAACAGCTCAAGCTTTACGGTGATGATAGATGGGCGTCCATCTATACTTGAACCTCAAAACGCTCTTGAGACCATCCCCGCAGATTTAATTGATAATATTGAGATTATGCTTAACCCTTCGGCCAAATATCAAGCCGAAGGTGGAGGCGGTGTTATTAATATTGTAACAAAGCGCAATAAACTTAAAGGAATTAGTGGCTTGGCTTCATTAAGGGGGGGCACAAACAATATGAGCGGCACGGCTTTGTTAAGTTATCGGAATAAAAAGATCTCGACTTACCTTTCCTTGGATTATAGATTAGGGAAAAATCTATCGGATTCTTTTAGAGATCACTATTTGTATTTGGCCGACACAACGGTAAATAATATTTCTGAGGGTATTAGGGAGAGTAAAAGCTATGGTGGAGGCATTAAAGGTGGTTTAGATTGGCATCTCACAAAAAATGATGTCATAGGTTTCTCAACGAATTATAGTCCCCGGAATTCAGTAAGATCTTATATGAGAGATTTTACTGTAATTCATAAAGATCCTATAAATGGAACGGTTTTCAACACTCAAAATTATATGAATTATGATAATTCTTTGAGTCGTGGCATGATCTTTAATGCAGTCGTGGATTATTCGCATACCTTTCCAGAAAAAGAAAAGAACAATAATTCAAAATCTACAACGACAGATGTAAAAAGAAAATCTTCCTCTGTTAAGCATCAAATGAAATTTATCGCATCGTATTCAGAGCAAAATTCGAACAGGGAAACAAGAAATATTTTGCTTGATGAATTTGGAGATACGACCGGAGGAAAATGGTCAATTGATTTGGGGCCCACGAGCAGCCTTAATGGAAAGTTCAATTATAAGCGCCCTTTAAGAAGTAGTTCATATTTCGAGACAGGAGCCAGTGTAAATTTTAATTGGAAAAGTGACGGGAAAAACGTTTATGATTATGAGGCTTCTACAAGAAATTATATTTTACAAGAACAGTTTTCTAATCTGACGGCATATAAACAAAATACCATGTCAGCTTTTGGTATTTACAGTACAGAAATTGGGAAATTGGGTTTTCAGCCCGGAATTCGTGCAGAATATACTTATCGAGAGATCAATAGTGATGCCGTTGATTCTGTATTTGTTGTTGATAGTTTAAATGTATTTCCAAGTTTGCATTTATCTTACCTCTTACCCGGTGATATAAATTTAATGGCATCCTATTCAAGGCGGATTGAACGTCCATCTGCTTATCAGTTGCAACCGTTTTATACTTGGCAGGATGCATATCATGTCAGTATTGGTAATCCGGCGCTAAAATCGGAAATGATTGATTTATATTCTTTAAGTATTCAAAAGAGTTTTAAAAAATGTTCACTCTCATTAAATACCTATTATAGCCGTAATAGCGATAGGGTTGAAAGAATTCAAACCCTCTATCAAGAAGATGAAAATGTTATTTTGGGCCGCTACGAAAATGTTGGCAAAGATCAGTCTTTAGGTGTTTATACGATGGTAGATTTAAATCTTTTTTCCTGGTGGAGGCTTAATGTGTCGGGAAATATATATTATCATAAAATTGAAGGGACCTTGTTGGGTGAAGATATCTCAAAAGAGACAATGAGCTACTCAGCCAATATGAGAAGCTCATTTGTTTTGCCAACAAAAACCCGCATTCAAATCATTTTAATATACATGCCGAAAATCACAACGCTCCAAGGTTCGTTTACAATGGGTTTAATGCCCAACCTTAGTTTGAGTCACGATTTTTTAAAAGGTAAGTTATCTGCCAGCTTATCTGCCAGTAATTTTTTGGGCTTAAGCTCCACTAAAGTTGAATACTACACACCAACGACATATACCTATACTGAAAGTTCCAGTGCAATCCCAAAGATATCTTTGTCTTTATCATTAAAGATCAACAATTACAAAAGGCAACGAAGTATTAATGCTTTAGATGGTGATGGCTTTAACTCTTTGGGTACCAGTGAATAAATAAAACACTAAATAGTCACAAAATAAATAGTTTTTAATATGGCTTGTTAAGTTTTCTGGCTGAGGAAAATTTGATTTATTACACTTTAAATATTATGGAGCAAATTATTTTTTAGTACAGCTAAAAAAACATCCTTTATTCCAAGAAATCCTTTCGCCTTTTAATTCCTCTTGCTTACATTTGAGTTCGAATTGTTTGTTTTTAATGCTAAACTTCCGGCGACTTATGGCGAATTTTGTTCATCTTCACACACATAGCGATTATTCCACTTTAGATGGGGCTCAAAAGGTCTCCACTATTGTTCAAAACGCAAAAGAAATGGGTTTCCCTGCTGTGGCGATCACTGATCACGGCAATATGTTCATGTCTATTGAATTGGCAAATCAAGCCAAGAAACATGATATAAAACCTATATATGGTTGTGAATTATATGTTGCTCAGGGTTCTCGTCACGATAGAATCAGCATTAGAGAAGATGAGGGAAAATATTTTCACCTGGTTGTTCTTGCGATGAACGAGACAGGTTATAAAAATATGATCCGCCTATCATCTTATGGTTATCTGGAAGGTTTTTACTATAAACCACGTGTTGATAAAGAATTGTTACGTAAATATTCCGAAGGTATTATTGCTTGTTCAGCTTGTATTAAGGGTGAAGCTGCCGTTGCTGCACGCAAGAAAGGTTACGACGAAGCCAAAGAGATTGCATTGGAGTACAATGAGATTTTTGATGGTCGTTTTTACCTTGAATTACAACGTCACGGTATGGTCGAAGAAGACATTGTCAACGATGCATTTATCAAAATCTCTCAGGAAACCGGTATTCCGCTGATTTGTACCAATGATTCTCACTATGCTAAACAGGATCATTACGAAGCACATGATGCCTTGCTGTGTATTGGTACCGGAAATAATATTTCAGATGAACATCGTATGCGCTATGCCAATGATCAATTTTATTATAAAAGCTATGAAGAAATGGCAGAGCTTTTTAAAGATGTCCCCGAGGCTTTGGAAAATACCGTTAAAATTGCTGATCAATGTAATTTTAATCCCTTACCCGAAAAAACGATTTACCATTTGCCAAATTTCCCTATCCCCAAGGATGCCGGGACAGATGATCCCGATGAATATTTAAGATTTCTTGTTTATGAGGGATTGCGAGAAAAGATCTCAAAAGATCTAAGTGATGAGGTCAAGGAACGAGCAGATTACGAACTTTCAGTTATTAAGAAAATGGGTTTTCCGGGTTACTTTTTGATTACTCAGGATTTTGTTCGTTGGGCAAAAAATAATGATATCCCGGTCGGTCCGGGTCGTGGGTCGGCTGCCGGTTCCATTGTAGCCTATGCTTTGGATATTACTACGATCAATCCGTTGGATTATGATCTGCTTTTTGAACGTTTTTTGAATCCAGAGCGTGTTACCATGCCTGATATTGATATTGATTTTTGTTATGAACGCCGTCCCGAGGTGATTGATTATATTAAAGATTTTTACGGTGAAGATTCGGTGACTCAGATCATTACCTTTGGGAGGATGAAGGCTAAAGCGGTTGTTAGAGATATTGCCAGGGTCATGGGCATGCCATACTCGGTGGGTGATCAGTTTGCTAAAGCTATTCCCGAAGGAGTAAAAAAACTTAAAGATGCCGAAGAACTGAATAAAGATCTTGAAACACTTATTCATGAAAACGAAGACTATGAAAAGCTTTGGGAAATGTCCAATGTGCTGGAAGGCATGAATCGCCAGGTTGGTATTCATGCTGCCGGTGTTGTAATTGCTCCCGACGATCTGATGAATTATCTTCCACTGTTCAAATCTACTCGTGATGATGTGACCACTCAGTACGATATGGGTTGTTTGGAACAGGTGGGTATGTTGAAAGTGGACTTCCTGGGTTTGCGTACATTAACCGTGATGAAACACACACTTGATCTATTAAAAATGCGAGGGATTGAATTTGATATCAATAAGATCCCTTTAGATGATGAAGCGGTTTTTAAGTTGTTTTCAGAGGGTAAAACATTTGGTTTGTTTCAGTTTGAATCCGGTGGTATGCGGGAATACCTCAAGCAGTTGAAACCTTCGGCCTTAGATGATCTTGTTGCGATGAATGCTTTATATCGTCCCGGTCCTATGGAGAATATTCCTACATATATTCGTCGTAAACATGGCAAAGAAAAACTCGAATATTTACACCCGCTCCTGGAACCTATCCTTAAACCTACCTATGGCATTATTGTTTATCAGGAACAGGTGATGCGTGTAGCCTCCGATCTTGCGGGCTTCCCTCTGTCTAAAGCGGATATGTTACGCCGAGCTATGGGCAAGAAAAAGCTCGAAGTGATGGAAAAGATGGGAGCGGAATTCAAAGATGGTTGTAAAAAAAGCGGCTTGACAGAAAAACAGGCGACAGAGCTTTTTGACCTTTTGATTAAATTTGCGAATTATGGTTTTAATAAAAGTCACTCTGTGGCTTATGCTTATATTGCCTACCAAACCGGTTACCTTAAAGCGTATTATCCTGCAGAGTTTATGGCAGCTAACCTGACATCAGAGCGTGGTGAGATCAAGCGCGTTGTTGAGTTGGTAAACGAGGCAAAAAATATTGATCTGAAAGTTTTACCTCCAAATGTTAATACCTCTACAGCCTATTTTTCAGTCTTGGACGGTGATATTACCTACGGACTGTCAGCTTTAAAAAGTATTGGTGAAAAAGCAGCGGCTGAGATTGCGCGCGCTCGTCAAGAAGGTGATGAATTCAAGTCTATCTTTGATTTGGCTTCCCGAGTTGATCTGCGAACGGTAAACCGAAAAACATTTGAAGCACTGATCTATGCCGGAGCTATGGATGAGTTGGAAGGTAATCGCTCTCAAAAATTTAAAGCCATAGATCTGGCAATTAAATATGGACAGCGTTTCCAGGAAGAAAAACAGGCTGCTCAGGTTTCACTTTTTGGGGCTGCGACCGGCCAGGTAGTTATTAATGAACCTACTTTGGAAGAACTTCCTGATTGGGATGAGCAGGAAAAGCTGGAAAAAGAAAAAGAATTCATCGGTTTTTATTTAACCGGTCATCCCTTGGAAAAATATCGCGATGAGCTAGAAGCTTTTTCAAATGAAAAGGTATTAAGTGATCTAGACGGGCCACTTCCGGAAAAGATCAAGATCGGTGGTTTAATAAAAAGCTTTATGGTGGGTTACGATAAAAAGAACAAGCCCTACGCAAGATTTCAATTGGAATCACTGAATAATCAACTTACTGTTCTTGCTTTTAGATCTTTCAACGATCACAAAGAATTACTCAAGGAAGATTCAAGGGTATTTATAGAAGGTGCCTTGAAGATCGACCGTGAACGTGATAATCAAGTTACAGTATTTATGAATTCTGCGATGCCTTTATCAAATTTGCGTGAAAAAATGATCAAAACTGTTCATGTGCGATTTTCACAAGATGATACTTTTGATTTTAAACAAAAACAGATCAAGGATATTATTAAGCAATATCCCGGAAACAAGCGTTTATATATACATTTGACTTATCCGGATCAGAGAGATCCCATGAGTTTTATTGCCGGTTTTGGAATAAACGGCGCCCCCGAAATGATTGATAAGCTTCGGGAAGTATTGGGCGGTAATAATGTTTGGTTAAAATAATTATGATCATATATCTAACACAAGGTTGTGAAAATACTATCATGGCTCAGCGCTTTAGGAAGGCTTATCCCCGAGCGGAAGAGGTCATAATCCCCGATACCGAGGAAGCAAAGGAAGCCTTGTTTGAAAAAGAGAGTAAAAGTGGGAAGCATAATGTATTTATTACGCTCGCTAAAGGTCAGCATTTTAAAGTCTGCCCCGGTACGGCAGAGCCTTATATCTGTTGTAATTACTGGACCTTACATCAGGCAACCAATTGTCCTTTCGACTGCACTTATTGTATTTTACAGTATTATTTAAATAATCCCTTGTTGACTGTTTTTTCCAATCTTGATGATCTTAAGACGATGATAAGTGAGAGAATTTCTCAAGAACCGAGACGATTTTTTCGCGTTGGTACGGGAGAGCTGGCTGATAGCCTGGCTATTGATGATATTGCACAAGCGGGTCCCGAATTGATAGATTACGCTGCCGAACAAAGCAATATGATCCTTGAACTTAAAACAAAATCAGATAAAGTAGACCATTTGCTGGGAAGCGAGCATAAAGGTCGCACTGTGATTTCCTGGTCGCTGAATCCTCTGGATCGTATTAGTAAACATGAATTTAGAGCAGCAACATTTGAACAACGCATGATGGGATTGGAAAAAGTACAAAAAGCCGGGTTTATGACAGGTTTTCATTTTGACCCCATGTTGATCTATGAAGATTGGGAAAAGGATTATGAAGAATTGGTCAGAGATTTGTTTATGCATGCCGATCCCTCACGTATTGCCTGGATATCCATTGGATCTTTGCGTTTTCCGCCCGAAATGGCAGACAAGGTAAGAGATAAATTCCCTAAGACTGATCTGCTAGACGGTGAAATGATTCGCGGTAATGATAATAAACAGCGCTATTTTAAACCATTGCGAGTAAAGGTTTATAAGCATTTATATAACTGTTTGCGAAAATATGGCGGTGAAGATTTGTTTATTTATTTTTGTATGGAAGATGCCGATGTTTGGGAGCAGGTTATGGGATTCTCTCCTGAAGATAATCCGGATTTGGATTATATGTTTTCCAATTATCTTCGAAGAAAATTTCCTCTCTTAAATATTCCCGAGGCCGACAAGAAAGAATATGAATCATTTCATACAAGACGTACCTGGGAATAATATTCTCGTTAAAATATTTTAGCTTATTTCGAAGATTTATATTTTTCACCATTACAATGACTTTGGATTGTTGTATGATATTTATAAAAAAGTTATTGAAATTATGAAATATCACTATATATTATACTGAATTGTAATAAACAAAAGGATTAAATATGAAAAAACTAAGTATGTTACTGTTGGTTGTATTAATTGCTAGTTGTATGGTGGTTCCTGAAAATGGAAATTCCATTAAAGGCAAATGGGCGTTATCTTCATTGACGGTGAAGATTCTACGAGGTTACGAAACTGGTTACGAAACCGATGTAATTAATTTTTATCCGGGATTTGACAATTATTATTCCAGTCCTGTTATGGAAGTTAATGATGAGATGTTGGCGTTATATATGAATTTAACATCATCTCCAATTTTTGGTATGGTGGGAATGGGTTCCGATATTATCGTTTCCGAAGACTCTTTATATCTTAGCGTAGTAGGAGTGGAGCTTCTTTCATCATTATTGCCGACCGATACTTTTGGTGTGGCATATGATCTAAGTAGTGATGGCGAATTATCATTGTTGTATCAGATTATGGATGATCATTTGGATATACCTGGACTATCTATCGAAGCAAAATTTGAAGAATATATTGGAAGTCTTCCCCGCGATAGTTGGCTAAACTATATGGAAAAAGATAGTTATGAAATTGATAGTGTTACTGTAGATACCACAACAATCACTTTAGATGCCAGACAATCACATTCTTTAAGTTACCATGATAGGGATATATTCGAATTTTCTGCTAAAAAAGATTCCACTTATAACTTTCATGTGATGTCTAATATGGAGGCCATCGCTGCTCTGTATGACAGTTTGGGCCATAAATTGAGATATTCAAAAAGTGTTGATTCACTTGAGGTAATGGAGTCAACTGAAAATCAACTTTTAAGATTGAAGGCAAACTATACGGGTAAATATTATATAGCGGTTGACGGAGAAATCGGTTATTATGATATCGTTGTCAAAAAAATGGATGAAAGTATTATATTAAGTAAACAGATCTCTCTTCTTAAGGAAGTTGATGAAAAAGAGATAACAAGAAAAACAATTGAGTCTTACTTAATTGAAATGATGGAAGAAAAATAGTTCGCTGCGCTATGTGCGCTGACAAAAATTTGTATTAATAAAAAAAAGAGCAAGTGTTATCATTTGCTCTTTTTTTATTTGATGAATTAATAAATTTATTTATGATTATTTCCAGAAATCAGATGCAATTTCAATTATGTTGTGATCTGGATCCAACACGACGGCAGATCGCATGTTCCATGGTTCATTACGGGGGGTATATACAGATTTAGCACCTTTAGCGACCATAGATTCGAAAGTAATATCAACATTTTTTGGTTTTCCGACATTTAATGCCAATTCAAATGTGCCATTTAAGCCGCATGGAAAGGTAGGCTCTTGTTTAAGTAAATCAGGGAGCATTTTGCGTTCAAACATCGAGAAACGTATACCTTCGTGCTTGAATTCGGCATAAGGTCTTTCACCTGTCCAGTCGATCTCTAACCCAACAACATCACGATAGAATTCAACCGATCTTTTTAAATCAGATACAAAAAGCCCGATCATGTCAAATTTAATTTTCATGATTGTTTTTCCTTCGGCGCATGTGGCTCAGGGTGGATGGTTGCCTCAATATTTTTATCTTTTCGTAAATGATGTTCGATCTTCGTGATTAGATCATGTGCTTCTTTTAAGGAAATGTCAGGTGGAAGAAGAAGGTGAAAGGTAATCTCAATATGATCTCCGTAACGATGCAGGTGTAAGTGATGTACATCGCAGGGGGTATTTAAAATTTGGTCGCAAGTATTTGAAATGTAGGTCAGCATTTCATCATCCGGTGCTTCCCCCATCAGAGGTTTAACGCCATCCCGAATGATATGATAGGCTGTCCAAGTAATGAGTACAGAGACAATCAAAGTCAATATACCATCCATCCACCAGATACTTCTACCAAAGATCACACCTACCAGCAGAACCAATGAAGAAATAGCATCTGAACGATGATGCCAAGCATCAGCCTTGAGTGAGAGGCATTCGCATTTGCGATAAGCAAATAAGGCATATTGTGCCATGAGTTCTTTTACAATAACGGAAACCAAGGTAATTACAATCGCAAGAATGCCATATTGCGCTTCTTGTTGTTCACCGAGACGATGAATACCTTCAATGAAAAATTCCAGAGCGATCATACATAGTAAAACACCAACGATCAGAGCGGCAATCAATTCGGCACGACCGTGACCAAAAGGGTGCTCTTTGTCAGCCTTTTTATTTGATATTTTTGCGGCAATAATGATCACCAATGAAGAAATTGAATCCGATAAGGTATGCCATGCATCGGCGATAAGGGCGGAAGATGCTGAGCTTAAACCGGCCCAAAGCTTTATCCCAAAAAGAAGGATATTGCCGAATAATGATAAACGGCCTTCGTTTAAAGAGAGTTTTTCTTTATCTGTATTTGTCATTTTCAGGTAATAGTTTGTCTTCGTGTATGGCATTGACCGCTGAGACAAGATCACTTTGACGATATGGTTTACGTAAAAAGCCAAGAACGCCCATGCTCTCCAGTTCGAGAGTTTGTTTGTTGCTGGCATAGCCGGTGGAAATAAGCACTTTAACATCCGGGTTGATCTTCCGGAGTTCACGATAAACCGCAACTCCGTCCATTTCGGGCATGATCACATCCAAAATGACAGCTGTAATACTATCTTGTTTTTCTTGGTAAATATCTATACCGTCGCGTCCGGTTTTAGCTTCGATCACATCATAACCAACATATTCGAGGGTTTTGCACAGCATCTTTCTAATGGCAACTTCATCGTCGATAACAAGAACCAAACCACCTTCAATATTTTCACTTTTAACAACTTTACCGGCTTGGACTTCTTGTTTCGGTTTGAGATCCGTGAGAGGAAAGTAAATATGAAAAACCGTACCAGCACCAATTTCACTCTCCGCACGAATAGATCCATTATGTGCGTTAATAGTACCGTAAGCGGATGATAATCCTAAACCGGTTCCTTTACCCTGACCTTTAGTTGTAAAGAATGGGTCAAAGATTTTATCAAGTACTTCTTTTTTCATACCCGAACCTGTATCGCGTACATCCATGCAAATGTAGTGACCGGCGTTGATCTCCATAGGCATTTTTTTGGCTTCTTCATCATTAAAGGTTACGTTTTGTGTGCTGATAATGATAGAGCCTTTATCACCCATTGCGTCACGAGCATTAAATCCCATGTTCAGGAGTATGTTCTGTAAAGGAGAGTTTTCTCCAAGAATGAAATGTTCATTTGCTTTCAGATCATATTTTAATTCAATGTTCTTACTAATTGAGTGACGTAATAATTCCAGCGTGTTTTTAATTAGGGCGTGTAGATCAATAACTGTGGTAATATTACCGGATTTTCTGGAAAAAGTAAGGAGCTGACTTGTTAAGGCGGCTGCCCGTTCACATGTGTCGGTAATGTTTTTACAATAATAGCTCAGCTCTTCATTGTCTTCAAGTTCATCGGCCAGCAATTCGGAGAAACCTAAAATTGTGGCTAGCATGTTATTGAAATCATGAGCAATACCGCCGGTTAATTGTCCCATCGCTTTTAGTTTTCTTGATTGTGCCAGGGTGTCTTCTTGCTTGCGAATGGTTTCAAGCATGTTCTGCTCTTTGGTTGTATCTACATTTACACCAACCAGTAGAACGGCTTCTCCTTTTTCGTTTCGTTCGGAGACCTGCATTGAGCAGCGAAACCATTTTATGTCATCTTGTTTGTTTTTAATGCGGAATTCAAATTTGCTGAATGTGCTTTTTGCAATACAACGCTCGATCTTGAGAATGGTATTTTCCTTGTCTTTATCTAAGATCTGGTCGTACCATGTATTCAGGTCATAGCTGTTTTCATCGCTTTCAATACCGAATAAGCGTCGTAACTGTTCATCGGGAATCCAATCTCTTTCCGGTAATTTGATGGTGAACGAACCGATTTGGGCAGCATCAAGAGCTGTATTTAAACGCTCGCGGTTAATGGATAATTCACGCTCTCTTTGAAAACGTTCTACGTGGTTTTTGAGTCGAGCAAGAAGCACTCGATCATTAAATGGCTTAGGAACATAATCGTCACCACCAACATCGAAACCTTTTTCTACCGCTTCAACATCTGTTCTGGCGGTTACAAAGATTACCGGGATAGGGCGAGTGGCAGGGTTGGCTTTTAATTGGCGGCAAACAGCAAAACCATCCATTTGAGGCATCATTACATCAAGAAGAATAATGTCGGGATGATAATCATTCGCAATTTTTATGGCTTCTTCTCCGGTTTGAGCTAATAGTATGTTATAGCCTTCACTGGTTACGATCGACGTTAGGATCTGTAGATTGGCCGCTGTATCATCGACAATGAGAATGGTGATGTTATGTTTTTCCATATTACCTCAAGTCCGCCTGCTGTTTATAATGCTAGACAAAAATAAAGGAAAAAGTAGAGATTAACAAGACTCAATTAATAATTGAGGAGAAGAGGTTGGCAATTAATAAAAATTATAAATAGAGGTCGTAAGACTTAAATGGATACCCTGCTTGTATTTGTATTAAACACCATTTTTTATTTTTGGAGATATGTCCCTTGCTTTTTCTTCGAATCTCTAGAGCAAAGTTGGGTTTATTGAAAAATAAATACCCAATCAGGTAAAACTTTTGTAATCTATATGGTAATAATAATGACTAATTGTGAAGGAGCTTGATGTGAAAATCGCGTATGCCGGACAACACGAAAGAGCTGACCGTTCAGACTGTAAGATAAGCCTGTCGCTAGCAAATAGCGGCGGTCGCGATATTACCGTCAATTCTAAGGTCAAACTTCTATTTGAAAATTTGATCAGAGAGAGTATCAACAAAGTATTGGACACTTTTTCGATTGATCACGCTTCAATTACCATTGATGATAACGGTGCCCCCGATTATGTTATTACGGCCAGATTGGAAGCATGTATTAAAAAATTGATTGATACCGATGTGGAATATTTACCTGAAATGCTTGAGCAAAATACTTCGGGAACCGCCCGTGAAAGAATGCGACGTTCGCGTTTATATTTACCCGGGAATACGCCTAAGCTGGCGCTGAATGCCGGCTTGCATAGTGGTGATGGAATTATTCTTGATCTTGAAGATTCTGTTGCCCCCGATAGAAAAGATGAAGCGAGATTGTTGGTTCGTAACTCTTTGCGAGCAGTTGATTTTTATGGTGCCGAACGTATGGTGCGTATCAATCAGGGTGAGCGTGGTTTAAAAGACCTGGATGCCGTGATTCCGCATCATGCCAATGTGATCCTTTTGCCAAAATGCGAAACACCCGAACAGTTATTGGCTGTGGATAAACGTATTCAGGACCTTCGTGATAAAAACAATATTGAAAATGAAGTCTGGATCATGCCGATCATTGAATCGGCCTTAGGAGTGATCAAAGCTTATGAGATCGCCGCCGCATCGAAAAATGTGATTGGTTTAGCCATTGGTTTGGAAGATTATACCGCGGACATTGGCTCACCTCGAACCAAGGACGGGAATGAGACTTTCTTTGCACGTTGTATGCTGGTGAATGCGGCTAAAGCGAATGGTATTCAAGCTATTGATTCGGTTTTTTCGGATGTATCCGATATGGCCGCGCTTCGCGAGAATGTCTTGGCGTCGAAGGCACTTGGTTTTGATGGAATGGGGTGTATTCATCCCAGGCAGATCAAGGTAATTCACGAGGCTTTTGCGCCGACTGAAAAAGAAATTGAAAAAGCCAGGAAGATCGTGGATGCTTTTAAAGAAGCCGAAGCCAAGGGGCTGGGTGTTGTATCTGTTGGATCAAAAATGATCGATCCGCCGGTAGTTAAGCGTGCACTTCGTGTGATGGAATTGGCGGAAGAAGTATAATTCCTTAAAGGAGATCAGATAGATGAAAATGGTCAAAAATGCAGTTGGTAGAATGGTGCCGACCGAGATCAATGGAGAAAAAGTCGTCCCCTTTATGGGCGTTGGAAAACATCGACCAAGTGGGAAAAAACACGCACCCACAATTACCACAGCAATAGATTTTCCGGCCGATGGAGATAAACGGGTTGACTCCCTGAAAGACGCACTGATCAAGGCCGGATTGAAAGACGGGATGGTTATTTCCACTCATCATCATTTACGTAATGGCGACTTGATTGCTAATCAGGTATTTGATATTGCCGCCGAAATGGGCGTCAAAGATCTTGTTTGGCTGCCTTCGGCATCTTTTCCTTGCCATAAAGATATTATAAAACACCTTGAAAGTGGCGTGGTTCATCATATCGAAGGTTCGATGAATGGAGCATTGGGCCGCTTTACGTCCGAAGGGAAAATGAAGGGTATGGGTGTGCTTCGTTCGCACGGTGGTCGCTATCAGGCCATTCAGGATGGCGAAGTGGAAATTGATATTGCGGTTTTGGCAGCCCCCACAGCGGATCCTTTTGGGAACGGACACGGACTGGACGGCCCGTCGGCCTGTGGCGGTTTGGGTTATGCTTTGGCCGATTATCAGTATGCCGATAAGGTGATTGTTGTTTCGGATAATATAGTTCCCTTTCCGGCTATCCCTATGCAGATTGTCGGTAACTATGTTGATTATGTGGTTGAGATGGACAAAATCGGCATCCCCGAACTGATCGTCTCCGGTACCACGCAGATCACCAAGAGTCCGGATCGTTTATTAATAGCTGAACTAACAGCCAGATTTTGTGATGCCGCCGGCTTGGTACAGGATGGATTTTCGTTCCAGATGGGCGCCGGGGGAACTTCGCTGGCTATCGGACTTTATTTTCATAAGATGTTAAAAGAACGCCAGATCAAAGCACGTTTTGCTGTCGGCGGATCCACGCAGTATTCGGCAAAAATGCTCGAAGACGGTTGTCTGGATTATATGCTGGATGCTCAGACCTTCGATCTCGAAGCGGTACGCTCTATGCGTGAGAACCGGCAGAAACATCCCGATATTTCTATTTTCCACTGTTACGATTATCACGCCAAAGGTAATTTTACGACCATGATGGACGTAATGATCTTGGGTGCCACCGAAGTGGATGTGAACTTTAACGGTAATGTTGTCACACACTCCGATGGCTACATGTTGCACGGTATCGGCGGTTGGCAGAATTGCCTGTTCGCCAAGTGCACCATTTTACCGGTGCCGTTATTCAGAAACCGCATTCCGATTATTTGTGATGAGGTTACCACACTGGTGGGGCCCGGCGAATTGGTCGATGTGATCGTGACCGAACGCGGGATCGCGATCAACCCGAAACGCCAGGATTTGATCGATAAGGTCAAGGATTCCGGATTGCCATTAAAGACCATCGAAGAGCTCAAAGAAGAAGCCGAGCGCATTTGCGGAAAACCGCAGAAGCCTGAATTGGGTGATAAGGTCGTCGCCGCCATCAAATGGGTGGATGGCACGGTGATTGATGTGGTAAGGGAAGTGAAACGTTAAACGTAAGATGTAAAATGTAGGGGCCGGGTATATCCGGCCCCTTTTTTATATTTATCAAATTTCAAGACTGGATTGGTCTTTAAAGATATTCCGGGTAATGTTTTTTTATCCAAATCTGAACTTCAAACCGAAGTTCTTTCACAAACTTGATCAATTCTTCCGCTTCAGTTTCCGATGTACTGCCCACATAATCATATTCAACAATATTTCTTTTTACTCGGCATGCATCAAGATAAGCAGTATCATCAGATCTTTCCTCACCCAATATTAGTGGTAACGCTTGTATTGTTCGATAATGGGTATAGGACTTTTCTGGTTTATAATTTTTGATATACAGAAGGATGGTACATAATTTTAATGTCGCATTATAGGCAATTCCAAATTTCCAATCTGCAGAAATATCCGGTCTTTGCGCATCCTCTAGATCACGCTTTACAATATTGAATAAATTTTCAATTTCCTGCTTACTTGTCTGATGTGGCTTGAGCCAGCCATTTTTCAACCAATTTCTTAAACTCATTTTCGTCTCCCTTGATGAAAAGTTTTTGTGAATTGATTACTGTTGATATAAAATGATCATTTTGTTTGATCTTATCCGTTAATTCTTTTTTGCTGATGGTATATGAATTGATCTCTCGTCCAATTGTTTGACTGGGTTCCAGCAAATATTTACTTAGAGATCTAAGTCCAATATCACCCACGATAAAAAGGTCTACATCACTGTTGGGTTTTTCATTCCCAGATGCAATGGATCCAAAAACGAAAGCAAACCGGATTGTATTATCAGACAAATATGATCTTAGAACATCCCGAAGTCCGGTCGTTTTAAGGACAAGACGGTGGATTTCCATATAAATGGGGTGATTTGTATTTGCTCTAAAATAAGTACGATTGCCGTCTCTGCGTTTATGGATCAGACCAAGATTTTCTAATTTCAACGCTTCCTGTTGGATCGTACCGATGGCAAGACCGGAGCATTTTGCGAGTTCTCTCAAATAATATTCTTTTTGGTTCAGTCCAAAAAGCAGACGGAAGAATTCTGCACGGGTATTTGATGAAAGTATTTGAGCTAAAGTATTCATACGCCTCTAATGTATGGTGTTAATATACAATAGTATGGTAAAACAATACAAGAAGTTTTTAGATTGAGTTAGGTTCTCACAATTCATTAGGTAAACGTCATGGTGATTGATGTAGTGAGGGAAGTGAAAACTTAAAGACGTGACGAGTAACGCGTACGAAAAATATAGGCAATAACAAAGGGTTGAATGTTTTCAACCCTTTGTTAAAAAAATAAATTACTTATTTTAATCCGACTATCATTGATTGGTGTTAAAGAAGGTGTCAGTTTTATTAAAAAGGAATTATGGGATAATTGATAAATATTTTTTTGCTTTGCTCTTCTGAGCCTCGGTGATAGTTTTATTTAGTTCGTTTGTGTTGGTAATTTCCATGTACACTGCTTTAATTTGATCAATTAAAGAGTTATCTGTGATGCCCAAGGTTGCTTTTTCAAGTTTTTTACCCTTGGCGATACAATTCAAGGCGTGTGCTATTGAAATTGATTCTTCAAACAGGGATGTTTGCTCATTTTGATAATCCGCATACACTCCCAATATCTTTGGGGTAATACTTGTTTCGGGAGCCCATATTTTTTCTTTTATTGCAATAAATGCTTCATTTAATTCAAAAAAAGTTTCAGTTGTTAAATCTTTTGGCGCAGGAATTAATTTTGTTATTTCTTGTGATGATATGCCGTTTACTTCAAATCGAGCAGAAGCATTAACATAATTAAATTGACCTGATGCCGCAACCATCGGCAAAGATGAAATATTTGCCGATGAGCAGAGTTTTTGAATATTAATAATCCATCTTATGCCAATGCCATAATGAACGGTTTCAGTGTTTTTGGTTATTTCTTTAAATTTTTTATACTCTTGAATTAGTACAATTCTTGATAACTTATTATCTGTCGATCCGATGGGTATATTAAGTTTTAATGCTGCATCAACAGACAATTTAATGGTTTCAGTTTTTTCATTTGTAAGTTCTTGTAGTGATTGGGGCTGGGGTTGAGTGAAGTTGTCGATTTCAGTTAAAGCTGAAGGATTATCAATTTTAAAGATATTCTTATACGTTTTCTGATTATTTATGAAACCAGACATTGAACCGCTCAAAGGAATATAATTTTTCATATTGACCTCACAGTTTTATATTTCTCAATCCAAATAACTTCATTTAAGTCCTATAAAACAAAGTTATAGAATAAATAAAATTTCCACTCTGTCACTTCATTATTGTATTTCTATTAGAAAAAAATAATGAAACAATATATGATTTGCAAGTGAATAATATTTCGGGATATAGTATGATTAAAAGGAATATATTCAATATTCATCATGATGTTTTTTGAAGAATTTGATCTGTCCATCGAACTTCTTGAAATAATAATATATAGATATGCTGACGGGCCCGCCTATGAAGTATCTATAATTGTATACATGTTCAGGGTCTTCATAGGATGGACCAATGCCCCATTCAAGCGCAGTTCGTTGATCAAGGTATCGTAGCAAAGGATGGCCGATCTGAATACTGTCCATTTCGGGTTGCCACGAGGGCAGCACGCAACCAGGTCCTTCTTGCCTTTTCATGGCTTTTACGATCTCGTCGAGAGCGTGTGTTTCATACACAGCCCCCTGCTCATAGGGCAAGTATGTTTTTATAACGGTCGGTGCTATAAAACGCCCGGCAAGCGACGTGTCTTTGCTCTGGCAAAAGTCCTTGAATTCCGACCAGAAGGCGATGAATTCTGTTTCACTGATCATCGTTTTATCAAGCGTATCGACAGCTGTTTCGTTTTGGGCTGCTAAATATCCTGCCAATAAAACAAATAGTAGGCAGATCTTACTGTACTGTTTAAAATAATAGCTCATGCCGTTTCCCTTAAATGATGATTCAATTTAAGGGAAACAGCAGTTATTTGCCAAATTAATTGTTTTTATTCTATTGACACGTTAAATGAAGCTTAAACACATTACGGTATATTCGTTTCTTTTTCCATGCTCAATTTCTGCAGTGTTTCGATCAAATTCTTCGATGGAAAAGGCAGGGACATCAGCGGCTCGGCCGCAATGGTCAATAACAACAGTTCGTTGTCATCATATGCGATCCGGTTCACTTTCACTGTGCCGCATTGAGAACATTTGTGAATGATGGACCATTCTCCGTTCTGCTGGACATGGATACCGATGGCTTTCATGATACCCCGGCAAGAGGATTTTCTATCACCGGGTTTATGATCAATATGCAAAGAACATAGGCAATGGGGACAGTGGTTACGATGCCGGCCACCGTAAGCCAAAGGAGAAATCTCCTTTCCACATGAGGCGCACGTAAAGCCATGAGAGAATCCCGGTTCAGAGGGGATGTTTTTATTCATGTGCTTACTCCCGCCAATGCTCCGGCCGGTTCAGTTCCTCGCAGCAGAGGATCCGTCCTTTTTTGATTGGAAACTCTACCCCTGTCAATGATTGAACCATCCAGGCATCCTTGACCTTTTCGGGGATGGGGTAGGTGGGTGAATATCCGAACTGTGCGGCATCATTGATATAGCCGTGTCTGGGATAATAATCAATATGTCCCAGCACGAACACCATAAGCGAACCTATTTCTTTTAAAAGCTTATGGCCTTCTTTGATCAGACGTCCGCCAAGTCCCATTTTCTGGTATTCGGGAATGATCGCCAAGGGTGCCAAAAAATGGAATAAGGGTTGATCCGTCGTCATTTCATCAACATAACCGCGAGTGAAAAGAATATGACCCGCGGCCTTATCTTTGTGATAAGCCAGTAATGAAATAGTTGGTTCACCTGTTTTATCTTTTAGCAAGGCAGCGGTCAGATTGGCCTCTTTATCATATCCGAAAGCGCGTTTTTCGACTGTCATGATATCGTTAAAATGTGAGTCGTCGGTTTTAATGATCTTAATATCGTTAAAATTCAATTGTTTCTCCTTTTACAATACATCGGCTTTAGCATAAGCCTGATATTTTATTTATATAATGCAATAATATCGATGGTGCACCATCGATTAAATGAAGTGGGCGACAAGATGCGTGCCGAAGGTTTCGACCGCTCCCGTCTTTTATACCGCTGTGTTATGTGTTGTTTTTAACATGCAATGTAGTGTAGTGGATTACCGTATAAAATGCAAAAGTATTTTAAAATATAATTAAAGTATCAACAGGATGTATTCCACAGGTATATCGTGAATAATTCTGTATGAATTAAATATCTTTTGTTAAATGTTTAAGAAATTTCAATTCCAATTTTTCTCAGTTCTTTTTCCACGTCATCAATCGTTTTCTGTGGGTCATCAGTCCAATTGGTCGTACCATATTTTACGAGTCGGGTGGTGTATCCTTCCTCTATGCAACCGATAGCTGTGGAGCGGATGCAGTTTTGCGTTACCAGTCCGCAGACGGTCAATTCATTGATATCATGTTTATCCAGTATCTCGCGCAGATCGGTACCTTCAAACGCATTGCCTTTTCGTTTCCAGACTTTAGGGTCTGTGTCGTTCATATGGATACGTTCATCATACTCCCAACCGGGCGTTTCCGGAGCGGTATTTTTATCCAGATGATGTACGAAAACGATCAGGTTACCCGCTTTGCGAAATGTGTCAATGGTATGATTAACCGTTTTGATGAAACGCTCTTCCTCGTAAGCATGGCTACCTTTAATAAATTGTGTTTGTATATCAACAACGAGTAATGCTTTCATGAGATATTCCTTATTTTATCAGTGTTTATTAATATAATATAGCGAGAGGGACGTTTCAAGGAAAGAAGAAAATAGTAATCAGAATGTAGTACGTGGTAATTAAGGTCAGTCATTACTCATTCTTTAATAGAAAAGCTTTTTTTCTTTAACACATGTCCCATAACAATACCGATCAGCAGAAACATAGGTATGGTAACCATCAATCTGGTCATCGTAAAGGGAAGTCCCAAACAGGAGATCTCAAAGACGTTCATGGGAATACGAAAAACACCCGCAAAACCCAGATAAGCAAAGATCACCTTAAGAGAGGCGCCTTTTTTATACAATGATTGAGAGATCGGGAAGGCAACATATAGTCCACCAATGGTAATACCGGCCAACAGTAGGGCCAAAAGGTAGGCTTTAAAACCACCTTCTTCACCAAGATGAGTAATTACCGTCTCGCGGCTGACCCAAACCTCGAATAATCCAATCAAGATGAAGGCCGGCGGTAAGAGTTTCAACATTTCAATGATGATTTTGAAAAACTCCTTACCGCTTTGTACGCCTTTATCATATTCAAGAAGAAAAGATAAAGCAACAAAGACCAAAAAGGTGCCCGCGAGAATGAAATTTATAAGCTTTGATCTTTTCATATTACTCTCCGAATACCAGTTTAACGATGATGACTGTTATAATGGTAACAAAAAGTCCGAGCAGGTTACGTACAAGAGCCACTCTTGTCCCAAGGAATTTTTTTTCAATGGGGAAGGTGACCACGCCAACATTCATCAATGAAACAGAAAATGCGGCAAGGATGTAAAATGGAATTCCTTGTGTATAGAGTGCCGCACATAGAGGGAAAGCCGCAAAACCCGGCATGACAGAAATAGATCCTAAGCCAATAGCGATCACAGTCCCCATGATTCCAGAGTCAACGCCGACGGCTTGTTGAATGCTTTCCGGTGAAATGTAGGTGATAAGAAGAGCGTACAAAGCTAATACCAGGACAAAGATCGACACAATATTAGAAAATGATTTCCAGGCGATCTTTAAAGCGCGTAGAGTTTTTTCACGGTTTTTGATTAGTGAAATGATTAAAAGAATAATTGAAGCTGTCCAGATAATGATGTTCATCATAGTGAATGAATATAATTAGCTTAAACTGCTTCTCAAAGGTAGAAAGTGATGAATAGCTAAAATATAAAACGACAGGGTAAGCTAGGGGAAAATCAATGACATCTCAGTGTCATTAACACGAGAGGTAAAGAGAAAAAAATAATTAATCAATATTAAAGGATTTTCTACGCAAATAATAATAGACTCATTGCCATCACAGCCATACCGCCGACTAAACCGCCAATGGCAATGTGGTGGCGACCGTATTCTTCAGCGGTGGGCAAGAGCTCATCGAGAGAAATATAAACCATGATACCTGCCACAGCGGCAAAGACAATGCCAAAGGTTGTGTCATTGAATACCGAGCGTAGAATGAAATATCCCACAATTGCACCGACAGGTTCTGCAAGTCCTGAGAGAAATGATAACCAGAAGGCTTTTTTTCTACTTCCTGTTGCATAATATATAGGTACGGAAACAGCGACACCTTCGGGGATATTGTGGATAGCGATCGCAACGGCAATACTGATACCGAGAGTAGGATCGCTTAAAGCTCCCATGAATGTTGCAAGACCTTCCGGGAAGTTGTGGATTGCAATAGCAAGTGCTGAGAATAAGCCCATACGGAGTAAGCGCTTATCGTTCATTTTATCTTTATTTAAATTACTGACTTCCATGTTGCCGATTTCATGCGGGTTTTCATAGGACGGCACCAGTTTATCGATCAATGCGATTAAGGCAATACCGGCAAAGAAAGCGATAACTGTCCAAATATATCCCGGTTTGTCGCCCAGTGACATAGAAAGAGAATTTTTGGCCTTAGCAAGAATTTCCACAAAGGAAACATAGATCATGACACCCGCGGAAAAGCCAAGTGCACCCGATAGAAAGTTAGGATTGAATTTTTTTGACATAAATGCCATAAGAGAACCGATGCCTGTAGATAAGCCGGCAAAAAGAGTCAATCCAAGTGCAAATAGAACATTTTCGTTAAACATGATTTACTTCCTTTTGATTTCAATAGAATATATAATAAAAAATTATGACAATGAAAAGAATATAATTGAGACGCTGTCTCAATATTTAGATGATAATGGAATATGGAATTCTTCTTTGTGCTGTATTAAATTCCCTCGTATATTCTCATATGTGTTTAAAGCGATTTACATTTGCGGTTTATTTTTTATTGGTCTTATCACTTTTGGCGATAAGCGCTTGCAATAATATCTTTGCCCCGGCACTGGGTAATCTTGATGGAGGTAATTCTATTTATCGCAGTGATCAGGCAACACCCGCAGATGTCTTACATAACTTTAAGTATGCTTATATTTATCGTGATTCTCTTATCTATTCAAATCTCATTGATTCGGAATTTGTTTTTGTTTATTATCAGCCGGGTGAGGGTTCGGGAACCGGGCACTACGATTCTTGGATGCGCTCTGTAGAATTAAAGACGACAGGCCGTTTTTTGTCGGCTTTTAATTATATCGATCTTATCTGGCAAACGACTTTGGACAGCTCATTTTATGAAATGCAGGGAGATGAGATCTTATCTGAGCGTGATTCCTTGTTTGAATTGGCAAACTATGCCGATATTTCTAAAAGTTATCAGTTGACACTTGGAGATTACACAACCTTGATCGGGAATGCGGATTTTCGTTTTCGAAAAGGAAATGACGGCAAATGGCGAATCATTCGCTGGGAAGATAAATACAATTCGTATTAGCCTATATATCGGGGAAGAAAAAATCTAAGGCTATTCATTTATGATACATAATTTATAATTATTGACGGGTTCCATTGATGTTGTGGGTGTTATATCTCAAAGCTCCATTTCAATAACCTGCGCAATGCTATCACCCGTATACGTCATTTCATAATATGGCAGCCACATCCATCCGGTCCAAATTCGGGCATCCTCTAAAATGATCTTGCTATGATCCATTGCCTCTAATGGTGAGCAATACCAAAGATAAAAGGCATATCGACCATTTTGAAAGTTTGAGTAATGATCAACATTGATCTTTAACGAGCAGGAATCTCCGGAAGCCAGGCATTGATACATGTTAAGGTTTGCATGTTGACTGCTATCCGGTGGATTATCTACTGCAGGATAATCAGAGCAGGTGGCATCGCTTTGCCCATCCAATGCTTCAAAGTGAATCGTATTGTTATAGTGTCTAAAAAGATCTGAACCGATTTTCTCCGGATCTAAGATATACAGATCATTTTCGTCGTTGTTTTTGACTTTGATCTGATAAGATATACTTTTTGTGCCATTGACATCTTTAAAATGTATGCCATAAACTTTATCCAACTCCACCTCAAGTCCCTGATGTAAAAGCTCCAGGTTTTCCAATGCTTTTTTCAATTTATCATTGTTTCGTTTATCGTTTTCATAATTCAAAGGATAAAAATATGATAACTGATCTTTAGGGAAGAGCCTTAATTCTATCTCGGTGATACAGGGATGATCGGGGGATCCCGCACGAAAAAAAGGTGTAATGCTACCTTTTTGAACAGCAGAATCATTGACGCATATCACAAATGCTTGCTCTTTAAGAGGATAGATCAACGTATCCCCGGAAAAGTATTCGTCTAGCAGTTCGTATTTGTTTTTATTCAAATGAATGGTATGCGAGGACCAGTCGTAAAGCTCAATATCATCATGAGTTAACCATGGGTCCTCACAAAGCAGCAAGCTATCCAAATGATTTGTATGTTGTTCGGGATTTTGTAAAAAGTAATAGGCAATCGTGTTTTCCACCGGTTGGGGGATAGGGGGTTTTATACAAGAGGTAAACAGCAATAGAATTATAATATAGAAAGGGAATTTAAATATCTTCATTCGTGCTCCGATTTAAACATATGTTTTTACATTTATCTTTCATAGCCAAAGTTCTTCCATAAAAAGAATTAATTCAATAAATATTTAAAGTGTTTTTTAGTGTTGCATGGTCAATAAATGCAGATCTTTCTTTATAGCTTTTAATGAAAGCATAGCTGAATCTGCGATCGCAGCATATATATCGTCATCTTGCACACCAAGCTCATGTTGAATGGTAGCTTTATCGATAAAAAGTTCACGGCACATTAATTTTGTAAATTCGGGTAGGTGTAAACCCGGCTCAATGCTTTGTTTTTCAAGTGATTTTTGTATTTGTTTAAATTTCATGCGTACAAAGATATCGGGCACGGTAATAACCTTTCTGTTTGCTTTCCCCATTGCTTTATGAAAAATGCTCAACATCTCTTTCCAGTTCATATTAAACCAACCTACAGGATATGTTTTTCCACCTCGATCGTTTTCAATTGCCCCCGCTACGGCCTGCGCTGTTTGTTTGAGCGTTAGCATAGCGGTACCTCCCCGGGGATAAAAAGTAAAAAATTTCATGCCGGATATTTGTTTGGCAAGAATGGTCCAAACCGGCTCTCTTCCGGCTTGTATGCCAAAGATATAAGGTAATTCCAGGACCGAAACTGAAAACGATGCATCGTTAAAGGCCATTGCCCGCCTTTCTTGCTCTCGTCTGGATCGGATATAGGGGTGATGTTGCTCTAATTTTAAATGCGGCCATTTTTTATCAAAATAAGAAAAATATGACCCACATATCAGCGCTTTGCGAATGTCACAAGCTTTAGCCAATGTGAGTAAACGAACGAGAATATCAACATTGAATTTTTTGAAATGATCATAGGAAGGTTTTGGGAAATGAACACGTTCATCAACACCGGCAGCAAATACAAGCGCATCGAACCCGTGCATTTTTTTGATAAGTTCCTTATCGCTAAGCTTAAACATATCCCCAAAGCGGATTTTTAATTCTGCGGGAAATTTGGCATTCTTGGGAAGAGGAGGCAAGGCAAGCGTACTGACTTGATGCCCGCGTTTAATTAGTTCTTGTGCTGAAGCAGAGCCAATTAAACCGGTTCCACCGATAATTAATATGTTCATGTTATATGGCTTATGAGAATTTCATCCCGAAACCGAAGAAGATGGTATATAGAATGAAAAGAATGATCGCAGCAATAATCCATTTCTTTGAGGGGGTGATCACTAAAATATCACCTCCGCGTTCAGGGGGATATATGTTTGTTTTAAATAATTGACTCATCCACGCCATGGCAGAGGTGCCAAAAATGATGAATGCACCCATGGTAAAAGCCAAATTCATTGATTTGCTGTTTAAAAAGCCGGGTAAACTTACAGCTAAACTACCGGTAATAAATGGGACGAAGGTTAAATAAAAGCCACGCAAAGATCTTAGCGAATCACGGCCTATATAGGTATTAAGTCGGTTCATTGGCATGACAACAGCAATGATATAGAGGGAGAATCCTCCAAAAATATACATTAAGCGCCAGAGGATATACATATCGCTGCTTTCAATTAAGATATGCCAATCTCCTAAACCGGTAAGACCAGAGAATAAAAAACAACTGATGGCCATTAAAAGGTTTACCGTCATAAATACCCAGTGGAAGTATTTTATATTATCGCGTTTTGCTCGCATTTGAAGAAGTACAACTGCAATTCCGGAAATAAAAAAGGTAACAGCAAATCCAGCGGAAGCAATGTATTTGCTTTGAAACGTGTTTCTAGCCGCCAACTCATATTGAACGAAAGTTGAAGATACTTCTAAAAGCCTTCCTTTAACCAACAATACGGCGATAGCCTGTCCCAAAAATTGGTAAGAAATGACTGCCAAAATATATGCAATTACGGAAATCGCAATGAGTGTCGGGAAATGAATATCAATTTTATTTCGCATTTTATCCATAACCTGCCTCTTGATTAGTTGTTAACGATATATATTAAGGCAAATATTTATATAAAGGAAATGATTTTTTATTTATCCTAAAAATCAAAAGGCGCAATTTCTGCGCCTTCATTGTTTTTACTGATTTAAATTAATAAGGTCAGTTTATTATTTTGATCTGTAAGTCAACTTTACGGTAATAGAAGCGGTTTTTTCTCTGGAAGAGGTATTAAATGTGCCGCCCCATGAGTAGTTTTCGTTTGAGTTTTGACCGGTAATTTGGAAAACGCCCATTTTTGCCGAAGATAGTTTACCAAGTTTAGCATTAGAATTGTCGGAGATCATTTCGGCACGTAGTCTGGCATTTTGGGTAGCTTTTGAGATCATCTCAACTTTTAGGTCGGATAATTTTGTATAATAATAACGAGGTGAGTAGGAGTAGAGTTGAACACCTTTAAAGAGAAGTTCGGTGATCTCGCGTGAGATCTTTTCAACATCTTCGACTTTTTTGGATTGGATCTCTACTTTTTGGGTCAGTGTATACCCGGTAAATTTATCGCCAATATATTTACCATCGTCTGAATAATTAGAGCGAGTGTTACGCCGTGTGTTTACGGCAGAAAAAACGATTTCATCTTCGCTGATACCTTTGCTTTTAAGATAATCCAGTACGATTTCTTTATCTTTATCTAGCTCTGTATAGGCTTTTTTAAGATCATAATTGTTTTTATTAAAAGAAGCTTCCCACACGATGAGGTCCGAAGTAAAATCAACTTTGCTTAAGCCGGTAACCGAAATGGTTTCGCTTGCGGCATTACGGTTTAAAAATGCACTGGCTAAAATGAGGGCCGCCAGAACGATGGAGACACCAATTAATAATGACGAGAGATTTTTTTTCATATTTTTACTCCGAGATGATTTAATGTTACACTTTATATAGGTTTTTTATATGAGGAATGTTTCGGAAAAATATTCAGATATACAAAATGGTTTATAAAATATAATAAAGTCGTAATGTGTTTTTGCAAGATGTGATCATTTGGCTAAGTTTATGTCTTTACAAGCTTCTTCCGGGATCTTTAAGTAGGTTTTGATCGTCAAGCGGTCAACCCCGTTTTTCTCCATAATTTCGATATTTTTCAATTTGAGGGTATCTTCGACTATTTCAATATCATAAACGGTCGTGGTATTTTGAAGCGTGGGGTCACTGCAATAATCGATACATTCGGTATAGGTTTGACCTTTGCACGTATATCGGCCACCACCAACAATAAAGTAGGGGATGCCGTTCAGTCGGAGACTGGGATCATGTTCAAGAAATGAAAAATGTGCCGTATTGATGATTTTATACAATTCGCGACCTTCTTCATAGATGGTTACACTTGTATCTTGCTCAGTTATTTCAACGCTATGGATAAGTCGCCAACTACCATTGATAGTAAGCGGTTTATTATTTAGCTTGGGTAAAGCTACCCAAATAATGGCAAGACAAAAGATAGCAAGAAAGGCTGTGATCATGTAAGACAGTGTTCTTGAATAACCACGGGGTGTTATCTTGCCCGCTTCATCAAGTCGTTTGATATTGGGGTACAAAGAAAAATAGTAGGCTGAAATAGAAATACAAAGAGCACCAACGGCATAGAGTTTTGTGTGATCATTTCCAACCACGATAATGACGATCATGATGGCAATAAAGATTAACTTTGTATTGGCAACCCAGTTGATCAAATATTTTACCAGAGCATGGACGTCGGGGTCAGATTTTGATTCTTCATAGGCTTTAAATACGCCAAGACCATTACCCCGCTGAGTTCCCGGTGTAAAATATAACATAAGAACGTTAGCGGTTTCCAAGACCAAAAATATAATGATCGCGTATGTAAGAAAATCCATGTGTCAGGCTCCGTCAGGTGACTAAGTTGTGTTTACCAAACCGGCAGAATAATTTAAACAGTAAACGTTGTGATAGCAAAGATTTACAATGAATAGTTGATAACGAACCGGGTCCCATTAGCCGAATGACAAAATTATTAAGATATTAAATCAATAGGGATGCAAGAGACTAACGTTCAATTCTTGTAAAGATCTGTACCCCGGTACGAAAAATCGTAATATTGATAAGCCACAGGTGTGAGAGGGCAATCAGAGAGCATGGTTTCTGAGCGGGGCATAAAACATGATATGAATATCATGAAAATGCATATGGGTATAAGTTATTTCACCGTGGCTTTCAGATTCTTGTATTTTTTCAGTTACTCGCCTCTTACAACTCAACACTCAATATGTATTTGTCAGATTTTACATTCCCGATCCATATTCTGCCAAGGGGTTTATTTCGGCGTGCTTGTCTCAGGGTGTTAATCGGGGTGCTATAATCTAGCGCAAGTTCGTAGCGACCGGCAGTGACATTGGTATAGTTGCCTGTGCGGACAGTTCGGGTTATCGATTCTCCGGAGGACAGCAGGGTGTACCAATTCAAATTATCAAAATTGCTGGTATCGGGCGTCATGCTCGGGTCGTAACTGTGATTGGGATGCAGATAAGCGTCGGTATCCAAATTATAGATCGATGGTGCCACATTGAAGTAAAAGAAAAGTTCCGTGCCAATTTTGTCAGGATCCAGCACATAGAGCGCATCCTCGTCATGGTTGCTAATAATAAAACGATACTCCATTTGTGAGGAATCACCGGCAAACGGATAGAAATTCAGTCCAAAAGCCGTATCAATCTCCACCGAGATCCCCGCATGGAACAATCCGGCATTGATCAAGGCTTGTTTTACATCGTCGTTATTTCGGGTATCAAGATCGTCGCTGATCCAGGATCTGCCAATAGACAGAACATCCTCTGGATAATAAGTAAGTGACATTTCATCGATAGTTGGTGTTGTTGGCGCAAGGTTCATGATCAGACTGTGAAAACAGCCATAGTATTGTGAAGCACCATTGGTACTGACAACAAAGGCCGCCCCTGGGTTCTTGACTAAAAAGCCACGGTCATCCAACAGGCGTTCCTTGAGTTGGTCTTTGTTGTTTTTTAGGTAGATGCAATGGGAGGACCAATCATAAAAATCAATGTCCGCCGCTGTGAGTACCGCCGCGGAGTCCAAAGGTTTGCTGAGCACTTCATCCTCAAGATCATCATAAATATCCAGGTTTTTATTTTGTAACATATAAATGCCAAAGGTTTCGTCACTTGCTGGCGGTGTAAAAAGGCAAGCAGAGAGAAATAAGCTGAGTATGATCAATAAGCATAGTGATTTTTTCATCTTGTGTCCTCGAATATTATTTTACTATTGTTAAATAATATATAAAATTGTCGCTTGACAACAAATACTATTATACTTAATATTTATTAACATTGATTATTATCGAGTTTTGTCGACGTTCGCTTAACAGATGGAGTTTCTATTATGAAATCGAAATTTTGGGTTCTATTTACGATTCTCGCTGCATATTTTTATAATTTAAACCAAGTGTAATTTGGGGTTTTCATTTGGGAAAGTTAAATACAATATCTATCCATAGATTTCCAGTCTACTCCGCCAGCTGGCGGAGTCGCCCGGCAAGCACAGATGATTGTCCTTTGCCTGCCGGCCGTAGCTTCAGCGAAGGATGGTCACTAGTTACTAGAAAGTGCCACACAGCCTCTCGGCTAAATGAATATAAATAATGGTGGGGTGGGAATCAAGGATTGAAAAGATATATAACCTTTGAATGGTATTTAATTTCTAGTTACCAGTTACAAGTTTATATATACTACTGCTTTACGGGCACTTGATAGAATCGTCTCTATGTATTTTAGAAAAAATAACATACAATATTTAGGAGTTTTGACCTAAGTGATGTTTTTTTTCGAGTATAATGTTATATAGGGAAAATATTTTGATTGTCACCATTAATTAGTTCTCAACCAGTATGTGCCAAATTTAGAATAAAATAAATCATTTTATGAAATATTTTTAAGACTCCGATTAGTTTCAGTATAAAATTCACCTACGACATAAGGACTCTCATTAAGCTCATCTGTAATATACGAGGTAGTGTATATCAATTGATAATTTTTGGAATCAAACTCATTTAAACGTTTTATTAAAACTTTTTGAAGATTTTGAGCTCTTCCTATTTCAATTCCTTTATCTTCCATATTATCAGCAAATATAAATCTAGGAAATCTCATTTCAGGAATAGATAGGGATGCTAAAAATATTGCAAAACGCGCAGTGATTTTCAGGTAAAAATTAGAGCTTGCTGAGTATTTTGCATACTTACTTGATAAAAAAGCGATATTATTTGAATAATTAATATAGAATTCACTTGCATTGCGAAACTCATCTTGCCGATTTAAATCATTATTTAGTAAATAAAGAGCTTCTTTTTTGATCGTATCATTTATTCTAACTTTGAGCCTGTTTTGAGTAAATTCAATTTGTAAAATTTGTTTATCCAGTAACTCAATTTCTTTTTTTAAGGAGTATTTAATGTCAAGCAATTCGTCATATAATGTAGCTTTTTCAAGCATGGTTCGATACTGTAAAGATTCTCCTTCAATAAACCCTTTTTTAGTAAAAAGACTGTCAAGTACTTCTTGTTGATATGATTTTACATCTTTGATAATAGAGTTTTGTTTCTGTTGAAGGACAAACAACTTAGCTTGAATTCCTTTATACACAGATTTATAATCTATACGTTCTCTTTGAATCTTTTCAAGAATTTGAGTTGATTCAAGTATTTGAAAACTAATTTCTTGTTCAATCTTTCTTGCTTCAGCTTCTCCAGTATTATCTATACTAATTTCTTGTTTACATAAATTACATTGCCCAATATTTGCTTTAGAATCTATTTTTGATAAACATTTTGGACAAAATTCAATATCAATATTATCTAAAAAATTTCTTGTTTTGATTGAATTTCTTAACGCTTCAATTTTACTTTTTAAAGTATAGATAAAGTAGCTTGTATCCTCAATTTCACTATTTAGTGTTGCAATTTTATTTTTTGTTTCAGTGAGATGTTTTCTTGTATTTATTATTTCGCCTTCAATATTTTCAAATTCCATCTTAGAGGTTTTTTTAAATTCAACGGTTTTATTTCCATTACGAATATTTGTTATTTGATTATCAATAGAGGATATTTGTTCTTCTAGGCTCTTGATTTTACTTTCTAAGAACCCAGAGTCAAGTGAGTTCGGGTCCTTGAAAAATCGTTTTGTAACTCTAATTTCATCATTTATACTTTCAAGTTCCTTTCTCGCTGTTCTCAATCTCATTTTTTTTGTGTAAAGATCATTGCTATATAATCCTAATAATATTTCTGATACTGTTTCTCTGGTAATTTGACTATCAAATTGATCATAATAAAATAAAGAACTTGTTGGAGATTCTTGATCAATATACAAGAGTCGTAAAATTTGATAAAAAGTTATATTATTATCAGCATATATTATAGGTAAATCCATGTTTTCAAAAAGCACATTTGAAAAACTCTTTGTATTCTTGGTTGAGTTATAACCAAATTTATACCAATCCTTACTACTTCTTAATCCTTTTTCTAAGGAACCCCAATAAAAGTATAAAGATGATTTCGAATTAATTTTATCATAAATATCTTTCTCAATATTTCTCTTAAGGGAAATGACCGCATTGTTGACTTCAATTTCAATATATACAGTAGAACATTTTTTGGCTTCTGGAACAAAATTATTGAAAGCACCCCCTAATGCAAAAAATATAAAATGAGTAATTGTGGATTTTCCGCTACTATTATGTCCTCTAATAATGTTTATACCTTTATGGAATTCTTCATCGTAAGCTATTCGACCCTCTTCGGTATAAATTAATAATCGATTTACAAATAAGTTATTCTGCATCATACTTGCTTTCCATTAATTTGGTACGATTTTTAATTCCATCTACGCCCGTCATAGGGAATTTTGAGAAACTTTCTTGAATAAAGATTAACATGTTTTTTTGCCTTGAAGTCAGCTTCCCAATATTATCTATAGCTTCTTCCAAAAGAGAATTATCTTCAATAATAATCGTCTTTGATTTTTCAAAATCATTATTTATTAGCCCAAAAGAAGATAGACATCTTAATGAAGTTATTTGAAAATTCTTTATATTATCGAATATTTTTTTCTGGTTATAAAGAATTTCGAAGGGATTTTTATTTTTGTCAATCAAATCTTTTCTCAACTGGCGAATATCACCTTCATTACGTTTTATAGTCATGTTATGACTCGCACTGGGAAATAATAAATAAAAATCGTAAATTCTTAATCGATCCAAATCTATACTATTACTTTTTCTGATACTATAAAGTAAATGAATCATCCTAAAAATTGTGTAATAGACATCATAAGCTTGATTATATACAATCATTTTATTTCCAATTAATATGACACTTGCCAGTAATAAAATATAACATGCCAAGTAAATCATCAACACTATAGTTTAGATAAGTATCTTCCTCGCCTTCTTTATTCAATAATGTTAATATTGGCAATATAACTTTTGAATTTAATTCAAGTAAGATTTTATTTTTTGGTTCGTTTTGCAAAATTAAAGGATAAATATAAGTGTCAAAATTAAATTTCAACAATGCAAATATTTCTGAATCAATTATTTGAGCTGTTTTGTAGAATTTATGTTTTTCAAAACTCATCCAATATTGTTGTTTTCTTAATTTTGCTTGATAAATTTCTTCTTTCGAAAAACCACCATCTTCTAGTTTTTCTGGCATACTTCTTAAATCAGCTGATTTATTATAAGTTTGAAGTTTATCGATAACTTCATCAATTTTTTGATCCTTTTCAATTTCTTCGTTTAATCGCTTGAATCGGCTAGAAAATCTGGTTGTTTTTTCTAGATAGATTTCCCCAAAATTTTTGTTAATGTTTAATTGCTTCATCTTAATAAGTATTTTCAATAGTATCACATAGTAATATCACCAAAATTCTTGTTAATATTGATTTGTTTTTCAACAGTTTCTTTATTAATAACAGTCATTTTTGATATTGATGTTTTAGCTTTTTCTATTTCTTTCTCAAGTGCTATTTTAAATTCTTTATCGTTATTTATTTTATCAAGTATTACACCTTTAATTATATCAAAATCACCTGTATTCATATTTCCTGTTTTGGTTTTTATTTCATCTTTTTTAAACTTGATATTTAACCATTTCCAAAGTTTTTCTCCTGTTTTTTGAACTATTGCCTCCCCAGTTTTTACAATAAAAGGAGTAATAATTGAAATAGCTGCACTTGATAATGTGATTGGATCCATAATAACCCTCCGAAAAGTTAATTAAACTTTTTTTAGATTTAACGAATAATATCAAATTAAGATAAATTTATGTAAAGTTAATTCAAGACAATAATATGTGCATAAAATTTGAACTTTACAAATGGAAATTTAATTTGTTGGAAATCAGGAGAATATAGCTATCAGCCCACAGCTTACAGCAAACAGCCAATTAAGAGGATGAATAAGACTTATTTGTTAAAAGTGTGACGGGGATCACAATTTGGGAGGCGGGGAGGCGAACCCGCCTTCGCTCAACTTCGCTAAAGCTCGGGATAGCCTTCAGCAAATAGCTTTCAGCAATCAGCAAATGCGTCTTGAATAGCTGATAGCTTTTCCTACGATAATTCTTTGTATTTTATGACTTTTTTCGTGACTCGTAACTCGTAACGAGTGCGTCGCACGTCACATGTTACGTCATATAAATGCTTGTAATTCCAGCCTTCGCTAAAGCTTCCGTTTTCTCCGCCAGTCGACCGATTCGACGCACAAGTCGGCGGACAGGGAAGAGGCGTGGCAGATCCAGGAGAATATTCTTGGGTGGAAGGGAACCGTCTTATCAGAAGCCGGAATCCAGAATATAGTGATCGGTGACCTGTCCAGTCACTTTATTCATAATCCATCATCCATCATTCATAATTTCGCGCGGGTGACCACACTGCAGACACTCTGTGCGATGAACGCTCAATGTTTCTCCACAAGAAGTACATTTCCATCGTTTTTCTTCCCGCGCGAGAAACGCAACCATTCCATGCTCCTTAATATACGCCAAATTCTCCATCATGGACATCCAATAGCGGGCGCGGTAGCGTTTATCCAGCTGCTTGATGCGCGCGCACGGTAAGTCAGGGCAGTCGTAGCACAGAGCAACAACTTCCCCCGGCCCGAGCGGCAAAGCCTTGCGTTTTTCACAGACAACGACTTTGCAGGAACGGCAGTATTCGGGCTTTGACTGATCGTGTTCGTTGCAACCATGGCACTTGTTTCTCTCACGAATGAAGCCGATGCACAAGGCACAATTCATCCCGCAGGGTGCGATATATTGAGATTTCATACTTATTCCCCATCATGGTTTTATCGCTTAACAATTAATAGTTGCCGGGTAGATGGGGTTTATATTTATTATGAGTAATTAAATTAACCCGATATTGCGTCATATTTCAATGTGAAATTATCACGATTAAATAAATAATGTCTTGTAACTATGCAAAATTTTGTTTTAGAAATTGAATAATCACATTAAAGTTATGATAAAGTATTGATATCGATCTTTTTCAAACCCAATTTCCAATAGTTGTTGTATGTTCGATACGAATACCAAATCACGAGGATATTATTATTTACAATCCCCGTTGAGCGATACACATACCAAGCTTCTTCATCCGTCAAATTATCATTATTAATAATTTCGCCCTGAACGGTCCAGTTAGTAAGGTCTGTGCTGGTAGCAAAGGTAAGGGAATAATTATAAGCTCCCAAATAACCGTGTAAAAGCATATAATATTCATCTGTATCCTGTGCTTTGAATACATCCACATGCCAACAACGGTAGTTTTCCGGCATATGAATATTAATATCATGCTCATTGGTTTTATCCAAAGAATCCAAGTTAGAACTGGTTAGGTATTTTATTTCATATTTTCTCATGTAAAACAAATAATATTGATCCTGATAATAGGTTATAGAAGGAGATAATACTCTGTTTTTGGGGTCAATTATTGGATAATGAAGAATGGTCGAACTTCTGAAGCGTAAATTCCCCTTGTTTTTTAGCAAGATTATATTGTCTGCATCATTTGATATGCTTTCACGATAACAAATATTCAGAATTCCACTGTTGTCAATAAATATATCAGGGTCAGAATTATGGCCGTTTTTCGGAGTCTTGACTAAAGGATTTGATACACAAGGATTAAATTCAAGGCCATCAATACTGGAATATAAACAGGGATTTTCATATGAATCATTGCTGAAAGGATAGGGCGTAATTGCCAGATAAAAAATGTTATTTGATAATATAATATCAGGATGTACTGCTTGGCCACTGCCGTCATAAGTTGAAATACTTAACAACGTATCAGCCGGAAGCGCAGCGATAACATTGTCCAAGTCAAAAGGATTTTCACTATTACAAGCACTTAATGTCAGCGCGATCGCAATAAGTAATACATAGGTAGTTGATTTAAAATTCATACATTATCCAATATCTAGTTGTTTGTAGTAATTAAGATAATGAAAAATAGAAGCACGACAAAAGTTTAAATTGATTAATTGTTAATTTTTATATTCATTCAATTTATTATACGTGCTCAGTATTATGGATTCAGGATAGATGAATATTATTTAGTATGTGACAGAACTCAAAGCACCCCGATAACGATCAAAGCCTACCTCATCGGATTTTCTTCACGCGTCGCCGCTGAGGCGCGACCTTTCCAAGTATCATGATTCGGAATTAATGACTTTTATTGATTTCGAGGGGTCAAAGAAGAGTATAAGCAGCATTTTCTTTATAATTAACAATCCGCCAGCTGGCGAAGGAGGCTGGTCAATTTTCAATTTTTCGCCCGCGAACACCCGCACAAAAAAAGCAGGGTAATGACAAGGCTTAGCAAATAGATCTATAAAATGGAGTCGTTTTCATACGCACCCTTTCACAGAGCCCCCTGCTTCGCACAAGGCTACGCAGGGCAGGCACCGCTCAGCGCCCAGTGTTCTTTGAAGTGTGCCACACAGCCTCTCGGCTAAATGAATATAGGTAATGATGCGGGGGAGGATCAAGGGTTGAGAATGGAGGTCTGGGATAATCTAAATAACAAAAAGAATCGTCATCCTGAAACACCGGCGCTCTCCCTCCCGCGATATCACCGCATCATAACGTGCCGTCCGCGAATACCCGCTTAAAAATACCGGGGAAATGACCAGGCTTAGTAATATGATCTTGAAAAACGGAAAACGTTTCATAGGAACCATTTCACTGCGCCACACAGATTCAGGTAAAAGAATATAGGTGGAATGTTTACTAAAAGCAAGGGAACAGAGTTTGGAAGGTATTATGAACTATTGCTCTCATCTTCATTAGAAGAAGATTTTTTTTCAGTAGAAATTGAAATCAAATTATCATTAATGAAAATTTTGTTTTTATCTTTAAGGGAATTTATTGCGTCCAAAATTGATTGTCGTGAAATTTGCTTTGATGGATATGTGTTTTCAAAATAAGTGCAAATATTTTCACGTGTTAACACTTTTGACTTTAACAACAGAGAAATAATAATATTTTCAATCTGTTCCTCTGGGGAAAAAGAAGAATCACCCGAACTTACTTGCTGGCTGAAAATACTAGATTGCATCGCCAAATAATTGCTTTTCATTAAACCAAAGGTATCAGAATAAAATCTATTAAATAATTCATGAATCCTATTTGTGTTTTGTTCAATTTCTTTTGATAACTCAAAAGTTTGTCTATTTGATTTGTTTGACCACCAATAAAATATTACGGAAAACAGTAATGATACAATAGCCAAAATTATTGATGTTATGGATACGATTAAAGCTATGGTTTCAAAGTTTAATATCATTATTTATTTCTCATATGCGTTATCATGAAGCCAATCGTAAGCTCTCTTTTCAAACCCGATGCCTGCCCATGAATCTCCTAATTTTATAACAATCAGTTCATCATTTTTATCTAAATAATCAGCAAGATAATCTCTAATCTCAGATGCTTTTTTATCAGATTTAACAATCCATGTGGAATCTAAATGATGCCACCACTTGCCCAGACTTTTAATTTTTTCATATAATTTAGAATAATCCTGCCCAGGTGAATTTAGGTCATAACTTATTATATATGCTTTACTTGTCATTTCATTCTTTCTAAGTTATCAGTTCTTCAAATAAAGTTATCAATAAATTACATTAAATTACAATAGTTAAAAATTATTTTATTAATCCATCTCCTTCAAGTGAATCATCAATTTTACAACCATGTAAATGAATAAAACGCAATAAGCAATATCTCATTATTCTTTCGAGTCCAAATAAAGTTGGGCAATCCTGTATGAGTTTTTTTAGTGTTTTGTCTTTGATTACAGGCTGTCCCAAATTAATCTCGTAATTATCACGCATGCCGATAGTTAACCATGGGCCAAATTCTGTTCCAGTATGAACATAGAGACTTCGCAAATCATATGCTGCATTTATTCTTTTAGTGAATCCCTCAATTGTTAAAGAAAAAAACTCGGAAGTTGATTCAGAATTAGCAAAAAAATCAGATGTTAGTAATTTTTGTATTGTGAGATTGTGTCTTTTTCTGACTTGAAATAAACGGTTTCTTATTCTTTTTGCAATAATGTCTCCATTATCAATTTGAGTTTCAATAATTTCTAAATCTTTTTTCATATCATCGTCAATAATTTCATCATCAGAATATTGATAATAATTCGAAAGGATTTCACCGCAGGCTGTTGCTCAGCTTCTTGAAGTGCGTGTACGTAAAAACGGCCAGCAGAAAACAATATTTTTAAAAATATTTCATCTTTAAAATTATCTGTTAACAAGGGAAAAATTCTTTCAAATTCATTTAATTTTAATGCTATGTTTAAATTTTTTCTTGGTTTATGGTTATTATAGGCTAAAGAAGAAATACATGGAGTTGTTTTACTTGATATATCCGGTAAATAAAAATTACCTGTGCTTTCTATCCGTCCATGATTATCAAATCTTTTACCGAAAAGAATACTCATAAGAATAGTAACGGCATCACCCATATACGTATAATTTGGTATAACTACTGTTCCTTTTTTTGTTTCAGGAGTTTCCATTACAATAACATAATAATTACGGCTTAATGGATTTTCATGAAATCCAGAGGTTCCTTCAATTTGATTGTAACTACTTGCCCGAGCATGTGTTATCAATAAATCATTATCAATAAATTCTCCTACGAATCTACTGGTTGATGAAATAAGAATTTTAGTTATTCTTTTATTTGGGTGGAATTTCACTATACTTCTTCTTTATTTTCGATTTCAGCAATTAATTTAATAATATTTACAGCACTAATTGTGCCAATTACACAAACTTCAGCTAAGTGTTTCTCCGCATCAGTTTTATGGGTTGTTTTATTCATAAGATCAATTGATTTTTCTACATACTCAATAGAAACTTCAGCCAGCTGTCTAAATTCTCTGTTTGAAGTTCCGCTTAGTACTGAATCAATATAAGTATGTAATCTGTTTTTGAATTTGTCTTTACTTAAATCTATACCTGCTTTCTGTGGTTTATGTTTTTGAGCATCAAATACTTCTTCAGAAATATTTAACATAATTGTTCGTGCAGTATTCCCAATATTTTGAAAATCAATCGAATCATTACTGATTTTTAACAATTCAAATAATTTATTCTGTAATTTATTTATTTCTTTCCAAGGTGTATGTACAATATAAATTTGATCGTAATAATCAAAATAATCATCAGATAAGCTTCTCTCTTCAAGCGACTTGTAGTGTTGAATAATTACATCTTCAATTTTGTCATCAGATAAATATAAATCGGCAATCTTTTCCTTGTTTATAGAATATTTAGTATAAATATGATTGCTTCCACTTGCACCATTCCAATACCCAAATTCACGAATAAGATCAAATATCCTGTTTATATATATTTGAGAAAACCCCGTTATATTTGCTAATTCATCTGTTAACAATTCTTCACAATCCGAATTTTTTAAAATCATTTTTCTAATAAGATTAATCAGCTTATTTGCATCGTTTAAAATTGTATTTGTTTTATCTAGATACAAAACTCCAAGGAGAGTAATTCTGTTACCGTTATCAAGCAATTTCTGGTCTATTAATTTTGGATTGAATTTTTTATCGATTTTATTATACAAAGCAACTCTAATGTTTACATCTGTTGTTTTCTTACCAATACTAAAAAAGTCATAGCAAACTTGTAACCACAGTTTTTGTTTTTCAGTAAGTTTAATTTTCTTTAAAATAAGGTCGATTCTTTTATCCATCTTTATCCTTTTCCGCTTGCAGGTATTAATAATTTAAGCAAGTGCAATTTGAGGAATTGATGGGGTAAAGTCAACGGAAGAAACTATAAACGATGAACGATAAATGGAAGAATGGGAGAAGAAAATAAAACAAATTATATCCACAGATTTCGCAGATTACACAGATAATTATCCATTTAAGATTGACCAATTAATTGTCAATTGTCCTCTGTCAATTTTCAATTGTTGGTAATGATGGGGGGAGAAGCAAGAATTGAAAATGGGGGATATATTGAAGGGATTTTTCTCAGCGCTCAGAGCCAGCGCTTTTTAACTGGCGCCATTCACGGTACTAGAATACAAGGAGAGGTATAAGTAATGAATGAGGCCCAAGGTGACGAAATAAGAAAAAATGAGAATATAATCGCATATTTGTAACATATTTTATTTGTATTCAAATAAAATATAGCATTTTCTTTTAGGTACAAGTATTTTGTAATTTGCTGGGAAAATGAATTATTTAATACAATTGCTATAACAGTTATCTCAAATTAATAATGCCATTATTAAAATCGAAATATTTCTTAATAACAGTTTCATTATACTCATTAATTAATTTGCATATTGTATCAAGATCTTTGGCATTTAGAATTTTTTTTGTAAAATCCTTAAGCCGTGAATGTTCGGCATCATTAATATTTTCACCATGTTTATTAATTATTGCATGAGAAAATATTTCCATACAATAACTTGTTGCAGCTTTAACACTGAAGATATTATCTAGAGTAAAAATATCAGTGGTCGCTAATCCAGCGGGATCATCCCAGCGATTGATTATTTCACCTTTATTTGTGGTATACCCAAACGCTGTTCTAATAAATATTTCATAGTCCATTGTACAATTCATAATAATTTTCCTTTAAATTAATTCAGTACTTATACTAATTATCGACATGTTCATTTTTTTCATACCAACTCCAACGTTATTATTTCGATAGCTTTATTATAAAACACTATAAACATAAAATGTTTCATTTGCTTGATTATTTATTAATTCATGACAATAATATGTAGATAATAGTCGAATTCTGCAAATAATAATTTAATTAGTTGGTGTTCAGGGAGTTCGATGATTATTTGAGAAAATTCTATTTTGTCTTACCTCCCTTCATCAATTTGTTAATGAAGGTTGCATATTTCTTTGATTTTTTCATATGATCATGGAGATATTTATTAGCATGACAGCATACGCACAAACATTCCAAATTAGTTAAATTGTTGTCAGATTTTATACCATTGATGTGGTGTGTGTCTAAAAATTCTTTATTATTCTCAAGCCCAATTCCACAGTTACTGCATCGCCAATCATTTATTGCCCTAAATGAATATGATATTTGTTCAAAATCTTTCGTGTATTCGTCTTGAGGTGCATTAAAATTATTATATTTAGGCTGTTGTTTAAAGAAAGTATAATTCTCTTTTAGAAAGTCATTGAAGTTAAAGTTATGATAAATATTCTTATCCTCTTTATGATTTTTATAACCACGGTAGCCAAGTTTTAACAAACAATTTTTACATACGTTTAAATGTTCTACAACTCCTTTTTTAATTAATTTATGTGTTTCGACATCCCGCAAATTTATCAAAAAATATCCATCAATTCGGGTTGAAATAACATACCTATCAAATCGATCATTATTGGCCATCTCCAAAAGGGTTTTACAGTTGGTAATATGATATTTATACTCTCTGTGTTTTTTATTCTTGGAATTAGAGTATTGATCTCTTATGTATACAAGAACAATATTACCCCTATAAAGAAAAAACTTATTTTTATACAGTTCCAATTCATTTAAAGATTGAATTGTAATACCGGAATGGGTTTGAAGCTGTTTTTGAATAATTGCTAAATCGTTCATAGTATTTTGAATTTAATTAAAGGAACAATATGTGGAAATTAGCTGAACTTTGCAAATAGTAATTTAAATTGTTGGAAATCAGGGAATTAAGGATCAGTAGGCACTATGCACTATGCACTATGCACTAGGCGGTAGGCAGAGTGTAGGCGGTAAGCAGTAGGCAGATGTGTTGTGATTGATTGTGTGACGGGCATCACAAAACGAGCGTACGAGAGCAGGTGGGGAAGAGCGTGCGATTGAGAATTTCGAGGGTGCGAAAGTACGACAGTACGTAGTACGATCGGGAGGTTGAATTTCGTACCATCGTATTCACTTACACTCATGCTCTCGTTCCGAGCGGGGGCGTAAACGTTTAATGTTTATGGTTTAAGATCGTAAATTATTAATTGGCGGTATAATGTGTTCCCGGACCGGACCCATGCCGGTCGATCAGGTTTTTCCTGTAAAGCTCGGCGAGTAATCGTTTAACACTGGGCAGAGGGATATCAAGTTTATCTGAAATGTCTCCGGATCTGCACCCCGGGTGCCCTGCAATATACGTGACAATGATTTTTTCCCTCATTGATAATTCCGATCCGGATCCTTCGTGTTCAAGTTTGGCCATTAATTGTTCTTGAATGTTAGATAAAGCCGAGAAAAAGAATTCGTTCCAGGGTGTGATGTTTTCATTCGGGCGTTTAGCCTGACACGTCCTTAGTACAGAATAATATTCACTCTTTCTGCTTTCGATCTCATGTTCAAAACTGACATATTGTATCCATTTATATCCGGATTTCAGCAATAATAAAGTCGTCAAGAGACGGCTCAAGCGTCCGTTCCCATCTTGAAAGGGATGAATGCTCACAAAATCGTAAACAAAGCTTGCACATTTGACCAATGGATGTGTGTTCTTGTCGGCATGATACCATTCGATCAATTCTCTCATAGCGCTTTCCGTAGGAATACCTGCCGGCGTTGTTTTGAACAATGTTTTTTTCTCTCCATTCGGCAGTGTGGCTTCTACTGCATTATTCTGTTGTTTATAATCGCCTTTATGCCAATGGTCTTTTTCGCTGTATTTGCAGAGGATGTTGTGCAAGTTCTTAATGGCGCTTTCTGTGATATTGATATTGTTGTAAGAATCACAGATAATATCCAGGGTATCAAAATAGCCCAGAACTTCCTGGGAATCCCTGTCGTCGAGCTTTGTTATGTCGATCTCTTTTTCAAGAAAGATCCGTATTTCATCATCCGACATCAGCGAACCTTCGATTCGGGTAGATGCGCCCACGCTTCTTACAGTTTCAATTTGTTTTAATTGATGTAAACTGGAACCTTCCTTTTTTTCTATAGATGTCCATGATGCATCGAAACGATCGATCTTAGAAATGTCATTGATCAGCTTCCATTGAAGATCCAGCGAAAAAGTGTGAATTTTACTTACCATAATATCTTATTGCTTTTTGTTAAAACGATACGATAATATACGATATGATACGATACGATACAAATATTAAAATAATGTAAATAGTTTTAAAAATGATACGATAATATACGATATGATACGATAATGATATGGTGCCGGATGGGACATATTTCTCAAACGTGTACTAAAAATGCAATAAATAGTGCATGTATCGCGAAAAACACGCCCGGGTGGAATGGAGCCGATCCTGAATCAACAATCCGTCGGCCCCGACGTTTCGGGGTCCGCGATGACACCTCCACTTCGTTCGTAATGCAAAAGAGTAGAGAGTAAGAAAACTGAGTTAATCGAACGGATTAACTTTACTCAAATACAAAGGCATCAGACGAGTAACCCTCAAATTTGTTCTCGGAATTGTTAAACCACACTCTGTAATAAAAGTTTTGAGAGATAAAATCGGTAAATTTATATCGGAATAGATAGTGCGAATCGGCGCAGACGATCTTATTGAAATTGCCATTTAAGTTAAGAACCAGTGTATCTCCTTTATTGGCAGCAGACATGTCTATATCGGTCGCTTCCATTTTGTCCCAAAAACAGACATCTACAACAAGTGTGTCATCCATAATAAAGATTTTCACACCGGTGGGCGTATTATCCGGGCTATAATGAACCGTATCCGCCCAATATGAAAAATCGTAATGCTCATAAGCCACAGGGTTGAGCGGGAGCTCAGAGAGGGTGGGCTCTGGGATGGGCATGTGGCAGGAGAAGGCTATCAGACATAGCGATAATAGAAGTAAAAGTGTTTTTTTCATATTTATTCCTCTTTGTTATAAGCAATTTATGCACACTGGTGCTGAAAAACATATTATTTTTTAAATTTTCGAGATCTGTGGATAGAGGCGTTTCAATTTCTCTGTCTCATGAATAGATCTCTACGCTCCTCCGCCGGCTGGCGGATTCGGTCGAAATGACAGACAAACAGAAGTCAGTAGCCAGAATTTAGCAGCTAGAATATCGAAGATTTCCGACTTCTGAATTCTTATTCTGACTACTAACTACTGGCTTCTGGATTCTGTGTATTTCTTTTTTTAGCTTTTAGCAATCAGCAATCAGCAATCAGCAATCAGCAATCAGCAAACAGCAAACAGCTCTCAGCAAATAGCGTTCAGCAAATGCGTCTTGAATAGCTGATGGCTGACGGCTGATAGTCTTTCCTGCGATAATAACATGCTGAATTTTACATGATAATCTGGTACAGGCGCAGCAGTGCTGTGTTTCTACAAAGCAACATTTTTATAACTCTTTCAACAATAGATAATTACTTGTTTTTCAGCACATACAATTATATTTTACTGGGCTATTGACATGAATTTGAAGCAAAGGAATTTAAGATGTACAAACCGGTCTCTTCCAAGGTGGATTTTATTAAACTTGAGCATGATCAGCTGAAGTTCTGGGAAGACAATTCTATTTTTAATAAACGCCGCGAACAAAACGCGAACGGTCCGCGCTGGTCATTTTTAGATGGTCCGATGACGGCCAACAATCCCATGGGTGTGCACCATGCCTGGGGTCGTACGTTAAAAGATGTGTTCAACCGCTATCATTCTATGTTGGGACAAAAGCTGCGCTACCAGAATGGTTTCGATTGCCAGGGTCTCTGGGTGGAAGTCGAAGTGGAAAAAGAACATGGCTTTAAATCAAAAACCGATATCGAAGCCTTCGGGATCGAAAATTTTGTGCAGGCTTGTAAAGACCGCGTGATCAAGTATTCGGGTATTCAGACCGAGCAGTCTAAACGCCTGGGCTATTGGATGGATTGGGACAATTCCTATTACACCATGAGCGATGAGAACAATTACACGATCTGGCATTTCCTGAAAAAAGCCTATGACCGCGGCCTAATTTATAAAGGTCACGATGTGATGCCTTGGTGTCCTCGCTGTGGTTCTGCCATGAGCGAACACGAAATTGCCACCGAAGGTTATAAAGACCTGACTCATAAAACCGTCTTTGTAAAATTTAAACTAAAAGACAAAGAAAACGAATCTCTATTGGTATGGACCACCACACCCTGGACGCTGGCCGCGAATACTGCCGCAGCCGTGAATGTGGATATGGATTATGTTAAAGTCAAACAAGGCGACGAATATCACTATCTTGCAAAAAATCTTATTTCCATTTTAAATGGCGACCATGAAGTTGTTGAAGAGCTCAAAGGTAAAGATCTTCTTGGCTTAAAATATCATGGTCCTTTTGATGAATTAACGGCTCAAAAAGATGTGGATCATTTTGTGATCGCTTGGGATGAAGTCAGCGACAGCGATGGTACCGGTATTGTGCATATTGCTCCCGGTTGCGGTAAGGAAGATTTTCAGCTGTCTAAAGAAAACGATATTTCCGTTTTGGCGCCCATTGATGAATTCGGTAACTATGTTGATGGCTTTGATTACCTCACCGGCAAGAATTGCCAGGAGATCACACCCGAAGTATTTGACAATTTAAAAGAAAAAAATATTTGTTATAAGATCGATCAGATCAAACACCGTTATCCAACTTGTTGGCGCCATGGATCGGAATTGGTGTTCCGTCTTGTGGATGAATGGTTTATCTCTATGGACGAGCTTCGACACGAAATGATGAAAGTTGTCGATCAGATCAATTGGATCCCCGGTTGGGGTCACGATCGTGAGATGGACTGGCTGCGCAACATGGGCGACTGGATGATCTCTAAGAAACGCTACTGGGGTTTATCACTTCCTATCTGGGAATGTAAAGAATGTGGTAATTTTGAAGTGATCGGCGGTAAGGACGAATTGAAAGATCGTGCAATCAGCGGTTATGAAGAGTTTGATGGCCATTCACCGCACAAACCTTATATTGATAACATTGGTATTAAATGTTCCAAATGCGGCGCCGAAGCGCACCGTATTCCCGATGTAGGCAACCCTTGGTTAGATGCAGGTATTGTACCTTATTCAACCATGAACTATATCACCAACAAAGAATACTGGAAGCAATGGTTCCCTGCAGAATTCATTACAGAATCACTGCCCGGTCAGTTCCGTAACTGGTTCTATTCCTTGCTTGCCATGAGTACCGTTCTTGAAAATACCGCACCTTTTAAAACCGTGCTTGGTCATGCACTTGTTAAGGATGAAAAAGGCAACGACATGCATAAGTCTGCCGGAAATTCTATTCCTTTCCACGAAGCTGCAGACAAGATGGGTGTAGATGTGATGCGCTGGATGTACACGGCTCACAATCCCGAGCATAACTTGAATTTCGGTTACGGCCCTGCCGATGAAATTCGCAAAAAACTGCTCACCCTTTGGAATATGTATTCATTCTATATTACGTATGCCGAGATAGATAGCTATGATCCTACCAAAGATCCCGTTGCTTACGACGATTTGTCTCAGTTGGATAAATGGGCCTTGGCCAAAGTGAACGCTTTCGTTAAAGAAGCCAATAAAGACTTTAGCGAATATCACGTTGAACGCCTGATGCGAAAATTCGAAAAGATCCTCGATGAAATGTCAAACTGGTATGTTCGTCGTTCACGCCGCCGTTTTTGGAAAAGCGAAAACGATAATGATAAATTCGGTGCTTATTATACACTGTACACCGTATTGCGCACGCTTATTACAGCTATTGCACCTATTTTGCCTTTTGCAACGGAAGACATTTATCAGAACCTTGTGTTGTCGGTAGACAAGACTGCCCCCGAATCTGTGCACTTGCAGGATTTCCCGCTTGCCGACGAAAGCATGTTGGATGTGGATCTCTTAAATAAGATCGATACCATCATTAAGGCCGTTGAGATGGGTCGCTCCGCTCGTAATAAAGCCAATATTCGTACTCGTCAACCTTTGGCAGAGATGCTGTTTAAAGCCAAGAATGATAAAGAAAAAGCATACATCACAGAATTGGCCGATCAGATCAAAGAAGAATTGAATATCAAGAAAGTTTCACTCGTGGACTCTATTGATGAATATGTATCATACGATGTTAAACCCAACTTCAATACGCTTGGCAAGAAATTGGGCAAAGACATGAAAGTGGTTGCCGCCGGCATTAAACAACTTGATGGTGGTGAATTGGCCGCCAAAGTTCATGCCGGAGAATCTGTGCTTATTGCAGGTATCACCGTTGAACCTCAAGACCTGAATGTTGTGGTTAATGAGAAAGATGGCGTGGTTGCGGTAGAAGATAAAGGTTATGTTGCAATTCTTGATGTGAATATCACGGATGAACTGGCTAAAGAAGGATTGGTTCGTGACCTTGTTCGTCATATACAAACACTGCGAAAAGAAGCCGATTTCCAGGTTGACGATCGTATTGAGCTTTATATTGATGCAAATAATGATGTATTGACTGCGGTTGAATCGTATCGTGAATATCTTGAAGCTGAGACACTTGCGACTTTCCTTGAAGAGAAGGCAGATAAATACGATGCCAGTAAAGAAATAAAAGTTGGAAATGACGGAATAATTCTTAATATTATTCGCGTAAAATAATTCACACATTAAGAGGAAGACATTATGCCGGAAGTTAAACGCCAAGGCCCAAAACTGACAAAAGCTCAACGCAAGCATTTTAGAGAAGTAATTCTCAATAAACGCGAAGAAGCTGTGGCACAGATCGAGACCAAGCGCGAATCCTTCATGGATTCCTCGCCCGGAAGCTCACAGTTGGATTCCAACTATGCCTATCATATGGCTGATGTGGGTACCGATGCTCAGGAACGAGAAAAGGCTTTCATGCAATATGCGCGTGAAAACAAGTTCTTGACCTATCTCGATAAGGCGTTAGATCGCATCGAAAATGATGAAAACTACGGATACTGCAAAGAATGTGGTGTTCGTATTCCCGATGAACGTCTAGAAGAAGTGCCTCATACAACACATTGCGTTAAGTGTAAATCAAAAATAGTGTAACTGCTAACTGAAAATCAGTGATTGGTAGTATAAAGATAGGCTCCGAAGGGAGCCTTTTTGTTTTTAGATGATATTTTGTGCTGAACACCGGGGGGTGAGAGTGAGATGAGAATAACGATTTAATTTTTAATATTAAAGTTAGCTTATTACGATGCTTTCAAGCTTTAAAGACTACGTTTATGTGTAAAAAAGCTTTGTGCAAGTTATCATTTAAAATTACATTTAGGCGTTTGTAAAACGGTTCTTGAATTGGAAGAAAATGAGATCTCAAAACCTCTTAAAAATACTTGTTTTTTCAGCATTTTGCTTAGTGTATGCTTTTGGTGTGGAAAATATTTTGGCAGGAGATATGCAAGCGGCCGTTAAGCTGACAAAAGATGTAAAAAAAAGTATCAGAGATCAAAAAGAATTAAAATTTTCAGATACGCTTTGGGTGGATTTGGATCTTAATGGAGTGAACGAAGAAATTGTAGGTCTGCAAGGGCTTATCATTTCCTGGGATAATGGCGATACGCTAAAGCTCTCTGAGAACAGTGGCCCTATCCTTAGCTTTGATTGCAATGGCGATAGCATTCCCGATCTTGTTCAGAAGGTAGATAAGGAATGGATGGTATATGAGAATGCTGCCTTGCCTTTATTGAATACCCGACTTTTTCCAATGCAAGAAGATGACTCGCTATTTATCGCACTACCGAATGATGGGCTTTTTGAAGGAGTAGCATTTACTCCAACCGTCGACAAAAACGTAATGTCTCTTGAACAGAGTGACAGTGGCTTGTTTGTTGTTCCCTCGCCCGACTGGCATGGTAACGCAAATATAAGGCTCACATATTCAAAAGGTATTTTCTCCGATACTGTTGATTATTCCATTATGGTCATGCCCGTAAACGATCTGCCTCGTATTGTTCGCGAGCGACCTATTTTAGAAACCCCCGAAGATGTAGATATCAGCATGCCTATCGACTCGCTCCTGGCATGTGTTGAAGATAAAGATGGTCAAGACGATTTGAAACTTCGTCTTTTATTTGGTGTTCGTAATTGTCGTCGTTTCAAGAATGCATATGTTTACAGGCCACGGGAAAACTGGTCGGGGAAAGATACCCTGTATTTTTGGGTAGGTGACAGGGAATCGCACGATACCTTAGTCCAATATATCCAAGTCAATCCGGTGAATGATGCGCCTCAATGGAAAAGTATAACCTCATTTCGTTTCCCTGAAGATGAGTACCGCCAATTTCCCTTGGAGATGCTTTATGATTATGCTTCCGATGTTGAGTCAGCGGATTCTCTATTAAAAATTCATGTGTTTTCCAGTGAGCATATCAGTATTTCTACAGAAGGTGGAAAGGTGACATTGATTGCCGATGAAAACTGGTACGGTACCGAAAAACTTTTACTTACAGTCAGCGACGGCGAATTAAAAGACAGTACCCTCTGGAAAATAGAATTGACTCCGGTGAATGATGCGCCTGTATTGAGCGTTTTGCCGGACACCATGTTTCTGGAGGATGAACGATTGGTCATTGCTCGTGAGGAATTGGAAAAGTATGCAGAGGATGTAGAAAGCGATGCCGGCGAGTTGAAATGGCAGATCCGTCGCCTTGGCAATATTCGTGCACATTATAATGGAGCGCGTGTCCGATGCTCAGCACCTAATAACTGGTTTGGCTTCGATTCGTTGGAGGTCATGGTATCTGATGGTGAGTTGAGTGATAGTAGAATCTGGCGGATGAATGTTTTATCCGTGAATGATGCACCCGCATGGAAACGCAAGAAAACGCAGCGCTCTTTTCTTGAAGATGAGACCTTAAATTTAAATAAAAATGAATTGTATGATCTTGTTTATGATCCCGAAACCTCGTCCAAAGATCTAGATTGGACCTTGTTGCCGGCCTCGCATATATATTTTAAAGAAAACGAAAGTGGTTTTACGCTTAAGGCAGACAAAAATTGGTATGGAAATACAGGATTGAAAATGATCGTTAGCGATGGGGAATATGCAGATACAATGGATTACAGATTGCGCGTTATCTCGGTTAATGATAAGCCTCATGTTTCTGATATTCCGGCGCATTCCTGGAAAGAAGACGATACCTTGTCCATTTCGAAATCATATCTGAGTAAATATGTTACAGATGTCGAGACTAAGCGTTCCGACCTGATGTGGAGTTATTTTAGCGATCAGCCCGGTGTAAGCGTAAGAGAACGACAAAATAGTATTACGCTCGCTTCAGCTCCCGATTGGAATGGCTCGGCAAAGATCGGCTTTGTCGTGAGTGATGGCGGTTTGAAAGATACCGGATTTATGAAGATCAATGTTCAAGCTGTAAACGATCCACCACGTTGGAAATCTTTTCCCGATACGAGTATTGCCGAAGATGGTTCGCTTGCGTTACCCTATGATTATATTAGACAATTCGTTTTTGATCCTGACAAAGAGGATAGTTTAACGTTGAGTTTTGATGCGGGGAATAATTTTTATCTTGAGAAAAAGAAAGATCTGGTTGAGATCTGGCCTTATGAAGATTGGTATGGAAAAGAAAAATTCATTATATCTGTAAGTGATGGCAAGAAAACGGTTAAAAAGGTATGGAATATTCCTGTGTTTGCTGTAAATGATGCTCCTTACTTTACGATGGAACTTCCGGACTCTATTACTTTCTACGCAAATAGCTCAGACACCTTATACTTGGATGAGATCGTTTATGATATCGATAATAAAAACTCCGAATTGGAGTGGGAAGTTATCAATGGTAATATTACCTATCACATGTATGATTTAAAGCATAATGCTATCATTTTTTATACGGAGAATTTTACATCAGGCGAAGATATCGTCAGTATTCGTATCAGTGATGGCTACGATATGATCACTTGTTATATTCCGGTTAATGTAAAAGAAGTCGATAGATTCCTTATGGCAAATCCTGTAAAATTGGAATTATTGCCAAATATTCCCAATCCATTCCAAAGTTATACCGATGTTCGTTATTCTTTGCCTGTGGGCGGTTATGTGAGTGTTAAAATCTATGATCTACTGGGTAAAGAGATCATTACGCTGGCAAATTCATATCATGAACCACAAAACTATAGTATACGTTGGTTTGGTGAAACCGCATCAGGAATGCCCTGCCCCAGTGGCGTATATTTATGTCGTATGTCAGCCATTATCGATGGAGAACCGGCGATCATGATGAGAAAAATGATGTTGGTTCGATAGCGAATGATTGATAAAGGATGATAAATAATCCACTGTCTTTAGTCTTTGTCATATAAGCATTTGAGTTATAAATTGATGGAATTAAAAGGTAAAAACTATTTATGAATTGTTTTTGATCAGGGTTTGTTAGAGCTTTGCGTGATATGTGGAATGAGATAAGACGGCTTTAATTCTCCATTAAAGATTTTTAGTAAGTTGTTACAATCAAAAAGCCTCGGGTTTAACCCGAGGTTTTTGAGTTTTATCTAGCAATTAAAATTATGTTAACGCAAGAAATAGTAGCGACCATTCCCCACGATAATATATTTTAAGACACGTCAACATCAACCATGTCTTCACAACTTTCATCTAATTTCTTTTCCATTCTGCGATGTTGAAAGCTATCAAAGACGATTGGAATGAAGTAGAGCGTTAAGAAAGTCGAAGCCAGTAATCCGCCGATAATGGCACGAGCCATAGGGCCCCAGAGTTCTGCACCGGATCCCAGTTCAAGCGCGAGAGGGATCATGGAGAGAATTGTGGTAAGAGCCGTCATTAAAATGGGACGCAAACGAGTTTCCGACCCTTTAAGAATGGCGTCTGTTACATGCATTTTGTCTTCACGGATCAATCGGTTAATATAATCTATCAATACGATACCATTATTAACTACGATACCTACCAACACAACCAAACCGATCAGAGATGTCATGTTTAGCGTGGTTCCGGTTAGGAATAACATAACAGCAACCCCGATTAAAGCTAGTGGTATGGTAAAGAGAATAATAAAAGGATCGAGTAAAGATTCGAACTGTGATGCCATAACCATGTATACCAATGCGATCGCAATAAGAATTGCGAGCATAAATGAACTGGTTGTTTCTCTTAAATCTTGCGCAGCACCACTAATCTCAATACGGAAATCAGAGGGCATTGCCAATGTGTTGATCTCGGATTCAACCAGGTTGGTGGCTGTACCCAGATCAAGTCCACTGACGTTTGCGCTCAGTGTTACCAAACGACTCTGATCTTTTCGTGAGATGGAAACAGGAGATTCGGTTTTTGTGATCGTAGCAATCGCACTCAAAGGGATTTGATTTCCAGAAGGAGTTGCAATAAATATACTTTTCAGGTCTTGTTCCGATTCGCGGAATTGACGATCAAGTTGTACATAAACATCATATTCATTACCACCTTCACGGTAGATCGAAGCGGTTTTACCTTTGACGGCAGTTTCAACGATCTGTGAGAGCTGTGCGATATTCAGGCCCATTAAACTGGCTTTTTCACGATCGATCTTAATGCTGTATTCCGGTTGAGGGTCCGAAAATGACAGATTAATATCAACGATACCGCCAATATTTTTCATTTTATTTTTCAAGTCATTAGCAACACGTTTGGCTTCGTTCATATCAAAACCATAGATCTCAAGCGTAAGGTCGGCACCGTTACCACCACCCATGAAATTACCGCTTGCAAAGGTTGCTTTAACTCCGGGGATTTTGTTGATCTTTTCACGAAGTTCATCTTGAATCTCAAATTTACTTCGCTCGCGTTGATCTTTATCAATCAAAGAAAGTGATACGGAACCACTGTTTGAAGAGCCACCGAAAACAGAAGCAATACCGGTTCGGCTACCAAAACTTACGTTAATATTTTCCAATTCCGGAACATCCATAATGACAAGATTTTCGATCTGACGGAAATAACTGTCGGTCGTTGGTAAAGCTGTACCTACGGGTAGTTCGACATCCAGACTGATCTCATTATCATCTGTTTTAGGCATAAATTCAAAGCCAACCTGGCCTAGCAGAATAATACCAATTACGAAAAGACCGATAACTGAAAAGACAATGGTTTTCTTGTGACCTAAAGCCCAAGCCAGAGTTTTTTGATACCCGTTTCCAAGTTTTTTAAAGAAATTTCCCATTCTCTTATCAAAACCTTGCATTGCCTTTGTTTTATGAGCTTGTTGTTTTTTAGAAAGCAGCTTTGAAGAAAGCAGGGGAACCAAAGTTAAAGAAACGAACAATGAGACGGTAAGAGAAACAATGATCGTCAACGCCAGGTCTTTTATCATTTCTCCGGCAACACCACCGACGAACAACATGGGTATAAAAATTGATAGGGTTGTTAAGGTTGAGGCCATAACGGCGGTACCCACTTCAGAAGCACCTTTGTCGGCTGCTAGGCAAATAGCTTCATTCAGGTCACGATTACGGCGGAAAATATTTTCCAATACCACGACCGAGTTATCCACTAACATACCGATGGCGATCGCCAAGCCCGCCATTGAAATAATATTTAAGGTAACCCCAAGAATATTCATAACAAAGAAAGTCACAACGATAGATACCGGCACGGAAATGGCAGCGGTAAGAGCTGAGCTGAAGTGTCGCAAAAAAAGAAATAATACCAGACCGGTCAATAGAAAGGCAAGAATACCGGTGATCGCAAGGTTATTGGCGGATTCTTTAATAAACTCTGATTGGTCAAAGTTTACATAGATCTCAATACCGTTTCCTACGCTGCTTTCAATATCAGCCAAGACTTCTGAAACAGAGTTTGCCACTTGAACCGTATTGGCGTCAGATTGTTTTTGGACACGAATATTAATAGTATTCACACCGTTATCTCTTACGATATCTGTGATATCTTTGTATCCGTCAACCACGGTAGCAACATTTTTCAGGAAGATAGGTTCTCCCATATTTGAATATCCAACAACCGTATTGCGGATGTCATCTATATTTTCGAATTCAGAGTTTGTTGTTACAGAGAATTCCAAATTACCTTCTTCGATCAAACCACCCGGAATTGGGAGGTTGGATACTCCCAATAGTGTGCTTACATCAAGAATGGAAATATTATTGGCCGCCAACTCAAAGGGATTGATGTTGACCTGAATTTCGCGTTCTAAACCACCATTAACCGTGGCAGAGGCAACACCGTCAACTCGTTCTATTCTAGGTTGCACTTGCTCCTCTACAAGTTGTCGAAGCTCGGCACTCCCCAATTCTTCGGATGCCACCATGAGCCTCATTACTGGGATAAAAGAGGGGTCAAACACAAAGGTGATTGGATCGGTTGCATCGGCAGGTAAAAAATCCCGGACGAAGTCGATTTGTCGACGTATATCCGTTTCGGCCTGGTTCATATCTGTTCCCCAGTTGAACTCAACCTGAATGATCGATAAACCTTTGCTTGATGTTGAATTAATATGTTTGATCCCTTCTACGGTTGAGATGGAACCTTCAAGTGTTCGTGTTACACTGTTTTCAATATCTTCCGGTCCAACACCTTCGTAGTTGGTGATCACGAGCGCAACGGGAAATTCAAGATTCGGATAAAGATCCAGCTTTAATCTGGATAATCCAAATACACCAAATCCCAAAGCGATCAAAAAGATCATAAAGAAGGTGATCGGACGTCTTATACTTAATGATGATAATTTCATTTATTAGCCTCTTTCAGAGTTTATTTGATAATATTCACCAGGGTGGAGTCGCTAAGGTTGTTTTGTCCCATAATTACGACGAGATCACCTTCGGAAAGACCGGATGTTACTTCATATTTTGTTTTTGATTCGATACCGATCTCGATAGGAACTTCCAGTGCAACACCGTCGCGCACAATAAAACAAGAATATGTTTCAACAACCTTTTCATCACGAACACTATCGCCAAAACGTTTTAAAACGGTTTGTTTGTTTGTAGCAGCTTTGTCGATGGTAAGTGCATTTTCGAGTTCGTTGGTTAATATTGATACTCGCGCAAACATGCCGGGTTTTAGTCGTTTATCGGCATTTTCACTTTTGATCTCAACCTGAGCGGTACGCGTCATGGGATCGATCACGGGTGAAACATTTACAACAGTACCCATAAAGACATCATTAGGATAAGCTTCAACATTTATCTCTGAACGCTGACCGACTTTGATCTTTCCAAGATCTCTTTCTGTAACATTGACTTTTGTTTGAATGGTTTTGATCTGGTGAATTGTTGCAAAAGGTTTTTGAGGTGTAGACATGTCCCCGATTTCATATGCAAGATTAGATACATAACCTGAAATAGGTGCGCTGATCTTTGCGTAAGCCAATTGTGTTTCTGCCATGTCAAGTGCTGCTTTTGCTTGTTTTAATCCCGCTTCTGCCACTTCTTTTTGTGTTAGAAGTTGGTCCCATTGAGAATCGCTGATAGCTTTTGCCTCATACAAAGTTTTCATTCTTTCATATTCAACTTTGACATTTGCAACTTGGCTTTTGGCGCTAAAATAGGCTGCTTCCGCTTGAGCTTTTGAAGCTCTGACAGTGGCATCGCTGATGCTCGCCAATACTTGACCTTTCTTGACATAATCACCGTTTTCAACAAAGATATCGTTAATAAGATCAGATAGTTTTGGATAAACGACAACACTGGGATCTCCACTGATGTTACCCAAGTATTGTATCTTTTCAGTAATGCTTTCCGTTTCAACGACCTGGACATTAACAGGGACGATACTTAAATTTTTATTGTTTTTGTTGTCAGAAACAGGTTGAAGCACCTTTTTAACCTTGGAAAGATATCGACGTATTTCTGCATCATTGGCATTTTTGTCCAATTCATTGGTTAATGTGCGTATATTTTCAACTGTTTTGTTATAATCAACTTTCACGGTCGGTTTCGCACCGGGTGCACCGCAGGATACCAGTATAAGTCCTGCAATGATAATTAGTGAAATTATTTTTAATGAATGTTTCATCGTTTTCTCCATTAATAGCTAAGTAAGTTGTTTAATGATTTTTTTAAATCTTCTACAGCAAGATTATATTGGAATACCATTGAAATGTAATTTGCTTTTGCACCAATATAAGCAGATTCGGCTGACATGAGTTCTATTTGAGTAGCTGATCCATTCTCATAAAGGAGCTTGGATAAGCGAAGAGCTTCTTGAGCTTGTTTTACGACATTATCGGTAGCAATAATATTGCTCATGGTTTCATTAACTTTGCGATAAGCTTCGTCGACATTGGTGTATACAAAGTCTTCGATCTGTTCGATCTGGTAATTTGCTTCTTTGACACCAATGCTGGCTTTTTGGATGCCCGCTGCGGTTTTGCCACCTGAAAAGATAGGCAGAGAAACAGAAATTGAGACATTGGATGAACGCAGATGATCAAGATTGGCAAGATCGTCTGTATTTGCTTGCCATTGCATTGTACCACCAAGCTGAACTTTGGGCATTATACCACTCAAAGCTAAATTGCGCTGGTATTTGGCTATTTTCTTTTGTTCTTCAGCCATCTTTAATTCAAGGCGTTCATTTAATGTAATAGCCTGAAGTTCTTCAACGCTCATCCCTTCGTAGGGATTGGTGATCATTTCAAGTTGACCCACAACCGCAACTTCTTCAAGTGAGGGATCATTGATATAGGTTTTTAGATTGGCTAGAGCAGATACCAGTTGGTTCTCCAGAGAGAGCAATTGAGGTTTATAAGATTCATATTGAACTTTTGTTTGCAAAACATCAAGCTCTGTAGCTTGACCGACACGTTGACGCTGCAGCGCGAGTCCGTAGCTCTCTTTAGCAGATTCAAGCCCCATCTTGGTAGCTTCACACATTGATTCAAGCATTTGTGCTTGATAGTAAAGAACACGGATGGTATGAATAACCGTGTTTACCTGATCTTGCATTGATAGCTCGGATAAGCTCACGGCCGATTTTGAAAGCAGTTGACCATTTAGAATTGCACCACCGGTAAAGATGGGATATTGTAGTTGAATACCTGCAGTTGAGTTAAACTGTGTGCCCATTTTCAATTCAGTGGGAGGTTGAGGACCATCACCATCAAAGTCTACGACCATCACAGAGAGTTCCAGGTTATCGGTTAGCTGATAATAAGACGAGACCGTTGGAAAAAAGTTTGCCAAGGACTCGTTTGAGGAAGCTTTTGCTTTTTTAAGTGAGGCTTCTGAAAGTTTGATCTGAATGTTGTTTTCCAACGCGAGGGTTTCTGCTTCATGCAAAGTGAGCTCCTTCGCTGAAAGCGCAACAGTCAGAATTAACATGATGCTTAAGAATTTTTTCATTTCTGCGTAAATCCTTCTTTTATAAGTGTTATCAGATTTTCTGTATGTTCTTCCGGGGAGTTGTTTAGTTCGGCCATGATCCTCATTTGAGGACCTGAAGTATGATGGATCATACCGTTAATGGCAGTAGCCAAAAAGTTTACAGGCAAATCATTACGAAGTTCCCCGCTTTCTATGCCTTGCTTGATAAGTTCTCGTGATGCAACTAGCTGACGATTAAAGAAAGACTCAAGTTTTTCAATATCAAATTCTGCATCAAAGTTTTTGGTCATCAGTTTTCTGAAGAAAACAAAAACATGAGGATTTTTATCAGAAAACGTTAACATGCTTTTTATCAAAAATCGCAATTTATCCCAAAATACCATATCGGCCTCAACCAGTTTTTCGAGATTAAGCACGATGCTCTCAATACTATGACGAATGCACGAGTTGAATATTTCCTCTTTTCCGGGGAAATGATAATAAAGTGCTGCCTTGGTTATATTTAACTCTTCGGCTATCTCTCTCATAGATGTACCGGCATATCCCCGCTCTGAAAAAGAGCGGATGGCAGTATCTATGATCTTATCGTGTGTTGTTATGTCGCCCATATATGTTTGACTCCTTTTTATACTTACCGAACGGAAAGTAAGTGTCGATGTTCCCGTTTGCAAGAAAAAAACTTACCTTTCGGTAAGTTTTTTATTTTGATTGGGCGGCAGGATAATATGGATAGGATATCAAGAGTAATGGGATAGCTTTAAATAAGATTTAGGGATCATTGGAATAGTTTAGAAAGAATCCAGTTTATTTTGAAAGGATTCTACAAACTTTGCCATATGCATTCCATCCATTAAGGCATGATGAGCATGTATGGCAATAGGCATGGTTTTGCGATCGTTTACTTCGGTCATTTTACCAAAGGTGAGAATGGGAACACCCTCGGTGGTAGGTATATTCATGGGATGTTCAATAGATGTAAATTTTACCCAGGGAAGAATGGAATAATAGATGGTATCGGGACAATCTTGTGATGTATCAAGATGATCCTGAGTTTTTACTCGCTGCACTTCCGCTTGAGCTGATCTGTAGAAGTTTTCAAAATTCTCATCATATTCCATCATGGCATATCCAAGCTCACCATCGTTTTTCATAATGGTGGGAGAACCTTTGACTTTATCATAGATCACGGCTTTGCCTTTTTCTATTCGTATGCGAAATTCAGGGATGTTATTTGCTGTTTGTAGAGAGAGATAAAAATAAAAAAGGAAAAAAGACATGCCCTTTTCTTTGGCATAACGATAGGCTTTAGTACAATCTACTTCGGTGCAGATACCAAAATAAGGATTGGAGTAGGATGTGAAATGTTTAAAAGTAGAGGCACGAGGCCAGTCCGTGAGATTGATCGATCTTTTATGCATTTTTTTTACGAATTTTACAAGTTGAATTTAATAATATCATAATCACAGATGTCACAGTTAATATTAGAATATTTATCAGGAATATACAAATCGTTTAAATCTACGTTATTTGGAGCTTTGTTTTAATTAGTAAACAAACGATGATCCACCCAAAAACTCCTGAACAAGTGATGTGGGAGGTATATATTTGGTGCTAAAGGGAATAAAAAGCTCCATAAGACAACTGAGTCGTTCAGCTTCAACTTTTATGGGAGAATTGTTATGAATAGCTCGTAGTTCTTTAAGCAGAATGCCGCTGAATACCGGCCACTCATATTCTAAGGCGGAATTAAAGTAAATGTCGGCATTTTCCTGAAAAGGGAAGATCCATTTATTTTCACCTCTACGGACAGAGGGCCAGCGTTTTAGGGTTTGTTCCGGTGAGTGCCCGCGGAATTGCAGATCGCGGTACATGCGACGTAATAGACGTGTATCTGAGGTGGAAACCCGGTTATAAAGGTTGTAATTCAACTGAGTTAATGCCGAAATATAAATACGGAATTTTGTCTGTTCGGGAATAGGTTTTGCAAGATTGGGATTAAGTCCATGTATACCTTCAAGTATGAGAATCTCATCTTCACGAAGAGTGGTTTCTTTTTCGTCGTATAACTTTTTACCCTCGGTAAATTGAAATTTTGGCAGATGAACTCCCTGTCCATTCATCAGTTTAGTCAAATGATCATTTAGTAATTCGTGATCAATCGCTTCGAAGTGCTCGAAATCAAGTTCGCCCTTTTGATCCAGGGGCGTTTGATGTCTTTCAACAAAATAATTATCTAAAGACAGATGCTTGGGCTTTAGTCCGTTAATGCGTAATTGTAAAGACAAACGCTTCATGAAAGTAGTTTTTCCGGAAGCGGAGGGACCGGCAATAAATACAAAGCGCAGTTTTTTACGATGAGCGATGACGTCGGCAATCTCGGCAATCTTTTTTTCATGAAGGGCTTCGTATAACTGTATGGCCTCAGCTTCTTTGGGTGTGCCACCACGTTTATTTAGGTCGTTTACTGTTTTGATTTCTAGCATTTCACCACGTTCTTCGCTTTCACGAATAATAGAAAATAAATTAGGTGATGGTTTGAAACTTGGGATTTCATTGGGAGAATCTTGAGTCGGAAAATTTAGTACAAATCCACGTTTATAGGGGGTAAGCTTAAATTTATTGATATAAGACGCAGAAGGAACCAAAGCCGAAATAAACCAGTGTGGGAAGTTTTGTAATTCGTAAATACGCAGGTTTTGCTTAGGAGAGTTTTCTAAAACTCTAAAGCGATTGTACCCAAGCTCTTTAATATCGCTCGGTAATAATTTTCTTTCCTTAAATTGGAAATCGGATTGAACGAATTCATGCATTTTGCTTTTGATAAGTTCAAGATAGCCGGGAGGAATAATATTTGTATCTAGCGGTTCGCAGTAAAAACCTTTGCCGAATGAATGCTCGACGGAAATGCGAGTTTCGGGGAAAAGCTCTTCGGCGGACATTAACATCAATGCCGTTGTGCTAACCGCAAGGCATTCCGCTCCCAGCGGGTGACTGATGTCGTAAAAAATGCAATTTTTGGTATCGGGTGATACCATATTATTAAGACTTTGAATTTCGTTATCGCATGCCATGCAAAGAATTTCTTTTTCGTCGGCAGCAATGTAGCCTTTGATGAGCTCATTACCGCTAAGCGCGGTGGTCGGTTCAAATGAGATAGATTGATTTTTATAACTGAGGTTCATATATGGTTTAAATTTTAAACAATTTTCCTACCATCTAATATTCAATTCACGATTCGCTTTGACCTCGTCGAGTCGTTTTACCGGTGTGTTCTGCGGTGCTGAAGTCAGGAGTTCGGGATTTTCTTTCACTTCTTTCGCAATGCTGCGCATAATATTGATAAAATGATCCAATGATTCTTTACTTTCTGTTTCACTTGGCTCTATCATCAAGGCTTCATGAACGATAAGTGGAAAATAAATAGTGGGAGCATGTACACCATAATCTAACATGCGCTTGGCAATATCCAGTGTTTTTACACCAAGACTTTTTTGGCGGTCGCCCGAAAACACACACTCATGCATTGTTGGTGATTTGAAGGGGAGCTCATAGATATCTTCAAGTGATTTACGAATATAATTGGAGTTGATGATCGCGTGTTTAGAAACATCTTTTAATCCTGCTTCACCCAGCATGCGAATATAAACCCAGGTTTTTACGATCACGGAATAGTTGCCCCAAAACCCTAAAACTTTACCGATGCTATTTTTTTGCTCCCAATCAAGGAAGTAAGTGTCATCGTTTTTTTCAATTCTTGGAACAGGAAGATAGGGGATAAGCTTTTCTACTACACCAATGGGACCGGAGCCGGGTCCGCCACCACCGTGAGGTGTAGAAAAGGTTTTATGTAGGTTTAAATGAGTAACATCAAAACCCATATCAGCGGTTTTAACAATGCCCAGCAAAGCATTCATGTTGGCGCCATCCATGTACATGAGCCCGTCTACAGAATGCACCAGCTCAGAGATCTTTTGAACATTTTCTTCAAAAATACCCAGAGTATTCGGGTTGGTCAGCATGAAACCGGCCACTTCGTGACTCAGCTTTGCTTTAAGATCGGCAATATCAACCAAACCATCTACTGTGGATTTTACGGTAACAGCTTTGTAGCCGCCCAAATGTACGGAAGCGGGATTTGTGCCGTGTGCCGAATCCGGGATCAGGATTGTGGTTTTTTCGTTGCCTTTTTCTTTGTGGTAAGCTCTCATAACCATAACAGCGGTAAGCTCACCATGTGAACCGGCCGCAGGTTGTAGAGTAAAGCGAGCCATGCCGGTGATCTTTTGAAGATACTGATCGACATCATGATAGATCTTAAGAGCAGATTGTACCGTAGCGGGATCTTGAAGAGGATGAATTTCTGAAAGACAAGGAGAGGCTGCGACAGCTTCGTTGATTTTTGGATTGTATTTCATTGTGCAAGAACCCAAAGGATAGAAATCCTTGTCTACATGATGATTTAATGTTGAAAGATTTATAAAATGACGAACAACTTCAGGTTCGCTGACTTCGGGTAAATTGCAATTCTGCTCGCGCAGAAATTCTTTGGGAATATAATTTTCAATTGGGCGTTCGGGGACATCACATAAAGGTAGTGTGATACTTTGTTTTCCTTCTGCAGAACGCTCGACCAATAATTTGTTTTCCATAATTTTTAAGCTCCTTTTAGCAATAAAAACTTATTAAAATATTTCAATGTATCAAAATGCTTTCGTATAATTATAAGTTACATCCGAAATTGAGAAAGAAGGAAATTATATGAAAAAATTGTTAGTGATTATATTATTGCTGTCAATGGTAGTTATATTGTTTGCGGTTCCTGCCAGTCCTGAACCTCAAACCATAAATTATCCTGATGGTAGGAGTTTAAAAGTATATTTAAAAGGTGATGAGAATTTTTCTTGGCATGAAACGGAAGATGGTTTGCATATCAAAAAAAACCTTAAAGGTGAATATGAATATGTAAGATCATACGATAAAGGACACGTGCTTCTTTCCGGTGTGCGCGCACATGATCAGAAAGTACGTGATTCAAAAGATTTAAAACAAATTCAAAAAATGCCAAACATTGAAAATATGCCGGTGAATATTTCAACCGTAAAAACCGGTTTACAGCAGTCTCCTGTGCATACGCATAAAAGTGCTGCCTTGCAAGTTCCGGCTGCTGACCCTTTTGGGCATACGGATTTTCCAACACTTGGCTCTAGAAAATTTCTTTGTATTTTAGTAGGTTTTTCTAATAAGAATTTTGTATACAATGCCGAGCATTTCGACTCATTGTTTAATGCTAAAGATTATACATATAATGGCGCCATAGGATCTGTAAACGAGTATTATAAGAAGACATCATTCGATCTATTTGATCCTAGCTTTGATGTTGTAGGTCCTATTAATTTGGATTCCACTTGGGAATATTATGGAAAAGATAATGGTGATGATCATGATGTAAATATTCAACAATTTACTTATGATGCACTTATTGCTGCGGATCCTTATGTAGATTATTCCGATTATGATCTGGATAATGATGGCTATGTAGATAATGTTTATTTTATCTATGCGGGTTACGGACAGGCTTCGGGTGCTTCGGCCAATACGATTTGGCCGCATCGTTGGTGGTTGTATTCTATGGGATCACAACAGCTTGATGGAAAATACTTTGGTGATTATTCCACATCCAATGAATTATATGGTACTTCAGGTACGACACTTACAAGCATTGGCGTGATTTGCCATGAATTTGGCCATGTTTGCGGTTTGCCCGATTTTTATGATACCGATTATTCCGGTAGTGGTGGTAATTCAGGTGGTTTGGGGAATTGGGATGAAATGGCCGGTGGCTCCTGGAATGATAGTGGTCGACGTCCTCCTTTATTTAATGCCTGGTCAAGAATGTACTTAAACTGGGCTACTGCGGTAGAGTTAAGTGATATCGAAGCTGTTACGATGAATCCGGCTTATACGTATAATGAGATCCGATATTTTAAGGCAGAAAATATCGGTGAATATTTCATGATGGAAAATCGTCAGAGGACAGGTTTTGATGCAGCTCTGCCCGGACACGGTTTGTTGGTTTATCATATTGATCTAAATCACTCCGGTTGGAATAGTAATAGCTTAAACAATAATCCCGCACGCCAGGCTTTTGATTTGGAAGAAGCCGACGGTTTTGGAAATCCTTCTGCCGGTTATGACAATGGTGGGGATCCTTTTCCGGGTACAAGCGGAAATACTTCTTTTACCGATAATACCAATCCAAACGCGTTAGACTGGTCCGATAATCCAAGTCGTTCACCCATTCGTGCTATCAACGAATCAGGTGGTGTGATCACCTTTATGTTTGGCGATGCCCGTATTGATAGTCCTACCGATATCTCCATTTCAACTCAGGGTTACGATTCGGTGACTGTTTCCTGGGAATTGAATGCAAATGCCGATTCAGTAATGATCGTTTGGGGGGAAGATACGAAGCTTGGTTATCCCGAAAATATGCACAAATATAGTGTAGGCGAATCCATCGCCGGTGGCGAGGTTGTTTACAAAGGTATAGACACGGTATTTTATCATACGGGTTTGAATGAAGGAACCTTGCAAAATTATGCGGTTTTTGCTTTTGATGATTCTTCTTACATATATTCCGAAAAGAACTTGAAAGAGATCACGACAAATTCACCACCATTTTATTATACGGATTTTTCTGATGGCATTCCCGAAGGTTGGACCGTGTTCGATCGTTATGGCAATGGAACTTTTGGCTTAGAAAATCCATTGAACAGAACCATTGCCTCAAGTACATCCGATAATGGTTTTATTGTGATGGATTCAGAATATGCGGGAAATGTAACACAGATCGATGCCGAGTTGATCACCCAGTCGTTTAATTTCGGTTTAAGTCATTCGGTTGTTGTAAAATTCCAACATAAGTTAGAGGTTGTAAATCTTACCTTGGCTCGCTTGTTGTATACGGTCAATAACGGACAGGTTTGGTTTGAAGCTGCTCGTTGGACAGAGGGTACGAACGGTACGGAAATGGCCGAGATCGATATGTCAGACATGGTTGGTGGTTTTAGAGATGTAAAATTTAAATTAGGCTATCGTGGGGCAAAAGAAAAGTACTGGTGTATAGATGATTTTGAAATTTCATCAGCATTGGATACGGGTTTAGCGGCAGGTTTTTATGCTGCCAATACTGAAGGGCGCAAACCGTTGACCGTAAAATTCATGAATACAACGGTATGTAATCCCGATACGACAGATTCTTATATTTGGGAATTTGGCGATGATGGTGAATTTTATAATGAAAAAGAACCGGTTCATACCTATACACGTTCAGGCGTGTATTCTGTATCGCTTTCTGCGTTAAAGGATGGTAAAGTCTCTAATAGTATGAAAATAAACTATATTACGGTTTTTAATGATGCTCCGGTATTTGTGGATGACACATATGATACGCTTGATGTAAAGATGAATCAGGCAAAGACCTATAATTTGAATGAGATTTTTGTTGATCCCAATGGTGATCCCATGACTTATTCTTGGGTCGGGTTGCCGGTAAATCTTGCGGTGGGAATTGTTGATGATACGCTTTTGGTATTAACACCGAATTCTGATTTTCAAGGTTTAGAAAGCATTGAGCTTCGAGCCAAGGATATTGAAAATGATTCTTGTGTACAGGTTGTTGATGTTTTGGTGAGTGAAACAGGCTTGGCAGATGGTCTGCCAGATGATTTTGCCTGCTCTCAAAATTATCCCAACCCATTTAATCCTATGACAAGCATAGATTATCAATTGCCCGAAGATGTAAATGTGACATTGAACGTTTACAATTTAAATGGACAATTAGTCCACACATTGGCAAATGGATATCAAGAAGCGGGTTATTATACCGTACGCTTCCACGCTGCAGATCTGCCAAGTGGTATGTACTTGTATCGTTTGACGGCCGGGCCTGAGGTTATTACCAGAAAAATGGTTTTATTGAAATAATAATATTAAAACAGTCATACAAGGCTCGGTATTTCCGAGCCTTTTTATTTTGTTGTTTAATTTTTGTCAAGCTCAAAACCCGGGGTGTTAAGCTAAATCTATTAAGAGTCCCAATAGATGAATTCCGGTAAATTGCTTCCGAATAAATATTGCTTGCCTAATTAAACAAATAAACTTATTATCATTTCGCGATGAAATTTAGTACACGCATACAACATCTGCTGGATCTGATCGGTTCCAGTGAACGAATCCTGAGAGATGAGATTCCTAAAGGACATATTGATATGACATCTTCGGTGCCACCTTTTCCGGTGCCGGGAATATTATTGAATGCCGCACAGGAAATCATACGCTCAGAGAATTTAAATTATACCGAAACTTATGGTTTACCCGTACTTCGTGAAGCTCTTGCCGGTAAATATGAATTGGAATGGGGTGTTGCAGGCACAACTATCACGACCGGTACAACAGAGGCTATTTTTTGTGTTCTTGCCGCGCTTTTGGACCCCGAAGAGGAATTGCTTGTACCGTCGCTTACACTTCGTGCACATGAAGCCGTAGGTCATTTCTTTTCGGGAACCGTGAGGGAATATCCCGTATCGCTCGAAATGCCTCATGCGGTAACAGCAGAAAAGATGATCGAAATGATCAGTGATAAAACGCGCGCGATCTTGATCAATAATCCTTTGATAGCTACGGGACAGCTTTTTGATAAAAATGAATTTGCAAAACTTTCAGTCTATTGTGAAGAGCACGATATTTATATTCTTGTGGATGAATCTTTTTATGAAGTTCGCTATGCTACAAATCATTGTTGTTCCTTTGCCGGTTATGCCGATCATGTGATTACCTTTTCAAGCATGACTAAGCTGTTTAGCATCAGTGGGCTTCGGATCGGTTGGCTGTTTGCTCACCCGAAGATTACCGAAGCGATAAACTCGGTTCGTTATATTTCATCGACTTGTGCCAATACTTTTTCTCAAAGACTGGCGTTGCGAATGGTAAAGGGTTTAGGTGATGAAACAAAAGATAAGCTATTATCCATATTGCAAAATCGACGAAAGCTCATGTTGGAAACTTTGCAACAATATGAATTAAAAAGTTATGTCAGCGCCGAAGCGGGATATTTTATATTGATCAATGTTAAGAACGAGTTGGAAGATAGGATGTCTGATGTACGTTTTGTAAAGATCTTAAATGAGCAATACGGTATACTGGTAACTCCCGGTTCTCATTTCGGGCCGCTTGCCGAGGGGTATATCAGGATATCATTTGCCATTGAAGAAAAAGACATTCAGTCCGGTGTGGCGGCCATACGAAAATGTATCGACGAACTGAACAGTAAATAACAATTATAAATTTCTCATCATTATAATTCTTTTTCTAATCTGATAAGAAGCTTATATTTTGGAAATAAAAAAACGGAATAATCAAATGAAAAAGATCAACTTGATTTTATTGCCTTTTCTCCTTTTAAGTATTGCTTTTGCTGTGCCAATACTAAACTTTGTTGAGCTTGGTGATGTTCAATTGTTTAATGGAGAAACTCTTGAAAATTGCCGCATGGGTTATAGGATTATAGGTGAAGTCAATCAGGACAGTAGTAATTTTGTTTTATATCCCACTTGGCATGGAGGGACGTCTGAGCATGTGGTGGGATTGATCACAAAATATAATTTTGTTGATACATCGGCTTACTGCATTGTTATTGTCGACGCTTTGGGAAATGGAGTCTCAAGTTCTCCGTCAAATTCAAAAACACAGGCGGGACCCGATTTTCCCGATATACGCGTGGTCGATATGGTACACGGTTTGAAAGCTGTACTTGATGATCTGAATATTGATCATCTTCATGCTCTTGTAGGTGGGTCTATGGGGTCTATGCAGGGTTTTGAGTTTGTCGCTGAATATCCGGAATTGGTGGATAAAGCTGTGTTGTATGTTTCTTCACCCAGAAATTCCGCTTATGATATCATTCGTCGGGAAGCGGCATTAGATATAATCGAAATGGGTCGAAAATACAATATTCCACCCGAAGAATATATGCGCTCGGTACGATTGTATCAGAATGTTAATGCAAAGTCGCCGGAGTATTATTGCCTTGAGCTGTCACATACCGAAGTACAAGATTATATTGCTACATTTGATGTGTATGAGCCAACGACTTTTAATGCCGATAACTTTTATTGTCAGACAAAAGCTTTGTATTATCACGATATATCTTGGAGAGATGAATATGATATCGCAAAAACAGCGGAAAGAATTAAAACAAAATTGTTTATTATTGTAAACAAACAGGATCATACAGTCTCACCATGGGAGGCGCTAAGTTTTGCTAAGCTTGTAAATGCAAAAACGCTGGTGCTTGATAATAATCGTGGGCATCTGGGGATCGTATATGAAATACGGCGGGTTCGTAAAGCGATGGCTAAATTCTTGAAAAAAAAGTGAACTTTCTTGAAGTAAGTGTGTTGAAAAACGATTTAAAATAAAGGAAAGACCATGAATAAATTAGAAGTAAAGCATGTTGCTCCCGACTTTAAACTGCCGGATGCAGATGGAAAAGAGTATAGTTTGTCACAATTTCGTGGCAAGCGTGTTGTTTTGTATTTTTATCCCAAAGATGATACACCCGGTTGCACGAAAGAAGCCTGTGCTTTTAGGGATGATTACAAAGCGTATACTGATAATGATATTGTGATTATTGGTGTTTCGAAAGATGGGGCTCGTGCGCACAAGAAGTTCATTGAGAAATATGAGTTACCCTTTCTATTGTTATCCGATGAAGATAAAGAGGTAATGAAAACCTATGGTGCATGGGGTGAAAAAAATATGTATGGTAAGATTACCGTGGGTGTGATTCGTAAGACCTTTTTGATCGACGAGGAAGGAAATATCTCGAAGATATATGGACGCGTCAGAGTTCCAGGCCATTCGGATAAGATTTTGGAAGAATTCGGAGTTGAAAAATAACTCAGTTGTACATTATTTGAAATAATATAAAATAAAGACTGCGATATAATAAAGGCACAAAGAAATTTGTGCCTTAAATGTTTGCTTTTATATAGTGTGTTTTTTCGAATGTGCAGTGTTTAGTCACCCTCAAATTCAACTTGCTGCGTGATCAACTCGACTTCTTTTTTAAACGCAGGATCATTTTTACAGCGTTTGCCGATCTCGCGCACACCGTACATGACGGTGGTATGATCGCGCCCACCCAGTCTTAAACCAATGGTTTTAAGTGAAGCCTGGCAAAGTTCACGACAGAGATACATCATAACTTGTCGGGCCAGCGCAACCTCTTTTCTTCGACCTTTGCCGATAATCTCATTTGGTGTGACTTTATAGTAGCGCGTAACTACTTTTTGAACCGTATCAATTGAGATCATGCGATCTCGCTTTACACCTTTCATATCCATAAGCACTGACTTGGCCAAGCCCAGAGAGATATCTATATGTCCCAAAGAAGATCTTGCCAGCATAGTTGTAAGCGTGCCTTCAAGTTCACGAATATTTGAAGAGATATTTTGTGCAATGAATTCAATAACCTCGTAAGGGATATCAAGATTTTCAATGATTGTTTTGTGTTGTAAAATAGCAATACGGGATTCAAGGTCGGGAGCCTGAACATCGACCATTAAACCTGAAAGAAAACGGGACACAAGACGTTCTTCCAAACCCTCTAGCTCCTTCGGAGGTCGGTCCGATGTAATCACGATTTGTTTATCTCGCTGGAGCAAATCATTAAATATATGGAAAAATTGTTCCTGTGTCCCTTCTCTTGATCTCAGGAATTGTACATCATCCACTAATAATATATCTGCTTGCTTGTAAAGCATTGAAAAATCGTTTTTCTTGTTGTTCTGTATTGCGTCTATAAAATCTCTCATAAACGTATCAATTGATACGTAAATAATTCTTCTGTATGGATTTCGTATATAGGCTCTGTTGCCAATGGCCTGCAGTAAGTGAGTTTTACCCAATCCGGTACCGCCATAAATAAACAAGGGGTTGTAGGATTTTCCGGGGTTTTCGGAAACCGAAGAGGCAGCAACTTTAGCAAATTGGTTATGCGGTCCTTCTACAAATTCTTCAAATGTAAAACGACTGTTAAAAGTAGAGTAGATATCAGGTTTGGGTGGCTTGGGTTTTTGACTGCTTTCTTCTTGAACAGCTTGTATCTCGGGAGTACTATTGCCAATAGCATCATTATGACGCTCCGGCTTGATTTGAGAGTTTATAATGAATTGTACTTTTTTGTTTTCGGGGAAATGCTTGTCGATGATGGGGGAAAGCGTATCCCAGTAATTATATTCGATAAACTCAATATGAAATTTATTAGGAGCGGACAGGGTTAAAATACCATTGTCATTTGAACAGTATCTTAAGGGGGCAAACCAGGAGCTGAAAGATTGCTGATTTACGTTGCTCTCAAGCTCTTTTACACACTTACCCCATCTTTCTTCTTCTAAGAGTGCATTTTTGTCATATTGAATATTATCCACATTCCCGCCTATATTTACTCACATACTGTTAACAAGTTATCCACAATAAGTATGGTAATAAAACATGCTGATAATCAGCTATTTATAATAATTGTTGCCAAAATCTGTAAAATCGTTAACAATCAACAAGGTGTAATATATTCGCTTATCCACATATTATTCACACTCATGATCGAAACCAACATACGGCTTTTCATAAATAAAATCAAGTTAATTTAGCTCAAAATATAAAATTAATTATTCTCTAGTGTTAACATGAAGAAGAGCATAAAAACAGCACGCATAAAAAAACTTGCGGTTATTTAATGAACCCGTATTTACACGGTGGGTGCCCGCCGTCGAATTCAATCTTCCTTTACCTGTCGTAGTCAAACTATGGCAAGAAGGCCTGATTTCCACCGACTATGAGCTTTGGCTCCCTATTGTTCAGCGTTGATTCAAAAAAATGTGACCGCAAGTTTAATTCAAATATCGACTACAACATAAAACGAATTTCTATGAAAGACAATATTTTTCCTTTTTAAAGGCTAAATTATTATGTAGTATTTCGCTGATATGAAACAAGTGATCAGCATACATTCAGACATGATCGACCATTGGGATAAACGTTTTGATCTTGAGGTCTTTCGGGATAGCAAGCAAAGTCAATTCCCCAATACTCTTCCATTATTTTGGAAATACGATGGAAAGTGGATACCATGTTCATATTATCACATAGAAGAAACGGACGCAGACATCATGGCAATGGTTTATCCGGAAGATTTAAGCTATGAAGAGGTGTTGGATGATCTTATCACCTTTTATGAATTAACTATATTTGATGTGTCAAAATTGCTTATCCTTTTGGAAAAATATTCCAAAGATCCGGATAGGCAAAGTTGGTGTAGGAAGTTAAACATTCCATTACGTGATTGGGATAAGATCAGAGATTTGGATACCTTGTCATATGAATGGAAGTCTTATTTTATTTCTAAGAATATTTCCTATAAAAGAATTCGTGCATTTGAAGATCCGGAATTAAGAAAAAATATTGAACATTTCCTTACGCTAAAGCCCGGTATAAACATGTTGGAGCAGATCGCGATTTTGCTTAAGGAACTATCAATTAGAGATGAAGTTCATTATGCTGAGTTGCTGAAAGCGATCGAAGTAAATTCAATACTTGAAGGAGATCTTAGCTCCGCTCAAAAGTTAGCGGCGATCAGAGCACAGCTGTCGATCTTGAGGTACCCTGTAATTTCAAGGTACAGAGAAGAACTAAAAAACAGAAATTCCGCTTTTGATAGATTGAACAATTTGCAATTGGGCATAGATGAGACATTTGAAACACCCGGAATTGAAATAAAATATTTAATGAAAAGCTCGAAAGATATTGATAAATTAGAACAATGGCTAAAAACCAATAAAGTAAACATTAATAGTGTACTGGAACTTCAGAAAGGTGATATGAAATAATGGCAAGAAAGAATCTTTCTATTTTGATCGGTGCAATGGCGGTAGGTGTAGCTGCATTGTTTTGGAGCTTGGATGGCGTTTTTATTCGTCCACAGTTTTATCATTTACCGGCCGCTTTGGTTGTGTTTTTTGAACATGCTCTGGGTTTTCTTGTACTTATACCCTTTCTTGTAAGAGGTAGAAAAGAAGTTCAACAGCTTTCATTGGCGGGTTGGGGTTCTTTAGCTTGGATCTCTGTTTGGGGTGGTTTGCTGGGAACGATCTTTATTACTCAGGCTTTTTTCTCTGCTTACAATCCGGAAACACAAACAACCCTTGCGACAGTTGTACTTTTACAGAAGTTGCAACCGATTTTTGCTTTGTTGTTAGCACGATTAATTTTGAAAGAACAACTTAGAAAAGATTTTTATATTTGGGCTATTTTGGCGATCATTGCTGCCTATTTTCTTGCTTTTGCCCAACCCGGTATGAGCTTGAAAGAGGTTAGATTCGTTGAACCTGCTGCACTTTATGCCTTATTGGCGGCGTTTGCTTTTAGTTCATCTACGGTATTCGGTAAACGTTTTACCAATGAGTTAAGTTTTAGTACGGCCACATCTTTAAGATTTCTGGCCACCACGATTTTGGCATTTTTAGTTATCTTTATTGGCGGTTATTTTAAGGCAATTCCCGATATACAAGCAATACACTGGAAATTATGGGTCGTGATCGTTTTTTCCAGTGGAGCATTATCCATGTTTATATATTATTTTGGTTTGAAGCGTATTCCCGCATCCATTGCTACAATTTTTGAACTGGTTTGGCCTTTGTCAGCTGTCTTGTTGGATTATTTTGTTAATGATAATCATTTGACATCAATTCAAATTATTGCAGCGCTTGTATTATTGGTTTCATTTTTTATGATCATCAGGAAAAAGAATAATGTAAAATCCGAAGAGGTAGGGAACAGTGAGTCTGTATAAAGAAGAACGTCCTTGGGGTATGTTTGAGATATTGCTTGATGAAAAAGCATGTAAAATTAAAAAAATTACTATTAATCCGGGTGGGCGTCTTTCATTACAATCTCACGAAAAACGGAATGAGCACTGGGTTGTTACCGAGGGTGTAATGCGTATTACAATAGGTGATCAGGTTGCCGACTATTATGTAAATGATCATGCCTATATTTCTAAGCAAACAAAACACCGTATGGAAAACGTGACTCAAAAGCCTGCGATTGTAATTGAAATTCAAACCGGTGAATATTTTGGAGAAGATGATATCATAAGATATGAGGATGATTATAATAGGGTTTAAGCATGAAACTCTCCAGAATTAATAAACACAATACCATAGATTTTTATACAGCAGATCCTTCGTCTCAGCTGGAATTACCTGTAGCTAACAATATTTCTGCAGGATTTCCTTCTCCGGCTGATGATTATATGGATATGAGTCTTGATTTAAACAAGGAACTTATCAATAATCCCAATGCCACATTTTATGGCCGTGTAAAAGGCAATTCAATGGAAAATGTAGGAATTCATGATGGTGATGTTTTGGTTATTGATCGTTCTTTAGATCCTACGAATGATGCCATTGCCGTGTGCTTTATTGATGGGGATTTTACTGTCAAAAGAGTTCATGTCGAAAGTGGTAAATGTTTTTTGCTACCCGAAAATGATGCTTATGAACCTATTCCCGTAGGTGAAGATAATGATTTTATTATCTGGGGTGTCGTTACCTATGTGATCAAAAAAATGTAATCATGATTGCTTTAGTAGATTGTAACAATTTTTATGCTTCTTGTGAACGCGTATTTAATCCCAATCTTGAGGGAAAACCGATTGTTGTGCTTTCAAATAATGATGGTTGTGTGATCGCCCGTTCAAATGAAGCCAAAGCGCTGGGTATTCCTATGGGCGCTCCTGTTTTTAAATACAAGAAATTGATCGAAGCGGAATCTGTACATGTGTTTTCCACCAATTTTGCGCTTTACGGCGATATGAGCCACCGTGTGATGAGCATCCTTAGAGAGTACTCGAAGGATATAGAGATATATTCTATAGATGAAGCTTTTCTTGAATTGGAAGGCGGAAGTGATCATAAATTGCTTAAGCTCATTCGGGAGATGAGATATATCATTAAAAAGCATACGGGTATCCCGGTTAGCATCGGCCTTGCCGAAAGCAAAACGCTCGCTAAAGTGGCAACCCATATTGCTAAAAAGAATCCTATTCATGAAGGCTGTTTTATTTTGCGAGATAAAGATAAGATTGACCGTGAATTATCTCATCTGCCTATCGGCGAAATTTGGGGTGTTGGTAGAAAAACAACTCAAAAGCTGAAAATGTTGGGGGTGAAGACTGCCGCTCAATACAGAGATTTACAGGAAGGTTTTGTTCTTAAGGAATTTACGGTCGTAGGCTTAAGGACGCAGAGAGAGTTAAAAGGTAAAGCAGCTATAACCTTTGCATCTAGCGAGAATCCTAAAAAGGCAATATGTACCGCCAGGTCATTTGGTTCGATGATACGCGATTACGAGTACCTTGAACAAGCCGTGGCTACGCATTGTAGCACTTGTGCTGTTAAATTGCGAAAACAGCATTCTTATGCTTCTGCGATGATGGTGTTTGTTCATACAAATTCTTTTAGAAAAGATCTTCCCCAATATAAGCGTAATATTATCGTTAAATTTCCTGTAACTCAAAATACTTTATACTTGGTGAAACGTGCTAAGGAAGCTCTGCGGACAATATATAAACCCGGGTATCAGTATAAAAAAGCCGGTGTAATTCTTATGGATCTCCAGCAAGACACGGCATTGCAAATAGATTTATTCACACAAAATAAAGCAAATGAAAGTGAACAAAGTTTAGTTGCGGCAATGGATCTGATAAATGATAAGTATGGAAGAAATACGGTAAAGCTTGCCGATTTGGGTTTAAAGAATAAGCATATGTTGAATCAAGATAAAAAAAGTCCCAACTATACGACCAATTGGGATGATATTATTGAGATCAAGGATTAAGATTCTTTAGTATCGCATTAATTTTAATGGCAACTTTTGATCTTGGAAGGTCTTGAATTTCATTTTGATTTACCTCCCGTGCTTCGATCCAGTCCTTAAAATCACCCTTAGATTTCAATGTGGCTTTATAGAGAGTAAGCTCTTGATGGAAATGAGAATATGTATGTCGAACTTTTGTTGCCAATTCTTCATTGATATCAATATCATGATCCTTGCAGAAATTACTTAGATAGGTTGGATCCGGCTCTTTAAGTGTGAAACTCGGATATTCCCATAAGCCACCAAGAAAGCCCTCGGAAGGTCTTTTTAGCATGAGTGTTTTATTTTTACCGATAATAAATGCCGCACCATAACGGGTGGGAATTTTTTTCTTTTTTTTACGTACCGGAAGTTCGTGAACTTTAGCATTCTTGTTAGCTGAACAAAAAGAAATTAACGGGCAGCTTGAGCAATTGGGATTTGGTGTACACTGAAGAGCGCCCAGCTCCATCCACGCCTGATTTACCCAACCGGGATGAAAGTCATAAAAGGCCTGGTTCATGATGTGAAACAATTTTTTATGGTATTTTTGAGTGGATATATCTTCATTGATATGGAATAATCTGGCCATAACGCGCTTGACGTTCCCATCGACTACGGCGGCCGGATAGGCAAAAGCAATACTGGAAACTGCGGCTGCCGTATAGGGGCCAACACCGGGTACTTTCAGCCATTCATCATAGTTTTCGGGGAAGGGTTGTACGGTTGATCTTGCATGTTCAACGATATACCTGGCACCTTTATGAAAATTTCGGGCACGGGTATAATAACCTAAACCTTCCCACACTTTTAGAACATCCTCGAGATCTGATTTTGCTAAGGTGTAAACATCGGGGAAGCATTGGATCCAACGATGAAAATAGTTTACGACTGTTGTAACCTGGGTTTGTTGAAGCATCATTTCGCTGACCCATATATGATAGGGGTCAGTCGAACCTCGCCAAGGCATTTCGCGACGATGTTGCTCAAACCATAACATGAGCAGTCGGGTCATTTGTGGGGTGATTTTTTCTACCATTATTTACCGGAAAGATTCAAAGGGATTGAAATTGATATTGGAGGTACTACCAATGCTGCGGCAGCTTGGGGTTTTGCTTTTTCTTCACCGATGTAAAACATATAAGGGATAGCAATACCGATGGCCGCTCCCATAATGACATCGCTAAACCAGTGTTGGTCGTTATCTAAACGTTGAAATGCTGTGATGGTTGCAAAAGCATAGGCGGGAAGTCCAGCCTTCCAGCCATACCACATTTGATACATGGTAGCGGTTGCAAAGGCAACTGAGCTATGTCCAGAGGGATAAGAATGATTATCCTTTTCATTAGGACGCATTCTTCCAACTCCGTATTTGAAAGCATATGTCAGGGCAACTGTCCCGATGTTGGAGGCAGCCCAATATCTAAAAGATTCTCCATAGTTTCCCGTTTGATAGCCACGTCCTAAGGCGCCCAGCGCCGAGACACCAAAAGCCCAGTAATCATCGACGTAGGAGTCGGCCAATGCATCTAACCAGGAGGGGAGATATGCCTTGCGTGTCATGAATTCACGTACGGGTTTGTCAATGTTTAAAGCCAGTCCGGATAAAACAGCACCGGACCCCAAAATAGCGTATCCTTCCCATGTTTTGGCAATTTCGGGCATAGCATATTTAAAGTAATCGCGTCCGTTTAAACTTTGTGCTTGAACAATAGTTAGCAGAACGATTAAAACAATAAGTAGCTTTTTCATTAAATTAACTCCCCGGTTTTATATGGGAAATTATTGTATTGGATTCATATTGACAAATAGATTATAAAGAATTCTACGGTATGTTTCAGATTAATAAAGGAATGACTCCAGGTCGTTTATATATGTTTGCAATAATAGCATTCGTTACACATTCTTCATTCCTGTTGTAAATTTAAAATCGGGATTTAAAGCTTTTGTTTTGACCCTCGGGCGGAGTCCGTTTTGAAAAAGATCTGATACACAAGGTTATCGAAATCGTTTAGGTGATCTCATATTCCTTTAGTACTTCAAATAGGCGTTGTTCGTTTTCGGTGATCTCGGCATGCCAACCGGCATGGCGAGCCCCTTGAATATTTTCAGGTTTATCATCTACGAACAGAGTATTTTTAGGAACGATTTTAAAGAGCTCTTCGACACGTTTATATGCTTCCGGTTCAGGCTTTATGTATCCTTGGGCATAGGAAACATAGCTGTTTCGTATTACACGCTTTAGCTCAAATTCTTTATCTAAGGCTTCATAGTCCAATACATTGGTATTTGAAAACAAGATTACGCGGTACTTCTTTTTCAGGTAATGAAGTCGCGCCCAAGTTCGTGGCCTTAAGGGAAATTTTTTGGTAAGATTGTTTTTATAGCGCTCTTGGTCCTCTTTTGTTAAAGGGATATAACATGAAAGTTCTTTAAAGAATTCTTGAACACTATGTTTTCCTCGCTCAAAATCAAGAAAAAAATCAGACAATATGAATTTCATAAATTTATCGTAATCCCAATTCATGACTTTGCAAAAGTTTGGATAATCAACATCTACCAGTACATTACCCAGATCAAAAATAATGGTATTTATTTGTGTGCTCATTATAACTCAATCAGGTGCTTAGGTGCTTTGGTGATATTTTCAGTTCCATCAGCGGTAATAATAATATCATCTTCTATACGAACGCCACTCCAATCGGGGATATATATACCGGGCTCTACCGTAACGATCTGGCCGGCCAATAAGGGTTCATTATATGTGGGAGACAAACGAGGTTCTGCATGGATCTCCAAACTTAGTCCATGCCCTAAACCATGTCCAAAATATTCACCATAACCTTTAGATGTGATATAATTACGAGCGATGGCATCAACTTCTTTTCCTGTCAAGCCGGGTTTAAGGGCGACAATAGCTTTTTCTTGGGCTTCCAAAACGATATTGTAGATTTCACGTTGTTTATCGTTGGCCTTTCCAAGACAAACCGTTCTGGTCACATCGGCATGATAACCTTTATACATGGCACCAAAATCAATGGTGATCAGTTCCCCGTTTTGAAGTAATTTTTCACCGGGGCTATGGTGCGGTTTGGAACCATTTATACCGGAAGCAACGATAGTATCAAAACTATCTTTCTCAGAGCCAAGGCTTTTCATGATATAGGAAAGCTTAGCATCGATCATTCGTTCCGAAATACCGGGCTTGATCTCATTCAGGAGTTCGGCAAATGCAGTATCGGTGATACGAGCCGCTTCTCTGAAATAATCCAATTCAAAGGATTCTTTTACGGAAGCAAGTTTTTCCATCAGCATGGAACGGTTAATAAAAGTGCAATCGGGAAATAGTTTTTTTAATTCATCATATTGTTCGAAACTTAAATGATTTCCCTCAAAGGCGATTTTTGACCCGGGTTTTACACAAGCGCTGTCCTTCATGGCTTGCAATAATCCTTTGCCTACGGGGATATTAACGTGCATATTGTTGACTTCCGAAGCACTTTGTGTTTTATAACGAAAATCTGTAAAGAACCATGCATCTTCGAGGGTAATATAGCACATCCCGTTTGAACCCGAGTAACCGGAAATATAACGGAGGTTTGATGAGTGACGCACAAAGATGCCATCTAATTTTTCGTTTTCCAATATAATACGAAGTCTTTTTAGTCTGTCGGTGTTCATAAGGTCTCCTAGCGCTTATCTCTCATGAGAACTTGAAGATTGTCAATTTCAATTTGAATATTTTCATCACTGGGTTGTCGTTTTAACAATTTCATCAGAATCGCCATAGCTTGTTCGTATAGTCCTTGACGGATATATAATTTTGCCATGGTAAGGGTTTCTATACCAAAACTACTTGTTTCAATTTCGGGTTCATCCTTAACGGGTTCCGGGGGAGGTGGGGGTTCATGAGGTGGTGGCGTTATCGGTTGAGGGATTGCGCAAGCCTCTCCATCGGGTTTGGGTGCATTTTTATCATATTTATCCATCTGTGTGATAAGATGCTTAATATATATATTGTCGTCACCATCGGAAGAACTTTCTTTTGAAGATAGAGTTTTGGTGTTTGAGAGGTTCATATTGATTTCTGTTGACGAAAATTGATCCAGAAAACGATACATTTCTTCGGTACCTTCTTTGTGAGAGGTAATGAGAGTGTAAAGATATTTTAATTCTCCAAGAGAGTATCCGTCTTTATTTATTTCAATAAGCCTTTCAGCAGCAGAAATAAAAGAGGGGTCAAGCAACAGGGTTCGATTAAAATGCTCCATGGCCTTGTTTTCATTTCCTTTTATAAGATAACACATTGCCAAAGAGTATTGTATTAGAGCATTTTCAGGTTCCTCTGCCACAAGTACTTTAGCTTTTTGAAAGGCTATATCGATCTCCTCTCGCCGTAGATGCTCAAGGATAGTTTGTCCGTTTTGAAATGATTGTAATTTCATGATATTAACTCCATATGTCCCTGCTCTCTTAAGCTTAAAAATCCTGAATGCCCTATAATCACATGGTCCAATAGCGGGATATCTAAAATTTCACCTGCCTTTTGAATGGTGTGGGTGATCTCTATATCCTGTCGACTGGGTTTTAGCTCACCGCTTGGATGATTATGCATCAGTATGATCGCTGAAGCTAAATGGTCGATTGCAGGCTTGTAAACTTCTCGCGGATGTACGATAGAAGCCGAAACACTGCCAATAGAAATATTGATATCCCTAAAGGCTTTGTGGGCACGATTTAGAAGTATAACCTTACAGACCTCTTTTCGCATGAGCCGCATACGCTCCCCATAAGCATGTGCAACGCTTTCGGGACCGGTAACAACCGGAGTATCGTTAGCTTCCAGTGCTTCGTGAAAACGAGCACCTAATTGAAAAGCCGCTGATAGCGTTGTTGCTTTTGCGGGACCTACACCGTGATATTTTGAAAGAGCACCTATTGTCATCATGCCTAGCTGCAGGAGTCCATTGTTGTCGGAGAGCAAGTTTTTTGCGATATCAAGAGCAGATTGTTTTCTTGTTCCCGATCTTAACAGGATGGCCAGTAATTCGGCATGTGTCAACGCTCCGGCACCTTGCCGGATACATTTTTCTCGTGGTCGGTCATCTTCCGGCCATTCTTTCATGGTCTTGTTTGTTGTCCCCATATTGTCCCCCATAGACAGTTTATTTTGATCTTGAACTGTTTTTAAACCAATTTTCAATAAAGTCCACAGTTACCCCAGTGGGCGTTCCGGGACCAAAGAGTTCTGCAACACCAAGCTTGCGTAATTCTTCCATATCTTCTTCGGGAATAACACCACCACCAACTAAAAGAACATCGTTCATGTCGTTTTCTTTTAGCAGATCAAGAACCTTTGGAAAGATCGTCATATGTGCACCGGAGAGAATTGATAGTGATATAACATCGGCATCTTCTTGAAGGGCTGCATTAACGATCATTTCGGGTGTTTGTCGAAGCCCAAGGTAAATTACTTCCATGCCGGCATCACGCATTGCGTTTGCTATAACTTTTGCTCCACGGTCGTGTCCGTCTAAACCTGGTTTAGCTAAAACTACTCTAATTTTTCTCATTCATTCCTCTATCATCATATTTGTTTGCTGTCTAATACAAAAGTCACGGGACCGTTATTTACAAGTGATACATCCATCATAGCACCAAATTCTCCGGTTTCAATATGAATGTTTTGCTCATCTATGACCTTGCAAAAATAGTCATATAGCTTTTCCCCTTCATTGGGTTTTGCAGCTTTTGTAAAACTGGGTCGACGCCCTTTTCGCCAGTCTCCGCAAAGTGTAAATTGGGAAATGATCAACGCAGATCCTCCCGAATCCTTTAAGGAAATATTCATTTTCCCCTGTTTATCGGGGAATATTCTTAAGCCACAGATTTTGTCAGCCAGGAAATTTGCATCAGCCTCTGTATCGCCGGTGGCGACACCTAAAAGTATCACAAGTCCTTCCTTGATTTTGCCTTTTATCTTCGAGTCTATACTTACATCAGCCTTGGATACGCGTTGAATTACTGCGATCATTTTTTTATCCTGTTAAAACTTAGTAATTTAGCTTAAAAATATGCGAAAGGAAATTAAATTCGTAAGTCGTAAGTCGTAAGTCGTAAGTCGTAAGAAGAATTTTAGAATTCGAGACATTTTATGTTTTGAAGATCACGATGATTTTGATTCGTATTAACGATTTACGTCCATTAAAACTATATCATCTTCATTAACACCTATATCCTCGGCAATCACCGGACATTTTGCTTTTAATAAGAAAAATACGGGACGATCCGTTTCGGATAGACCTTCGTAATTACCTTGACCTTTTGAGATAATCATATTCGCTTTATTAAAGCGCTCAATAAATTCATTGTTACACAGTGGCAATATGGTTGCCGGTGCCGGAGTTCCCGAGCTGATGATCTCTGCAACTTCACCAAGACCTGAAGCAATGGCGTCATTATAGGTAACATCATTGATTATGGCCTTACCTCTTACGACATAGGTAACAGGTTTCCCCAGGTTTTCAATAAGTATTTTATCAAAAACAGATTCTCCGGAATTATCACCCAGATACAGGATGTGATCAGTATTTTTTAAAGCTTTTTTAAAAGAATCATAATCACATATGGCAAATTTACGTTGAAGGATATGTTCAAGATCTTTTTCTACATTAAATTGTTTGTCCATGCCAAGATCCATGACATTACCTGCTATTGCTATGCGTATGGCCATAAGCAGAGGATCTTCATCTTGCGATAGTTTGTTTTTTAACATGGGATATAATCTTTTCGCTTCGGCAATATGCTTTGCTTTTTCTTGGGCATATGGGTCTGCGACTCCCGTGATCTTATGTAGTTCATCATAGATCATAACGCCAATCTCGGGTGGTGTGTGCTCCATGTTAATATCTTTGATTCTGCAACCGATCTTATCCATTAGGGATTTAATGTCTTTTTCATCCTCAAAGGTCATTTCTCCAACACGAAGTGCTTGCTTAATAAAACAGGGTATGCATTTTAAATAGGTTTTCATGAGTTTCTCTCATTTTTAAAGGGGTATGTTAATATGCGTCCAACGCCACCTTTGATATATTTATTGGGGTACAATTCGGCTATTTTTTGAATATGCTTTGTGCAATGAGTCGGACAAACAAAATCAATATTATGCAAGAGTTTAAAATTATCAAAACCATGTAAGCCACCAAATAAAACGTGTACATGCCCTAATTCTTCTGCTTTAGCAAGAATGTTTGAGATACCGGGGTGTGAACAACCAGATACAATTACGATCCCTTTATTTGTTTTTATAAATAAACATTGCTCAATATGGTTGAGTTCTCCACTACTGAAAATATCAGGTAATATTTCACAGGCTTCAGTAATATGGTGGACTTCGCGAGCGTGTCGAATGCCACGAAGTGACTGCGGAACATAGACGCTCACATCAGGGTTTTCATGCAAAAAAGCTGCCAATCCTCCGGTGTGGTCAAAATGATGATGTGATATGAAAACCATATCAATGTCTTTTGGATCAATACCCAGTAGCTTCATGTTGTGTAAGAGAATATGCCCATCAGCGCCGGTATCAAAGAGTATGTTATGGTTCTGATATTCTATTAGGGCAGCAAACCCCCAATCTGATTTGACGTGTTTCTCAACGACGGTGTTATCGTATATGATCGTGATTTTAAGCATGGTGTTTAAATCCAATATAGCGAACCCACATTGGAACCTCTTTTATATAGTTATTGTGAAAATGTTTATTAAAAAATATTTCTTCGTATTTACAAATGATAAATAGAAAAATAACAGTGAGAAAAAAATAAAACAAAGACAATAAGCTTAGCAGCATCTCCAATCGAATAGTCACTTATTCATTAATTGCTAATGATCTTCCTGATTTCCTCAAGAAGAATTTCGGGGTCAATCGGTTTTGATACATAACCTTGACAACCGGATCTTAAACAACGATCTTTTTCATTTTCCATTGCGTAAGCTGTTTGGGCAATGATTTTCATTTTGTAGTTGTTCTCTTTGATTTCTTTTAGACAAGTATATCCATCTTTTTTAGGCATGTTAATATCCAATAGAAGCATGTCAGGGACTTGTTTTCTTAACATTTTCATTAGGATTTCACCATCAGAAGCATGTGAGATGGTTGCATTGGTCTCGCTTAAATATTCTTTGATCAGAAAAAATGATGTTAGATCATCTTCGGCAATATAAATGCTCATGCCTTTTAAGTCCGGCAGGCTTAGTGTTTTGCTTTTATTCACAGTTTTAATCTCTTTCGCTTTTTCAAGTTCTAGACTGAAATAGAATTTTGATCCGAGCCCTTCTGTTGTTTCAAAATCGAGCGTTCCACCCATAAGATCAATAATACCCTTAGTAATACTTAGTCCAAGTCCCGCACCTTCCCGGTATTGATTTTCTTCAACCTGACGGAAGCGCTTAAAGATAATATCTTTTTTGCTTTCTGGTATACCAATGCCGGTGTCCTGAATATAAGTATTAATTACCACGGTATCTTTTTTCTTTTCCAAGGTACAACCAAATTCAATACTGCCTTGATCTGTATATTTAACGGCATTGCTTAGTAAGTTATCTAAGGCCTGTCGTATGCGATACGGATCTGCATGTACTTTTAATTCCCGACAGGTAGTTGGGAGATTCAGCTTAAACTCAACATTCTTTTTTTCTTTTAACAAAGGATTGTTTTTACATATTTCAATACTTTGACTATAAATATCGTAGAGCTTAACATCTTGTTTGTTGAGTCTGAGTTGGTTGACCTCAAGTTTAGAAATATCAACAATATCATTAATGATATGCAATAGCTGTTTTCCTGCAGTTTGGATCATTTCGATATAATGAGTTTTCTTGTTGTCCGGAAGCGTACTGATTGATAGAAGTTCGGAAAAGCCAAGAATTGCATTCATAGGGGTTCTGATCTCATGGCTCATGTTTGCCAGAAAAATAGATTTAAGTTGATCACTTTCTTCTGCCTTATTTTTGGCAAGAACAAGTTGACGTTCCGTTTGTCTTTGTTCGGTAACATCCGAAAGGAAACTAAGAGAGGCCGGTTCACCATTCCATAAAAAATATACAGAATTTATTTCTATCCATAAAGTTTTGTTATTGCTTGTAATAACTCTAAAAGAATAATGATTTTGATTGTGGTCTGTTTGTTTAATTCTATTTTGATGTTTGGATAGTACCAAACTTTTATCATCCGGATGGATGAATGAGGTAAATGGTTTTGATCTGATTTCTTCATAAGGTACGCCCAGTAGGTCAGTCATACGTTTATTGGCAAAAGTAATCATACCTTTTTGAGCCACAACAATGGCCTCACCGGCATTTTCGAATAAAGCTCGATATTGTAATTCTTCTTTTGATTTTTGTTGTTGTGTGTTCCATGTTTGCCAACGTTTTAGTAATAATAATCCAAGTAGTCCGGTAAAGGCGGGGTATAAAAGAATTAAGGGTAAAGCAATGCTCTTAAACGTAGAAAGCATTTGTTCTTTGGGTAAAAATATAATGGTACCCAATTCAAAAAGATGAACGATCAAACCGAGGAGTAATATATTAAAATAGGGGGATTTGATTTTTTTAGCTGGAAAATACTGACGCCAGATTAATCCACTAAAGCCTGCAATTAATGTGTACGCTGCACCCATCCACAATGAATCACCACCGAAAAGTAATTGGCTGCCGATGATCACGAGCATGGCAATAATCGTGGGGATTGTACCAAAAAACAAGCCTGATATTGCCAATAAAACGGTTCTGCTGTCGATAATCACTTCGGATGATAGTCCGATTGGTATGCTTAGGAGAATGATCCCAATAATACCTATACTTAAGCCGGCAAGAATCTTTCCGAAAATAGTATGAGCTCCATCATCTTTAGGCCACATATAATCATATAACAAGCTAAAGGCTAACAATACGGCAACATTTTGAATCATTTCAATAATGATCGATATATCCATGAGGAACTCCAGTTTCTTATGGGGAAAATATTGAGGATTTTAATAAATTCAAAGTATTAACTCGCAAGGAGTTGGGAGATCATCATAAAATATGATCTTAAAAATTATTGTCAGCTATTATGCCTGTCTTTGTACATTGTCTCCAGATAAGTGAATCACGAATAATCAATTGCAAGTGATGTCTTTTTCTTGTAATATTCTGCATTAATTTGAGGTATTAAATGAATTTTCTTTTTAGCACAGACTGGGGGCTTTTTTTTGTTTTTACAGTTGGGATTATTGGTGTTCTGGGCGTAGCTGATGCTCTCCTGAAAAAACTAAATGTTCATCCTCATACAACTCGTCGTTTAGTACATATGTTTGTTGGTATTTTAGTTTGCGTGACTCCCTTTATTTTTACGAGTGAAAAACCGGTATTGTTGGTTGCATTTCTATTTACTGTCATGAATTTTGCAGCATTGAAATATGATTTAATCAAAAGTATCCATGAAACAGATAGGGTATCATATGGTACCGTCTATTTCCCCATCTCTTTCTTTATTTTGGTGTGTTGGTTCTGGCATAAAGATTTGGCTATTCTTCAAACGGCTATGCTGATTATGGCCTTAGGTGATCCGGTTGCTTCGTGGGTGGGTGAATCTCGAAAAAAACCATTGATTTTTAAAGTTTTGACAGAAAAAAAATCTTTGCAAGGATCACTGGCAATGTTTATTGTTTCTTTTATTGTTGCCGTTATTAGTATGAAAGTTTTCAGAACGTTGTTTGACGATCCTATCACCTGGACAAGGGCCATTGCATTTGGATTTTTTGTTGCTTTGTTTTCTGCCGGGGCTGAAACAATCTCACATAAAGGGACCGATAATCTTATGGTTCCTTTGGGTGCCGGCGTGATTTTAGATGCCTTATATAATGGATCTCCCGAACTGCAGACTCATTTAATAATATGGATGTCCATCACTGTTGTTATTGCATTTCTTGCCTACTTTATAAGTGCTTTGAGTTTGTCGGGGGCAATGGGAGCATGGTTATTGGGGACAGTTGTTTTTGGATTGGGTGGAACAGAGTGGATGATTCCTGTTGCGGCATTTTTTCTGTTTTCAACTTTCTTAACAAAGTTAGGGAAAAAGCATAAACAAAAATTGGTAACGGTTTTTGAAAAGACCGGTAAACGAGATATTTTTCAGGTTTTTGCCAATGGTGGTGTTGCTATGATCGCAACCATGTGTTGGCATTTTTTGGCCACAACATGGCCCAACTTGGAGCTGTTTTGGTATATGATATTTCTAGGTGCGATAGCCGCGGCTACAGCCGATACATGGGGAACGGAGATCGGCGCCTTTTCTTCTCATGATCCGGTTTCGATTTTAACTTTTAAAAAGGTGCCACAGGGAACTTCCGGTGGTTTGACTATTATAGGCACCAGCGGTGCTTTGCTTGGGTCTTTCTTGATTGCTATTGCAGGAAAGTATTCATTACAGTATTTTGCCGATATTGAAATGTCTTGGCTGGCCGTTGCACTGATTTCGCTGGTTGGTCTTATTGGTGCTTTGGTTGATTCTTTATTAGGAGCAACCATTCAGGCGCAATATCAGTGTCCGACTTGCAAGAAGATCACAGAAAAAACATCTCATTGTGGGAATGAAAACATTCCATTGGTTTGTGGTTATAAAAAGGTCAATAATGATTTGGTAAATTTAAGTAATACTTTAGCAGGCGGTATTTTGGGTGGATTGGCCTACCTGCTTATAAAATAAATAGGAGTATGGTGTGAAAAAGATCATTAAAACCCCTTTTGCGAATATGTATGAAGAAGCACGCTTTTCTTCACAAATTGTAACTCAGGGTGTTATGTGGGAGATTGCGGAAGTATTAGATCAAAACGGTGATTGGGTGAAGTTGCAACTTCCTGATGGTTATGTTGCTTGGTCGCAGAATTTTTCCACTTTGGATCTTAGTGAAGATATGGAAAATATGATAGTAACTTTGCCGAAAGTTATGATCCATACTCCATTTTTGTCTTTATATGATAATGCCGAGATGAGCGGTCCCCGAAAAGCCGTGGCTGCCGTGGGGACATCTTTTCCTTACTTAAAAAATGAATTGGATGTTTACGAAGTGTTAATGCCTGATGGGTCCAGTGCATACATGGAACAGGAAATTCTTGAAATTGAGGATCCTCGTGATATTATATTATGCTCAGCCGGTAAATTATTAGGGTGTTCATATTTTTGGGGCGGTAAAACCGAAAATGGTTGTGACTGCTCAGGAATTACACAAATGAGTTTTAAGGTAGCCGGACTTGATTTGCCTCGCGATGCCTCACAACAGATCAAAGTGTTAAAAGAACATCCGGTGAGTATTGAAGATGCTAAGCCGGGTGATCTTGCTTTTTATCAGAACGAAAAAGGGAACATCACTCATGTTGCTATTATGCGTCGCTCGCCCGAATACATTCATTCTTCGGGTGAAGTTAAATTGAATTCTTTTGATCCCAAAGTTGCAAATTATTCAGAAAAATTACATAAAATGTTAGAAGGTATCTATTCTATAGATATGCTCCTTGGAAAGGAAAGCAAATGAGTCGCAAGGTATGTTTAACCGGAATTAAACCTACAGGTACGCCGCATATAGGAAATTATTTTGGTGCGATCAAACCGGCTATTGAATTGGCAGAAAACTATGATTCACGATATTTTATTGCAGATTACCACGCAATTAATACGGTAAAAGATCCCACTTTGTTAAAAGAAATGACAACGAAACTGGCTGCAACATGGTTGGCTTGCGGATTAGATCCCGAGACCATGATGTTTTATCGTCAATCCGATGTTCCTGAGACATTTGAGCTGACAACTATCTTAATGGCGTTCACGGCAAAGGGCCTTATGAATCGTGCACATGCTTACAAAGCAAAAGTACAGGATAATGGCGAGCAGGGCAATGAACCCGATGCCGGAATTAATATGGGTTTATATACATACCCCGTATTGATGGCAGCCGATATTCTTTTGTTTGATACGAATATTGTTCCGGTGGGGAAAGATCAGAAACAACATGTTGAGATCGCAGCCGATGTAGCACAGTCGTTTAACCATACTTATGGCAAAGAATTATTGGTCGTACCCGAACCTGTAGTTTCTGAGAAAACTCAAGTGATCGTTGGTTTGGATGGTCGTAAAATGAGCAAGAGCTATGATAATGTTATCCCACTTTTCTTGCCATCAAAGAAATTCCGAAAAGTGATCATGAAGATCGTAACGAATTCTCAGGAAGTCGAAGAACCAAAAGATCCCGATTCGTCACACGTATTCTCATTGTATAAATTATTTGCTACAGAGCAAGAACAGCAAGTTGCCCGAGAGCGATATTTAGCCGGTGGCATGGGCTGGGGGCATGCAAAACAGGAGCTTTTTGAGATTATGGAAGATCGTTTTGCTCCTCTCAGAGAAAAGTATGATATGTACATGGAAGATCCCGCTCAGATCGACACCATTCTTAAAGAGGGCGCCGAAAAAGCACGTACCATTGCATCAGCAACTGTGAATAGATTAAGATCTGCTATTGGGATTGATTAAATACGAAGAGATTTTAAATGATAAGATGGAAGGGGACAGGCATGCCTGTCCCCTTACTGTATTCATAAAAAAATCAAATAAAACAATTTGATAAACGTGATACACATTTTGGAAATGTTACAGTGCTATAGATAAACTCCAAAACCTATTCCACCCCAGGCAAAAACACCGTTAATATCCGGACTGAATATAGGAGAAAGATAAGCTTGAAGGTAGGCCATTTCCCGGCTTATTTTAAAGATCTTTCTAATACCTATTCTGGGTGAGAATGCATGAACAAATGAACTTGATGAGACAATATTCGTTTCGGCAAAGTAGATTGGTACATAGTGAGCGCCGATGATGAGCTGGTTCTCGTCTCCATAGGTATAGGTAAAGCCGATGGGGAAAGAATAACCCAAAACCAACGATCCCACACCTGCGGTAAAATGCATAGATGCTTTACCCATATTGATAAATTTGTATTCATATTCAAATGATGCGATGCCCGCGGGACCACCTAAGTTCATGGAAAGGCTGTGTTCGGTCATTTCTGCCGCTGCAAGCGGTAGGGAGCATATAAATATTAAAATTAAATAGAGTGTTTTTTTCATGATGATACCTTCAATATTGAGTTATAGATAAAGACCAAAACCAAGTCCTGCACCCGAGTACATGGTACCGCTCTCAATATCAAAAGCGGGTGAAAAAAAGACTTGAAGGAGATGAGAATTTTTTTTGCCGTTTAAGATTTTTCGATACCCGAATTTAGGAGAGAATAAATAATTATCTGCATCGCCGTATGTTGAAGATAGGGCAGAATTAAATCTTGGAACAAAGTAAAGGCCCAAGATCAATTGATTGTCGTACCCAAAGCCATAGTTCAGACCGATCGGGAAAGTGAAATTTAATAAATTCATTCCCATACCTGCTGCAACAAACACATTATGTCTTTCGTTTGAATGGATTTGAAATTGATACTCAATATTTGCAAAAGAGGCTGCTCCCCCAAGATTAACGCAAATTCGGTGTCGTGAGATATCTTTTTGAGCTACTAGTGATGAAGCAAGCAAGAGACTCAATAATACCCAAAGTGTTTTTTTCATATAAGCCCTTAATGATTATTATACTTTAATAAAATATAAATATTTAAGTGAGGTGGTGAAAGTGAATTTATTAATTTTTACTTTCTGTAAAAGTATTAGTCATCAATTATTTATCTGTGTTCTTCCCTTTATAGCTGATAAGCCGGTTAGGGATCAATGACTTGGGGTATAATACTCAACTTTTCTATCTAGTACTTTTGGTCCAAAGTAAAAACCAAAGCCCAATAATGCCGTTGTATGTACTTTCGGGAACGAGGGGAGCAAGGCGATATGCATGTAGAAACGGTAAATATTAATTCTGTAACCTAATCTACCCGTTATGGCTGCCTGAAATCTAAATGGGTCTGATTTAAAAACAGGTGTAAGATGTCCACCGAGTTCAAGCTGGTGAATTCTACCGAAACGGTATTGCATTCCAATTGGGAACGAATAACCATCTTCAATCACTCCGATGGCTGCAGAGACTCCCACAGTATGTAAACCCATAATAACGAGATTGTATTGATATTCTAAAGATGCACCCGATGCAGGGCCGCCGATATTTAAATCTACTCCATGTTTATAGGGGATATAATCGGCAAATGCAAAAGAGGTTAAGCAGATGATGCTAAATATTAATAATTTATTTTTCATATTTAACTCCTGAAATTGTTTTTTCAAGTATTAATGTACGATTTATTATTGAAGATAAAATCCAAAACCTAAACCAGCCCAAGGCTGAACGCTGAGAGTTTTGTTTATTAAAGGTGAAACATAGATATGAAAAAAGGCATTTGAAAAATTAAGTCTGTATCCGAATTTTATGGAATAATTATACACAGCTCCATTAGAGGAAGACATGATGACGAAATATGCCGCTGTCTCTAATTGATGTTTGTCACCGTAACGGTACTGCATTCCTAAAGGAATTGACATAGCATTAATGAACATGCCCAGCCCGGCAGATGCTCCAATGTAGTGATTTTCTTTGTCAAGAAGTCGTATGTCGGCTTCCGTTTGTACGATGGTATAGGGGCCACCGACATCTAAAGCGATGCCTAGTTCGTTTTCAGGGTTATATGCAAAAACAAAACCGATTAAAATAAGTGTAAGCGTAAATATTTTTTTCATGATGAATTCCATTATATAATTGGAATATAAAAGTAATAAGATATTAAGATTGTTGCAATGAATAAATAATTCAATCGTAGAAAGGACAAATACTTAGAAGCAATGTGTTATGCTAATTCCACCCCACGGTATCATTCGTTTATTGTCCAAATCAAAAACCGGGGAAGCATAAAAGCTTAATAGATAATCTTGTCCCTTTGGATGTATCATCCTGCCATAACCCAGTTTTAGGCTGTACATAATTGGTGAAGGTTTCATTCTGCCTTCTCCCGGGAATAATTCTATCGACCAAAATGGCATGGCCTTAATTCCCAGTATAAACTTGTTGTTTTTTCCATAAGAGTATTCAAGCCCCACAGGTATTCCAAAGGATAGGATAGCGGTGTTAATACCTATATTGGCAGAAAGCTGGTGATTATTTAATGATAAAAAATTATACTGATATCCGAATTCAAATAGGGAAATGGTTCCGCCAAGATGGGCAGATATGCCATGTCGTTTGATGTTGTCATTGGCTGAGAGCGAAAAGCTAATTATTATAGCTAAGAATATTATGATGTGTTTTTTCATGCTTTCCTTTAGTTATTAGTTACTAGAGATGAAATCCAAAGCCCAAATGAAGACCGGAATAAAGCTCCAATCTTAAAAAATTAGTACTCGAACGATAATAGCCAATAACATGCGGTGAAACATAAGCTTGAATAAAAGCTTTTGGATTTTCTTTTCCAAAAACATAACGATATCCAAGTTTAGGAGATATATCTGGTTTTACTTCATATCCCGAAAATGGATCTCCCATATAGTACATATGAGTAGCCATTACCCGAATACCCGCCAATAATTGATGTTTTTTTCCATAAGAGTAGTTCATTCCAATGGAAGGAGAAATGTAGTTCAAATAGAATTCTAGACCTGTTGTTATTGAAAAATGATGCTTCATACTTGTGTTAAAATGATATTCAATTTCTGTTGAAATCATAGGGGAATATGCAAAATTTCCTACATCTAAAGCGAAACTCATTTGAGGAGAATTGATGTCTTTGTCTTGCGCAAATATAGAGCAGAATACAAACAATAATAACGAAATCTTTTTCATGATGCTTATCCTCAATTATTATAATAACTTATAAAGGTAAGAAAAAAATAAGTTTCCTACAAAGATTATCTATTAACGATTACTTAAATGACTTTATCGATTTTATCGAATTATTATTTATCCATCTCGATGGACACATGGAGCTATCGCCGAAATAGGGCAAGAATGATGAGTTCTATTTTCAACTATAGACTTTCAACTTTTCCTTTTTTTATCACAGTCTTTACCGCATTCACACCAAACATGGTGATCAACTCATTTAAACTCTTAACATTGCAAATCAAGATATCGGCTTGTTTCCCTTTTTCTATAGAAGCGATTTTCGCGTCGCGATTTATTGCTTTAGCAGCGTTTAGCGTAACTGCTTTAAGTGCTTCATCGGGAGTAAAGCCCATGTGCATGACAGCTAAGGACATCATCATGGGAATGCTGAGAGAGGGACAAGTGCCCGGGTTGTAATCGGTAGCTAGTGCTACGGGTATTTTTGCATCCAAATAAGGACGAGCATTCGGATAAGGTGTTTTTAGGTAATAAGAACATCCCGGTAAAAATACTGCCGTGGTGTTAGCTTTTTGGAGAGCATCAAATTCGGCTTGTGTTACTTGGTCTAGATGATCCGCAGAAATTGCACCTAAGTCTGCGGCTAATCCGGTGGCTCCCAAAGCATCAAACTGTCCTGAATGAATTTTAATGGGAATGTCTTTGGCTTTAGCTGCGTTTAAAAATCGTTCGGTATCTTCAAATGTATAGGCACCGATATCACAATAAATATCTACAAATTCAACTTGGTCTTTTGCAAGCTCAAGTCCATCATTTAAGAGCCATTCCATATACTCCTGGTGATCTTGATCTTGCGGATATACATGTGGACCTAAAAAAGTTGCGACTGTTTCAAGTTTGCTTTCGTTATTTAAACGATGAATGACATCAAGCATTTTGCTTTCGGTTTTGGGGTTGAGCCCATACCCGGTTTTTATTTCTACGGTTGTCGTGCCGTGTTTTAGGCATAGTTTAGCGCGTTCAAGAGATTGTTGAAAAAGGTCTTCTGCTGAGGCGTCGCGAGTAGCTTTAACAGACGAATAAATACCTCCACCATTCTCTTGGATCTCCTGATAGCTCATACCTTGTAAGCGATATTGCAGTTCATTGGCACGTGAACCGCCATGTACGAGATGGGTGTGGCAATCAACAAAGCCCGGTATGACAAGCTTACCTTTGGCATCAATTTCGCTTATAGCACGGTATTGGATATTCTTGCCGGAAAAAACATCAAGAATGCGTCCATCTTTCACCGCAATACAGCCATTGGCGATCTTTCCTGTTTTGGAAAGCGTATGAATACGGGCGTTATGTATGAGTAGATCAATTGAGTTCATTGATGAGCTTCTCCTCTGCGAACAGTGATAATTTGGTGCCCTTGCTTTCTACGGCGTCCAGCGTGATTTTAGCCGCTTTGCGAATTGTTTCGCGTTGCTTCGGGTCATCTAAAGATGGTAGGTTGATAAGCACATTGTAGTAAGCGCTCCAAGCGGCGGACTGAGTTTGCTTGACCGCAACCGCAGCATCGGAGAGGCAGTTTTGATTTCCGTTCTTTAGCATATAGTCTGTCAAATCCAAAATATCGGGACAGCAGTTTAATGTGCTGAGAGGAATATTGATGGCAGTAAGTACGGCTTTTTGGATGGCGGCATTGCGCTTGGCTTTTTGCTCGTCCGTTTTCTTTTTCATGCGAATGGCTTTCATCCAGATATTAAAGGCTTCGGTATCATCATCGATAAGTTGAAGTGTTTTAATCTTAAGAGCCTGAGCTTCTCTTCCTTTGATTTCCATCTCTTCGCGAACCTTAGTATAGTTTTTGTTTTCAAAGGTCAAATTTGCGACCATTGCAGTGAGTCCTGCTCCCAAGGCAGCATTCAATGCCGCCACGGAACCACCGCCCGGTGCGGGTGCATTGGATGATAATAGATCCGTAAAATTATTCACGCTCAAATGTTTCAACTGATCTTTTTCATTTTTGAGAGCATATTCGACAATGCGTTTCTCGGGGACGAAGGGGGAGGTATCTTCAAGTCCCAGAGAACGCATTGCGATTTTTATGATCTCTCTCTCGGGGCAGGCAGTTGAACCACCTTGTTTTCTTAAATAATGTTCACCGGAATCTAAGAGCGATTGCAAGGGGAGCATACCGACTACCTCGGAACCTGTGACGCGTAAACCTTTTTTTGCAGCTTCTTCGGTCACCATATCAAAGGCCGTATGTAAACCTGTGATATCAAAGCGGTGCAAATTCATGGTAACCTGGGCGTATCCATATTCTTCGATAAACCAACCACCGGCCTGACAGAATTTGAGTTTACCGGGGACTTTTATCATGACGCCATTTTCATCACGGATGATCTTGCCGTTTTTATCACGCTTGGCCCGTCCCGTGGAACGAATCGTTAGGGCGATATCTTTAGCGGCCTTCAGGTCGGTCGTGTTTAAATTGATGTTGTATGCCAGCATAAAATGACGAGCGCTTACATTAGTAACACCTGATCTGGGTAAGAAAACCGGCTCGCCGAAATCGGGAAAAAAATCCGGATCTTTGAGTTTTTCTTCCAATGCCTCGTATTCGCCCTTGCGGATATCGGGCAGATTGTAGCGGTCCTCACGCTGTGCTGCTTCACCGTATAGGTAGATCGGAATACCGGTGGCATCGTTGATGCGTTTCCCCAATTCTTTTGCCAGTTTGGCACATTCTTCCATTGTGATGTTAGAAACCGGAACCAAAGGACAGACATCCGTGGCACCCATGCGGGGATGCGCACCGCTGTGCTTGCTCATGTCGATCAATTCTTTGGCCTTGGCCACACAAGCAATGGCCGCTTCCATGACAGGTTCGGGTTCACCGGCAAAGGTTATAACTGTTCTATTGGTGTCCTTACCCGGATCTACATCCAGCAGCATCACGCCGTCCACCCGTTCGATCACATCGGTGATCTGCTTGATAATATTTAAATCGCGACCTTCGGAAAAGTTTGGGACGCATTCGATGATTTGTTTCATGTTAATTCCTTTAGCAGTTAGCCGACAGCTATCAGCGGTCAGCTTTTAGGTCAACCCCTGAATTTCGTTCGGGGTTCTTATAATTTAAAATCAGAAATCATAATTTATAACTTTTTAGTGCTCAATTTCTTTTTCACTCGGAATATTTACTTTGAGTTTTTTTGCAAAATCTTTCGCATGCTCATATCTCGCATCCACATGCCTGAAAATCCCCATCATGGGATCGGCATCGAGGACGCGTTGCAGACGGATGGCTTTTTCTTTGGCGCCTGTGGCTACGATGACCTGTCCGGCATGCGTGGAATTACCTATCCCCACACCACCGCCGTTGTGTAAGCTTACCCAGTCGGCACCGCATGCGGTATTAACCAGTGCGTTCAGCAAAGGCCAATCGGCAATGGCGTCGGATCCGTCCAGCATATCTTCGGTCTCGCGGTTGGGCGATGCTACGGATCCGCAATCTAGGTGATCGCGACCGATCACGATGGGTGCTTTCAGTTCTCCGCTAGCGACCATTTTGTTCATGCGCAGCGCGAATTCGGCACGTTCGCCGAGACCCAGCCAACAGACGCGATTTGGCAAGCCGAGTTGTGGTACTTGATCTTTCGCCAGCGCGATCCAACGAGATAGAATTTCATCATGTGGAAAAAGCTCTAAAACAAGATCGTCCAGTTTATCGATATCGCTTTTGTCACCGGAAAGCGCAACCCAACGGTAAGGACCGCGGCCTTCACAAAAGAGCGGACGAATATAAGCAGGCACAAAACCGGGATAGAAGAATTTACCCTTATTATCGCGAACCGTGAGACCACCTTCTTCGGCTTGGCCGCGCAGATTGTTACCATAATCAAAAGCAATGGCACCCTGTTTTTGCATCTCAAGAATAGCTTCTTCGTGTTTAATAATCGCTTCCATAGATAATTTTTTATACGTCTCGGGATCTTCATCGTGCATTTTTCTTAAATTACTCAGATCGCCGACAGGAACATAATCCAAGAGAGCATGAGACGATGTTTGATCGGTGACGATATCCGGAATGATACCGCGCTTTACCAGTTCGGGGTGCGTTTCAGCGCAGTTGCCGACCAGCGCGATGGACATGGGTTTCTTGGCTTTCACCGCTTCCTGCATCCAGGCGATGGATTCATCAAGTGATTCGGTATATTTCATGCAGTAACCTTCGTCGACTCGGCGTTTGGCACGCACGGGGTCGACTTCTACATTGATAACCACACCATTATTCATAGTAACCGATAAAGGTTGAGCGCCGCTCATACCACCAAGACCCCCGGTCAGCACCCACTTACCCGCAAGGTCACTGCCGTAATGCTGTTCGGCGAGAGCCGCAAGGGTTTGATAGGTCCCCTGCAAAATTCCCTGTGTGCCGATATAAATCCAAGAGCCGGCTGTCATTTGACCGTACATGGTGAGGCCCATTTTATCATAACGGTCGAAATTATCCTGCGTAGACCATTTGGGAACGATATTGGAATTTGCGATGAGAACACGCGGAGAGTAGGGATGTGAACGAATAACACCCACGGGTTTTCCCGATTGCATGAGCAGGGTTTCATCTTCTTGCAAGTTTTTAAGCGCATCTACGGTTTGGCGGTAGGCTTTCCAATTTCGCGCAGCGCGACCTGAGCCACCGTAGACGATCAGATCTTCGGGAATAAGACAATTTTCAGGATCGAGATTATTGTTCAGCATACGAAGTGCTGCTTCAATCTCCCATGTTTTGCATTCCAATGTATTGCCGCACTTGGCCTTGATAGTTCCCCGCGGACGAAATTCCGGATACATAGGCCTTAAGCTCATAGTCGAATTCCTTCTTTTTCCAATTCTCTCAAAATATCTTCATTACGGATAATTTCCGCCATTTTCTCAATATCCTTGTACATAATGCGATCTTCTTCCCAGTGAGGGATATGCTTGCGGATGTATTTCCAAGCGGCCTTGGTTCCCTTGCCTGCATTCAATGGTTGTTGGAAGTCGATACCCTGAGTTGCTGATAACATTTCGATAGCCAGTACATTGACCACATTTTGTAATATTGTGCGTGCATGCTCAGCAGAAATGGAACCCATGCTTACATGGTCTTCCTGGCCGGCTGAAGTCGGAATAGAATCCACAGATGCCGGGTGTGCCAGCACCTTATTTTCGGAAACCAGTGCTGCTGCAGTATACTGTGCGATCATATAGCCCGAGTTCAAACCGTTTCCTTCCGCAAGAAATGGAGGGAGTCCCGATACATGTGGATTTACCAGCCTATCGACTGTACGTTCGGAAATATTTGCGATCTCAGACAGAACAATACCAAGAAAATCCAAAGCAAAAGCCAGAGGCTCACCATGAAAATTTCCACCGGAGATCACTTCTTTATCATCGGCAAATATCAGTGGATTATCGGTGGCCGAATTGATCTCGGTTTCGAAGACTGTTTTAACGTACTCCAACGTATCATAGACCGCGCCATAGACCTGTGGCATACAGCGCAGGGTATAGGCATCTTGAACTTTTTCGCAATTTTCGTGCGATGCTATGATCTCGGAATCTTTTACCAATTTTCGAATATTGGCAGCAATGTATGACTGACCTTTATGTGGTCGTGCAGCATGAATGCGTGCATCCATGGCACGAGCAGTTCCTTTGAGAGCTTCAAGACTCATAGCCCCTGCGACCTGTGCTTGCTTGATAAGAGTATAAGCATCACAGAGAGTCAGGCAACCGTGTGCTGCCATGACCTGTGTGCCATTGATCAGTGCCAGTCCTTCTTTAGCTTGCAGTTGCAAAGGCTTAATCCCCTTTTCGATCAACACCTTTTCGGCATTAATTCGTTTGCCTTTTACAAGGCATTCACCTTGACCTGTTAGGATAAGCGCAAGGTGAGACAGAGGAGAAAGATCTCCACTGGCACCCACGGATCCTTTGGCCGGAATATAGGGGTAGATATCCTTATTAATAATTTCAAGAAGGGTTTGGATCAGGACCATTCGGACACCGGAAAAACCTTTGGCAAGAGCATTGGCACGAAGCAATACCATAGCACGGACTGTATCTTCTTCGAGAGGTTTGCCTACATTTGAGGCATGAGAACGAATGAGATTTTCCTGTAATTGGATAGCTTTTTTTGGTGGAATGTAATGGTTTGATAATTCACCGACACCCGTGGTGATACCATATACAACAGCTTCTTCTTCTAATAACTTTTTAACATAATCGCGGGACGCTTTGATATGAACATAAGCTTTATCGGCAAGACCGACTCGTTCCCCATTTCGGGCAACGCGCAAAACATCATCCAGCGTCAATGAATGGCCATCGATGCGCAGCATGACAACTCCTTATTTGGTAACTAAATAATAACTTCGGGAGAAATATAGGGAGAATAGATTTCAATATCAAGTATAGTGTGAATGGTAATAAAACAACCGACTCGGTTTATTCGATATCCAACCGACTCGGTTCGATAGTTAAAATAAAATATTGTAAATATACAATAAAACATCCTATATTATCATCATGAAAAACAGAAAAATCTATAATCGTATCATGATTCTCCGTAAAGAACAGGGGATGTCTAGAGCCGAACTTGCCAAAATAATCGGTGTTAATTTTCAAACTATCGGTTATCTGGAACGTGAGGAATATAACCCTAGTCTCGATCTGGCTTTTCGTATTGCAGACGTTTTCGATGTGCCGGTGGACGCCATTTTTTCAAGCAAGCCTTTTCCGTCGTTGGCGGATCTGCTGAGACAAAGGTCAAAGGGGCTAAACAATGAATAAAAATATAAACATCATCACTGTTAGATTTTGGGTAATGCTTACGGTTATTTGCTTATTTATTCTCATCACAGCCTATGAATTGGGTGTGAACTTAGGCTGGACTATCTCGCTTAGAATTGTCAGTATTTCATCCCTTGTATTATCAATCATCTCCTACGTTTTCGGTTTTTTTGTAACAGGATTATGGAAATTTACTCATAATTTTGACTCTTTAGATGAACGTGAAATTCAACTGTCCGGTAAAATCCTGCGCTTGGCTTATGCAATATTCACAATTTTTGTGATGATCATTATTTATGTTTTTGTTCTATTCGATATTCAACTTTCGGTAATTCTTGGGGCCGGTTTATTGCTTTTTGCTCATTTGTTGCCGGGAGCAATTCTAGCCTTTAGCGAAAAAGACCTTAGGTTGTAAAATGGAGAGTACAATGGAAGACAAAAAATTTGTATTGTATCGAACCTATTTTGATAAGTACCTGTTTACAGTCGCAAGCGAAACACTTGAGCGGGCAGGCATTGAATTTTGGGCATCTAATACCGCTCCTTCCCAAAATTTTCGTGTACCACAATCCGCTTTTACCGAAATTGAATTACATGTCGCAGAAAGTGACTTGGAAAAAGTGGTGGAATTGTTGTCGCCAGAAGAGGAAAAATAGACCTTGAAACAAGTATATGTAAGGAACCTCGAAGCTTCGGTGCAATTGCTCTTTACGCGATGTTAATCGGAACAAAGGTTTGAAACCCCAATTCAACTTCCATGAATCAAAAACAATTCAATAGCAAAAAATTCGAGAAACTCAATAATCCTTTACGCTTCAAAGCGCTGCCGCCTAAGGATTTCAAGGAGGCTGCCGGAGGTTTGGATGTAAAAACTGTCGCTGATCTTGGTGCGGGCACAGGTTTTTATTCTAAAGAATGGACTAAGCTGTTTCCGGGCAGCCGAGTGATCGCATTGGATATTTCCGAATTTATGATCACCTACATGAAAGAGAATCTTACCGGAGAATATTCCGCTTTGGAACCTGTGCTTATGCAGCCCGGAAGTATTCCGTTGGAAAACGACAGCGTGGATGTTTTTATCAGTATTAATTTGCATCATGAATTGGATGATCATATGGATGTACTGCGAGGGTGCTATAGATGCCTTTGTCCCGGTGGAAAAATGCTTATCTCGGACTGGAAAAAGATCGAAGCGGGGTTTGGCCCACCTATGGATATCCGTGTTGAGCCACTTGACGTGGAAACGCAATTACTTGCTGCAGGTTTTTGTGATGTAAAGATCAATCATACCTTTGAGCATAATTATCTTATCTCTGCAATGAAGGAATATTAACCCGATATGCAGCGAACAGTCGCGATTGTTTTATAGAATAATTATGTCCAAAATATATTATGTAATCAATAATTTTTAGCAAGTTTTTAACGTTCCCTTTGTTACAAGATTGAAGGCTGAATCTCAGGAAGTTAAGTCTTGCGCATAAAGTCTTATTTTGGCTATATTTAAGTTTGTAATCGGATTAATATTATGTCAGAGAATGTATTTAACATAGTTCAGGGTTTAGGGATGCAGGTGCTCCCTCTTGAAGAAGCGGCAAAAGTGCGTATGATGAACCGTGTGGATAAAAAATACTGGTTCCATACCTCGGAATTACCGGCACTTTTCAATGCTGTTAAGAATGATTACATGATCCAGACCATTGAAGGTCGTCAATGGCAACAGTATGTCACGCAGTATTTCGATACAGCGGATAATAAAATGTATACGCTGCATCACAACGGTAAATTGAATCGATATAAGATTCGCCGTCGTGATTACATAGATTCCGATGATCATTTCCTTGAGGTGAAATTTAAAACCAATCAGGGACGAACGATCAAGAAACGTGTTAAGTCGACGGATAAAACAGAGGATTTTACAGATGAAGAAGGAAAATTTATCTGTGATCGGTCGATCTTTTGTGATGAACAGCTTTTACCTTCTTTGAAAAATACATTTACACGAATGACTCTCATTAATAAGGACATGAAAGAACGTGCTACCATTGATATTGATCTGATTTTTTCAGGTGTCGATCAGGATGTTGATATGAATGCTTTAGTCATTCTTGAATTGAAATCAGAAAAAGGGGCGAAGGACACATCCTTGAAACGCTATTTGCGCGATGCACGTATTAAGTCGGGTGGCTTTAGTAAATATTGTGTGGGGCGTGTGCTGACCGATAAAAATATTAAGAGAAATAGATTTAAACAAAGGATTCGGGAGATCGGTAAGTTGCTTGATCAACCGGATCTTTACAACATATAGGTGAGTTATGGGATATTTATTTGCAGCAGACAGTACAAGACAGACTGTCGCACTCAACGATCTTTTTGAGAATGTCCGCTTTTTAGATATTCGATTAATTAATGTGGCCGATACCTTGGAGTTAGTACTGCGATTTTCTTTTTGTATGCTCGTAATTTTTCTAATTGTATGGAAAATTTATAACAAAAGGGGAAATTCCAAGCAATTTGCTCTAAGTTTTTTAGCTATTGGCGGTACGGTGTTTTTGCTGACTTTTTTACTAAGCAGTGTTAAACTTCAGCTGGGGTTCGCGCTGGGTTTGTTTGCTGTTTTTGGTATTATTCGGTATCGAACCGATACTATTCCAATCAAGGAAATGACCTATTTGTTTGTGATCATCGGTGTTGCCGTCATTAATGCGCTGGCGAATAAAAAAGTCTCTTATGTTGAACTGGCCTTAACGAATGCAGCCGTTGTGGTGGGTTTGTTTTTTCTTGAAAAACTATTTAATCCACGTCGCGAGTTAAGTATTCGCATGCGATATGAAAAGATCGAGTTGATTCACAAGAAAGATGAAGAAGCTTTGTTGCAAGATATTCGCGAGCGTACCGGTATTAATGTTACACACTACACCTTGCAAAAGATCGATTATCTGCGTGATATTGCTGATTTGACCTTGTACTATTATGAAGACGACCAAGAACATATTACTCCGGAAGAAAATTGATTTATGTTTAATTTTTTCAAGAAATTTACACCTGTCGCACTACTAAGTCTGATGATCGTTGGCTTATATGCCGAAAGCGAAACCGAATCCCGCGTATCCCTAAGTTTACGATTTTCTCCTATCAAGAAAGTAAAGGTTTACCTTGTCCCCGAATTACGATTGGATGAAAACGGTATTGATAAAGCCTTGGGAGAAATTGAAGCCAAATATTCTCTTCTTAAAGTCTTGGATATGGGGGTAGCTTACAAAGCTGTATTTAATTTCAAGGATAGCAGTGAAACCGAATTGGCCCATCGTATCACCGTTTATTCTGAAGCCGAACATGAAATAGGTCGTTTTACTCCGGCACTCAGGGTAATGTATACGAATTACAATGAAGATGACGGACTATCAAATTTTTTGCGTGTTCGCATTAAAGGAGCTTATAATATTCGGAGATCAAAGATTGATCCTTATGCTGTGGCAGAGCTTTATTATGGCCTTGAAAACGGGACGCATAAATTGCGTTATGGTGCCGGTTTGAATTGGCGTCTCAAAGGATCTACAGCTATCAGCTTTGGGTACAAGATTGATGACTATATTAATTCCGATCGCATAAAGCATATTATTGAGTTGGGAGTAGGAGTTAAATTTTAGGTTTAATAGAATTACAATATGAAGAGAATCCCGACATTCCTCGAGATGATCGTTTCTGATATATAAATTATACTATCCAACTCCTTTGGGTTTGTGTTGTTTGCTAAAGAAAAATGTGACCCACATCACACTTTAAAGAGAGTCATTGCTACCTTAATAATACCTGCTTATTTTGCCATAGAAAATCATGGGGACGAAACATGGCAAAGGAACCTTTATTGCCCAAGTATGGCGGTTACCGAAAACTAAAGTCGTTTCAATTGGCTCGATTGGTTTACGATATCACCGTGCGATTTTGCGATAATTACATATCAATACGCAGTCGCACTCACGACCAAATGGTACAAGCCGCTCGCTCGGGTGTGCAAAATATTGCCGAAGGCTCAGAAGCCTCAGGTACCTCCAAGAAATTCGAAATTAAACTTACCAATGTTGCGCGCGCCAGTTTGGAAGAACTGAAATTAGACTATGAAGATTATTTGAGGCAGAGAGGCTTGGAGCTTTGGGAAAGAGATGATATCTTTAGACAAAATCTGGTAGATGCTCGCTGTAAAACTGCAGATGAAGTTGCTCAGTGGGTCGTGGACAATAGTGGACGCTATAGACTTAGTAAAGCGAGCGGCCAAACATCCACCAAATCCACAGTGTCCACTGCAGTCTACCCCGAAATGGCCGCAAATGCAGCAATTACATTAATAACCGTTTCCCAATTTCTTCTCCAAAAACAAATCAATCACCTCACCAGCGACTTCGAGGAGCATGGCGGTTTTACCGAAAGAATATATAGGGTGCGCTCCGAAAGGCGCAAATGAATTAAGCACTCTGTATAGAACGGTCGAGCCATGTCAGGCGCCCGGATACTCTAGGGTAGCGTAGACTGGACCGTTCCTTACAGCAAATATCTCTGGGAGATTTAGCCCAGAACATGTACAAATGATTAACACAGACCAAGACAAACTCCCACCGACCTGTAAAAGCGGCTGCGCGTCCGGGAGCGTCCGTGTTAGTCGGTAACGATGATGTAAAATAGCCCAATTGCTTACAATGTCAACCGCGTCCACCTTATCCAGTATTATATTCAAGCCTGAAGGGGTTGAATAGAGCAATGTTTTTGGAATTATCACTTTGCTTACTGCAACATAGTGTATAAATACTACAATGAATTTGCCATCATAGTAAAAAGTAATACAAATGCATTATATGGTAAAAATACAAAAAAATAATATTATTATTTGCATAATACGGTATTTTGTTTCTAACTTAATATCAGCTGATTAGCGTGGGAAAAAAGGAGAAGAGATGAAGCAATGGCAAGTTTATGTTAAGGTGATTTTATTTACGCATAAACGTTAACCTTATAGCAAGGAGACCGAAATGTCTAAAGGTAAGAATCAACATATCGTTAAGCATCCAAATGGATGGGCCGTTAAAGGTGCCGGGAATAGCAAAGCTACAAAGGTTACCAAAACCCAAGGAGAAGCAATTCAAAAAGCTTAAAGTATTGCAACCCCCAATCCTAGCCTCCGGTAAACGCTTTCACAAGCTTGTTCAAGAACATTGGCAAAAGACCAATAAGAGTGGTGAATTTCTTAAAGAAAAAGTTCTTAAAAATGATAGTAAGATCCATTCTTTATCTAGAGGTCGAATGGATATTCTAATAACTGATATGGATGATATGGTTGCAATATTAGAGATTAAGAATACATTTTGGGATAAAATTCTTTCTAAGAATATAAAACGAAATTTAAATCGGCATCAGAGTCAGATTTACAATTATATCAATGAGTATATTAATTGTAACATCAGTGTTTGCCCGGGAATTATTTACCCTAAACGACCTTCAAAAGAATTGACGAGTTACATTGAACAATATCATGAAGATAATGGTATTGTTGTTGTTTGGTTTGAAGATGAAAACGTTGATCATTAATAAATAGGGGAAAGCTTATGCATATGTATTACTTCGTTTTGATTGCAGTTGTGGTTATTGAAATAGTTGCAATAATATTTCTTAAAAAACAGATGAAGCCAGGTTTTGGTCCATTTAACTTAAAAGTTTATGGAATTACAATTATTAGTGGATTTATTGTGTTGGTTGCTTTGTATCCCGATAATTCTCTTGATTTAGCTCCTGCTTTTGGTGTTTTAGGAGCAATTGCTGGTTATATTTTCGGTTATACCAAAGATAATTCATAATTTCTTCTTAAAATACTTCCAACTTCCCTCAAAACCCCTTAATCTATCGAAACGATTAAAGGTAATTATGTGCTTTCACCTAGCCGCTACCGCAAAAGCTAAAACATTAAAGGCTCGCTTTAAAGCCGATTTTCCTCAGGAGGATCTCTTTAAGCCGGGTGAGCATTTTAATGCGTTTGCGCATCCGTTATTAGCGGTGATCACCGGAGACAATCCGCAACAGATCGATTTGTTCAATTGGGGTATGGTGCCATCCTGGGTGAAAAATGAGACCATGGCTAAGAAGCTGATGACGTCTACCCTTAATGCGCGCATCGAATCGGCTTTTGAAAAACCATCATTTCGGGAGTCGATGCGCTACAGACGCTGTATTATTCCGGCGACCGCGTTTTATGAGTGGAAGCATGTGCAAACCAGAGTAGAACCAAAATCACCCAAAACGATTAGCGATAAAGTAAAATATAAGATCAATACCGATCAGGACATCTTTGCCTTTGCCGGGATCTGGGATAGTTGGAAAGATTGGAAAGGTTTCTCCATTCTCACCATGCCGGCCAACCCACTGATGGCGCGAATTCATAATTCGGCAAAACGCATGCCTTTTATTTTGAAGCCCGAAAATGAAATGAAATGGCTGGATCCAGATCGAAAGAGTTATGAGGATTTAAAGGAGTTGATCGTGCCGTATTCGGATGAGTTGATGCGGGCAGTGAGATCTGAGTAGGTAGTAGGATTATACGGGTAAGACATGAGTAGGTGATCGTATGCTCTTACTGATATGACATAACATACATCCTCGCACCTCAGTATAAAAAAAGGCACGAATTTCTTCGTGCCTAATTATATATTTTCCGATCTGTGATTATCGTGGCTTCTTTTTCAGTTTCCTGTTATTCGGCAAATTTTGTTTCTGGCGTTGGATATACGTTTGCTTGAGTTGCTTGCGAAAATCGTTTTCAAAGGTGGACATTTTCGCAATCTGATTAGGGCTTAATATTTTGCTGCTGCGTTTTCGGAAATTGTGTTTAATGTCCGTGCGCCCGCGTTCGAGTTTGTCGATTTGGTCCATGGCTTTTTCAAGCTCACGTTCATCGACCTTATTGGATTTTTGCATGCGTTTCAGATCAGCATATAAGCGTTCTTCTTCAATCTTGATATTTTTCAGGTCGCGTTCATATTCGCGCATGAGCGGGAAAAATTTCTCGGCCTGTTTGGGACTTAGGTCAAGATATTCGGACATTTTATAGATCCGGTAGTTTTCAATATTTTTCATATCCTGAGCATTCAGCCCAAGCATGAGTGTAAGGGATAAAACAATAATAACGAATTTTTTCATGATGTCACCTGATAGTTTTCTAATCCAAGTTCCTCGATGGTTTCTAAGTCGGCATTTTCGAGCAAGTACAGGGCGATTTCATCGGTCGATATCTGCCAGCCGGCATCTACGTCCAGTGATTTTATAGTCGCTTCGGTTTCCGGTTCGTATTCACCATAAAAGACCGGTTCTTGTAAATTACCAACAATTCCGGGCATTAGCAAGCTTAAGGCAAGAACGGCAGCCATCGATGCGGCATAGATCATAGGACGGCGGACTTGCTCTCTGCGTATGCGTCGTGCCAGGCGTATTTTTTGCCCCACCGTTTCGGTGATAGTCGGGTCGGGTATTGTAACTTTTATACCTTCCCTTAATTCTTGCAAGAATGCCATTTCGTCGGCGCAATCGGCACAGTTTTTAATATGTGCTTCTGCTTCGGGGTGCATTCCCGGGTTATTAATAATATCAGGAAGTAATTCCTGTATCTCTTTGCATGTCATAACATGACCTTTCGTAATTTCTTTATTGCGTTATGATAGCTCACTTTGGCGCTATTCTCGCTTGTATTTAATGTCGCTGCAACTTCTTTAAAGCTCAAACCGTCGTATATTCTGGCAAGAAGTACTGCTCGCTCACCGACTGAAAGCACTTCTAGGTGCTTGGGGTCGAAGCCGCGTTTTTGTCCTTCGGGTATCTGCTCTTTGGAATGACGGTTTTCATCCATTTCATTCCAAGTTTTGGATTTATTTCGGTTGAGATGATTGTAGCATGTGTTGTATGTAATGGTTTTCAACCAGGCCAAAGGATGTGAGTCACCGCGAAAGCTGGAATATTTTTTCCATGCTTTCACGAACACATCCTGAGCGCAATCCTCAGCATCGTCACGGTTGCCCGTAAGGCGTAGCGCCATGCCCAATACTGCATCATAGTATTGGACGATCCATTTGTCAATGATGTGTTTCCGGTTTTCTTTCAAATCCTATTTCCTTGGTCTCCAATCATAAGACACGGATCAATGCTCAAAGGTTAAGAGCTAATTAGCATTTATTGTTCTTTTGTGAGCTTAAATGTTTGGCAGTGCTGAAACGCAAAACTTTGTGTCTTAACAAAACCGAATATTAATGTATATCCAAATTAAACCATATTCACTAATCTTGGATTTAAAACCAATGTTAGCGAATTATTATTTTGAAGTAAACGTAAACACATACCCCATTGATATTGCCAGCAGGGAAGTGGCCGAATAATTTATCTGCGGATCCATGCTTTTGGGGCGGTTGTATTGATAGCTTAGACCAATTTCAAAATCTTTTAATTCTGCTATCAATTCAAGATTGATCTGGGTGTTCATTAGTCCGAATGTTTTAAGATATTGAGCTTCGGGTCTGCTCCCTTGTCCCGGACCCTGGCCTTGTCCATTTCCGGAATTTTCCTGCGCTAAGGCATTCGGTTTACCGAGATTTGGGCGAGGACGATGTCCCGGAGTGATCGATAAAGCCGTTTCTTCGGTTGCCAGGTGAAAATTGATCTCGGGCTTGATTGAGATCGAGTTTGTTTTTTTCCACTTATAAAGCTCAAATTTTCCATAGATGCTTGGAGCTATTTGGGGTAAAATGCCATCACTGCCAACTATAAGGCTTATGGGAAGTTCAGCCTTCCAAAAGTGTGTCTGATAGGCAAGTGAGACGTTTATACTATTGGGGTATTTTGACGCAATCGTATCGGTTTCACCGAAAACAAAATAACGATCATAACCCACATTAATGTTGATCGGCAAATTCAGCGGAAGTTGATAATCAATTGAAACGGCGGCAGTTTGTAGGGTAGGATGCAAATTTTCGTAGAAAATAGCGGCAGCGCCCATTGAGATATTTTTGTAGGAGTAGGCTGTTTGTGCTATCACATTAGCGCAATCCAAACCAATATCGCGACCTGCGAAATATGAGTTTGTTTCGTATTCTGCCTGAAAATAAACGATGTGATAATTTTTTTCGCCGGAGAGTAGCTTTAACCATTCTTCATCATTTTGATGAGATTCAATAATAGTAAGTAAGGAGTCAATGCTTTGCGAAAAGGCAAGTCCGCAAAACAGAAGCAGGATTGTTAATGTGCGCTTTAGCATGATTAAATGTAATGATTGTTTTTGAGGAATTATAGAAAAATTCTTGTGATATAATAGCCTTGGGTTTTAACCCTCTTTCGTCGTATTTACCCTCATACTCTCGTAAGTTTCCACACCGCAATAGTCCCATGAAGAACACGATCAATTTCTTCCATACTGAACATGCCCTCAGGCAGGACATTTGGCATGCCGCCACGTTTTGTGTATTCTCTAAAGTTGGCATAGTGTTCATCGCCGGCAAAGAATTCAACTGTAGAGATCAAGAAGCGACCCCAACGGGTACTATTGCCATCAAAGGCGAAATCGGCAACATAGATAGCACCCTGTTTGCTGATAAGTCGAGAGGCTTCCGTGAGAATGGCTTCTCTCAGTGCTTGATCTTTATCATGAAGCGCTAATGAGCTTATTACGATATCAAAGTCGCCTTGATTAAAATGGGTGTTAGATGCATCTTCTTGATAAAATCGAATGGATTTACTGAATTCTTTCGCATAGGCGATCATCCCCGGGTCGAGATCCAAACCGTGAAGATTGATATAATCTTTTTCTTCAAGGTATCGTAATTGTGCTCCGGTACCACAGCAGAGATCCAAAATACGGGCATGTTTATTTTTGGAAAGAGCTGATGCAATAGATTTCCTTAATGGTAGTAAGGCGGTGCCAAGAATGGGATCGTAGATCGTTGTAGAGAACGGTATTTTTGGTTTCATAGAAGAATATAGTGAGAAATGTTATTATAAACACAAAGATTTTATTGATTCGATTATAGGAGCAAACCTGCGTGTTTGAATAATATATTGAGTGCTTTTACCGCCTTTCAATACTTCGGTGAGTAGCATATTGTTAGTATGCTTTTAGGAAGTAAACAGAATTTTCTTGCATTGACTAAGTGAAAGTTATAACTTTCACAAGCAATGGTAAGTAGCATGCGAATTATTTAAGAAGGGTAGTGTAATCATATTGGAATATTTACAAGAAAATAAAATTTCCGAGGCGGTAATTCGTCGTTTAACGGATTACTTGCGTTGTTTGCGATGTGCCGAAGAACAGGGAAGAGAGATGTTGACTTCTCAGGAAATGTCTTCACATTGCGGCTTGAAACCGACTATTATTCGAAAAGATCTTGCTCAATTTGAAGCTTATGGCCTTAAAGGACAAGGTTATAATGTTAAGGAGTTGAAAGCGCGTCTGAATAAAATTCTTGGCTTGGATAATATTAAACAGGTCGTTCTTGTTGGCGTGGGTCATCTTGGAACCGCTATACTTCGTTATTCCGGTTTTCTCGATGCTAATTTTGATTTTGTAGCTGCCTTTGAAAGCAATAAAGAAAAAATCGGTGGCAAGATAGGTCAAACACCTATATATTCTATAGACACATTAAACAAATATATCAAAGAACATCACATAGAGATTGTGGTGCTGGCCGTACCTTCAAGCGAAGCCGAGGGTATTGTAGAAATGTTAGACCCGACGTATGTAAAAGGTATTCTTAATTTTACGTCTGTGATTTTTCCCGGTCGTAAAAATGAGATGTTTATCCATAATATTGACCTAGCTAAAGAACTGGAAGTAATCTCTTTTTGCATGAAGAATTGTCTTACGCAGAAAGATGATAATATAATAAATAATTAAACGGAAGTGGAGCTATGAAACGATTCAAACACTCTGTCCTATTGTTTTTACTTCTACTGTTGCTGTGGGTTTTGCTTACACCGAACAGTGGACAAGAACTTTGGGCGGGCGTGGCCGTATCGGCGCTTGTGGTGCTCTTTACCCTCAGGTTGGAACCTGTATTGGGTGATTTGAGGCTTACACCCAAAGCCATCCTTTTTATGTTGGTCTATCCCTTTGTTTTTGCGTGGGAATTGATTGTATCTAATTTGGATGTTGCACGCCGGGTCATTAACCCGAAACTCCCCATTAAACCCGGGATTGTCAAGGTAAAAACTAAGCTGAATTCGAAGATCGCTATAACAATTCTGGCAAATTCGATCACGCTTACCCCCGGAACCTTAACGGTAGATATCAAAGATGATATGTTGTATATCCATTGGATCGAAGTTCGTGAGGAAGATCTTGAAGGAGCCACAAAGGCCATCGTTGATAAATTTGAAAAATATCTGGAGGTGATCTTTGGCTAATATACTATATCAAATCGCAGGGGCTATTGCTCTGCTTGCCATTTTGCTTGCCTTTGTTCGTATGATCTCCGGTCCAACATCGGTTGATAGAGTGGTGGCATTGGATGTAATGACCATTGTTGCTATTTCGGTGATCGCTTTATTGGCTTTCCTTTTGGAGCGAGTGATCTATCTTGATATTGCTATGGTTTATGCGCTGATTTCTTTTGTTGGTGTGATCGCGATAGCAAGATATCTGGAAAGGGGGCTGTAATGGAACTCGTAGGTGCTATTATTACATTGATCGGATCGATCTTTTTATTTCTTGGTGCACTCGGTTTGCTGAGAATGCCTGATGTATTTAACCGTATGCAAGCGGGTACAAAGGCGACTACCTTGGGAACAATTCTTTTTCTAGCCGGACTGGCTTTTGGTTTTGGTGGTTCCGCTACCGGTAAGATCGTGATCCTTATTCTATTTATTATTTTAACTAATCCGCTTTCTTCACATGCTTTGGCACGTGCGGCGCATTTTATTGGAACTACCGTTTCAGTCAAAACCATCAAAGATGATCTTGCCGCCGATAAAGCAAAAGACAAAGGAGGCAAGAAATGACGACCGTATTAATTATTGTTTTGGGCGTCATCATGATCGTCGCTGCCATTTTGGCACTTGTGCAGAAATCACTGCTTTCTGCCGTGATCGCTGCAGGCGCGGTATCCTTGCTGGCTTCCATTTTATATCTTGTTCTAGCTGCGCCCGATGTTGCGATGACCGAGGCGGCTATCGGTTCGGGTTTGACTACCTTGGTGTTTCTCTTTGCCTTGAATAAGATCAGGAAGGAGGATAAAAATGGTTAAAAAGATCCTCTTAGTTGTATTAATGGCTTTCTTTATGCTCATGTTATTGCCTTTTGCAAAAGATTTTCAAGCGTTTGAAAAGCTTTCGCCTACGGCAGAAAAATATGTTCAGGATGGTCCCAAAGAATTGGGCGGTGCGAACCTGGTGAGCTCGGTGATCGTGACCTATCGTGGTCTTGATACTTTGGGTGAGGTAGCCGTTTTGTTCATTGCGGCTGCCGGTGTGGGTTTCTTTCTTCGTCGTGAAGGCAAGAATGAGAAAGCCGCTCGTAGACAAGCATCCCAAATTCTTTTTAGTGGAACGGCTTTTCTTTTTCCGCTGATCCTGGTGTTTGGCGTTTATATTTTCTTGCACGGTCACTTGACACCCGGTGGCGGGTTTCAGGGAGGCGTAGTGATCGCCACGGCTTTTGTTTTGTTGCTGCTGACCGATGTGTCTGCAAGTATCAATAATTCGGTGCTTCATCTTGTTGAATCTCTGTCCGGTGCTTCCTATGTCGCTATTGGTATTCTTGGACTTGTTCTGGCTGCGGGTTTTCTTGATAACCGCTTTCTTGAGCTTGGCGAGTTCGGATCGCTGATTTCTGCCGGCGCTATTCCTTTGATCTATTCTTTTATCGGTTTAAAGGTCGGTGCGGAATTGGTTGGCATCGTCGATAATATGCGGGAGGTGAGATCATGACACTTATTACTTACTTAGGTTTCATCCTCATCCTTGTCGGACTTTGGGGTATGCTGACCAATAAAAATATCATCAAGATCATTATCGGTTTTTCCATTGTGGATACGGGTGTGCATTTAGTGATGGTCTCTATTGGCTATCTTAAAGATCGCACAGCTCCGATCTTGGATTCTGCCGTATTAAAAGCCGATGCAGTGAATCAGGTTGTTGATCCTATTCCCTCGGCATTGGTGTTGACGGCAATTGTTATCGGTTTGGCTGTAACGGCTTTAATGTTATCCTATGCGATCAAACTGTATGAAAAAAATAAGACACTTGATATTTCAACATTCAAGGAGTTAAAATGGTAAATCCGATATATATTTTCATTCTTGCCTTGGGTGCGGGTTTCCTTTTGGCCCTCTTTGATAAAGTCTGGCGAAAACTCAGTCTTTTGGTATTTTTTGCCGCACTTGCCGGTATGGCTGTCATTTCGGCTCAGTGGCTTGTCTCTCTGATCAATGGCGGGGAAGTCGCAATGATCTATACCGCCGGGTTTAAACCACCTTTCTCAATTAATTTACAGATGGGTTTATACGAAGCGTTTTTTACGCTTGCGGTGAATGTGCTGGGCTTTTTATCGGGACTATATTTGCTTAAGAGGCTCAATACAAGCAAGGTCAATGCAATGGTTCTTTTACTCATGATGATCATGGGTATTAATGGATTAATTATGACCCGTGACTTGTTTAACCTGTTTGTGTTTATGGAGATCACCTCCATTGCCACCTTTGCCCTGATCGGGATCAATCGAGATGGTAAATCTTTGTCAGCCGGTTTTAAATATATGATCGCCGGCGGTTTGGCCTCGGTGTTTTTCCTGATCGGTACGATCTATCTTTATCGCTTTAGCGGAGTATTGCATATCGACAGTATGGCAGCGGTCATTGATGTTGCATCGAGCCGCGCTGTATTACTTGCCGTTTTTACTTTGTTGATGGCGATTGTGATCGAACTGAAGCCTTTCCCCGCAAACGGTTGGGCATTGGATGTTTACGAAGCAGTGGATCCTGCCGTGAACGCAGTGATCGCATCGGGATCATCTGCAGGCATGCTGTTTGCGTTGTACAAGATCCTGCCTATGTTAAATGAAAGCTTGCTTTTGATCCTTGCCGCTATTGGTGTGACGACCTTTGTTGCATCGAATGTAATGGGATTAATGCAAGATAATGCCAAGCGATTATTGGGTTATTCATCCATTGGTCAAATTGGTCTTATTGTTGGTGTGCTGGCCATGTTTCCCGTTTTGGGATTGGAGCTTGCCGGATCGTCGATGATCCTAATCATTGGCGGTTTGTTTATCTCACATTTTATTGCTAAGGCCGGTTTGTTTTGGTTGGCAGGTATGTTGAATAAAGAAAAAATAGAAGAGTGGGGCGACCTGAAAAAGCGTCCGATCTATCTTTTTGCTTTCGGTGTATTTATCCTGGCGCTTGTGGGGTTACCGCCTTTCCCATCTTTCTTTGCCAAATGGCAAATGGTAATGCTTTTCGCCAAAGGCGGGCAGTATTTCTTTATCGCCATGGTCCTTTTGGGTACTTTGCTGGAAGCGGCATATTTGTTCCGTTGGTTGGGGAAAATTCTCAAAGCTGACGTCAAGGTTAAGATCAAGGTGGCTTTTACGCAAGCAATCCCGGTTTTGATCGCGGTACTATCTTTACTTACTTTGGGTGCATTCGCATCTACCTATGTTCCCGGAGGGGAATCGCTTAAAATATTCTACATCCCAATGTTGGTGATCGCAGTACTTTTTGTGCTGGATTTTTTGCCGGCTTGGTTGAAGAATACATTGATTATTGCGGCTATGGGATATTATACCTACGATTTACTGTTGGGACTTGAAGGTTATCGCTTTATGTTTGGCATTATTTTCCTGGTAGGCGGTACTTTATTGCTGATTCCCGGATACGCCTATAAAGGGAAACGGACAGGATTTTATCCTTTTGCGGTGATGATGTATACCGGACTCGCAGGATTGTTGATGGCCGAGAACACGTTGCAGTTGTTTACGGCATGGGAGTTAATGACCATTGGTTCTTATTTTTTAATTATTCGTGGCAAGAAGTCTAAACCTCACGCATTTTCATATTTGCTTTTCTCTTTGGGAGGTGCTTATGTGATGTTAAGTGGACTTGGCTTGTTCTTTGCCAATAATGGTGGAAGCATTGATCTTGGATTGTTATCTGTGATTACAGACGCTTCACCGCTTATTTATATTCTACTGGTACTTGGATTTCTTACAAAGCTGGCGAGCATGGGTTTGCACATTTGGTTGCCGGGTGCTCATGGCGAAGCCGAAACAGATGTATCGCCTATGGTCTCGGCCATTCTGCTAAAAGCAGGTATGTTCGGGCTTATTATTGTGATGTCTGCAATTCAAGATCCTATGATAGGAAAAGTACATATAAACTACATCCTCAGTTGGCTGGGTGCTATTACCGTATTCTTAGGTAATCTTGCCGCCATCTATCAAGAAGATGCGAAACGTTTATTAGCGTACTCATCCGTGGGTAATCTGGGTTATGTGCTTTTTGGTTTGAGTATGATGACGCACTTGGGCTGGCTTACTTCCATCACTTACGCATTGAATCATTTCCTGTTTAAGTCCTTATTGTTCCTTGCTATAGGCGGGGTTGTTTGGCGGACTAAAACTAAGAATATGTATCAAATGGGTGGACTTATTACTCGAATGCCCATTTCATTTATATCTGTATTGATCGGTATTATTACTCTTGCCGGTGTTCCACCGCTGAGTGGTTTTGCCGGAAAATGGTTGACCTATAATATCTTGCTTGAAAAGGGTTGGTATGCTCAGGGAGCCGTGGTTATTTTGGGTGGTTTGATTGCTTTTCTATATTGCTTTAGGTTGATATATTCGGTCTTCTTGGGACAGCTGAAAGATGAGCATCGCCATGTAAAGGAAGCACCTCTACCTATCATTATTCCACAAGTGATCATGATGATGGCAATTATGGTTTTCTCAATATACCCGGGATTGATCTTGGGTCATGTGGGTGATTTCCTTGTAAAAATCTTCCCGAATGGTGCCATTAATTGGCAAAACGGTGTAGCGTTTACACCTTTTGGTCATTGGGATGGTTTAACGATCTTAATGATCACAGGCGTTGTTTTTATGATGGTGCTTGTGTGGTTATTGATTTCGAATCGTAAGAGCCAAAAGGTTAAACAATTCAATATCGTTTATGCCGCAGAGCGACCATCTCGTCCCGAGTTAACGCATGTGGGTTATAACTTTTTTGCTCATTACAGTAAGGCGCTTGGTATTTTATCAACTCCGCTGGCTGTGAATTTTTGGAAAGGTGTCGGTAGGTCCTTTCATGCTGTCGGTGATTTCTTAAGACGGATTTACAACGGTAATGGACAAACATATCTTATGCATATCATCCTATTTGTTGTGGTTGTTTATGCTTTTGTGATAGGAGGATGATGATGGAATTTCAATGGATAAAAATACCTTATGCGATACTTTCGTTATTCATTATTTTAAATGTTGGATTAATCCTTCAGGGTGTTATTCGAAAGATCGGTGCTCGTGTTGGAGGGCGCTATGGTATTCGATGGTATCAACCTTATATTGATCTTATTAAAAATTATGGGTTGCGATCAAATATTTCACATGGCGTGATGTTCTATCTGGGTCCTGTTTTTCGACTAACAGGCGGTATTGGTGTGTTTTTGTTTGTACCGGCGATTTTTGGTTCTGAGATGTTTTCAAACTTTTCGGTGGCAGGAGATATGATTCTGGTGCTGTACTTTATTTTCTTTGGAACATTGGGTATGGCTTTAGGTGCCGGTCAAGGTGGACATCCTTACTCCGCACTGGGTGTTGGTCGAGGTTTGGCACAGGTGACAGCCGCTGAGATCCCTATGGTGTTGTCATTCATTGGCGTGGCTATTCAGTATCAATCGCTGAATATTACCACCATTGTTGCTGCACAGCAAGGGGGGATCATGAATTGGACCATGATGACCAATCCTTTGGTTACTGTTCTTGGTTTGATCGCTTTTCTTGGAACCATGATGCGTTCGCCGTTTGATATTGTGCTTGCGCCTCAGGAAATTCCCATTGGACCACCTACAGAATTTCATTCCACTTTTTTGGGTGTTTTGCAAACCAATAGAGCCATCTTTCCTATGGCTAAGACCGTGCTGTTTATGAATCTCTTTTTTGGTGGAGCTACCAATTGGGGCGTGCTGATCCTGAAGGTCTTTTTGATCTATATGGTTTCGGTTATCGTGGGTGTTGTTTTTCCAAGATTTCGCGCTGATCACTCAATACGCTGGTTTTATAAATATGCATTGCCTTTAGGTATTATTGCAATCATCGTTACATCATTACTATTATAGACAAGAAGGATTATTCATGTCAGAATACGATAATAAAAAAAGAATGGTCACCGGCCCGGACGGCAAACAGTTCGAGGTCGATCCTATGCAGGATTATTTCTGCGGAGAAGTACCGAAAGTTCATAAAGCGTCGGCTGTGAAGATTTGGGAAAAATTTCTTAATTGGGCACGCAGTGAATCCTTGTGGATTCTCGGTTTTGGCACCGGCTGCGGCGCCATTGAAATGCGTCCGTTGATGACACCGCGCTTTGATGCCTACCGTTTTGGTATCCAGTGGCGTCCTACCCCTCGTCAGGCGAATGTCTTTATGATCAGCGGTTACATGTCTGTAAAGACCTTAAAACGCGTTATTCGTTCCTACGAGCAGATGCAGGGCCCTAAGTTTGTTGTTGGCCTTGGGTCGTGTACCGTGAACGGCGGTATGTATTGGGATTCTTATAATACCATTAATCGTCTTGATCATTATTTGCCTGTGGATGTTTATATCACCGGTTGTATGCCTCGTCCCGAAGCTCTTCTTGCGGGTTTTGAAGAACTCAAGAAACGCATTCGTGCCGGAAAGGCCGAAGGGCAGAACGAGTATGCCGAAAATTTCGAATGGTATAAAGCCAATCAGAAAAAGATTATTAAACAATGGGATATGCCGGATTATAACTGGTAGACCCGATCAAGGAAGCAATCATGAAAGAACTATTAAAAGAATTAAAAGATCGTTTTGCTACTTCCAAGGTCGTGGAACAGCGTCCCAACGAAGTATTTTTAACGGTTAAAAAGGTCAATGCTTTGGCATTGATCAGCTATCTGAAAAATGATGCAGGTTTTGGACATTTGGTGCTGTTGACGGCGGTTGATTGGTTGGAAGATGGTCAGTTTCAATTGACCTATATTCTCAATAATCATAGCAAGAAAATCGACATTGCGGTGAGAGTCATGTTGGACCGGGATAAAGCCGAAATGGATTCAATTCATCACCTATGGAAGCAAGCAGCGACCTATCAGCGTGAATTAAAAGAGATGTTTGGTATCGATTTCCCGAACTCTCCGCGTATCGACGAGCCTTTCATTCTTGAAGGTTGGCAGGATATCCCGCCTTATCGTCGCGACTTTGATACCAAGAAGTATTCGGAAGAAACATATTTTGAGAGACCCGGACGTGTGACGCATGATCCGGCCGAATACATGAAGAAAAAACTCTATCCGGAGGAATAAGATGGCTGACTTGAAAAAATACAGAGATAAGTTCCCCGACAAAAATCCGGATGGAACCAACATCATTGATCTTGAAAGTCATAAGTTCATCCATGTTTGGCAGGGACCTCAGCATCCCGGTATTACCGGTAATATGTCGTTGGAGCTGATCTTGCAAGGTGATGAAGTTATGAGCTGTAAAACCCATGTGGGTTATCTGCATCGGGGTTTTGAAAAATTAATGGAACGACGTAAGTTCATCCAGTGCTTTCCGCTGGTATGCCGAATTGCTGTTCCCGAGCCTGATTTTAATGAATATTGTTTTGCGGCATCCGTAGAAGAATTAGCCGGGATCAAGATCCCCGAATATGCCGAATGGATGAGAACACTCATTCTGGAAATGTCACGACTTACATCTTTTTTGATGTGGTTGGGCGGTCAGAGTGGCGCTTTTGGATTGGGCATTATTGCACAGTGGAGTAATCTGGTCCGTGATTATATGTTGGATCGTTTTGAAGAACTCACCGGAGGTCGCATTTACCGTATGTTCATTATCCCCGGCGGTGTCCGCGGGACACTTCCCGAAGGCTTTGAAGGTCGTATGGAAGAGACACTCAAAGAAGTTGAACGCGCAATGAAGGATATAGAATCGACTCTTTTCTCGAATAGTATCTTTAAATTGCGTGCTAAAGATCTTGGTATAATTACTCCTGAAATGGTTGAACAATATGGTGTAACAGGACCAAACGCCCGTGCGGCAGGTGTGGCTAAAGACGTTCGTAAGGATTATCCCTACTTGAAGTATCCGGAATTGGATTTTGAGGTATTGACCGATACGCACTCCGATGCTTATAACCGTGTTTGGTTGCGTTTCCGGGAAATGAAGATGAGCGTAGATCTCATTCGTCAGATTCTGGTAAAAATGCCTAAAAAGGGCGATTTTATGGCTAAGATGCCCAATATGCTGCACTGGAAGATACCTAAAGGTGAGACTTATGTTCGCGCGGAATGTACTCGCGGTGAGTATGGTTTTTATACTGTCACCGATGGAAGCGGATATCCTCGACGTGTGAATGTTCGGGGACCGTCATACACACATGCCGTTGCCTTGATGGAAAAATTGGCCATCGATTGTAATATCGCCGATACGGCGGGATTAATGACCTCACTACATACCTATCCACCCGAAATTGAAAGGTAAGAGAATGAGCTTAAAAGATGTACTCTCTCCCTTTTTAGCCTGGAAGAATGTTGTTCAAGAACCGGGCACAATAAAGAAACCTCTCGAACGAGAAGGTGCAGACCGCTACCGTGGTTTCCATCAAAATGATATGGAAACATGTATCGGTTGCGGAACTTGCGAAGCGATTTGTCAGAACGCTGCCATTGATATGGTACCGGTCGAGGGACAAGAAACAAAATCCGGCGATAGTGGCTTGCGCCCTAAAATTGATTATGGCCGCTGCTGTTGGTGTGGACTTTGCGTGGATATCTGTACAACGGGTTCTCTGAGCATGTCCAACGAATTTAAATGGGTGGATAATGATCCCGAAGTATTTCGCTTTGTTCCTGGTGCCGAGAACAAGCCTTGGGACAATCATGAAAAAGGTTACAGAAAACCCGATAATTATGAATTGTATCCCACGTCACGCGTTCAAATGGAAGAGCTTAAACCCGAAGATCGCGATAAGTCATTTATAGAGATCGTTAAGGGATATTCAAAAGAACAAGCGATCAAAGAAGCCGACCGTTGCGTTGAATGCGGTATTTGTATTGCCACTTGCCCGGCACACATGGGCATTCCCCAATACATTAAAGCCATACGAAATGACGATATGGAAGAAGGTTTGAGAATTCTTTATGAAACCAACCCGCTTCCCGAAGTTTGTGGCCGTGTATGTACTCACAACTGTGAAACGGTTTGTGCTATGCAATACAAGGGCGATCCATTATCTATTCGCTGGCTGAAGCGTTATATTGCCGACCAGGTTCCCATTGAAAAATATAAAGATATCCTGGGAGCCGACGGCTTTGAACAGAAAGACAAGAAGATCGCTATTATTGGCGCCGGTCCAGGTGGCCTGTCTGCCGCATATTATCTTGCCAACTTAGGTTATCAAATTAAGGTTTATGAAGCAATGGCGGAACCCGGTGGTATGACTCGTTACGGTATTCCCGAATATCGTTTACCTTACGACCAATTGGATAAAGATATTCAATATATTAAAGACCTGGGTGTAGAGTTTATTTTTAATACGCGTGTCGGTAAAGATATCAGCATGAAAAAACTGCATAAAGAAAATGATGCCGTTTTCTCTGCGACCGGTTTGCATTTGGGTCGTTCAACGCGTGTAGCGGGAACAGATCATTCGATGGTATTCCAAGCAGTGGATCTGCTTCGTGATGTGACCGACGGCAAAGAGATCGAAGTCGCCGAAAAGGTTGTCGTAATTGGTGGTGGAAATGTTGCTATGGATATCGCAAGGACCATGGCACGCATACAAAATCAAAAGTATGGCAAGGTTCAGCTGATTTTGACTTCCCTTGAAACCGAAGATGTGATGCCTGCAGACTTAGAAGAGATCGTAGAATCTCGTGAAGAAAATGTTGTGATCAATGCCGGATGGGGTCCTAAGGATATTAAGATCGAAAACGATAAGATCAAGGGATTGAATGTGATCCGTTGTTTAAGTGTATTTGATGAAGAAGGCAGATTTAATCCTAAGTTCGATAAAGATGACAGTAATTTCTTTGAAGCAGATCAGATTGTTGAGGCTATCGGTCAAGGTATGGATATAAACTACATGAGCGAAGATTTGGATGAAGAACTTGCAATGACAGAGCGCAATCGTGTAAAAGTCGATGCCTTTTCACAGAGTTCAATTCCATGGTTGTTTGTCGGTGGCGATATCACCGGAGGCACCGATGCCATTACTGCCATTGCCGATGGACATCGCGCGGCCAAGGGAATTGATAAATACCTGAATCAAGCATAAAAATCCGAATGTAGGGGCTGATCTATGTATTCGCCTTTATAAACGAACATTATTTTGTTAGAAATAACGAGGCTAAAATGAAAATATTTACAGTCAAAGAGATCATTGAGTATGCTATCAAGATCGAAAACGAAAGTTTTCAATTTTACACACGAGCATCCCAAAAAATTGAAGCCGGCGATGTAAAAGATCTTTTGGTAAAACTTTCGAGCGAAGAGATCGATCATCAAAATCGATTAAAAGAATTGCTCGACGAAGAAAAGGTCGCAGCGGACACATTATTAAAAGAAATGGAAGTTGATACGAGCATTATGAATAAAGTCGTTCAAACGTCTGTGATCCCTGAAGATCCTACAGCTTTGGAAGTGTTGAAAGTTGCATTGGAACGAGAAAAAAACACGGAATTAACTTATTCGATGTTGATGACTCTTTCTTATATTTCCGATGATATTGTCAACGTATTTGATGAATTGCGTTTGCAAGAAATTGGACACGCGCGTAAGATCAGCCTAAGGATTGACGCGATTTCGTAAATTGTAAAATGCAGAGACACGATAGCCTATCCACGGAAACGTAGTGCGGGAGTATATTTAAGTCTCTTCTTACAATAACGATTTTACAATATCTAGAATTATAGCAACCGATAAAAAATCATCTTATAAAAAAAGTAAGGAACGGTCGTGACCGTTCCTTGTATTTATTATCATATATCAATTGACTTATTTTTTATATTCTGTCAACTGCGTGATCTTGGTTTCTTCACCAACCATCACATGGTTTGCCACTTTATGAACGACCGATTTGATCAGTCCGACTTTTGGTGCATACCAATCTGTGCGAGTGACATCAAGTCTCACTGTACCCCAAAGACCTTTTTCACGTTCGATAGATCCGGTAGCGATCACTTTCATGCATTTGTTAAAAGTACCGGCAGCAACTGTGACAGTTTCAGTTCCTTTTTGAATGACATAGGTCATGGGAACTTGTTCTTTAACCATCATGAGTGTTGTTGTTAAATTGCGTTTCCAGCTTTGTTTCGCCTTAAAAGGTTCGGCGTATAGTAGTTCGGGTTCTTCAAAAATTACCGGCTCACTCATATTGGCAGTTTGTTCGGCAAATATCGAAACGCCTTTGCCATTCTTTGAAAAGAACATAAAGGAAATATCCTCGCCTTTTGTGATCTTTAAAGGTATCACTTTTTTACCTTCGAGTTTTCTTTCTCCGAAATATTCTATGGTTTTAAGATCGCCGTCGATGCTGTAGCTTAACGTTAATCCTTTTTCCATGGGATAATAAGTTTTGGATTGTGACCCACAGGAAAGAAGAGTAAGTGCAGCTAAAGTAATGATCAAAACATGATTAAACGTTTTCATGGAATCTCCTTAGGTTGATGATGTAAATTCGGGAAAAAAGCGTGGAAGGGCAAGAGAATAGTTGGCAATGAATAATCTAATAACGAATAATATTAAAAATTAATTGAATTGATGGTGGTAATATAACTCGAATCATACATATAATTTTAAGAAGAGTAAATTAACTATTATTGTTTCTTGAGGTTTGTCTCTTGCCTCATATTGTTGTAAATTTTCCACAAATTAAAGGAGATCATATATGAATAAACGTACAGCTATTTCTGCCGACTGGTATAAAAAACTGGAATCAGCCGCCAAAGAAAATAAACGAGACGCGATGGTTCGCAATTCTATTTTAAATGTAGGATTGGACGAAGCTTCACTGGATCACAAAGCCGCATCTTTACAGCAGCATACATTTTCGATCGATATAGAAACAGGTAAGATCACAGATCAACAACGTAGTGGTCGTTGCTGGTTGTTTGCCGGTTTAAATACCATGCGTTTTAAAGTGATGCAAAAGTTAAATTTAAAAGAATTTGAATTATCTCAATCATATGCCATGTTTTTTGATAAACTTGAAAAAGCGAACTACTTTTTAGAAAATATCCTTGAAACATTGGATGAGGATGTCGACTCTCGCTTGATCATGTGGTTGCTTGCCAGTCCGTTGCAAGATGGTGGTCAGTGGGATATGTTTACCGCCTTGATCGATAAATATGGTGTGGTGCCAAAAGCCGTGATGCCGGAAACTTTCCACAGCTCAAATTCATCACGTATGAATCAGATCCTTACGCTGATTCTCCGGGGTAATGCGCAAAAACTTCGTGAGGCATACGCAAAAGGAAAAAGTCTTGAGCAGTTGTATTCTTGCAAGAAAACCATGTTGGAAGAATTTTACAGACAATTGACGCTATTTCTGGGGATTCCACCGATGGAGTTTGATTTTGAGGTTGTGGATAAAGATAAAAATTTCATTGCGGAACGCAACTTGACACCTAAGTCATTTTATGAAAAATATGTAGGCATGGATCTGAAAAATTATATTTCCATTATCAATGCGCCAACAAAAGATAAGCCTTTTAATAAGACTTACACGGTTCAGTACTTGGGAAATGTCGAAGGTGGTAATTCGGTCAAGTATTTGAATTTGGATATGAGTGAATTCAAAGCGCTCACGCTTAAGCCGCTGATGGATAATGAACCTGTATGGTTCGGTTCGGATGTTGGTAAAAAAATGAAACGCGAACGTGGCATTCTTGATGAAGATGTTTATGCTTATGAAGATGTTTTAGATGTCGAATTTACCCTTGATAAAGCCGGTCGTTTGGATTATGGTGAAAGTCTCATGACTCATGCTATGGTTATTGCCGGTGTAAATTTGGTGGAGGGAAAACCTAATCGTTGGAAGGTTGAGAACAGCTGGGGTGAAAAGAACGGCGATAAAGGTTATTTTGTAATGAGTGACAAATGGTTTGATGAATATGTTTATCAGATCGTGATCGATAAGAAATATCTTAGTCAGGAACAGCTTGCCGCATGGGAAACTAAGCCAATCGAATTGAAACCGTGGGATCCGATGGGGTCTTTGGCGTAGTCGAAGTCAAGGCATAAAATAAAACTAAAAAAACAACATAAAGATTATTTTAGCACTTAATAAATAATTGAAAGTTGAGTCTTTTGGGAGGCACGTTTTGCGTGCCTCTTCTTTCTTATGTTTTTATAGATGACTCTCGAATCACTTTGATTCATTAAATTTGACATTTTGAGTCTCCGCGCCTCACGATTTTCATTTCTATTTACTTCGCAAAAACCTATATTACACATTGATATTTTTACACACAGGACTGCTTTTTGAACAAATTTATCCTAAAAAACCGAGCATTGGTTAAAACCATCTCTTGGCGCATTATTGCGTCCGTTTTAACTATTTCTATAATTTTTATGTTGTCACGCGATATGATCGCGGCAGTTTCCATTGTTGGAGCGGAATTTTTCACTAAAATGGGACTGTATTGGTTGCATGAAAAAGGGTGGGCATTGATCAATAAGCCGGTGAAAGGCAGCAAGCTTCGTTCTTTGTTAAAAACCCTTACCTGGCGTGGTGTTGCTATGTTGGATACGCTGGTTCTGGTTTTACTGGTTACCAATGAACCTATATGGGCCGGGTGGGCGGCACTGATAGAAACCGTGATAAAAACCATTGGTTACTATTTACATGAGCGTGTATGGAATTTGAGCTATCAGTTGAATATCTCAATTGATTTGCACTCACACACGACGTATTCCGATGGTACGATGACACCCAAAGAGCTGATCGCGAAGGCAGTTGAAGAAAAATGTGAGTATATCTCTATCACCGATCACGATAATTTTGACCATGTTTCACACATCGGCATGGTGCCGGAAGGATTGACTTATATTCCAGGCGTTGAGATCTCCGCTGAATACAAAGGCACTTTACACATTTTAGGTTATGGCTTTCATCCCGATCATGAAGGGCTGAAAACAAGTTTGACATTCTTGCAGGAGGCTCGCCGAAAACGCAATGAAACCATGTTGAAAAAAATGGCAAAGGAAGGCTTTCATATCACAATGGATGAGTTGTTAGAAGAAGCTAAAGGTGGAATGATCGGTCGTCCTCATTTCGCCAACTTGATGTTGGCGAAGGGCTATGTTACAAGTTATCAGGAAGCTTTTGATAAATATCTGGCTAAAGGCCAACCTTTGTATATGGATAAACAGCGACTTGCACCCAAAGATGCGATAAGATTAATTCTGGATGCCGGTGGTATTCCGGTGATTGCTCATCCTTATCAAACCAAGCTTAAGGGTGAAGAATTAGAAGCACTGATCGCTGAATTAAAGAGCTATGGCCTAATGGGAATTGAAGCTTATTACTCTAAACACAGTAAAGAAGAACAAAAAGAGTACTTACGATACGCAAAAAAATATGATTTGTTAGTGACGGCAGGCTCCGATTTTCATGGTAGCATAAAGCCGGATATCGAATTAGGTATGAATGTACCCCGTGTACATTTGATGCCCTTTTTGGAGGCCTTGAAAAAATGAAGTCTACAAATGTAAAATGGCAGGATCACGCCATTAGTCAAAAAGATCGCGAAGCTCTGCTGAAACAGAAAGGTGTTTGCTTGTGGTTTACCGGACTTTCCGGCTCGGGTAAAAGTACCGTCGCCGAAGCTGTGGAAAAAAAATTATATGACATGGGTTATCCATCGTATATCCTTGATGGTGATAATGTACGCCACGGTTTGAATGGTGATCTTGGGTTTTCCGACGAAGATCGAAAAGAAAACATTCGCCGTATTGGCGAGGTAAGTAAACTGTTTACAGATGCCGGATTGATTACGCTGACGGCCTTTATTTCACCCTTTATGGATGATAGAGCCCAAGTGAGAAGCATTCTTGAAAAAGGACGCTTTATTGAAGTATTTGTTGACTGTCCTCTGGAGGTCTGCGAACAACGCGATGTAAAAGGTTTATATGCTAAAGCAAGAAGTCATGAGATCAAGGCTTTCACCGGGATCAGCTCACCATATGAAGCTCCCGAAGAACCTGAGATCATTGTAAATACAAATAAAGAAAGCCTGGAGGAATCTGCAGGCATTGTGATACAATATTTAATCGAAAACCATATTATTGAGACGAAATGAGTATAGAAAATTATTCGCTCTCGCATTTGAGAGAACTTGAAGCAGAGGCCATTCACATTATACGTGAGGTGGCTGCAGAATTTGAAAATCCGGTTATGCTTTACTCCATTGGGAAGGATTCTTCTGTGATGGTTCGCTTGGCCGAAAAAGCATTTTACCCCGGAAAAGTTCCTTTTCCTTTGATGCATATTGATTCTAAATGGAAGTTCAGGGAAATGATTGATTTTAGAGATAATTATGCCAAAGAAAAAGGTTGGGATTTGATCGTTCATTATAATAAAGAAGGTTTTGAGAGTGGCGTGGGTCCTTTTACGCATGGATCAAAAGTTCATACCGATATCATGAAAACTCAGGCACTTCTTGCCGGCTTGAATAAGCACGGTTTTGATGCGGCATTCGGTGGAGCTAGACGAGATGAGGAAAAATCACGAGCGAAAGAACGTATTTTTTCATTTCGTGATCAATTTCATCAATGGGATCCCAAAAATCAGCGTCCCGAATTGTGGGCGAACTATAATACCCGGGTAATGAAAGGTGAATCTATTCGTGTTTTTCCGATTTCAAATTGGACTGAATTGGATGTTTGGCAATATATCCGTTTGGAAAATATTCCCATTGTTCCTTTGTACTACGCAAAAGAACGTCCCGTAGTTGAATACAACGGCGCATTGATCTTGGTTGACGATGAGCGAATGCCAAAAGAATTGGCCGCTAAAGCGAAAATGGAAATGGTCAGATTCAGAACATTGGGTTGTTATCCTCTCACCGGTGCGGTAAGATCCGAAGCCGACACCATTGAAAAGATCGTAGAAGAAATGATGACCACCACCGAATCCGAACGTACCACTCGCGTGATCGATTTTGATCAGGAAGCGAGTATGGAACAGAAAAAACGCGAAGGCTATTTCTAAATTATTAAATGTAAGGAACGGTCTCCCCGAAGCTGCGGGGTTTCCTACACATAAAAGATACAGGACACCATGGAAGACAAAACAAAAGCATTAAACATAGAGGAATTTCTCGCACAGGACGAGAAGAAAGATCTCCTTCGTTTATTAACCGCCGGTTCGGTGGATGACGGCAAATCAACCTTGATCGGTCGTTTGTTATTTGATTCAAAACGTTTATACGAGGATCAATTGGTCGCTCTTGAGCGCGATTCTAAACGCGTGGGCCATGCCGGTGAAAAGATTGATTACGCACTGTTGCTGGATGGATTAAAAGCCGAACGTGAACAGGGTATCACTATTGATGTGGCGTATCGTTATTTTTCAACGAATCGTCGTAAATTCATTATTGCCGATACACCCGGACATGAACAGTATACACGAAATATGGTGACCGGTGCATCAACTGCTAACCTGGCCATTATTCTAGTTGATGCCACCAAAGGTGTGATCACTCAGACTAAACGCCATACATTTTTGATCTCTCTATTGGGTATTAAGCATGTTGTTTTAGCTGTAAATAAAATGGATCTGGTTGACTATAAGCAGGACGTCTTTAATAGTATTTGTGAAGATTATAAAGCTTTTTTAACTCGATTAGATATCCCGGATGTGCATTTTATTCCAATGTCGGCACTTAATGGTGATAATGTTGTGAACTTGTCCCAAAACATGACATGGTACAATGGTCAGCCGATCCTTGAATTGTTGGAAACTATTCATGTATCTTCAGATCGTAACTTTACCGATCTCCGTTATCCGGTACAGTATGTGTTGCGTCCCGAACATAATTTCCGTGGTTTTTCAGCAAAGGTTGCCTCCGGTATTGTCCGTAAGGGTGATGAGCTGATGGTATTGCCGTCGCGCAAAACATCTAGGGTCAAGGAGATTGTTACTTATGATGGTGAGCAGGATTATGCATTTCCACCTGAAAGCGTAACGGTGACACTTGAAGACGAAATTGATATTTCGCGCGGTGATATGCTGGTACATCCACATAACCAACCCAGAGTGGAACGACATTTTGAAGCCATGTTGGTATGGATGGATGAAAATGAGATGAATCCGAATACAAATTTTATTATCAAACAAACCACGAATCTGACCAAAGCTCGTATTGACAAGATCCGCTATAAGATAGATGTCAATTCTATGCATCGCTCAGAAGTGGATTACTTTAAACTAAATGAGATTGGTCGTGTGGTGGTGACAACATCGAAGACCTTATTCTTTGATGCCTATGAAAAAAATCGTGAAACAGGGTCATTTATCTTGATCGATCCCGTGACGCATAATACCTGTGCCGTTGGTATGATCATCGATCGCGTATCTGCCGAAGATCTGCCGAATCGTATTTCGGATGCCGATAGAAAAAAGGTTGCTGAAGGTGAAAGTTTAGTTTCTCTAAAAGAACGTGAAGCAAAGATGCAACAAAAGGGTCAGACCATTTGGATCACTGGTCTTCACGGCAGCGGTAAAACCGATGTTGCTTATATGCTGGAAAAACGACTATTTGATCTTGGACATGTGACTGTCTTGCTGGACGGCAACAAAGTTCGTGCCGGATTATCCAAGGAGCTGGATTATTCATCGGCAGACCGCGCTGAGCATTTACGTCGTGTTGCCGAAGTGTGTCGCCTTTTAAACGATCAGGGTATTATTGTGATCTGTACTTTTATTTCGCCCTTAAAAGATATTAGAAAACAGGTTAAAAAGATCATTGGTGAAGACAGATTTTCATTGGTATATATGTCTACGGATCTTGAAACAAGCAAAATACACGCACCTGAATTATATAAACTTGCTGAAGAAGGAAAACTACAACACCTCGCAGGCGTTGATTCGCCTTACGAGATACCTAAAAATCCGGATGTAACGCTTGATATTAAAACCGCTAGTGTTGAGAGCATTGTAGAAATAATTCAAAGTAAGTAGGAAAAAATATGGATATCATTCAAAATGATCATAAGAACCCCAAGAAACGCTATGTGATCTCCCAACATTCACTGTATTTATCTCGCCCCGATGTGTGGAGAAAATTGAAACGAGAAAATACGATCGATAAAAAATATCGTCCCATGACACGACGCATTGCTTTTATGTCATATTTGTCTCGTCCTTTGCAATTATTGCAGAATAATTTATTTAGAGGAAGACTAAAACGGATCAATTTTGAAGATAAACCACCTCTGTTCGTAATTGGCCACTGGCGAACCGGCACGACGTTTATGCACAATTTGCTTCATCTGGATAAGCGCTTCGGGTACTTGAGCAATTATCAGGCCTTTATTTTTACCGTGGCCTTGCTCAGTCCCAAACTAATGCGGATTCTGTCTAAACCTCTTTTTCCCGATGAACGGTCGCAGGATAATATCAAAGTTGGACCCACCTATCCCGCCGAAGAAGAACAGCCTTTCAGCATGATCTCGACTCGTACCGGTATGCATACGTTCTTTTTTCCGAGAAACCGTATGTACTTTGATAAATACAATGTTTTTAAAGGTATTTCCATTAGGGAAAAACGTTTATGGCGCCGGGATTTCATTTATTTGCTCAGGAATATTTCGGTCTATAATAATTACAAACCCCTTCTATTGAAAAATCCGCATAATACGGGACGTGTCAAAGAATTGCTGGAATTATTTCCGCACGCAAAGTTTGTCTTTTTACACCGTGATCCCTATACGGTTTATTTGTCAACATTGCATATGTATGATAAAGTTGTTCGCACGCAATTTTTTCATGATGTTTCTGATAAAGAGATAGAAGATCTGGTCATGTATGAATCGCGCGAAACACTCAGAAAATATTTGGATGATCGTCATTTAATCCCTGAAGGGAATCTAATTGAGATCGCTTATAAAGATCTTTCAGAAAAGCCTTATGAAACGATTAAAAATATCTATGAAAAGTTGAGTTTACCTGATTTCAAGGTAGTGGAACCCCAGATCAAACAGCACCTGGAAGAGGTCAAAGGATACAAAAAAAACGTCTTTAAAGAATTGTCACCTGAACAGAAAATAAGAGTGCGCAAGGATCTGGATTTTTATTTTAGAGAGTTTGGGTACGAATAAGAGTTGTGAACAAAGGGTTTAGAGATAATGAGTGCTTAGCAGAAAAAAATGAGAGTTAAGAATAGGTTTAATTTTCCATTTTTTGTCCACCTCAATGTTTTTATACTAATGATAATATATTTTCTCAGTGTATAAGCTAACTGTAAATCACTGTTCCAACCTCACCGCTCATTGCATAATTGGCTTTTTCCAATGAGGTGATCACGGTTTTTCTGTTAGGTGCGGCCTCGACGAAATGAAGTGCGGCCTCGATTTTGGGTAACATGGAACCTTCGGCAAAATGATCGGCTTTGATGTACTTTCTTGCCTGCTTGGCAGACATTTCTTTAATGATTTTTTCTTTCTTGGTACCAAAATTTAAACAAACATGATCAACAGCTGTCAGGATAAACAGGTAGTGCGCGTCAACAATATCGGCCAGCATGGCGCCGGTAAAATCCTTGTCGATCACGGCTGATACACCGTGGTAATTATTATGTTCATCTTTTATGACCGGAATACCCCCACCGCCACAAGTGATGACAATGAATTTATGATCCAAAAGGTTAAGAATGGATTTTTGCTCGACAATGTAGATAGGTTTAGGTGATGCAACCACCCGCCGCCATCCACGACCGGCATCTTCCATGAAAATTTGATCAGGATTTTCTGTCATAAGCGATTCAGCTTCTTCTTTGGTATAAAAATCACCGATAGGTTTAGTGGGTTTTTTAAAAGATGGATCATTTGGATCTACAGAGACCTGAGAAACCAGGGTGGCAACATTCCAGGGCATACCCAGGCGACGAAGTTCTTTCATAATACCTTGCTGAAGATGATATCCGATATATCCTTGGCTCATGGCCGTACATTCTTGAAGAGCGATGGAGGCGATCCTGTCGGAATTTTTAGAACCATAGGCAAATGAGTTATAGATCATGCCGACCTGAGGGCCGTTGCCGTGAGTGAGAATGATCTTATGTCCTTGAGTGATCAGATCGACTAAGGAAGGGACAGCTTTCGCAATGTTTTCTTGTTGTTCTTGTGGGTTTTTTCCGAGTGCGTTACCGCCGAGAGCGATGGTAATGACTTTCATTCATGTTCTCCATACAATGCAAAAAGTGCCGGGAATGCTACATCCGACTTTAGGGAATAAATCCCGATGTTTGTTGAAACGTAAAATATCGTTACATGAATTTAGGGAGAAAATAAAAAAAACCAAAACAATACGTCACCCTACAGTGCAAATAATTAAAGACAGAAGATAGTATGCAAAATTGAACTAATTTTATTCTTTGTGACCTAATAAGGTTTGTGTTTTTGTATGATGTTTAATGTGATGTCAGCAATAAGGCCAAAGCGATCCCCGTTAAGACAAAGAACTTCACCCATTTAACCATAAGCCAAAACCGCGGCTTGTTAATATATTTACTGAAAGATCCGGCGAGAAAAGCAATGAGTGAAAAAATGATGAAGGCAATTAGCATAAAGCATAAGCCAAGAATGACCATTTGCCAGTGATTGGGTAGAGAGCTTTTAATGAGAAATTGAGGAAAGAAAGCCAGGAAAAAAATGATGACCTTGGGGTTTAAGAGATTCATGACAAAACCTTTTGCCCAGAGTGACGCAAAGGATCGTTCTTTTGGGGTACTGCCATTAAACTGAATTTCCTGATTGGATCTTTCATTTAATGCCATAAGTGCTATATAGAATATGTAAGCAGCCCCCAAATATTTTATGATCGCAAAAGCTGTGGGGGATTGTGAGATCAATAGAGAAATACCAAAAGCAGCAAGAAAGGTATGTACGATCAATCCGGATACGAGTCCAAGGGAAATGGACACACCCTCGCGTCTACCTAGTGTTAGACTTTGTGTTAATACGAAAATATTATCCGGCCCGGGCAGAATCGTCAGTACTGCAGAGGCGATGATGAATGATAGGAGCTGTTCTAGTGCCATGGTTTTAATCTAATGCTTTAGTTTATAAAGAGGAAGATATTTGAGTGTTAAGACTGAGATTAAGAATAATGGGGTTGAATTGCTGAATTGTTAAAGTATTGAATTAAATAGCATGCGTGTTTATCTTATTTTGGTATTAGCAGGGACATATATGTGAAAAGTTATGATTGAATCAATTGAGGTGTTTTATTATTGAGTTAATGCAAAAGAATATGATTGACTTAATTACAGATGCTTTAAGTTGAGTTAACTCGACAAATATATTTGGAGGCAAGTATTGTGAGGATATGTAAGATTGAATAAATGATCGACTCGATTTTGAGCTAATGGAACCGAGTCGGTTTATATTGTTTGCAACCGCCTCGCTTGAGTTGATATCGAGTCGAGTCGGTTGTATTTATATGACCAAGGGATCCTTAAACGATTCCACGATTTAACTTTTTATCTTTTGTCTTTATTCTTTCCTCTTCCTATATTCTTGTATCTTCGGGGAAGGGAGCATGTCCCTACCGGCGGTGAAAGCCCGCGAGTCTGTACAACAGTATGGACTGAGACTGTGAAATTCAGTCGCCGACGGTATAGTCCGGATGATAGAAGATAACATAGAACCCTCTTTCTTCCCCGAGTCATGGGGAATTTTTATGGACAATAAAAATGTTGCGCCCATGCGTTCGCTGATGCGTGAAGCGATACGCATGGCAGAAAGTACACGCTGTCGGGTCTCGCCAAATCCAAGAACCGGAGCTGTGGTCGTTCGAGATGGAAATATCATTGGACGTGGTCGGCATGAATGTTACGGCGGTCCGCATGCTGAGGTTAAAGCCATTAATAATTCAGGTCCGGATGTACGAGACTGTGATATTTATGTCACACTGGAACCTTGTTGTCATACCGGTAAGACACCTCCCTGTACGCAGAAAATTATCAGATCGGGCATTAAGCGTGTTGTGATCGGTATGCGAGATCCTAATCCTCTGGTAGCCGGCAAGGGTGTAAAGCAATTGCAAGATGCGGGTATCGAGGTGGTGGAAAATGTATTGCAAGAAGATTGTTTGGCATTGAATCAACCTTTTATAAAAATAATGCAAACAGATTTGCCTTATGTGATCGCCAAAATGGCCATTACTTTAGATGGTTATGTTGCCGATAAAAATGGAATATCTCAATGGATTTCCAATGATGCTGCCCGTGTACTTGTGCATAAAATGCGTGCTCGTATGGATGCCGACCTCATTGGCTTGGGCACCGCCATAAAAGATGATCCTATGTTAACGGTTCGTGATGCCGAAGGTGATGATCCGATAAGAGTGGTGTATGATCCGGAGGGTGCTCTGCCGACGCATTTAAAACTTGTTCAAGGAGCAAAAGATATTTCTACCATGGTTATATGCGGACCTCAAGCCACCTTGCAATGGCGTGCTCAGATGAAAAATTGGGGGGTGGAATTGATAGAATGTCAAACACCCGGGATCGGAAGCTTGCGCGAGGGTTTGAAAATTCTTGGAAAGAAAGGGGTGAATTCGATTCTCTGCGAAGGTGGAGGCGGACTTCATAGCATGTTGGCAGAACTAGATCTTATTGATCGTGTGGATTGTGTAATTGCCCCCATGCTTCTTGGTAGCGGAATTCGTATGATGCGTATTCCCGAAAAACTTATGCCCGATGCACAGAAATTTAAAACACATACATGGCAGCAGATTGGCTCTGATATGTATTTTTCTGGCATTATAAAATCTTATACGGAAAACATTGCTGCGGATCCATTTGTCCGCTCATTGGGAGAATAAATGTTCACAGGTATCATCGAAACCATCGGTAAAATACAATTCATCACGTCCACCGCAACCGGAAAAACCATTACTATTTCGGCTCCCGATATCGCTTCTGAAATCGAGATTGATGACTCACTTGCTGTGAATGGTATTTGTCTGACGGTGATGGCAAAGAATGCAAATAGCATTACTGTAGATGCGGTCCACGAGACAATTCAACGCAGTACATGCCGTTTTTGGCGTAGTGGGAGCGAAGTGAATCTTGAACGCGGTATGCCGGCTTCGGGGCGATTGGATGGTCATATAGTTCAGGGACATATTGATGGCCAAGCGACTTTAATATCTATCAAGACTATCGGCGATAGTGTCGAAATGACTTTCGTTTGCGAGCGTGCACTTACTGATTTAATGGTGAATAAAGGCAGCGTAGCTATTGATGGCGTATCGCTGACTATAATGAGTGTGCGTGGTGGAGAATTCAGTATTGCAGTGATTCCGTTTTCCCTGCGCCATAGTATTCTTGGAAAAATAAAAATGGGGGATAAGGTGAATATCGAGACAGATATTCTTGGGAAATATGTGATGAAAATGAAGAAGGAAGAAAACAAAATTAGTAAAGACAAACTCAGAACATGGGGATATACATTATGACTGAACGGCAATTATATGACGAAGGAAAGTTTAATAGTATTGAGGAAGCAATAGAAGATATTCGGCAGGGAAAGATGCTGCTTGTAGTGGATGATCCGCAACGAGAAAATGAGGGAGATATTGTACAGGCTGGGGAATTTGTAACTGCCGAGAGCATTAATTTTGTGGCAGGAAAAGCGCGCGGACTGATCTGCGCGGCGGTGGATGAGAGTACGGCCAAGCGACTGGAACTGCATCCCATGGTGGGACAGAACTCATCATTGCATGAAACAGGATTTACCGTTTCGGTGGATGCCGTAGAAGGAACAAGCACCGGTATATCCGCTGCGGATAGATCGAGGACCTTTGAAGTGTTGGCAGATAAAATATCGCAACCCAAAGAGCTGGGACGACCCGGGCATATTTTCCCGATCACGGCGAAAGCAGGTGGTGTGTTACGGCGTACCGGACATACCGAAGCATCGGTGGATTTGTGTAAATTGGCAGACGTCAACCCAGTTGCAATGATGTGTGAGGTCATGGATGAGGATGGGACCATGATGCGTTTACCGAATCTAATGGAATTTGCTGAAAAATACGAGATCAAGATCATCACCATTGCCGATTTGATTCGCTACCGTCGAAAGCACGAACGCTTTATTAAAAAACAAAAACCTGTAAGATTTCCGAACAGATATGGTGATTTCTATATTACCATGTATAAAGATCAGTTGGACGGCAAAGAACATTTGGCCATCACTATGGGTGAATTTAAGGAAGACGAGCCGGTGCTTTTGAGAGTGCATTCCGAATGTATTACCGGGGACGTTTTTCATTCTGCCCGATGCGATTGCGGAGCACAAAAGGATGCTGCACTGCGACAGATCGCTGTAGAAGGCAAGGGCGCTTTGATCTATCTAAGGCAGGAAGGTCGAGGCATTGGTCTCAAGCACAAACTTATGGCATACGAATTGCAGGATCGGGGATTGGATACCGTCGAAGCAAATATTGAATTGGGATTTCAACCGGATTTGCGTGATTATGGTGTAGGTGCACAAATTATTAAAGATTTGGGTATTCATAAGATCCGATTGATGACGAACAACCCTAAGAAGATTATCGGATTATCGGGTTATGATTTAGAAATAATTGAACGCGTACCGATAGAGATAGAACCCAATGAAGAGAATAAGTTTTATTTGGAGACGAAGCGGGATAAAATGGAGCATATGATACTTGAAGGCAAAAGTCAAAAGTAAGGAAGAGGTTGAATAGAGCAAATAACATGGAGAACTATATATGAAACATTTCGAAGGACAACTTATCGCAAAGGGACAGAAGATCGCCATTGTGATTTCACGATTTAATGATTTGATTACCAAAGAACTTCTAGCTGGCGCAAAGGACTGTTTTGTACGTCACGGCGGTAGTGAAAATGATCTTGATATCGCATGGGTGCCGGGAGCTTTTGAAATTTCGCTTACCGCGAAACTGTTGGCTGGCAAAGATTATGATGCTGTTGTGTGTTTGGGAGCTGTGATTCGCGGTGCGACTCCGCATTTTGATTATGTTGCTGCTGAAGTTAGCAAAGGTATTGCCAAGGTTTCACTTGATAGCGGTAAACCGATCATTTTTGGAGTTATTACCACTGATAGTATTGAGCAGGCACTGGAACGCGCCGGTACCAAAGCCGGAAATAAAGGCTGGGATGCTGTGATGAGTGCGATAGAAATGGTTTCACTAAGGGAAAGCATTAGCAGAAATTAGCAACGAAGAGGGCGTTATGCTTTTTATTAGATCCAAAGAAACGTAGGAGGGTAGTCTAAGGGCGGAGCAGGGTCTAAATGGTAGAATGATTTTTGGGTGGAATTGAAATTAGCCCTCGATCCGAATAATACCAAATTCAAGGTCCACTTGAGCATTAATTCTATCGACTTGCAGGATTAAAATATTATGGAGATGAAGAAAACTGAGTCAGTTGAATTAATAAAAACCATTTACATTCTATTATCCGGCGTTCATTCTTTAGGGGCTCACATTTCGGTTTTAGATTATAAAACAGGGCATAAAATTAAACTAAACAGCCTCAATTTTTAGCTTTCAATTTTCTTAAACCCAACGCTTTATCCGGGTAATTTGTAATAATTCCATCTATGTCCATCTCTAGTAAACGCTCCATATCTTTTGGTTCGTTGACGGTCCATTGCCAAAGCTCAAGACCTTTTTTGTGAACATGATCAACGTAACTTTTCGTGATCATCGTGCGACTGCCAATTCCCACGGCTTGCGCCGAAATGGCAAGCGCTTGCTCAAGCGTTTCTTCTGTGGCTTTACCTTTTAGATATAGTATTGGAATATTCGCATCTAATTCTCTGATTTTTTCAAGTACATCATAGTAAAACGAAAAGATAATTACTTCGTTATTCATGTTAAGGTCGTTGATAATTTTCATGACATCTTTTTCGATATCGTGAACTTTTATTTCAATACAGACTTTGATCTTTCCTTTTGTTGCAGATAAAGTCTCTTTTAAGGTTGGGATTTTGGCGTGTTTGTATTTTTTTCCAAATTTATCTGAATAACCAACACAAACTTTTCGTAATTCTGCGTAAGTCATTTGTGCTACCGCTCCACGAGAACCATCAGAACTTGTTCTGTCTACATATTTATCATGGATGACCATGATAGAATCGTCCTTAGATTTGTGAAGGTCCAATTCTAGATATTCTGCGCCGCTGCGAATAGCATGTTTAAAAGCTCTTAACGTGTTTTCGGGTGCTTTGGCAGAAAAACCGCGATGAGCAATGATCTTTGTTTCAGCGGATAGAAAAGTAGAAATGCAAATTAAGAAAATGAAAAATGTTCGTTTCATAGAATGACTCCGGAATATGTTTTAATAACAAAGACTACAAAGGAAATTAGAAAAATCAAAAAGATATCATTAAAATGACAATGCTGTTTTATTTGAAATTGAAATTTCGTATAATTATTTAATTATACGGGAGATAACCCATGAAAGAACAATACTTGTTTGCTATACAAAGGAATGATCGGCAAAGGACTATTTTATGTCTGATGTTTTTATCCTTTCTTCTGATATTCAGCTCATGTTCTCAGGAACCACTTGCTTGGCCCGGATCACCTTTATATGATTTTAGCGCATCGGAACCGCTTCTTGCAGAAAACAATATGGAGGTGGTAAAACAGAATTTAGTCGGTCATTATGCTCATTACGATATTGTATCATATGAAGATACAACAACCAAAACACCTATGCGCACTTTTATAATATCTTATGGTTTTACTGATTTTTATTTGGAAAATGGCAAGCTCATGCAAAAAGATTCTTTTGTAAGAGCATCACAAAAGATAAATCAGGCTATAGTGAATTCAAAATTCAGCGATGCATCTGTTCAAGCAATAAAACCACGTATTCAGGAAGTGAATTTAAGATTAACCGGTGATGGCACAGTGTTGCTTTATCGTGAGCCGACCCCCACGCTTTTAGGGATTGTTGGAGATCCTTTATTACCACTGTCAACGGATCCAAACGACCCGAATTTAATTGACCCCGATAAAGATGGTCATCCGGGAGTAACTGTTGAGATCAGTATTGCCGGATTAATTAAAGGAGAAATATATATTACTCGAAGAGAAATATATGAAAATTATCTAACCTTGAATTTAGATGGGTCATTGACTGGGTATGTGATTGACAATTCAGAGCAATTTATAATTGACGCTTCCCTGAAGATTTTAAAACAGGAATCAAATAATATTCAGCATCCTGATCCGGGTATGAACCCGATAATTTTGGTGCCAGTAGATCCTTCGATTGATACCGTTGAGGAATTGATGGAGATTAGGAATGATATATTTCCTCCGGAGCCGGAGTTCGGAAGCCAAAAGCCAGAAGTTGATAGATAATAGTGTTGTATATATAATTGTTGTATTAATCCTGTTTGTTTGAAATATAATGCGAGCATCTTGTATTTAAGTCAGATTGTCATCATACCAAACAATAAATCATTTTGAAACGAAAATGATTTAAATTATATTACTCCGCTTGTTGAAATAGCATTTGCGCACGTAGCTCAGCTGGATAGAGCGTCGGATTCCGGTTCCGAAGGCCGAGGGTTCGAATCCTTCCGTGCGTACAATCATAGCTTACAGTAATCAGCTGTCAGCAGTCAGTCGATTGATTGCTAATAGCTGAAGGCTGATAGCTTTCATATGCGCCATTAGCTCAATTGGTAGAGCACCGGACTCTTAATCCGTTGGTTCGGGGTTCAAGTCCCTGATGGCGTACCAAGGTCCCGAGTATTCGGGGCGAAGGTCAGCCGTAGCTTTCTTGACCGACGAAGCAAAAGCGTAGTTGGTAGCGAAGGCTGGCTAATAAAACTTCCCCATTCTAGTGATGGGGATTTTTTATTGCCCTGAGTTTTATAAAGTTGTTTGGCATTATTTTATCATATGAGTGGAAAAGTAGGATAAACAATGAAAATAAAATTATATTTGAGAATATTGGGCAAGGACTATCAATTTTGAATTTGGTAATCAATAAACATTGGGCTATTTTACCAAATACTCCTTTACTACATAAAGGATAATGAAAAATACGTCCAGGAGGCCTACATTTGAAAATAAGTAAAATGAATTCACGGTTCACTTTCTTTACTGTCTTACTTGTATTTGTGCTATTGCTATCTTGCGGAAAATCTGTCAACGGCACACCTAAGCTATTGGATCTGGGGGCAGACAAATGCATTCCATGCAAGGAAATGGCACCTATACTTGAAGAATTGAAGGAAGAGTATGCCGGTGTGCTCGACGTTGAGTTTATCGATGTCTGGAAACCGGAGAACCAACTTGAAGCAGAAAAATATGGGATAACCAAGATCCCTACCCAAATCTTTTTCGATGCTAAAGGTAATGAGCTCTGGCGGCATATCGGATTTATATCAAAAAATAATATTCTTGAAAAATGGGCCGAACTGGGATATGATCTTAAACCTTCGAAGAAACCACTAAATGATACGATCATTGATGACGCCTGCGGTGACTGTGATTCAAGGGAAACTGTCGGCTGCGGAAGCAGTGGTTGCTAAACATGATAGTCAATAAAGACGGGTTAAAATCCATTGCTACCTATTTGCTGTTGATTTTCATCTTCGTCAGTATCGGTTTTATGTTAGGGAAAAATTCTGTCAACAGGCAAGATAGTCAAACAATTAACAAAAATATTGATTTCGTTGCGGTTTATTACATGCATTCCACCTTTCGCTGTGAAACCTGTAATACCATCGAAACGATGACCCGAAATCTGCTGGATAGACAATATAGCTCTTTTCTTGAAGACGGAAGTATCCAATGGCAAGACATTGATTTTATGAAAGACATCGACCTATCTAAACAATTTGATGTTGCCGCATCGTGTGTTGTTGTCGCCGATATCCAAAATGGAGAGGTCATTGACTTTCAGCGATTAAACGAGGTTTGGACACTGATGAAAGATCCTGAAGCATTTGATCAACATATCAGCGATGCGATTGATATTTACCTCAGTAAAGAGGTGAGAAAATGATGGAGCTGTCCATTTTCAGCGCTTTGTGGTTAGGAATTATGACGGCCATCAGTCCTTGCCCGCTTGCAACAAATATTGCCTCAATTTCTTTTATTTCTCGAAAAGCAGGCAATAAAGCTCATGTCCTCACATCCGGATTATTGTATACTCTTGGCCGAACTCTCGTGTATATCCTATTGGGCGCTGGCATCGCAGCCGGATTACTGGCAAATGCTGAGATCTCCCGATTTTTGCAAAAACACATGAATGAGATTCTCGGACCTGTGATGATCCTGTTGGGAATGCTATTGTTGAATTGGCTGGGAAAGAACATCTCGTTCTCATTCAAAACAGACCACATTCAAGAAAAAGCTGCGAAAAGTGGAATATTTTTGGCTTTACCAATCGGAGCACTTTTTGCCCTGAGTTTTTGTCCTGTTTCAGCGGGATTGTTTTTTGGTGGGCTGGTACCGCTTGCCATAAAAGAAAACTCCATTATTATTTTTCCTTTAATCTATGGTGTCGGAACTGCCTTGCCGGTTATTCTCTTTGCTTTCCTGCTTGCCTTTGCAACAAAATCAGTTAGCAAGATATTTACCAAGCTGACGCAGATCGAGATCTGGGTACGTAAGATCACAGGGGGGCTTTTTATTCTTGTTGGTATTTATTATACCCTCGTACATATTTACGGACTGGGTTAATGAACATGAAAATGAGGTAATGTTATTATAGTACTTCCTTTCCTACACCAGCCACATTCACCTGGGGTCAGGGGTGTGGGGTCAGGAAAAAGATAAAAATTTGTGAACCGGATATCGGTGATCCTTGTTCTGAGATCAAATCAACAATCATCAATCTAAAATCTCTAATCGACCCGTCCCTGATGGCATACCACTCTCCCCATTTAGACGATGGGGAGTTTTTATTACCTTGAATTTTATGAGGGATGTTTGGTAGCATTTTAAGAAGCGATGGGGAGAGGGGGCGAAAAGGAGAAGAGGGGAATTGATTTACGAATAATGAACAAGGATTATCCTTCTTCGCTAAAGCTTCGAAGGACAGGCTATATATGAAGTCTTCGAAAATCGAATAAGGTTAATCCTTGATTGGTTATTTATTCGAATACGCCTCTTTAGTTATGACTTATAGTTGTCATTTTTGTCATTAGATAAAAAAACATGGGAAAAGATTGACTTAAGAAAATTTAAAGCATATATTGGTCATTAATGAATAGTCCGTTTGTGACTAAATGAAAGGAGATATTAAAATGGAGAAAAGACTTTTACTTTTAGGGCTACTGAGAAGCCACGAAATGCATGGTTATCAATTAAATGAAATATTAAAAAATGAACTTGGACTTCCGATTAAGTTAAAAAAATCCAATGCTTATAAGTTATTAACAGACATGGAAAATGAAGGTTTGATCATTCATCATGAAAAGCAAGAGGGAAATCGACCTGTGCGACGTGTTTATTCGATCACCAAGAAAGGTGAAGAAGCATTTTTAAATTTTCTTCGTAAAAACATTGCCACTTGCCCCTCTCCTCAGTTTCCCGCGGTTGTTGGTCTGGATTATTTATATGCACTTTCCTCGGATGAAGTGGCGATTCTATTACAGGAACGTCTTGAGCAAATTAATAAAAAGTTTCAAGCCTTGGACGCTCTTTCAGAAGACATTCGACAGAGTCACTTGTCCATAGAATATCATCACAATTATTACAAAAATGAAATTCAATGGTTAACGAAAATTATTGAACGATATCAAAGCTAATTGAAGAAAGGATAAATAATACAATGAAAACTATTATCATAACAGGATCAAATTCAGGAATTGGAAAAGAAGCAGCACTCATTCTTGCTAAACAAGGACATCAGGTCCTTATGCTTTGTCGTGACAGTGAAAAATCCCGTTTGGCTCAAAAGGAGATCATAGAGGCAAGCGGAAATAAAAATATCGTATTGTTTACAGCGGATTTGGCAGATCCTAAGTCAATCACTTCTGTAGTAAAAAAGATCAACAGTCAATTCCCGGTCATTGATGTCTTGGTTAATAACGCCGGTGTATATAAAGTTAAAAGAGAGGAAAATGCGCTCGGTATGGAATTGACATTCGCTGTAAATTTTCTTGCCCCTTACATGTTGTCAAAGCTCCTACAGCCAAACTTAGAGAGAGCCGATAACGCACGCATTGTAAATGTGGTCTCCGAACTATACAAAAGCGGTACAATAGATCTGCAGGATCTCATGATGAAATCGAAATATAAAGCAAGTAATGCTTACGCAAATTCTAAATTGGCAGGAATACTATTTACGCTTACCCTGTCCCGGAAATATAAAGATCTTGGGATCACTGTAAACGCGCTACATCCCGGAGTACTGGCAACAGACTCATTCAGAGAATACCCAAAATTCTTTATGAGAATTCTTAATTCATTTTTAGAAAAACCCCAATATGGCGGTGAAAGAATAGCAACAATGGCCATTTCGGATGAATTTAAGAATGTATCCGGAATATATTGTTATAAAGATGAAAAACGGGAGATGTCGATCCCGGAAAAAGAATTAGACAAAACGGAAAAACTATTAAAAGTCGCTGAAACGTTGACAAATGTTAAAGTATAGGAAGAAATATGCAAAAAAAAGAACAAGCGATCATAACGAAAGGTCTGACTAAAACATATGATAAGGATGTTCTGGCTGTCGATCATCTTGATCTTAGCATACCAAATAATACGATCTATGCCATATTGGGCCCCAATGGTGCCGGAAAAACAACAACAATATCTATGCTGACAACCTTAACAGAGCCCACATCCGGAAGCGCACAAATAAAGGGCTTAAATATTGTTAAAGAAGCAGATAAAGTTCGTCGGAAAATTGGAGTGACTTTTCAAGAAATTGTTCTAGATCCTGATATGACGGGGCGTGAATCGTTGGATTTTCATGCACGACTCTATGGTATGAATAGATCAGAGCGCAGTAAAAAGGTCGATGAGCTATTACAGCTTATTGAGTTGGAAGAAGCAGCAGATAGATTGACCAAAACATATTCCGGAGGTATGAAAAGACGTTTGGAGTTAGCTCGTGGATTAATAACTGATCCTGAAATATTGTTCCTTGACGAACCGACCCAAGGCTTAGATCCCCAGAACCGGATGAAAATCTGGGATTATATCAGGACCTTAAAAACAAATACAAACATGACAATTATCTTAACAACTCACTATATGGACGAAGCGGCAGCGCTAGCCGATAGAGTTGGTATCATCGATCAAGGAAAGATCGTGATAGAGGGATCACCTGATGATCTTATCGATAAAATGGGTGCCGACAATATAAAAATATATGGAAGTGGCAATGCTAAGAAATTCTTGTCAAAGATAGAAAAACTATCGTATATCGAAAATATAGATACTTCTGATGATGTTATGCAGATCGGCGTAGATAAGGGTAATCAGCGCCTAGTTGAAGTTATAAGGATAGCCAATGAGAATGGATTTTCAATCGATGATATTTCAGTTTCAAAACCTGACCTGGGAGATGTGTTTTTGAAATATACCGGAAGGCAATTACGAGATAAATAAGGATAAATAATATGAATAAAACGTATTTATTATGGCAGAAACAAATAAAAAAAATTCGGATTCACCCCGAAGAGATCATTGGTATGCTAATACAACCTATATTATGGGTTGTATTGTTCGGAGTTGGCATGCGTAGTTTAATGAGTGGTTCCTCAACAAATGGAAATGATTATATGACGTTTATGGTTCCCGGGATCGTGGCGCTTACAGCTGTGAGTGGAGCGATCGCCGGAGGGTCAACATGGTTAAACGAACGTCTAATGGGCGTAGTAAAAGAATATCTTGTCGCTCCAATTTCACGATTAAGTATACTAATGGGGAATGCTAGTAGTATTCTTACAAAGGTTTTAGTTCAATCCATAATTATTTTTATCGTAGGTGTTTTAATGGGTGCAAAATTGGGGAGCAATCCACTGGGGTGGATAGGTGGCCTTGTTTTGGTTACAGGCTATGGAATAGGATTTTCAGGCATAGCTTTAGCTGTCGCTTCTTCTACCGATAGCTCAGAAGGATATCATATGATGATATTTATGCTTCAATTACCTTTGCTTTTCTTGAGTAATTCATTGTACCCCTTAGAGACCCTACCTATGTGGATGAGAATAGGTGCTTATATCAATCCCACAACCTATATTGTAACAGGTATGAGACAAATCAGCTTAGAAGCAACACCTGGTATGGGTATACCTGCTAATATTCCATTGTGGCTTTCATTTTTAGTTCTTGCAGTATTCTCAATTCTTGGTATGTGGCTTGCACTAAAAGCCTTTAAAAAAGCTATTAGGTAATTTTATTTCTAAACGATCTTTAATGCTGTATACAAGTTTACCAAATAATGAATACGTCAGAATTTTCCTCCACCAGCCACATCTTGGTGTACACAAACCGTATAACCCGCTTAGATAAAGGCTCTCCACTTTACTTTTAATCCGTTGGTTCGGGGTTCAAGTCCCCGATGGCGTACACTATAAGCCCTTGTAAATAATGAGATTATGAGGGCTTTTTTCTTTACTGCATTTTTATAGTATTACTGCGAGTTTCGGCATTTCTGGACATTTTGGGACAAAAAGCTTCCACAAAATGGGCACAATTTTATAGCAATGAGATGAAGATGTTGCCTCGATTCTGAAATCAGTATGTTTTTCCATTATACACTGGGTTTAATTGTACTTGGATTTGTCGGAAGGAAGTTGAAAAAATTAAGTATTTGAGTGTTTGATTATGGGAGGAAGGTCGGTGAGGCACTCAAACTAAAAATTTATATGATATTTATAAAAAGCTTTTGGCTATTGGGTGTTAAATGAAGTATTTTTTGTTGAGAACAATGTTTATTATGGATTTAATATGAATAATTTTTTTAGTAAGCCCTTTCCTTTTATTGAAAAAAGAAGATATAGAATACTGGCCTCTATAATATTTTCTGTGTTTATTTTAATTTTTCTTGAGATATTTCAACCTTTCGGTATGTCTGAAATTGAAAAGAATAAATCACTTTTTATCGCCGGCTATTCAATAATTAATTTTTCTGTTATGATATCCGGTTTTTTTCTGCTTCCTTGTATTTTTAAACGATTTTTTGATTATGACAATTGGACAATCGGTAGGACATTTGTTTTTACAATTTACCATTTTATTATAATGGTTCTATTAAATTGGATATATAACTCAACAGTTGGTTTGGGGATTATCCAACAAAAAAGTCTGTTTTATTTTTTGTTCTCGACGATAGCGGTCGGGATTACTCCGACATTTATTTTATTTTTGCTTATGGAAAAATATCTGACAAAGACCAATGAGAGATTTGCTGCTGATATTACCGATAATATTTATAAAATTAACAAGAATAATGAGGAAACTCGTATTTGTATTTTATCTAGAAATAAAAATGAAAATATTGAGATCGATCTAAATGATTTTTTGTGTTTAAAGGCTGAGGGAAATTATTTAATTGTTTATTATCGTCATGATGAAATCGTTAAATCAAAAATTATTCGAAATTCGATAACAAGTATTGAAGAGCAGTTAAATAAATTTAGTAAGGTGAAACGTTGCCATCGTTCATTTTTAGTGAACTTGAATAATGTGGTAAAGGTTGACGGTAATGCCAGAAACCTCAGTTTGCACATTTCGAAGCTTGAATTTACTATTCCGGTATCAAGAGATTTTCCTAAAGAAATGATCAGGGACTTTAGTACTTAGGCAATTGATCAATTTAAAATAAAAAAGACGTCATTTTATATAAATTATTCCTATTCATCACAAAGATGTTCGTTGCGCAAATATTAGTAAATATTTTAACAGTGTAATTTGCTTAGAAGTATGATTATACTCGAAAAAAATAGGAGAAGAGAATGAGATTAGGTAGGAAGAAAATTTTAGTATTAGTAACAGTAATCATTTTAATTATTCCTTTGGTCAATTTGTTTGCTCAAGAAAAAATAGACTTTCAGATTCGTACGGATGATTTTTATGCTTTAACTAATTTTGAGTTTGGAAATGCTGATCCGGTTTGGAGCTATTCTTTATATATTGGTGCATCTTACTCCAATAGCTTTTCAAATGTAAAATATCACTCAAGTATCAATGAGCGGGCATATAGTAATGGTGCTTGGGATTCTGAAGATGTGAATGTTGTGTGGAGCGGTACTTGTTTAGATAATGCCGATAATATTTATATTAGGCTAGAAGGATGGGAGCATGATGTAGATCCGGTGAGTACATATCAAAGTGACGATGATGATGTTTACAGTGCAGATTATGATTATATGAATAATTTGAGTAGCTCTATCATCAGGAATACATGGCAAAATTTCAAAAACAATGGTAGTACAAGTATAGATTATGTCGATTGTGGTGTCGAAGGTGAAAATGGATATTATAAAGTAGAATTTGATTTATATTGGTCCTGGTCAACACCTGTTAATCCAGTATTCACATTATCTGACGTCAAGCCAACATCTTTTACAATTACTTTGACCGACAAAAAAGATTATCGCATTACGCACTGGGATTATCAGGTAAGTACCAATACATCATTTACAAACATTGTTAAAAGTAATATGGAAATGCTTGTACCAACTGAAGAAGTTGGTGGCTTAGATGTAAGTACAACGTATTATGTGAGGTTTCGGGCTAGAAATGAAGACGGTACTAGCGATTATACTGTGTACCAAGAGGTGACAACGGCAGAATCTGCTACACCTATTGAGCTGACATCCTTTTATGCCGAGCCTGATGCCGAAGGTATTACTCTAATTTGGGAAACCGAAAGTGAAACCGAGAATCAAGGGTTTATTCTTGAAAAGCGTCTAGTTGATGAATTGTCCTGGGAACATCTTGCAGATTATTTGCATTATGATGCTTTGGTCGGATATGGATCAACAACAGAAAAACACAATTATCAATTTGTCGATATAAATGTAAAACCTGGAGCAAGGTATACTTATCGTTTAGGAGATGTGGGTTTTAGTGGTACAATTATATGGCATGATCCAATTGAAATTACTATTGAATCAGAAAACGTGAAATTACCCATGCAATTTGGATTGCAGAAAGCTTACCCTAATCCCTTTAATCCAAGTGTAACATTAGATTATTATTTAACAAAAGATGCACAAACTACTTTGAGAATTTATGATATTGGCGGACTGTTGGTTGATGTACTTGAGAATACTTATAAACATAAGGGCGCTTATTCAATTAAATGGCAACCGGATAATCTTGGTTCAGGCGTTTATATTGTTCGATTACAATCCGGTGATTTAATTAATTCTCAAAAAGTGATTTATGTTAAGTAGCAAATAATATTGAAATTGTGATAAATAATATAAGAGAGCTCAATTGAGCTCTCTTTTTATCATAGCCCTTTTATCAATATTTAGGTTGTTTTTCATAATTGCAAAGTTAAGATTCAAAAATTGATCGTATTTAACGTCAGCCTGAAGTGGACAGTTTAAGGTAAGAAATTAAGAGACCTTTTTATGTAGCAAAGGAGTCCAATAAATATGTCAAACAAGCTAGTCCACGCATTATTATTACTCAAAACATCTAAAATCATAAACGTCCACTCACCAGCCACATCTTGGTACACATGAAACGTAAAATCCTCATAAATAAAGGGTTTCCACTGTATTGTTAAGCCGATGGTTCTGGGTTCAAGTTCCTGATGGCGTACCACTTTCCCATCCTAGTGATATTTTATGGTATCGCAACTGCCTTGCCGGTTATCCTCTACTTGCCTTTGCTACAAAATTAGTTAGCAAGATATTTACCAAGCTGACATAGATCGATATCCGGGTGCGTAAAATTACCGGTAGGGTTTTCATTCTTGTAGGTATTTATTATACCCTCGTACCTATTCGCGATCTAGGTTAATAGATATGAAAGTTTTGTATTATTGGGAGAAGGTAAACGAAAATAATTTTATTGTCTGGGAAATATTAAATAGTTAAGTTATAGTGTATTATATATATTCATGTAGACTTGATATCATAAGGTCTAGTTTGAAGCAGTAAGTCGGTGTTGAAAGTGGATAAAAACGTCGAAGAATCATAATATTAGGCAATAACGGAAAACTGAAAAGGAATATAATGGTAACCACGAAACATCGTTTTACTAAAACCCTCACATTATGCTTTACTATTCTGCTCTTTGGGTGTGTTACATTTCTGAATGCTCAAACGAATTTTGCTAATTTAGGAAATCCTGATTCAGGAGGAACTGGTTTTAGGACAATGGCCAATAATAGCAATCTTGTTGTGAGTAATGTTATGGTAAATGATGGTACAGAAATGTATACAAGCACAGAACATTCGTCATTTACTATAAAAGCATTTGGTGTTGATGATTTCACTTTTGAAGAGATGACGATAAGAGCTTATATGAGTGAGATTGTAGATGCTTCATCAACCGTCGTTTTTAAAGATAAAAATGGCGATACACTTCAAACAATGACATTGATCGCAAATAAGACTTTAACAACAAGTAATACTGCTTTGACAAGTTTCTTTGATAATGGGACATCGACTCCTATTAATAATGTTGCTGAAATCGTTTTTGATTTAAAATCACCGGTGCAACATTATACTACGAATTATCAATATGCTGATATTACTATCAGTGGATCTCTGATTGCTCAAACGAATGATTTTGCTAATTTAGGAAATCTTAATTCAGGAGGAACCGGTTTTAAGACAATGGCCAATAATAGCAATCTTGTTGTGAGTAATGTTATGGAAAATTATGGTACAGAAATGTCTACAAGCACAGAACATTCGTCATTTACTATAAAAGCATTTGGTGTTGATGATTTCACTTTTGAAGAGATGACGATAAGAGCTTATATGACTGAGATTGTAGAGGCTTCATCAACCGTCGTTTTTAAAGATAAAAATGGCGCTACACTTCAAACAATGACATTGATCGCGAATAAGACTTTAACAATGGATCGTACTGCTTTGACGAGTTTCTTTGATAATGGAGCATCGATTCCTATTAATAATGTTGCTGAAATCGTTTTTGATTTAAAATCACCGGTACAACATTATACTACAAATTATCATTATGTTGATATTACTATCTCCGGAATTGGAGGAGCAACACCCATTGAACTTTCCTCTTTTGTTGCAAATACAGATGCAGGCGTTGTTAAGTTATCCTGGGAGACTGCCTCTGAAACAAATAATGCTTCTTTTGTTGTCTACCGTAACAATGTTCTTCTTACCAAAGTGGAGGGTGCCGGTACAACAAGCGCAACAAATAATTATACATATACTGATGCAACAGTTATACCCGGTGTTGAATACACCTATGTGCTAGCCGATGTTGATTATGAAAATAATGAAACAAAATACGAATCAAAAGCAGTTGTCGTTACAGTTGATAACGATGTTGAGGATGCTAGTTTTGAGATTGGTACCGCATATCCCAATCCTTTCAATCCTAGCACTGTCGTTCCTGTAGAACTTTCACGCGATGCCATTGTAAATGCAAAAATTTACACACTAAATGGTCGTGAAATTGCAACGCTGGTCAACGGTACAATGAATGCCGGATCACATGAATTACGTATAAATGCCAGTAACATGACAACAGGCCTTTACCTTGTGAAAGTTATGGTTGAAGATGTTGTAAATGTGCAGAAGATTGCATTTGTAAAATAGTAAACAGTTGATTGTAAATAGAATGTTTAAGGGCTCCATTGGAGCCCTTTTTTGCTATCAGCATTAATTTCGCAAGCGAGATATTAAAAGAAAGATTACATTTTTATTAGTCAAAGCTCTAGATTTAATACTAATAAAACACAAACTTCCACTCACCAGCCACATCTTGGTACACATGAAACGTAAAATCCTCATAAATAAAGGGTTTCCACTGTATTGTTAAGCCGATGGTTCTGGGTTCAAGTTCCTGATGGCGTACCACTTTCCCATCCTAGTGATATTTTTTCCTTTAATCTATGGTGTCGCAATTGCCTTGCCGGTTATTATTTTAGCCTTTCTACTTGCCTTTGCTACAAAATCAGTTAGCAAGATATTTACCAAGCTGACTTAGATCTATATCCGGGTGCGTAAAATTACCGGTAGGGTTTTCATTCTTGTAGCTATTTATTATACCCTCGTACCTATTCGCGATCTAGGTTAATAAATATGAAAGTTTTGTATTATCGGGAGAAGGTAAACGAAAAAATTTCTATTGTTTAAGAGATATTTAATAGCTAGATTGAAAAATCTATTATATCGAATTGGTTTTATGAAGTCTCGTTTGAAACAATAATTCGGTGTTAAGAGTGGATATAAACGTCGAAGAATTATTATCATAAGTAATGACGAAAAATTTAAGGGAAAAATAATGGTAACCAAAAAATATAATTTTACTAAAACATTCACATTATATCTTGCTATTCTGCTATTGGGGTGTGTTACATCTCTGAATGCTCAAACGAATTTTGCTAATTTAGGAAATCCTGATTCAGGAGGACCCGGTTTTAAGACAATGGCAAATAATAGCAATCTTGTTGTGAGCAATGTTATGGTAAATGATGGTACAGAAATGTTTACAGATATACAAGGTTCGTCATTTACAATAAAAGCATATGGTGTTGATGATTTCACTTTTGAAGCGATGACGTTAAGAGCTTATCTTAATACTAATGTAGAGGCTTCATCAACCGTCGTTTTTAAAGATAAATATGGCTTTACACTTCAAACAATGACATTGATCGCAGATAAGACTTTAACAACAAGTAATACTGCTTTGACAAGTTTCTTTGATAATGGAACATCGACTCCTATTAATAATGTTGCTGAAATCATTTTCGATTTAAAAACGCCGGTACAACATTATACAAGGAATTATAATTATGTTGATATTACTATCTCCGGAATTGGAGGAGCAACACCTATTGAACTTTCCTCTTTTGTTGCAAATACAGATGCAGGAGTTGTAGAGTTATCTTGGGAAACTGCCTCGGAAACAAACAATGCATCTTTCATTGTCTACCGAAATAATGCCGTTCTTGCTGTGGTTGAGGGCGCCGGTACAACAAGCAAAACAAACAATTATACTTATACAGATGCAACAGTTGTTCCCGGTGTTGAATACACCTATGTGCTTGCTGATGTTGATTATGAAAATAATGAAACAAAATACGAATCAAAAGCAGTTGTCGTTACAGTTGATAACGATGTTGAGGATGCTGATTTTGAGATTGGTACGGCATATCCCAATCCCTTCAATCCTAGCACTGTCGTTCCTGTAGAACTTTCACGCGATGCCATTGTAAACGCAAAAATTTACACACTAAGCGGTCGTGAAATTGCAACGCTGGTCAACGGTACAATGAATGCCGGATCACATGAATTACGCATAAATGCCAGTAATATGACAACAGGTCTTTACCTTGTGAAAGTTATGGTTGAAGATGTTGTAAATGTGCAGAAGATTGCATTTGTAAAATAGTAAACAGTTGATTGTAAATAGAATGTTTAAGGGCTCCATTGGAGCCCTTTTTTGCTATCAGCATTAATTTCGCAAGCGAGATATTAAAAGAAAGATTACATCTTTATTAGTCAAAGCTCTAGATTTAATACTAATAAAACATAAACTTCCACTTTCTCATCCTTGCGATGGGGATTTTATATGTGTTGGATTTTGTGAGGGAAGTTCTGTGATATGTTTCAAGAAGCGAGCGAGAGCACGAGGGAAAGAGGGAGGGAGAGTACGAAGATTTACGAATATCGAAAACAATATGTGAAATTTTCGAAGATCGAATAACATTAATCCATATTCGAATATCTATTCTGGCTTCTAGCTTCTGGCTACTATAAAGAAAAAAGGACCCGAAATTTCGAGTCCTTACATTTTACGAAAACACGTTTCACGATGTCTTACGTCTCACGTTTTACGTTTCAAGGTTTACTTCATTAAGACCATCTTCTTAGTTTCAACAAAGTTACCGGCGGTCAGGCGATAGAAATAGATACCGGAAGTGAAATCAGATGCATTCCAACTTGTTTCATGATAACCGGCCGGCATATTATCATTGATCAAGGTCATGACTTTCTTACCACTCATGTCATAAATAGATAGTTCAACCTGGCTATTAGCTGAAAGCTGATAACTGATAGTGGTTGATGGATTGAAAGGATTGGGATAATTGGCGTTAAGCGCAAATTCTTGCGGTAGATCATTCTCCGGGATAACCATTGTAACTGCTTTATCAGTATGTCTTACTTCTTCATTAGCATAATCAACATCAGCAAGTACATAGGTATAACTTACACCCGGAACAACGGTATTGTCTGTGAACGAATAGCTCTGCGGTTCACTGGTCGTTCCGGCGCCATCAATAGAAGCAATAACTTCGTTGTTACGATAGATCAGAAAATGTGCGTTATCGGTTTCGGATGCCGTTTTCCAAGACAATTCAACAGAGCCACCCTGAACCTTTGCCCCGAAAGAAGCAAGAGATATGGGAAGAGGCACATCTGATGCTGGAACCGAATATATATATGCTGAACCGAATGCACCATAATTTTCCTGAAGTGCCCCAACGATAGCATAATCGCCAGAGATTGAAACGGAATAGCCAAAAAAATCGTCCGTAGCACGATCCGAGGCAACAAGTTTGGTCTGTTGTGACCAACTGACACCATCGCGTTTAAAAATATATGCTGAACCGGCATCATCATCAAAAAGTGCCCCAACGATAGCATAATCATCGGAGATTGAAACGGAAGTGCCAAATCGATCGCCTGCATCACGATCTGAGGCAACGAGTTTAGTCTGCTGGGACCAGCTGACGCCATCGCGTTTAAAAATATATGCTGAACCGGCATCATCATCCTTTCCGTCTGCCCCAACGATCGCATAATCGCCGGAGATTGAAACGGAAACACCAAATCGATCACCCAAAGCACGATCTGCGGCAACAAGTTTGGCCTGCTGGGACCAGCTATCACCATCACGTTTAAAAATATATGCTGCGCCGGCATTACTTAATTCGCTTGCACCGGACACATCATGATCTTCATAATATGCCCCAACGATCGCATAATCACCGGAGATTGAAACGGAATGGCTAAATAGATCCATTGCAGCACGATCTGAGGCAACAAGTTTGGTCTGTTGTGACCAACTGACACCATCGCGTTTAAAAATATATGCTGAACCGGCATCATCATCAAAAAGTGCCCCAACGATCGCATAATCGCCGGAGATTGAAACGGAAACACCAAAAAAATCGCTCGTAGCACGATCTGAGGCAACGAGTTTAGTCTGCTGGGACCAGCTGACGCCATCGCGTTTAAAAATATATGCTGAACCGGCATCATGCAATTCGTTTGCACCGGACACATCATGATCTTCATGAGCCGCCCCAACAATAGCATAATCGCCGGAGATTGAAACGGAACTACCAAATCGATCACCCAAAGCACGATCTGCGGCAACAAGCTTGGCCTGCTGTGACCAACTGACACCATCGCGTTTAAAAATATATGCTGAACCGGCATTATCATCCTTTCCGTCTGCCCCAACGATCGCATAATCGCCGGAGATTGAAATGGTAATGCCAAAATAATCGCCCTCATCACGATCTGAGGCAACGAGTTTCATCAATTCATCGTAATCGCCGGCCACTAGCATCGTAATCGGTATCATCAGAACAGACATCAGTAACAAAATCTTTTTCATAATACTCCTTTCGTATTATTTCCCTTTTGATTTATTGTAATATATCAATTAGTAATTTACTATAATTATTGGAAACAACAAATGGATATGTGTAAAAGTATAAACCATGCTCCCTAAATAACTGTTATTTGTTTAGCTTCGTGAATGTTTGAATAATAGAACATTTGAAATATATTTTGGAATTAGAAATCTTTGCAAATCACATATCTATGTTCCTTGTTCGGATATCAAATCACAAATCATCAATCATCAATCTGGAATCTGCAATCTATCCATCCCCAATGGCGAACACTTACAGATCTCTCGAAAAAAGGGGGCTGTTTTGTTGTTAAGCGGTTTTTCGAAGCCAAAAGATGAAGAATGTAAATACAAACCAGTAGTGAGCGATTAGAAAAATACTTTTTTGTATCACCGTTTTACAAGAGAAAGATAATGTGCTGAATTCTTAAGTATTCAAATTATTTGGAGTAATCAAAAATTTTGTATATATTAATGCAAATAAAGTTATTATCTATACTTAAGGGCATGTATTTAATAATTAGTTAGAATCGGGTGATATATATATCAGATGTTTTGATATAAAAAATAACACCTAACACTTAAACGGGAGTATTTTAATGAAAAAACTTTTACTTGTTACTATGTTTTTAGTACCGGTAGTTCTCTTAGCGCAGATTACTGAGAAGTTTACAACTGAGGCCTATGGTGCTACTAGTTTTTCAGAAGGTGGGCTGACTTTTAATGCAACAGGTTTTGGAGTGGACATTCGACCTGCTTATGGATTTGATGATAATAATTATATGATGAATAATACTGCTGTTATAGGAGGTGGGGTTGTTGGTTCGTTTACCAATTCATCAAATAATTTCCATGTTAGTAGTTTATGGATAATTCCTCTTAAATCAAATACAGAGACCATATCAATATATAATAATGTACTAATCAAGGGGAAATTTGCCGGATCTACTGAATTTACTCATAAGATATTATTTAATGAATTTAATAATTCTTCGGCGAATAACTATTATACATTCGTTGATTTAAGTAGCTATTCATCATATACTCTTGATGAAATTGAGTTTGAAATTGAACCCTATGAGCTCAATCAAACCCAGTATCTAATGATTGATGATTTCACCTTCACTTCTGCGGCTGTGACCCCTATTACCCTTGCTGATTTTCGGGCAACAGCAGATGCAGGAGTTGTAGAGTTATCTTGGGAAACTGCCTCAGAAACAAACAATGCATCTTTCATTGTCTACCGAAATAATGCCGTTCTTGCTATGGTTGAGGGCGCCGGTACAACAAGCAAAACAAACAATTATACTTACACAGATGCAACAGTTGTTCCCGGTGTTGAATACACCTATGTGCTAGCCGATGTTGATTATGAAAATAATGAAACAAAATACGAATCAAAAGCAGTTGTCGTTACAGTTGATAACGATGTTGAGGATGCTGGTTTTGAGATTGGTACCGCATATCCCAATCCCTTCAATCCTAGCACTGTCGTTCCTGTAGAACTTTCACGCGATGCCATTGTAAACGCAAAAATTTACACACTAAGCGGTCGTGAAATTGCAACGCTGGTCAACGGTACAATGAATGCCGGATCACATGAATTACGCATAAATGCCAGTAACATGACAACAGGTCTTTACCTTGTGAAAGTTATGGTTGAAGATGTTGTAAATGTGCAGAAGATTGCATTTGTAAAATAGTAAACAGTTGATTGTAAATAGAATATTTAAGGGCTCCATTGGAGCCCTTTTTTGCTATCAGCATTAATTTTATAAACGATATTAAAAAAATATTACATCCAAAGCTTTTTGAACGTAACGCTAAAATACAAATTTAAATTTATAGCCAACATACAGATAAGATGGAAATCCTAATCTGAAAAAGTGGTAAATAAAACTATATATTATGGCTAAGCTTTAGAACCAATTTTTTCTTTTAAAAAATCTCAGCATAAGACCGGCAATAAGTAATAAAATAGCCCAAAAAATTGGATAAGCATATTTAAAATGTAGTTCAGGCAAGAAATCGAAATTGGTACCGTATATTCCTGCAATAAACGTTAAGGGAATGAAAATAGCTGAAAAAATAGTGAGTATTTTCATAATCTCATTCAGACGATTGTTTATGTTTGTTGAATAAATATTTAAATGATCTGATAGCATATCTCTGTATGCATCAATAATTTCCAGTGATTGTGTCACCGAATCTAATAAATCTTTAGTAAAAGGTAAGGTTTTCTCATTGATAATATCTGAATCTAAGCGTGAAAATCCGGACACACATTCTTTAACGGGTCTTATTGTTTTTCTTAAGTAATTCATTTCTCGCTTGTAATCATATATTTTGTTTAAAATGGATTTATCGGGATTGTCTTGTATTGCATTTTCAATATTCTCAATATCTTCACCAAAATGTTCAATGATTACCATGTATCTATCAATAATGCAGTCTAAAAGAGAGTACGCAAGGTAGTCGGTATCCATTTTTCGAACCCGACCTTTTTGTTTTCTTAGTCTATTTCTGACTGACGTAAAGACATCTCCGGTTCTTTCTTGAAATGTGATTAGGAAATTCTCACCAAGAATTAAGCTTAATTGTTCACTTTGAACCAGAAGATTATTCTTATCAATTTGCAGCATTTTCATGACGAAATATAGATAATTATCATACTCTTCAATTTTCGATCTTTGACCTGTGTTTACGATATCTTCTTGTGTTAGCATATGAATGTGGAATACATCAGCGAGTGACCTAAGCATTTCAATATCGTGCAAACCGTTAATATTTATCCAGGTATTTTTATTTTTGTTAAGAGTAAGCGTAGTGATGTCTTTTGCTTCCAGGTCATATTCTTTGATTTCATTTTTATCGTATTCGATGATATGTATTTCGGTTTTTTCCATTTTTTTATCACCAATAAAAACAGGATCTCCCGGAATATTACCCAGTGCAACACTTTTGTTTTTTAGGAATCTTGCCATATTTATCCTTTGTTTAATGAATTACTTTATATGTTAGCTATTCCAACGCTAATAAATCAAGATATTCTTGCAATAAAAGAGAGCTTTATGTTATTTTAAGATGTCTATTTATAATATTGAGGTTTATATGTTGTCTTTCTTTGAGTCCTTTTCGATATCAGATGCAACCTGGCGTAAAATATTGTTTTCCGGGATTATTTTTCTTGTCCTTACTTTGCTGAAGTTGATGGCAAATTTTATTATAAAAAAAAGGGTAAAAGATGATGCTAATTTATATAGATGGAATAGGGCTATACTTTATATATACTCGATATTTCTAATTATTCTTGTAGGCTCTGTTTGGTTTAAAGGAATGAAATCTATCACGACTTTTTTGGGACTTGCCTCTGCGGGTATTGCCATTGCGCTTCGTGATACAATAACAAATTTTGCTGGTTGGCTCTATATAATGTGGGTTAAGCCTTTTAAAGTAGGAGATCGTATTGAAGTAGATAATGTGATTGGTGATGTTATTGATCTGCGTGTAATGCAATTTAGCATGGTTGAATGTGGCAATTGGGTAGATGCGGATCAGAGCACGGGAAGAATTATTCATATTCCCAATAGTAAAGCTATTACAGGTAAAATTGCCAATTATGAAATAGGTTTTCAGTATATTTGGAATGAAATACCGGTTTTGATAACCTTTGAGAGTGATTGGAAAAAAGCAAAACAACTTATGGAAAAAGTTGCCGAAGAAAATGTTATGCACCTTTCTCAAGGCGCCCAGCAACAAATCAAGAAGGCAGCAAGAAAGTATATGATCTTTTATGATAAATTGACTCCTATTATCTACACAAGTGTAAAAGAAAGTGGTGTTCTGCTAACACTTAGATATTTGGTTAATCCTCGTCAACGTCGAACCAGTGAGCATAATATATGGGAAACTGTTTTGCAGGAATTTCATAAAGAAAACACTATCGAACTGGCTTACCCAACAAGAAGAGTATATAATAGAGAAACTGAATTCCATTAAAATGAAGCGATGAATTTATTGTTGCTCCATTTTGATACTCATGGCCTCTAAAATCTATGTAGATAAAAGGTTTTCGGCATATTCTTATATGTCAACTGGTGGACCTTCCTGATGACATACCATTCGCTCTTCAGAAATGAGGGGCTTATTTTATTGTGTAAAATTTTAATACATGTCATTTATATTGTGTTTGGCAACTGGTATAAGAGATAGAATGATGAGTGGATTTGAGAATTCGAACATGGAATATTTAATTCCTTTTTGCTTTGTGCCGGCCTGCTGAACAAGTATAAACTTTCTTGATAAAATGGAATATACCTCTTAACTTACTTGGAAATGAGATATATTAAATAAGGATATTTGCTGTATGAAGAAATTCTTAATGATATTTATACCTGTTTTACTAGTTGTTCTATTATTGCTTACTCCGCAATTTATGAAATGGGGTTGGAGGTATTCTAAAAAGAAACACACAGAAATATTTATATTAGACAAAACCGTTTTAAATCATACCTATCAAGAGCATATATCCTTTAATTGGGTATTAAATAATAATAGATATGTAAAACCGGATGGTAATATCTATTTACCCATGTTTGATTATTCGGGTTTCTTTCCTGATGAAAAAGGTGGGTATGAGATAAGTGATATAAAGCCTATAAATCAAAAAGAATTAGAGCAGCTTTCTCTTAAATATGATATGATTTACTACACTGATGCCTATGGTATGTATTGGGCTGAGTGGTATGATGAGTATCCTTTTATAAAACCAAAGTATCCGCCTATTGATGTTGGTGAAAGATCACCATTAATCTATGGGGGGTTGAACAGAAATGAATTAGAGTTACTTAGATTAATGAAAAATCAAAGGAAGCTAATAATAAATGAATTTAATATTATCGCTTCACCAACCCCACATTATATCCGGCTAAGATATGAAGATGAGTTCGATATTGATTGGTCCGGGTGGGTTGGACGTTATTTTGATGATTTAGATACAAATGTCAATAAGGAGTTACCCAATTGGCTTGTTAATAATTATATGGAGCAGAATAATGGTCAATGGCCATTTACTGAATCGGGGATAGCTTTTGTACGAAATGATGACAAAATAATAATTTTAGAAGATCAAACTCATTTGATTAAAGATATTCCTATCATTATCACAAATTCACAGTATACTAAACCTTATGGTCTACCTGCCGTATTGAAATATTCGTTTTGGTTTGATATTTGTTCAAGTGGACCAAAGAATGATGTTATTTCAGAGTACCATATTGTTAGCAATAGTAAGGGGGATTCGACACTTAGCAGGTGGAATATTCCAAACGTATTTCCTGCTGTTATTAAAAGTAATCAGGATTATCCATATTATTATTTTGCCGGTGATTTTGCAGATAATAAAATTTCAATGAGAACATCTTATTATAAGCACATTGAAAAGTTTGATTTTTTGTTTTATGGCTCGGCCGTTAATGAACGAGCAATATTCTTTTGGAAATATTATCGTCCTCTTGTTAATAAAATACTTAAAGACTATTATGGTGCATGACATTATTATTGGGAATTGAATAAGAGCAATTTAGCAACATGTTTATGAAAAGATATTAAGGTATATTCGATAGATTTTAATTATAGGAGAGTAAGAGCGCTTTAACACAGCAATTGATAATTCTCTTAAAGAAAAAAATAATGATATGAATAAATATTTAAGCAAACCGTTTCCCTTTATCGAAAAAAGAAATCATAGACTGCTTGCGTCTATATTCTTATCAGGGTTTATTTTAGTTTTTCTTTACGTATTTCAGCCATTTGGCATGTCGGAAATTGAACATAATAAAGCACTATTTATATCAGGTTACTCTTTAATTACATTACTGATATCATTATTCTGTTTTTTTGTTCTTCCATGTGTTTTTAAGAATTTCTTTGATTTTGACAAATGGACATTGGGAAAATTCATGCTATATACCCTTGTTTTTTTTCTCATCATGACTCCATTAAATTGGATTTATAACTCAACTGTCGGGAAAGAGATTATTCAACAAAAGAGTCTATTTTACTTTCTGTTTTCTACAATTGCAGTGGGGATCACGCCGACAATATTTTTATTATTGCTTATTGAAAAATTTCTGGCTAGGAAGAATGAGAAATTTGCTTCGACCATTACAGATAAAATTAACAAAACTGATAGAAATAATGAGAGCACAAACATTAGTATTTTATCTAAGAACAAAAATGAAAATATTGAACTTGAGTTAAATGATTTGCTATGCATAAAAGCAGATGGAAATTATTTGATGGTTTTCTATCGTCATGAAAAAAATGTTAAATCAAAACTTATTCGAAATTCAATTGCGAATATTGAGGAACAGTTAAATACATACAGCAATATAAAGCGCTGTCATCGTTCATTTTTAGTTAATCTTGAAAATGTAAAAAAGGTCACTGGGAACGCAAGGAACCTTAGCTTGTATATTTCCAATCTTGAATTTACTATTCCTGTTTCCAGAAGCTTTCCCCAAGAGCATTTTAATGCATTTAATACCTGATTAATTGTCAACAATAGTTTAATTCGAACAAATGTAAAGCCTGTCATTTTATATAATATTGTCCCATTCATCACATTGATATTTTCTGTGTAATTATTACTGTATAAGTTCTACTTGTATATTAGGGTGTTTTTTTTAAGTAATAAACAGGAGATGAAATTGAAAAAAGTTCAATTAAAAATTATGTTTTTACAAGTGCTCGTCATGTTACTCATTGTTTGTGGCAATGCTTTTGCGCAGGAAAAAATGGATTATAAAATTCGTACTGATGATTTCTATGCTCGTGTCGATGAAACCGGGTTTGGTGATTTCTCGTATGCCGATCCTACATGGCATTTCCGGGGGATGGTAAGTTCATCTTCTTCATCTGGTTCGTGGTCGCCTTATAAATGTGTTTATTTGACAAATGTAGGTACGTATGGTGCTTGGAATCAAGGTCAGTGGTATACACGAGATACAGAGGAGGTATGGTCTGGAACGTGTCTTGATAATGCCGATAATATTTATATTACCATAGAAGCTTGGGAGGAACAAAACGGCACACCTTGTACCTATGAAAGCAGCAAGGATAAATTCTATAGTTATGACATCGACTACGATAATGACATTAGCGGAAACCATGCACGAGGTATATGGACTGATTTTAAAAATGCCGAGCAAAGCGATGTCGATTATGTTGATTGCGGTACAGTTGGCATTAATGGATATTATAAGATAGAGTTTGATGTTTATTGGACTTGGTCTACTCCTGTTAATCCGGTATTCACATTATCTGACGTCAAGCCAACATCTTTTACAATTACTTTGACCGACAAAAAAGATTATCGCATTACGCACTGGGATTATCAGGTAAGTACCAATACATCATTTACAAACATTGTTAAAAGTAATACGGAAATGCTTGTACCAACTGAAGAAGTTGGTGGCTTAGATGTAAGTACAACGTATTATGTGAGGTTTCGGGCTAGAAATGAAGACGGTACTAGCGATTATACTGTGTACCAAGAGGTGACAACGGCAGAATCTGCTACACCAATTGAGTTAGCGTCATTTACTGCCGAAACCGGTCCTGAAGGAATCACTTTAATTTGGATTACGGAAAGTGAAACCGAGAATCAGGGTTTTATTCTTGAAAAACGTATAAGTGGAGATACTTCTTGGGAACGACTAGCGGATTATACACATGATGATGCTCTTAAAGGACAGGGAACAACATATGAAACGTATCAATATAGTTTTGTCGATGCCGAAGTTATTCCAGGTTTAAGTTATGAATATCGCGTGGCTGATGTGGATTTTTCAGGTACTGTTGTGTGGCATGATATACTTCGGGAAGACTATCCGGAAAACGAAAATAACATGCCTGAAAGTTTTGGTTTAAAAACGCTGTATCCTAATCCTTTCAATCCTGCCTTAACAATTTCTTATTTATTGCAGGAAGAGGCAATGGTATCTATTAGCGTATATGATTTAAAAGGAAATTTGCTTGAGACACTAGTAAATGAAGTCAAGGGAAGCGGCGAACATAGCATTCTTTGGCAACCTGTAAACATTGGTTCCGGAATGTATATTATTCGCTTTGTTTCTAAGGATCATATGGATGCTCAAAAAGTAATGTATTTAAGATAAAAAAGAATTATTAAACCATCATAAATATTTAAATAAAAAGCCATCTGGTTAAAGGTGGCTTTTATTAATTAGTATCACGATTATATACTCGTCGAGTAGGATAAGCCAATTCAATGTTTTCTTCATTGCCGGAAGATTGATTTCATTTTTTACTACATAAGGGAGCTGTGTTTTTGAGGCACATTTTTTCTGTTGTCATTAGTCAAAGTATGACTTATTTTGATAGTAGCATAAAAAAGCATGGTCAAAAAAGTGTATTGAGAAAACCTATAAGATGTTTTTATGATTCGATCAATAGTTCGCGGCTTATATTTATAAAAAAATGATAAGCTGCCAGGATTACTTTACCCTAAATCAAAGGCCCTGATTATGAACAAGCAAAAGTCCGAAATTTCAATATCTCAGAAAAGCGAAGAGCAAGTCAGACATCAAGAGATTGTAAATTTAGGTGAGAAAATTGCAGGCTTGGGATTCTTTGAGCGAAACTGGAAAACAGGAGAAGGCTATTGGTCAGAGGGCTTTTATAAATTACTTGGAGAAAATGAAAAGGGAGTTGATTGCCGTCATGAAGATTTTATAAGCTATGTCCATAAAGATGATGTTGATATGGTTAGGGACCATATCCGAACTTCCTTAGAAGAAAAAATATCTATGGATGTTGAATTTAGAATTGTTCAAAAGAATGGGAATATTGTACATATTCATGGAATTGGAAGAAATTTTTATGATACAAAAGGATTGCCTTTGAAGACCATTGGAACATTCATGGATATTTCTGAAAGCAAGAGAGTTGAAGCCATTCTTGCTGAAAATGAGGCTAAATTTCGTTCTTTTATTGATCACGCACCTTATGGTGTATTGTTGCTGGACGAATCCGGTAAATACCTTGAAGTAAACCCTGCAGCATGTAAGATAACCGGATATTTCGAGAGCGAATTGTTGAATAAACATATTGTTGACCTTCTGCAAGAATCCGAAATTGAAAAAGGACTACAATACTTTGAATTAGTAAAAAATAAAGGTTTTGCTCGAAATGTTATCGGATATATTCCTAAGAATGCTGAGAAGCGTTTTTGGGAAATCGCTGGTGTTAAATTATCTGATAATAGAATTTTGGGCTTTGTAAATGATATAACAGAATCACAGAACAATTTGGAAGAGTTGAAAAATCAAAATTCTTTTGTTCAAATGATTTTGGATAATTTCCCAATAGGTATCGCAACCAATGAGATGGACACACAGAAGATAAATTATATAAATCCCAAATTTTCAGATATCTATGGATGGTCAATAGAACAATTTCCAACTATATTTGATTTTTTTAAAAAAGTGTTTCCAGATCCCGATAAAAGAGAAAAGTTGCAAAAACGGATCATGATGGATATTGAAAGTGGTGATCCCGAACGAATGAACTGGGATGATTTGGAGATCACAACGCAAAATGGACTAAAAAAAATAGTGCATGCTTATAATATTCCATTATTCGATCAAAATATAATGGTTTCCACAGTTCAAGATATTACTCAAAAAAGGAAAGCTGAAAAAGAGTTAATAGAAAAAGAAAAAATATTAACAAATATTATTGAGAACAGTACAAATATGTTTTATTCCCACACTGTAGATAATCAGCTAACATTTGTTTCTCAGCAAGTTCGTGAATATTTGGGGTGTGAGCCAAAGGATGCTATTAAGAAGTGGACTGAATTTGTTACGGATAATCCGATAAATGAACATGGTTATAAGCTGACCCAAAAAGCAATAGAGACCGGGGAGCGACAAGGTACCTATGAGCTGGAATTGAGACGTGCAGATGGACAGAAAATATTGGTTGAAGTAAGAGAAGCACCAATTGTTGAAAATGGAAAAGTAAGTGGTATTGTGGGTTCTTTGGTTGATATAACCGAAAGGAAAAAAAGTGAAGAAGAAATAAAAAATATAACGAGAAGGTTAAAAATATCAACAGAATCTGCCAGTATAGGGATTTGGGAGCTTGATCTCTAGAATAATACATTGACCTGGGATAAGCGTATGTTTGAACTATATGGTATAGAAGCAGAAGATTTTACTGCTGCCTACGAAGCATGGAAAAATGGCGTTCATCCCGATGATTTGGAAAGGATGGATTTTGAAGTTCAAGATGCTATTGCCGGGGACAAGGAGTTCCATACTCAATTTCGTGTAATATGGCCAGGTGGGCAGATTCGTCATCTCGAAGCCCATGCCATTGTTACTCGGGAGCTTGATGGTACTCCCAAAAGCATGATTGGTGTTAATTGGGATATTACCGATAGAAGGAAATCTGAGGAAAAACTAAAGGCTTACAACGAAGAATTGGCCAGGAACAATCAAGCTCTTCTTGAGGCTAATGAATATATTGAAGAAAACAGAATAATGCTTCAAACAATTATAAATGCAACTCCTGATCTGGTATGGTTAAAAGATGTAAATGGGGTTTATTTGAATTGCAATAAAAGGTTTGAAGATTTTTTTGGATACTCTCAAAAAGAAATTATCGGAAAAACGGATTATGATTTTTTAGATAAAGAGTTGGCTGATTTTTTTACGCAGCATGATCAAATGGCCATGAAGGCTAATCACCCATCTGTTAATGAAGAAGAGATTACTTTTGCCAACGATGGTCACAGTGAAATTCTTGAAACAATTAAAACCCCATTAATAAATAAAGACAATAAAGTAATCGGTGTTCTTGGAGTGGGACGAGATATCACAGAGCGAAAAAAGAATGAAAACAAGCTTAAGGAAAGTGAAGAGAAGTTTCGGAATTTATATGAAAAATCACCATTTGGAATTATTGTTTGTAAAATGTTGAAAAATGAACAGAATGAATATTGTGATTTTTTACATATTGATTTGAATGAATCCGTTAAACATCATACGGGATTTGAGTTAAATCAAATAAAAGGGAAAAAAGCATCAGAGATGATGGATCCGGTGACATGCAAAAAGTTTGTAAACCTGTATGGCAGTGTTATTAATACAGGGAAAACTATTAATTATGAAGAATATTTTGAGATATACGATAGGACCTTAGAAATTACCGCGTTTTTACTTTATGAGGATTTATTCATCCTAAACTTTATTGATATTTCAAAACGAAAAGAAGTTGAAAATGATTTGATTTTTGCAAAGGAAAAAGCTGAGGAATCCGACAGGTTAAAATCTTCATTTTTAGCAAATATGAGCCATGAGATACGCACCCCAATGAATGGCATTTTGGGATTTACTTCTCTCCTGGAAAATCCAAAACTCAGTTCAGAGACAAGAGAATATTATATTAATATTATTCAAAAAAGTGGCAAACGTATGTTGGATACGGTTAATGATCTGATCAATATATCAAAAATTGAGACCGGTCAGGAAGTCCTTCATCTTGAAAAAGTTGTGCCATGTAAATTAGTTAATGATATATGTGAATTTTTTAGACCATTAGCGGAAGATAAGGGCTTGAAATTTATTTTTGAGCAAGAAGATCCTTTATATAATGTTGTTGATTTGGATGTTGTTAAGTTTAATGCTATCGTTCGAAATTTGATTAAGAATGCTATAAAATTTACCATAAAGGGAAGCATTACAGTAAGTGCCAAGAGGCTTGATGATAAAATTTCATTTTCTGTTAAAGATACGGGCCCCGGGATCAAAAAGGAGCGTCAGGATGCTGTTTTTGATAGATTTGTTCAAGAAGACATTAGTGGTAATAATGCCTATGATGGGGCCGGCCTGGGCTTAAGCATTGTTAAAAGTTATGTGGATATGATGGGTGGAACGATCCGCTTAGAATCAGAAGTAGGAGAAGGGTCATGTTTTCATGTGCTTATACCCGTAGGAGAGTCAAATAAGATTTCTAAAGTTGATGATGTGATTGAAAATAAGCACGAAAACTTAAAGCTTTCAAAGGTTTTGATCGCTGAAGATGATGACATAAGTTTTCAGTTGTTATCTATTGGTTTAAAACCATATGTCGATGTTTTGATGCGTGCTTGTGATGGTCGGGAAGCTGTGGAAATGGCCAAGGAGAACTCTGATCTGGAGCTGATTTTAATGGATGTAAAAATGCCTGTGTTAAATGGTCTTGATGCAACAAAAGAGATCCGTAAATTCAACAAGAAGGTTTTAATTATCAGTCAAACGGCATATGCTCTATCCAGTGACAAAAAGAAAAGTTATGCTGCCGGTTGTAATGCCTTTGTTACGAAACCAATTGAATTGGTGAAGCTTTTGGAGGTTATATCAAGCCTGAAAACAACATGAAGAAATTAAGCGGATTATTACTTTGTGTATCATTGGTTTTTGCTAACACGTTTGGTGTTGCTCCTGTTCATTTCGAGCCAATTCACCTTGTTCAAAAAAGAGGGGAATTCAATTATTCATATAGTCCGAGTTTGTACATTGGATCACACAGGAATGGCCTGGGTATAAATGCCGATGCCTTTGTTTGGCTGCCTTTTTTTAAGTTACCTCTAGGAATAGGAGTAAAGGCGGATATCAATGCTACCGGATATTTAAGTCACTTCGGCTTGCCGGGATATTCAGCCATTCTTGAGACAGGCGGAACGATAATGTTAGGCTGGGGGCAAGACTCTGAGTTTGGTGATTCGAAATGGCTGGAGGAGCGTCCTTTTCGTTATAGTTTTGCAAAACGCTATACTTATTATTTCGATACCGATGGCACATCTCAACCCTTTGCACAATATATTTACACCTGGAATTTTTCAAACAAATTGCTGGTTATCAATTTTGGTAATGATGCTTATGCCGCTTACCGCGATGGCTTTAGATCTGCGGCCGGTGAAGTAAGTATATATGTGAATCAAGATGAGTATTTATGGGGTTTGACACTTGGCTATAAAATCTGGCACGGGGATTACTCTGCCCAGATTTCTCGTGGGTCACATTTATATTATGACTTTAGTGATATATTTGGTGGTGACTATACCTTGGGATTACTTTTTGCCACAATTAAATATAATGCTTTTGAAATGTCAATCGGTTATGATGCAGATGCTATCAGAGTTTTATTGCAAAATGCAGTACATAAGGCTATGAACATCAATTTAGTACCAGATGTTGATAGACCCGATAGGATTTTTATTGAGTTTAGTCTGTTTGGAAATAGTGGATTATATTGAGCGTTGATTGATAAAAACTATTTATATCCCCTAAATTGCTTCGTCATAGTAATGGGATATGAGTATAAGAATAATCACAAATTTAAATAATAAAATAATGTGTGATAGGAAAGCAAGTGATAAGAAAAGTGTTGTAAAAATGTAAGTGAATTGGATAAATTGATTTATGAGTTTAAATAGAGTAACGGTATTTTGGTTTCGGCGGGATTTGCGCCTTGACGACAACCATGCTTTGCACCACGCTTTAGGTGACCCGCTACCGGTTTTACCGGTTTTTATTTTTGATGATCATATTCTTTGTGATCTTAATAAAGATGATGCGCGCTTGACATTTATTCATTCAACATTATTGGAGCTGAACAAAAAATTAAAAGACCAAGACGCTTCAATATATTGCCTAAAGGGAAGTGTTAAGGAGAGTTTTGAGTATTTAATGGCGCACTTTGATATCGCAACAGTATATGCCAATGAAGATTATGAACCTTATGCAAGAGATCGAGATAATGAAATTAAAACCCTTCTTGCTAAAAAAGGTATTGAGCTTAAACTATATAAAGATCAGCTTGTTTTTGCAAAGCATGAAGTGCTTAAAAATGATGGGATGCCCTATACCGTTTTTACGCCATACAAGAATAAATGGCTAACTCAATTTAAGGAGCTGAAGCTTGCGGACTATGATTGCAAGATAGGTTTGTTTTTCAAACATGAAAGTCCTTTACCTGAACTAAGTGCTCTGGGCTTCCGGTCATCACCGATAAGTGTGCGAGATTATAGTTTGAGTATCTTATGTGATTATGAGGCGTATCGAGATTTTCCCGCTCTTGATAAAACATCCTATTTGTCGGTTCATTTACGTTTTGGTACTGTCAGTGTTCGAAAAATTATCAAGCAGGCGTTATGTCATGATACATTTTTAAATGAGCTGATATGGCGTGAATTTTTTATGCAGATACTCTATCATTATCCCCATGTTGAACACAATAATTTCAGGTCAAAATATGATCACATTGCGTGGCGAAACGATTCTGATGAGTTTTATGCCTGGAAAAACGGTGAAACGGGATATCCGATGGTAGATGCCGGCATGCGGCAGTTAAATGCTACGGGTTATATGCATAATCGCGTTCGTATGATTACGGCAGGTTTCTTGTGTAAACATTTATTGATCGATTGGCGTTGGGGCGAAGCATATTTTGCCGAGAAATTGTTGGATTATGAAATGTCGTCGAATAATGGGAATTGGCAGTGGTCGGCCGGAACAGGCTGTGATGCGGCGCCTTATTTTAGAGTATTTAACCCGATAACTCAGCAGAAAAAATTTGACCCCGATGAGCTATATGTTAAAAAATGGTTGCCGGATCTATATACATCAGATTATCCGGATATGATGGTTGACCACGCCATGGCACGTTTAAGAGCTATTGAAGTGTATAAATCATCATTGGCTAAGACGAGTTAGTTTATTTGCATTTTCGCTTTACCTTAGCGGCCACGATCTTACCTGACAATAAGGAAATCGGCAATCCTGCCGGACTATAACTCCACTGCCCGGCTTGATAAACATTTGGGATGGCGGTATTAATAGCCTGAGGCATGCTTATCATAGAGTTGGGAACAGGCATGTGCTCGTTCATAAAAGACCAACCCACGATTGCGCCATCTGTTGTGCCGGTGTATCGCTGTATTGTTAACGGTGTTGCCGAAAAGCACAGTTCAATTGATTCTTTGAGATCAGGAAAAATAAATTTATCAACAAGGTCAATAATTTGCTCTTCGCTGAATAATTTAAATTCTTCGTACCAACCGGCATCTTGAATAAATTTACATAGGTCATAATCAAATAAAAGTGAAACGATCATGCCGGTTTTTCCTTTAGGTGCCAATTCGGGGTCCCGCAAAACGGGGAATGAAACTTCAAAGGTGTTATAATAAAAATAATTTTTGAGAAAGTTTTTAATATATTCTTTTTGTTCTTCACTGCTATCGGGTTTGCTCTCTTTTATCCATTTTCGCATATCAGCAACTTTCGCAACACTTAACCCTTCTGCAACCGGTGTATAAAAGATATGTTCGGTTGTGCGTTTTGCAAAATATTCAGGATCTTTATTAACACCAAGATACACACTCAGGACTGATTCGGCACCACGCAGATCCTTAACAGTCGATTGTTTCTCAATAATTGGTTTTTTGATTTTTTTACTTTTGATTTTATCGGTATCAACAATATTATAAAGATACTTATTATCTGCCGTCCATATCAAATGATCATAATCGTATTTAATTCCTTTGCTATCAAGAATGCTTTGGTCTTCGGGATCTACGGATACGATTTTGGTGTTTTTTATCACGGTGCCCGAATGCTCCGTTATGTAGCGCTCTATGTCTTGTGTAAGCGCTCCGGTTCCCCCGCGAGGATAGTTGTAATCAAAATAGAAAAGAAAATAACTCAAGGCAAAAGAAGCGGGTGTCCCATCGAAAAAATGTTGAATGATAACATCGATCAAGGCTTGATTGTTTGTGATATTTGCCAGATGTTCTTCAACAGATATACGATATTTCCTTAATTTCGGAATTGCCTTAATAAGTTCTTTGAGCCACTTTAACATGGCTTTGACCGAGGGTTTTTCTTTGTTTCCCTCTTCCTGGTAAACAGGAGCATCACCACCTAGCAGTACCATGGTATATTTCATAACATCATAAATATCGTTCATGATGATGTCGATTTCATCAGAGTTTTTTGGGAAAAGGGTTTTAAGTAGTTTTTCAAAATTCTTTATATCATCCGTTTCTTTCATGGGAAGAATTGTATTGCCTATCCCCAGAGAAACCGTGCTTTTGATCAATTTAACATCAAGTTTAAGGTCGTTGATCATGGTCATGATCAAACCGGAGCTTTCAACGGCACGGAGACCGCCATCAAATATGTATCCATCACGTTCAAATGAGCAGACGAGTCCGCCAACCTGATCTTCTTTTTCAATGACCGTTACAGGTATTCCTTCTTTTGCAAGAAAAGCTGCAGCGGTTAAACCTGACATACCACCACCAACGACAATAACTTTGTTCTTTTTCATAAATGCCTGGAATTTCTTATGTGTTAACCTCTAGAATAACAAGGTCTTTTATAATAATGATAACTTTTAAATAATCAAAAGCAAAAGGGGGGTAATTATTTTAATTTCGGATGTGCGAGCAATTTTAGTGACGTTTTTACATCCTTCTATTCTGGATTCTAATAAAAAAGCCCCGATTTGTCGAGGCTGTTTTAGTGAAATTTGTAATTGTTTTATTTGATTGTCATCTTATATACTGCATTGGCCCTGATTAAATGTTTGCCAAAGTGATCGTCGTGGTATTTTCCGTTGATATACATCTCGCTTTGGTCACAATAATGTTTGCTTTTTGGGATTCCCGATGTGCCGGTGGGGATCACGGTTTGGGATCGATCCCAATCGTCTGTGGTGTAAATGTGACGTTCGGAAGCTCCATGAACAACTTTAAAAGGATTGTAGTAGCGGTAGGCATAGGGGCCAACGGTCAGTGGATCGCCATCTACTCGATAGGGTCCACGATTTAAGTTGAAGACTTTTTCAAGAATTTTTACACCGCCAATGGGATGTTCGAGCGTGAGCTGGTGAATATCACCCCATTGCCATTTTTCCGGATTTTCACCAAGCTTTTCGCTTAGCTCTCGTACACTGGCCTTAAATGATAGAAGGACTATATCGGAAAAATCTTCTACTTTGTCGGTTCGAACGTCATCTATCCAAGGGCATTTATCACGCATCCATGAATTTGCAACAAAGTTGCGGGCAAAGGATGAGGAACGCATAGCCATATCATAGTGCAGAGAATCTAATTCATCGCTTAGGCAATATTCCAAATATTTTATGTAAAAGGTTTCAAGAATACAAGGAGCTGCCGCATTACGATCCAATACACCATCAAATGTTTTAAAAATACTGTAAGCCTTGGCCTCCTGGTCGCTGAGTTTCTCAGTGTCAAGAATATGAACGATTGCCGGCTTTACATCCTCGTACAAAAGGGAATATTGATCGTTATGAATGGCTTTCATGTCGGCAATACCCATGTTGTCTTTTGCATTCAATAGCTGACGTATTCGATTGATGCGATAAGGGATATCCGGCCAATGGGAAATAAAGAAAGGATAATATTTTCCTGAAATACGGTTGTTGGCTGACGATACAAAACCGTTTTCGGGATTGTAAGAGTTTGGTAGTAGTTCAAAATCCATCAATCCTTCCCAGTCATATTCATCTGTGTCACCCGGATAGATGGAATAGAAGTGATCCTTTTTCAATGGAACACCGGCAGAGTTTTGCAGGCCGATATTACCTTCGATATCTGCATAAATGATATTCTGTGATACCGATTTGAAATTTGAACAGGCAGTACGAAATTCTTCCCAGTTGTCTGCACGGTTTAGCATATACACACCCAGGAGCTCATTGCTGGCTTCATTGCCAATCCAACGCATGGATATGGCGGCTTCATTCATGTTCTTGAAGGAAGAAATTATCGGACCGCGATGTGTATAGCGTAATGTGCGCTCAACTTCGAGTCCGGTTTTACTTTTAATGATCTCATTGTCAATACGCAGGTCTTTCCATTCTCCGTTCAGGAGATATTGCGTAGAATCTTCGTTAAGCTTTTCGATGTAGAAATCCGTGTCATCAGAACCAACATTGGTCATACCCCAAGCTATTTTATCGTTATGTCCTGCAATAATATATGGCTGTCCGGGTACGGCAACTCCCGTAACATCTAATTTTCCCGGAACGCAACAGTGCATTTGGTACCAGATGCCGGGTGCCCATAAACCCAAGTGCATGTCGTTACACATGATGGCTCGTCCATTGTTGACTTTATGCTTATTGATTGCCCAGTTATTAGATCCGTGAAATACACCGGATAATCCCATATCACTTAGCTTTTCGAAAGCCGTATAAAGATCTGAATTGACTAAGGTATCTTTTAATCCTGGAAAAACGAGGGTTGAATGAGTCCCCTCAGAAGGTAGGAAATAGCGGATTTTTTCTTCGCCTGCGACTTTGACCAATTTATGAAGATCTATTTTTGAGCGATAACCACTGGTAAGATCCCATGACATATAACCAATCATATTGATGGAATGTAAAGGTTCCCAAGTTTCAGGTTTGTAGCCTAGGATCGTAAATTCGAGAGGAAGCTTGCGGGAGTAATCCCGGATATATTGATTTACTCCATCACTAAAAGCCCGGAGAGTCAATTTTATATCAGCATCCATATTGTCGAGGATTTTTTGAGATTTTTCAGAAATGCGCAAGGCTCTCATGAGAGCGTCGGTTTCGATCAAGTCATCGCCAAAGATTTCGGCCAGTTGGCCGGTGGTACCGCGACGGATAAGATCCATTTGCCACATGCGATCTTGAGCCATGACATAACCTACCGCCCGATAGAGATCTTCTTCGTTTTTGGCAAAAATATGAGGAATGCCGTATTCGTCTCTAAACACTTCGACAGGGGAAGAGATATTGTCAATATCCAAATCTTTGTTGTAATCGGGGAGAGCCCGTGAATTGATATGATCGATAAAAAGTAATCCAGATAGAAAAACAATAACGATCAGCAGAATAAGTATCTGCACAGCGCGAAGTAGAATTTTCATATTACCACCCTTTTTGAATTTTGTTGACAGGATTACCTGTTTTAAACAGGATAATAGGATGATTAACCTGATAGATAACAGGATTTACAAGATAAAGTGAATTTCTGCGCTACTGCGAAAAAGTATGGGTGACGAGCTTGCGCAATATAGTCTTGGCGAAGCCGGGAGTCACCCTCAAGTTATCTTGTTTCCGTTAAATGGTAATTTGTCAACATTTTACGAATTCATTGTACGTAGGAATTCCTTGTTGCTCTTAGCATGATTCATACGATCGATCATGAACTCCATTGCCTCCATTGGGCTCATTTCATTCAGGAACTTACGTAAGATCCATACGCGGGCAAGTTCATTCTTGCTGAGCAGCAATTCTTCTTTACGTGTGCTTGAACGGTTGATGTCGATCGATGGGAATATCCGTCGATCACTCAAACGGCGATCAAGTACGAGTTCCATGTTACCTGTACCTTTGAATTCTTCGAAAATCACATCATCCATGCGCGAGCCCGTATCTATAAGGGCTGTAGCAATAATGGTGAGACTCCCGCCATTCTCGATGTTCCTGGCTGACCCAAAGAAACGCTTTGGCTTATGCAAAGCATTACTGTCGATACCACCGGACAATATCTTGCCGGAGTGGGGGACCACCGCGTTGTGTGCGCGTCCAAGACGAGTGATACTATCAAGAAGGATCACAACATCATGGCCATACTCAACGAGGCGCTTGGATTTTTCAAGAACCATCTCGGATACCTGTACATGGCGTTCGGGTGGTTCGTCAAAGGTAGAACTTATAACTTCAGCACCTACATGACGTTCCATGTCGGTAACTTCTTCGGGGCGTTCATCAATAAGTAATACCATTAAAATAACTTCAGGGTGATTCGCAAGTATGCAATTTGCGATTTTTTGTAATAAAATTGTCTTTCCGGTTTTAGGTTGGGCGGTGATAAGTCCACGCTGTCCTTTGCCGATTGGGGTCAAGAGATCCATGATACGAGTGGAAAGATCATTTTCGTCGTAACGTTCGAGGTGAAGCCGTTCTTCAGGATAAAGAGGTGTTAAATTTTCAAAGGCTTCCAGGCTTTTGGCTTTTGCGGGATCTTGATTGTTGATAGCTTCAACTTTTAAAAGTGCAAAGAACTTTTCACCTTCTTTTGGTGGACGAAGCTGGCCGGCAACAAGATGACCGGTTTTAAGTCCGAAACGACGAATCTGTGTTGGTGCCACATAAACATCAAGATCAGAGCTTAAGTATGAAAATCTAACGGAACGGAGAAATCCGTATCCATCGGGAAGAACTTCCATAATACCTTCTTCAAAAACATGGCCTTGTCTTTCCGCCTGAGAGGCCAAGATCTTAAAGACCAATTCTTTTTTCTTAAGATTTTGTACACCCGGTATCTCGAAACCATGGGCAATACTTTGGAGTTCTTTTAAATTATATTCGTGTAGATCGGAAATAGTATAATGCGCTATTTTCTCTTCCTCAATCAAAGCGGTATTATTCTCGCTCACCTAAAAACCTCTATTATTACAGTTGTGATATTAAAGTCCGACGTTGTAACATAAGGTAAATAAGTTGTTTCATCTTGTCAAGTGAAATCGTAAAGAGATGGTTGGGCGTTGAGGATAGAGAGTGGAGTATTAATTGAAAATAAAGAGTTTTGTAGTTAATATATATTCATACCTTTCAGTTGAAAAAGACAATTATTAAATCGTTGAACCGATCTGTTGTTGTTTATGATGCTTTTCCAGAAGATTTCGGTGAATTATCGATTTGTCTATGATTTTTGCAAGTTGCCTTATTCTCTTGTTCTTAATTATTCATCAATAATTATTTTTTAAATATTTTGTTTTCTGTTTTATAATCACTTTTCAATATCATTATATATAAAAAAACATTATGGTCCATAAATTCGAGAAAAACAGAGAGATAGAAAATTGTGCTAAAAAGCAAGAAAAAACACGGAAAAATTCACCTTGATTTGTTTGGGATTTTTTTTGTTGTCTAACCTACTGTAAATGTGAGTATTTAATATTTCCAGACCTTATTGAGCAAAAATTAATTTGATTTTACGTACAACATGTTGTATTATGTCTTACGAAGGATACACAAAATATAGTATAAAGAACAAAATTGAGCAAATTGGGGTAGAGATGTCATTTAATAACATGTTTAAGTATCGCGGTAAGTTTACCAAAATGGTCGGGGAAGAAAAAATCCGCTCTTACCAGAACTTATATCAGCATCTCAAGGCGGAGGTTGAAGCCGGGAATTTACCCGAGCACGAAAGCTATCTGGGAGACAATGAGCTGGCAAAAAGTATTTATGAGAAGAAATACTTTTTAAAGGATATTACAGGTAAGCCTATCGAACACCGTCCTGAAGATGTTTTTATGAGAATAGCTGCGTTTATTGCTGCGCAAGAAACATCAAAGATTAAGCAGATGCAATGGGCGGAGCATTTTTATCGTGATCTGTTTAAAGGGCACTGGATCGCGGGTGGTCGTGTTCTTGCCGGCGCAGGAGACCTCTATCGTTTAAAAACTTTGGCGAACTGTTTTGTAACCGGTATTGAATCCGATAATATTGAGGCCATTTATAAAACTGCAGCGGAATGTGCGCGAACATATTCTTATGGTGGTGGTATTGGTGTTGATATCACACCCTTGCGTCCTCGTGATTCTATTGTTCATAATGCAGCGGACTCTTCTACGGGAGCTGTTTCTTTCATGGATTTGTTCTCTATGACAACCGGCTTGATTGGACAGTCCGGTCGTCGCGGTGCCTTGATGCTCACCATTGATATTAAGCATCCGGATATCATGCATTTTATTAAAGTAAAAAAATCGCCTAACTGGGTAACCAATCAGATTGTTGAACAGCTTCGTTGGAGCGGGAAATATTCCGATGATCAATTGTCTGAGATTAAAAAACAGGTTATAGAAAATACCCAGATCCGTTTTGCAAATATTTCAATTAAAACTTCAGATGAATTTATGCAAGCCGTTGAAGAGCAGGCCAAGTTCAGTGCTGATAAAATTTTAGTATATCGTAAACGTCATAAACGTCGTTTAACCGAAGCCATACAAGATGACAACACATACTACTCATTGGGTATTCCCAGTAAGAATATTGAAGAATATGAGTTTATGGAATCCTTTAGCGATAGCAAGAAATTGAATATTTGGTTAGATGATCATTTTGGTAAGAAACTTGCAGTCGGAGATCTTAATGATCCTCAAAAACGTGATGTTTACGGTGATTATCTTATGGAAGTCGGGAAAGATGATTGGGAACTTGCAATTAAGTATTCCGGTGATTTCCTGCTTTATTTTGCTTCCGGCCCTTCGGGCGAAATACGCAATCTCGTGAAGGCACGGGATATCTGGAATCTGTTTGTTGAATCTAACTATCGTTCGGCTGAGCCGGGCTTGATTTTTTGGACTCAGATGAGTAAATATTCACCCTCCAATTATGTCGGCCGTCCTATTATTTCCACAAACCCTTGTGCGGAAGTTCCTTTGGAAGATGGTGGCGCTTGTAATCTTGGCTCGATTAACTTAAGTCGTTACGTGCAAGACGCTTTCAGTGATAGAGCAAAGATCGATTGGGAGCAACTGCGTATCTCAACCGGGTCATGTGTTCGCTTTTTGGATAATGTGGTTACATGGAATGAAACATTGAACCCTCTGGAAAAACAACGCGATGCCGCGAGTGAGACCCGCCGATTAGGTTTGGGTGTTATGGGAATAGCGGATATGTTTTTCCAATTAGGAATAGATTATGATTCGGAAATGGGTGTGGAAACCATGGAAGAGGTAATGAGCTTTATTAATAATACAGCTTATCAAACTTCATCTGAATTGGCAAAAGAAAAAGGTCAGTCAGCAATCTTTGAATATGAAAAATATGCCGATTGTCCTTTCTTTGAAGAGTCATTGAGTCCCGAAGTTAAAGATCATATTTCTCAATTCGGTTTAAGAAATATTGCCATCACATCTATTGCACCTACCGGTTCTATCTCGAATATTATTAAATCATTTGAGATCGGTAAGCGTAATTATATCGGTGTTAGTGGCGGTATTGAACCTCTTTTCGCTCTTTTCTATACACGCAGGGCGGAATCATTTGACAATCAATTCTTCCAGGTTTTCCATTCAACTTTACAGGCATATCTTGACTTGAATAATCTGAATGATAAAATCAAGGATGTTAAGAAAGAATTTGATCTCGAAGATGTGCTGCCTGAGTATTTCTTTAGAACCGCACATTCTATTTCTCATGAACGTAGAATTGAAATTCAATCTGTATGTCAGAAATATATTGATCATTCAATTTCATCAACAATTAACCTACCCGAAGATATTGAGCCCGAGGTTATTTCAAGTATTTATTTGAATGCATGGTCAAAGGGTTTAAAAGGAATTACCATCTATCGTGATGGTTCTCGTTTCCCGATCTTGAGTGTTGAAGGTGAAAAAACAGAATTTCAGGATTTTAAAGACAAGAAATTTGAAATGCAAATCTCACAAGATGAAGTGGTTGAATTTACCGGTGATGAAATTATGGTGCTTGAAGATGGGACATTATCTACACCCTTTCATTATTTTAGAAAGACAATGGGTGTAAAAGACCCAAATGAGATAGAGGTGGTATAATGTTGACATACAGTAAATCGTATCGTATTCGTGAAAAGAAACCCGAAAAAACAGAAGCTGAAAAGCGTCCCCAATCCCTAACGCTTAAACGTCCGGATGTTGTTGATGCCAGGGTATATAAAATTAAAAGTCCTTTTGTGAAATTCAATGTTTACGTGACATTGGGTTACATCATGGAATATGGCCGCAAGCGTCCGATTGAGATCTTTATTAATTCCAAGGACTTGACTCACTCGGCGCAGTACGCAGTACTGACCCGTTTAATCTCAGCGATCTTCCGTCGTGCCGGTGACGCTCAATTTATTTTAGAAGAACTTCGCTCGATCTATGATCCTAATGGCGGTTATTTTAAGGAAGGGAAGTATATTCATTCTTTTTATTCTGAAGTCGCCGATGTGATCGAACGTTTTTTTCGTGATGAAGGCATGCTGGCAACACCGGAACAAGGTGAACAGATAGCGCTACCGATCAAAACGGATATTTCATCTGTGCATACCATTACGGATGATGAGAACGATCCAACAAATAACAATACTTTTAAAATTTGTCCTGAGTGTAATAACCGCTCGTTGAAATTCGAGAATGGATGTGAATTTTGCGTGCAGTGTGGATATACCAAGTGTGATAAGTAAAAAGAGGTATTAAGATAAACTGAATTATAGGGGCGAACTTAGTATGTTCGCCCTTTCCTTTTATAGAAATTATTATGTGGGGTAAATAAGGGGAGCTGGGAGAGCTGTCAGTTGACGAATGAGTGATAAATTATCAATAAGAATTTTGGATGTTTGTTTAAGACTTCAATTTTAAAAAAACAAATTATCATTTGACATCCAAAACGAAAAGCACGATATTACAAGGTTGCATTGTTCATTTTAAAATGAGGTCTTTTTAGAAATTGGAAGACATGAAATACATGGCTGACCACGGGGTAGCAAAGAAATAACGCGCATAAACAAGTGTGCGTTTTTTTTATATAATATTTTTGGAGGAAAGGTAATATGCAAAAAGTGCTTCAACAACTGGTGGAACTACAAGAACTCGATTCTCGTCTGGATGAACTCATTGAGAAATTAGGCGATCTTCCCGAAACCGTAAAGACACTTGAAATTCAAATTGAAAATGAAAAAGACCAGAACGGTATTCGCACGACCAGTATTGAAGAGAATGCGACAACTATTCGCAGTAACCAGGCAAAGATCGAAGATCTACAGCTAAAGATAAAAAAATATGAAGAACAATTATATTTGGTTACTACAAATCGCGAATATGATGCATTGACTGCAGAGATCGATTTTAATAAATCAGCTATAAAAGAAGCCGAAGATCAAATTCTACAGGCGGAGACCGAAACCGAACGTTTAAGCAAAGCTCATGATGAATCCGGTTCTACCGTTGATGAAATGGAAAAGAATCTTCTTGAAGCTAAAAGTTCTTTGGCAGCGACACAAAAAGAAACTGAAGAAGAGAAATCTCAGCTGGAAAGCAAAAGAGAAGAATTGGTTAAAGCTGTTCCTCGCAACTATTATTCAGTCTATAATCGCGTTCGTAAAGCAAGAAAAGGTTTAGCTGTTGTTCCGCTGGTCCGCGATGCTTGCAGTGGTTGTCATAATCGAGTAATACCCCAGAAGCGGGTTGACATATATAAGAAAAATCAGGTTGTAACCTGTGATTTCTGTGGCCGCTTCCTCTATGCCGCAGAACAAGAAGAGGAAGAATAGCTTAAAGCCGGAGAGGTGACCGCTCCCCATAATTTGGGGTGAGGAAAGTCCGAACTCCGCAGAGCAGGATGCCTTGTAACACAAGGAACCCGTGAGGGTTGGAAAGCGCAACAGAGAGCAGTCTGCCTTTCGCTTTGGTGAAAGGTAATGGTGAAACGGTGAGGTAAGAGCTCACCAGTTTCGGTGGTAACATCGAAAGCTAGGCAAGCCCCATCCGGAGCAACACAAATATGAAAGTAACACTTTGCTCGAGTCATGCTTTCATGGTGGTGGCAAGATCGTCCCGGTAACGGGGCGACCAGATAAATGGTCATCGTCCTGATGAATGTCGGGATAACAGAATTCGGCTTACGACCGGCTTTGAGCTTTTTAATAATCAGCTGGAGAGAACACTATGAAATGGGTTTATCCCAACATCTCAGGGGACGATGTTCTCGATTTCAGTAAGCCATTTGGCTTATCCTATTTGTTTACATCCATATTAATTAATCGGGATTTGCGTTCTAAAAATGCATTGGATCTTTACTTTGATAAAGAAAAGGTTTCGCTTTATGATCCTTTTTTAATGAAAGATATGCAAACAGCCGTTGATATTGTGGTTTCTGCCTGTCAAGAAAAGAAAAAGATCATGGTATATGGAGATTACGATGTTGATGGTGTAACCTCGGCATCAATCCTATATCTCTTTTTAAGAAAACTTAATGAAAATATTTATTATTATATTCCCGAGCGCGAAAAAGAAGGTTACGGGGTTTCGGAGGACGGGATTGATCGTGCCAGCGAATTGGATGTTGAATTGATCATAACAACCGATTGTGGTATCACAGCTCATTCACAAGTTGATTATGCAAAATCGCTGGGCATAGATATGATCATTACGGATCATCATGAACAAGATGATGCATTACCCAAGGCATTGGCGATCTTAAATCCTAAACGCAAAGATGAAACCTATCCATTTCGTTATCTTTGCGGAGCGGGTGTGGTTTATAAATTAGTCGAAGCCTTGTGTAAAGTTCTTTATGATAATAATGAACATGCTCAAGAATATCTTGATCTTGTAGCTATTGGAACGGCCGCTGATATTGTCCCGCTTATCGATGAAAACCGCTCTTTTGTTCGAGAAGGTTTAAACCGTATTCGCCGGGGTCAGTGTCGTTTGGGCATTCTTGCCTTATTTAATGCCTGCAATATGGAAACAAATAAGATAAGTGTGATCAATATTGTATTTGGTATTGCACCTCGTTTAAATGCTGTAGGTCGTATGGGATCAGCTGCACGTGCAATTACACTTCTAACAACCGATGATCGGGGAATTGCCATGGAATATTCCCAGATCTTGAATAAAGAAAACGAAGAGAGACAGATAGTTGAGCGTCGTGTTACCGAAGAAGCCCTTCTACAGGTAAATGAGAAATATGGAGAGGCCCTTCCTAAAGCGTTGGTTCTTTCCGGGCCGTGGCATCCGGGTGTGATAGGAATCGTTTCATCAAAAGTCAAAGATAAAGTGAATCGTCCTGTGTTCTTGATCGCATTGAAAGATGGTGAAGGAAAAGGCTCTGGACGTTCTATTGAGAAATTTGATCTGCACGAAGCGCTGGCTGCCTGTTCCGAAGATCTTCTTGGTTATGGCGGTCATGAAATGGCTGCGGGCTTAACTATCTTAGAAGATAATATTTCGTCATTTGAAAAAAAGTTTCTCGCCTATGCCGAAGATCATATTGAACAGGACATGTTGGAGCCAATATTAAAGATTGAAGCCAATTTGGAGATCTCGGAGATCAATATGAATTTGATGGATTTCCTCCAGGATATGGAGCCTTTTGGCCCTGCGAATATGCGACCTAAATTCTCTGTTAAAAATGTGCAAGTCCACCATAGTACTATTTTGAAAGATAGGCATTTGAAGTTTGCGATAAAAGAAAATGGGACAACCATTAATTGTATTGCCTGGAATATGTTAGATAAATTTGAATTGGTCATGGATTCCAATCAACATGTAGATATCGCTTTTGTGCCAACTATCAATGATTGGAATGGAATAAGAAATATTCAATTGGTCGTTAAGGATATACATAAATCGTAAATCCGTGATTAAAAAGTTACGATATATTTCATATTCAATTGTCAGTCTTTTAAATGCATAAGCGGTTAATTTGCAACTCTTAGCCCATAACTCTTAATTCTTAATTATTTTGGATACAACCCCAAACTATCTTATTTTTTAGCTAGAATTTATTGAGGAAATGATGTTAATAAAAAACAATCAAGCTCAAGGCTCGGGAAAAGTTTCTATATGGATCATCGCATCATTGGTCGTTATGGTAATTTTTTCTTCCCTGGTAGCGCCCAAAAAGCAAACACATCAATACAATTATCAGGTGGGTGATATTACGCGTATGGATATTATCGCTCCTTATGATTTTGATATTTTAAAACCCCGTGCCGCCATTGAAAAAGAGCAAGACGAAGCCATTAAGAAAGTTGCTTTTGTTTTTTCTGAGGATATCGGAGTAAAAGATCAACAGATTGAAAGAACAGAGGTGTTCTTTCAAATGGCAAAGACCTTAGAGCAACGTTATGAAAAATATAAATATTCTCAAACCATGCGGCGGATTCAAAGATTTACAACGACTGATCTTGAAGCTTTAAATGAATCGGTTCGTACAGATTCAAATGCTTTTATGGCTGTGATCAATGCCATGGAAGAACAATTTTCAATTCATGCCGATGAAGCACCCTTTAGTCAAATATTTATGCCAAGTGAGGCGAAACGTGTTCCGCTTGACACCCTAAGAATGAATTTTATTACGCACCTGTCAATACTTTATGAAAGTGGTGTCAGTGATATTTCTTTGGATTCAATACGATCAAATCAAATTTCTTTACGACAGGGGAGTATAGAAACACCTGCCTCGGTTAAGAACTTGTTTGATATTAGTTCCGCGACGGAGCAATTGACCGAAAATCTGGTTAAGGGTTACAATATCCATGAACAAAAGGTCATGATATCTCGTATTGCACATTTGCTGATGAAGCCAAATTTGATTTACGATAAAGAGCGTACCATGAATCGCCAACAAGATGTTATCGACAGGATACCCTTGGTGGCGGGAAAAGTTTTTAAAGATGAAAAGATTGTAGGTGCCAACACACTTATTACTTCGGAAATATACCAGAAGCTATATTCACTGAAGTATGCCGAAGAAAAGAATAACGAGAACTTACAGGGATTTTCAAATTTCTTAAAGGGTCTTGGGGATATTCTTGTGATCGCCATGCTTTTCATGATTTTTATTTTATTCCTGATCATGTATGATAAATCTCTGTTTAAAGATGTGAATCGATTTTTGTTGTTAATAATCTGTATGGTGATATCTTTGGGGCTGGGTGCTGCGGTAGCACTTGTAGCGCCAACACATATGATCCTTGTACCTCTCTCTATCACTGCAATGCTCTTGATGATATTTTTTGATGAGCGTATTGCCCTTATGGGTTCATCGACATTACTTCTGGTATTGGCATATGTTATGGGAGGCTCATTCCATTTCATTCTGATGCACGCTTTCCCTATGATCATGGCTATTATTTCATTAAGAAATACAAGAACGCGTGAAAATGTTTTAAAACCTTTACTCTTTGTGGCTGCAGGTTATTTTGCTTCTGTATCGGCTATGAATATTGCATCATTAGAGACCTTTACCGCTTGGTTGGTGATGATGGGATTGGCGCTTGCAAATGCTATTGTTTCGGTTTTAATTGCCAATGGTCTCATGATGGTTATTGAAAGAATTTTCGGTGTTACGACATCCTTATCCTTGCTTGAACTTTCGGATATGAATCGACCTTTGCTTAAACGACTTTCATTGGAAGCGCCCGGTACCTTTAATCATTCTATTGTGGTGGGTAATTTGCTTGAAGCGGCTGCCGAAAAGATTGGCGCAAATTCACTTCTTGCCAGAGTGGGAGCCTACTATCATGATATCGGGAAGTTATCTAAGGTTGAATATTTTGTAGAAAATCAACAGGGACTTGAAGAAAATAAAATGGATCAGCTTAAACCCCATATGGCGGCTAAGGTGATTATTTCACATGTGCGAAACGGACTGGAATTGGCTGAACAGGAAAAATTGCCGGATGAAATTAAAGATTTTATCGCCACCCATCATGGTACGATGAGAGTTGATTATTTTTATCAAAAAGCCCTTGCCGAAGCAGAAAAAACCGGTACCGATATTCCTGAAAGTGAATATTGTTATCCGGGACCAAAGCCTAAAACCAAAGAAACAGCATTGTTGATGATCGTAGAGGCTTCAGAAGCTGCCGTTCGTTCATTGCCAAAGGCTACTCCAAAAAATATTGAAGCAAAGATCAATGAAGTTATTTCAAAGCGTTTGAATAGTGGGCAGCTTGATGAATGCCCCTTGCAGTTTATTGATTTGACCAAGATACAAAAAGCGATATATCCTCTTTTGGTAGGCCTGTATCACGAACGTGTGCCTTATCCTGAAGATAAAAAAGAAGATGAAAAGAAATCATCGAATAAAAAAGAAGAACTCAGTATCAAGAAAGAAGAAAAAGCATGAGTTGGACGGTAGAATTTTATCGTGAATGTGATATAGATATTCCACTTGAAGAAGATCATGCCAAAACCATGATCGCCGGGGTGATGGAAGATCTTGGTTATCCTGAATTCTCTGTGACCGTTATTTCTTTTAAAGATGATGCCTTGCGTGAAATGAAAAAAGAATATTTTGATCAGGATGTATACACAGATATAATTTCCTTTAATATAGATGAGGAACCCTTAGAGGGAGAATTATATATTTCCCCTGAAAGGATTATTCAAAACGCTAAAAAATTCGATCAACCTCTTGAGCGGGAGTTCGCCCGGATCTTGATTCATGGTGCATGTCACCTGTGCGGTTATGATGATATCAGCGAAGAAGATAAAGCTGAAATGACAGCATTGGAAAACCGTTTTTTAACACAATATTTTGATAAATAATATGGATATTGGCTTAAATCTTTTTCTTTTTTTGGTGCTTTTGGTTTTTTCCGGTATTTTTTCAGGCTCGGAAACGGCACTTTTCGGTACCCGAAAGGAAAATCTGCAGGAAATTAAAGGTGCCGCTGCAAAACGCACACTCAAACTGTTGGAAAAACCACAGAAGCTACTGATAGCCATCCTCATTGGTAATACACTCGTAAATATTGCTCTTACGGCATTGGTTGCTCTTTTAATGCATGATCTTTCGGTTGAGTATAATTGGCCGCCCTTGATCATTGCTTTTATTGAGATCGTAGTTGTGACCGTGATGGTCTTGATATTTGGCGAGATTGTACCAAAAACCATTGCGTTGCGAAATACTCGAAAAGTATCCTTACGAAACTCTTGGTTTATTGCTTTTTGTTATACCGTGTTTTTTCCCTTGACGATTATTTTGTATTTTATTGGAAAAGTAACGGAACGCTCCTTGAATGTGAGTGGTGATACGCTCATTGAGCATGAAGAAGATATTAAGACGTTGGTTCAAATTGGTGAGGAGAAGGGAGAATTCGAAGAAAAAGAGATCGAGATGATCACGTCATTGTTGGAATCAACCGACACCTGTGTTAGAGAGATCATGATTCCTCGTCCCGATATGGTTGCAGTAGATGGAGGTAGAAGTCTGAACGATATCTATTTCTTTGTAGCCAATCAGCCTTTTGCAAGATTTCCCGTGTATAAAGATAATTTGGATAATATTATAGGGTTTATCTTTGAGAAAGATGTTTTGCAGTATTTAGATGGTAAAAAACAAACAGACCTCGAGAGCCTTTTGCATCCTCCGATGTTCTTGCCTGAAAAATGTTCTGTATCTCATGCCATATCTGTTTTCCAGGAAAAGAAAACCAAGATCGCTATTGTTGTTGATGAATATGGTGGTACCAGCGGCCTGGTAACACTTGAAGATGTTATCGAAGAGATCGTGGGTGATATCCAGGATGAAAATGAAAAGCATAGTCCATATTTAAAATGGTTAACACCCTATGAATGTGCCGTGAATGCGGCAATTAACCTCGATGATCTGGAAGAAATATTAATTTTGAATTTTCCTGAGGCACACGCATATGATACTCTGGGTGGATTTGTGATGGATCATTTAGGTCGTATTCCGGCAAAGCATGATTCTTTTCGCTACCAGAATCATATTTTTGTGGTTGATGAAATGAAGGGGAATCGTATTAACAGAATTAGAATTACGAAGAAATAAATCATTAGTGATAGATTTAAGCTCAAAGCTTTAGAATTGAGAAGAATTAGCTTTTAGCCCTATGAATTTTAACCCTAAGCTGGAATTATATGAAAGAATTTGATGAACTGATAAATATAGTACGCACTTTGCGTGGACCCGAGGGTTGCCCCTGGGATCAGGAACAAACACGAGAATCACTGATACCGTATTTTTTGGAAGAAACTCACGAAGCGATCGAAACCATTGAAAATAATGAGATCGATAAGCTTCGTTATGAATTGGGTGATGTACTGTTGCATATTGTTTTTCAAACTATTATTGCCGAAGAAAAGGGTGACTTTAGTTTTGCCGATGTTATGAAAGGCGTTAGCGAAAAAATGATCAGTCGCCATCCACATGTTTTTAATTCCGACAAAGAATATACCGCTGAAGAGGCCAATGCGATTTGGGAACAGCAGAAAAGCAAAAAACGCAAAGGCAGGATACTTGAAGGTATTCCAAAATCCTTGCCGGCCCTACATAGAGCCTACCGTATGCAACAGAAAGCTGCCTCTGTAGGATTTGATTGGGATGACGTATCCGATGTCTGGAAAAAGGTCGATGAAGAATTTGAAGAATTCAAAGAAGCTCATGCCTCCGGCGACAAAGCCCATGCCGAAGAAGAATTTGGCGATATCCTCTTCGCTTTGGTAAACCTATCGCGTTTTTACGATATCCATCCCGGTGAAGCCTTAAAGAAAAGTAATGATAAGTTCTATCGTCGTTTCAATAAGGTTGAAGAATACTACAATAATGCCAAGCGCAGCATGAAAGACGATAATCTCGAAGAGCTGGACAAGGTTTGGGATCTGGTGAAATCTGAAGAGTAGGGCTTGACCTACCAGCTGTTGCCCGAATGCAGTGAGGGACTGCTGGCTGGTCGAAAGAAATTATGAATTGTTGAGAAAAATAATAGTTCTTTTATAATTGATGTTGTAATTAAGTTGAAATGATCCTTTTGGATCATTTTTTTTATAAAAGAACAAAGGGGTGCAGTAATACAGATAAAAACCCATTAGAAACTGTTTAAAAACCTTATAAAAAAACCAAAAACGCAAATATAATGCAAAAACGCAAAATATAACTTTATATTAATGGGTTAATTTCTTATATTTAGAATGAAATTGAAAAATGGGGATGAAAAGTGATAAATTTAAACAAAGGACAAGATATGAAAAAAATATTCAAACAATTTCTTGAAAACATTAAACTAACAACTGCACAAAAAGATGATGCAAAAACAAAGTATACCGGTGTTTGTAAAACTCTTCATGCTACGTATTATACTTCGAAATATTCTGGAGATTCTAAATTGTTATTTGGTTCTTATAAAACCAAAACGAACATCAGACCTATAACCGACGATCAAGATGTAGATGTGTTGTTTAAAATACCGATTGATGTATATGAAAAATATGATAATTATATAGGTAATGGTCAATCAGCACTATTGCAAGAGATTAGAAAAACATTAAAAGATACATACACGATGACAGATAAAATTAGTGGTTGGGGTAAGGTAGTACTTGTAAATTTTGATGGTAAGCACAATGTAGAGATTCTTCCAGCTTTTGAATGTGAGGATGGGACATTTCTAATACCCAACACTGTAGGTGATGGGAGTTGGGAGGTGTTTGACCCAAAGAAACAAATAAGTGAGTTTGAGGATTCGAATTCTAAAACTAATGGAGCAACTAGGGTGTTATGTAGAATTGGTAAAACATGGAGAGATAATACAGTATCAGCTAAGAGTTGTTATAGTTCTTTCAATTTACAAAATGATGTGATTAATTATTTTGTTTTACACTCAAAAGATGATGATTACCCATATATGATTAAAAACTATTTTGAGTATTTGTATTACCGGTGTAGTGACGATATAAAATCTAATGTAGAAACCGCTCGGAATAGGGCAATTAAAGCTTTAGAGTATTTTGAAAATGATGATTTTATTAATGCTTCTTTAGAGTATAAGAAGATTTTTGGTGATGTTTTTCCAAAAGTTGATAAGAATCCTCAAAAAGATAATTGTAGATTTCATGCTTTTAGTAATCCATCAAAACCATATGGTGGTAGATGAGTGTAATTAGTTTAGGGGAAACAGATCTTGATTTTATGCGAGAGAACTATCCATTGTTGTCGTATATGCCTGAAAGGAATCGTATTGTCGGTGTGATAGAGTTAAATTCTAAATTTCGCGGTAATGTTTTAATCAAAGGTGAAAAGTATCGAATTGAGATTATTTTAGTGGTGCCTAGTAATGAAATTTTACCAAAGGTAAAAGATGTAGACTGTAAAATTCAAAAAATTGCTATTAGGAAATGTGCAAATCCTCTGGATTTTCATGTGGTAACAAATATTCCAAAATACAGAATGTTAATATCTAATTCAGATTTAGTTTATAATTATTTATGTCTAATCCATCCAACAAAAATAAAGAATGCATATCCTAATGGATTTAATTTTCCTCAATTTTTATATCATTTAGAAGAGCATCTTTATTGGGTCACTTATTATGATAGATATGGGAAGAAACCGTGGGATGATGAGCCACATAATTAAAAAAAGGATATTCTATGTTATCTGTAGCACGTTTTTACTTTGCTCAATGTGTTTTCATGACCACAATTCATTACAAAGCTTATAATAGGCTACAAAATAGAGAAAGAATATTACGTATTTTTTCTTTGATTATTGCATCGCTGACAATGTTAATTATTGTTTTACAAACTATTGGAGCGATTGAGGGGATACAGAAACTTTTAGATATATTGTCATATTGTGGTTTAGTTTTAACTGGGGTAAGCATACTATTTTTTGTTTTTACTAAAGAGAATCTTTCTGAGATAAAAGTACAGCACAAAAATATTGCTGAAGAATATAAAGCTATCAGAGATCAATTTATGTTACTTATTGGTAAACTAACACAAAATAAAGATGCTGAAAATGATAACGAATTGGATTCTATGATTCAAAGATATAGTGAAATAGGTAAATATGCTCCAAGTACTACGGGAAATGATTATGAATTTGCTCAAAAATCATTAGGTATTGGCAATTCCAATGATGAAGGATTCTCATGGTCAAATGAGGAAATTGATCGCTTTTTACCGGAAGAGCTAAAAAATCAATAATAAATAAAAATTATACAAAAAAGTATATCACAAAGGAGTAACTGTTGTTATATTTTGCTGATTTGCAGAATTAGTGGAGTTATTGAATATATTATGATTGAATCACTTGAAGTTAAGAATTTTCTTTCGTTTAGGGATAAAGCGAAAATTGATTTTAGAATTAAAAATATAAGTAAATTGTCAAAATATCAGTATGTAGAGATTATAGATAATGTTTATTTGCTTAAATTGGGTATTGTTTATGGTGCAAATGCTTCGGGTAAAAGTAATTTTTTAAAGGCATTTCAATTTTTAAAAACCTTTTGGAGGGTAAACAAAAATAGCAAAGATGATTTAATTAATATCATTCCATTTGTTTTGACTTCTGATAAAAATTCATCTTTTATTGTAACATTTTATGCTAATCATGTTAAGTATGTTTATTCATTAACATTGAATTCAAAAGCTGTTATTGAAGAATCCTTATTATCCTATAAAACTCAAAGGCCATCTATAATTTTTAATAGAATCTTTAAAAATGGTATATCGCAGATTAGCTTTGGTGCAAACCTTAAAATTGGTAATATGATTAAAGATGCTATTGAGTTAAATTGTCTGCCGAATTCGTCTTTTTTTTCTGCTTATAATAAAGTTAACACACAAATATCTGAAATTGAAGAAGTTTTACAGTGGATTAATAATCATTTTTTAGATAATATTCATCCCAATTTGGACTTGCAAGGATACGTTGAAGATTTGATTAATAATGACAATCAAATCAAAGAGCAAATTCTTGATAATTTAAAAAGTGCAGATTTTAATATTTCAAATATTATCACTGAAGTGCATGAGGAGAGTATATCGGAAAAGGTATTGAAAGCAGCCGAATTATTACAATTAGATGCTTTTCTTGATGATGAAACCAAAAAGAAAAAAGTAATTGAACTGAGTGAATCATTTTTTGAACATACAGCATATATAACAAAAAATGAAAAAATTACTTTTACATTATCTGAAGAGCGTCAGTCAAGAGGAACTATGCGTGTGTTTGGTCTTTCGGGCGCATTAATAACTACAATTAAACAGAATGCATTTTTAGCTGTTGATGAAATTGAATCAAGATTACATCCAATGGTAATAAGATATATGCTTAAAAGATTTTTACACGAATCAAATAAAAGCCAATTGTTAGTAACAACTCATTATGATAATCTTTTAAATTGCAGAGATTTGGTTGCAAAAGAAAATATATGGTTTGTTCAGAAAGGCAATAACGCTTCCTCTGTTTTATATGGCATGTCAGAAGAAAAGGGTGTAAATAGGATTACTTCCTGGCAAAAAGCGTATCGTGAAGGTCGATTTGGTGCAATACCCAATATTCCTTATATAAAAAGTATTCTTGAAGATCACTCATAATTCATAATTCTCCCCATTTTTATCAATAATTAATAAATAAAAAGCAACAATACTTATTGCCAAGCCGAATTCTTTATCTTAAATTAATTACTGGCATATGCCAATAATATTAAAAGGAGTGTTAGTGCCACGACCCAACAAAATGCGACGAATACATGGTGATTTTGATGCGGAATATTTTAAACCTCGCGGTAGAGCGATGATCGAATTAGAGGAGGTCGCACTGGAAGCCGATGAGTTGGAGGCTATCCGTTTAGCCGATCTTGAAGAACGCTATCAGAACGATGCCGCCGAGTTAATGGGCGTATCACGACAGACCTTTGGAAATATTGTTAAACGAGCAAGACAAAAAGTTGCCGATGCTTTGATTAATGGTAAAGCAATCAAGATAACTCCCGTTATTATGGAACGAAAGCGCTGCCGTGGTTGCGGCCGTAGATGGGCAGAAACTTCATACGCGCCAAAAGAAGATAATTGTCCGGTCTGTGAAAGTCCTGCTGTCGAGACTGAGACAGCGCTAAATTCCTTGCAGGAGCCAGAAGGCAGAAGCAAATAGCCATAAGAAAAAGGAGCATAAGATGCCTGGTTTAAATGGAAAAGGTCCAATGGGGCAGGGAACACGTACCGGGCGAGGTTTAGGAAATTGTAACCCCGCAAGCGATACTAAAAATTCAGTTAATATCACTCGATCTTTTGGGAAAGTATTTGGTCGGGGTTCCGGTCGTGGAATGAGAAGAGCTGGGTTTAGAAGCTTTGTCCGCAAGTCAAAGTAATACATCGAAGCATTGCCACGTTTAGTATATCAAGTAAACCAGTTAACAGATAAATCAGGAAGATAGATAAATGATTTTAGCATTTCCTTCAAACGGAAAAGATTTAAGTGCCGATATCGATCAGCGGTTTGGTCGCTGTGCATATTTTGTATCTTATGATACCGAGAGTAAAGCGGTATCTTTTGTATCAAACGAACAAAACTATCAAGCAGCTCAGGGAGCGGGTATACAGTCTGCCACGCATGTTGTTAATATGAAGGCCGATGTTTGCCTGACAAGTCATTGCGGACCCAAAGCCTTTCGGGTGTTTGACACCGTCGGCGTGAAGGTGATCACGGGAGTAAGCGGAAAGATATCAGAGGCTATAGTGAAGTTTGAGAGTGGAGCGCTTAAGTATGCATCGTCCGCTGATGTTGAGGGACATTGGGTTTAAGGATTAAGCAAGCGTTGAGTTGGCTTCCGTGATGAAGCTTACTCTTCGTAACTTACTTCTATCTCAATTTTAATCTTAATCATTGAATTGATACGATATGGTAGAAAGAAAAACGATGAAGATAACCATAGCAAGCGGTAAAGGTGGGACCGGAAAAACAACACTGGCTTTAAGTTTAGCCTCATATTTTGCCAAAGAACTTAAATTAAGTACACATCTTGTGGATTGTGATGTAGATGCTGCTAATGCCCATTTATTTATGAGTAAAGAGCCGGATCGCAGTGAGAATGCTTATGTGAAAAAAGCTTCCGTAAATGAGGATATATGTGATGGTCAAGGCCTTTGTGCAACGTCCTGTAAGTATAATGCGATTACAGTTTTACTGAATAAACCCTTGATATTTGAGGAGCTTTGTCATTCATGCGGAGCGTGCGAATATGTTTGCCCGAATCATGCAATGTCTTTGAAGCCTAAAGCCATAGGAAAATTTCATTTTATAGATAAAGATCAGCCTTTTAAGCTTTCATGGGGAGAGTTGAATATAGGAGAAGTACAAGCTCCGGAAATTATTCGACAATTAAAAAACATGCCCAATGAAGAGACAATAACAATTTATGATGCATCTCCCGGGGCGGGCTGTCCCGTGCGTGAAACGATGCTGGGCTCGGATTTGGTGCTTTTAGTGACGGAGCCGACACCCTTTGGATTAAATGATTTAAAAATGGCGGCTGCACTTGCTGCTCAAATAAAGATACCAACGGCTATCATTGTCAATCGCTCAAGAGGAGAGCAAGATATCATCACGGAATTTTCCCGTGAGAGTGGTGTGCCGATTATTGGGCGTATCCCTTTTGATAAACGTTATGCCCGCTCGTGTTCCGAAGGCAAGATCCTGATGGAGGAACATGGAGAATTGAAAATTGAGCTCGGACGTATTACAGGTCAAATTCTTGAGGGGATCAAGCAACAAGAAGAGCTACCGGCTCTCAAGGTAACTCAATTCAGTGAACAGCAAATCTATGAGAGGCAAGGACAATCTAAGGCTAAAGATTGCAATGAATTTGTGATCATGAGTGGAAAGGGTGGAACCGGTAAAACAACACTTTCGGCCGCACTGGCCGAAATGACAAACGACACCCTATTTTTTGATGCTGATGTGGATGCTTCGAATTTACCCATTATGTTAAAAGGGAAACGGATCTCTGAAAAGCGTTTTATCGGAGGGCAAAAGGCCGTGATCAATGGAGATAAATGCACACATTGTGATCTGTGTAGACAAAATTGCCATTTTAATGCTATTAATGAAGAACACATGATTATTGATGAAGCTTGTGAGGGGTGTGGGTTTTGCACGCTTCTCTGTCCTGAAGATGCGATAGTCATGGAAGATACTGAGACGGGTTATGTTTTCCTCTCTGAGAGTGTGAGAGGGCCTGTTTCACATGCTTTCCTTCATGTGGGAGAGGAGAATTCCGGTAAACTTGTTTCACAAGTAAAGGAGCAATCTTATGCTGTGGCGCACGAGAAAGAATTGAAACAGATCTTGGGTGACGGTCCGCCGGGAACCGGTTGTCCTGTTATCGCTGCAACGACCGGAGCTGATTTAGCTATTATCGTCACTGAACCCGGTATGTCTGCCGTTCATGATATGAAACGTGCGGTAAAATTGTGTAAGCATTTTAATTTGCACGCTACGCTTGTAATAAATAAATCAGATATGAACTCGGATCAAAAAGAAGAGATTATTAAATTTTGCTCTAAAGAAAAAATCACCGTATTGGGTGAAATTCCTTTTGATGAAAGTGTAGAACATGCTTTGAGAGAAGAAGTATCGGTTATACATTATTCGAATTCTGATGCTGCGAAGTCGATAAAAAATATCTATAATAAATTGAAAAACGAATACAATATGAATTAGGAGAAAAATATGATCATTGCAATTCCAATGGTACAAGGCCAATTATCAATGCACTTTGGACACTGTGAAAAATTCCGTTTGTTTACGGTAGATGACGATAAAAATATCGTTTCATTTGAAGATAAAACACCACCACCTCATGAGCCCGGTGTTTTACCTCGTTGGTTGGCTGAAAAAAAAGCCAATGTCATTCTTGCCGGTGGTATGGGTATGAAAGCACAACAATTATTTGCTCATAATGGTATTCAGGTTGTAATTGGTGCACCTTCGGGTGACCCTGAAGACGTGGTAAAGGCATGGCTTCAGGATTCATTGATGACCGGTGAAAATCCTTGTGATCATTAATCTTGCTACGTTCTCAAGACAAAGGGAAAAAGAAAATCTAAAGTACATAGTTTAAAGGTACGTGGAATGAATGTAAGGAGCGCTCTTGAGCGTTCCTTATTTTTTTGAATCAAATGATTAAGACTGTTGATTAAATGATTTGCCTTTAAAAACGACCCATAACGAAAACACCCGATCTCAGATCGGGTGTTTTGCTTGTATCCCGTAGGGGAATCGAACCCCTGTTGCAGGAATGAAAATCCTGAGTCCTAACCGCTGAACGAACGGGACACTTATCAAAGCCCGAAATAATAAAATGTTTTGTTCTTAGAGGCAAGGTTTTTTTTTATATTTTTATAGAAAATTAGATAAAATTGGAGAATTATTGTGAAAAAGGTTCTTGTTTTGCTGATATGGCTGTTTGCTTTTCTTATTGCGGGTACAGAAAGTGATATAGATCTGCAAAATTATTTCAAAAAAGATATCGCATATTTGTCTTCCAAGGAGTGTTTCGGGCGTGGGATCGCCCGCGGAGGTATCTATAAGGCTGAAGATTATATTTCCGGAGAACTTAAAAATATCGGGTTGAATGTCAGCAAACAAAATGTTCGGATCAAGATCAATGTGCCACAAGATGATCCCATTCTTGTGATAAATTATGATACTTTGAGAGTTGGATACGACTATATTCCGCATCCTTTTTGCCCAACGACAGATGCCTGTTATAAAGCGGATGAGGTACATCGAGTAAATACAGAGGAGTTGGAGAAGCTAAAAGATAAGTTGAATTTGACCTCTTTGTCGGGCGTCAAACGATATATGATTGAGCATGCTCCAAGACAGGATCGGAATAAGATCCTGCTGTTTGAAGAAAACTATCCCATTGTAAGTCGTCAAAACAAACAATTTCCTCAGGTAACATTTCAGGTTGTAAAGGATGTTTTGCCGGATACGATTAAACATATTTATGCTTATCATAAAACGAGATACACATCAACTTTAACACATAATGTGATTAGTATGATCAAAGGTAGCGACATGCCGGATTCTGTTATCACTTTGGGTGCACATTATGATCATATGGGAGCCTATGGTGATTTGTATTATCCGGGTGCCAATGATAATGGATCCGGAGTAGCTGTCTTGTTGGCTTTGGCGCGATATTATGCAGAAAATCCACCTCCTGTCACACTGATCTTTTGCTTTTTTACAGGAGAAGAGCAGGGTCTTTACGGTTCCCGAAAATATGTGCGTAGACCCGTTCGGCCTTTGAAACAAAATATGATGATGTTGAATTTGGATATGATCGGTTCGGGTCATGATGGCTGGGGTGCTGTGGCTGCTAAGGACTACCCCAACGAAGCCGCAATTTTTCAAACTATTGCAGAAAAACAGGAATTTGGAAAAATAAAATTGCGTGATAATGCGAAAAACAGTGATCATTTCCCTTTTACCTTGGCTCGCAATAAAGCCATTTTCTTTTATTCGTCCGGAGGTAAACAACCTTATCATCATCCGGATGATATATTGGGAACCATGGATCTTGATGTACTGGAGAAGATCATGGTTATGGTGAAAGGGTATATTGAAACAAAGGGTGAAAAATAATATTACGTTTTAGTAGACGCTCTGTGATTCATAATTTTCTATATTCCGACGGCGTCATTCCCACATATTTCTTAAATAGAGTATTAAATGAAGATTTTGAGTTAAAGCCCGAATCATAGCCAATTGCTAATATGGTGAGGTTGGAATATTTATTATCGTTTAAACGCTGTTTTGCTTCTTCAATTCTGTATTCATTAATAAAACTGAAAAAGTTTTTTTTCATGTCATTATTAAGGATTTGGGTAATATAATGCCGCTGGGTCTCTAATTTTCGAGAAACATCAAGAATACTTAATTCAGGGTTAAGGTATAGTTTTTCTTTTTCCATGCAAGAAAGCAATTCCAGGCGCAATTTTTCACGAGTTGCAGGATGTAATCCCGATCGTTGATATTTTTCTTTTGATTCATCGGGATAGATACGTTCTTGTTGGTAGCCGAAAATCGAAAAGGCAAAAGAATAAAAGACAAGGATCAAGTTGCCGATAAGCAAAGGATCAAAGTTGAAGTTTTTTGATAATACGCGAGTAAATCCCAAGACAAAAAGTCCAAAGTATAATACAAAAAATGAAATTGATACAAAAAGTGCCCAACCCAGTGTGATTTTTTTAGAGGTATATGAAAAAAGTTCTTTTATTTTTTTTCGATGCTTTCCAATCTTAATAAAGGTGAAAATTGAGTAAACGATAAATGATACCATTAGCATAATTGCATATGAAAAGCGCAAACCTCTGTATGGTCCCTTGTCTAAAAAACTATCAAAGGAGAGTATAGATTGGTTTCGATAGATGATCCCCAAAATGAAAAATGCTGTAATCGGTAAAAGCCAGGAGATATAATATGATCTTAGTTTTGGCTCATCATCTATAAGCGTTCGGATATAAATGTACATCAATGGGCCGTAAATAAAGGGTGAAATGGGGAAGGCCATAATATTGTACTTTAGGTTGAGGAGTGAAATCAACATTTGTGTAGATATAGCAAAAAGCCAAACCGCCAGGATTTTGTCCGGCAGTCTGGCGTTTTTTTTAAGCAGAGTCATAATCCCCGCAAAGAGTGATTGCGAAAATCCAATGGCAAGAACCGCAATATTTACAGCTGCCATATTGTTCATAGGACCTCGAATTTAGTATAGATCGTTCAAAACGGAATCAGGTCTGCTGGCTTTTGGTGCCGGCATGTTGACCGGAACTACCTGTAGCCTCAATTCCTGACCTTCTTGCATAATATTTTTCAAAGGGTCATCTTTTACCCGCAAGAATCGATAACCTAGAGTATAAGTTTTAAGTTTCTCATAAGGTAGAGGTTCCTCGGGATGTTCTTTATTGTAAGCTTTGATCTCTAGATTTTTAAGCTCCAGCGGAGCATTGTATTTTTCTTTTTCAAGGTTTGATGCATTGATTTTATCTAAAACCTCAATAAAGGGCTGCTGAATGACCTTTGGATTTGTAGAATGTAAAAAATAAACTGTTCCATCGTCATCTTTCATTACCATGCCAAAATGACCGATCCATCGACCTGCTTTATATCCTCGAACGACATTAACAATATCACCCGTTTGCAGTTTGTTTAGTACCAAAGGCATGGCCTTCATAGGAATATAACTCCAGATAATGGAATCTTTTTCTATGTGATAGGGGACACCGCGACGTTTAAAGAAACGACCTTTGTCGATATATGCTGTATCGGTTTCGACATACTTTCCGGCCAGTTTATCGGTAATATTGTCAGCGATCCAGGCATTATTTGGTCCCCAGTCGTATTCTGAAAAATGGTTTCGTGTTATATATGAAATGATCCCGTCTTTATATCGAATACGTTGAAGAATGGAAAAGAAACTTTGCCAATCATGCCCCATAGCCATAGCAAGAATATGTTCGGTAAATACGACACAATCACTTTTATCCAGACAAAATAAGGGTTGTTCGTCATAGATCTCGGTAGGGTATTCGCCTAGAAGGTAGATATCGTATGGTTGTCCTAAACTTTTTCTTGCCAGATGTTTTATTCTCTCGTGTATTTCCGGAATAGTGTACTGAAGGTAAGGCAAGTAAGTATCAATATCTTTTTCACTGAATTCGTAAAGAGGTTTATTAAGAAGCTCTTGCAAATAGCTTTGCTCTATACCAAGAGTATCGGCTGCTAAAGCATCAGAAGAAGACAGCTCGGGATATTTTTTTGTGCAAGAAGTTGTAAGCGCCAGAAGAACGAGCATTAGAATTGGAATTATTTTTTTTGACATATTTACCTCACTAAGTTTACTTAGTAAGATAATGAAGTTTTTGAATACAAAAAAGAAGTCTGTATGATTAATATGATTTGGCTCAATTCAATTGTTCAACATCAAATACAACAATAATCATTGTTTTTGGAGATGTATTTGTATAAAATTCGTCCATGTTGTATAAAACGACGAACACAAGCAAAGAAATAATTTCATAATCAGACAATCTGGATGATCAATTTTCTTAAAGATAAGGTTACTATATGAATATTGTAATTGTTGGCGGAGGTGAATTAGGTTCAATGGTTGCTGAGCAATTGATCCGCGAAAACCATAAGATTACCGTAATAGAAAAATCCGAGAAACAGTCAAAATATTTAAATGACAGTATTGACGGTCTCATCATTAATGGTGATGGGAATAATGTGCGGATATTAAAGCAGGCAAATATTGAAAAGGCAGATTTATTTTTAGCGCTCAGCAATAATGATAATGTAAATATCATTGCCTGTGGGTTGGTAAAGAAGCTTAGTGATGCTACGACTATTGCAAAAGTGGAAAACTATATGCACTATTTTCCGGTTGAGCCGAATGTACCTGGAGATTTTGGTATAGATAAAACGGTTGCAACAAAACAATTGTCGATCAATAAGCTGGTAGATCTTATTTCTGAGCCGGATGCAATGGACCATATTCATTTCATGCATGAAAATGTTAAGGTCATCGGTACAACTATTAGCGATAGTTTTGCAAATGGTTCTATTAAACTTAAAGAGATCACTGAAGATAATAAAGTTTGGGAAAATGTTCGTATTATTGCTATTCAAAAAGATAATAAGGTATTGATCCCCGGTGGAGAAGATGTGCTTCAGCCCGGAGATAAACTTTACATTATAGGTAAATCCAATGCCCTTAAAGAAGTGATCAAACGTTATTTTGCATCACATGTAAAAATTAAATCCGTTGTGATCATCGGTGGTAATCGAATTGGTAAAGAATTTGCTAAGAGAATGGTTAAAGAAGGTCGGAAAGTCACCATTATTGAAGAAGACGAAAAGATCTGTCACAGATTAACCGAAGAATTGGATAATGTTTTAATTATAAATGGATCAGGTTTAAATCAATCGATCTTGTCTGACTTGGAAATGGAAAATTCTTTTGTTGCCTGTGTTACCGGTAAAGATGAGCATAATATTATTTCTGCGGTTATGGCAAAAAGAAATCATGCTTACAAAGCCGTTTGTAATATCTCTAATGTTGCGGTCTCTTCGATTATTCATCAGGTAAAAGATATCGACTCAGTATTTTCTACCGAATCTCTGGCATTTGGGGAGATTATTAAATATTGCCGTAAAGGGGATATATTATCAGTTACTCCGGTGCCTTATGTTGATGCTGAGACAATTAAAATTAAAATATCTAAAAAAATATCATTACTTGATAAGCCACTGAGTGATATTAAATTTCCAGCAGGAATGATCGTGGGTGCGATCATGAGAGATGAAGAAGTGATCATACCTCATGGAAATGATGAAATTAAGCTGGGTGATATCGTCATTGTTTTCGTATTACCTCAATCAAAAAAACAAGTAGAAAAATTGTTTGCATAACAGGGATATAAATGAACTGGAAAGCGATCTTTAAAATTCTTGGAATTGTTCTTATTGTCATTGCTGTGTCAATGTGTTTGCCCTTGCTATTCTCTTTGTACTATGGATCCGGTGACGCAATGGCACTGGTGTGGAGTATTTTAATAACTTTGGCAGTAGGGCTTATCATGATGCTAAGTTTTCATTCGACCAAGCCGCTGCGAACTCGCGAAGGCTTTGTTATTGTGTCTTTGGGATGGGTGTTTGCTACCATTTTCGGTGCGCTCCCATTTTATTTCCAAGGTGTGTTCGATGGAAACTTTGTTGATTGTGTGTTTGAAACAATGTCGGGTTTTACAACAACCGGAGCAACAGTCCTGACCAACATAGAAATTGTTCCCAAGGGTATACTTTTTTGGAGAAGTTTAACTCACTGGTTGGGTGGAATGGGGATTATTTTACTGACTATTATTATTCTGCCTGCATTGGGATTAAGTTCTACGCAGTTGTTTCGAGCAGAGGTCCCCGGTCCGACAAAAGATAAAATTAGTCCAAAGATCAAAGATACGGCCAGGATCCTATGGCTTATATATATTGGCTTAACCGTTATGGAAACCGTTTTTCTGATGTTTGGTGGCATGGATCTTTATAACGCGCTTTGCCATACATTTGGAACACTTGCAACCGGTGGATTCTCAACATTGAATGCTTCTGTTGCGGGATTTAATAGTTTATACATTGAGATGGTTATTCTTGTTTTTATGTTTTTGGCAGGCACCAACTTTGCTTTACATTTTTTTCTCATTCAAGGTCGTTTAAAAGAAGTGATTAAAAACAGGGAATGGCAATTTTATCTTTCGATGGTGCTTATTGCAATATTGCTGATCACTATCAGTATTATAAATTCAAATCTTGGTTATAATGTCGGATCAGCTCTGCGTTATGCTTCTTTTCAAGTTGTTTCAATTGTAACTACTACAGGATATTGTACCGCCAATTTTGAATTATGGCCCACATTTACCAAGATCATTTTGATCCTTTTAATGTTCGTAGGTGGTTGTGCCGGATCAACGGGTGGAGGTATGAAACAGATTCGTATAATGATCGGTGGAAAATTCGTTGTAAAAGAGATTAGAAAGATCACCTACCCCAATGCTGTTTTTTCACTTAAGATCGGTAAAGACAAGGTCCAGGAAAGTGTTATGAAAAATGTGATTGCATTTATTATACTTTTTATCGGATTATTTGCTGCTATCAATTTGTTTCTGACATTCAGGGGCTATGATATTGTTACCTCATTTTCGGCATCGGTTGCCACCTTGAGTAATATTGGTCCGGGACTTGCCCGAGTGGGAGCCATTGAGAACTATGCTTTTTTCGATAATATTTCCAAGCTGGTTCTAAGCTTTAGCATGTTATTAGGAAGATTAGAGCTTTTTTCGGTTTTAATCATGGTTCATTATTTGTTTAATCCTAAAAAAATACACTAAATCATTCTTTAATATTTTATGTGATAGCCTTGGGTTGCGATCCAAGGCTATTTTGTTTTTACTTTAAAAAAGTATTGCAAGGTGGTAGCACATGATAAAATGAAGGAGGCAGGGTAAAAATACCGACTGAGTTAAAACATAAATCGGTTATTTCCAAGAATTATAAAAAGATTGACGAGCCGAAATAAACAACTATCAGGCAGTCGGAAGGTTGGAATCAACACAACAAAACATTTTCATTTCGAGACCAAATTAATTATCTTCGTAACTCACTGAAAAGGAAAAACATGTCAGAAAAATTACAACGAGTTCAAAAATATATAGATAATCCCAAGAAGGCGGTATGGAGTTTAACGCTTCCCGTATTGCTGGGAATGATGGTTCAGTATTTATACAATCTAACCGATACTTTTTTTGTTAGTAAAATATCTGAAGATGCTATAGCAGCTATGCAGTTTAATTTGCCTTTTGTATTTTTTGCGATCTCAATTTGTTTTGGGTTAGGGATAGGTATCACAGCGATCATTTCTCAGGCCTTAGGCGCTAAAGATTCACATCGAGCAAACAATGCGGCCGAACATGCCGTGTTTATGGGAATTGTCCTTGGTTTGTTTATCTCAGGCTTAAGTATCATTTTTAGGTATCCTATTTTTGAGCTTCTAGGTGCACCTGCGAATATCATTGATTTAGCCGTTAAGTATTTTGAAGTTATTGTGTTTGGCTTTGTTTTTAATATTTTAGGTGTTTTCTTCCGCTCAATTCTTTCAGGTGAGGGAGATGTTAAAACTCCTGTGCGATTTGCTGTTATCGGGACTATCGTTAATATTGCTTTAGACCCTATTTTTATTTTTGTGTTAGATCTGGGAATCGCCGGTGCGGCATGGGCAACTATTACGGCTCAAATGCTTGTTACGTTATTATATGCTGTGTTCTTTTTCGTAAAGAAAGATAGTTTGGTACAATTTAAATTCTCTGATTTTAAATTTTCCTGGGAGATCCTTGGTACAACCGTTAAGATCGGCTTGCCGGCTTCCTTGTCTTTCGTAATCATGTCCTTTGGACAAATGCTATATAATCGTATTGTTGTCTATTTTGGATCTAATGCCGTTGCTGCGGTCGGTATAGGTATGCGACTGGACCAATTGTTCTTTATGCCGATTATGGCTTTATCTTCATCACTTGTTACCTTGGTTGGTATGCTATTTGGAGCAAAACGTGTGGATCTTATTCGGCCAACATGGCTATTCGTAGTCAAGTGGGGTGAGATATTTGCCCTGTCTTTTGGTTTGGTTTTTTACTTTATTGCTCCGTATTTTATGAAAATATTTACCGAGGATCCCTCTGTCGTTCTAATGGGAAGCACTTATGTGCGATATACGGTATTTGCTTATCCATTTATTGTAGTTGGCATGATATCGGGTAGGGTATTTCAAGGATTCGGTAAAGGAATGCCGGGATTATTGATTACAACATTCCGAATTATTGTTATCATTTTGCCTTTGGCACTTCTGTTCACTCGTGTATTGAACATGGGGCTGGATGGTGTGTTCATGGCTCAGGTGATTTCTTCCTTCTTGTCGGCGGTCATCGCTTATACCTGGTTGACATTTGACATTAGGAAAATTGAAAAGAAAGCAATACCAGAGGTGTAATATGGAAAGAGAAAAACTTTCGTATCCATTGGAGATTTCGACCAAAGAGGCTTTAAAAGAGATTGCAAAAGGTGTTCCTGCTTTATTAAAAATGTTTTATAGGCTGATGCGGGATTCGCGTACTCCTCGTGAGGTAAAATGGTGGATCGGTGGTACAGCTTTGTATCTGATCTTACCGATCAATCTAAAGCTTAGAAGTATAAAGCGATTCCCATTGCAGCTTGTCAATTATGTTGATGATGTTATTTTGATCGCAACCATGGTTCAACGCATATTTCATGATACACCAGAGGATCTGTTAAATGAACATTGGGATTATAATATGTCATTGATCGATTGGAAAAATTTATTGTATAAGATAAAAATTGATATTAAAAATTTGATTTAAGAGGAATATATGTCTCAGCGTCTTTCCGGTGTATTAATGCACGTTACCTCTCTTCCGAATAAATGGGGGAAAGGTGATTTTGGTCCTGAAGCTTATAAATTTGTGGATTGGCTTGATAAGACAAAGCAATCACTTTGGCAGATACTGCCTTTAACTTTTCCGGATGAAACGGGGTCACCATACACTTCTTTGTCGGCAAATGCCATATGTTCGGATTATGTATCACCTGAGAAGCTTAAAGAACAAGGTTATTTGAGTGATGATGATTGGTATTATCTTAGTGAGCATGCATATAATGTGAAAGAAGAATCATTTCGTATGGCATATAATAATTGGAAAGAAAGCAAAAATAAAAATGATTTTGAGACTTTTTGCAAGAAGCATGAATACTGGCTTGAAGATGCAGCTTTATTTATGACCATACATGAATATTTTCAGAATACTTGGTATGATTTCCCGGTAGGTTTACGAGATCGCCACGATATCTCTTTGGAAAAATGGAAAATGAATCAAGCGGATGCAGTACTGCAATTTAAGTTTGAGCAGTTTATTTTATTTTCCCAATGGACAGAATTGAAACAATATGCCAATGATAAGGGGATTCGTGTTATTGGTGATATCCCAATCTTTATTTCAGGTGATTCTTCAGATGTCTGGGCGCATAGAGATCTTTTTAAATTGGACGAAAAAGGATATCCTTTGGTGTGGACCGGAGTGCCACCCGATGTGTTTACGACTACCGGCCAGTTATGGGCACAGCCGCATTATAATTGGCAAAGAATGAAAGAAGAGAATTACGAATGGTGGTATCAGCGTACTCTGGTTGGCAATATCCACGCCGATATTCTTCGTATCGATCATTTTCGTGGTTTTTGTGCGGCTTATGAAGTTGAGTATGGTGCTGCTACCGCTGAGGTCGGAGAATGGGTGGACGGACCTCGTTCAGATGTTTTTAGGGTGCTTCATGAAAGGATCCCTGTTTTAGATATTATTGCTGAGGATCTGGGAGTAATTACTCCTGATGTCACAGCTTTAAGACAAGAATTCAATTATCCCGGAATGAAAATATTACAGTTTGCATTTAATAGTGGTCCGGGAAATGATTTTCTTCCTGATAATTACGATACGAATGATAGATTTGTTGTATATACCGGCACGCATGATAATGATACCGTGCGAGGCTGGTATGAAAAAGCGACGAATGAAGAAAAACAATTTTTGGCAAACTATTTTGAATGTAATGCTGAGACAGTTGCATGGAAGATGACCGAGATGTCATTGTATTCATCTGCCGAATGGGCAGTCACACCAGTTCAGGATCTCTTTGGATTGGATGGTACTGCCAGAATGAACCTTCCGGGTACTATCATTGATAACTGGATATGGCAGTTAGATACCTTTGAACCCTCAAATGAATTAACTCAAAAGTTTACAAAGCTTACCGAAGAAAGCGGACGTGCTAAATAAAACATGAACAAAGATCCTTATGAAATTTCAACCATTTGCTCACGACGTTTGGTTTTTCCTTTTTATTTTTTATCTGATATCCATTTATCGACCTGTTCTGATATGGAGCAAGACAAGCGATTAAAATATGTATTGGATCTTCTTCAAGAAGTTCATGAAAGTAGGGGGACACTTTTTATACTTGGTGATTTTTTTGATTTTTGGTTTGATAAAAATGCATATATCCCCGAGATATTAAGACCTGTTGTTGAATTGATGTCTACCTTAGTCCATGACGGTATAGAAATTCATTATATAGCCGGAAATCATGATTATTGGATCAAAGGTTATCTCACAAATAATGTAGGCATACGATTTTATCCAAATGCTTTGGCGTTTGAGTTTAAGGGAGAACGCTTTTTTATGCACCATGGTGATGGTGTGATTTTAGAAAACAGGCTATCTTACATAGCAAGAAAGATCATGCGTTCTTGGTGGGCGATAGGATTGCTGAAACTGCTACCGATTAAGTGGATCTATAAACTTGGAGAAAAGGTGTCACATTATAATCGAAAACATGATGAGATACCTTCAACTCCTTTGAAATATGTAGAGCAGATGAAAGAATACCTTTCGTTAAAGATTGCACGAGAATATAATTATGCCATATCAGGGCACGTTCATGCTCCTTTTATAAGCGATGATAATGGCAAGAAAGCTGTTATTCTAGGAGACTGGATTCATCATTGGACCTATGCTTATATGGATGATGATGGTTTTGAGTTAAGAAAGGTTCATTGAGCAATTTTGACGGTTTAAATTAGAAGCATGTTTTTGAACTGGCTCCGTTCAAGTGTTTTCATTTGCCACACACCTCAAATATCCATATTTTTACCCATGCTAAAACCATTAAAAATCTTAGCGGTTATCTCATTATTCCTTGCGTTGGGATATTCGGCTTTTGCCGCTGATACCACAATGGTATATGCAAATCAGTTAAATCATTATTATCAATTTGGTGCGAAAAATCGTTTTCATCAGGAACTTGGTAAGTTTTGCTTATATAATCATATTTCAAATGCATCATCTATTTATAGCGAAACCTCAAAACTTAAAACGCAAAGTGAAATTTCCGCTGATGTGCTATATATCTTTTCGCCTTCGGTGATGATGGGTTTTGCAGGAAGATATTTTGATTTTAGAGATGGACAAACATCGCATGCATATGATTATAATCAAGGTAGATTAGGCTTAAAAGCCAAGCTTAAAAGTAAAAGGTATTCCATTAGTTTGCAAAGTGGTTATGCAGGAGAAACACGTTTAGGTATTAGGGACATGGGGAGTTATGCCGGCATATCGTTGCATAGAGCTGAGCCGGATCTGTTGATCTATCCTAATTTGGATTGGGATTATTCTCAAATGGGTGACAGGCGAAACTATACCTTTGATAATCGTGTGTCCTTTCATTTGGCAAAAGATTCACCTGTGCGAAATGTGTTTTCAGCAGGGATAAAGGCATATAACCGTGAGTATTATGTATCTCGCGAAGCAGATACGGAAGAACGACTTAATATCTCTACCTATTTGCGAAACAGGTTATATTATCCTATTGCAGAGGGCTTTGTCCTGGATTATAAGGTTGATTTTACTTCATCTAATGATGGCTTGAGTTTTTTATACTATGATAAAAAGGAAATCCGGACTCGCCAGTTTTTAGGTTTACAAAATGATGTTCGCGTTATAGCTAAACAGGGTAAATTTCGTGCAACAGTAGGGTGGATCAATGATTATAAACAAAGTAGAACCGTAGCTAGTAATGAGAATATATCATTACCTTCAGATTATTTGTTTAACAAGAATAGGGTGCTAGCGAAGTTGGGATGGCGTATTTCCGATAAAGACAGTATTCGTTTCAACTATCTTGGCTCTTTGCTTTATTATGATACACCCGATACAAACAATTACGATGATCGAGATGAATTGAGCTATTCTTTTTCTCCGGTGTGGCAACACCGTATTGATGAGCATACAAGATTATCGCTGAGTGCCAATGCGTTCTTACATCATTATGTTTATTTATTTCACCAGCGCTCCGCGCAGAATCATTGGAATCGTGTGTTTTCGATCCGGTCAGATATCAGTACAAATATACCCGGTAAACTTTCTTGGAATGCAAAACAAGAGTTATATGCCAATTATTTTGTATATGATCATGAGGATTCAGCCTTTGTGCATGTACAGTCCATGGTATTTCGTGGATTGAAATTACAGCAGAATATCAAGTATCATTTCAATGCGAGATGGTTCGTTAACTCTTACATGTTTTTGCGTGTGGAAGATAATGGGTTATTGGATTGGGATGATTTTATTCAGGAAATAACCGATTCGAAATTTACTATTAAATTAGAATTGGCACCGGGATATCAAAAAGGTCGTCACCAAATCATGGTCGGCCCGGTTTTTTCTTTTCGTCAAGATTTTCGATATAGTGATATAGAAGACAGAGAAGAAAGTAACAGGTCTTTACGCCTTGGGGGAATGATTTCTTTGAGATTATCAAATTTTCTTACGCTGAATTATCGATTGGAGCAGATCAATCAACGTAGTATGGCAAGAGTGTACAATCAGTCCGGAACTTTGCGATTTAATTATATCTTTTGATACTTTATCTGAATAATTAAATCGGGCCGACTATGCTTGACTTCTGTGAATTTTGATACGATTATATTTATTCAAAGAATACTATTATTAAAAAAAAAGACCCGATATTTTCGGGTCACATTTTGATTTTTCTTTTGGCTTACCGGTTGAGCTAGTTAATTACCTCATCTTTTTTTTCAGCCTGGAATTGTAATTGAGGTTGGCCGGGATGCTGAGGCTCTTTGATCTCACCAAAATTTTGTTCGTAGCGGGCAACATTGGCCGACAAGGTTTTCATTAATGCCTTGGCATGCTGAGGAGATAAGATCAATCTTGAAACCACTTCTGCTTTTGGCAGGCCGGGAAGCATTTGCGCGAAATCCAGAATGAATTCACTGGGACTGTGTGTAACGATCTGCAAATTGGCATACTTGCCTTGTGCAGTTTTTTGATTGATGTTGATTTCAATCCGTTTTTGTTCTTTATTGTCAGTCTTCATCTTCACTCTCGTTTACTTCAAATACCGCATAATCATCTTGAGCACCATTGGCTGGTTCGATATCGGCAATAAATTCATCTTCAATAGAGATCATATTGCCATCAAGAAAATCTTGTGGATTATCATTTTCCACATCGGCTATATCATGTTCTCCGTCCATTTCGTTGATTTCATATTTCAAGAAATCACCTCCGAAAAGTGACTGATCAAAAAAATCCACATTGTCAACGATACCTTGTTCTACGATGTATTCAAGAAAATCAATGTATATATCATTTTTTAAATTCGTTTTACAATGTGGGCAAAACAATCGTTTGCTCAAAAGCTTTTCATTTAGGGGTTCACCACAGTTTGGGCATAGTAGTTGATTAAAAGAACTCAATTTGTACCTCTTTTTCAAATTTGCGAGAAGATAAGCCTTACTTTGTCACAATGCAAGATAAAAGTCTAGCCTCTATATTTATACATCCTTCCTTTAAACATTGAATATCAATGAAAGGTGTTTCTTTTTACTAATGTATGTGTTTTTAATAATCCACTCTTTGCTATAAGGTATGCTTAAAGTACTGAGTGGTTCCAATTTAAATATATTCCCGTCTTTATCTTCTAAGATAAAGGGAAGTTCTGCTTTATTTGTAATCAGCAATTGTTTGTTTTCAATCTTATGGTCAAGACATGCTGCAATAAAATTACTCAGCAGTTTTTCCGGCCCGGCAAGAATATCATCTTCTGTTAGAGCGATAGTCCTTTTCTCGAAAAGCGCTTTGCGAATACTTTCTTGATTTTTCTTTTCTGCGAAAACCAAAGTAAGTGGGCGATGGGAGTGTTTTTGTAAAAATATTTTGCTAATAAGGTGGTGAATATCGGAATTGGCAAAGTAAGCGAGATCATGTTCATTTGCCAGATCGGCCACAGTTGTATAGTACTCATGATAATTGGAAAACTCTATGCCGTGCATCCAACCGCGGTCTATCAATGTTTGATGCACATCATACCAGCGTACAACACCATCAGGTTGATGTACTTTCCAGCCGGGATGATTCCATAGAATGAAGGCACCTTGAGAAACCGCTTCTTCGACAACCGTTAAAAAATCATCTTGTACAAGTTTGTTTGCATCTTGGATGAATAGAGCATTGAAATGACCGGGTGGCATCCATCGGGTGATTTCTGTTCCATGAATGACAATCATACCTTTCTTTTTACCGTATTTAATTGCGATATCTGAAGAAATGTTTTTATCGGTTGAAATTATTTTCTTGTGAGGAAGGTATTCTATATGATCGGTGATCGCAATGGCATCTAATCCTTCGTCTATTGCTTCATCAACACGAATTGTCGGCCAAACCAGACCATCGGAAAATACCGTATGGGTGTGGAAATCACATTTTAAGGTTTTGTATCCATCTATATCGGGTAAAGCTTGTGAATAAACAAGGCTAAATAAAGCAAAGTATACAATAGTTAATATGCTAAACTTACTTTTCATTATGATTCCTTTCATACTCATCTTATTCTCTGCGAGAATATACACAATGCTTGTCGAAAAGCAAATTATGATTTGAGCTTATGTGAAAATGAAATTGCAGAAGAAATATATTTTATTTTGATATGCTTATAAAGTGTGTTGATGATGCTTGTTGACTATCATATAATGAAATTTATAGCACTTCCTTTCTAAAATATTTTGTTGTGCTGACTCAATCGGGAAAAATTAAGCTGATCTAATTCTATCATTCTCTTTGCTTTTTTTAGTTTTGCCTTTTGTCGTGTTCATTGCTTATATTATTCCACGTAAAATAAGGACTAATTATGAAAAAGATTTTACTTGTAGTTTTGAGTTTAGCATTGCTTATCTCTTGTTCTGATGTGCCGGTGCGTCCGGTTTCTGCATTCTTGAAAGAAGGGAAAGCAGAGTTTTGTCCCGACCGAAGAGTAAATGTTTATGATATTGAATTCAAACAGAGCGGTAAGACCGTTACACTTGAAGGTGAGATCAATACAAATGTCGGATTATTAAAACTGGTTACTTCTTTGGAAAAAGAAGGGTATACGGTGGCCAATAAAGTGCGGGTTTTACCTGATGCCGAGTTAGAAGGTAAGATATTTGGTGTTATTGATAGACCTGTAGCCAATGTTCGTGTTGAGCATTCGGCGCGCGCCGAAATGGCAACTCAAGCTGTTTTGGGAACTCCCATTAAACTGTATAAGATTGATGAAAATGGATCAGATAGATACGCTCAAACACCGGATGGATACCTGGGATGGATAGAGCGGGGTGCTTATACTGCTATGACAGCAGAAGAATTTAAAGCATGGCAGGATGCACAAAAGATCATTTATTTAGCAGACATGGGATATGTATATGAAGAACCTTCATGTAAATCGGCAAAGGTTTCGGATATTACCGCTAAATCATTTTTGAAAGAATTGGGTCGTGAAGGTGATTATGTTAAAGTGGCCTATCCGGGTGGTCGTGAAGGTTATGTAAAAGCAGAAGATTGTGCCAATTACAGTGAATGGCTAAAAGATGCAAAACCTACAGCAGAATCTGTGATTGAACTAGGTCATACTTTTATGGGGCGTCCTTATCTTTGGGGTGGAACATCAACCAAAATGCTGGATTGTTCCGGCTTTGTTCGCACCGTGATGTTTTTACACGGAGTGTACCTCCCACGTGATGCATCACAACAGGTGCATGTTGGCAAAGAAGTAGCTGTCGGAAAAGATGAAATTGATAAGCTAAAACCCGGTAACCTGGTATTTTTTGGTTATGATCGTGATGGAAAAGAACGTATTACACATGTTGGTATTTACATTGGAGATGGTAAATTTATTCACGAAGCAGGAGATGTGAATATTTTAAGTTTCAACCCCGAAGATGATAATTACAGTAAATACCGTCATAATCAATTTAAGCGTGGTACAGATGTGATCAACTATGTTGGTCAGTTGGGGGTTAAACATTTGTCTGAAGTAGAGCTGTTTTAAAAGCTTTGAAATAGAAATAAAAAACCTCGACAAAGTTCGAGGTTTTTTTATTTCATTATTAAATTCCACAGAGTATCGAAGATATCTCCCATAATCTCAATTGATCTTCAACTTTATATGAGCGCCTACTGGAAGCAACGGGCTTACAGTATTTCCAATATAGGCCTGTGTTCTTGCCTCCTTCGGCGCTATGAGAAAGAAAGATCGAAGAAGAGGCACCGACTTCGACACTTTTACCATGTTTTTTACGGCGACTCCAAATGAATTGGGTTAGAAATCCTGTATCTTTTTCACCCATGTTTGTATTGACTAAGCCGGGATCAACTGCATTAACAGTTATACTTGTCCCTTTTAACCTTCTTGCCAATTCATAAGTAAAAAGTACATTGGCTAATTTTGACTGTCCGTAACTTTTTAAAGCACGATAGTGTTTTAGTTGTAGATCATTCCAGTGAATTTTGCCGTTATAATGTGAGCCGGAACTCATGTTGATGATTCTTCCTTGTTCTGCTTTTTTGATCAGTGGTAACAAGAGATGAGTTAGGTAAAAGTGTCCTAGGTGATTAATCCCAAATTGCCATTCAAAACCATCTTTAGTCTCCTTGCGGGAAGAAGCAAAGGAACCGGCATTGTTGATCAAAACATCAAGCTTATCGTGTTCTTTTGTGATCAATTCGGCAGCTTCCTTTATTGAGTTTAGGGAGGATAGATCGCACAATAATGTATCGATATGACGTTTTGGGTGGTATTGTTTGAGTTTTTTATGGGCTAAAGATAGTCTGTTTTTATTTCTTCCCGAAATGATTACGTGGTAACCTTCTTGCAATAAGCCATTAGCAGTTGCGAAACCGATTCCCGATGTTGCACCGGTGATCAGTATGATCTTTTGTTTTGTTGTGTTCATATCATCTCCTATTTATTATTGGTAAAACATATATTTAAAACAAGTATTTTATACAAGTGTTAGAAAAAGAATAAAAGGAATTTAAATGAAAGAGTACGCAATAATAACCGGAGCCAGCAGAGGATTAGGAAGATCATTTGCATATGAAATTGCCAAAAGAGGTTGGAACGTGATCTTATGTGATTTACCCGGAACAGGGATAGAAACAGTTAAAGAAGGATTGATCCAACATTATGGATGTGATGTTCGTTGTTTTGAACATGATTTGGTAATAGAAAAAGAACGAACAGATTTTATTGATAAAGTTCAATCGAGCGGTTTAGCTGTGTCAATGTTAGTAAATAATGCCGGCATAGGTGGTGCGGTACCTTTTCTTGAAAGTGAGTATGTTAAATGGAGCCGAACAATAGAGTTGAATGTTCAAACTGTTTCTCATCTTAGTTATGAATTCGTTTCACTATTGAAGAAAAATGCAAAGTCATACATGATTAATGTGTCATCATTATCTTCATTTTTTCCCATGCCAAATTTTGCAGTCTATTCATCAACAAAAGCGTTTAATACACACTTTACTTTGGCCTTGAGAGAGGAAGTGAAAAAGAATGGGATCAGAGTCTCCTCACTTTGCCCCGGAGGTATTTATACAAATTTAAATGTGATTAAGGATGTTGAATCACAAGGGCTAGGCGGAAAACTTTCAACGTTCTATCCCGATTTTATTGCAAAAAAAGCTGTGCAGGGAGTCTTAAAGAATAAGGCGATCATTATTCCAGGTTTCTTTAATCGTATATTGCAGGTGCTGGGGACACTGCCATCTAAAGTTATTTCCGCAAGACTAACCGGAAACCGATGGGCCAAGGCCAGAGCGATAAAATTAAAAAAAGAAGAATATCTTCCTGATGTCCCCGGTTTGCCAACAGGTGTTTAAAACCTTGTTTTTAAAAAGATGAGAGGGTAATTTTAAACATGGATAAAAAAATCAAAACACCCGAAAAGATCATACACACTACAATAGAATGTATAGAGCGTTATGGCTTTGATGCTCTAACGGTAAGAATGATCGCAGAAGCTGCAAATGTAAATATTGCTGCCGTTAATTATCATTTTCGCTCAAAAGAAAATCTGGTTGAACAGGTCAAGCGGATTACCTTTGATCATATGATTGAGGACTTGCAAAATATGAGTGAAAAAGATAAACCATTCAAAGATATAGCTCGAGATATGTGCATGTACATGCTCGAAGGGGGCGCTCGTTTCCCTTACATTACACGTTTGCATTTTCATGAAGCTTTTTCACATGGAAATATTGATGCGAAATCATATAAATATATGAACGACTTTCTTAAAGGATTTGCCGATCGTATTTCTCAAAAGCATAATATTGATCGAAAAGAATTGAATATGTCTTTGCATCGACTTTTCAGTAATTTGTTGTTTGTAAGCATTTTTCCTGGATTGTTTAAGGATTTTACAGGATATAGTCTGAAAGATGAAGCTCGGGCCAGAGTAGAATTTGCTGAAGGTATAGTGGCGGATTTACCGTTTTAAATTCAAGAAATTAAAATATTTTTATAACAAAAAAAGGAGCCATTGGCTCCTTTTATTATAATAGGAATTTATATCATGTTTCTTGTGTTTAATAGTCCATTCCACCACTTTCAGATTCAAAGCTATCGCTATCGAAATTATCTGTCTTTTGCTGCTTGTAATTGTTAATCTTCAGAGAAAGATCCAGTGAGATCATCGGTGCATCATGATAGAATTCAGAGTAGGTGTAACTTGATGGTGTGGTGGTTTCATATTGTCTGAATCCGGTTCCAAAGATATCTCTTACCTGTAGAGTGGCAGAAAGTTTGCCGTCCAAAAAATCCTGTCGAATCCCCAGGTCTGTCATTAATCCACCGGAGCTGCTTCCTTGTGCCGTAGCCGATGCCGAGCGGTAGGATAAACCAACTTGCATACGTGTACCCCAGGGGAACATGAAGGTGTTGCGGAAGCGGGCTCTGTAGTTTACAGAGCTTTCATCAAAGTCTTCACCGTAGAGTTCACCGGCAACATTGTAATGGTATAGACTGCCGGAAACATTCATCATCCACCATGAGAAAATATTGAAGTTACCCATAAGCTCGAACCCTAAAGATTGGTCGGTTCCGACATTTTCAAAGGTGTTCAAGATGATATTTTCGGCATTTTCATACATGCTTTCAATGCGCTCGATCTTATCTGTCGTGTGCTTGTAAAAAGCATCCATAGAAATGAAATTCTTACCAAAACTTTTTTGAACAGAGAATTCATATGAGTCTGTCATTTCGGGTGCCAACGCCGGGTTACCTACACGGATATTATAGGCATCTTGCCAGACATAGAAGGGTTCCAGTTGCCAACCGCGGGGACGAGAAACACGTCGAGTGTATGATGCCATCAACTGCACATATTTGGGCAATTCATAGGACATATGCAATGTTGGGAAGAGGTGTAATCTATCAATAATATAGGTTGAATCCGCACCTTCACTTGCGATCTCACGGTAGGTATATTCGGCTCTTAAGCCAGGCTGGATACCAAGAAGACCAATAGTGTTTGAGTATAAAGCATAACCCGAGAAAGTATTCTGCTTGTAATTAACATCATAAGAATAAAGATCCTGACGAATAAAATCTCCGGTTAATGGATTCAATTCATACATGTCGCTTTCATCTGTTTTCCAGTTGAATTTCGCATCAGCACCGGTTTCAAAAGTAGAGCTGGTGGTTAAAGGAAGTGTATATTCTAGTTTACCACGAATGCTGTTTGATGGACCAGTCTCGGTTTGACGCTGACCTTCAGTGGTATCACCCAAATCATCAACAAGATATGTATAACCGTCTTCATCCATATTCCATGATGAGTATGAACCTTCGATCTTTAATTTATGGCCAGATGAATTTTTGCCCTGAGTTGACATACTCCGTCCACCGGGGCCGCCATGGCCACCGGGACCCTGACCTGCACCCTTAGATTTTTTGTCAACTTCTTTTATGGTTTTATCTTTAAAAGTATGTGTATAATCCATTAATACAGAATAGCGATCACCACCACGTGTAGTAATATCGTAAGAGGTATAATTATCATGAGCAGTGGAGGTGTTTGTTGCATTATCCCAATACGTAACCGAGTAGTCGTTTGTGGTGGAATGTGTCATACCTCTCGGACCGTAGTTGAATGATAGTCCGATCACATCTTTTTTACTGATGAAATAATCCAAACCACCTTTAATACCCCACCCGGCTCGTTGGAAATTTCTTTCACCTTCGGAAACGAAATTTGTGCTTGAGTCTGCACCATACAACATTCGGTCAACATAGGATTCACCACTAAATTTTCGTTGACTATAATCTGCAGAAATATATGCAGTTATATTTTTGTTCGTATAGTTCAATAGAATATTTCCACCGAGATTGTTCGTACCTGCATTCAACGATGCAAGTCCGGTAATGCCGATGCGTTTATCGCGTTTTGTGACAATGTTAATAATACCTGCGCCGCCTTCGGCCTCGAATTTAGCCGATGCATTGGTCATAATCTCAATGTTTTCAATTGAAACTGCAGGTATAGATTCAAGCGCATCCTGCGGTTCCAGTACTGAGGGACGGCCATCGATCATGACGGTAAAGTTTTCGCTGCCGCGAAGAGATACATTGCCTTCGATGTCCACATCAACAGAAGGTACGTTTTCCAGGATTTCTACGGCAGTTCCGCCTTTGGCTGAAAGAAATTGAGAGGCATCGATAACGCGTTTATCTATTTTATATGTAACGGCAGGTTTCTCAGCTTCTACAACAACATCTTTCATTTTTAATGAAGTCGGTGTCATCATTATAGTGCCAATATCAATATTATTGCCGTTGAGTTTAATTCCATTAAAGCGTTTTTGCTCATATCCCATGTAAGAAACAATTAAATAATATTCACCTGCAGGTACATTGAATATCCTGAAACTACCTTCAACTCCCGACATTGTACCGGTTTTAATAACATTGTTTTCTTTTTCGTATACGGCAACATTTGCAAATTCGAGTCCTTTGCTTGTTTTAATATCTTTAACGGTTCCCGAAAGAGTGGCGGCCCAAAGAGAGCTAATGCTTAGTAAGGTTAGTAATAGAATCGCATTTTTTTTCATTTTATTCCTTTTTTTATGCTTCCGCAATGTTGACACAAAAGCTACTGATAAGTTAATGGATTTGGTAGGAAAAATTTTAATTCAAAACTAAAAACAATCATTGCGGTTATAGGGAGGGTTCTCGAAGATTTATTGTATGAAAGGTTATATAGTAAAAAAAAGAAGAGGTGCAAAATTTTGCGCCTCTTCTTTCATTTATTTAATAGCTTATGTAAGGTTTATTTCACGGATGAAATGGCTTCTGCTTCGATATCCTTGAAATATTTTACTGTGCCGACTTTTAATTCCATCGTGGCTTCATCATCACATACGATCATGCCTCGAGGATGTAACTGCAGCGCCGAGACGGTCCACATATGGTTTACACCTTCTTCAACAACTTTTTGAAGAGCACGAGCTTTCTTGTAACCATTAACAAGAATGATCACTTCACGGGCATCCATCACAGTGGCAACGCCAACGGTTAGAGCATTCTTGGGAACTTTGTTAACATCGTTATCAAAGAAACGAGAGTTAGCAAGAATGGTATCGTAGGTAAGAGATTTGATACGAGTTCTAGATGAGAGTGATGAAGCCGGTTCGTTGAAGGCAATATGACCGTCAGGACCGATACCGCCCATGAATAGGTCAATACCCCCAATAGCCTGGATCTTCATTTCGTAGTCGTAACATTCTTTTTCAAGATCATCCGCATTACCGTTAAGAATATTGATGTTTTCTTTTGGGATATCAATGTGTTGGAAAAAATTGTCGTACATGAAATAGTGATAAGATTCCGGATGATCTTCGGGGAGACCGATATATTCGTCCATGTTGAAAGAAACAACATGTTTAAATGATACTTTACCGTCTTTATAAAGATTTATCAATTCTTTGTAGACACCCAAAGGTGAAGAGCCGGTCGGCAAACCGATAACAAAAGGTTTTTCGGCGCTGGACTGAGCATCGTTGATGCGTTTAGCAATATATTGAGCTGTGAATTTGCTCATCTTTTCGTATTTATCCATGACGATCATTCTCATGACTGTCTCCTTTCATTGTGTTCACAAAAAGCACCCGAAGATACAAGTAAAAAGGTAAAAGTAAAAAGGAAAAATATTAAGCAACTGACTCAGTTTGAGTACATCATATTGTCAGGGTAAGTCTTTATTAATAAGGTTTAACATTAAGAATAGTTGTAATAAAGTAAATGCTAACAAAAAAGGCTCAAAACTGAGCCTTTTATATTAATATGGAATGAATGTGTTATTTCATTAAGATGAGTTTTTGTGAACTGAGTAAGTTATTTATTTGAATGTTAAGCATATAAATACCGGTACTTAAATGTGAACCATCAATTTGAAGCTCATGGGTGCCTGCAGAATAATTGCCATCGGCTAGTTGTTTTATTTTGTGACCCTTTAAATCGTAGAGTGCAGCTTTTACCATTGAGTCAGTGTTTAATTTAATAGGTACGAGTGTGCTTGGGTTGAAAGGATTTGGATATGCCGCTCCAATTTGATAATCGACTTCGCTAATTTCATTACCAAGTGTGATTGTTTGAGCATTGTCCAGATGTTTTACCAGTTTATTGGCGTAGCTCAGATCAGCTAAGATATAGGTGTAAGTTTGGCCGGGAATAACAGAATTATCACTGTAAGTATAATATTGTGTTTCACTGCTTGTGCCGGCTCCATTGATAGATGCGATAGCTATATTATTGCGATAAATCACAAAGCTTGCATTATTGGTTTCGGATGCGGTGGACCAGGCAAGATTTACAAGGCCGTTTTTTGTTTTTGCTGTAAATGATATCAAGGTAATGGGTGTCGCTGATTCAGCTAGAGGTGTGTTTCGAAGGTAGGGATACCCATCGTTAGATTCTGCCTCAATTTTCCAGATATCATCTTGTCCATCAGAAAGATTACCATAAAAATCCCATGTACTTGGATAGGTAGAGGCGGTTCTCATCTCGACACTGGTTTTACCTGAAGCGCCTAAGTTGGTCCCGGCTCCAATACCTAAAGTTTTTCCGGAGGAATCGATATCCCAAAAACAAGAGCTAACAGAAGCCGCATTATTTCCGAGAAATCCTCCAACATTAGTGCTGTGGATAGAAGCGTCTACAAAACTTGAACTGTAGCAATTTGTTATTTCAGCACTTCCATAGTTATATGCGCTAAATCCTCCAATATATGCTGAGGATGATCGTGCTTGTACATATCCTGAACAATAACAATTTTTTATCGTTCCACTGGCATTTCGCCCTGCAAAACCTGCTGTATAAGTGCTGTAGGCATATACATCTGATGTCGTGTAACAATATTCTACTGTACTGGTAGCGTTATCTCCGATTAGTCCACCATTACTGTTGCCGTATGCTGTATTTGTAACCGTTCCGGTGCTGTAACAGTTTCTAATTTCACAAGCTGTTTCGGTATGGGCTATTAGGCCACCTGTAAAATCATCACCGCCATAAACATTGACTGAGCTATGGCAGTTATTTACATGAGTCACCCTGGCGAATCCAATAAGCCCTCCAGTTTTTTCTTCAATACCCGTAACGTTTCCAGATACATGACAATTTTCAACTTCCAATCTATCAGAATATCCCAGTAGGCTTCCAGTAAGATTATTACCTGTTATGTTGACATTTGTTAAATTTAGATTTGAGATATTGGCAAGTGAACAATATCCAAATAAAGCAATGTTATCTGATGTGGGGCGATTAATGAATAAATTTATGATGGAATAATTATCACCATTATATGTGCCTAAAAATTGTATGCTAGATGTACCAATAGGTAAAAACCCCAATTGGTCGTTTACATCCCAGAGAGCATTTCCATCGCCATCCCAGTCAACGAGGGATGAATCTGAATTAAAAATGATATCAGCAGTTTGAATAAAATAAGAAGACCAATCTCCTGAGGTGTTTGATAGTTCTATTAAATTTGCGCTTGTTGCGATTTGATAAGGATTTCCTTCACTCCCATCACCACCATTATAGGTGCCGGCAAAGAGGGGAATTATAAAGGTAAGAATTAGGACACAGCTGCTTAATGTTTTTTTCATCTTTAGTTCCTTTAGATCAAATAAGATCAGTATTTAGTTGTAAGTTGAGATCTAGTAGCTACGTTAAAAAACGCTTGAAATATAAATGAATATTACATAGTAATCAAATATTATATGTAGATATTATAAAATTAACTTAATCTTAATAATTCTTATTTTGTTAATTTCTATATGAGACCTTCGTGTGAGTTACTTGCTTTTCTTAAGTGGGAAATAATATTTTTAACAATTGAAATCCTCTTTCTCAACCCTTATCTTAGAGCATAAACAAAGGTGCCGAAAATGGATGCAGTTACAAAGAATGTATTAGATGTTTTTGAACAAATCTCACAGATCCCCCGCCAGTCAAAACACGAAAAAGCCATCTCGGAATGGCTTGTGGACTGGGCAACAAAAAGAGATATTAAAGTTTGGCGTGATGATGCGTTAAATGTTTTTATGTCTATTCCCGCCAGCGAAGGCTATGAAGATCGTCCTGTCGTGACTCTTCAAGGTCATATGGATATGGTTTGTGAAAAAACTCCCGATTCTGATCACGATTTCCAGAAAGATCCCATTGAATTCGTTTATAAAGGTGACTGGCTATATGCAAATAAAACCACACTTGGTGCCGATAATGGGATTGCCCTGGCCTATGCAATGGCCATTGCGGAATCTGACTTGCCGCATCCGGAGTTGGAATTATTATTTACTGTGGATGAAGAAACCGGTTTGACCGGAGCACTTGCTTTAGGTGAAAATACCCTAAAAGGTAAGATCCTTATTAATATAGATTCCGAGGACGAAGGTGTATTTACCATTGGTTGTTGCGGTGGAGTTGATACAAAATCCTGGTTCGATTTGGAATACGAAGAAGTTAAAGGTGATGTATATAAAGTAATGATCGGCGGTGGTTTCGGCGGTCATTCCGGTGGTGATATTGTTCGTCATCGTTCCAATACCAACAAACTTCTACTTCGCACTTTATGGGAACTCAAAGAAAAAGCCAACGCACAGTTGGTTTCTGTTCATGGTGGTACGGCACATAATGCCATTCCTCGTGATTCAGAAGCATTGGTAACGCTTTCAGCAGATAAAGTTGCAGAGGCCGAGGCTATCGTTCAGGCGATGACAGCAACCTTCTTGAATGAATACAAAGGCTTTGAGGATGGCCTTTTTGGAAAGCTCGAAAAAGCTGAATCCGATAGAAAAGCAATCAAAACAGAATTGGCAGAACGTATTATGCGTTTCATGATCGCTTATCCTAACGGACCCGAAGAATTAGATCCTTCTGTTCATCAGGGTGGTCCGCTTCTTGCCGAAACATCTAACAATTTTGCTGTGATTCGCACCGAAGGTGATGTAATTAGAATTCTTTCATCACAACGTTCACAGGTAATGTCGGCCAGAAACATGCTCACTCAAAAAATTGAGATGTTGGCACATTTAGCCGGTGCTAAATACGAAAGTGGCAATGGCTACTCATCATGGCAACCCAACTGGGATTCAGAACTTCTTGCTAAAACTAAAGTGGTTTATAATAAACTATTCGGCAAAGATGCCGAAGTGAATGTTATTCACGGTGGTTTAGAATGTGGTGTGATTGGTGGAAAACATGATGGTATGGATATGATTTCACTGGGTCCAACGATTGAAAATCCTCACTCACCGGATGAACGCATGCATATACCTTCAATCCTTAAGGTTTGGAATCTTTTGGTTGAACTGTTAAAAACAATATAAGAATTAAGGACGAATATGGCTATTTCACGAGAAGAAGTGGAATATATTGCCGGTTTGGCAAGATTAACACTAAATGAGGAAGAGATAGAGCTTTATTCAAAGCAATTGAGCGATATTCTTGGATATATAGATCAATTAAACGAACTTGATGTGGAAAATGTCGAGCCTATGAGTCACGTACTCGACATGATCAATGTGATGAGGGAGGACAAGCATTTGCCCTCGCTAAGCCGGGATGAGGTCATGGCCAATGCCCCGGATCACGATGGTGAGCATTTCAAAGTCCCCCGAGTGGTAAAAGGTTAGGAGTCTCAACATGGCAAGAGAATCAAAAGACCAAAGATCGACCCGCTACATTTTCGTAACAGGTGGTGTGATCTCCGGTCTCGGAAAGGGTATTACCTCAGCTTCTTTGGGATATCTGTTAAAGGAGTCCGGGTATAAGGTTACCATTCAAAAATTCGATCCTTATTTAAATATCGATCCCGGTACTATGAGTCCAACTCAACATGGTGAAGTATATGTAACCGATGATGGTGCTGAAACTGATCTGGATCTGGGACATTATGAACGTTATCTTGATGTCTCAATGTCAAAAGATAATAATGCTACAGCCGGTCAAGTATATTCAACCGTTCTCGAAGCTGAACGTCGTGGAGAATATTTGGGACGTACCGTACAGGTTATTCCTCATATCACGAATGAGATCATGCGCCGATTTACAACGATTCTTGAAAAAGAGCATTATGATGTCATTATTACCGAGGTCGGTGGTACCGTGGGTGATATTGAATCTCTACCTTTTTTAGAGGCTATTCGTCAGTTTGAAAATACTTTAGATTGCCACGAGTATATGAATATTCATGTAACCCTCTTACCATACGTAGGGTCATCTGAAGAAATTAAAACGAAACCAACGCAACACTCAGTGCAAAAATTGCGTGAGATTGGTTTGGCTCCGGATATGATCATGTGCCGTTCCGGTGAAGTCGGATTGGATGAGGGTGCACGTAGAAAAATAGCATTGTTTTGTAACGTGAAGCCGGATTCTGTTATTGATATGCCCGATGCCGATACGATCTATGAAGTACCGTTACTGTTTAAACGTCAGAATGTGTATGTAACTACCGCAAAGCATCTGGGACTTAAGAATCAAAGTAGTCCGGTTATGACTGATTTAAGAACAATGGTTAATCATATTAAAAATCCTACTCATGAAGTCAATGTTGGTATTGTTGGTAAATACACCGACATGAAAGATTCATATAAAAGTATTACGGAGTCATTTATTCACGCCGGAGCCGAAAACGATGCAAGGGTCAAGTTGACCTGGATAGAAGCCGAAGATCTGGAAGAGATGGTTGAAGAGAGTCGTTTAGAGCTATTTAGATCATTAGACGGTTTTCTTATTCCCGGCGGTTTTGGAGTAAGAGGCACCGAAGGTAAGATTATGGCTGCTCAATATGCACGCGAAAATAATATACCGTATTTTGGCATATGTTTGGGAATGCAGATCGCTGTGATAGAATTTGCACGGAATGTAATGGGAATGAAAAAGGCAAATTCCACCGAATTTGATCCTAAAACAAAGTATCCTGTCATTGATATGATGGAAGAGCAGAAAAAGGTTACAGACCTTGGAGGTACAATGCGTTTGGGAGCCTTTGATTGTGAACTTGTAAAAGGCTCAAAAGTCGCAACTGCGTATGGTAGTAAACAGATATCAGAACGACATCGTCATAGATTTGAAGTAAACAATCCTTATCGAGATGAATTGAAGCGTGCAGGTTTGAACATTGTAGGGGAGAATAAAGCTTACGATTTAGTTGAATGTATTGAACTTCCCGAACACCCTTGGTTTGTCGGTGTTCAGTTTCATCCCGAATTAAAATCTCGCGTTGTAAAAGCCCATCCTTTGTTCAGAGAATTCATCGCGGCAATTTTAAAACAGAAAGGACTCAAATGAGCCGAAATCTCCAAGCTCGTTTAGCCAAGATAAAGTTGATCATTACCGATGTTGATGGTGTGTTGACGGATGGTTCTTTTTATATCGGTGAAAACAACGAAATGAAACGCTTTCATTCGTCTGATGGTTTGGGTTTTGTTTTATTGCGCTTACTTGATTTCCCGGTTGCCGTAATTTCCGGCCGTCATTCAACGGCTACCTCTGCTCGAATGGAAGCTCTGCGTGTTCCGGCTGATCTGGTATATCAGGAGACGTATATTAAGACGGGTCCGTATGAAAGCATTAAAGAGCGTTTTGGTGTAAAAGATGATGAGATTGCTTATATGGGTGATGATTATATTGATACACCTATTTTGAGTCGTTGTGGCGTCGCGTTTGCGCCTGCGAATGCAATTCCGGAGGTTAAGGAGATAGTGCATTATGTCACCGAAGCCCCGGGTGGATCCGGAGCTTTTCGCGAAATGGTTGATGTTTTGCTTCGCGGCCAAGGCCGAATGGATGAAGCGCTGGAAAAATTGCACGGATTGTATTAACGATTATAAATATTTGATGGAAATTTCATGGGCGGACCTTTGTGTTCGCTCATTTTATTTTTAGGCGACTTGAGCGTTGGCTTTAAAATATGTGGTTCACTAAAATGGTTAGTTGTGTGTGAGCTGAACCGAGTCGGTTCATTTGGATTCTGATCGCCTCGGTGAATATATGACTTAACCGCCTCGGTTGATTACATAACTTATCGACTCGGTTAAATTAACTTTTGTCTTTTACCCTGCAGTACGTAAATTACTTCATGTTTAAATTTACTACTCGAAAAATATATCTGATTCTTTGTGCTTTCCTCGCGCTATGGCAAATCGCTTGTACCAAAACCGGTGATTATACAACTTTTCTGGAAGGAAAAGTCCCTGATCAGGAAATCTGGAATGCAAAGATTACTGTAACACGAGGTGAAAAAGTTGATTCAAAGATTTATGCTTCACATATCGTGCAATATCAAAATTCTAACGATATGATTATCTCCGATAGTATGCGTATTGATTTCTATAGCGAAGATGGTTTACATGAATCTTATTTGACAGCAGATAGCGGACTCGTGAATGAAGTTACAGATAAGATCGTTGCAATCGGAAATGTCATTATGGTGTCCGATAGTGGATTTATTGCTTATGCCGATTCATTGTTCTATATCTCGGATAGCAATAAAGTTTATACCAATGGAGCCATTCAAATATTTTCTAAAGAAGATACGCTTTACGGTACAGATTTTATCTCAGATACTGAATTTGAGAATTGGACCATCTTTAATCCTCTCGGTAAAACCGTGCGGGAATTTGACGAATGATTTCATATAATACCGTTTACTAAATTTAACCGACTCGGTTCACCTGATTCCCAACCGACTCGGTTCACTTGATTCACAACCGACTCGGTTTAACCATTCACTGAAAAGTGACACTCGTCACAATCCCAATAAAAGAGTTTTATTCCCCAGCCAAACATTGTATTTTTATTGGTTGCATTTATTGATAATGTATGAATAGGAAAGAAAATGTCAATTTTACGTGCCGAGAAACTGATAAAGATCTATGGTCGCCGCAGAGTGGTGAACGAGGTTGATATTAAGGCAAAAACCGGTGAAGTTGTTGGTCTCCTCGGTCCTAATGGTGCCGGGAAAACCACATCTTTTTATATGATCACCGGAATGGTTCGGCCGAATCAGGGACATATCTATCTTGACGACGAAGATATTACTCATCTGCCTATGTACAAGCGTGCACAAAAAGGTATCGGTTATCTTGCCCAGGAAGCCTCTGTGTTTAGAAAATTATCTGTAGAGGATAATCTTCGTCTTGTTTTAGAAATGTATTACAAAGACAAAAAAGTCATTCGCGAGAAGATCGATTCCCTTATAGAAGAGTTTAAGTTGGAACATGTGCGCAAAGGTAAAGGTTTTACCCTTAGCGGCGGTGAGCGCCGGAGGACAGAGATCGCACGTGCGTTAGCTACCAATCCTAAATTTATACTTCTTGATGAACCGTTTGCGGGTATTGACCCAATTGCCGTGGAAGATATTCAAGAAATGGTTGTACGCCTGAAAGATCGTGGTATCGGTGTGATTATTACCGACCACAATGTGCACGAAACACTTTCGATCACCGACCACTCCTATCTGCTGTATCAGGGGAATATCCTCAATGCAGGTACGGCTGAATTTCTTGCGAACGACCCGGAGGCTAGACGGCTCTATCTTGGAGCTAAGTTCAAGCTGGACCGTTAGTATCGATCATGAAACAGCGCTTATCTCAACAACAGTTACAAAAATTGGTACCCATGCAGCTCATGGTGGCTCGATTGGTACAGTTATCCCAATCAGATATTGAGAAAGCTATTCTTGAAGAAATAGAAAAAAATCCCCTTTTAGAACTTGATGATACCGCTCCCGCGAATGCTGAAACTCAAGGACAATCGACCGACTGGGCTGATGAAACATCACATATCTCCGCTCCACGAAATTCGGCATTGGATGTGATAGAGGTTACTCAGGCCGAAGAACTTGATTTCTTTGAGAGATTGTTGAAGCAAATCAAGGAATCAGGCCTAAACGATGAAGAGATCATGATAGCCGAGGAGATCATCGGTTCATTGGATGAAGATGGTTTTTTACCAACACCCATTACGAACATCGCATATAAGCTTTCGGTGGAACCGAAAAAAGCGGAATCTGTATTGTTTCAGATCCAAAAACTGGCGCCTCCCGGCGTAGGAGCACGTGATTTGAAAGAATGCATGCTCTTGCAGTTGAAAGCAAATTACGAAGAACCTTATGTGATTGAGATCATTGAAGAATGTTTCGAAGATTATATGAATGGGGAGATTGATAAAGTTTGTGATAAGCTTGAATTGAGTGAAGAGGATATGGCTTACGCTGAAGAGCAGATCGCAAAACTGAATCCTCGACCGGCCGCCGGACATGATGATTTTATGAAAAAGACGATCGTACCGGACCTCGTGTTAAGGCATAAAGATGGTCATTATTTTGTTGCTTTGATCGAGAGTGGAACACCCGGCATTCGCTTGTCGGATACATATTTATCCATGATAAATACAAAAGATATTGACAAAAACACAAAAAGTTATTTAAGTAATCATAAGCAGGCTGCAGAATGGTTTATCAAGGCCATCGAGCAGCGCAAGCAGTCCATGATCGCTATTGCTTCGGCAATTGTGCGCAGGCAACAAGACTATCTTTCCGGAAAGCGGGAACATCCTTTGCCCATGGTCATGAAAGATATCGCAGAAGATACCGGATTGGATATCTCGACAGTATCAAGGGTGGTGAATGGTAAATATATGCAAACACCCACAGGCAATTATGAACTGCGTTATTACTTTAGTGAGAAGACTGAGCGCAGTGACGGGATGGAGGCCTCGACCAGAGACCTTGAAGGGGATCTGATGAAGATCATTGAGAGTGAGGACAAAACTAAGCCGCTGAGCGATGAAGCATTGCAACTCGCTTTGACGGAGAAGGGATATAACATTGCGCGCCGAACGGTTGCAAAGTATCGGGAAAAAATGGGGATTCTCGGCTCACGCGAACGGCGTAAAACATAAAAGGAATTGAACATGGATACGATCTATGGTACAACGATATTGGGGGTTCACCGAAATGGTAAAGCCGCGATTGCAGGCGATGGACAGGTGACCCTGGGAAATACGGTCATGAAAGCGAAGACTGTAAAAGTGAGAAAGCTCTATGGTGAAAAAGTGCTGGCAGGTTTTGCCGGTGCCACGGCTGATGCTTTTTCTCTTTTTGAAAAATTTGAAAATAAGATTAAAGAGTATAAGGGTGACTTAACTCGTGCGGCGGTTGAAATGACCAAGGAATGGCGCCGGGATAAATACTTGCAAAAACTTGAAGCTCTTTTAATTGTGATGGATAACGAAAAAGGTTACATCCTTAGCGGAAGCGGAGATGTGATCGATTCCGACGATGATCTCTATGCCATCGGCTCGGGTGGTTCTTTTGCTCTGGCGGCTGCTCGTGGTTTGCTTGAAAATACCGAATTGAGTGCGGCCGAGATCGCTAGGAAAAGTCTGGAGATCGCCGGGTCCATCTGCATATATACAAACGATAACATTACAGTTCTGGAGTTAGATAAATGAGATCAATGACACCTAAAGAAATTGTTGAAGAACTGGATCGTTATGTGATCGGTCAAAATAAAGCGAAACGCTCTGTTGCTATCGCTTTGCGAAACCGCTGGCGTCGCCAGCAGGCCGATGAATCCATTCGCAACGAAATATCACCTAATAATATTATTATGATAGGCCCGACCGGTGTAGGTAAAACAGAAATTGCCCGCCGCCTGGCAGCATTGGCGGATTCACCTTTTATTAAGGTTGAAGCCACTAAATTCACCGAGGTCGGTTATGTCGGTCGAGATGTAGAATCCATCATTCGTGATCTGACTTATATGGCCGTGGATATGGTTGAAAAAGAACACGAGGAAATGGTAAAGCAGCGTGCAGAAGAACTGGCAGATGCTCGTTTGATGGATCTGCTTTTTCCTGTTGAGAAAAAAGAAAAACTAGATGAAGATGAAGTTGAGCGCATTGATAAAACCCGCGATCGTTTAAAAGCGATGTACCTTGAAGGTAAATTTGATGATCGTTATGTTGATATCGACGTCAAACCTAAATCTCCCAGCATAGCCGGTATATCTATCATGGGGCCCATGGAAGGCATGGGAGGTGATATGATGGACGGTGAAACGGGTGATTTTCTTAATGAAGCTATGGGGAATCTTTTTGGTGGTAAGAAAAAAGGACCGAAAAAGAGAAAAGTTAAGGTGCCTGAAGCCCGGAAATTATTGGTTGATGAAGAAGCTCAAAAACTGGTTGATAAAACCAAGGTGCAGGAAGAAGCGATCGATCGTGTACAACATCATGGTATTGTATTCATTGATGAGATCGATAAGATCGCTATTTCCACTGAAAGTAAAGGTGCCGATGTAAGCCGTCAGGGTGTACAGCGTGATCTGCTTCCAATTGTGGAAGGGTCTACGGTTAAAACTCGTTACGGTTTTGTTAAAACGGATCATATTCTATTTATTGCTTCCGGCGCATTTCATACTGCTAAACCATCGGATCTTATTCCTGAACTTCAGGGACGTTTTCCGATCCGTGTGGAATTGGATAGCTTGAGCACTGATGATTTCGTACAGATCTTAACGCGTCCGCAAAATGCTTTGATCAAACAGTATCAAGCTTTGTTGGGTTCGGAAAATGTTGAACTGATTTTCGAAGAAGATGCAATTCATGAAATTGCTGCAAAGGCTACGGAAGTAAATGATAAAACCGAAAATATCGGTGCACGTCGTTTGCATACCATCATGACCCAAATTCTTGATGATATCATGTTCAATGCTCCCGATGGTCGGGAGAAAATTACTGTTACATCCGAGGATGTTGAGAAATCACTTGAAAATATTGTCACGGATGACGACTTAAGTAGGTATATTTTGTAATGATCCTGGAAAAACAACAATTCGATCTATGGTTGTTTTTATTGAAACAACAAAAGAAAGTACTATCATTTTCCAAGCCTGTGTCTATGCAAGAACAGGTGAACAGTATAAGGTCTGTATGTATTTGCATGCCTCGGAATCACAAGCATTTTAAATCGGCGTTAGATTGTGTAAATAGAATTAAGAACAACGATATTGATGTAACGCTTATTGTCGGTGGACAGGAAAATGTAACAGATATTGATCGAGTTGAAGTGCTTCGGTATCCGGTTAATTTGAAAAAACCCTTCCCTGTGAAAGATGTCTATTTAGAGCATATTTCTGCAAAATATGATGTAACAATAGATCTATCACCCGAACCGGATACTCTTTCGGCCTATATCACCGGATCGCGAAGCCGAAAAATGAGCATAGGTTTAAAAAGCGGAAAATTCGATGTGTTTTATACAGCTCTTATTGAACCGGTAGGTGATTATAAGAAAGCCGTAGAGACGATGTTGAATTTGGCAGGATTGATCATAGAATAAATATAATGATTGTTTATGAAAGTGTAGGGGCGCATTATTTTGTGCCCCTATATTATTATTCTATATTTTTGGGAAATTATTCCGGTCAAATAAAAAAGGGCGATTAAGAAATCGCCCCTAGAATATCACACTACATTCGATAGATATTATGTTACCAATTTTTTCAAGGTATCAACCTCTTTAGCCGTTAGTCTTTTCCATTTTCCGGGTGCCAATTCGTTGGCTGTAATGCCGGCAAATGTATTGCGATGCAAACGAGTGACACGAGAATTATAATGTCTGAAAATACGCTTTACTTCACGTTTCTTGCCTTCTTTTAACACAACTTTAAAATGCATGCGTTTACGATCCAGTGCCTCGGCATGACCTTTAACGCGTTCCCCATTGTCATCAAGCATAATACCTTTTGGCAATTCGCTCTCCAAACCTTCATCGGGTTCATTTTTTAAGATGACCTCGTATTCTTTTTCTACACCGTGTTTTGGGTGAGTAAGTTTGTAATTAAGGTCACCATCATCGGTGAATAGCAATACACCGGTTGTATCTTTGTCTAATCTGCCTACGGGGACAACCGAAAGCACATTCGGAAGAAGTTGCATAACCGTTAAGGGATTATGTGGATCAGATCTTGAGGTAACGTAACCTTTGGGTTTATGTAGTTTGAGGTATGTGTAATTGTTTTTGAGTTTTACAATCTCGCCGTCAACGCGAATTTCGGAAAAATTTTCATCGACTTGTGCACCGGGGTTAGTAAAGGTTTCACCATCCACCTGAACGCGGCCTTCAAAGATCAGTTCATCACAGTTTCGTCTGGAATCCACTCCGCAGTGGGCCAGGAATTTATTTAGTCGCATTTGCTGCCTTTCTGCTTTCCAGCAATTGATGTCTTATCTCAAGAAAAAGATCTGCCAGTAAAGCGGGGATATATAAGTTCATTTTTACATCACGAATGATATTCTCTATTTTTCTTATGGTTTCGTAATAGGGGAAACCCGGATAGAATTTCACAAAAGAAGTCAATTCTTTGATAAGGTGAGTGTTGATCAGTTGATCTTGAGTGCCTGTGGCATCAAATAACTGAGCATCCCTTAGCCAAAATGCCATAAATCGCATAAGATTGGCAAAGCCCGAAGGATCAGCTTTTGCCATAGCCGTATACTCATCGATTAATATTCCGATGTCGGCATGAGTTGCCCATTGTCCGTTAATCTTGCCTGCCATCATGATGCGCCAAAAATCAAGAATGGTTGAGTCAACTTTAGAAAAATCTGCCTCCATTAGCAGTTTGGCTTGCTTAACGTTACCACCCGATAAGCGGGCAACGCGTTGGGCATTAGAATCATCAAGTCCTTTAGAGATTAGGTATTCTACAAGCTTAAGGTCAGGCACCGGATTGAATTTAACATTCTGACAGCGAGATCGAATAGTTGAGGGCACCAGTTCTAATGATGATGCTGTAAGTATAAACGTGGTCATCGGAGGCGGTTCTTCTAGTACTTTTAACAGTGAATTGAAAGATTCGGTGTTTGCCAACTGCGCTTCTAGAATTAATACGACTTGCCGTCCACCTTCAGTGGGTTTCATTGCCAGTTCTTTTTTTATATGACGCATTTGCGAGATAAGTATTTGTTTTGCACCCGGGATATTAATGCCTTTGTAGGGGTCTTTTCCCAGTTCGGCACGCTCGTGCCGAATACTTTCATAGTCTGCCTCGCTTAAACCGGCATAAGGGTCTGTATTAGAAGGTGATTTTGCTTTGGGCATAATATGGATAAAATGCATATCGGGATGATTCATGCTTTTCATTTTTTTACAGGAGGCGCATTCACCGCAAGCTAAACCATCTTTGGGTGTTTGGCAGAGTAAATTGGCAGATAAATTAAGTGCCATGGCTGCTTTGCCTGCACCTTCGGGACCGGAAAATAAATAAGCTGATCCAATACGGCCTGAGTTAATCAGTCCTTGAAATCTTTTAGCAATGGTGTCTTGTGCAATAAGTTCGTAGATCATGCGGGGTTTAGTAACTCCTCTGCGGTTTTAAGACTGGCTTCGGATAGTTTTTCACCACCGACCAGATATGCTATCTCTTTGATTCTATCTTGTGTGCTTAGTACTTTGATCTTTGCAAAGGTTTCATCACCTTTGACCTCTTTATCTACACGGAAATGTCGTTCACCCATTGATGCGATTTGTGCTAGGTGGGTAATACATAATATCTGGTGGTGTTTGCCAAGTTCCCGGATCTGTTCGCCTACAACATGAGCAACACGTCCGGAAATACCTGTGTCGATCTCATCAAAAATCAGAGTTGGCATCTCGTCATGTTCGGCAAGAACGGATTTGATCGCAAGCATAATACGTGAGATCTCTCCACCGGACGCGATCTTGATAAGTGGTTTAAAATTATCCCCGGGGTTGGTAATGATGAGAAATTCGACCTCATCAATTCCATTGATACCGGGCTCAATTTGCTTCCCTTCAAAGAGGATATATGATAGGGATTCGGTCTCTTTTTGTTTTAACTGAATCTGAAATTTTGCATTGGGCATACCAAGAAGTTGTAAGCGAGCTTCAATATCCCGTGAAAAACTTTCTGCGGTTTTTACAAGAATGTTATGAAAAGTTACGGCTTTTTGGGTAAGATCATTTCGAGCACTTTCAAGTGTTTTCGAAAGAGCATTCAGGCGGGTTTCATAGTCTGCCTCGGAACTCATTTCATCTTTGAGTTGTTCGTAATATTCACAAAGCTGATCGAAATCCATGTTATGTTTACGCATCTGATAGTTAATGGACCCCATGCGGTCCTGTAGTGATGATAATTTCTCAGGATCGTGTTCCATACCGTCGCGGTATTCGCTCATATTGCGACCGACTTCAGTGAGTGAGATCAGAGCCGATTGCAATTCTTTAAAACTTTCTTGCTGCTTTTCATCTACGCGAAGGATTTCCTGTATACTTTGCTTTAAGACCTCAATCTGATGTATAATTGCATCATCATCTTCGTATAAAGCACGTGCTAGAGTATCGGCGGAACCGGCAAGTTTTGAGCTGTTTTCAAGTAGCTGTAATTCTTTCTCAATGGTATTGAATTCCCCGAATTTGGGTTTGATCTCATTTAATTCTTTATAATGAAATTCCCGTAGCTCGCGTTCACGAAGGTAGGTGTCGCGATGCTGTAACAATTCTTGATATCTGCGTAGTTGTTGCTTGAAATATTGGTATGATTCTCGATACTCTAAAATACTTTGACGATCGGTAACACACTTTCCAAGGTAGAGTAAATGATTTTTAGGTTTGAATAATTTCTGGTTTTCATGTTGGCCGTGCATTTCTACCAAATTAGCGCCGATGACCTTTAAAGCTGCCAGGGGAATAAGCTCATCATTGAAAAAGGCGCGAGATTTTCCTTTAGCGTTTACTTCTCGACGAATGATGATATCACCGCCCGAATACTCCAATTGTGCATCTTCGAGTGCTTTTTTGACCTCCGGATTTATTGCCAGGGTATCGAAATGCGCTTCGACCACCGATTTATCATTGCCGTGACGAACCATGGATGAATCGGCACGATTTCCCAGTACCAGTCCAAGAGCATCAATAATAATTGATTTTCCTGTACCTGTTTCACCGGTGAGCATAGTGAGACCTTTACCGAGTTTAACTTCGATTTCTTTTATGATTGCGATATTGTTTACGCTAAGCTTCCGGAGCATTGTTCTTTTCCTGAGTCAGGTCTTGTTCTTTATCTTTCATTTCAGCGTCAGCCGGGTCGGGATCCTGGGTTTTTGTTTCTTCCAAAGATTGAGGTTCGTTCTCTTGTGAGCGGAATAATTCATCCAATTCACGAGTTCTTGGGAGGTCCGAAGGACTGGCCAATCCAAAATATCTTAAGAATTCATCGGTAGTAGAATAGAGTAAAGGGCGGCCCGGCGCTTCGGAACGACCCGAAACGGTGATCAACTCTCTTTCGAGAAGGGTTGAAAGCACACCTGAACAATTAACGCCGCGGACTCTTTCGATCTCGGGTTTTGATATCGGTTGTTTGTAAGCAATAACAGCCAGAGTTTCAAGTGCGGCGTAGGTTAGGCGAGTCCGGACATTGCGATTGATATAATTTCTAACCACGATTTCGTATGTGTTATTGGTTACGATCTGGTAACCTTTACCGACTTTCATGATATGAAAAGCATGTTGATTGGCTTGGTAACGTTCGTTCAAGGCTTCAACGGTAGCGTCAAGATCAATGCGATGACCTTCATCGGTACTTTCATTCAGTCGTTCAGCGGTTAGCGGAACATCTGTTGCAATAAGAAGAGCCTCTACTAATTGCATGTCGAGCATTGTTGTATGATTAGGCACTTTCGTCTCCGGGTTCACGTTGTTCAATAATAAAATCATCAAAGGTTGTTGCCTGAAGCACTCTCACCATTCTGTTTTTCATCATATCAAGAAGTGCGATTACCGTAACAATTAATGTGACCTTGGTTTTAATCTCCTTAACCAGAGTAGAAAAATTCACGCGCGGTGATTTATGCAGATGAGAATAAATAAAATCAACCTGATCGGCAATATTGGCACTTTCTTGCTCAACTTCATGAGGGTTCGCATCTTTAGGCATGCGTTCAAGTGCTTGCTTATAGGCATTTAAGATATCAAAAAGAGAAATATGAGATAGCGCATCTTCGGGCATGATATCATGATCAATATAATTCCAATTGGGCTTACGTCTAAATTCTCCGGCATGTTTGCTTTCCAATTGCTGTAACTCGCCGCCAATTTCTTTAAAGTATTGGTATTCAAGAAGTCGCTGAACCAATTCATTGCGAGGATCTTCGATCTCTTCGTTCTCGATACCTTCTTTGATGCGGGGAATAAGCATTTTTGCTTTAATGCGCATTAACATGGCGGCCATAGCGACGAATTCACCGGCAACCTGGAGATTGAGCGTGGTCATCATATCTAAATATTCAAGATAATCTTTCGTAACTTTCATGATGGGAATATCATAAATATTTATCTCGTCGCGCTTGATAAAGTACAAGAGCAGGTCGACCGGGCCCTCAAATATGTCCAATTGGATCTTATAGCTCATGTAGTCCTTTTTATCCTTTTAACATCTTGAAAAATACGAATTTTTAAGGAAGATTGAAATAGATATTTATTGAATGTGACCTTCGTCATAAAATTTCATAATAAATTTATTTTCCTGTTAATTGTATTAACAGCTCATTTTTAAATAATAAAAAAGGCTCCCGAAGGAGCCCGATTCATAATTTACTATTCGTTAGTTTATATTTTTTCGGTTTCAACAACCTTTGCTAAGATATCGGCATATTGGATAAGCAGATATTTTTGGCCTGCATATTCAATTTCGTCACCGGAATAGTTTTTATAAAGAACAATATCGCCGACTGCAATTTCGCAGTTTTCAATATTGCTAACGGCCATCACTTTGGCGCTTGTCTTTTTTTCTTTGGCTGTATCGGGGATGATCAAGCCAGATGCTGTTTTTTGTTCACCTTTTTCTTCGTTGATTTCTAGAAGAACATATGGATTTACCGGTTGTAATTCTTTCATTTATCATTCCTTTCTGTATTTTTTATCTGAGCTCTAACAGCTCGTTTAATTTAGGTTTATCAAAACCGACGACGATGCGTCCATTGATATCGGTTTGCGGAACGCCGCGTTGTCCCGATCGTCTCACCAAATCTTCAGCCGCTTTCGTGTCTCTGGATATGTCCACATCTCTAAACTGCACACCCTTTTCCTTAAGGTAGTTTTTAAGAGTGGTACACCAGGAACAGGTCGGCGTTGTGTAGACTGTAACGCGTTTGCTTTTTTTCTCCTCTGCAGCCTTTGGTTGCGAAATGCTAAGTTGCTCGAAAACTGAGTTATAGTAATCGTTTTCATTGCAACCTTTGATCACATTTTTGAGTTGAGCATTGTCAAATACCAATAGGTTTGGCACGGAAGTGATATTAAAGTGCTCATGAATATCACGAACCGTGTTCACATCCGCACAAAGTAGTGTGAGTTCGTTTGCCTTTTCTGCTGCCAAACGAATATTCCCATAGGCACAATCGCTGGCATCCGATCCTTTTTTATAGAGGAGGAGGTAGACCGTTTCGGCACTCTTTAGTTCCACTTCTAACTCTTTGTAGGAGTGGATAGCTTTTATTGTTTTCATCATCAGCTCCTTTTCGGGTTGCTTTCTTACCCCGCAATCCCAAAGCCTCAGCGGTTGTAAATTTAATATCTTTACATGGAAATTCAAGGGGAAAAATCTAATCAATATTTTTGTTATTAAACCAAGAGTTGGGCGTGTCCAACTTAAAATGATCGATTCGAGCTCAACATAATGAGTTCCCACTTAAAAACCAAGGTCATAGATATTGTTTTTATCCCAACATCTATATAAATTATATTTCAATAAAAAAGGAATAATTAATGGCTAAAAGAAAAGATGTTGCTCTGGTTCTTGCAAGTGGAGGTGCTAGAGGTTTTGCTCATGTGGGTGTCATTAGAGTTTTGGAAAAATATGGTTTTAATATCCATTCGGTTGCCGGAGCTTCGATGGGATCTTTAATCGGAGGAATGTATTGTACGGGGGAACTTGAGAATTTTATTGATTTTATGGATACTGTAGACCTGCGTGAAATGCTGAAATATATCGATATTAATCTCGGTCCGGGTGGTATGATCAAAGGCGATAAGGTCATTGCGAAATTAAAAGAATTAATCCCGGATAGGGATATCGAAGATTTAAATATTCCGTATTGCGCCATTGCAACAGATATTAAAACCGGTGATGAAAAGGTGTTTAAGAGCGGAAAATTATACGATGCTATTCGCGCTTCAATTTCCATCCCCGCCGTATTTACACCACATGTGGTCGACGGGCATTATTATGTCGATGGAGGTGTAGTCAACCCCCTTCCCACTAATCGCATTCATCGTAAACGTGGCGATATGTTAATTGCCGTCAGCATTAATGATACAGATCCTGATAATTATACCCTTCCTATACCGGCCAAAGATAAAAAACGTGATAGAGAAACACCGGAAGCTTTAAAGAAAGTTCTCGAAAAAGTCGAAAAATTGTTTGAAAAAAATAATCACAAAAATGAGAGACTTACATCCATGAATATTACGGATAAAACCGTTGCCCTAATGATAAATCAAATGTCTATGCTCACTTTGCAGGTTGCTCCGGCGGATATTGAGATCCATTTACCCATTGATAGCTACAGTTCTTTTGATTTCTATAAAGCCAAGGAGATTATCGCCTATGGCGAAGCAGCTGCCGAAAAAGCGGTGCAGGCATATTTGAATAGGAAGACGTCAATTTTTGGTTAAATATTTTTAATTGCAAGGGTAGCTCTATGTGTTTACCCGGTTTATATGAGCCATAGCATTGTTGCGGCTCTCCATTTTTACTTGGAGAATTATTTGATAATTCCTCATTTCATCTTTAAATTATTTAAAACAAATAAAGGAAGGCATATTATGAAAAGGAATTTATTAGTTCTGTTATTGGTTGTATTCGTTTTTACATCGTGTGCTAATTTTTATTACGATGCCATGGAAAAAATGGGTAAGCCAAAACGCGAAATTATGGTTGATCGTGTGGAAGCGGCTCGTGATACTCAAAATGATGCAAAAGAACAGTTTTTAACAACTCTTGAGCAGTTTAAAGAAGTCGTGAATTTTGACGGCGGTAATCTTGAAAAAGAATATAATAAGCTGAATACGACGCTCGAACGTACAGAATCGGAAGCTGGAAAGGTTAAGAAACGCATTCTGGCTATCGAAGATGTATCTCAAGCTCTCTTTAAAGAATGGGAAGAAGAGATCTCACTTTACAATTCTGATGTCTTACGACGCGCATCAAAGAAAAAATTAGACGAAACTCAATTGAAATATACCGAGTTGATCTCAGCCATGCTTCGAGCCGAAGCAAGATTGGAACCCGCATTAGCTCCTTTGCGCGATCAGGTATTATTTATGAAGCATAATTTAAATGCTTCGGCTATTGCCGGATTATCCAGCGAATTGGTCAGTGTTGAAACCAATGTCGACCGTCTTGTTGCTGAATTGGAATCCGCCATTAAACAGGCCGATGAATTCATTATGGCCTTACAAGAACAGTAAATCGTATTTAAAACTAAGTTAAAAAGTTGGGGAGGCGGCCTGCGCTCCGAAGTCTTGGCATTGGAGTGAGCCTCCCTTTTTTATTTGGGGTGATTTATATAGTTGCCTTTTGTAAGAATTATATGATGGGGAACGATATAGACCATTCTTTGCTCAAATTATATTCTCAATTCTCGACTACCAAGTTTATTGATTTATTCAATAAAATTTCTCATATTTAGATAAATATAATAAAGGGATTACCCATGAAGACCGTTCTTGTTTTTTCCGGATCAAATTCTTCTACATCGATAAACCAGCGTTTGGCAGTATACGCCGCTCATTGTCTTGAGGATGTAAATTTAAATATCATACATTTAAAGGATTTTCCTGCGCCTATGTATTCTTGGGATCTGGAACAAGCCGGTGAATTTCCCGATACGATGTTGAAATTAAATGAACTGTTCAAGGAAGTTGATGGCATGCTGATCTCCTTGCCTGAATATAATAGCGGTATCACACCGGTGTTCAAGAATACTATGGATTGGATATCGCGTATTGAAAAACCGACTTTAAAAAATAAACCCGTGTGCTTATTGGCAACATCTCCCGGAGCGCGCGGTGCAAGGACTAACCTTGAGCATGTAAGTGAGGTATTGCTGGCCCGTTGGGGCGGAAAGCTGACATCAAGTTTTTCTCTTCCAAGTTTTGATGAGCATGTGATCAATGGCGAGCTGGTTTTAAAAGCTGAAGATAAAAAGACCTTGCTCTTGGCTTTGAATGAATTCATAAAAACTATTTAACGATCGAATGTTCAAAATAATAAGGATAATATGAATACATACACACTCCTTGCAAATCCCGGCCATAATCGCATCTATCTTGATGCTGCCTTGAAAATATCCATTCTAGAGCTCCGGGCCTTATCTGAAAAATTTGATCTGGGTATTGGAAATATCGAAGAAAGCAAGGGGCATTTGCCGGCCGCTTTGCAAATTTCTGCAGACAAAGAATGGACATCCAAGGAACTCCTGACAATTGGTTCAAGCTCGATCTTTTATGCGCTTTTTAAGAATGAGGGAGAGTTGTTGAGACCTTTGAGTGTTCCTGATTTTCATGTTTTCCCTGAAAGTATGGTGCAGATACTGAAATATAACGGGAAAACCAATGAACAATTTACGCGATTGTTGGTGAATCTCGCCATTTCGGCCTGCCGTACACATACGGAAAATATGCATTTGCTGGATCCGGTTGCCGGGAAGGGGACGACCCTGTACGAAGCGCTAATGCGAGGTATGCATGTGAGCGGAGTGGAAGTAAATGATAAATGGACGCATGAGGTGCAAGTGTTTCTGCAACGATATATGAAAGAGGGACGATATAAACATTCGCTGACCAGCGCCAATATGAATGACGAAAAAGGGCGCAAGAAAGCTTCGAGCTTTAAGTTGGAATGTGCTGCCGATGCCAAGGATTACAAGGCAGGCAAAAAGCAAACACTAAACATGTACTCGGCTGACACGCGCATTGCCGATGAGCTGATGCGTAAGGCAAGTGTGGATATGATCGTAGCTGATCTGCCTTATGGCGTGCAACATGGTTCTCGTACAGATAAACGCTCTCGTTCACCCTTGGAATTATTGCAAGAAGCACTGCCGGCATGGTTGAACTTGCTAAAAACAAAAGGTAGTATTGTGCTGGCGTTTAATGAATTCACCATGAGATATCATGAGGTGGCAAAGCTGTTGGATGAGCATGGTCTTAGCGTTTTTCAAGAAGCGCCTTATCGCGATTTTACGCATCGGGTTGATCAAAGCATAAATAGGAATGTGGTAGTGGCGGTGAAAAAGGGGACGAGTAACGAGTAAAGGCGTAAGGCACCTGTAATATGCCATCTCGACCGAAGTGGAGAGATCTCCAATTACCAATTTTATAATGCCTGTATGCTATCAGAAAATATTTCTATGAAATTTGGCGGCGATTGGCCACTTTTTCTTTTGGGATCATTTTTTCATATCCACAAGATATATAATAATTTTTCCAAACAAAACCCCATCATCCGATATTGTGGAGCAGGTTACAAAAATCACCCGAAAATTCTTCCATTGCAATTCCCCGGACTTTAGATTAATTTGCTTATTCAATCATTCGATTAATTCCGAAGGAGATCCCATGCCAAATTCAACCTACATTGTTATTACCGGAGCAACCTCCGGGATAGGTAAGGCTGCCGCTTTGCAATTGGCCGCCGATGGCGCGGTAGTGATCGCGACCAGTCGAAACAAAGGCAAAGGCGCGGATTTACTGGATGATTACCGTAACGGCTTCCCGGATGGCAAAGGCCGCATCGAACTGGTGGAGTGCGACCTGGCCTCTTTCGAATCCATCACCATGGCTTGCGAAGAGATCTTGGAAAGCTATCATCATATTGATGTGCTGATCAATAATGCGGGCGTCATGGCTTATCACTTCGGTCAAAGTCGGAATAAGATCGAAATGACCTGGCAGGTCAATCTGCTGGCCCCCATGCTTATTACCCACTTACTGCTTCCGGCGTTTAAAAAGGCATTGGAACCCAAAGTAATTTTTACATCGTCGAATTTTCATATAGGCAAGATGGATTTGAAGGATCCGGAATTCAAGCATAAACGATATGTTTCCTGGCAGGCTTACCGACAATCCAAGCTCGGACTTATCCTACTGACCCGCCTGCTGGCGCCGCGATTCGCCGAGGACGGCATTGGTATCTACGCTCAGCATCCCGGATTGGTGAACACGGATATCGATCGCTCAGGGCCGGGTATGATGAAACTGCTGTTCTCCGGTTTTGGCATGTCCCCGGAAAAAGGTGCCCAAACATTGCTGTACCTTGCCAATACCTCCAACGATGAACTGGTCTCGGGTGAATATTACACAAAATCCCATGTGACTCAAAGTGCCCGGGGCGCCTACGATATGGATGCCGCGGAAGACTTATTGGACTTGGCGAAAGATTACCTTAATAAATATATCACGGAAACCTCACTGATATTTCAATAAAAACATCCACAGATCCCACAGATTTTCGCAGAGTATGTATTGATGAATGTAATCTGTGCGAATCTTTGTGATCAGTGGATTGTAAATTGTTAATTATTTTGATGGAGATCAATATGTATAATTTGGCGGGGAAGATGGTCTATAACGGAAGCGCCAATGGTACACAGAAGAATATCAATATTCAGAGCTTACCGGCAGGTATGTATATTATTTCGTTGAAAGAGGCAGGTAGCCAGAAGCCTGTGAGAATGAAGTATGTAAAATTGTAAATAAAGATGCTTGCTCGCCGTAGCTTTATGCGAAGGCGGGAAATATATTAAACTATGATCGCTTACTTTAGCTAAAGAGTGACAGGTTAGTCGTTGACAAGTCCGTTGCAGGGGCAAAGCCGGATAGAATGAAGTATATTAAGCTGTTACCCTATTTCTCAAAACTTTCATATTTGTCAATAAATTCTTGATGATAATTTCTTGCGTTACATAATAATTCTTCATAGGATTTGAAATATACTATATGATTTTTACTTAATGAATCAGCTAGGGTATTTACCTTATCTAATGGCGAAAGATTATTTCCGATAATATAACAACTTATATTGTTTGGGTATTCGTTACTTAATTTCCCTTTTATAAAAGAAACATAATCTAAAGCCTGATCTAATTCTTTCATGCCAACAGTTTTTTGTGGTCTTTTTAATTCAATAATAAAGAAGTTATCTGCGAATTTCTGACAGAGAAAGTCAATGCGTCTATCTTTGTCATCCAAAGTAGTATCTACAAAGTTATCTTTAAGTAATTTTGAATACGTAACTTCATCTTTAAAATTCATTATTCGGGGGTCCAGTATCCATGGAAATTGTTTTAAAAATTGATGTAATTCTGGAACTTCTTTAGAATTATTTTTAATATGTTGATCGAATTTATTTATTGTTTCGAGCCTGACTTGTGCTATTTTGTACATTTCTCGTGATTCAATAATTTCCCACTCTTTGAACAAATTAATGATTTTTTCAGGTTGTTCAAATTCAGTCTGATCAATTTCATTTGCTAGTTCCTTAAATGCTTCAAATTGAAAAGAATCCCTTGCATATTTGATTAATTCAACTGATTTTGTGAACTCGATTCCTTGTGCGTTTAATATGATATCAGATATTTTTTTAGCTAATGTTTTTTCATGACCAGGTAAACTTGAAAGCCATTTATCTAAATCTATACCAGATTCAGTTTTCAGGGCGGTTATTTTATCCGATTTCTTTTGTTTGCTTTGTTCATTATATATTGCTCGAATTACTTTTTGAAGATATACCTTTAATTTTGCTGTATTTTCTAATTCCCAATTTAAAGATTGTCTGTTTGTAGATATAACATCATCAGAAAATTCTTCGATAAAGTCAATATTTAACCATCCAGAAATATATGAATATCCATGGCTGGTTGCTTTGACATCATAAAATGAATAGTCATTTACTAGTTTTCCTCTTGAGAAAAGAGCTATTCCTTTCATTTTTTCAGGAATAGTTTTCTCCTTTGTGGCTACAATTTTTCCTGTAATTTTATCTTTATATTCGTAATCACTTTCAACCTTGTTCTCAGTAAGTGGGAAATCCCATTCCAAGTATTTGTCAATAGCTCTATACCTTAATTCATTTGATATGGGCGAATCTTCAATATTTGCACCATTATAAATAATATAAGTATTAAAATCATCTTCATCAAAAATAATAAATGACTTGGAAAGTGAGTAGGCTAGACCTTGTGCATCAAATTTTGATTTTCTGTTTATCTGAGTCAGTTTAATTATTGTACCGTGCTTTTTATCTGAAGGTTTATTATGTTCAATTACCCTTGGCATATATTTGCCACTTATATTTCCCTGTCTTTTTAATTCATCCCAATTCAATTCGAATGATGTCATTAGACTATTTTTATATGTTTCAATGGCAATATTTTTTGCAATTCCAAAAAAGGATAATTTACCTATGCCTTTTTTACCAATAACATTTCTTTTTCCATTTAGGCTTTTTGAAGAGCCCTCATCTATTCTTCTATCACGGCCAATTTTTAAAAACTTATCATTTATGTCGTTAAAATTCATACCGTGACCATTATCTTCTATAATAATTTCTTTCTCATCTTTGTCATTTAAATAAATTGATACTTTTTCTGATTCAGCATCATAGGAATTTGCAATTAATTCAGCGATAACGGGAGAAAGTGTTGAATACATTTGTATTCCAAGGTGATTAATCACATTAGGATCAAATTTCATTTCTAACGCAGAATTATTTTCCATATTTTTTCCCTTCTTGTATTGCTTTACCTATTCTTCTTGCATATTCTGGTGGAACAGCATTACCGATTATTTTTGCGGTAGCACCAATTCCTTTAGTTTTAAAAATAAAATCTTTGGGGAAAGTTTGAAGAGTTGCACCTTCACGAAGTGATAACGCTCTGTCTTCTTCCGGATGTCCAAATCTACCATTTGAGATACTATGAAATTTGGTTGTGATTGTTGGTGAAGGTTTTCCCCAACTCATACGCCCATAGGTGTCTTTGAAAGAATTTCTGTTCCTTTTTTTGTAAGTCTCCAACTGAAGGTCTGTTTTTGCCCAATCTTCTCTCAGGCCACCATCTTTTTTTGTGGCTTTAATTCTGGCTAAGTTTTTTTCGGATAGATTTGCAGTTGTATGTGCAAAAATAGTTTTATCAATATTGCCAGCAGGTATGGGTTTGAAACCATTTATTTCCCCAAGAAATTCAGATACAATTGGATATGGTTTTTCTGTTTTTTTAGGAAAAATCTCTTCTTCACCCACTCTTGTAGCAATTAATGAAAATCTTCTTCTGGTTTGAGGAACGCCATATTCATTCATATTAACCACTTTAGATTTAACTAAATAACCTTTTGCTTTAAGATCATCAATAAACTCGTTTATTCCACTTTCGTGGTCTTTAGACAATATACCTGGAACATTTTCTACAACAACATATCCAGGATTATAATAATCAACAAAACGTTTGAAATCATGTAAAAGGTTTTTAGATTTTTGAGACCTGGATTTATTTGTATTGATTATTGTCCAATATTGGCATGGACTGCAGCCAATCAATATCAATTCGTTATCATTTCGCTTAATGTTGATATGTCTTTGTAGGTCTTCTACCGTAAGTTGAGTAATATCGGCTAAAATGTATTTTGAATTTGGCAAGTTCGCTTCATAAGTATCCTTACATGATGGATCAAAATCAATCCCTGCTAACACCTCAATGCCCGCAAGATGCATACCATAACTCATCCCACCACCGGAACAAAAGAAATCAACTGCTTTTAGTTTTGACTCATTCAAATTAATTAATTTCCATAAAAGAATCTAAAAAGTTTTCAGTTACTCCTTGGATATTACGTCTTTGACATAATGAATATAATTCTTCAACAGCAGAGAAGGGGAAGAATTTAGCTTCTAATGATTTAAATTGATCTTTAGATGCCTCTTTAAGGAATTTTGGCCGGTCTTCATCTGCAGCAACTATTGCATATCTTGTCGGGAAGGGTGGAAATTTATCTTGAAAATTCTTCATTCGGGATAATCCACTCGTTATTCCTGTAGTACATTCAATTTCCATAATAGCTGGCATTAATCTGCCATTTTTAAACCAAATACAATCAATAAGTAAAGCTGCTTTAACAGCATCGGGATGAGCCATTATTAATTTTTCATCATTAAGAGATGGTATGACTCCTTCTGTTTCGGCCAGTCTTTTATTATTATACATGATACCTTTATCATTCTGGGCAATCCAAGTCCGGAATCCAAGTTGTAATCCAATTTGAACTAAGGCAACTTGAATTTGAGCATGGCGTCTTTGAATTTCAATATCAATTGAATGTTCGGATACCGATGCAAAATCATCTGGTACAATCAAAGCTTCATATACAGCTTGCTGAGAGGGAATTTCAGAAATTATTCTATCGGTTTTTATTTCGTGTATTTCACCAATGTTGTGTGGTTGGTTGGGTAACCAAACAATATGTTTATGCCCTCTTTTAATATCTGAGTAAGATTTTACAGTTTCAATCCTTCCCGGGTAGGTAACATGAAAAGTGGGAGTATATGCCAATAAACTCTCTAAAACAGATCTCGTATTGTAGCTGGCACCTAGAATTCTATCAATATTGATTGGAAGATCGTTTTCTATTGCATTTGCGACCCTCCATAACATTTGTGATGAAATAGATTCTTCTTTTGCTGTATCAGGTATTTGACCTTTTGATGAATCCCACCTTCTTATTACAATGGGTCCTTCAGGAAAATCAACTCTTATAATTTTGATTAATCCTTTGTTTTTTTGATTTATATAATTATAGGCAGTGTTCTTATCAAGCTGGTTAATATAGCTAACTAAATTCCCTGCAGAAATTTTCATATTATTACCCTTTTTCAACTTTTGTAATGAAGTCTTTTATCGAGTTGGCAATTCCTTTTGATAGTAAATATGGTACCCCATTACCTATTGTTTTAAATTTATTTGTTAAGCTCATTTCCGGGGGCAGAACAAATTCTTTTGGTAAACTTTGTATTGAAAGCGCCTCTGAAACACTGATTCGACGTTCCTTAGTTGGGTGCAAATGGACTTCATTATTTCCGTATGCTGCAGTTGGTGAATATCTGTATCGATGTAATCGTTTATAAGATTTTTTTGAAACGTCTCCTTCGTCAATAGTTTGAAATCTGATTAGCCCGGATCTTGGTTGAAAGTGATCTTTCGCATTGGGGTGATTTAAGACATTGTTTTTTTTAAACCAGTGATCAATCATCAGTTCTTCAGGAAGACCATCAGGTTTGTTTATTTTTTTTCCAAATTTGTTTGTTTTGGGCCATGGTAAAGAAAATATGTTCTTTTTATCATAGATTTTTGACTTATCCCAATCAAAGCTATTGATTTGATTAATATTAGATAGAATTTCTTTTCTAATACTAAATAAAAGGATTCGGTCTCTATCCTGGGGAGCACCAAATTCAATTGAATTAACAAGTTTTTCCGTTGTCACATAACCTGAATTCTGTAGCTTAGTTTTAATTTCTTCATAAAATTCACGATGTCTTTTTGTTCTCCAAAGTCCTTTTACATTTTCAAATAAAACAAAATCAGGTTTTAGAGAACACACAAGGTCGATATATATTTCACTAAGTTTTCCATTATCCCCATGGCGACCTCTGTTTTTGCCACCTACTGAGAAATCAGGACAGGGAGGACCGCCAATAAAACCAATAATCCGGTTTAAAGAATGTTCTTTGTTAATAGCGTCAATAAAGAATTTCTGATTTTCTTTTGCAAGATAATTATTGATGTCTGATTCAGAATAACCATACTTTGGTTCTTTATAACCAATATTATTTCGTGCATATTTATAAGCATCTAAAAAAGGTTTATGATATTCATTTACAAAAACAGTTTCTAAACCAGCATCTTCGAATCCTAAATCAAGCAAGCCACTACCTGAAAAAAAAGAAAAAACAGAAATTTTACTCATCAATTAACCTCTCCAACAATTTTCTATTTATATCCAAATCATTTTTCAATTCGCATTCCCAAACTACAATAACTTTCCAGCCCAAATCCTTAATTAGGGATATATTTCGCTTATCTCTTTCAATGTTCATACGTATTTTGTTTTCCCAAAACTCAGAATTTGTTTTTGGCTTTGAAGCTTCGATGCAATTCTTATGCCTGTGCCAGAAACATCCGTGGACAAAAATAGCAATCTTTAGCCTGGTTAAAGCAATGTCCGGTTTTCCTGGCAATTCTTTATAATGTATTCTGTACCTATATCCTAAGCTCCATAAAGCTTTTCTAACGAGTAATTCAGGTTTAGTATTTTTAGACCTGATTCTGCTCATATTAGCACTTCTTCTTGCTTTAGAAATTCTGTCCATAGGCTACACAAAACATTTATCAGAAATTACATCACAATTATAGCAAATTACCAGAATAATAACAAAATGAATTAATTATACTTATTGCCCCTTATATAGTATTACGGGGGCTAGCTTATAATAATTGTTATTTCACAAAACTGTCAAATTCATGATAAAGCCATTGTTTGTCTTGGAAAAAGTGATGCGAGTCACAAAATGTAAAAATATCTAACATAACACTTGTCAATAATAATAACATATTGTATATTTGGCTGACGACAAACAAGGCAAAGAGGAGAAAAAATGAGTTCATTCATGAAGTCACTTCGTGAATCTCACGGCGGGACCCAGGAACAAATCGCAAAGATCATGGGTGTTTCCCGGCCGACATACATAGCCATAGAGAGCGGCAAACAACCGCTGAATGTGATACAGGCGCAAAAGCTGGCGCGGCACTACCATATGAAGGTGGCTGACCTGATCGAGGAGAGAATGACACCTCAGGCTCAGGTAACACTTGAAGAGGGCAGTGATGATACGGAAGGAGAGCAACCAAGTGTTCGAATATCGGTTCCTCAGAAGCGGGTTGAGAAGTTTAAAGAGGTTCTGCTCTATATCCTGGAGGAGATCGGAGCTCGTCCCAATGTGGGCAAAGCTGTGCTCTGTAAATTGCTCTATTTCATCGATTTTGATTACTATGAGAAATACGAGGAGCAATTAATGGGTGCGGTCTATATTAAAAATCACTACGGTCCCACACCTCCTGAATTTCCGACTATCGTGAAAGAAATGGAAAAAAATAAAGACATTAAAACAGTAAGTGTTGAATTCCATGATCTGCCACAAAGAAAATATATACCCCTACGTAATGCTGATCTTTCTCTGCTTAATGCAAGGGAAAAAGATCTGATCGATAAGAATATTGAACGCTTTAAAAATTTTACCGCAAGGCAAATGGAAACATATTCTCATAAGGATGTACCATGGATCACAGCAGAAGATCAAAAACCCATAGATTACGAATCCGTATTCTATCGCACACCGGAGTTCTCACAGCGTAACTATGATGAAGTATAACAGTCTACCGGAATTTGATAAAGATCTCAAGAATCTGGCAAAGCGCTTTAGAACGCTTCCGGAAGATCTTGAAACCTTAAAAAGATCCGCGATCGAACTCTGTCATGTTTATAATATATGTCACAACGTAATACCAATGCAAGGAGCAGGTAACACCGAGGACCTGCAACTTTATAAAGTAAAGAAATTTGCCTCCCGCTCATTTCCCGGCAAAGGAAACAATACCGGACTCCGTTTGATCTATGCTTTCTTTCCAAAGAGGATGGAGATCACCCTGATCGAGATTTATTTCAAGGGTGATAAAGAAAATGAGGACAGGAAGAGGGTGAAAGAGTTTAAGATAGAGAACGTCAATGGATAATAAAGTTATAATCACTTCAAAAGATATGAGTAATCTTGAATCTGGCATTAGAAAAGCAAATAAAGATTTAAATGACTTCCAAGGTAATAATGTTTTTGGAATACTATTGCTTGCTGCCGGTAAAATAGCTGGTGCTATATTTGAACTTATTGTTAGCTTGCTTAATCAAATCATTAATAGAAGTCCAGAATATATTCAAAAACTCGCTGATTATGGCTGGTATATTAGTGAAAAATTAGGCTTTAGAGACATCATTTTTTTAGCTGGGAATGCCACTATTGGAAATGAAGTAGAAGTTGATGACATTATGAATAGCTTCATTAAGAAAAATACCAATAAGATTAAGAACGATTTAATTGAGAAATTTCCCCAAAGAGAAAAGTATTTTGAAAGTGCATTTAAAGCTCATAAAAGAAAAGATTATATATCAAGTATTCCTGTGTTTCTTACTCAAATAGACTGGGTTTCAAAAAAGTTACTTGGTGTTAAATTTTTTAGTAATAAAAAGATTATGGGAAAATTTAGACCTGAATCAGTAATGTGGTTGGAAAAGATAAACCCAGATATTGTAACTGAAATGTTACTATCACCTTTGAAGTATAAAAGTGCTTTTGGAAAACATACTAAAGATGATGATAGAAAATTAGTAACGCGAAATGAAATTTTTCATGGTGATGATGTAGACTATGACAATGAAACTATCAGCAATAAAGCTATTTCCTTGTTGCATTATCTCAGCACAGTTGTTTATGATGCTAAATTTAAATTTGAAACACTTCCCCAAGACCAGCCATAAAATATTCTAAATTCAAGGCAAAAGATTAAAGTGAAGCAATTATATATTGACATCGACGGTGTCCTTTTAAGGTCAAGTCATTCCATTGCTGCCCCTGGAGCCGTCGAACTGATCGACCTTGCCGTCAATCATTTTGATTGTTATTGGCTCACGTCATATGGCAAAGACGGCGACCCGCGTTTTGCCTTGCGCTTGCTGGCCCGCTATTTCGATGCGGCCACAATGGAGAAGCTGAAACGCATCAAGCCCACGACCTGGCGCAGGCTGAAGACGGAGGGCATTGATTTGGACTCGGATTTTGTTTGGCTGGATGATCTCTCACTGCGTTCGCAAGGCAAAAGGGAAGGGGTTGAAGGGCATTTTCACGCCTTTCAGGCTCAAAGAAAAAATACCTTGTCTTATCATACTTATACGTAGTATAAGTATGAATAGGCACATTAATCTTTATGCCTTTGATACAAACAATAACCCAGACTAGAATTCACATAGTATTTAGTTTTGTTTTACTACTAGTAAATGAAAGTATTACCTAGGTAATGTTACAAAGTATTTCAAAAATTACCTAGGCAATGTTACAATATACTACTAGATTAACCTAGGTAATGTTACGAGGATGTAGTATGAACGTATTTAATAGACAGGCTTATCAACATTTATTAGACTGGAAAGACAAGAATAATCGTAAGCCTCTGGTTATTCGTGGAGCCAGGCAAGTAGGTAAAACGACTCTAGTAAATCATTTTTCCCAATCTTTTAAATATGAGATCATGTTAAATCTTGAGAAAGATGAAGATTTCCGGTTCTTTATAGATTTTAATAATGTTCAGGTATTAATAGAATCTCTATTCTTAAGAAATAATATTTCAATTAATGATATTGATAAAACCTTATTGTTTATTGATGAAATTCAAGAATCTCCCGAAGCAATAAAGATGTTGAGGTATTTTTATGAGGAATTCCCTGATCTGTATGTTATAGCTGCAGGTTCTTCGTTGGAGTTTGCATTAAAACATATAAAAACCTTTCCGGTAGCTCGAGTTGAATTTCTTTATTTATATCCAATGAATTTTCTGGAATATTTAGAAGCAAAAGGCTTAATTGAATTATTAAACAAAATTCATGAAATACCCATATCAGAATCAGCACATAAATTGTTATTAAATGAATATAATCGCTTTGTTATTATTGGTGGAATGCCGGAAATCTTAAATCAATATCTTGATGATGGAAGTCTAACCAATCTCCCCAGCATATATGAAAGTATTTGGGGGACATATAAGTTTGATGTTGAAAAGTATGCTTCAAATGAGACAGAAAGGAAGGTTTTAAAGCATATTATCGATATCGGCACCCAATATATTGATCAAAGAATCAAATTTAATAATTTTGGCAGGTCAAATTATAAATCGCGAGAAGTTAGTGAAGCTTTTAGAACCTTAGATACAGCTCGTGTTATTCGCTTAATATATCCAAGTACATCTATAACACCACCGATAGTTCCAGATAAACTTAAATCACCAAGGATGCAATTTCTTGATACGGGAATTGTTAATTATGTTTTAGGTATTCAAGCTGAAATGTTAAAACTTTCTGATCTGACTAATGAATATCGTGGGTCAATAATACCTCATATGATCACTCAAGAAATTATTTCTTGTAATGCTCTTCAAGATGAAAAACCGAATTTCTGGGTCAGAGAAAGTAATCGCACCACATCGGAAGTGGACTTGTTGATCAAACACAAATCAATATTAGTACCAATAGAAATTAAATCAGGTAAAGCCGGGAAATTACGTTCACTCCATCAATTTATCGATGCTTCGAACCATCCCTACGCTATCCGCCTTTATGCTGGAGAGTTTTCTATTGATGAACATACAACACCCGCTGGTACCCCATATTTTCTAATGAATTTGCCTTATTATTGTACAACAAAATTAAATGAATATATTGAGTATTTTGTGAATAGTAAAAAATGAAATCCCTTTACATCGACATCGACGGCGTCCTCCTTGCCTCTCATCACACCCAACCCGCTCCCGGATCAGTCGAACTAATCGATTTTGCGGTTAATCATTTTAATTGTTATTGGCTCACGTCATATGGCAAAGACGGCGACCCACGTTTTACCTTGCGCTTACTGGCCCGCTATTTCGATGAGGCCACAATGGAAAAGCTGAAGCGCATCAAGCCCACGAATTGGTGCAGACTGAAGACGGAGGGCATTGATCTGGACTCGGATTTTATTTGGCTGGATGATGCGCCGCGTGATGCGGATAGGCAGGTGCTGGAAGAACATGGAAAGCTTGATAAATTAATCGTTGTTGATTTAAATCGTCCTCGCGAACTCTATCATATCATTGATTTTTTAAGACGTAATGCGTGACGAGTAATTAGCCAAAGCTGGTGCAGCGGCGAGTTTCTTTTGCTTCTTTTCTTTGACGGGCAAAGAAAAGAAGGGGAGATTTTGTTCAACCCCTCTCCGTCAGTTGACGGACTGGGTTGTATTTTTAGGGAGTGCTTTTTCCTGGGGTTTCACCCCGGGTTATTACTTAGTTTAACCCCTCGACTAGCTCGGGGTTTTATACTTTTATCTTTGTGTGATGCCTTTAGATAGATAAAATATCCATTAAGTCCAGCAACTGCTGATTCAGTTTCCGCTTTTCCCTCTTGGTATCCGCAAAGAGATTATGCACGATCTGGCCGTGCACCAGGCCGATCATGATATCGCTTTCGCCGGACAGCAGGGCCTGCACCGATGCGGCTCCCATGCGAGAGGCGTTGATGCGGTCCCGGGCGGTGGGAGAGCCTCCGCGCTGAATGTGGCCCAGGATGGTGACGCGCACATCGTATTCGGGGTAGAGCTTTTCGACTTCTCTCGATATCTTGAAGGCACCACCGGCTTCATCACCTTCGGCTACCAGTACGATCGAACTTTTTTTGTGCTTTAAATTGTCATTGTCCAGATATTTTTTAAGCTTCTCAAAATCGCCTTTGATCTCGGGGACCAATATCGCTTCTGCGCCGGTGGCAATGCCGCCATTCAAGGTCAAAAATCCGGCATGTCGGCCCATGATCTCGATAAAAAATAAACGATTGTGCGCCGAGGCGGTGTCGCGGATCTTGTCCACGGCTTCCACGACGGTGTTCAGGGCGGTATCGTAACCGATGGTGTATTCCGTGCCCACGATATCGTTATCAATGGTGCCGGGGATGCCCACGACGGGAATATCGAACTCGGTGGAAAATTCCTTGGCGCCGGCAAAGCTACCGTCACCGCCGATGACAACCAGCGCTTCAATGCCACGCGCTTTCAGGTTATCGTAACCCCGTTTGCGGCCTTCATAGGTTCTAAATTCCTTGCAACGGGCGGTTTTTAAGATCGTGCCGCCGGTTTGGATGATATTGCTGACCGATCGGGAGCTCATTGCCTTCATGGTGTTATCAAGCATCCCTTGATAACCATTGTATATTCCGTAAACCTCTAAATTATTGTAGAGAGCTGTTCTAACTACCGAACGCACGGCGGCATTCATGCCCGGAGCGTCACCACCGGAAGTTAATACACCTATTGATCTGATTTTTGTTGAATTCATGTTCTGATTCCTTGTTGTCTTTTGTGTGAGAATATAAATAATATAAATGGAGAGAGGCACAAAAATTTATGCTTGATATGAATTGATGGATAATTTGTTTTATTGAGATGGAATGAGCGCGTGGTGAGAGATATTTTCGCCTCCTGTTTGAATAAATATTATTTATTCTAATCGCCTGTAAATCAAAATAATCCTTTACAATCTGACTTTTTCAATTTAATTTATTTCGCAGGTAGAAATTAAAATTTAAGAAAGGAATTTTAATAGATCGCCCCTATGAGAGAAGAGAGCGGGTTCTTTGTGTATATGGTAAGAAAAATTGGAACTGTCACGACAGTTCGGGTTTTTTAACATGATGTATCAAATATTGTGGTGGCAATATTATGGTAGAAGGGTAGGTATAACATCATGCTGTTTAGTTTTTTAGTACTGATAGGTTTCGGAACGATTATTTTTGTTTCGACGATCCTGGTTATAAGCGGTATCGTCCGGAATAGAAAAGGATCAAATCCGAGACAAGCGGTGGATTATTATCAGGAGAGTTATAGCTCAACTCCTGCGCATTTAAGACCTCATATTGTTCAAAAACCTCGGAATTTTGATACCTTGGTTGTTGATCGTCCTCAGACTGCTACACCATATGTAAATTCACGTCGAAACAATACAAGAAGCTTAAATAATCGGCCGGAGCAAACGCTTCGATCGCAAAATCAGGAACTCAGAGATTTTAATAGTTTTATCGAACAAAGACCTTATACCAATAATTCCATTTTTAGTACAGCTGTAAGTGCTAGTCCGGCAGTTGTGAGGGAAACGCCAAAACCTCGGGCTGAAGCTCCCAAACAAGTTGTCAACCCTCAATATGAGGCACCTCGTCCTGCAGTAAAGCCGCAGAATGGTTCTCCTAAAAATTTTGACGGATATATTGAGCAAAAACCTTATGCGAATAATTCATTTTCCACTTATACGGAACCTCGTTCTGCAGATGGTCAACTGATGAACTATGCCAGATCGCTCAGCGGATCATCGGTAAATGCAGCTCGACTGGATCCTAAATTGGGCGAACCTCAAACTCAGAGCTATGAGGCTTTGAATAAAAATTATAACGAAACAAAAGATTTGATGAATGAAAGGATCCGGCAGTATGCCAGACCAATTCGCGAACAAAAAGAAACCGATGATCAGTTGGTAGATGATTTCGGGTTCAGTGCCCAGAATACAATTCCTATTAAATCCAAAGATGATGTGCTAAGGTATCTTGATCTTTTAAAAACCCAATCAGGTGAAAAGATTCATTATGTTCGAACCGGAACGTTGGAAGGTCCGGATGAATTTCGTCCTATCGAAGAATATAAGATCTCTATTCGAGGTGAAGAGATCGCTAATTTATATTTTAATCTCAATACACCTTTCCCGGCCAGACGCATTCCGCAGGGGTTTACCTTTTAAAGGAAAAGGGAAAAAGTTAAAAGGAAAAAATAGGGGCACAAAACTTTGTGCCCTTTATTTATGATTAACATTTTTGTATATGTTAGGGTCTGTTGACCTTCGGGTGTAGAGTTTATTATTCGCGGATATGTCCATCACCAGTTACTACCCATTTATAGGTACATAATTCTTTTAAGCCCATTGGACCGCGTGCATGTAATCTATCTGTCGAAATACCGATCTCTGCACCTAAACCGTAAACGCCCCCGTCCGCCAGTCTTGTACTGGCATTGACGATAACGGAGGCGGTATCCGTGTTCCGAATGAAATGAGCGGTAGCTGTTTTATCTTCACTCAAAATGGCTTCGGTGTGACCGGAACCATATGTTGAGATGTGGTTGATAGCGTCATTGATATTTTTTACGACTTTCACGGCGAGGATCAAGTCTAAAAATTCAGCCGCATAGTCCGAATTTTCCGCAGCTGAAACATTCTTGGGAAAAATTGAAAGAGTTTTTGTGCATCCGCGGATCTCAACACCTTCTTGCTGAAGGGCTGGAAGCACTTTGGGCAGGAAGTCTGCCGCAATAGCCTCATCCACCAGCAAGGTTTCGGCAGAGTTACAGGTGGCAGGGCGTTGGACCTTGGCATTGACAGCGATCTTCAGCGCTTTGTTTAGGTCGGCCTTTTCATGTACATACACATGGCAAACGCCTTTGTAGTGCTTAAGCACGGGGATGCGTGATTTTTCTACCACACTGCGGATCAGCGACTCACCACCACGTGGAATAATGAGGTGAACGAGGTCATCCTGTTGGAGTAATTCCTCCACGGCGGACCTGTCCGTGGTATTCAAGTAGGAAATAAGATGTTCATCCACCTCATTGTCTTTTAATGCTTTTTGAATGATTTTAACCAGAGCCATATTGCTGTGATAGGCGTTCGAACCGCCGCGCAGGATGACACCGTTCCCTGATTTCATGCACAAGGTAGCGGCTTCGATGGTCACGTTAGGACGTGCTTCGTAAATAATACCTATTACACCAATGGGAACGCGCATGCGAGAGACCGTAAATCCCTGAGGGCGTTTTTCGCTTTCGTAAATTTCACCCACGGGATCTGGTAGGTCGATAAGCTCGCGACACGATTGGATCATGTCGTCAATTCGCTTGTCGTTTAGCGCCAGTCTATCAAGAAAGGCTTCCGTCAGGTGCTTTTCGCGACCGATATTGAGATCTTTCTGATTGCAATGTTTCAGGTCTTTGCGTGAGGCTTCCAATCCCTCGGCAATAGAGGCCAAAATAGCGTTTTTCTTTTCGGGTGTGCCCGTATCTAAAAAAGCCTGGTAGGCTGCGTTTGTTTTTTGTGCGAGTTCGCGGATCATGTATAACTCCAATTTCTCTATCTTTAACTGATTCGTATGGTTTTGCTAATGCGTGACTGTTAAGCATTAATCTTTGATAGTTATGATCAAATTATCCCGATGAATAATCTCATCATAATATCGTTTTACATCTTTTTTATTGATATTTCCGGTTTTTTTGCCTTTGATCTTTTCAACGTCTGTACTGGGGTAATAACTGATGCCTTTAGCGATCATCGTGGAGTGCTTGTTGTAAATCCCCACAATATTTCCCTCAAGAAATCTCCCTTCGGTATGCGTCACTCCACCGGGTAGTAGACTTTTATTGCCTTTGATCAGTGCCTTTGCCGCTCCGTCATCTACAAAAATTTTACCCTTTACCCGGGTGTTGAAAAAGATCCAGCGTTTACGCTTGCTTTGGAAACGTGAATCAGCATGAATGAAGGTTCCCATATCTTCGCCTTCCAGTACGCGTTTCAGTCCGGGTGTAAATCCATTGGTGATCACCACGCTGGTGCCGCCGCTGACTGCGAGTTGTGCCGATTGAAGCTTGCTGGTCATGCCGCCCAAAGACAAGGCGTTTTGTGAATCGTCGATAAGCTCAAAACTACTTTCATCAATTTTATCAAGAATACTGATGCGCTCGGCATCTTGGTATTTTTGCGGATTTCTGGTGTAAAGGCCGTCGGTATCCGTGAACAAGATCAATAATTCGGCATCGATGAGAGATGCGATCAAGGCCGACAAGGCATCGTTGTCCCCAAATTTTAATTCATCCACAGAAACGGTATCGTTTTCATTAATAATAGGAATTGCACCGTAGCGAAACAGCGAAAGCAGGCAGTCGCGCGTATATAAAAAACGTTTACGGTTTTCAATAATATCATAAGTGACAAGGACTTGACCTGTAGGAATGCCCCAGTGCTTGAAAAGATCGTTCCACTTTTGCATAAGTAGCGCTTGTCCTACCGATGCAAGCGCTTGCTTTTTTTTCAGTCCCGGTGGCCGGGTTCCCAGTTCCAGCTGTTCCATGCCAAAACCAACAGCGCCTGATGTCACCAAGGCGATCTCATAACCTTTTTCACGATAAGCGGCGATATCCGATATCAACTGCATGAGTTCGGGTGAACCTTTTTTATCGTGTAAGGCAAGAAGGACTTTGGTGCCGAGCTTAATGACCACACGGCGAGCGCGACGAACCGCAGCTCTGCGTTCATCGTTCATTCTCTCCATCTTTGTGCTCATTTTCTCGTTCATTTTTGCCTCGTATTTGTGATTAATTGGCAATATGCCAATATAAAGGGATAGAATGTAAGGAAATAATGTATTATTACCAATGATAATTCGCTAAAACACGCACAGAAGTGTAAAAATTTTCGCCAATTATCATTATTATGTACATGTTGAATGTTTTTGTGATGCCCGGATGCCAAATTTTGTGCTTTCGTATACCATATCACACGAATTTTTCTTCCGATTTATCCTTGGATTCCATATTTTACCCTCTAAACGAAAAAAGGTGTCCGATTGTCCAAAATACATATTCTACCCGAACAACTCGCAAATAAGATAGCCGCCGGAGAGGTGGTTCAGCGCCCCGCATCCGTTGTAAAAGAACTCATGGAAAACGCTATAGATGCCGGTGCTACCGATATTCTTGTCTCTATTGAGAATGGTGGTAAGGATGTTATTCGTGTGGTAGATAACGGCGAAGGTATGAGCGAAGATGATCTTTTACTGGCGTTTGAGCAACATGCAACATCCAAGATCCGTGAGATCGATGATCTTGAAGCCATTCGTACATTGGGATTCCGTGGAGAGGCATTGCCATCTATTGCATCGGTGTCCATGTGCGAAGCGCAAACCTGTCAAAAGGAAAGCAATGAAGGTCGTCGCATTGTGATCAATGGAGGTGAGATCCAGACCGTGGAACCTATTTCCATGACTCAAGGCACTCACTTTACGATTAAACGACTGTTTTACAATACGCCCGCTCGTCGAAAATTTTTAAAATCACCCAACACGGAATATCGTTACATTGTTGATACGGTACGTCGTTTTGCTTTGGGTTATCCGGAATTACGTTTTCAATTATTCTCTAACGGTTCAGAGATCTTTATTCTTGAACCCGAAGGGTTAAAGAAGCGTATTGTGGACGTGTTCTCGCCGCATTATGACCAAAAATTGATCGAAGTGCAAGCTCAGGACGGTCAGATGAGCTTGGATGGCTATGTAGGTGGCTTAGATCTAGTCCGTAAAAAAAACGGTGAGCAATATTTATTCGTAAATGATCGTTTGGTCAATGATCGACTTATGAATTCGGCGGTATACGCCGCCTTTTCACCCATGGTGGAGAAAGGTGAATATCCTTTTTTTGTATTAAAACTGACTCTGCCTCCATCGGAGATCGATGTGAATGTGCATCCACAGAAGACGGAGATAAAGTATCAAAACGAATGGCAGGTCTATCACTTTATTCGCAACGCCGTGAACAGCAAGCTTACCGATACGATGCGTGTTGTACCCAGTATGAGTCATATTCCCAGCATTCCATTCGGGGCAACGCCGGGGAGTCGTGAAATTGACTATAGTAGCAAAGCAGCGAATTTTAAAGACATGGTAAGTGAACAGCAACGTATGCCGTTGGATACCATGCCCGCTATGCGTCCTCCCGAGCCGCCACCTTTACCGGAAAATCATCCCCTGACGAATAGGATTGAGCGGTTTAATACCAATTTGAGTAATACCGATGTCAGCACGCAGTCAAACGCTAAGATCGTTTCACTGTGGCAGGCACATAATAAGTATATTTTTGCACAAACCGTAACAGCGGTTATTGTTATCGACCAACATGCTGCGCATGAGCGTATTTTGTTTGAAAAAGCACTTAAAACCTTTAGCGAAAGTGCTGCGCATGCCTCGCAACAATTGCTTTTCCCGGTAAGTTTAGAATTATCTCCCGATGATTTTTCGCTTTTGGGCGATGTGATTATGGAGTTTCAAAAGCTTGGCTTTTCGCTCAGGGATTTTGGACATAACACAATGATCATCGAAGCCGTGCCGGCAGATTTGCGCAATATTGATGAAGGTCGCGTGGTATTGGATATCCTTGATAATTATCGTGAACGTAAAGAATCCCGACCGGATAAAACCTATAATATGGCGGCATCTTATGCTTGTAAGGCCGCAATTAAAACAGGTGATTCTCTTGATCCTATTGAAATGCAAACCCTGGTTGATCAGCTTTTTCAATGCGAAACACCCTATGCTTGTCCGCATGGCCGACCCACTATCATTAATTTGACCATCGAAGAATTGGATAGGCGTTTCAAACGGTCGTAGCTCATAAATTGAATAAAGCGATTTTGTAGAAGGAGATATATAAATTGTTCCCTGCAATAATAGATCTTCCGATTCCGTTTAAGATGACAGGTTTCCGCATGCTTAAATCTTGATTCATCATTCTTAATTTACTTCTTAATTATCCAATCTCAACTCTCAATGATGAAACTTGCATTTCGATACTCAATCGTTTATATTTCGATGCTTAAAAAGAAAGGAAAAAGCAAATGAAACATGTCTATTTATTCGGAGCTGGCAAGGCTGACGGTAAGTCTTCAGATAAGAATCTCTTGGGCGGTAAAGGTGCAAACCTTGCGGAAATGAACCTCATTGGTGTTCCCGTTCCTGCCGGTTTTACTATTACAACCGAAGTTTGTACTGCATGGTACAAGGATGGTGTTGATAAAACAGTTGAAACAATTAAACCTGAAGTTGAAGCTGGTATTAAACACATGGAAGAAGTCATGGGAGCTACGTTCGGTGATGCAACTAATCCGTTGTTAATTTCTGTTCGTTCCGGTGCTCGCGTTTCTATGCCGGGTATGATGGATACCGTTTTGAATCTTGGTATGAACGATGAAGTTGTTGCCGGCCTGGCAGCCAAATCGGGCAACGAACGTTTTGCTTGGGATTCATATCGTCGCTTCGTTCAAATGTTTGGTGATGTTGTTCTTGATATGAAACCTGAGAGTAAAGAAGATATCGATCCATTTGAATTGATCATTGAAGAAGCTAAAGAAGCTAAAGGCGTTGAATTGGATACAGAGCTTGGTGTTGATGACCTCAAGAAAATGGTTGCCGATTTTAAAGTTGCCGTTAAAAAAGTTACCGGTCATGATTTCCCTACAAATCCTTGGGATCAGCTATGGTTGGCTATTGGCGCTGTTTTTGGTTCTTGGAACAATGATCGTGCTAAAGTATATCGCCGTATGAACGGTTTTGATGATGATTGGGGTACTGCGGTGAACGTCCAGGCCATGGTTTATGGTAATATGGGTGAAAACTCAGCGACCGGTGTTGCATTTACACGTGACGCTGCAACCGGTGAAGATATTTTTAACGGTGAATACTTGATCAATGCACAGGGAGAAGATGTGGTTGCCGGTGTTCGTACACCTCAGCAGATCACCCTCGAAGGTGCAAAACGTTGGGCAAAGCTAGCCGGCGTTTCTGAAGAAGATCGCGCAGCTAACTATCCTTCACTCGAAGAAGCTATGCCTGCCGCTTATAAAGAACTTGATGATATTCAGCAGAAGCTTGAAGATCATTATTCAGATATGCAGGACCTTGAGTTTACTATCCAAGATGGTAGACTTTGGTTGCTACAGACCCGTACCGGAAAAAGAACCGGTGCCGCTATGGTTAAAATTGCTATAGATCAGCTTAAAGCGGGTGAAATTGATGAAAAAACAGCGATCCTTCGCGTTGAACCCAATAAATTGGACGAATTGCTTCACCCGGTCTTTGATCTTGATGAACTGGAGAAAGCAAAAACCCTGACCAAAGGTCTTCCGGCATCTCCGGGTGCTGCAACCGGTCGCGTTGTTTTCTTTGCTGATGAAGCTGAAGAATGGGCAACGAAAGGTGAAAAAGTTATTCTCGTCCGTATCGAAACATCTCCTGAAGACCTTGCCGGTATGGATGCCGCCGAAGGTATTCTTACCGCTCGCGGCGGTATGACCTCTCACGCAGCCGTTGTAGCTCGCGGTATGGGTAAATGCTGTGTATCGGGTGCAGGTGGTGTAAAAGTTGATTACAAAGCACGTACCATGAATATTGATGGTATATCTTATAAAGAAGGTGACTGGATCTCACTTAACGGTTCTACCGGTGAAGTCTATGCCGACAAGATCCCGACCATCGACCCTGAACTCTCAGGTGATTTCGGTGAACTGATGGATCTCTGTGACAAACATACGAAAATGTTGGTCCGCACCAATGCTGATACACCTAAAGACGCAGAAGTTGCTCGCAATTTCGGTGCCCAGGGTATCGGCCTGACACGTACGGAACATATGTTCTTTGAAGGTGACAGGATCAAAGCTATCCGCGAAATGATCCTTTCTAAAGATCTTGAAGGCCGTACAGGCGCTTTGGCAAAGATCTTGCCTTACCAACGTGAAGATTTCGAAGGTATCTTCGAAGCCATGAACGGACTCCCCGTTACGGTTCGTCTCCTGGATCCTCCTCTGCATGAATTCGTTCCTCACGAACCTGAAAATCAAGCAGAAATGGCTAAAGAAATGGGTATTTCAGCTGAAGAAGTCAAAGCAAAGGTCGAATCTCTTGAAGAATTCAACCCCATGCTGGGACATCGTGGTTGCCGTTTAGGTAACACCTATCCTGAAATCACCGAAATGCAAACTCGCGCGATCATCGAAGCCGCACTAAATTGCAAAGCCAAAGGCATTGATGCTAAGCCCGAGATCATGGTTCCCCTCATTGGAACAAAAGCTGAATTCGTCATGCAAGAAGGTATCATCCGCGCAACAGCTGAAAAGGTATTCGAAGAAAAAGGCGATAAAGTGGATTACATGGTCGGTACAATGATCGAAATCCCTCGCGCCGCTTTAACTGCCAATGAAGTTGCCGAACATGCAGAATTTTTCTCATTCGGTACAAACGATTTGACACAGATGACCTTTGGTTATTCACGTGACGATACAGGTGTTTTCATGCCCGTATACTTAAACAAAGGCTTGCTAAAAGATGATCCTTTCCAAAAATTGGATCAGACAGGTGTTGGTCAGTTGGTACAAATGGGTACGGAAAAAGGTCGTTCGGTTCGTCCTAACCTTAAAGTTGGTATCTGTGGCGAACACGGTGGTGAACCTTCATCAGTTAAGTTCTGTCACTCAGTTGGCATGAACTATGTATCATGTTCACCTTTCCGCGTTCCTATCGCTCGCTTGGCTGCTGCTCAGGCTGCGATCGAAGAAAAGTAACTAGAGACTAGAAACTAGTAAGTATAAAGTAGGGGCTCGACATTTCGAGCCCTTTTTTATATGCAAACTATAATGAAAAGGGTAAAAACAATCAGAATCGCTCCCCATAATTCATTTAATATTCACAAGTTTATTGATATAGCTGGATTATAAGAAATAAGGCCAGATATTTAGCAAAAACAAAGAAAGGCAGTAGTACAAATCCACCTTTATACTATCATTTCTTATTTTTAAATTATTTATTATATTTTAATACTGAATTTTATCTTTATGTCTGTTTTCTATTTCTGCAATGTAAAATATTGTGGTAAGAAAAGGCTTTATATTGTAGTAATTATCACCATCCTCAATGGTATTTTTAAAAACTCTTTCATTAAAAAGAACTTTTAAAGTTTTAGATGAGTCGTATATGTTTTTTACACTTTCTTTTATTTCAGTATTGGTGTTAATTGGATTTCTATTATAATTGAATATTCGGTAAAGAACTCCAATAGTTTTTTTCAATATAAAATTTTGTTTGATATTTTTTATAAACTTATACTTAAAATCGTGATACTGTATGCTTAATTTGGATTTTAAGTTTATACTACTGTTAAAGATTGGTGTGTCAAGAGCTACAGGATTTAAGTGTTTTAAAAACTCAATAAAATATTTGTATCCAACATATTTTCCAGGAATCTTATTGAGAAAATAGTGGAGTAAATCTTTTGAAAGTAAGGGTTGAATAGTCCAAAAGTGAATTCTGGCTCTTTCTTCACCCATGTTTACTACATTATTATAGTAATCGAAATACACATGCTTAATTTTATCTTTTAGATTTATCTCAGGGAAATTATCGTAATGATCAGATAAGTTTTTATAAAGTTTAGATGTTGTCATATTTAATAGTTTAGCTGTATTTTTTAATCCGACTCCTCTTACATATATATCATCTTTAAGCATTTCAATAATTGAGCGATATCCGCTTGCTTTTATATATGGGTGACGGATATACTCTCCACCAAATCCACCAAATTTTACAGACCTTTTCAAGGATTGATTTCGTCTGTTTCTGGCACTATTATAGCAATACGATGCAATAAGTGGGTTAACATTTCCACCGGTTCTATAGGAGATATCAGTCATGTCATTTGGATCAAAGCTATAATCATTATGGATAAGGGTTACATCTTTTTGACATGTTTTTGCAAGTTGAATCGTTGTTTTACTTTCTATACCTGCCAACAGATCTTCTGTATAGTATTTAATGTTATCGTTTAAAGCTTGTACTCCAAAAAAAACTGCCCGAGTATCGTATCCTCCACTTAAATCTACAGTCATATTGTATTTTTTTTCAGTAAGTTTATCTACTCGACTTTTTGTGGTTTTTTTGTAGATGTCACTACACTCTTGCAATGTTTGTTTTCTTGATAGAGGTGGCTTTGGGGTGGTAAAATCAAATTGATGGTTACATTTATTATTAACATGAAGTATATGCTCTGAATATATGTCAAATTGAAAAGAAGGAGATGTTTTATAAATATCTTCAACCATAGTTTTATTATCTAAATTAAACTCATAAATAATAAACTCGGCAATACCTTGCTTATTAAATTTTATTGAAGGTATGTGGTTCAGCATAAAGCTGTTTTCTCTTGAAAATATAAATTTCTCATCATCATGATAATGATATGCTTTCAATCTTCCCCAGAGATCTCCAATGATTGTAAGTTTTTTTAGGACTTTATTGTAAATGTAAAAAATATAATCCCCATCGGCATGGTGGACGAATTGAGATATTTGCTCCTCTCTTTTAGATTTGTTTTCTTCATTGATTATAAGTTCTATAAAATTATTTATTACCTTATCATCTTGATTATAAATTAATCCTTCAACGCATGCAAAGTAACTCTGATTTTCCCAGTAATTAAGTGGATAACCTTCGTATCCTGAATAAATTATTTGAAGCTTATTATCTTTGAACAAAGAATCAATAAAGTAAAATTCTTCATGTAATAAATAATTTGGTTTTTCATCCACTTTGAAGTTTGACTTAGAATAAACTAAACTAATTCCGGGCATATTATCTCCTGTAAAAAACAATTAATACATATATTTCTGCACAACATCCACTAAATACTTGATTTTACTACGCTCGTTATGATCAAGGTTCCCCTGACGTTTTGCGCGTTTAAGAGCCTGCTTGAGGAAATCTTTGATATTGTCAAGTTTGGTGGTTTGCTGACCGACATCCCCTTCGATAAAACGCTTTTGTAAATGATCAAAAACGCTTTGATTTTTTGGGATCTGCTCATCGTCTTCCATGCGGTTGAAAAGACTTTGCATAGTTAACAGGGTTGCCAGATCGTTTTCACCCAATCGATTATAAACAAAATTAGCGGCAGGTGCTTCCGCGAGCTCAGTAATAAGATAAGCCAGATAATTGCTGAATCGTTCGAGTTTTGGATAATCAAGTTTTTCAGCCGAATCAAAACAAGTATGATATTCGCGGAAACGACCGGTGGTCATAAACAAATAGGGTAAGTCGTATTTATGCAACGGTAAATAATCACCGGAAGGTGGAATGGCGTGAGCTCCCATGCGCATGGGTGAAAGATCTTTTACGGCATGACTCATATTGTCCAGGAGCGGTCCCACGCTTGATTTCTCGGCACCGATAATAAAAAAGATCTCCTGAAATTTTTCGGGGACACGTCCGTTACCCATACGATGTCCCATCATATCGAGAATAATGGCAAGATCAATATGTTCAATGACTTCAGGGTAATCTTTGCAAAAATGTTCAACACCCATATGCTCTGAATTGAAAAAGGGTGGCTCTTCGGCGTCAAAGCAGGTTAGGATAAGAGAGCGCCTATCATTTTCATTATATTGTTCAGTTTCGACAAAAAGCTTACCGGCATGTAACATTGAGGCAATGGCAGAGGCATTATCCTCTGCTCCGGGATAATATTTTAGACCTTTATCATATTTACCCAGATGATCATAATGGGCATCCACTAAAATAAAACGATCCCGTAAGGCACCTCTTCCCGGGACAATGCCGACAATATTGGAGCCTATAATGCCATCAGGCAAACCTTCGAATTCATGAATAAAACCATTGGCGGTTCCCGGATGAATGCCCGCACGAATCATATTGTCAATAATATATTTCCGAGCGGCCTGGGAACCGGGAGTACCGGTCCGCCGTCCGTTACATTCGCGAGACGCGAGATAATGTACGATATCGATAATTGGGTCTAACATAAAAACCTAATAACCGTTCCCTATAGTATTTTTACAATAAAATTCCCGCAATGGTTGCTGTTGTCCAACTCGCCAAAGCGCCACCGATCATGGCTTTAAAGGCCAGCTTAGCTAGCGCGTTTTTACGCTTCGGTGCAACCGCACCAATACCACCCAATTGAATTCCAATGGATGAAAAATTGGCAAATCCGCAAATTGCGTAAGTGGCGATTGTAGTGGCACGTTCGTCGAGTACGCCATTTTGAATATATGAACCCAGGGCACCAAAGGCGACGAATTCGTTTAAAGAAATTTTCATTCCCAATAGATTTCCCACCTCACCGGCATACTGCCATGAAACTCCCATAAGCCATGCAAGGGGACGGAAAATAAAGCCGAATAATGTTTTTAATGAACCCGGAAAAATACCCATGTATTCCCCTTTTACGGGTGAAACAGGTGATGTGACGGCATAATCCATATAATCTTTGCCCAACCATTTACCATCAATGAGTTTATCCAATAAGGAAAAACCTGTGTCCAGTACCGCCATGACGGCAATAAACCCAATGAGCATTGCGCCGACATTTACGGCGAGTTTAAGACCGTCGGTTATGCCGTCGGACATAGCGCCCAGAACATTTTCTTTCTTTTCCATCTCGGGCATTTTTATCAGCCCCAGGGTTTTAGATTCTTTAAGTTCTGGATAGATGATCTTTCCCATAACTAAAGCGGCCGGAGCAGACATAACCGATGCCGCAACCAAATGACCGGCATCAACGCCCATAGCAATATAACCCGCTAATACACCACCGGCGATGGTGGCAAAGCCACCTACCATTACGGTGAGAAGTTCGGATTCGGTCATCTCGTTTAAGAAAGGTTTGATCAATAAAGGCGCTTCGGTTTGACCGACAAAAATATTGGCCGAGCAAGACAGCGTTTCTGCGCCTGAAGTTCCCATGCTCCACGACATGAATTTTGCAATACCTTCAACAACTTTTTGCATAACACCAAAATGGTAAAGGATTGCCATAAAGGCACCAAAAAAGATAATGGTAGGTAAAACAACAAAGGCAAAAAGATATCCGAAGCCGGGCCAGAATTGACCATTGGTAAAGAAAAATTCGGGTTTAGCTAAATTGCCGAACAGAAATTCCGCACCGTAGAGTGAAAGCTTTAAAAAGTCTCCCACACCATTCGAAAAAGCCTGGAAGATCTCTTTACCGTATATGCCATTTGCTGCAGGAGCTGTAAATAATGCAATGATAAGAAGTGCAGAAAGGTATGGTTTTATTTTTTCTATTTTAATGAAATATTTGTTTATTAGCATGAACAGTAAAATAAATAGGAGCAACCATGTAAATGGAATGATCTTCATGGCAAGAAACAATAAGAACGCGGAAACCGCGGTACCTGCCAGCAAAGCAACGATCAATAAAGCTTTTGGCCATGCTTCTTTTATAATATCTCTGAAAATATATACGACCAGTAAAATGGCAAAAATCGCCATACCAATCCATGAAACATAGGATTCTTGAAGAATGATGATCGCAAGCAGGAATTGAAGGAACAAACCCCATGCAACCGTGCGCAAATTAACCTTGTCCTTGTGATAAGAAATGAGCCAAGCAATGAATAAGAGGACCAAAAGACCCAATAAACTAATCAATTTCATGTTTTACCTCAGAAAATTTATTGTATATTCTCGTGCAAAACTAAATTAGTTAAAGTGGGAATGAATTGAAAATGAAAAATGTGTTAAAAACTATTACGATCTTTTGCTTGAATCTGGTAATTCTATTTGCCGGAATGCAATTTAATGAAGTTTTATTTGTGCCTTGGGGAGAAGGTGAGAATCAGCTTAAACATGAAAGCTATCCCGGTCTTCATAATGGACCCCTCTCTTTTCAGGTGGAAAATAATGATATCTTTATTCTTGATACGGAAAACAAAAAACTCAAGACCTATACCGGGAAAAAATTATCTGCTTCACGGTCCATCGAAGAACCTTTTGTAATCGATTTTCATGTTGATGGCTCAAAACTCTATCTTATGAAACAGAATGATGTTTACTGCCTTGAAAATGGCGTTAAAACACGAATAGCACATTTAGGTGATAATAAAGCCATGTATAACGGTTTTAGGCAAGAAGGCTTAAACTCAAGAATTTCCGGCCCTAAAGGTAGTATTGCACTGAGTCAAAACTATTTGGCTAAGAGCAATATCAAAGCGATAAATGTTAGAAGAGAGCTTCCGAATAACTTGATCCTTGAGATTGCCGGAAATGAGCATCGATACATAATTGATGAAGTCGCTTCGGTTGATCTTATCGGTACAAGCGCTCAAGGTGACTACTACGTGTATGCCGAAAGTATTTTAGAACATTCACCGTTACGAGTTCAACGCTATGTGTTATTGATCGATGCTGATGGGAATTTAGAACATACACTGGCATTGCCGATGCAGAAATACACTTATGTCTTTAAAGAATTTTTTATTGGTGCCACCGGCGAACTTTATCATATGCATTCCGCTAAAGATGGTATTCATATTATTCGTTGGGATCTCGATAGTCAAAAAGATACATATACCTCTTATCCTGATGCTTTTAGTGAAGAATACCATTTTAATGATTTTCTGGTGAGTGAACCTGAGATAGAAGAAGAAAATTCTTTGACAAAACCGACGGCAAGATCTATTAATAGAGCCGGTGCATTGGAGATTGCAGATGAATATGTAACTCATGTTTGGACTGCTACCGCAGCTAATATTGGCACAACATCAATCGTGACAACTCCCGAATGGATAAAGGTTGGACAAAATCAGCGTGTTCCTTATAAATGGGGTGGATGGAATACAGTTGCCGAATTTGATGCCGGTGTGGCTGCCGGGAAGTTGGCCGGAGACCGAAATACCTCAGCAGGGGTTGACTGGTCGGGATGTGTTGGTGCAGATTGTTCCGGTTTTGTATGTGTTTGCTGGGAAACCACATCCAGATATACAACTTCAAGTTTTCATCAGGTAACTACAGAGCTTGCATCATTTAATGATCTTCTGCCGGCAGATGCCACCAATAATGCCGGCTCGCACATTCGTTTGGTTGTAGAATGGACGGCACAAGGTAAACTGGTTCAAATTGAAGAAACCGCCAGCGGGAATCCCGGCTGGGCCGCAAGATATTATACATGGAATATCTCTGATTTGGGTTCATATAAGCCTGTTCGATATAACAGTATTGAAAACTCTATAGCACCTCGTCCTACTTTGACTGTATTAACAAGCAATGTTGATAGTGTTTACTTGGAATGGGAAGCTGATGAAACGGTAGAATTTGATGGATATAAGATCCTGAGAAAAACAAAAAACGAAAGTGAATTCTCGGTGATCGCCACAGTTCCTAAAGGCACCTTGAATACAACATTAACTCAAACCCCAACAGTTCATTATGATTATGCAATTGGAGCCTACGTATCAACAGACCTAAATTATTACAATATATCTGATGTTTATTCAGCAATGGATCTGATGAATGATTATAAAGTATTGATCGTTGATGGTTTTGATCGAATGGGATCCTATGCCCAACCAACGCATAAATTTGTAAGTCAAATAGCAACCGCATTGGATCATTGGAGTGTTACATATAATGCCTGTGCTAATGAAGCGGTTATTTACTCAGATATTGATCTTGAAGATTACGATCTGGTTTGGTGGATTTGTGGAGACGAAAGTACTTCGGATCAAACATTTAACAGCACCGAACAAAGCATGGTAAAAGCTTATTTGCAGCAAGGTGGTAAATTATTCGTATCCGGTTCTGAGATTGGTTGGGATTTAGATAATAAAGGAAACACAAGCGATAAAGAATTTATATATGACTTCTTGAAAGCAAAATTTTCAGAAGATGACGCGGATAATTATCATGTTAAAGGTACCAGCGGTACACATTTTGAACCCTTGGATTTTTACTATTCCGAAGATGGATCACAAGAAGGAACTTACCCCGAAGATTATCCTGATGTTTTGAGCACAAATGGCGGATCTCAAAGTGTTCTTAAATATGCTAATGGCAAGAATGCTGCCGTTGCGTTTAGCGGCATGTTTACCGGAGGTAGTGAAGAGGGACAGGTAATAACGATGGGTTTTCCTTTTGAAGTTATAACCACAGCCGCCAAGCGCGAAGCACTGGCCGGTGAAATCTTGAAATATATGGGACATGATACGGGAGTTAGTATTGAAGAGACCCTTCCCACACGTCACCAACTGATGAAAAATTATCCAAATCCGTTTAATCCGACAACGACTATTGAGTATTCACTTGAAGCAGCAGCCAATACAAAATTGACCGTATTTAATATGAAAGGTGAAATGCTAAAGGTCTATGATTTTGGTTATATGAATGCCGGTACACACAAACTTACATTTGATGGAACAAATATTCCCTCCGGTGTGTATGTTTATCGATTGGAAGTAGACCAAGTATCTGCCGGAATCGGTAAAATGGTATTAAGTAAGTAGCTAATCTTTAGAAATGTTTTTAAAAAACCTAACATTAGCTTATATTTTGAGGTTATTAAATCTTTTGCAATGGAGATGAAATGAGATTTAGAAAATTTAGTATTGTGGTATTATTAACATTTACCTTCTGCCTTAACGCCCAAAGCTTTTTGCAAACAGACAATGGTCAAAATCAGACAAATGTTATTAGTACGGTAACAAGTATATCACCTGTTGATCGTTCTTTAGACCCTGACAGTTATATAGTGGGGGCCGGTGATGTATTTTTAATCCAGATCTTAAGTTCTAAACCTATGACTTATACTCTTCAAGTTGGGATGTCTGGAGAACTGACAATCCCCGGCTTTGGTCAAGTGCTTTTAGATGAAATGACATTTAATGAGTCAAAAAAGCTTATATTCAAATTATGCAAAAGCGTTAATAGAAACGCTATGGTTGAAATTGATCTAAATAATGTGAAAAAAATCAAGATCCCAATTACAGGAGCGGTGGAAACACCAGGAATGATTACCTTACCCGCGACCTCAAGATTGGATGAATATCTAAAAAAAACAAGATTACATCATTTAGGAAAAGATTTTGCTATTCAAATTAAAAAGGGTAATGATGTTAAGACTGTAAATATCTACAATTATTACTTGTTTGGTGATATGGAAAATAATCCTTATTTAAGTGCAGGGGAATCGATCTATATACCTTTTGCTGATATTGCTAAAGAATGTGTAGAAGTGTATGGTCCTGTAAAAACCAAATCCCTTGTTCCATTGATTGAAGGAGAAACTTTGTTGGAGTTTTATCACCGAAAGATTCGTCTATCAGATGCTTCAGATTATTCTGCAGTTACGATTACAAAACGTGATGATAAAAGTTTTAGTCATACTATTAATGTGAATGATATGGGTAGTTATACTTTACAGGCTGGAGATATTCTTGAGTTTGCTGTTTTAGAGAGAATACAAGTTAATGGCCATGTAAATAGGCCGGGAACATATGATTTTGTCCCCGGTCATACAGTGCATGATTATATTGCCATGGCCGGAGGTGTAAACTATAAAGGGTCAGCAAATTCAGTCATGGTCATTCGTGGTTCAAAAAGAATAAGAAAAGTTGATAATCTGCAAATCAGACGTGGAGATATTGTACTGGTTAAACGATCAGGTGAAGATATTATGATAGGTGAGATATCAATCTTATCTTTTGTTTCAATGATCGCCAGTATTGCATCAACCGTTATTACTGCATTTATTGCTGCAGGTAACATTTAATAGCTTATTTAAAGGAAAATATATGTCTGAACACAATAGAAAAGAATTACCCAAACTTATCAAATTGATCCAGAAGTATTTTTGGAAATTGGTGATTGTTAATGCTGTAGTTGCAGTGATAGCGGTTGGAATTCTTTTATTACTACCGGAATGGTATAGAAGTACAGCTGTGGTTATCTCCGAAGAGCAAGGTAATCAATTAAATGTTAACTCTGTAGCTTTAAATTCTTTTGGATTATCTGGGGGGATTTTTGGACAGAATGTAGAGACACAAAGATATATTAGATATTTAAGTAGTAGAACTATTGCCGACAAGGTGATTGATGAGTTTGATCTAGCAAGAGTATGGAAAATTGATAAAAAAGTTAAGATCTATGAAAAATTAAGAACGGATGTTTCTTTTGTGGATAATGAAGACGGTTCTATCAATATTACTGTTGTTTTTAAGGAAGATGCTCAAATGGCATCAGATATGGCAAATTTCTATGTCCTTGAATTGCAAAATATAATCAAAAAATTTGAGAATAATTACAAAAGTTATGTAGAAGATGTTTATAATAAACAATACAGCAAGTTATATAAAATTGAAGAGGATTTTGGGGCATTCCAGAAAAGAACAGGTATTTATGATTTGGAAACTCAAACCGGGTATACATATCAGGCATTAACCGAATTAGAAGTACAACGTATGAAAATTGAAGTACAAAGAGACATTCTTGTAAGTTCTTCTTCGATTGATGATTCTAGAGTTAAGGAACTAAATTCGCAAATCGAAAATTTTACAAAAAAAGTTAATGAATATAAAAGCACAAATGAATTTTCAAATGTTCCGGTAGATAGATTATCAGACCAAGGAATTGAGTATTTAAGAAAATATCGCGATGTTATGGTTCAGGAGCAAATAGTTCAATTTCTTGCCGTTGAATATGAACAGGCAAAATTATCAAATCAAAAGGAAGAAATTAAACTGATCGTACTAGATGAAGCGATACCTTCAGATGTTAAGTATAAGCCACAGCGAGCAAGTAATTTAATTCTTGTCTTGATGCTTAGTTCTATTTTAAGTTTGATTGCCGCAAATATTAAAGAGACATACTTTACTTGAGCCTAAATAAAGACACATGAATTCGAATAAATTATACATTCACACACCAATTGTTCTTTTAACGATACTATGGACAATTGTATTATACTTGAATGTAAATAATCCATATCATTTTCTGGTTATTTCTAATGACACATTAAAAATCCTCTTGATTGGGTTATTATCTATAGTCCTGGGCTATTATTTTATTGGTTCCTTTTATCTGAATACTTCAAAAGATTCAACAAATATAAGAAATATAATAATTGATAGTCAATTGTTAGGTCAATTAATATTGACCTTGTCTGCTTTTGTTTTGCTAGGTATTATACTTATTGGAATGCAAATTGCAAGTGTAACAAATAATTTTAGATTATATGTTGAAAATCCCTATTTAGCTCGAGCTACGATCGTTATGATTCAGGAAGGGGAAATAAACGGCATATCTCCTTTGTTGTATAAATTAGGTGCATATCTCTGCTCAATACTCTTCCCTTTGGCTGTACTGGGGGGAGTAATGATGGCCCAAAATTCAAAATGGAAGTTTACGGGCTTAATTCCTTTGATCCTTATTGTTGTCTATAGTATTATGAATCTTAATCGTTTTGGCTTGATCATGTCCTTTGGATTGTGGTTTTTAAGTATTATTTATTATAGTTATTTTTTACCTAAAGAAGAGCAGAAACAGTTTTTAAAAAAAATATTGGTGTACAGTGTTATTGCAATAGTTTTTATAGTCTCATTTTTTTTGTTTATCGTAAGGTGGAGAGCTACTTATGTTTTAGATGTTGAATATTATGCAACACGAAGCATGTATGCTTATTTGGCCGGACCCAGCTCGGCATTTGATAAATTTCTTTATTATGATCCCCCGCTTTCATTTGGAGTCGCAAGTTTTAGATCTTTAGTAAAATGGTTTGCAAATTTGGGATTAATGGACAAGGGACTTGTAATTGGGGCGTATAATAATTTTTATAATATTGGTCAGGGTGAGGCAATGGCCTTAAATACTTTCACGTTTGCAAAATCTCCTTATCAGGATTTTGGGATTATCGGCTTGAGTGTAATTTGTATTTTATGGGGGGCGTTTACTCGCTATTCAATTGAAAATTTGTTCCGAAAATTTTCTTTTGTAAAAATATTTATTGTATCTCTGCTGGTATTAACATTTATAATGTCTTTTTATGAATTTTCCTTTCAAGCAATTACGACGTATATGTATTGGGGAATTATTGTGTTTTTTTCCGAAAAGTATTTAATGGTTAAAGGTGGATTAGCATTAAATGGCAAATAATAAACTTAATATAGCTATTATTTCCCATTCATTTCCTGCTAAAGGATTGGAAGTAAAAGGAATATTTGTTAAGGATATTGCAGACTTGTTAAGTGATCGGGTGAATGTTCAGGTTATTGCTCCGCGACCCAAAGTGTTTTTTCCTGTTTATCTAAAAAAAGTATGGTATTATTATAAGCAGATACCTTTTAAGAGCTATAGTAAATATCCGCTTACACGTCCGGAATATATTACTTATCCCAAGAAACTGTTTTATTCAAGTGTTGGGAGAAATTTATTAAAATCTGTACTGCCACTAATAGAGTCAAATATTGATGTTGTACATGTAAATTTTGTCTATCCGGATGCTTGCGTAATTCCTGTAATTAAAAAGAAGTTTCCCAATAAATTTGTGGTACTAACTATTCACGGTAGTGATTGGTATGGGAATTACAATAAACGATTACTTAAGAAAAAAGTATATAGAAATTTGTATTTCAGTGATAGAATTATTGTTGTAGGAAAGAGAATTAGGGAAGATATTATAAAAATATATCCAGAATTTGAAAATAAAATTATTGTGATACCAAATGTGATAACCCTAACAGAATCAGATAATAATATAAAAGTTGACACCTTTAAAAAAAATGTTAAGAATAAAATATTAATGGTGGGTGCATATACTGAAACTAAAGGACTTCAAGTCTTGTTGCCTGCTCTTAAAGAATCAGGTATAAAGGATTTTGAACTTGTTGTTATCGGAGATAATATTGATAATGCTTTTAAAAATAAGCTTGAAAATATTAAGGAAAAACTTGGATTGAGTACTTGTGTGAAATTTCTTGAAGCGCAACCTCGTGAAGTATTGTTAAGTTATTATAAAGATTGTGATTTCTTTATTTTGCCTTCGCTTAGAGAGGGTTTTGGAATCGTATTAATTGAGGCACTTTCTTTGGGGAAACCCGTGATATCAACTCGATCAGGTGGTCCGGAAGACATTGTAAATCAAGGCAATGGAATTCTTGTTAATGTGAATGATAGTCAAGCGCTTGCTCGGGCGATACTGAGAATGTCAGAAACATTTAAAACATATAATAGTCTAGCTATTTCAAAGGAAATAGCTAACAAGTATGGTGGAAATAGTATAATTGACAGGATATTGAATGTCTATCGAGAAATTAGTAAAAAAAACTAAGGTGTGTCATTTAAGTTCTGCTCATCCAAGGCAGGATATAAGGATTTATTTTAAAGAGATTACTTCGTTAAAGAAGGCAGGGTTTAATGTATCCTTTATTGTTGCAGATGGAAAAGGTAATGATAAAGATAATGCAATTATAGATGTTGGAAAAGAAAATCATAGATTAAAAAGAATACTACTATCTACGCGCAAGGTATATAAAAAAGCTAAAACAATGGACGTTGAAATATTTCATTTCCATGACCCTGAATTGATACCTATTGGTTTAAAGTTAAAAAGAAGGGGAAAAAAAGTTATATTTGACGTTCATGAAGATGTAACAAAACAAATTATCAGCAAACCATACCTTGGTCGCTTTACTCTAAAAATAATATCAAAAATATTTTCGTATTATGAAGCGTTTGCCTGTAAACGTTTTGATATGTTGATTACGGTTACGCAAACAATAAAGAATAAGCTGCAGAAAATAAATACCAACACAATTGTGATAAATAATTATCCTTTGTTAAATGAAGTTGCAAAATTGAAAAGGGATAAGAAAGATAACGATAATGTATGTTATATTGGCAGTATATCTGCTATAAGAGGGGTTAGTCAAGTAATTCAGTCATTAGCATATATTGATGATGTAAAACTTCAGTTGGCAGGTAAGTATAACGATAAAGGACTGGAACAGAAATTTAGTGCTATACCATCTTGGGATAAAGTCATATACTATGGTAATGTTAATAGAGAAATTGTTTATGAGATAATGAATAATTCTATCGCCGGTATTGTTACTTTTTTGCCTCAACCAAATCATGTGGAGGCACAGCCAAACAAGATGTTTGAATATATGAGTGCCGCTATACCTGTTATTGCTTCAAATTACCCGTTGTGGAAAGAAATAATAGAGAAAAACAATTGTGGAATTTGTGTGAATCCAGAGAACCCTGAAGAGATTGCAAGTGCTATTAAATATTTAAAAAGAAATCCTGATAAAAGAACCGAGATGGGTAATAATGGCCTTAAAGCAATACTAGAAAAATACAATTGGGCAAATGAAGAAAAGTGTTTAATAGAAAACTATAAGAAGTTGTTGATTGATGAATAAAAGTTTATCGAAAGGATTTTTAAGCAGGGGTGGACATTATGTGTTTTTCTCTACGATGTTAACAAAGGTGATTACTTTTGTTATTAGTTTAATTATCATAAGGATTTTTACTACAAATGATTATGGTAATATAAGTTATGCTTTTTCCATTATTACTTTATTTGTTCCTGTTGTTGGACTGGGCTTGCATTATTCATTAGTCCGTTTTGGTGGTTTGGAGGGAGACCTTCAGGTAAAGAATAATTTATTTTTAAGCTTAAGTACATGGGGGTCGCTATTTTCTTTAGTTTTATGTTTTATATTAATCATTTCTTCAAAATGGATAACGATAAAAATTCCTGAAGCAGGAAGATATTTGCGAATGTTTTCGCCATTAATGATTACATTTTTTCTTTTCCAAATGATATCATCTTACTTTAGAGCGCAAAAGAACAATAAACTGTATTCTTTTTCTTTGTTGTTAAAGGCAATTCTTTCTCTGATAATTTGTCCTATCGCGGCCTATTATTTTAATGTGTCAGGTTATATTATTGCTTATGTATTCATACCTTTTATTGCTGCTGTTATACTTTATTTATTATATAAAAGACAGTATCAACTTCGTATTAAAAGGCATGAAAAGATTCCAATTGGACAATACCTGAAATATGGCGCATGGTTGGGAGTGGGAATAATAGCAGCTCAATTAATGTTGGTGTTAGACGTTATTATGGTTGGCAATATATTGACTGACAGCAATCAATTGGCATTATATAAGGTAGCAACAATTATTCCGGTTAATTTACTTTCTATACCCCTGGTTTTGTTCACTACGGACTTTGTTCATATTGCCGAGCATGCTTCAGACAGAAAATTTCTTGTAGATTATTATAAAAAATATCTCAGAAATATTATTCCGATTTTATTGCTTATCTTGACTGTTTGGTTTGTTTTTGGGGCATATATCGTTAGATTATTTGGACATGATTATATCGAATCTCAGCCTATCATATCAATTCTTTTTATTATGGTTATTGGTGCATATATATTTAGAATACCTTTGGCAAATATAATTTCTGCCGTAGGTAAATCAAAATGGAACAGTTATTCAAATTTTATTCTGTTAATTGTAAATGTAACTTTGAATTTAACCTTAATACCGCGAATGGGTTTAAAAGGGGCTGCAATTGCGACAACAGCTTCAATTTGGACAAATGGAATAATTAATTTTATATTTTATAGGTATTATCTTAAAAGATATTGCACGGAGGAATAACAGTGGTATTGAAATATATGTCCGTTTCCGATTTTAACAACTCAAATGATTTTCGAATCAGGTATAAAATTAAGAATGGTGTGCCTAAAGTTGATTATCGGTTTCTGGATACTCAAATTGGATGGCAACATAATCCCGTTACAGTTTCACAGTATGCGCTATGCCTATATGATGAATATGTGAATGAGATAGATGAAAAAAAACTTGAGAAATTTTATAAACAAGTAAGCTGGCTAGAGAACAATGTTGTTGCCCAAGGGGAAAATATCTTAGCCTTACCTTATAATTTCCCCCACAGGTGGTATAAATTATCTGCACCATGGTATTCGGGTATGGCTCAAGGACAGGCTGCATCAGTATTTGTCAGAGCATTTAATCATTCTGGAGAGAAAAAGTATTTAGGCTTTGCCCAAGGTCTTTTAAATTTTATGTTACTTCCTGTGGAACAAGGTGGAACTTTGGCGCAACTTGAGGAAAATGATCTTTGGATTGAAGAATGCGCTACAGATAGACCTTCATTAATTTTAAATGGTCATTTATTTGGTTTGATTGGATTAATTGAATTTAATATATATTCTGAAAAAGATGATTTTAAGTATAAATGTGAACAACTACTTACGACAACAAAAAAGTATATCCCAAAATTTGAGAAGGACAATTGGTTAATTTATGCCCTGCATTTTAATCAAAATCCTTGCTCATCAAAATATATGGGTATACAAGCTATAGAAGCAAAGCACATATGGAAATTAACCAAAGATTTTGAATTTAAAACGATTTATGAAAGATGGAATCAATATACAGATTGGGCTAAGTTTTGGGAGGATATAAATAAGCAAAATAAAAAATCATTTTACTATTACAAGAATTTTAAAGGGTATATTAAGCAAATATTTCCAAAACTTTATATTAAACATAGACTTGATCATGAATAGAAAAGAAATTAAATATCCAATTATTAGTGTGCTATTAGCTGTAAGGAATGAAGAAAAGTTTATCGAAGACACTTTAAATATGCTGTTTGAACAAGATTATCCTCAGGATAAATATGAGGTTATCATAACAGATGGAATGTCAGATGATGGTAGCATAAAAATTATTAAAAAGTTTACCAAAAAGTATAAGAACTGTTTTCTTTATCAAAATACTAAAATACTATCTGCAGCTGGATGGAATTTGGGGATAGAGAAGTCGCGTGGGGAAGTGCTGTCATTTCTTAGTGGACATGTTTTGTTTGAAAAAAGTTATTATCGAAAACTAGTAGAACATCTGAATAAAGATATATGTGGTATTGGATGTCCTACGATTTCTAGGGGGAAAAGTCGAAAAGGTAATATAATCAGTTTGGCCACACGTTCAATTTTTGGTAATGGTGGTGCAAGTTATCTTTCTGACGAAAGTGCAGGTGAAGTAGATTCAATTGTTTACGGCTGCTATTGGAAACAAGACATTGAGAGTGTTGGTGGCTTTGATGAAAATTGTGTTCGAGGCCAGGATTGGGATCTTAATACACGATTAAGGAGTCAGGGTTACAAATTATATAAAATAAATTCTTTACGCAGCGAATACTTTGTTCGAGATACCTTTTATAGTTTGTGGAGGAGGCAGTATTTGGCTGGACTTTGGAAAACATATATTAACAGAAAGTATCATAATGCTTTTCGTCTTCGACATTTGATCCCAGCTATATTTGCAATTATTATGACTGTAACTATGGTTTGCGGTGCTTTTTTAAGCTGGATGCTGTTTTTTCCACTCTTAGTGCTTTTTATTTATATGATTATTTCTATTAGAATGACATTAAGATACAAGAAAAGATTTAATGATATATTTCTTTTTGTGCTTGTCTTTTTTATTTTACATTATGCTTATGGTATAGGATTTGTTTTTGGATTGGGGAAACATGAAAAATAAAAGATTTTTATTAATTGCTTTGCTATTTTCTTATGCATGGGCAATGCAGTTATTTGTTCCAATAGGAAATCCTGTTTATTATTTTCTCGAAAGACAGGCAACACGTGGTTATATCCCTGAATTTTTAAATGATACTCAACCAATTCAGCGAGATGAAATAGTTATTTGGTTGGTGAAATTATTGGAAATTGAGAATGAATTACCACGTGTAGAAAGAGAAATATTATATGACTTTATTGTAGAGTATAGGCATGAACTAAGCGAACAAAAACATCCGGTTTTGGGTGAGGGAGAGGATTCCAGATTGGGTCTGTCAAGTTGGAAAAATCTTAAACACGATGTAAAATGTATTTTTACAGATGAATTGTGTGAAGAGGAAAAGCATATTTACTTATTTGAGGATGAAAAGACAACTATCTGGCTTGATATGGATCTAATGACTCGTATTGAAGGGAAAAATTCGACTATGCGGTTTATGGATCAGCTGGGAGCCTATGCCGCAATTCAAACAGGCGATCATGTTGCAATGTTTGTTGATGGTTACTTTTTTCATCAATATTTACCTGACGGGTGGACAGATCCGGTAGATGAGTTTAAAGGGTATTGGTTTGCCGCCGGTGGAGATTTTGATAGAATTGCCACATTTGATAGATCAGAAGCCTATGCGAATTTTACGGGGGATTTTGGAACAGTCAGCATAGCACAATATCCTCATAATTGGGGCAATGGTTTGAATTCAGTGGTTTTGTCTGATAATGCAACTACTTTTGGTTCTTTATCGTGGTCTAAACGTTTTAAACATTTTAAATATAGTGTTTTACACGGTCCATTAATGACCCCTACATATTCCAGTATGAATGATGATGGAAGGTATTATATACCCAAATATATTGCAGCACATCGTTTAGAAATTCTATTTTCTCCACGTTTTCATGTGAATTTTTCTGAATTGGTCATGTATGGTGGAGAAGATCGTTTTCCGGAACTAACTTATTTGGTGCCTATGATATTTCTTTGGCCGTCTGAGCATGCTTTGGGTGATCGAGATAATAAGATGATTTCTTTGGAAGCCGAATTATTCCCAATTAATGGTTTGAGATTATATGGCACGGTGTTTCTTGACGAATTGGTGTTTGGTCAAATATTTAATGATTTTTGGGCAAATAAGTATGCTTTGCAGGGAGGACTCCAAATTTCACCGCGCTCTATTCCAGCTGATTTAATTTTTGAGGCAACAGCTGTTCACCCATGGACATATACCCATCATTTTATTTTTGCTAATTATACTCATCATGGTCGAGAACTGGGTTTTTATGCTGGACCGAATACTCAATATATAAATGCTCAATTGAATTATGATTTATCTTTGCGTCATCGATTAACTTTAACGACTGGATATCTTATAGAAGGAGCAGATTCAATAATGGTTGATGATACAATGTATCCTATAGGTGGGGACTCGAATCAAGATGATTACGATAAGTCCTGGGATCTTGATTATAGTACAAAATGGTTAATGGGTGATATGACCAAAACTTTTTCTGCACGACTTGATTGGTTATATCGATGGAGAGATGCTATCTCATTTCTTGCGTCTTGTGAATACTCAAGAACTAATGGGATAAATGATCTTTATTACTCGTTACAAATAAATCTGAATTACTAAATCAAATATGAATAAACGTTATACAATAGCATTAATTATTTCTGATCTAATATCTACCATATTAGCTTTTATATTAATATTCTGGTTGCGTTATCGCTCTGGAATATTTGATATTGATATTGAAATTTATATTAGTGATTTATTGTTGCCGATAATTGTATTATATGTATACTGGTTAATATTTTATTTATATAATGGTTTGTATGGTCTTCCTGAAGCACCTTCTAGAACGGATGAAAATATTAAGGTATTTAAAGCCACTAGCTATGGGATGATCCTTTTGTTCCTTTTAACTTTTGATATGCTTAATCCCTTTTCTGTTGGGCGTCTGATTATTGTAATATATTGGTTAGCTCAAATGATCCTGGTTATGCTGTTTCGAAGTGTTATCTTATCAATAAGGCATAATCAGCTTGCAAAAGGTATTGGCTTAAGTTCCACGTTAATAGTCGGATGTAATCCAAAAGGATATGAAATATACCAAAAAATAAAGAAATATCCTGCTTTGGGTTATAAGGTAATTGGATTTATTAGGGCTGATGTAGATGGAGATGAAATCATCTCAGTAGATGGTGTTGAAAGAATTGGTGAATTAAAAGATATTCAGGTTTTGATTGAAAAAAATAATATTCGACAACTTGTTTTGGCATTTGGAAGTGATAAACATGACAAAATTCTTGAAGTGATCAAAGCTGTTTCAAATACAAAAGTGGGTATAAAGATTTTACCTGATATGTATGATATTATTTCTGGTTTGGCAAGAACTCAACAGATTTTGGGAATACCCCTGATTGATATCAATCCTGGAATAATGACACCATGGGAAAAATTGATAAAAAGAATAACGGATGTGCTTTTGTCTTTTTTGGGATTTTTGTTATTCCTTCCCTTTGGATTGATACTTTCTTTATTAATAAGGTTAGATTCAAAAGGACCGATTTTTTATACTCAAGATAGATTGGGCAAGGACGGGAAAGCATTTAAAATAATTAAATTCCGTTCAATGAAACATAATGTTCAGTCTCAAGGGGATAAAGTAATTTTAACAACAGAAAATGATCAAAGAGTTACAAGAATTGGCCAGTTTATACGTCGTTATAGAATTGATGAAATTCCGCAACTCGTGAATGTATTAAAAGGTGACATGAGTATTATTGGACCAAGACCTGATATGCTTAAACTAACAGATCAACTGGAAAAACAGATCCCATTTTATCGCCATAGAATGAGAGTAAAACCCGGTATTACCGGCTGGGCGCAAATATCGGTACCTTACCCGCAAACTTTTGAAGAAGTACAGAAGAAATTTGCTTGTGATATTTATTACATTGAGAATATGTCGCTTAAGCTCGACCTAAAGATTATGCTCAATACCATTGCGATCATGTTATCCGGAAGCGGTACTTAACAAAAACCCGAAGCTGTAGAACAATAGTTAATCGTTATTTCCAAATGATAGTGTGATAGGATAAGTAAGTACTTTATGATTGAGCCTTCTTGTACGTAATGTACGAGCTATTAAAAAATGCCTTGTAACTTACTCTATTTTAAGTGTATATTTAGTCGCTATGACTATGAAAAAGAAAAAATTATCATTTTTATTTATTGTCCTGCTCTTTTGCACTTCCATGCTATTCGCTTGGGATGGTTTCAATTATGTTGTAGCTAATGAGCATGATTCCGGTATTCGCGTTTCCTGGCAGGCTAAAGATGAACATGCTGTAAAGTATTACGAGATATATCGTTCGCGCGATGGAAGTTCTATTTTAAGTAAACGCGCATCTGTAACTGCATTGGGGCTTGGCGCAGCTTATATTTTTCAAGATGATAACTTGTTCTCAAAATCTGCAGAATCCGGTGCGTATTCATTTAATTATTTTGTTCGTGCCGTGATGAAAGATGGATCATACAAGAACTCAGATAAAATTTTAGTTTCAATTTCTAATCTTGGAGTTAGTCAGCAGACTTGGGGAAGCATCAAGGCAATGTTTAGATAGGATTGTTTAGCCAAATAAAAATTTTAAAGCTACAACTTTGTTGTGGCTTTTGTTTATGAGATTAAAAAAGCAACCGACTCGGTTCGCCAAACTTTCAACCGACTCGGTTGGATAAGAAGCACGGTGGAGGGTGCCGTCGTTGTGCAATACTGAGATTGAAATTATGTATTGGAAATCGAATTTCTCTATAACATTTTTAATTTTTAATTCTTAATTATTGGCTATATTTCATCCATGAAAAATCACATTTCTAAAATTTGTTTCTTTTGCCTGATATTGATTTCCTTATTGCCGGCTGCGGGTATGCAAGATATGCAAATTGCTCGTTTGAAATATGCTGGTGGAGGGGACTGGTATAGCAATCCCGGATCCATTGAAAATTTAATGGATTATATTGAATCGAATACTGATCTTTCCATGGCAGATAAACAAGCAGTTGTCGAACCCGGTGACCCCGAACTCTTTCATTATTCGTATTTATATATGAATGGTCATGGTAATGTGCGATTTTCTGAAAAAGACATTAAGCGTTTGAGATACTATTTGGAGAATGGTGGTTTTTTACATGCCGACGATAACTATGGTATGGATCATTCTTTTCGACGTGAAATGAAAAGAATATTTCCGGATAAGGATTGGGTCGAATTACCTTTTGACCATCAAATATACCATCAGAAATATGATTTTCCTCATGGACTGCCAAAGATCCATGAACATGATAATAAACCCTCTCAAGGTTTAGGGTTGTTCCATCGTGGTCGTTTGGTTGTTTTTTATTCCTATGAAAGTGATCTGGGTGACGGCTGGGAAAATGCGGAAGTCCATAAAGATCCGACAGAATTGAGAGAAGCTGCACTTAAAATGGGCACAAATATTTTTCTGTATCATTTAAATAGATAAATAATGAAGAAAAAGAACACATATTTTACAGACATACTTCACAACTATCATCGTCTGCGTATAAAGGATGATCTGTTTGGATTGTCTGCTGATTTTCTAATCGTTAATTTTTTAGCACTTGTCATATTTCTTGCGATAGAAAGTCTTTGGTATCTTCCTGCCAATGTTAAACAAAATATATGGTACTTGGGCTTCTTGAATGCTGTTTTTATCTATCGCTTTTTTAAGATTATTTTTCATTCTCAAAAAAATAAAAAGGAAGATGAAAATGATCTTTTAACCATAGGTGACAAATTTCTAGATGTAGAAGATAAATTATTGGTTCATGCTCAATTGGCCGAGCAAGATGGAGATATTGCACGACTTGCCGTTGAAGAATTTATTAAGAATAACGATAAAAATAAATTTTTTAATACCTATACACCCAAAAATAAAAGTAAAAAACTTCGCTCAATTATGGTATTAATAAGTCTGTTGATGGTCTTTGCCCTTTTTCTACCAAAATCTTATGAACGGGTATTTAAACCCGGGGTATCCTTTGAGCCAAATATCAAAGCTGCAATTTTATTTTCAACTACCGATACAAGTATTTATTCATATGACTCCCTTTCGTTTGATATAAGGACACGTCATGCTGAAAAGTATATCCTTGAATTGTATGAAGAAAATGTTGAGAATGGTGAGGTGAAATTGCTGTTAAGGAGTCGGGACAGTATCATTTCTTATCAGAACAATCGTTTAAATAGCTCTCGTGAATATTACGCATTGCTAAGACGTCCGAATATATTTTATCCAAGATTTTATCTTGCAGCCGATACGCTTTCTGTAGACGTGATGCAGCGACCGCAAATTCGCTCTATTGATATTTTAATTGAATCGCCGGAATATTCGGGTATTCCCGATGCACATTATCAAGGCAATATTGATAAAATTTCCTGTTTATATGGTTCTATGATTTCGATAAGTATGTCACTTTCTGAAGACCCGGGTGAAGCAATACTTATTATGGATGATAAACAGTACGAAATGCGCATGGCATATCATTCTTGCCATATAGAATTCGAAGCGCTAAAAAGCGGCAAGCTTGCAATTCTTGTTAAGAATTTGAAAAATATCAGTACCGAAACATTACCGGTATATGAAATTGATATTGTTGAAGATGAATTTCCTTCGCTCAGTTTGTTGACACCTCGGCAGAATGAGGAATATCTTTTAAATGAAAACATGAGTTTACCCTATGTCGCACAGTTGCAGGATGACTATGGTTTAAGTCATTTTTATGTAGAGTATACCATTCACTCGGAATATTCATTTTTGCCTGATACTACGACATATAAGCATGAATTAGAGCTTGATAAAGGATTAAAATACCAAACTCGAGCAGGTATTTGGGAAATAGATAACTTTGTTTCGCCGGGTTCCGAAATTCGCTATTCGTTTTTGATCTATGATAACGATGTGATATCTGGACCGAAGTATCGTCGTTCAACTACATTTTATGCTAAATTGCCGACTTTGACAGATCTATTTGAATCAAACAGGGAGCAAAACGACGAGCAAACACTTGCACTGGAAGAAAAAAGTGAGTTAGTGGAAGAAATTGCCGAAGATATCGAAGAGATACGCAAAGAGCTTTTGCAGGAAGGGAAACTCGACTGGGAAAATAAAAGTGCGCTTGAGGAAAATCTTTCGATGTTGGAAGAGGGACAAAAGGATTTACAAGAAATTCAAAAAGCTATGGAAGAACAAAAGAAATTCATGGATGAGAACACCATGTTCTCCGAAAAAGTCATGAATGATTTTGAACAGCTTCAGGAGCTGATGAATGAATTGATGGATGACGAGTTATTTGATATGATGCAAGAGCTTCAGGAAAAAATGAAGCGAAATGACGATTCCAATATGGAGAAAATCCTAGAAGAATTCTCAGAGAAGGCTAAAAAGTTCGAAGAGAGTCTGGATAGGATGTTGGAGATATTCAAGCGCATTCAACAGGAACAGCGTTTGGAAGAATTAGGCGAACGTATGAAAGACGCTATTAAAAATCAACAAGATATTCTTGAGAAAAGCGATCAGCGTTCGGGTGATGAATTGGCTCAACAGGAATCACAACTTAGTGATGAAACGCAAAGTATGGAAAACTTGGCGAACGAGTCGGCAGAATTGTTTTCGGAGAACGATGATTCCGCTTACGAAGACTTTCTTGAACAGATGAATCAAGAGGCAGTATCAGATCTTATGCAACAATCGTCTGAGAGTTTTTCAAAAGGTGAAAAGCAGACCGGACAAGAGCAAGGGCAGCAGTCAAAGGATAAACTTAGTCAGCTTCAAGAGCAATTCTCCTCAATGTCCGGTGAAATGATGCAGAAGCAAAAAGAGGCAGTCGAAAATGCATTTCGGAAGGCCTTCTTGCAATGTATGTATATGTCATCGCAGCAAGAGAATAGCAATGGAATATATTCCGGGATCGAGAATAATTCACCACTCTTACATGCTTATACATCTACCGAATATGATATACTGGCACTGGCAACGGAACTGAATGCCGGTTTATTGCAACTATCCAAAATGACCTTTTTGGTAGATAAGGCTTTGGGACAAAAATTAGGTGCCGTGATGGCATATTTAAAAAGCGGTATTGTAAATATTGAGCAGGCAAAACTATCTACCGGGAAAAAGCATATTAAGCTGGCTTTTAAAAGTATGAACGAGCTGGGTCGTATACTATTGGAAAGAATGAACATGGTGCGCGATGAACAGCAAGGCAATGCTTCGGGTATGGATTTTTATATGCAGCAATTGCAACAAATGGCCGGGCAACAACAACAATTGAATCAAGGTATGCAACAAATGGGAATGGACGGTTCACCTTCGCAATCCTTGATAGATCAGATGGCGAAAATGGCGGCTCGTCAGCAAGCATTGCGACGCTCACTCAAGGGGTTGCAGCAATCCATGGAAGAAGGTGGTCAGGGTAAACGCATGATGGGTGATCTGGATCGTATCGCCAAAGATATGGAAGATGTGATCAATCAAATGCGCAAGAATAATGTTAACCGTCAAACAATGATGCGTCAAGAACAGATACTTCAACGATTATTGGATGCCAGCCGTTCGGCCACATCCAGGGATTATAAAAAAGAACGTGAATCTAAAAGTGGACAAGCTATGAAGAGGGAAAATTCCTTGTCACTACCCGTAGACCTCGGAGAGCGCGAATTGTTGATCAATAGCATTCGTCGTGAGTTGCGAGAGACAAATCTTAGTCCTCAGGAAAAGCGCCAAATGGAAATATATCTGGAATCTCTTTTAAATGAACAAACATGGCAGGAGCTTTCGGAATGAGACAGTTTAAACGACATAAGCGATTGACGAATGTACTTATGCTTGGCGGTTTGCTTGTTTTGTTAAGTGCTAATTTTTTATTTGCAGCCTCGCAAAAAGAACGTGAGAGCTATCGCTTAGCCGGGACTTATGAGCGAAAGGGTGAATATGCAAAAGCCGAATCTTTGTATGTTGAGCTTTATCGGTTATATCCCAGTAATTACAATTATTATAATCGTTATAAAAGTATTCTGATCCAGCAAAGAAAATTCAAAGAGATACTTCCTTTGTTGGAAAGACGATATCAAGACAATAAAAATGATCAGTATCTGCGAATAGAATTATCTGTTTTGCTTTATACTCTAGATGATAAAAAAAAGGCCCAATCCCATTGGGAAGCATTGTTTTCTAAGAATACCGTAAAATTTCACAGTTCTTATGCGAATGCAATTTATTCAAAAGTGCTGGAATATCGACAGGGGTCTTCTTTCTATGAGATCGTCAATGAGTTAAGGAAGATTAGTCGAAAACCTGATTTGCTGGTGCGTTACAATTTCTCTATTGCTTTGAGATACAGGAACTGGGATCAGGCGATCGATGAGATAAATCATATTATTGATCGTAATCCATCTAATTTGAAATATGTCAGAAATGATCTGTTTAAGCAAGATCCTAATTCAATATTATTTTTTAAATCCATTGATGTTTTAAGTAAGAGCAAGCAAGTGGAAGCCAAGGTGTTGCTTTCCGATATATATGTGTATATAGGTGATTATGATCTGGCACTAAAGTCTTTGAGTAAACTGAACGAAGACCCACAAATCCAAAGTGCATTGAGCAATCTTGCTAATACGCTTCTTCGAAAGCAAGAATATACATTGTCTTATGATGCCGCGGATCGTGCCTTCAGATACAGTCGATCTGTTATTCAATCATCATATATGATCTTTATAAAAGCTGAGGCCTTAATGGGACAGTTTCGGAAGAACAATCAACATGAAATGTTAGTTCCAAGACCCTTTGCTTCTTCCTTTAGTGAATTGCCCTTGAAGGCTTTTGAAGATCGGGATGTTGAGCTGATTGAAGAAGCCTATGCTATCTATGATAGTTTGAGTTATGGCAAACTTGATATCAATGAAAAAGCCTTATTGGCTTTGATCGATATTGATATGTCAATTTATCAGGATATTGATAAAGCCATGCAGAGGGCACTCAATGCCATTAATACCATATCCATAAAAAACCGTGAGAAGCTTCTTGAAAGAATGGTGAAACTATATTTGGCAAAAGGCGATCTGGAATCGGCGCAAGCGTTTATATCGAACGCTACGGAAGCATATTCACTAATGGTTCATGAGGAAGATAAACTTCTTGTTTGGCAACTATATGCGGAAGTCGTGAGCGGAAAAACAGATTCATTATCAAAGAAGGTAAATGCGATATTATCACTTCTTTCACCGACTGATGAGCGGTATAACGATATTTTGAATTATTCCGCCTTAATCATGGTGATGGCAAAAGATAGTGTAAACAGGGAACAATGGCAGGAGGCTGAGCTAGAGCTGGCAAAGCAAGATCCTGCGGCTGCAGCCGAATTATACAAGCATTTGATCACCTTGAATTCAGGAGCAAAGTTTGTTTATGTTCTTCGCTATCTTGACTTTTTGAGAGCATTCAAAGACATGGATCTGGAACGAGGATTTTGGGGGAATATGCTTAGTGAGATGAGTGAGCTCGAGATGGCTGATTACTTTTATTTAGCTTATGCGGACTTTTTAGAAAGAGATAAGAAAAGTGAAAAGGCCATTGAAATATATGAAAAATTTTTACTATCTTATCAAGATAGCATGTATTTTGAACGCGTCCGTGAATATATGCGCCAACTCAATAGTGTGGGTATGCCATGATAGATAAAAACAAACAGCAAGAATTAGTCAATGCGGCCTTAGATATTCGAGAGAATGCTTTTGCACCTTTTTCAAAATTTCAGGTGGCGGCGGCTTTATTGTGCGATGATGGTGAGATCATCTGTGGTGTGAATGTTGAGAGTTCATCCTACGGTTTAACGATTTGTGCAGAACGGAATGCCATTGCTACAGCTATAGGTAAAGGCAAGAAGGATTTCGGTGCGATGGCTGTGGTTTCTCGCGGGGGCGGCTCTCCTTGTGGAGCTTGTCGTCAGGTTATTTTTGATATTTGTGGAGATATTGATATAATTATCGCCGATGAAAAAGGGAATATCAAAGAAATTACGGATACGGAAACACTTCTGCCAAACGCATTTGGAATAAAGGATTTAGGATAAGATGGATAAAACGATTGTAATCGGTATTGCCGGCGGGAGTGGATCCGGGAAAACCTCTGTGGCAAAAGCCTTGGTTAAAGATCTTCACTTAAATGGAGCTGTGATTATTGAGCAGGATTGGTATTATAAAGACCTTTCACATTTGCCGCATGACGAAAGAGCAAAATGGAATTTTGATCATCCTGATTCCGTTGAATTTGATCTTTTAATTAAAGATATTAATAGAATGAAGGCCGGGGAGGAAGTTGAATTTCCTCAGTATAACTATGTTACGCATTCTCGTTCGGAAGAAACTAAAAAGTTTGCTCCACAAAAAGTGATTATTGTTGAAGGCATTATGGTGCTTTACGAGCCGAAACTACGAGAGATGCTGGATATAAAGATCTTTGTGGATACCGATGCCGATATTAGATTTATTCGTAGAATGAAGCGCGATATTTATAAACGTGGTCGTGCTCTAGATAATGTGACCGATCAATATATGCAAACGGTTCGTCCCATGCATGAAACCTTTGTTGAACCAAGTAAACGCTATGCGGATGTGATCATTCCCGAAGGTGGCAAGAATAAGGTGGCGATCGATCTTTTTAGAACAAAAATTGCAACGCTACTTAAAGATTAAGGCCTCAAGGTTTGCTGCTATTTCGACCAAAGCCCCATAGGGGCAAGCGGAAAAATCTCAAATGAATAAGTTGAATTCTTGCTATAGAATTTGAATATTGAGCTCAAGGCGAAGGTAAAAAATAAAGTAGTAAGTAGTAAGTAGTGAACGGTCGTGAATAGAATATTACCTCTCACCACTGTTTACTGTTCACTACTCACCATTAAACGATAAACGTTAAAGATAAAGAGGGATTATGCAGTCAGGATGGCGTCCACAAAATGGACATATTGAAGTGGTTTGCGGGTCAATGTTTAGCGGGAAAACCGAAGAATTGATTCGTCGTTTGCGTCGTGCTCAGATAGCAAAGCAAAAGGTTGTGGTTTTTAAACCAAAGATTGACAATCGTTATGATAAAGAAAAGATCGTTTCCCATTCAAAGCAGGAAATTCATTCTATTGTGATCAAAGAAGCCAAGGATATCCTGGAACATGCTATATTTGCTCAGGTGATTGGTATTGATGAGGCTCAATTTTTTGGTAATGATCTTATCGAGATCGTCCAAAGTTTAGCAGATAGCGGTAAACGCGTGATTATTGCCGGTTTGGATATGGATTATCGTGCCGTTCCTTTTGAACCTATGCCACAGCTCTTGGCCATTGCGGAAGATATTACAAAAATGCATGCCATTTGTATGCGTTGTGGAGCTCAGGCGAATTATACATACCGTCTTGCGAAATCCACCGAGCGTGTTGTGGTTGGTGCCGGTGAAGCTTACGAAGCAAGATGCCGACATTGCTATGAAAAGCCCATCGAAGAAGTTGAGGATGGAGAGTTGAAAGTCGAGAAATCAATTGAGAAATGAGAATGCCGGTAGTCTGCCATCTCGACCGAAAGCGACGAAGGAGCTGTAACGGAGAGATCTATTCATGAGATGAAGTGATTGAAATGAAATACAAGGACCTGCGTGAACGTGGGCCCTTTTTTTATTGGAAAAGGAACGGTCAAGACCGTTCCTTACCTTTTTAGGTAAATATTTTGTGTTATCTTTTTAAATGGTTCGCATTTTGATGAAAATAATCAATATTGTCATCTCGACCGAAACGGAGTGCAGTGGAGTGATCCCAAACGGTTAAGATAGATGTTTGCGTAATATGATTATGATGTAAATAATTTTTTCTGCGGCAAGATCCTAAAAGCAGGCAGGGTGGACATTCCCGAGTTGAGATATCGCCACTTCATCCACCTTCGCCTGTGTTCCGGTGGATTACGGTCTAAATGACAAAACCGTGCAACAGGGTGTAAACAAATTACCTGATTCCGCGTTTCCGCGATTTAACGATTCAGCGATTCACCCCACAAAAGACTTGATATAAATCGTTTATAAGATTAAATTTCTTCGCTTTGAAAAATTAAATTAACGGAGGAAAAAATGGCTAAGCAAATCGAATACGATGTTGATGCTCGGGGTAAGTTAAAGGCGGGTGTTGATGAGCTTGCGAATGCTGTTAAAGTCACACTGGGTCCTAAAGGAAGGAACGTGGTTATTGAGAAGAGTTTTGGTGCTCCTCAGGTGACCAAGGACGGTGTAACTGTTGCGAAAGAAATAGAACTTGAAGATAAAATTGAGAATATGGGCGCTCAAATGGTCAAAGAAGTTGCTTCTAAAACTTCTGATGTTGCCGGTGACGGAACAACAACGGCCACAGTTCTTGCACAAGCTATCGTTACCGAAGGTATCAAAAATGTTACCGCCGGTGCGAACCCTATGGAATTGAAACGCGGTATTGAAGTTGCTGTTGCAGCCGTTCTTGAAGAATTGGCAAAAATGAGCAAGAAAGTCAATGACTCACGCGAATTGATCTCTCAGGTCGGTACCATTTCAGCGAACAACCAGGTTGTACGCATGAGCAATGGCGAAGAAAAAGAAGAGATCATTGAAGTGCCTATCGGTGAAATTATTGCCGAAGCTATGGACAAAGTTGGGACCGATGGTGTGATCACGGTTGAAGAAGCTAAATCAGCTCTAACATCTTTGGATGTTGTTGAAGGTATGCAGTTCGATCGCGGTTATCTTTCACCTTACTTTGTGACCGATACGGAATCTATGGAAGCTTTATTGGAAGATCCATATATCTTGATCCACGACAAAAAGATCTCAACGATGAAAGATCTTCTACCTGTTCTTGAACAAACAACTCAAATGGGCCGCGCGCTTTTGATCATCGCTGAAGATATCGAAGGTGAAGCCTTGGCTACATTGGTTGTGAACCGTCTTCGCGGCACACTTAAAGTCGCGGCCGTTAAGGCTCCCGGTTTTGGTGATCGTCGTAAAGCTATGTTGGAAGACATTGCCATCCTTACCGGTGGAACCGTTATTTCCGAAGACATGGGTTACAAGCTCGAAGAAGCGACTATTGAATTGCTAGGTCAGGCAAAACATGTGAACATCGATAAAGATAATACCGTTATCGTTGATGGTGCCGGTTCCGCCGAAGCTATCCAAGCTCGTGTCAATGAGATCAGAGTACAGATTGATAATACCACATCTGATTATGATAAGGAAAAACTTCAAGAACGCTTGGCCAAGCTGGCCGGTGGGGTTGCTGTCTTGAATATCGGTGCTGCCACTGAAGTTGAAATGAAAGAGAAAAAAGACTTGGTTGATGATGCGCTTCACGCAACCCGTGCAGCTGCCGAAGAGGGTATCGTGCCCGGTGGCGGTGTTGCTTTGCTTCGTGCTTCCAAGGTCTTGGATAAAATTGAAAAAACTGTCGAAGGTGATGAAGTTATCGGTGTTGACATTGTCAAACGCGCGCTACTCTATCCGATTCGTCAGATCGTATTGAATGCCGGACTTGAACCTGCGATCGTGATTAAAGATGTTGCCGACAATAAAGGTGACTATGGTTTTGATGCACGCAAAGAACGCTACGGTTCAATGTTTGAATTCGGTATTGTCGATCCCACCAAGGTTGCCCGCGCAGCCGTACAGAACGCCGCTTCGATCGCTAGTCTGTTGTTGACTACCGAAGCCGTGATCTGCGACATCCCCTCAGATACACCAGATATGCCTCCGATGCCAGCCGGCGGAATGGGTGGAATGTATTAGACGAAAAAGTCTTATAGACATTTCAAATAATGAAGAGCCTCGTCAGTATGACGGGGCTTTTTTTATATATTAGAGTAAGGAGTATGGATTAAGGAGTAAGTACCCACTTGCTTACTATGTACTCTTTACTCCATACTTATGAGAGACAAGTAAATGCAGATTGCAGATTGATAATTTTAGATTTTAAATCGATTTGAAATTTGAGATGTGCGATTTGAGTTCTGAAATCAGAGGCTCCATACTCCATGCTCCATACTTCTTCGCAAAGGAGAAAATATTGAATATCAAACAAGGATTAAACAATATTTGAAGCATACTAAAATCACATATTCTTATTTCTTGTTTGCCAAAGGTGACGGTATTCAAGGAGAGCACGTCGTAATGTCAGAGTTTTATATGGATAACTTACAGACCATATCATAAAAAATAGAAAAAAGGAGTTCAAATGAACTCCTCATATTTTAAATACTTAATCAATGATTATTTCATCAAGAGCATTTTGTTACTTAGGATCATGTTATTAGAGCTTAAGCGATAAATATATATACCACTGGGTAATGTTCCAGCGTCAAAATTTATTAAATAATGCCCCGCTTCATAATATGCATCAATTAGCTTTACAAGCAAATTACCGCTTACATCAAATATGTCAAGTCTAACATTATTGTTTATAGGTAGATTAATATCAATGGTAGTTGATGGGTTAAAAGGATTAGGGTAATTTGATAAAGAATATGATTCAGGGACAGAGTAATCAATTCCAACATTTGGATATGAGTCGTTTAATATAAATTCTTTTGCCCAACGCATTTCCATATCGTTATACTTTGGTAACTCCGCACTTATTTGCATGATCAGGGGGAAGGAAAAGGTGTCATTAAATCGATATGATAAAACATAATCTTGTTCCGGCATAATATTTGTTTGAAGGGAAGTTACCGTTTCTTGTTTTCCTGCGATCACATTGTATGGATAGTGGTCGTAAACCACATTTGTTGCTCCTGTTCGAGCATTCCAAATATCAATTTCACCCGACAGGGCAAACAACTTACCTTCTACATTCTCATATTCATTTTCACTTATATTATTTAAGAGAGGTATTATTTCAACATCCTCTTCTGCTTCAATTATGTCGTCATTATCACCCTTGCTATCCGGATTGTTATCATCATCGATAAGCACTAAACCGATTTCAAAGGGATTAAGGATAATTGGAAGACTAAAGTTACACGCCCAAGGACCTCCCGTTACGATTTGATCATCGATGTTTAATTCAAAATCTACCGTAAATTCATTGGGGGCATTGTTCTGAATGATAAACTCGAATTCGTTGGAAGACCATTCTTCTCCATTGCTTAGAATGTTATTATATGAAGTTGTATTCGAGGTAATGTTAATGTAGGGGCTATCGCTTGACAATGTCCCGGAGGCACTTAGTAGATTTTGTGTTAGATTATTTTTCACTTTTACTTTTATGCGGATGGGAACACCTTTCTCAAAAACATTTAAAGGATTGTTTTCTGAAAAATCACATCTGTTATATAAGTCGAAATCTTTATAAGAAATGGGTGATGCAAGTATTGAAAAATTCCCATCAGACTCTGTAGTGTAATATGAGAATCTTGAGTTGCATGGTTCTAGTTTTATTTTGCAGTCTGTGATCTCAGTTGTGGGTGTTTGCCAATAATAACTGCCAGTTGCGGTTTCTACTGAATCTTCAATAAGCGTCCAATTGCTGCCATCACTTGTATAATAAATATTGATATACTCTATAGTTTGAGATCCCCAAAGAATTTGAATTGTTTCTTCCGTGTGAACATTGTCTCCGGCATTGGGATATAATAGGTCGATATTAGGGTAGGGGACGTATTTATAAATATCATCAGAATCACCAGCCCAGGCATGAGACGTGTCGTGCGCACAGTAATTATATATGAATGATAAGTTCTTTGAAGCGAAACCACGTCCCGATTTTACCCACGTTTCACCGCCGTCAGCCGTTTTATAAAAATAATTATAAGCATCTCTATTAAATATCCAGAGTTTATTATCCTCAGCAGAGTGTAAAAATTTTCCATATGGGAAGCTTCTTTGGCGAGTCCAGTTTGATGAAAAGTTCGTGGTCTTCCAAAGCCAATTGTCGAATAAAGCATAGCCGATTTCTGAGCTTGTCAATTCAATTTCCGTTAACGTTTTATAAGATTTGCTTTGCCAGCTGCTACCCGCATCACTGGTTTTATATAATACATTGGTCGTTGAATATGGATCTTCAAGTATAACCCAGGCATTGTCAGTATTAATGGCTGAAATATCAAGCAAATTACGGTCCATGGTCGTTAGGGTATCAACATTCCAAGAATTCCCACTATCCGTGGTTCTTATGACATAACGTTTTGTCGCGGCGGCCCATATAACACTTTCAGAAACGACGGAAAGTTGTGTTAATTGAATTCCCGAATATATCTCATTCCATGTGTTACCACCATCATTAGTTTTTAATATTTTTTCAAAACAGATCGCAAAACCGACATTTTCTGAAATGAAATCAAGATCTTGAACCGCATCTGTGAAAGTGTAGATCTCACTCCAGTTTTTTCCACCATCACTGCTATATATCAATGTTCTTGAAGATAAATAATTTTGGGTGCATGTTGCCCACACTAGATTTTCACCATGATTATCAATATTCGAAAAGACACTATACTTATCTGGAGTGTTTACTTCCAGCCAAGTGTAGGAATCTGCCCAAAGAGGTAAGGCAAATAAGATCATAGATATAATTATGGTAGTCCAAATTTTCAATGTTGTTTTCATTGTTCCTCCGAATCATTTGCTATAAGAAAATAAATATACTTTTTTGATTTGAAAAATCATACGCTAAATAAGAAAAATTTATAATGAAATTCGGGAGTTTAAGCAATGAGCCACTAAGCCAAGTTTTATTTTTTATTCCGTTACAAATTCCTTATTTTATCTAGATGAAAACCAAAATTTTCACATACATAACCTTTTTGCTGTTGATGCTATTTTCGATGCTATCTGCTCAGTCTGTGCAGGAGTATGATAACAGGATACAGCAGAGTTCCTATGAATTAAAAGAGCTGGAAAAACAGCTGAATGCTCTGCGTTCCGAGCAAAAAAAATATCAACAACAGGAATATGACCTGAGCAGGGAAGTTGATAATACCAATAGACAGATCTCATTGACGAACGAAAAGATCAGATTGCAAAACAAGGAACTCTCTTTGCGTCGTTCGAAAAAGAAACAATTGGAAAAAGATTATAAAGGTGCAAAAGGTGAGAGAATTTTGCTTCTTGAAAGATATAAAAAGCGTGTGGTAAGAGCATATAAACTTCGGCCTCAGCGTCAGCTTGATCTTTTTGTTGATGCGGCCAGTTCTCGTGAATTTTATTATCGCATAAAATATATTTCCGCAGTGAATGAAGCGGATCGAAAATTATATAAAGAATTATTGGACAATATGAAATTGATCAATAGGCGAAACTCCCAAATTGATCGGGAAAGTAAATCTATTGCCAGAAAGGTCAATGAATTAAAGAACGAACAAGAAAACCTGGAAAAACTAAAAAAAGATAAAGAATCTAAATATTCTCAGATTGTTGCAGATCGTGAATTGATTGCGAAAGAGATCAAAGCCAAAGAAAGTTCGATAAAGGAAATCCGGGGAGTTATTAGCAGAACGCAGAAGGATAAAAAAGCCTATATTACACGTCTTGAAGAAGAAAGAAAAAAACGTGAGATCGTTTCACTGCCATTTGATCAGAAAAAGGGTAAATTACTTTGGCCGGCACATGGTAAAATTGTCAGCTCATTCGGGAAACATAAACACCCTGTTCTAGGTACGATAACGGAGAATTCAGGAATAGAGATCGCAACCGTACAAGATGCGACTGTTAAAGCAGTTAGCGATGGTATGGTTGTCACTATCACCTGGTTGCGCGGTTTCGGGAATACCATTATCGTATTACATGATGGCAATTATTACACTGTCTATTCCCATGTTGAAAATATTAATGTGATGCAGGATGAGTATGTCGATGCCGGTCAGCAACTGGCAACGGTATCTTCCAATGGTTCTATGGATGGCACACGTCTCCATTTTGAATTATGGCATGAACAGGAAAAACTTAACCCTAAATATTGGTTAAGCAAATAAAGGACATGAATGCAAAAGAAACGCCAATTTAAAAAACTTTATACATCTTTGTTTAATGAGGAATGTGTTTTAATAAAAGATATGCCGGGTTCCGGCTCTTACCGTGAATATTATCGTTTGACCGGTGAATCCGGGCGAACAATTATTGCTGTATATAATGAAGATCGCAAAGAGAATATCGCTTTTCTCTCTTTTTGCCGACATTTCCGTGCGCATGGTCTTTCGGTTCCCGAAATATACGCGGATGATCTGGATAATAATATTTATTTGCAAGAAGATCTGGGTGATACCACGCTTTTTGCTTATTTAAGTGATGTTTACAAGAATGGTATATTTCCGCAAGAATTGATTGATGTATATAAAAAAGTTTTGGAAGAACTACCCAAGTTTCAGTTAAAAGCGGGAACCAGTATTGATTTTAAGAAATGTTATCCACGATACAAATTTGACCGTCAATCTATCATGTGGGATTTAAATTATTTTAAGTATTATTTTCTAAAACTTGCTAAGATCCCCTTTGATGAGCAGGAGTTGGAAAACGATTTTAATACCTTTGCCGATTATTTGCTTGAAGCGGATTGTGATTATTTTTTGTATAGAGATTTTCAGTCCAGAAATATTATGGTCAAAGACGGCGAACCTTGTTTTATCGATTTTCAGGGTGGTCGATATGGCGCATTGCAATATGATGTGGCATCACTGCTGTATGATGCCAAAGCCGATATTCCGCAGCATATTAGAGATATACTTTTTGATCATTATTTGGATACATTAAAAAAATATCACAAATTTGATCGCGAGAAATTTACTAAGTACTATCATGCTTATGTACTTGTCAGAATCATGCAAGCCATGGGAGCTTACGGTTTTCGTGGTTTTTATGAAAAGAAACAACATTTTTTAAGATCAGTGCCTTATGCAATTGAGAATATCAGATACTTGCTGAAACATGCTGATCTTCCGATTGAAATTCCCGCGCTTATGAGCGTTCTACAGAAGATAACCGAACAACCAAAATTAATGAAATATGGGCGAACGGATTCCGATAAGTTGACGGTTGATGTATCATCATTTTCTTACAAACGTGACTTACCTGAAGATACATCCGGGAATGGTGGCGGATTTTTGTTTGATTGTCGAGGTATATATAATCCGGGGCGTTATGAGGAATATAAAGAACTGACCGGTAAAGATAAGCCGGTGATAGAGTTTTTAGAATCCAAGACTGATATAAAAGAATTTTTGGATCATGCGACTGCTATGGTAGAAATGACCGTGAACGATTATGTAAAACGGAAATTCACGCATCTTGAAGTTGGCTTTGGCTGTACAGGCGGGCGACACCGCTCGGTTTATTGCGCGGTCAAACTTGCTGAGTATTTAAAGAGGCGGGATGATATTGTTGTAAATTTGAGTCATTTGTAAAAATAAAAAACTGTATGTAGGGAACGGTCTCCGCGACGCTTCTGGGTTCCTTACACCTTGATTGTCATTTTGACTGAATTCGTCAGCTGACGGAGAAATGGAGAAATCTCAAACAGGAATTTCGCTTGCCCCGATAGGGCTACGGTCGAGATGACATAAAGTAATCAACCTTTCAACCCTTCAACAGGTAAGTTATGAAAGCACTCATACTCGCAGCAGGACTTGGTACACGCCTCAGGCTAATGACAAGTAATAAGCCTAAAGCACTTGTCGACTTGAATGGTCGTCCGCTTCTTGATCATACCATAGAAAAACTTTTATTATACGGTTTTGATGAGATCGTGATCAATGTGCATCATTTTGCCGATATGATCGAAGAGTTTATTCAAGAAAACTATCCTGAATTAAATATCGTGATCTCCGATGAAAGGACAGAAATTCAAGGAAGTGGTGGCGCATTAAAGCATGCACAGGAATTCTTGGGTGATTATCCATTCCTGGTATACAATGTTGATATTTTAAGTGATATCAATTTGAATACCATGATGAAAGAATTCATTGCAAGAGATGCTGCTGTATTGATGGCTGTTAGAGATAGAGAGACAAAACGGAAACTTTTATTTAATAATCAACGACTTTGTGGTTGGAAAAATAAAAGTACAGGTGAGCTTAAGGGGCGCGAAGGAAATGAATTCGCGTTTAGCGGTATACAAATTGTACATCCATGTTTACTTGACGATATGCCCGCTGGTAACTTTAGTATTATCGATCACTATTTAAGCATTTGCGAACAAGAAAAGATATTGGCTTATGATCATAGTAAGGGACTATGGATGGATTTGGGAACGCCGGAGCGCCTTGAAGAGGCTAATCGTTTGTTTAATGCAAAGAGGGTGTTTTAGAAGAGGCATAATTGCGGAATCGTTTAATCGCTGTAGGACGTAAATTAATGAGGACGAAATGAGTTTAGAGCAATTCTATTAGAATAAATTATCATTAGAAAAATTGGTGTTTTTTGAAACGATTAGCGGAATCGTGGAATCGTTCGATCGTTTAATCGATACATGAATTATCATATTGGTGTATTTAAAAATATCTATGCTAAATTAATTAGTATCAATTTTTGAGCCTTAAATATAATTTAAATATTTTTACGATTCCACGATTCCGCAAAAAGTATAGTTCTTCCGAATCAGTTCTAATGCTTTTCACTTAAAAATATCCAACGTGATAAGCCTTTGACTTTTGCTCTATCTCATTGTATATTAGGCGGCTAAAAACAAAGGAGCAGCTGTGAAAGTTGAATTGAAAGAGTTGTCACCCATTGAACGCGAACTGGAATTTGAACTCGCGTGGGACGAAATCGAAAAAGACTACGAAAAATTTACAAAGAAATTTGCAAAAGATATTACCCTTCCCGGTTTCCGCCCCGGCAAAGCTCCTGTGAGCATGCTGGAAAAGAAATTCGGACCTCAGATGGAATATGATTTCATCAATGAAAGCTTCAGCGAATACTACGGTAAAGCTTTGGATGAAAAGGATCTGAATCCCGTATCACAGGCTGAATTGCTTGATCTTGATTTCAAAAAAGGCACACCCTTAAAATTGAAAGTTAAATTTGAAGTTATGCCTGAATGGGACATGCCAAAATATCAAGAAGGCTTCCCTCTGGAAAAACTTTCTTATACTATCGAAGAAGAAGATATCAACGAATCATTGACTCGTCTCCAGGAACAGGCTGCTGAAGTTAAAGTGGTTGAAGAAGCTGCAAAAAGCGGCAATCATCTTGTCGCTGATGTTGAAGAATTAGATAAAGACGGTAAGGTCGTAAACGAAGCTAAAGATTCTAAGATCCAGTTAGGAAAAGATCCTTTTGATGGCGAAACCGAAAAAGAACTTATCGGTGTAAAAGCAGGTGAAGAACGCACGATCATTCTTAAGAATGATCAAGAAGAAGATCATACCTTTAAATTGACTGTAAAAACAGTTGAAGAACATGTTCTTCCCGAATTGAATGATGAATTTGCTCAGACCGTTGATCCTGATGCCGAAGATCTTGAAGCATTGAAGAAAAAGATCAAAGAAGAATTGAAAGATTATTGGGGTAAACAAGCTGATTCTAGAATGGAAGAAGATATTGCCGATTGGTTCATTGAAGAATTAAAAGATGTTGAACTACCTAAATCGGTCATCGAAGAACAAGCAAAAGCTATCTACGAAGATATGAAGAAACGCTATCCTTCAAGCTCAGATATGGATGAAAAAGCCGTAGTTGAAAACTATGGTGATACCGCAAAGAAGAGCTTGGTTTGGCAGTTGGTTAAAAATAAAGTTGTCAGCGAAAACGACATCAAAGTCGAAGACAAAGATATTGATGCTAAGATCGAAGAAATGGTCAAAGGCGTTAATGAAGAACTTCGTGACACTTATAAAAAATACTACGAAACACCTCAGATCAAAGATCAGTTGCATGATGAAGTCATTAACTCAAAGATCATTGAACATATCAAGTCCTTTGCAAAGATGAAAACAAAACGAGTTTCACGCAAAGCACGCTTAAAGGAAATGGGTCAGTAATGAACTTAGTTCCTATGGTAGTCGAGCAAAACGGGCGCGGTGAACGTTCCTATGATATTTATTCACGCCTATTGAAAGAACGCATTGTGTTTATCAATGGTGAGATCAACGATGATGTATCGTCATTGGTGGTTGCTCAGCTACTTTTTCTTGAAGCCGAAGATCCGGATAAGGATGTTAATATTTACATTAATTCGCCTGGCGGGGTTATTACATCCGGTTTGGCGATCTATGATACCATGAATTACATCAAATGCGATGTTTCCACTATTTGTGTGGGACAGGCGGCATCGATGGCAGCGGTTTTACTGGCAGCAGGCACAAAGGGCAAACGCTTTGCGCTTCCTTATGCCCGAGTCATGATCCATCAGCCATTGGGTGGTACACGCGGTCAGGCGACGGACATTGAGATCCATGCCAAAGAGATTCTTAAATTACGTGGAACTTTGAACAAAATCATGGCGGATGCGACCGGTCAGGATATTAAAAAGATCCAGGCTGATACCGAACGTGATTATTTTATGTCAACCGCTGAAGCGAAATTATACGGTATCATTGATAAAACGATCAAGAAGAAATCATAATGGATAAAGAAAAGAAGTCCTGTCATTTTTGCGGAAAACCCGACGAAGAAGCCAATATTTTATTGAGTGGAATTTCGGGAGAAACTTTTATTTGTGATGAGTGTATTCATTCTGCAGAAGAAATATTAAGCAGTATGGATGAAGCACGTGATCCTGTAAGCGAAGAATTTGATCTGGAAAACCTTCCCACACCTTCACAGATCCATGCGGAACTTGATCGCTATGTGATCGGGCAGGAAGATGCCAAGCGATTGGTATCGGTAGCCGTTTATAACCACTATAAACGTATTAAGAATCATCGTAGTAACGATGAGATCGAGATTGATAAGAGCAATATCTTGCTTCTTGGACCTACCGGGACGGGTAAAACACTTATTGCGCAGACATTGGCAAAGCAGCTGCAGGTTCCTTTTGCCATTGCCGATGCCACTGTGCTGACCGAAGCCGGCTATGTGGGTGAGGATGTTGAGAATATTCTTGTTAGACTTTTACAAGCTGCCGATTACGATCCCAAGAAAGCAGAATACGGGATTGTTTATCTTGATGAATTGGATAAGGTTGCACGTAAGTCTGCAAATCCCTCTATTACTCGCGATGTCAGTGGTGAAGGTGTTCAGCAGTCTTTGTTAAAGATCCTTGAAGGGACGGTTGCGCATGTTCCACCCAAAGGTGGACGTAAACATCCCGAAGCCAAGATGGTACATATAGACACGCGCAATATTTTATTTATTTGCGGTGGTGCCTTTGATGGTATCGAAGATGTGGTGGCTCGTCGTATTGGCAAGAAAGAGATAGGCTTTGGAGAAAAACAGCAAACAGGAAAAAACTTAGGCAAAAATGAATTGCTTGGTCAAGTTGGACCCGAAGATTTGATCACTTATGGATTTATTCCTGAATTGGTTGGTCGTTTGGCTGTTGTAACCAGTTTGAATGATTTGGATGAAAAAGCTTTAATGTCTATTTTAACCAAGCCCAAGAATGCATTGGTCAAGCAATACAAATTTCTTATGAAGCAAGAAGGTATTGAGCTTGAAATAAAGAAGAGCGCATTAACCGAGATTGCCAAGCTTGCTAAAACACGCAAAACAGGAGCGAGAGCTTTACGTTCTGTGATGGAGAATCTCATGTTGGATCTTATGTACAAAGCTCCAGATATGGAGAATGTATCAAAGGTGAGCATAGATAAGGATGTTGTAAGCGGTAAAAAGGACTATATCTTAAGCGATAGTTAATTTAACTGACATAGTTTTCTTAACTTTTCGAAGACTTAATTTTCTATACTTATTTATATAAGCCCCTCAGTGATGAGGGGTTTTGTTGTTTTAGAGGGAATTGATTGACTCAAATAAATTGTAATTCAATCGACTCGGTTGAATCGACCTCCAACCGACTCGATCCAAGCTCAGCCCAACCGACTCAGTTGAGTCGATTCCTAACTGAGGCGGTTGCTCAATCTTTCAACTGACTCGGTTCAATAAAAAAAGCCCGAGACAAGCCCGGGCTTTTAATAAATTTCGATTACATGTTACTCAAGCTTTGGTTCAGTCATAACACCCAAAAATACAATTGCATTTGTTTGTGAATCTTGTATAGCATAGATAAAAGGATGGTCAAATTTGACTTCTTTTACTACTATAGGGACAGATGTAGTATAGTCAAATATAATCACGGTTGTTGCTGCTGCTTCGGCTCCGGCTTCATCGACTGATATATAGGTGTCTTGCAGGACGTTGCTAACTTGTAATGGAATATCTCCTTCAAACATAGCACTAAGATCCGGGGCGATAAATAAATTTGTTAAGCCAAGTGCCTTTAACGGATCATTCATATCGTATTTGTATAATTCTTTGAATTTAGGTATTTCAAGAATGATGTTTGTAGGATGAGTTTGATCCATCCATGTATTCCATTGCTCGTCATCTATGTTTGCTAAGAGTTCATCACATGTTTGTTGCTTAGGCATGATACAGGCCATTTCGTAACGAGAATTATTCTTGAAAGGAATATTAACAATTTGAATATCGCTATCGGAGTAATAATCCATGCCGAAGGGGGCATCTTCAGTTCCACCACGCATCATATCACAGTGGATACTAGTACTTTCATCTGTGGATGTATAAAAGGTTTTACTTTCGGTATTATTCTTGTTAAAACCGTTTATCCATTTTCCCAAGAAGTAAGTGGCATTGGCAAGAACGGCAGCGGTTTCATCCCCAAACAGTGAAGGTTTAACGATATCTTTGATTTTATCGTTCGTATGATCAGCTGCCCATTGATTGATTATTTTTGCTGCGTTAACATTATCTACAAAATTCATATCTGACACTTCAGTATTAAAATAAGTATCAAGAATATTTAAATATGATGCAGTTGGATTGAATCCCTGCTTATACCAAAATGCATGTGCCAATGAAAGATCTACACCTTCGTCGAGAGTCGTTAAATAGGTTCCGAAGTCTTTATACAATTGATATAGCTCATTCCCGTTGGAGAAATCATTCAAATAAAAAACATCTCGTAAAGCTTGAGTTGTTTCTCCACCACTTGCGGGATAAAGTAGGCCAAAGGCATACATCATACTTACGGGTGAAATAAAAACATTAGCTGTATCACTTTTGATGATCTCCCGAATAAGATCGAATGAAAAGTTGTTTATAGCGTTACCGAAATCGTCATATTGGCTAATAACATTAATTGTTTCCGAACTGTAGCCAAAGGTCTCTGGTGTATCGTTTCCAGAATAGGGGAGGATTTCGGGTGTTAAAATATAGGTTTTATTCTTTTTGATCTTGAAATCAATAGGTAATACTTCTAGTGCATCACCTGCCTTTGTTGAGCCATTCAAAGGAGCCGCGGCCAGTATTGAATCGGTACTGTTAATGACAAGGAATTGTTTAAGTGAATAGTCGCCGGTGTTTAAGCTGATCGTCTTGGTTTTGTATAAACCATCATGACTGAACGCAAATTTTAATAGTTCGGTTTTTATTTCACCATCATTGTTTTCGTAGATCACTGTGACAGCAGAGGGGGTTACGTCTTCAATCTCAACCTCAAAATAGAGATTTCCCGTTGCTTCTTCTCCCAGGAATGTAAATAGCTGACAGGAACTGAGTGTTAGAAGTATTAATAAGAATACACTTAACTTTTTCATAATATTCTCCAAATAGTAATAATTACATTAAGTAAATAATAATTAATATTGTTCCCTTTGAAAAGAGTTGAATTCAATTTATCGATTCTATTATTTTTATTTTTTATTCTAAACTTATTTTCGATACCCTTTTTATAAGGGTTTTAAGTGATGAATTGTTTTTTTATATGAAAAAAAACTAAATTGACTCAAATAATTTGAGCCAAATCAAAAAGTTATGCAATGAGCTTCCAAGCAACTTGCTCTAATAAAAAACCGCAAGCAAAACTCGCGGCTATTTTGTATTTTTTTTCTGACTTCTGACTTCTGACTTCTGACTTCTGACTTCTGACTTCTGACTTCTGACTTCTGACTTCTGACTTCTGTTAGATATTAAACCTAATATTTAATATATCACCATCTTTCACAAGATAGTCTTTGCCTTCAAGTCTTACAGTGCCTTTTGATTTTGCTTCGACCATGTTGCCGTTAACATCCATAAAGTCATTGTAAGCAATAACCTCGGCTCTAATGAATCCTTTTTGGAGATCAGAATGGATCACACCGGCAGCTTCCGGAGCCGTAGCAGGCGTTTTAAGGTTCCAGGCGCGGACCTCATCCTCTCCCACCGTAAAGAAGGAGATCAGCCCTATAGCGGCGTATGAGGTGCTAATTACATGATTAATGGCTGGCTCATCAATACCCAGTTCTTCCATAAACATCTCACGTTCGTCGGCATCCAGTTCCTGGATCTCTTTTTCAGCTAAAGCAGATACGGATGTTACCTTAATATCCGAAAAAGTGGCTGTAAATGTCGCTTCGATCTCATCTTTTCTATTATAGTGAGCTTCATCACAGTTGATGACGGCCATCAGTGGTTTAAGTGACAGCAATTGAAATCCGCGAATAAGTTTTGCTTCGTTTTCGCTGATCTCTATCTTGCGTAAAGGTGTATCATTTTCAAGCGCAGTATGGCACTTCGTTAGAATGTCCAATTCATGTTTGTCAAATTGAGGTGCTCCTCGCTGTTGTAAGTGTTTAACCTTATCAAGTCTGTTCTCAATAACAAGCAAATCCGCAAAAATCAAATCATCTTCCAAGCGTTTTAAATCTGCGACCGGATCGATCTTAGCTAATTGTCCTTCGGCATTATAACCTTCGAAAGCTTGGATGACCGCAACTAAAGCGTCGGTCTGACGAACGGCTTCCAAATATTTGGCGGCCTGATCGGTTCGCATGGATGCAGGTAAACCCATGACATCAATACAATCAAACTGAGCAAAAGTTGTTTTTTTGGGATTGAATAATTCAGATAATCGTTCGATGCGTTCATCCGGAACCATGACTTGCCCACGATGATATTCGGCCATGCCGGTTTGAACAGATTCGAATTTTCCCTGTGTTAATAATTCAAACAGAGTACTTTTACCTGAAAATTTTAATCCTATAAATCCTAATTGCATAAAATCCTTTCTAATAGGTCGCTATCAGCGCCATAATCAATTGTCTTGTGGCTTCAATGCCCTTTTTGTGTGTTCTTTCAACACCATGTGATGCGGATACGCCCGGTCCAATCAAACCGACTCGGATATCATTTCCGGCGTTCAATAGGGCGGTTCCGTCACTGGCGTAATATGGGAAGACATCTACTGTGTGTGCAATATTATTCTTGACTGATAATGATACCAGTTTATTGCGGAATGTCAGGTCGTAGGGACCAGCGGAATCTTTAGCGCAAATAGAGACCTTGCTTTCCTCGCCGGTAACACCATCACCCACAACACCCATGTCAGCGATCAGAACATCCTTTACACTTTTCGGAACCCCGGCCGGGCAGGCATGGCCGACTTCTTCGTAATTAGAAAAATAAAAGCCGACTTTTTTATCTTTGAGCAATTCAAATTCTTTTAGAAGGATATCCAACATAATACCCGAGCAAGCTTTATCATCCATGAAGCGTGATTTTATATAACCGGTATCGGTCACTTCAAAACGAGGGTCAAAAAAGATAAAATCACCAACTGAAATACCAAGTTTTTTCACGTCTTCAATAGATGAAACTTCGGCATCTAAACGAATATGCATATTTTGCATGCTACGCTCGGTACTTTTTACCTCTTTGTTGACATGTGCGGCCGGATTATCTAGCAAAAAAGTTCCACGATATGATTTATCCGTCATGGTTTGAACACTTACATACTCGCCCTCAAAGCTATTCGGCGGATAGCCGCCTAACTGAGAAATGCGTAACGTGCCGGTGGATGTGATCTCGGAGACCATACCACCCAAAGTATCAATATGTCCCATTACCATCAATTTGGGATCTTCAACCGTAGATACGATCAGCGATCCTTTGTAAGTTCTTGAGATATGGTAATTCTTGCTTTTCAAGGACTCCTCAATCGCCACGATCACATTTTCGGTGTAACCGCTGGGGGAGGGAATGTCAACCAACGTTTTAATAGCATCAATACTCATAATATTTCCTTAGTGATGGAATTTTTTCGCAATAAAAGTTCTAAGTGTTCTAAGATTTCGCATCATAAGCCCGGCAAGACTCAGCGGAACAAGTGCAATAAGTACGATAATCGACCAAGTAGGATTAAAGCTACCGTGAAAATAATGCGTAAGGATCATATCAATGCTAAAAGAACTAAGAGCAACGTTCATAAAGACAATAGCCAGAAACTTGTAGATATCAAAAACCATTGCTTTAGAGAAAAGATATGTAATAATTGTAAAAAATAGACCAACTAAATAGATCGGTAAAATAACGTTGATGATAACTTGATTATTGGTAAACAAGAATGCGTAAAAAGCTGTAAAGACGATAGTGCCGATAATATAATATAGGACCAGGGGTATGCGTCGTTTAATATGATCCCTCCCAAGAATGCCGGCCATGATCATCCAAATGAAGATCACACCCGGTGAGGCATATTTAGCCCAGGATAAGTTGCCCGATATGACAAAGTTAAGAGCCAATAGATAGATTGCTATGGCAAAACTGTCAGCCGTATATAGCCTGAATCCCGTTTGTCCTTGTCGCAAAAAGGGTAATCCTACGCCAAACCAAACCAATAGAAGGGAAAGGGTTGGGATAAGTGACCAGGAAATGGTACCATTAACCAAATAGTTGATTAATAAAAGCACAACGATATAGATAGCAACAGCAAAAGAAATAACCATGCCTGCCAATAAACTTTTCATATGATGTGGGTCGGTAACTTTTAAATGCTCCCGATATTTTGGGAAGTCCCGCGTTTCGGGATCGACCTTTACGTTGGGGTTGAAAACCTTAGTTCTGCATAATGGACATTCTTCATGGTAGTCCGATAATTTTACTCCGCAATGGACACAATATGACATAATTACCTCAATTGCTTTTTAATTTAACGTGTGCGCCCATTTCAACAAGGCGTCTGAAAACATGACGTTCAACCCTTGGGTCTTTATTGATACGTCCGAAATTGATGTGGATGTGGTCTTTAAATCCTACAACACCACATCCGGTAAGAGAATGATATGATGGTCCCAAGAGTACGCCCATATCCTCGATATGCTCAAGAAGTTCATCCGGTATTTTAATAGCACCCAGATTTGAGATGGTGCCGGAAAATTGTGCATGACCTTGTGTGTGAGATAAAAATCGAATAATAAAATCTTTTAAAAAGATGGGGACGTATTTAATTATAGGATCTTGAGTGATCTTGTAATTGTCTTCTGCCATCGTCAGGAGATATTCTTTCGTGACATGTTTTTTCATGTATGGTTTCAGGAATGCAATGATATCCTCAAATTTATCCAATTCTTTTGGATTAAATCGTGGAACTACAAACAATGAAAAATTGCGCATGGATTTTATAGGGTATAAGAAACGCATATTTACGGGAATTTCAAGTCCGATATTTTTGTGTTTCTTTTTGTTTTTTATCTGTTCATGCTGGATCAGGATCAAAGCTTCTACATATAAAGAAGCTAAAAGCTCTGTGATGGTACATTCATATTTTTTTGATATGTTTTTTAAATCTATAAGTGGAACCGTGCCAATAATCACTTTGTATCTCCCTAGAGGAAGATATTTATCTCGTTGTTTAAAAACACCATCGGTATTAAACAGTGAGCGCTGACGGGGAGCTTTATCCAGTTTATCTTTATCCATTTCAAGGATCTTTGGGAAGGCATCTTCGTATTCTTCCAAATCAGGTTTCTCACCGATCTTCATGATACCGTCAGGTTCTTCATTAATTTTTCCTTTGAGAATAAAATAATGCGAGATCAATGTTTTTAAAAATTCCATGGCTCCTGCGCCATCGGTTAGTACGTGGAAGAATTCTACCGATAGTTTGTTCTTGTAAACTCTTACCAGGTAAAGATAACCGTTGTTGTAGATAGGATAAAGTCTTTCGCAAGGATTTGGGGAATCGGGCCAGATTTTAGAAGGATTATCATTTTCTTCTAGATAATGCCAAAAAAAACCGGTGCGAAGATGGACATTGAAATAGGGAAAGCGTGGTTTAATGATTTCCAGTGCTTTCCTGAGCAGATCAATATCTATATCTTCTTTCAGTTGGGTCCAAATTCGGTATATATTGGTATTCTCTGCCGATTCGATGGCCGGATAGATCTGTGCGGAGGTATCCAGGCGCATCCAAAATTTGTTGTTCTTATTTTTCTTTTTCATGGTACCTGTGTATGGTAAAAAAATGTATTTTAGGTCTTTCCTGCTGTCAGTTGGAGGACTTCGCATGGAAGGATAAAAATGTTATTGCCTGCCATAATAAACCTTAAATGATACAATATATTAATATAAAATTGAAGTCTTTTTTCGCTCCTGTGTATTTCATATATTTCAACATGAATGATTTACAAACAACACTTATGAGTCAGGCTGTTTTAAAAAGAGCCATAAGCTATCAGAAGAAAAAATTTCGTAGCATTGATCATGTGATCGTGATTGAAGGATTACTCCCTTTGGAAGAAGCCATAAAAAGCGATTATAAGATCAAGGAAGTATTTTACAATCCTTTCTTTCTAAATAAACCGGGTGTAAAAGAGTTGCTATTCACATTACAAGAAGAGGCGGATACTCTATGCTATGAGGTAAGCGGATCAGAATTAAAGCAAATTTCTTCGGAGATAAATCCCCAGGGTATTGTTGCCATTGCCGAGCAGAAGGATTATGAGTTAAGTGATCTTAAAGGTAATATTCTTGTTTTGGATAAACTTCAGGATCCGGGAAATGTTGGCACATTGTTTCGTATAGCACATTGGTTTGGTATGGGCGGTGTTTTGTTGCTTAAAGGTTCGGTTGATTGTCACAATCCAAAAGTCGTACGCTCCAGTATGGGGTCGTTTTTCCATATGCCATTTGTATATCAAGATACGATGAATGACGATATGATAAATGGAAGAACTCTGATTTTAAGCAAGGCGCACAGCGATATAAAGCTTGATGAAATTAATATTGAGAATATTTCTCCCTTTATGCTGGTTATAGGGAATGAAGCTCGCGGTGTAGATCCCGAATTTGATGAATTGACTCATATTGATCTAACGCTCCCTTCTATCGGCGGCGCCGAATCGTTGAATGCAGCGGTAGCGGCAGCTGCGATTTTAAGTAAGTTGTTGTATTAAAATATTATTATACGATAGCATGGAATAAAATAATTGTAGTGATGAACCCTTGGATTAAGTCAAGAAGTATAGGCGACTTTATAGGCGTTCGTACAATCGCAGGAATGCATTTGTTCTTTAGGAAATTATTCTCAATGTTTAAAAAATACTTCATTATCTTCAGTATACTCATTGGTATATTATCCGCCCAAGAGCTCACTCTCATCAATCCTACTTACCTTGGCAATGATATGCGTAATTATTATGGTGAAAACGCCCCTGCGGACTTGAATGTGATTTGGAAAACCTGGTTGGGGGAGGGGATAACAAAAGTTGGATCCAAGCAGCGAGTTTGGCGTGGCAGTGGTTGGACAGGCCAGCCGTTAATGGTAGAGGAAGCCGGTAAGCGCTATCTGGTTCACGGTTCTTTGTCTCACTATTTGCGAAAGATCGATGCCGACAGCGGTAAAATAATTTGGGAATATGAATTTCCGGATGCTATTAAGGGGACCGGAGCATTATGGCAGGCTCCTTCCGGTGAATGGCTGATATTACAAGGATCTCGCCGCGGTGTTGAAAATACAACATGGTCCGGAAATATTTATCCTTTTCGTGCTATTTCTTACAAGAATGCTGAAGAGCGTTGGTTGTACCATGTTATTCGACGTTCATTTCACTCCTATTCTGCGGATGTGGATGCAACCCCACTTATCTTTAAAGATACGGTCTACTTACCACTTGAATTGGGTGAATTGGTGGTTTTTGATCCCGATCCGGAAAAAATTGATGGGGGTGGAGAGCTTATTCCAAAAACGCTGGAACGACACAGACTTTTTCATTCTGATGATAAAATAAAACATGCTTATAATCTGGTAACAGAATCATCTCCATCTCGAATTGATGATCATTTATATATATCTTCGGGCTCGGGTCATGTATATGGTTACAATCTAAAAACCCGGATGATTGATTGGGACTTTTTTATCGGTGCGGATATGGATGGCTCGGCGACCGTGACTTACGATAATTGTATTTTGATTACGGTAGAAAAACAATATATCGAAGGTCATGGCGGGGTATTTAAATTAGATCCCTCAAAACCTGCAGATTCTTCATGTGTTGTTTGGTATTATCCAACCGGAAATGATGATAGAGAAAACGCTACTTGGGATGGTGGTGTGATCGGTACGGCATCTGTCAACGATTTATGTAAAAGTCCCGATATGCCACATTTAGCTGCGGTTTCGGGTGTTGATGGGTATTTACATGTTTTGATCCACGATGAATTGGATACGGTAAAGACCTGGGGCCCGAATCTGAAATATCAATATAATCAACCAAAGCGTAAGGCTAAGCATTGGATCTCACAAAGTATTTCAACCCCGCTTTTTGTAGATGACAAGATTATTGCAGGGTCTTATTCAGGTGTTTCCTTGTTTCAAGTTTCTCAAAATGGAAGAGTCAGCAAGATCACTCGAAAATATATTGGTGGTGTAGAATCAACTCCTTTTGTTTATGATGGTAAGATCTATGTCGGCTCCAGAGATGGATACTTGTATTGTCTTGGAGATTAATTTGGATTAATCAACAAGCAATTATTTATATAAAATATAAAAAAGGACCCGTTTTCGGATCCTCAAATCTATTTTCAATTTTCAAGTATTAACTTTCGTCATCCCACATATATCTGATAGGATTTACAGCCTTGCCATGCACGTTTACTTCATAATGCAGGTGAGGACCTGTAGAACGACCTGTGGTGCCAACTTTACCGATAAGTTGACCACGTTCAACGATATCACCTTTTTTAATTTTTATTTCATATAGATGAGCATATTTGGTTATTAGTCCGTCGCCATGGTCAATTTTAATTAAATTACCGTAACCGCCATATGACATTTTTGCATAGATAACCTTACCTTTTCCGGTAGCATGAACGGGAGTGCCTCGTCTTGCGGCCAAATCAATGCCGGAATGGAATTTCTTAGCTGAAGTAAATGGATCCGAACGATATCCAAAAGGTGAACTGATCCAGTATTTTTTTGTATTCAGTGGTGTGATCGCCGGAATATAGTCAAGTCGGTCTTTGTATTTCTGAATGTCGGCATACAGACTTTTATAATTTTCAAGCTCAACCGAGACTTTTGTACTTAACATGGCAATGCCGGCATTGATACCTGTGATTTCGGAGCTGCTTGTTTCGGCACTTGCAATTTGTGTACGACCGCCAACACCTAAATTTTTAATCTTTAAATCATGTTGAGGTAAATCGGCATAAAGTCTGATATGATTATTAAGTTCAACCATGGAGTCGAGATAAGCTTCGGTATTTGAAAGCTCTGTTCGTAATTCTTCGATGGTATTAAGTAAGGCTTGATTTTTTATTTTTGGTGAAGTAAAGCGGGCAGAAGCAAGATAACGGAAACCAAAATAGGTTGATCCTGCGATCAAAACAACTAACAAGAAAGAAACTGCACCAATAAGCATGGCGATATGTTTTCTCTTGAAAGTGATTTCGCGAGACTGTTTTCCCGTTAGATAGATTAGTGTATGCTGCTTGTTATTTCCCATTAGCGAATATTAATATTCTTTATAATTCTATGCAAGGATTTTTAGTTGATTATAATGAAATCTTATTTAAGAAATTTGCATGCAGATATATTAAGTTCAGATTGTTGTTTCAATAAACTTCAGGTTAATCATAGGGTTTTTAAAATAAAAGATACCTTTAACGGTTTTATAGTATGCTCCGGATGACAACAAACCACATATTTGATGTTAAATTATTAATTAAATTATCAACTCTCAATTCTCAGTTCTCCGTTGTATTTAAAGCTCTTTTTCAATAAAATACAACATGATAACAGAAATTATTCTTGCAGCTGTCGGACTTATACTATCGGCCTTTTTCTCGGCTTCTGAGATGGCTGTGATTTCGGCTCACCCTCTCCAATTACAAAAATGGGAATCCCAAAACAAAGCCTTTGCCACGTCAGCTTTAAAAGTCTATGAAGATAGGCAACATTTCCTTACCATGATCTTAGTTGGTAATACCCTTACAAATGTTTTAACAACAACGTTTGCAACTTTGGCTTTGTCAGCATATGGTTTTTCATGGTGGCTGGTTATTATATTTATAGCTGCGGCAGTTCTTGTACTAGGTGAAGTATTACCCAAGTCATTGGTTCGCATAAAACCGAACTCATTTTTATTGTTTTCTACGGCGGTAATGAAAGTTCCCGGTATTATTTTGCATCCCATTGCACGAGTTTTTGAAAAGATCATTGCATTCTTGATCAAATTATTAAAAAGTGATGGCGAACCTTTAAATATTATGATTCGTCGCGAAGAGATCGAACAACGAATTTTTGAGAGTTATGATCACGGTATTATTAACGAGGAAAAAAAGAAATATATTAATAACCTTTTTGGCTTTTCAGAGACAACTGCCGGTGAGATCATTACTCCGAGAACAGACATTGTTGCAGTCGATGAAGATTGCTCCATTCTTGACTTGAAAAAAACTTTTATTCAATCCGGCTTCTCAAAGATTATTATTTATCGGGATAATATTGATCAGATTATCGGCTATGTATCACTTCGTGATGTAATGAATCGAGAAGATAAGCTTGAGCACATTATCAGACCTATTAAGTTTTTTCCCGAATCTAAAAATGTGATCGAACTGCTAAAAGAATTTCAAGATAGCAAAACAAGTATCGCCATTATTGTTGATGAATTTGGGGTTTCTTCGGGTATGGTAACAATGGAAGATATTGTTGAGGAAATCTTTGGAGAATTTGATGATGAATATGATGAAAATATAGAGGAAGTAAGACGACATCCAAGTGGTGAGCTTTCAATGAGTGGACGAACAGAGATTGATTTTTTAAATAATGAATATGGATTGGATATTCCCGAAGGTGAATATGAAACCATCGCCGGATATCTGCTTGATCATCTTGATCGTTTCCCCGGATCGTCTGAAGTGTTAACTATCAATAATCTTGAATTTACCATATTGAGATCAACACCTAAAAGCATTGATTATATCAAATTGCGCCAAACAATGGGGAAATAAAATGAAGTTGTTGGATCGCTATATGTTAAAGCAATATCTGCGAACTTTCTTTTTTATCATGTTGACATTTATTTGTATTTTTCTTCTTGTTGATCTGGTTCAAAAAATCGCTCAATTTCTTGATAATAAAATGACCTTTGCGGAGGTTTTGCATTATTATTGGTTAATGATCCCCTGGATGCTTCACTGGTGTTTTCCCGTATCTGCTTTATTGGCTGTTGTTTTTTTCTTTGGACAAAGCAATAAATTTAATGAACTAACTGCGATGAAAGTTAGTGGTTTAAGTTTATATCGTCTTGCGCTTCCTTTTTTGATCTTTGGTTTTTGTTTAAGTGTTTTTTCGTTTTTATTTGAAGATAGAGTCGTTGTTCCTGCTCAGCATGAAGTGACTGAATTCGTCCAAAATAACATGAAACTGACCAACAGGTCATATGATCAAAAGATCCATCGGCAAGTATATTTTCAGTTACCGGATCATCAGGTGTTTACCATTCGACGCTATAATATTGTAAATGGGCGTGGCAGATATGCCGGATTACACAAAGTCATAGATGGAAAGATCGTCGAAAGAAAAGATGCACCCCATATACGTTGGCTTGAAGACGAAGAAAAATGGCTATTGTTAAAAGTACAACACCGGATATTTGATGGTGATGATGTTAAATTTTTTAAACGAGATTCATTGATACTGGATTTGGATGTCTCTCCTAAAGAATTACGGCAAAAAAGTGTAAAACCCGAAAATATGACCTTTAGACAATTACGCGGTTTTATTGATCGTTCTAAGCAGTTGGGCATGGAAACAATGCGTTGGGAAACCAATTTGTATTTTAGAGTAGCAATGAATTTTGCTTGCTTTATCGTGATCTTGATCGGTATTCCCTTAGTGACTTTTCAAACACGATCCAGTGGATATGGAGGGGGCGTGGCCACCAGTCTCGTCTTGCTGTTTACCTTCTATGTGTTTTTGACCTTTGGTAAGGTTCTTGGAGTTGCGGGAGTAATGGATCCATTTTGGGCAGTTTGGATGCCTAATATATTCTTTGCTGTTGTTGGTATCGCTTTGTTAATGGCAGTTAAGAAATAAAGTTTTAATTGAATATGAAAATTGATATTGAATATGAATATATCCAGACCGAATAATACCGGGACTCGACATGTTGAGCCCCCTCATATTTCTTTATATTTGTCACTTGTCTCTTGATTCTCAAAGGATTATATTCTCTCAATTTTTGGTGGAGGCGTTTATGTCAGAACGAGATAAAATAAGAAAAAAGAATTTATTGGATTACGGGATGATCGTTGTCGGTTCATTGATCATGGCCATCGGTTTGATGTTGTTTTTGCTACCCAATAAAGTATCTGCCGGGGGTGTTTCCGGTATTTCGACGATTCTGTATCATATATTCAATTGGCCGGCAGGTGTTACTATGTTGGCGATGAACGTTCCCTTGTTTCTGATTGGCGTAAAGATATTTGGTCGTAAGTTTGGAATGAAAACTTTATGGGGTATTATTTGGATCTCTTTTTTTTCTGATCTTATTGATGTCATTTTAAAAATCCCACCTGTAACAACCGATCCTTTACTGGCTACAATTTATGGTGGTTTACTATTAGGTGGCGGATTAGGCGTTATTATGAAAGGTCGCGGTACTACCGGTGGATCTGATATTATTGCTCGTATTTTAAATAAGTATTTTCATTTCTCACTTGGTATGTCTTTTATGATCATTGATACCATTATTATTATTTCTATGGGATTGATTTTTAAGAATATTGATGTTATTCTTTTCTGCTTGATCTCATTGGCAATATCATCAAAAGTTGTTGATATGATCGTAGAAGGTTTAACTTCAGAACGAGCTATCACGATTATCTCAGACAAATGGGATGTGATCGCACATCGTATTATGAATGAAGTAAATCGTGGTGTTACCGGATTGAATTCAGTCGGAATGTATACCGAAAAAGATATGAAAACATTGTACTGCGTTGTTGCCACCCGCCAGATCGAACATATTCGTCGTATTGTAAAGCGTGAAGATCCATTTGCTTTTGTTACGATTACAAATGTTTCCATTATGCAAGGTGATGGATTTAGAGAACGAACGACTTTGAATGAAGAATAAGATCCGTTAACAACGGATAACGAAGAAATATGAGGATCCGGAAACGGGTCCTTTTTTTGTGGGGTTGAAAAGTTGAACGGTTAAAATGTTGGCAGAAGTTTAAAGAGATTTGCTTATTTAATGTTGAGTATATTGCAAGTAAGGTATGAGGGTGTGCATAATTTTTTGTTTATTTATTAATATTCTATCTCCAAAGGTATTTCTTTTGCGGCATTCACGAATATTTTAATGTCGTTCAATCCAATTTGTCCTTTATAAATGCTTTTTTCCTTATTTAATTGGTTTATCATTGAATGTAAATTGACCGGGTCAGATTTTGATGCTTTTTCCACTGTATCTATTTTTAAATCGTAAAGCATTCTGGCAAACGTCACTCCAACCCATTTAATTCTTGATAAATCTGTCAATTTAGTCAATTCTAAAATCTCTTTGTCAGCTATGCCTGTTGCCTCAGTAAGCTTTTGCCGGTCTGATTTTGTTAAAACTTTATCATACAATTTCGCTGTATTTTTTATGCCAATATTTTTTAGTTTATCAACTGTTTCTTGTGAAATTCCAGTAAAATCGGCAAACTTATTAGGTTTTGGTAGTGTACTGTTTAATTCTCTAAGCAATATTTTCAAATAATCACCCGATAAACAATCAACTTTTGATAGTTCAGCTATTTTGTCCTTTTTTTTGAGTATCTGTATCAATTCTTTAACATTTTTAATTCCAATGCTCTTAAAATATCCAAATCGTTCATCCAATTTGTCCTTAAGGATCAGTCTGCTCGGTGGCAGATAAGCTGATTCTAATTTTATCCGATAATCATCAATTGATATTTTTTCTAAGTTAATATAGTATCCCATATTTTAATCTTTTTTAGTGGTTGTTTAAGTACTCTGTGGCTCTGCTGCACTTGCTATCAACAGTAAATTGTTGGAGTGTGCGGTATTTCCCGGCTTTTGCTTAAACAAAATGTTAGCGGCAGTTTAATTTATTTTCAGCTTTTTTGATAATTGTTTTTGCTTTTTCCCGAAATGTAATTTCACTTTCAAATATTGTTTTTCCGCCTATGTCTTCTCCCATACTTTTCCAAATACCGTTGCAGTTATAATAATACCACATGCCATATCCAAAAGAGTCAAGGTAGGCGTTGTTAACAATTCCAGCTATTTTATTTTGGTAAATGAATATTTTTTCGATACCCATATCCAACACTTTTTTCTTTGCCGATTCACTCATGTTCTCTTTGTTTAATCTTATGGATTTTATGTCAGAAATACACGCATTCATTGGCGAGGAACTGTCATTGGAATCTAATAGATCATTAATTTTCTTTTTTATGGATTGGGAGGAATAAGAGCCTTCAGGAAGAGCATTTTTCTTAAGTAAAAAGTCTGATTTGAGTTTAGTCTCTTTAATTATTCCTTTTTTACGATTTACAAAATAAGCCTTGTGTAGGTCGCTTTGGCTGATGGATTTTACAGCTTTCCCATTTTTGAAAAGGATTCCGGATAGCTCATCAGTTGCATAACCCGGATTCATTTTCCTGTTTTTTATCATTTGATGATATAAGTCTTTCCTTGATTCTTGTGAGTAATGCGGGCAATTGCTAAAAGGTAAAAAACCCAAGCCTTTGACAATACTTAAGTTGACAGGGCGTGAATCGCTGATACCGTTCTGAAACCAACATATTGAACCGGCACTTCCTCCCGATAAAATTATTCCATTTTTTAATGCTTTTTTCAAAATATTATCTATGCCTTGCGCTTTCCAAATTCCCAGCATATTCAAGGTATTACCCCCGCCAACCACGATGGCATCAGAGTTCAGAAGGATGTCTTCAAATGATTGATTTTTATCTGAAGAACTTACCCACACTTTTAGAATTAGAGTATCTAATTGTAACCTATTACATATATTTTCCCAATATTTAATATTATCCGGGTTGTCTGCACTTGCCGTTGGTAAGTAACAGATTTTGGGATGTTCTTTTTTTGTCAGATCAGCGACATATTGGACAAACTTTGTGTTAATATCTCCGCCCCAAACAAAAATAGTTTCATCTTGCTTGACTGTGTTTTGCTGTGCTTTCAAACTCTCAGTTCCAATGAAGCTTAAGAGTAAAATGAGGAGTAAAGTAAGTGTTCTCTGTGTCATGTTTGTCTCTCTTGTTTAATTGCCGTTAACGAAAATATGAAGTAAACTCAGCCCTTTGTGGGTGTGAATATATTCTATAGAGTAATATCATAATTTTTTAGAAAATATTCAAAGGGTTAATTTGAAGAAGGCCAAGGCGAAGCCGTAGAGCATATTCGCTGTTAGGCGATGTGGAAAATCACACATCTACAGTTTTATCACATTTACTACATCTGTAATGATAAAAATAAACGACACCACCACATGATGGACATGCCCATCGTTTTCTTTGTTTTTTAAGCATATAATCTTAAACTGAAATCTTTCCAAAAATGTTTAAGAAATTGTTTATCATTATCGTTAAATGAAACAATATTGTTTTTTGAATTTCTAAACTCTTTCTGTTTATATAAAGTTGAAAACTCCGGATGAAACTGAACGCCGTAAACATTCTTAAATTTTGTATTGGCAATAGCTTCTACGACTTTTCTATCTAATGACGTTGCAATTACCCGGAAATTTTCCCCTGTTTTCTTTACTGATTGATGATGTACACTTGTTACCAATGGATTTTGTGATGATCCGAAATCAAGCATAGTATTGGGAGTAATTTTTATAATCCCAATTTAGCCATTTTGTCTTCCTGATGTTTGATGTTTTCTTCATCGTAATCTAATTCAAATCCACCTTTTTGCTTTGCTTGCATCCAAATTATACTTTGTTCGGATGGTATTGCAATAGGTTGACCTGAATAAACCGGGTCATTCATTGCTTCGCTGTAATTATCAATTATCCATCCTTCTTTTCTGAATTTTTCAATCAAATCATTTAAAAACAGTGCTGAAGTCAGATTGAAATGCAATAAGAGAGAGTGTGTTATTTGCCGTTGATTAATCTGAGTTGAAAGCTTATTGTAATGTTGTGCCATTTCGAAAATATGATTAACGTAATACGCTCCAAATCCACTAAAATCGGCATCAGGATTTTCTTTTAAACGATTCATCAATCTCATATTTATATACCATTCACAATTATCAATAGTTACCCATCCTTGCCGATAATCATTTTGTTGAAGAAAATCAAGCAAGCTGTCTCGTTTCGAGATAGTGTTACCTCCGTTTAAATACGGAAAGCGAACTATTTTTTTATAATTTGTATAACTGCTTATCAATGAATCGCATTTCAGTATATCTTTGGTATATGCTTTACAAGTCATTAAAGAATCATTGTAATTGAAATGGCTATACGTGTGATTTGCGATCAGATGGCCATCTTTGTTCCACTTTTCCAACAACTGTTTACCTTTGTCGTTATCCATTCCTTTTGCCGCAACAAACCAAACTGCTTGAATATGATTATCCTTCAGTTGTTTTCGTATCATCGAATTCCATTCCGAATTTTTGTAAGTAAGTTTGTCTTTTGTTGAACCATCATCAAAAGAAAATGCGACATGAGGTTTTTCATTATTTGAACAAATTAAATCAGTTTCTTTAAGTGACCTGGTTTGCGCATGTATTGTAATAACATTCATAATTGCAACAAAAATAGTAATGGTAAATCCTGTTCTTTTTTTCAATCTCTTCAATTCTTTATGTTTTATTTGTAATCTCATGTCTTATATAGTTCACCTGTTATGCCGGTAATTTAATTTTTTGAATATTCATTAATTAATTTCTCAATTTCATTTTATCCAAGCACTTATTTGTATCAGTTTTCCATGATGACCAATCGTCAACCTCTTCCTGGGAATAATCCCTTATATTGACATTCTGAATTGTATCATAAAATAACCGGGTTGTTCTTTCGACATCACTATCTATTGCTTGTTTTACATCAATGGATTTCATCTTAATAATTTAGCTATTATAATTTTTTCTTTAGATAAACCATATCTATAAGCTGTATTCCGTCTTCAAACATTGGATGGTCATAATTGTCAGTAAAAAAATTCTTTAATCGATGTGATATTTTGAATCCGCAATTTTCATAAAATGACAAAATTGCTGGGATATCGCCTGTTCCGAGTTGCATTGTTTTATAATCGTTTTTGTAAAAATTAGAAATATAATTTATTAATGCTTTAGCATATCCTCTACCTTGATATTTCTCATAAGTTGCTATGTTTTTCAATTCGCAAGTTTCTTTATCTATTGCAGCAACAACACAAACAGTTTTAACGTCATCATCGAATAGTGCAAACATATCTCCACTTTCCAAATATCTGTCAATCATATCCTCTGACTCATCCGCTAACAGCAATAAATCAAGGTATTTCTTTTTGTTATTGATAATTTTCTCAATTCTCATTTTAGCTAAATATTCCTATAAAGAAACTTTGCGATCTATGTCTCTGTTGTGGTAATACACGCTAACGTTAAGTGTATGATTTCGTAAGGGATTGTGGGCTTCAAACTTATCAAGTTACCACCCAAAATTGATTCGGGTGAAACCGATCGAAAACCTCTGAAACCCTTATGAATTATACACATTGTTGTATGCTGGTGTTTGTCATTTAAAGTCAACTTGTTCGTTAATTTATCAGAATTAATATCTTTTAGTTGTTGAATTTATGTTTAAAGTATAATATTAAAAATATTGAATATCCAGTAATAACGCCGCAAACTGTTGCATAAATATCTTTTAAATCATATATCATCGAGTTGTTTTTCTGTTGATTTTCCCACCATATAAAACCAAATAATGCAATCACTGATATAAAAATCATATATATATTATAATAACGTGCGTACTTTTTATCCAGCTTTAATTCCTTTATAATTATTAATAGGAGCATACTCATAAGAACAAATCCGACTGAAGCTAAATAGTTGGGTAACCAACCAAATATTTCTGATAGTAACTCAAATCTATTGGCAGGAATAATCGGTCGAATAAACATTATCAATATTTGGTTGAACAAAAATATTGCAGCAGGTAGAAATGAAATAATGTATTTTTGTGGTTTATTCATAAATTTATTTTTTCAGTATGAGAATTCTTTTGTCTTTTTAATCTTTTCGTTGATGTTGGAAATGGAATTTCAATAATACACCATACTGTGTTATGAATATGAAAAATCATTGTCAATTTTTTTCCTCTCCTCCAATCTCGTACAACTATATATGAAAAAACATTCTCTTGAATTGTTGTCCATCTTTTGGCTCTAAATTTTTCAGAATAAGTCAACATGAAAATTTCTGCAGGTCTTGTTTCTTCAACTGAAAACGGATAGAATCCAGTACAATTAAATTTATTCAGGTTAGCAAGTTTATGGTATTTATGGAAGTAGAGTCCAAGTGCATTTTTCTCTATAACTTTTTTAATTCTGTTTTCTTCCATTCTAAAATAGATTTTTCCATCTTCTAACTGAATCAATGAATTTTCAATTCTATCATTTAATTTTTTTGACCGCTTTCGTGCTTTATAAACATTACCGTTAGGCTCTTTTTTTGCGATTAAAGTCGGATTGTTTGAAATCTCAACTAATACATTTAGAAAATATTCTTCGTCTAATGAAAATGATTGATTACACTTTATGCAAGACGGTACTGTTAATAAATTATCTGGAAATGGTTTTTCCAATAAATTTTTGGATGGGATATGGTCTCTTGACTCAGAGTTCTTACCACAGTAACAGCATGTGTCTTTTTCTTTCAAAATTTTGATGTTATTAGGTCCAATTTCTGGAGTTTAAATTACCGCTAACGTTGAGTGTATGGTGTCGTAAGGGGTTGCGGGCTTCAAACCTGTCAAGTTACCACCCAAAATTGATGTGGGTGATAATGCTCGAAAACCTCTGAAACCCTTATGCACTATACACATTGTTGCCAACAGTACTTATTTATCAAATTCAGTTTTGTCAGTATAAAACTCATCAATAAATAACTTAAGAGTTTCTCTTTCATTATCTAACAATTTTTCACTATTAAGTAATCCAATATGAATTGCTCTGCTTATCGAATAGTTAAGTCTATTTTCTGTTTCTGAATCCAAATTATTTCTAGAAATATCAGGAACAACTTTTTTTGATTGTACATTGACTATTACATCATTTATGTCAAAAATGGATGCTTTAGTATTAAAAGAAAAATCAAAGTCCTTGATTAAAACATTTCTTACATACAAATTTTGTTTTTCTTTTTTTCTATAATAGTATCTCCAGTAATTGTCTTCTTTTTGCTCAAAAGGCATATATAAGTTACTTTTTTCTCCTTCAAATATATTTTGCTCTTTCTCAAACATCTTTGTTTTACATGTGTCATCGTGACCTAATTTTACTAAGTCGCTGAACTCTAAATTGTCAAAAAAAGTATCTCCATTATCTATAATTTGGTCAGACATCATTGAATCAGTATCTCTTTGAGGGAGTATAGAAATCCATCTTAAGTCATTGACCATTTTATCAATTACTTCTGATACATCATCATCAGTATATCTTAAACCATTGAGGTAATCAGATACATTTTCATTTTCAACTAATGGAATATTGAAATATCTAATTCTATTGTTAAGTATATAAAAATCAATATCAACTTTCGATAAATCCTCTACTTCATATAATCCCTTTTCATAATCATAAAAATAAAGTTCACCTTCAAAGCCAATATCATCTAAAGTGTGAATAAAGCTATTGCGGTGTTTAACAATCGCATAGCCTTCTATTTCCTTTAAATAAGAACTTAAATCAATTAGAAATCCTTTATCTGGTGTTATGTTTTTGTCAAATTTATTTTCGATAGAAATCCGTTCTTTCTTATCTACATTTATAAGTTCTAATTCAATGCCATCAGTAATAAAATATTTTTTCAGAAAATTTGATATATCTTCAATTTTATCATTGAAAACACTCATAAATTCATCATGATTAAAAACAACTTCCGTCCCTTCAAATCTTACGTCATTTGATTTCAACATAGATGTAAATTCGTTTCCTTTTTCAAGTTCAATAATATATTTGTCTTGGCTATTATAATATCTAGTCACTACTTTAATATTATTAGATAACATAAAGCATGCAAGGAACCCAATTCCAAAATTTCCTATTGGTTTATACTCGACATCTTGCAACAAGAATTCGGATGAATTATAATAAGATTTGCCAATATTCAAGAAGTGATTCTTTATTACACCAATTGACATACCTACCCCATTATCCTTTATTGAAATAATCTGGTTTTTACTGTCTACAATAACTTTTATTTTAGGCTCATAATCTATTTCGCCAAATTCTTTTCCTATGTTTTCTAATTCTGTCCTATATCGGCATGCATCTATCGAATTTTGAATAAGCTCCCTTAATCCTAGTTCTTTTCCTCCATATATTTTTTCCCCCATCAATAAAGAACTAATTGCTTCAAAATCGAGTTTCATTTTATAATCAGAAAATGTGTAGCCCTCGGTTACAATATTTTGAAGGATTGAATTTTCGAGATTTAGCCTATACTGCTCTTGCATATTATTCGTTGATGCTAATGCATTCAAAAGTTCCTCATTAACCCAATCAAAAAATTCTAGTAATTTACGGTGTATATGTGCGTTAGAACAATGACCATGAAAAGCAATCTGCTTTAATTTTGATTTCGGATTTATTTCAATTTTCTCATAATTTTGAATTATGAAATGCTTATCCCATTCCTCTTCACTTTTACCTTTAGGAGCTATCAAGTTATACAAGCTTAAAGGAGTTCTTTTTTCATCAATATCTAGGATGTCTCCAAGTCTCAATAAGTGAGAAATATATAAGGAATTGTATTCATAATCACCTAATACAGTGTACGGATTCAAATTTTGCTTAATCCATTCATATGACTCAGTATGACTTCTACAGATTTTAATAACATCATCCATGAAAGATAAGGTAGAGTTTTCAGAAATTTTCAGCTTGTCTTTTAACTTTTCTTCAATGTATATTCCCGACATTTGAGCATGATACATTCTTATATATTCCTGCAATGCTAAGTTTTCATCACCTCCAACATATTTTTTAGTTGCAGAAAACTTCACATCAAAATGAGGGTAATTATCATTTTTAATTAACTCTAAATCCTCTGTGGACACAGCCATTCCAACATCATGCAACAATCCAACAAGTATCAGAATAGTAATTTCAAGTTCATTTAATTTTGAAATATCAGGAATAATGTCACTCATATACTTTATTATCCGATATGAATGTTCAATGTCATGTAAGGTGTATGATGAAAATACTTTTGGTATACCACTATTGAGCAGGTTCTTAACTTTGGCATTTATATCATCAATTAACGATACGAATTCACTATCATTATCCTTTAAATATTTAAATAGCTCCAAATCATCAAGGAGAATAGATTTGTCAATTTTCTTTTCAATCATATTTCATAATCTTTACAACTGAGGTGTGTCCTGTATTGTTGCCAACGGTAAGTATATGCAAAGTAGGCGATTGCGGGCTTCAAACTTGTCAAACCGTCACAATTTTGAAGCGGGCTACAACCCTTGAATTTACTACTATCTCGCCTATTTTGTATATACATTGTTGGCAGCAGTTGTTATTTCATTTCTAGTACAATTTCTTTCGATTTTTCATGTAAATTATCAAATTCTGAAGTCCATAAACCTAATTTTTCCATTTTTATCTTGATTTCATTATATCTCAAACATGAATGAAGAATTGTTGCACAAGTTGCAGAATATATAGATTCAGGTTGACTCTCTTGTAGAATTTCTTCAACAATATTATTTAGCTTGTTTCTTCGAAGTACGGTTGAACTTTCCTCAAAATTAATCAACCGTTCAAATGCTTGTTCAATTAAGTTTTCTAAGGCTTCACCAATTTCAAATCGTTTTTTTATTGCTCTTTCAGGGTGATTTAAATTTAATATGGATTCTGTTCGAATACCCTTTTCTTTAATTCCTTTTATCTTGTATAATCTAAAATAAAATTCATCAGAGGGATTATCGATAAATGGATTAACAATTGGTTCTTTATTTACATCGTGAGTACTTTTCGAACCATTACATTTCTTGCAAGAAGGAATAAGGTTTTCCCAAATTAAAACTTTATCTGGGTAATCACTTTTGTCTTCAAAATGCTCAACTTCCATATAATTACTTTCAACGCTCAAAGAACATTCACAATAGGCACATTTTTGAAAACTTAACTGTAGTAGCGATTCTTTTAACCAGTTAACATTCCATACATTTGTTCCATTTGTTTTAAATTCAAGTGTTTGTGCTTTAATAAAAGCTGGAGATAATCCGAGAGGTGTAAAAAGTCTATTAAGCTTAATCATTTAATTTCTATTTAATTCCAGCGAGTTGAAATTTTAAAAGTTTTCTAAGTTCGTTGTGAGGATGCAATAAAGAATCTACAGTTTCAAATATCTTTAATGCACCTTCATAATTTTCTTTATCTATATTTATCTGAAAATCGTACATAAGCAGATTAAATAATTCGGTCCTAGTATCTTTCATTCCCATTACATCAGTTAATACTTCTTCTATTGTCCATCCTTGAAATCCAAATTCAGTATCAGGAAGCTCTCTCTGGATTGTTTTCTTATCACTTGCCTCCAAGGCAATTATTTGATTTGGTAACGCTGTCTGAATGATATGTGGACTATGAGTTGTTGCAAAAAACTGGGCTTTTGGAAATGCCTTTAAGAGTACACTTGCAACCTTTTCTTGCCACTCTGGATGTAAGTGAAGTTCTATTTCATCAATTAGAATTATCCCCTCAAAATCAACAGCTTTTATTCTTGGATTAGTAAATCTAAATTCAATTTCCTTTATTATTCCAAATAATATTGAGATTATTGATTTAAAACCAGATGATAAATATTCATAATAAATTGTACCACTTGGAGTACTGACCATAATTTCATTTGAAGAGGCATCAACCTTTGAAAAAGAAAACTCTTCATTTAAAAATGAAAAACAAGATTTTGCTAATTCATAATTCGCAAGTTGTTCTTCTGTTAAAGCTCCTGGATGTGCTGAGTATAAATATCTATTTACAAACCAGTTTTTCACATCGGCTAATTGAATGCCATTGATAGCATCATTCCAAATCAAATGTGTTTCCTTTAAAGAATCTTTATTAACGGCTTGCAATGACTGGTATTGAAAAATCCTACTAGTTTTTAAAGATAGAATTTGATTTGAGTATTGATTTAGTGCTTGTCTAATTTCTGTTGGAACTTCAGGCACAAATGTATCAAAATGAATTTCTTTCTCTTTTGTTTGTCCACTATCATCAATTTGAATCCAAATCTTGCTGTTTGCACTATTTACATTCCGTTTTAAAATGTTCGTTCGACCATTTGAAAAAATGTGTGCTATGGATTCGAGAATTGTTGTCTTGCCAATTCCATTAGGGCCACAGAAAAGATTCATCTGGCTATTGAAAATTAATTCAATAAATTCTATTCCTCCAACACCTTCAAGTCTAAGTTTATTTATTTTCATGTTGTGATGAGTTTCATTTCAATTGCAGCCAACGGTAAATTGTATGAGTAGTGGCAGATTGCGTAGCACTTCCCTGTCAAACAGCTACGCAGTTGGAGCGGGTTACAAACCTTGATATTTACCACATTGTCTGCCATTACTTATACAAAATGTTGTGTGTAGTGCTTTCTTTCACATTAAAGTATTGAAAATCTTTCACTTTTCTTAAAGTTTTCTATTAACGTTTTTATCGTTGAAGAAACTTCTTTGAGCTGAGTTAGTTGCTTTTCTTTTATTAAATAATCTATCTGACTATCTATTGAATACCAAATTGAAGAAAATGACTTTGAGTCTTTATATGGTTCAAAATATTCTTCAAGCTCTTTGATTAAATCTGTTTCTAAATTTTTAAAATCACGAATAACTAAGATGAGCTCAAATATTAAATAATCATGTTTTTCTTTTGTTTCACTTGATTTTATGCTCAAAATATATTCTTTAATTTTGGTCTTAATTTCATCAGTAGAAATATCATAAATACTAAGAAGAAGAGATTCTGAAATATTTAATTGTTCTTCTATTGGTAGTTCTTTTGATGCATCAATTAATTTATTAATCAATGCTTTTTCTTTAAATATTGCTTTTTGTTCTCTTGCATAACCATATAAATTCGAAATTTCATTGCGTGTAATTGCATGAAAATCGTATCCATTATATTGCTTGCTTACAAATTTATTAATGATAGATTTTATCAAATTAAGTAATGAACTTTCATTAATGGATGTATTATGAAGATTATATTGGTTTCCCAAGAAAAGATTTATTGATTCGTAAATTCCAATTGTGTTTTTAGCTTTATCGATAATGTTATTAAAGCTTTCTAAAATTTTTGAAATTTCATCATCTGATAGTTTTGTTAATGAAAGTAAGAAGATTGTATTTTCTAAGTATTTTTCAAATGTATTAAACGCATTGTCGGAGTTTATATATCTTTTTACAAGATTTATCAACACCTTATTAATTAACCAATTTTTATTTTCTTCTGAAATTTCAAATTTGCCCTTTTTGTCAGAATCATATTTGTAAAATTCAGATAGTAAATGTTTTAATTCTTTATTCGAAAGATACTTTATCGCTGAAAAAAACTCTATTTCGTTAAATGTAGTTGCTTTATTCTGAACCTGTCTTATAATAGAAATTTTCAGGAAATATTTATTGATACTTTGAAATTCGCTTCTCCCTTCTAAAATTATTCCGTTGCGGAGTATAAATGAAATTAGATTTTTATGCTTTGAAGAAGATTCGGTAATATTAGAATTTAAAACAAAACCACCAGATTCTATAGTTTTTTTAGATCCCTCTTTTTTATTTAATTCTTCTGATATTCTATATGCAAATATATATAAATAACAAGAGTTTAAGAAGTTGTAAATTGGCTTAAGTGCTCCTTGTAAATCTTTTGGAAGCTGATTAAACTTCTCTTCTAAATTATATTCTTCAATATCTTCATATACTTTTCTATTTTGAAAAAAGCCATATTTCAATTTCCAGAGAAGAACATTTTTATTAAACATTGAAATAAATAAAACAGTATAATTTTTTTGCTTTAAACACTGTATTATTGTTTTTTCAACAATCTCATATGCTTTTTCGTAATCTTCAAGCTGATATAAAATGAATGATTTTTGAAGCAATTCATAAATATCATTTGTTGATTTGTCCTCAAATGAAAAATCAAAATCAAGGTACTTTGATTCAAGATTGAATTCTTTATCTGTTAAATAATCATCTAGAACTATATATTTCTTTTCTCTAGTTGATAAGTCGTCTTCAGTGATAACAATTCCTTGTATATTGGCTTTACTTAAAATTTCAAAAATACTATATAAAGTTTTGTTTGATAATCCTTTATCGTCTTGCGCGTTTAGTATTTTTACAAATTCCTTATATATATTTCTCTTTTCTTTATTTAAGTCATATGTGAGTATTTTATCTCGAAATTCCAATATTGTTTTATTGCTATCATCATACAGAAAACCACAATTAGTCAATGAGGTTTGTATTTGCTCAATTAAAATACCATTGAGTTCAGAAAGCACCTTTAATTTATTGAAAACAAAATCGATAATGTCATTCTCAGTTTTTAAGAAGTTAATTCTTTCATCATCTTTTATTAAATCTAAGAAATACTTTGTATTCTCAGTATAGTCGCTTTGAAGATTCATTGAACTATTGGGTTCATCAAGCACAAATGTGGTTATTCCATGATTTTCTAAATACTTATTTTGTGTTGAATTTTCATAAAAGACAGTTAAATATCTTGGCGGTTGTACTTTTGAATAATTTTGCAACCATTTCATTATTTGTTTGAAATCGATATCATTATATGAATAACCAAAAAAAAGTACAGTGTGAGTAGACAAAATGCTTTTTACGTAATTTTCGATTAATGGAAAATTATATTGATAATTCAAGTAATCATCTTCTTTGAAAACTATATTGTGATTTTTAAAATCTCCATGCATTTTAATCACTTTCTTTTGAATTGTGGATTTAACTAAATCTTCATCACAACGAATTACATCATAGATATATGCATTTTCTTCTATCGTTTTCTCAAGAATTGTATCCCAATTAGTTGTAATAATTACTTGAGGATTTAAATCAAATATTTGTTTGTGTATTGAAGAAGGTCTTATGTTATCAGGAAAATATTTTTTTAGTTTTTTAAGATATGAATACTCTTTAAATTCCAGATAATAAAGTTGTGCTATTTTTAAAAAGTCTGTCTCACTTGTTAATTCTAAATCTTTCTTCAAATCATCAATTAAATCCTGCCATATTGGAAGTTTTAGTCCTTTAGTTTCAGAATTTTTTGAAACTCCAGCTCCAACAAAAATCGCTAATCGATTATCATTGTTAGCATCTATAATATTTCTTAAATGTTGGGTTTTAAATTTCATGTACTGTCTTTTTTTTGCATTACACACAACGGTAAATTGTATGAGTAGTGGCAGATTGCGTGGTAGTTTCCTGTCAAACCGCTACGCAGTTTGAGCGCGCTACAAACATTGATATTTACTACATCGCCTGCCATTACTTATACAAAATGTTGTGCCCAGTTATTGTTTGTTGTCTAACCACCTTTTATGATAATTCATGTATACTTTACAAACATGTATTAGTCCACCCTCTACATTACCTGAAATATCAATCCCTAATGGACAGCGCATACAAAAATCTGGATTTCCCGGCTGTCTATTGTGCCAATTTGGGTTATCAGTTTTTAGTATTCTATCAAAGGGACATTCCAAATTTCGATTTAGGTGTTCTCTTATTTTATTTTCACTCTTTCTCAACGAGGCATTAAAAGAAAACATTTGCACACCGCCAATAGAAATAATTCCACCAATCAAAGTGAAACTAATAACTGTTAAAAGAGTTGATACTTGCACACTACCAATTGATGTTTTACCAGCAAGTAAAAAAATCACAAATACAACTATTGCAATACCCGAAATAATTGATATGATTTTTCCAAGTAGGTCAATCGTTTTTAAAAACTTTGTTTTTTTAACCTTTTGGTCAGATAAAGATTGTACCTGATGTAACTTGTTTTCCTTTTCTATAAATTTTTGAAACGTATCGTAAGCAATTTTTTCAAAAATCGGATGATAATGAGGATTGATTTCGACATTCCCAATTTTTTCAATCTTGATGTTTGGTGTTTTAAAAAACATATTAGTCTTCTTTAAAGGTTTAATCTTTTATCCAATCTGGCTTTATAAAAATATTACTGTAGTGGTCATAAAACTGGCTGGCACCAATTGCACCTAAAAAGTTTTGACCAAAATATGTTGGTTTAATTATATCAATTCTGATTTTTACACTTTTTGGACAACGACTATCATTTTTATATCGTTTTTGATATTCCTCAAATAGTTTAAGTTCTCTATGATAAACAGATGCTTCTTCTTTTGTAGAGCTTGGTATTTCATCATGTTTGGTAGATTGTCTTTCTATAATACCTAGTCTTAATAAGTTGTCAATGTAAAGACTTAAAGGTGCAGTTTCTGTAAATCCACATTTTATTTGTAAATCATGAGTTTCATTGCTATATCTTATTTTTTCTTTCTCCTTGTAGTTATAGTCAAAATAATTATCGCTTAATGTACTTGTTGAATATATTGATAAAGGTCTATTTGCAATGACGCATAAAATTTTACATTCTTCTTGAGTAAATTGTTTTAAAAGTTCTGCATAAGCTGGATGGGTTTCATGTCCGTATTCTGCATTTATTTCCGAAAACAATAGATTGGCAAATAGATGTCTTGGAACAAAATCATTTAGTGCTCCTGTTGTCTGTACTCCCTGAATAACCTTAATTGTGGTCTCAATATTCGGAGCTTTTATCTTTTTGATTTTATAGTTTTCAACTCTTTGAGATATTGTGTTTGTTAACCAGTCGAAAGATTTATCAATTGACCAAATTATTCCATTGTAGGGTTTCAAGGCGAGTTTAACAGTTTCCTTTATTGATTTGCCAATCTCAATGACTGATGGTTGTAATGCATCATCATACACTTTTGGAATCAACTTTTTAATCTCTGAATTAAGTTCTTCTTCCATAACTATGTAGTCTTTTCATTTAATTGGGCACAACGTTAGTGTATGCCTATTGTGTATACATCTCCAATATGGCATGTATTGTTTATTGTGTTTATTTTGCATTTATGTTTCAAACATGTCATCCATAGGGTTTTGTATGTTTGTAATCGTTTTTTTTGATATATGAGTGTAAATTTCTGTTGTTTTGCTGCTATTATGGCCCAATAACTCTTGAATATATCTTAAATCAGTTCCTTGTTCAAGTAAATGTGTGGCAAAACTATGTCTAAGCATATGAGGTGTAACATTTTTTCTGATCCCTGCCTTGAGGGTTGCATGTTTAAGAATATTGGCAACACTAGAAGCTGAATACTTATTTCCTCTTTGACCTTCGAATAAATATTTTTCGGGTTTGTATTTTTTATAGTAATCCCGAAGCATGCTAAGTAGCCTTTCGGATAAAAGTGTTATTCTGTCTTTGTTACCTTTGGCACCTTTGATCAAGATTAACATTCTTTTGGAATCAATATCGTCAATTTGTAGATCTAATAATTCACTACGCCTTAATCCGGCCGAATAAAGTATCATTAAAATACATTTATGTTTAAGGTTTTCACATGATTGAATCATGCATTTTATTTCTTTTTTGCTTAGAACCTTGGGTAAATGATATTCTTTTTTTGGTCGCTGAATGTTATAATACTCTTTCTCTCGACCTAAAACCTTTTCATAGTAGAATTTGATTGCATTAATGCGTTGATTTTGCTGACTCGGAGAAATATTATTTGTCTGAATAAGATCTAGGATATATCGATTGATTTCATCTTTGCCAATATGATAGATGTCTTTAAATCGGAAATATCTTCGGAAATCGGAAAAATATCCCATATATGTTTTTTGGGTATTGGGACTGTAGCGTTTTTGTGTTAATAAATTGCTATAAGCTTCCATGATCTTATCCATTTCGTCGCCCCATAAAGATTTATCATGTCATATTTATTTAAGTTGAATAAAATTAGGATAAGCCGCTTAGAATTCCAAAGGATATTTTTTGAATAGTATAATGGTCGAATGAGTGAACAATTAAATGAGTGAGCTATCGATTCATCGAATTTTACTTTTTATGTTTCAAGCCTCTTACGCGTTTGACTTCTTTTACCATTTTTGTAAAGGATTTATCTTTCATGCGTTTTTCATAATCGTCCATCTGGTAATAATCGGATTCACGTTTCAGGTGGTGAAAGTTATCCAGTTTCTCTTGTTGAAGTGTTTCGCTCTTTACAGCTTGAAGCACGGCGCAACCGGGTTCATTTGTGTGTGTGCAATCACTGAAACGGCAGCTATAAGATAGTTCATATATATCAGAAAATGTTTCTTCTAAACCGGCATCGGTAGCCGAAAGCCCCACCTCGCGCATGCCCGGTGTGTCGATAAGAAATGACCCGTTCTCAAGCTCGATCAACTCACGGTATGTGGTAGTGTGGCGTCCTTTATCGGTTGCATCTGAAATATGGTTGACCTTTTGGCGTTCACCCCCGGTAAGTCGGTTGATCAGTGAGGATTTTCCCACACCTGAAGATCCTACAAAGCCATAGGTCTTTCCGGGAGACAGGTGTTCCTTGATGTATTTTAGTCCTTTTTCCGTTAATGCAGAGGTCCAGATCAATTCTGCATCGGGATGTCGTTTTTTTATTTCATTTACAAATTCCTGAACTTCTTCTTCATTGAATAAATCTGTTTTATTCAGGATGATTACCGGTTTTACACCACCATCATAGATGATAGTCAGGTAGCGCTCAAGTCGATTTAGTGAAAAATCTTCATTGCCGGCCATAACCACAAAGGCTGTATCGATATTGGCCGCGATAACCTGTTCTTTGGCTTTCTTGCTTTTAGAACGGCGGCGCAGCACAGTTTTTCTTGGAATGATTTGATGAATAATGCCCTCATGATCATCCATAGGTGAAAGTAACACCCAATCGCCAACAGCCGGAAAAGCATCTTTGCTTTCCGATGTATACATGATCCTACCGGTGACTCCCGCTTCGTAAACACCTTCCCGGCTTGCGACAAAGTAGCGTTCACGGTGTTCTTCTATCACTCTTCCAAGAATAGCATCATCGCTGGGCATTTCAGTGATAGGGAAATCTTTTTCGTTGTAACCTAAAAAATCGTTCATATTAAATTCCTGAGAAAAAATGTGCCAATCTTTGAACAAGTGGAGTGATCAATTTACCAAAAATTGAAAAATTCATAAATCGCCCAAGCAGAACAATACCTATAAGGATAAATCCGCCATATCTTTCAAGATAGTCGATAATGTAAACATGTTTATCTTTCATAAACCCGCGGAGGATCTTTGAGCCATCAAGCGGGGGGATCGGGATTAAATTAAAAATTCCCAAGCCACAGTTGATCATGAGAAAATAAAAGAGATTGAGTTTGAGGAAAAGGATTACGCCGGCATCCGTGTTGTAAGGGACTAAATCAGGGAATAACCTAAATATTAAACCTGCAATCGCTGCCATAATGAAATTCGATACCGGACCGGCAGCGGCAGTCAGTGCCAGATCTCTTTTTTGATGTTTGAATGCATAGATGTTAATTGGTACGGGTTTTGCCCAGCCCATGCCAATCACAAAAAGCATGATCATGCCAATGGGGTCAATATGTGAGATAGGGTTTAGGGTCAGGCGTCCCATATTCTTGGCCGTATTATCTCCCAGCTTATAGGCGATCCATCCGTGTGAGAATTCATGCATGGTCAACGCCAGTAAAATAGGCACTACCATAGCTAAATATTCTATTGCTTGTGGGTTCATTTATCGTTTTTCCCTTGGGTGAAAGGTTTTGTGAACTTCTTTTAAATAATTTCTATCAAGATGGGTATAGATCTGCGTAGTTGAAATATCCGAGTGTCCCAGCATTTCTTGAACAGCTCTTAAGTCGGCACCGCCTTCTAAAAGGTGGGTTGCAAACGAATGCCTGAAAACATGCGGTGAAACGGGTTTGTCGATAAGTGCCAATTGAGCATATTTTTGAATGATCTTCCAAACGCCCATTCGGGAGAGTGGTGCCCCACTGCGATTTAAAAAAATATAATCTTCTGCTTTTATACTTCCGGCCAGCATGGGACGAACGTGTTTGATATATTTCTTTAACCAGACACCTGCTTCATCTCCAAAGGGAACGATCCTTTCTTTGGAACCTTTGCCAAACACACGGATCCAGCCTTCGTTTAGCATGACAGCCGGCAACCTTAGTGTCAGCAGTTCTGAGATTCTCAGCCCGGAGCCATATAAGAGCTCCAGCATGGCTCTATCGCGAATTCCTGCATCCGTATCGGTGTTGATCTCGGTGAAGATCGCTTCGATATCTTCAATATCCAAAATTTTGGGTAAGCGTTTAGGTAGCTTGGGTGAATCGATATTCTCTGTAACATCCTTACTTACATAACCTTCGTTCATCATGAATCGATGAAACATTCTCATGGAAGAGAGATTTCTTGCCAAAGAGGTTGGGGCCAGGGGAATACCAGATAATTGATCAAGGTAGGTGATTACCATATCGGTTTGGATAAGGTTTGGATCTTTGATGCCCATGCTTTTAAAATGTTCGAGATAACGCTTTATATCTTTTCGGTAGGATTGTACCGTATTGGGAGACAGTTGTCGTTCACCCTGGAGGTGATAGATGAAATCTTGAAATATTCTTTGCATATTAGCTGAGAAAATCCTCTTCTATATGCTCGCACAGGGTGTGACCAACGATCATATGTATTTCTTGAACGCGTTGCGTATTGTCAGAAGGTACAATGAGTTGAATGTCAGCAGTGTTTTTAAGTTGCCCGCCATTGTTCCCAAGAAGCGCTATGGTTTTTAGTCCATGTGCCATTGCTGTATCAACGGCATGGATCACATTCTCGGAGTTTCCGCTGGTGCTGATCGCTATGAGACAGTCACCTTCTTGCCCCAGGGCTTCGATCTGGCGCGAAAATAGTTCTTCACTTTTGTTCGTGTCGTTGATCCAGGCTGTTAAAAAAGATGTATCGGTAGTAAGCGCCAGTGAAGCTAATGCCGGTCGAATGTGGTTTAATTTTGCGACCAGTTCCGCAGATAGATGTTGGCAGTCGGCAGCTGATCCACCATTGCCGCACCATAGGATCTTATTTCCGTTCCTTAATGTTGTTGACATCAATTTAGATGCATCTTCAACATGTTTTTGAAATATAGGGTCTTCGTTAAGATCTTTGATTAGAGCGAGAGTTTCGGTGAAGGCTTTTTTCATAGTGCTTCCGTGTTGATATTATGTAAACAGCTTAGAAAATTAACATAAAAAAGATGGAGAGGAAAGGAAAAAGCGGTTGATGTGAATAGTGAGGTGGAGCTGAAAATTTGTCATTGATTTTAATCGGGAATAAAAAATTATGGATAAAAAAAAAGGAACAGGCATGCCTGTTCCTTATCGATGTTTTCTATTTACTTATATTGTCGCTAAAAATTCAACAAACCCATCCATTTCCTCTTTTGTCCGTTTTTCTGTTACGGCAATGAGGAGATCATTTGGACGATCCGGGTAGAAGACACTTAAGTCAATGCCGGCATAAATGTTAGCGGCAATAGCTTTTTGGATGATGTCTTTTGCGGGTATGGGACAATTGATGACGAATTCTTTAAAGAACGGTGCATCGTTTGCCGTTTTAAATCCCGGTAGTTCACAGATCTGTTCTTGCAGGTAATGTGCTTTTTGTAAGGAAAGTTCGGCAACTTTTTTGAGTCCTGTTTTTCCCATAAGAGCTAAATAGACCGTTGCCGCCAAAGCACAGAGTGCCTGGTTTGAACAGATATTTGAGGTGGCTTTTTCGCGACGGATATGTTGTTCACGTGTTTGCAGTGTAAGGACATATCCTCGTTTGCCCTCGGCATCTTCGGTCATTCCCGCTATGCGTCCGGGCATTTTTCTTACATACTCCTGCTTTGCGGTAAAAAGTCCAAGATAAGGGCCACCGAAGTTAAGGTGATTTCCCAAAGATTGTCCTTCACCAAAGGCAATATCAGCATTGATTTCACCCGGTGTTTTGAGTATAGCAAGAGAAATGGGATCTACGCCTTGAATGAAGAGCGAATCATGTTCGTGAGTCAGAGAAGAAAGCGCTTTTGTATCTTCGATAACACCAAAAAAGTTAGGGCTTTGAGCAATAACAGCTGAGGTGTTTTCATTAAATAAAGTTTTTAGCGCTTCGAGGTCTGTTTGGTCATTCTTGATCGGACATTCGATTAATTTCATGTTTAATGAAACTGCGTAAGTCTCAAGGGTTTTTCGATACAGGGGATGAATCGAAGAGGAAACAATGACTTCGTTCTTTTTGCGTTTAATGCTTTTTGCCATTAAAACGGCTTCGGACATTGCCGTTGCCGCATCATACATTGATGCATTTGAAACATCCATACCGGTCAGTTCACAAACTAATGACTGGAATTCGTACATGGCTTGTAATGTCCCTTGCGAGACCTCGGCCTGATAGGGAGTATAAGCTGTTGCGAATTCGGGGCGTGATATAATGTGATCGACTACAGAAGGGATGAAGTGTTCGTAGGCACCGGCGCCCAGGAAAGAAGTCGTCTGATGACATGCCGTATTTTTAGCAAGCAAAGATTGCATTTCCTGCTGGATCTCAAGCTCACTTAAAGCTTCGGGAAGATCTAAGTGTACATCGCCGCGTAGAACTTCGGGGATATTTGCAATGAGTTCCTCGAACTTTTCTACTCCAATGCTTTTCAGCATGTCTTTTATGTCTTTATGTCCATGCGGAAGATAAGGCATGATTTACCTCGAAATAAAAAATTATCCGATAGATTTTTCGTATGCCCCGGCATCCATAAGAGCGTCAAGTTCAGATGCGTCTGACATCTTGATCTTCATGATCCAGCCACCTTCAAAAGCGTCTGTATTGATCAATGTGGGTTCGTCTTCCAAAGCTTCGTTTACTTCAACAACTTCACCACTAACGGGGGCATTGATATCGGAAACGGTTTTAACGGCTTCGATAGTTCCGCAACCTTCCTCTTTTGTTACATCGTCACCGACTTCGGGGATTTCAACAAAAACGATATCACCAAGCTCGCTTTGTGCGTGTTCGGTAATGCCGACCACGGCTACATCGCCTTCGACTTTTACCCATTCATGTGTTTCTGCATATTTGAGTTCTTTAGGTGTACTCATTTTTCTTACCTCTAATAATGATATTAATTCGTAACTCGTGGCTCGAATTTTATTTCGCTAGTCACCAGTCACTAGTTTCTAGTTACTTCTTGACTCGTTCCAAATATGATCCATCGCGTGTATCGATCTTGATCATATCACCTTCGTTGATAAACAAGGGTACAGCTACTTCGAGTCCGGTTTCAACTTTTGCAGGTTTTTTAACATTTGTTTTAGCGGTATCGCCACGTTCACCCGGTTCGGTGTAGGTAACTTCCATAATAACAGCTGTTGGAAGCTCAATGGAAATGGGAGCTTCATTGTAGATCATGACTTTTACTTCATCGTTTTCACGAATATAATAATGGTCGTCACCGATTACATCGGCAGGAACCGGGATTTGGTCAAACGTTTCAGGATCCATCATGTAATATGAGTCACCATCATTGTATAAATATTGTAACATGTTAGCTTCAACACGGGCGGTTTCAACTTTTTCACCTGATCGGAAAGTATTTTCCAATACTTTGCCATTTAGAACATGTTTAAGTTTTGTACGAACTACAGCTCCGGCTCGTCCCATTTTACTGTGTTGGTAGCTAACGATCTTGAATAATTCACCATTATATATAATGATCATACCCGGTTTGAAATCAGCAGTTGAGGCCACAATAGTCTCCTTTGGTTACATTAATATAAAACAACACGTAATTTACTATTATAGGCAGCCGGAAGCAAGAAGATAGAAGTTGTAAGTCAGTAGGCAGTAAAACGTAAGTAAAAATGTTGTTTGCACTTTTTTTGGGGTTTTATAGTTAGCTTATAGTAACCAGCTTACAGCTATCAGTAATTCGTCAACAGTCTGCAGACTTCTATATTTTCAGCTTGTAATCACAATTTCATCTTAATATATTGCCTTTGGTATTTTATAAAACACAGGTATAAAATACGTAAATGCACAGAAGGGAACATATGGGAATCAAGTTAATTGTTTTAGTCAAACAAGTACCTGATACTGCGAATATTTCCGGCGATGTTATGAAACCAGATGGAACGGTTAATAGAGCAAAGTTGCCTGCCGTTTTCAATCCGGAAGATAAAGTCGCCTTGGAACTTGCATTACAGGTAAAAGAAAACGTCGGCGCCAAAGTTGTTGCCGTCACGATGGGACCGCCAAAGGCTGCGGAACTATTAAAAGAGTGCCTCTACATGGGGGCAGATGATGTCATGTTGGTTACGGACCGAAAATTCGCGGGTGCTGATACTTTAGCGACATCATATGTATTGAGCAAAGTGATTGAAAAGATCGGTGATTACGATATTGTATTTGCCGGACGACAGGCTATTGACGGTGACACCGCTCAGGTGGGACCGCAAACGGCAGAGAAGTTAAAGCTTCCACAGATCACGTATGTTGAAAAGATTTTAGATATCAACAAAAATAAGATCAAGGTTCAACGCCAGATCGATGGTGGGTATGAGGTGTTGGTTTCAAAATTACCGGCATTATTGACCGTTGTGGGCGAAGCCACTGTGCCGCGTCCTTTTGCCGCCAAGAAGGTCATGGCGTTCAAGAACCACGAACCAAAGGTGATGACAACGCAAGATATTGATGTCGATATGGAGCGTATCGGACTCCAGGGCTCACCAACTAAGGTCAATAATATCGAATCGGTTGTTTTATCCGGTGGTGATCATGAAACCGTAGAGCCTACACGAGAAGGTTTAGCTGACATGATCGATAAACTTAAAAAAGATCATATTTTTGGATAATATTATTATGAATACATCAAAACATGAAGTTTGGGTCTATATAGAGACAAAAGGTGATTCGATCGCTGATGTCAGTCTGGAGCTTTTAACTAAGGGCCGCAAGTTGGCCGAAAAGTTAAGGGGTGTCTTGAAGGCGGTTATTATCGGTCACGAACTGGATGATCTGGCGAAACAGACTTTTTACTATGGTGCCGCTGAAGCGATCATTGTTGAAGACCCCTCGCTGAAAGATTATAAAACGATGCCTTACAGTCGTATCATGAGTGAACTGGTCGAAGAACATCAACCGCGTATCGTGTTGTTTGGCGCTACGTTTATCGGACGTGACATTGCACCGCGAGTGGCATCGAAAACGCTTAGTGGATTGACGGCCGATTGTACCGATCTTCAGATATCAGACGTCACCTATATGAAAAAAGATTATAAAGATATTCTGCTACAGATCCGTCCCGCTTTCGGTGGAAATATCGTAGCCACCATTATTACACCGGATAATCCCGTGCAGATGGCATCCGTACGTGAAGGTGTGATGGAAATGGCGGAGTTGGATAAACCGGTGGATGGCAAGATCGTTCGCGTACCTTATCAAGCAAAAGAACTTGATGATGTGATCGAGATCATCGAACGCCATCAAGAAGAATGCAAGATCAATTTGAAATGTTCACCCATTATTGTGGCCGGCGGTTATGGGTTGGGTAGTAAAGAAAACTTTAGATTATTACAGGAACTTGCTAGTTTGATCGGCGGGGAAGTGGCCGGATCCCGCGCAGCCGTAGATGCAGGTTTTGTTGAACATGAACGCCAGGTCGGACAGACCGGCGTGACCGTTCGTCCTAAACTTTACATTGCGGTCGGTATTTCAGGAGCGATCCAGCATCGTGCCGGCATGGATGAATCGAACAAGATCATCGCGATCAACACCGACCCCGAGGCACCGATCTTTTCGATCTGTCACTTTAAGATCGTTGGTGATGCCATGAAGGTCATTCCCGAATTGATCGAAGCTTATAAAAATAAATTGAAGTAGGTGATATTATGCCGAATTTCTTTACAGATAATAAAGATCTTGTTTTTCAACTGGAGAACATGGATCTGGAAGATATTGCAAGACTGACTGAAAACGATTATACGAATATCGGTCAGTATGATTATGCTCCAAAAGATTATGCCGATGCCAAGGATAATTACAAGAAAGTTCTGGAGATCGCCGGTGATATTGCCGGAAATATTATTGCACCTCTGGCGCCTGACGTGGATGAAGAAGGCGCCCAATTCAAAGACGGGGTTGTAACTTATGCCAAAGGCACCCAAGAAGCTTTGAAGAGGCTTGCGCAGGCCGACATGATGGGGTTTACACTGCCGCGAAAATACGGTGGATTGAATATGCCTATGACGATTTATGCTATGTCAATAGAAATGATTTCCCGTGCCGATGCTTCTCTAATGAACCTCTACGGTTTACAGGATATTGGCGAAACCATCCATAAATTCGGATCTGAAGAGCAAAAAGATGAATTTCTCCCTCAATTTGCCGAAGGGAAAGCAACTGGTGCCATGGTCCTGACCGAGCCGGATGCCGGGTCGGACCTACAGGCGGTGAATTTGAAAGCCTATCAGGATGAAGACGGCAACTGGTTCTTGAATGGCGTTAAGCGCTTCATTACAAACGGAAGTGGTGAGATTCTGTTGGTATTGGCAAGATCCGAAGCCGGTACCGTAGATGGTCGTGGATTGAGCATGTTCGTTTGCTATGGTGATGATACGGTTGTGATCCGTCGTATTGAGAATAAACTGGGTATTCACGGTTCACCTACTTGTGAAATGCAGTTCAATGATACGCCATGCCAATTGGTCGGCAAACGTAAAATGGGATTGATCAAATACGTGATGGATTTAATGAATGGTGCCCGTTTGGGTGTGTCTGCTCAAGCCATGGGAATTTCTCAGGCTGCTTACGAAGAGGCACTTTCGTATGCAAAGGCAAGAGTGCAATTCGGTAAAGCGATCATTAAGATCCCGGTTGTGAAAAGTTTGCTGGTCGATATGCAGACGATGCTTGAAACCAATCGTACGTTTTTATATGCGACGGCACGCTCTGTTGATATGCGTGATAAACTGGTTGAACGCATTGAACATCTTAAGGCCGAAGGTAAACCTGCCGGAGATGAGATGAAGTTACAAAAATATTATATGCGTCTAGCCGGCATGTTAACACCGATGTGTAAATTGATTTTAACCGAATCCTCAAATACCATTGCGTATAATTCATTACAGATCCATGGTGGAACCGGCTATATGAAAGAGTTCAATGTTGAACGTCATGCTCGTGATGCCCGTATTACGAATATTTACGAAGGTACATCTCAACTACAAGTCGTTGCAGCTATTGGTGGTGTTAATAACGATCTTTATGCCGATAAATTTGATAAATACGAAGCAAAAGAATATTTTGGTGAGTCAAAAGCTCTTTCCGCTTATCTCAAAGAGATCCGTAATATCTTTAAAGAAAGCCATAAATTGGTTCAAGCTAATGACAGCAAAGCAGTTAAAGAAGCTTGTGCAAGAGATTTGGTTTTGATGTATAGTTATTTGATCACGGGGTATCTCTTACTTGAAGAAATTGAGACGAATGATGATAAGCTTATGATCGCTAAACGTTATATTAAAGGATCACTCGCCGACAGTAAAAGAGCACTAGAGACCATCAAACTGGGGTTGTATAATGATTTAAACGTATAATTTTTACAATTAATAATGAACTGATGTTGGGGCGGACCTAAGTGTCCGCCCATTTTTGTTTATCAAATATTATCTAAATATTACGGATATATAGAGCCGAGATTGCGGTCGATCAGAATTTAATTCATACCCAAACATATAGAATATTTTGAAAATGCTTTGTCTAAAATGTCAATATGACAGATAAATCGCCATTCTTGGGAAAAGTGTGACAAAATTACAGACGCTTTGGCAGAGAAATAGTTTTGGCATGGTTTTGGCATCATGAAAGGTGAGATTTGACATGACCGGTACAGAAAAACAAGAACCGGCGATAGAAAAGAAATAAAGAAAGCTTAATAGAGCATGAAAGGAGACATACAATGTACCTCGTAAAACGTAATTACTCAGCCCCCACAGTCGATCATTATTTCGACAGCATCTTTGACAACTTTTTTGCTTCAACCGGAAGCTATGCTTCAGGCGACTGGAGTCCTCGTATGGAAGTTGAAGAAAGTGAAAATGATTTTCGCTTATATGTAGAGGCTCCCGGCATGAAGAAAAAGGACATTGAAATCTCAGTAAAAGACAACGTGATCACTCTCTCAGGCGAAAAGAAAGAAAGAGTTCGCAAAAAAGAAGCCTCTTACTACCTGAATGAGATCAGCTACGGTAAGTTCTCACGCTCCTTTAAACTTCCCTCGAATGTTGATGTGGAAGCCATTAAGGGACATTGGGACGAAGGTGTTCTCACCGTCGAGATCCCTAAAACAGAACTTGCAAAACCACGAAAAATTGAGATTAACTAACATTTCATAATCCCTTCCTTACCCCGTAACCCCGCTCGCCCAAAGCGGGGTTTTCTCTTAACCTCGGACGGAGACAGTTAAACATGAGCTACGACAGAAACGATATGATCTACCACGATGACTACCGATGGAACCAAAATCAGGCAGAAGTTACAGTACAGCCGGCAGGCAAATTTGATTCTAGCAATGGTAACATCATTCTTTATTTGATCAATCTTCTTAGCGAAAATATTTTTGAATCGAATATCCTTGAAATAATAATTCACGAATATATTCCCAATACGGTGAATACCGTTAAACAAGCGATCGAATGGATCAGGGAAAAGGGAGACTTTTACTATCAAAAAGTTGTTCATTCCCTTGCATCCGGTGAATAAAGCACACACACAGTTTACATATATATGCGTGAGAGATGACGAGAGTCATCTCTTTTGCTATTAGAGAGATATTAGTGTGTAAGGTCGAGGAGATAATCAATATTTCCCCAGGTGAACCCCGGGGTATTAAATATCTACATGAAAACAATTCTGAGCGAAGTCGATGGGGTGATCTTTTTTTTAATATCTTTCTTTTCTTTGCTTGTCAAAGAAAAGAAACAAAAGAAACTCGCTGCTGTATTCGCCAGCTGGGGGACTAAAATTTTCTTCCCTCGGTAAAATGTGGAATAGTCTCACACCGATGTTTCGGGGTTCGCCCCACGTTTTTTAACCCTCTCTCATTGAATTTCTTTAACGCGTTGGAGCTGAGGCGGTCCCTTAATATGAAGTTCAACTTTTAATTTAATTACGTTCTGTAATCTAAATTCTATGTATACCACCAATTATTTCATTGGATAGAATAGGAAAAATTAGCATTTTACTATCAAAAAGTCATGCATACTCTGGCGTCCGGCGAATAATCATACGCAGTTTACAACTATATACGCAAGAAACAACAATTTGTCAAATTTTGTTCTTTTGAGGGTGTTTTTCTTGAAATTTGTCTAAATAATTCCTAAACTCATTTCGTTATTTACTCAATAGTTTGGTCCAAAAACAGGAGACAAAGAAATGATCAATGCGCTCTATAAAATTCCCCATGCAGAGAATGAACGTGTCTTGACCTATGCCCCCGGCTCAGCCGAAAGGGAAAGCGTCAAGAAGGTCTTGGATGATATGTTAAAAACAGAGATCGAGATCCCCGTGATCATCGGTGGAAAAGAAATATATACAGGTAAAACTGCTAAGGTCGTATGTCCTCACGATCATCAACATGTACTGGCAACTTACCATATGGCCGGAGAAAAAGAGATCAAGATGGCGATTGATGCCGCCTTGGAAGCTCGCAAGACCTGGTCAAAAATGCCGGCTGAATCACGCGCAGCTATTTTTAAGAAAATGGCTGTTTTGCTTGCCAAACCCTATGGCGATTTATTAAATGCTTCAACAATGCTGGGACAGAGTAAAACCATTTATCAGGCAGAGATTGATGCTGCCTGTGAATTGATCGATTTTTTCAACTTTAATACATTTTATATGTCTGAGATTTATAAAAACCAGCCGGATTACAGCCCGATCGGTACTTGGAATCAATTGGAATACCGCGCACTTGAAGGCTTTGTTTTTGCGCTGACTCCTTTTAATTTTACTTCCATTGCCGGCAACCTGCCTACATCGCCTGCTATTATGGGTAATACGGTGGTTTGGAAACCCTCAAGAACTCAGATGTTCTCTGCCTATTATTTAATGAAATTGTTCAAAGAAGCCGGTTTGCCTGATGGCGTGATCAACTTTCTGCCCGGAAGTGGCGCTCAGATCGGTGACATCGTATTTAAGCACCCTGATTTTGCCGGTATCCATTTTACCGGTTCCACCGAAGTCTTCCAGCATGTATGGAAAACCATCGGTGAGAATATTTCTACTTACAGATCTTATCCACGTATCGTAGGTGAGACAGGGGGTAAGGACTTTATTGTTGCGCATAAAACAGCCGACGTTGATGCGTTGGTGGTGGCCATGGTTCGTGGTGCCTTTGAGTTCCAGGGCCAGAAATGCTCGGCAGCATCCCGGGTTTATATCCCCGACAATATCTGGGAAGAAGTTAAAGAGAAATATGTGAAAATGGTTAAAACCATCAAGATGGGTTCACCACTCGACTTCTCTAATTTTATGACAGCCGTGATCGATGAATCCGCTTTCGATAAGATCGCCGGTTACATTGACTATGCCAAGAACAGCAAGGACGCCGAGATCATCACCGGCGGTGGCTATGATAAGTCGAAAGGTTACTTCATTGAACCCACGACCATCGTGACCATCAATCCAAAATTCAAAACCATGGAAGAAGAGATCTTCGGTCCGGTTTTAACGATCTATGTTTATGAAGCTGATGAATTTGAAGCAACACTCAAATTAGTTGACGAAACATCACCTTACGCTTTAACAGGGGCTGTTTTTGCTCAAGATCGTGAAGCTGTGCTTATTGCCAAAGACAAACTGGTCAATGCAGCCGGTAACTTCTATATCAACGACAAACCCACAGGCGCTGTAGTGGGTCAACAGCCATTTGGTGGTGCCAGAGCTTCCGGTACGAACGACAAAGCCGGTTCCTCCATGAACCTGATGCGCTGGGTATCGGTCCGAACCGTAAAAGAGACCTTTAATCCGCCGAAGGCCTATGAATATCCGTTTATGGAAGAAGAGTAGACCTGCCAGCTGGCGCCTGAATATCATGAAGGTCTGCTGGCTGGTCGAGAAAACGACAGGATATTTTTTGACAGGATAATATGATTTACAAGATGTTGTTTTTCTGACACAATTACTGGATGATTAGGCTGAATAAACAGAATAAAAAGGACTCAGAAATGGGTTCTATTTTTATATAAATAATGTTCTATCCTCCGAAACCTTGTGCGAAGGAGGGAGAAGCCTATTTATGAGTCATTATGATTAAAATGATAGTTATAATAGATTCTCTTGATGTGAATTGTCCTTTTGCAATTGAAGTTGAGGGTTTATAAATTTTTAGTTCATATTAAACTTATATTTTAAGATGAATTCTTTGTCATAATGAATTGACTAGTGCTTTCGTGTAATTTATATAGCAGTAAACTAAATATCGTTTTTAAATAATAGAAAACTGTTGTAAAAAAATAAATAATTTGTAAAATATAAGTATAAAACAAAAAAAGAACAAAAGAGAGTATAAATGAAACAGATAATTAAGAAGACTTTCCATAATGTTATTATGATTATTTTACTATTTGGGGCCATTGGATGTCAATTTGTTGGGGTAGATAATACAAGCGTTAATGATGGAAATCCCAAGATTGAGAATATAAAAAAGATTGAATTACTAAATGATATTCCTTATTTCTCACCAATGGCACTATATGCAATTCAACGTGAATATGAATATAGAAGAACAAATATTTCGTTATTTGAAAATAATTTAGATCAATTTAATCAATACTCTCTAAATTATGATGAATATCTTGAGAGTAGATTAATTGATTTGTACCCAGATGTTGCATATGAGGATGAAAGATAATGAGAAAAATAGGGCTGTTTTTTATAGTAATATTTAGTGCTTTAATTTATTCTTGCTACACACAACAATCAGAACATCAAATGTATGTTAGCAATCAAAGTGATGTTTGTATTAGAGTGTTTGTCGGAGGATCAGAATTTGGTACAGTTGACAAGATACTTATGCCAGATGGTGTAACTATAAATAACACTGATGATTTTGTCTGTTTTTACAGAACTTCATTAGATGAAGATTCACCTGTGGTATTTTCTCAAGATAAGTTTAACAGTGAAATAGATAGTTTTTCTGTATTTATAAGAGATGGCAGTGTTTGGAATGAAAAATATATTCCAGAATTTTGGGATTTAGATAATTGGTCTATTACATTTATGGATGAAAATGTTGTAACATATTTTTTTAGAATATCGGATTCATTATTAAATTTTTAAAGAGAATGCACAATCTAAATTGAATATGGTTAAAAAACTAATACAACAAAAGGACTCTTTCGCTGTGGAGGGTCAACAGCCATTTGGTGGTGCCAGAGCTTCCGGTACGAACGACAAAGCCGGTTCATCTATGAATCTGATGCGCTGGGTATCGGTTCCGGACGGTGAAGGAGAATTTCAATCCGCCCAGGCCTATGAATATCCGTTTATGGAAGAAGAGTAAACGGTGAATAGTAAACGGTGAACAGTAAACAGTAAACGGTGAACAGTCGTGAACAGTGATCCGGTGAATGGAAATAAAAAAAGGCTCGATCCCTCGGGCCTTTACAGTTTTATACATAATAAAGACTATGCTTCGGATTTAATCATCTTTTTCTAACTCAAACAGTTCATTGACATTTTTATCGAATATAGCTGATATTTTCAGCGCAAGCGCTGTCGAGGGGATATATCGGTTGTTTTCGATAGAATTAATAGTTTGTCTTGAAACACCGATTTTATTTGCCAAGTCTTCCTGTGTTAAATCTTTAATGACTCTTTGTATTTTGATCGAATTTTTCATTAACGTTTCTTTTTCATTGAATAAAAGCTCATGAAATAAAATAAAAACATGGTAATCAATATTCTTGTTAAACCTAAATCGGATGAGAAATCATGATCGAAAAGTAAATTGATGAACGGATCAATGAGTACGTATAAAACCCCAAATATAAATGAGCCGGCAAAAGCTTTAAGCCGGATCCTTAATAAGAGTTCATCTTCGACTTTATCTTTTGTCAAAGCAAATATTAACAGTGATACTAAAATTCCTGTTGCAACAATCGTTTTCATAACTGCCATATCAATATTTATAATTGATAAAATTGCTAAAGTTGCAAACAGAATACTAAGGATCAAAATTCCCAAAGCAACTTTATTGAATAGTCTTGGCAGTAAGACTAGATCATGTTGATTTTTATCCATTTTCATTATGCTCATTATTACACACCTCTTAAATGTAAAGTAAGTTGTTCAATATGACAAATACACTTTACAAATTTGTCATGTCAAAATCTTTTTTATTGAACGGGGTATTTTTCAATTGATAATAAAAGGCTCGATCTCTCAAATTTCTACGATGGTCACGTTTACTCGATGATATTTTGTTCTTTTAAAATATCGTAAGTCAGCAGTTTTCTGATCACCGCTTGATTGATATTTTCCATATCAATATTCAGTGAAAATATCCAAGTGTTATTATTACTCTCGATATATCCGACATACCAACCGATACCCTGGCTCCATCCTGTCTTTGCATGAACGACATATTGGTCGGTGGCATCGTTGATCATGATGCTTTTGACGGTTTCTTGAATAGTCTTATTAAAAGGCAATTCGTTTTTAATGAGTTTTTCTATAAAACTGATTTGTTCTTGTGCTGAGATCCTTAAATCTCCGTCAAGCCAGAATCTGTCGATCTGAGGCCCTATGCTCATATTACCGTAGTTCGAATCGCTAACCCATTTCTGCATTTGTTTCTTACCGGTTCGTCTGGCTAACTCCTGATAAAACCAAACACATGATACGGGGAATGCCGTCCGCATGGTATGGTCTTTGTTCCAGAGTACATAGCCTCTGTCTACACCGTCCCATTTGATGGTGTCATCAACGCTTTCAATGGAAGACGTCTGCAGTGCGATCATGGAATTCAGTATTTTGAAGGTTGATGCCGGAACGAATGCCTGATGGCTTCTTTTTTTGTTATAAACAAGCGTTTTGCCGGTCCCGAGATCCTTTAGAACAAAGGTCCCTTTGACATGATGGTTCTGAAATGAATTTTCCCAATTGCTTTCCGTATGGTTGCGATCACAAGACAATAGTCCGAATAGCATGATAAGGGCAAGAATGTGGGTACGTTTCAATGTCATGATGTGAATCCTGTATAAAATTAAGTCAATTGTATTGAATTAATTTACGAGGACCGGATGGAACTTTCAATACAATTGAAAGGATAATGTCTGAATCACTTTCTAAGTTAATAAAAAAGACCCGTCCCGAAGCGTTGGGACGAGCCTTTACTTTATTTGGTCTTATATCCTTTACAAACAGGATATTCTATTTCTTAACAGGGCAAATGTGAAGTATACCAAAACTCATTAGGCCAAACGAGGCGGGATTGGATATAATATCCTGCTGCTTGGTAATGAGCGTGCCACCTCCCATTTTATTGATGCATTACGGTGTGATCACAAGATTCGGTCCCGCTTCCAGTCGTTTGATCGTCTTGATCGCTTCAGCTTTAACGCTTGGAATGTCCGATGTGGTCAACGGTTGTAATATTAACATAAGTTCTTTGTAATTCGGATTCATGGTGAACCAACCCATCGCTTCGATTGCACCGGTACGAACGATCGGATCATCGGTTTCATCCAGGGCGATCTCAATAAGCGTTTTAACGCCGGGAGTAAAGTTATAATTCCTGAATGTCCTGATCTTACTCATACGTTTTTTAGCCGTCAGGCTTGTATCCGTGATCGTCGGTAGTATCTCATCATACAGCCATTTTTGGGCTCGTTCGTAGCGGTAATTGACCCGTGCTGTATCCAAACCGTTGTCTTCAGCGATCTCCTGTAGGAAATCATCGGCACAAGGATGTGCAAACAGTAGTTCCAGTGAGGATTTTGCTGCGAACGTTACACGCTGCGAAATATCTTTTGCCCATCGATCTGTCAGAAGAGGGATATAATCCTTATCTCCGATATGTCCCATCCAGTTGGCTGTGACACGCCGGATCAATTCATTGGGATCGTAGATACTGGTTTTTAGCAGTTCTCTGAAAGCCGGTGTACGCAAGCTCGCCAATGATTTCAGTGCTTCCAGCCTAACATTGCGTGAAGGGTCTTCATTGTATAGTTTAATCAGCTTTTCTTCGGCATTTTCTCCCAATTCTTTTGTCATTTTGTAGACACCCAGGACTCGTAAACTGACGATCTTGGAACGCAGCAGCTTTTTATAAGGCATATCAATGGCATCGGGATTATCTCCTTTAAAATGAAAGGTCGGATCACCGATGATATGTGATTCAAGATAAGAGCGGGTTAAATGCCAGTCGCCAACCGTCATGCCTTGTCCCAGCATTCCGATCAATTCATTTGCCCAGATATCTTGCAGAACATTGACTGTATTTGCAATACCGGCAACAACCGTTCCTTCACCAAAAAGATGAGTTCCCGAAATATAATTCGGCATAAAGAACTGGCCGTTAAAACATTCGTCGAACACAAAAACCTCAGCCTGTGTTTTCATGGTTTTCACATCCTCCGACCAAAGATCGATCTTTGCTTCATAGAGTGAATCTTCCAGAATGCGTTCGGGGTCGAATGCATCGTCAACCCAATGTTCGGGGATATCGTAATTATTGATGTAATATTCTTTTGCTTCCTCAAGATTTCCACGTCGTTTGGCTGAACGGAGTTTGCTACGGACGAAGCGCTTTACTTCTTCGATATTTTCCCTTGCATTTGAGGCTTCGGGATATCCCGTGAGATATTGGACGTCGTCACCGCCATGCGCATGAAAGATGACCATATCCAATTCCGGGACCTGAAGTTCACGCATAATGATATCTTTCATATTCCGAGACATGGTATGTTCATAATTCTTGATTGAAGCACCGGGTTTGAACAGATCGGGGAACTGCTCTTCTAACATTAATGTATGATTTTCCCAAGCATTAAGAGCTTCGGAATGATAGCCGTGACCGGTATAGGTCATCATGTTGTCCAATGCTTCCGGATGACGTTTTTGTTTTGCCACGCGATCCAGATACTTTGCGATCAACTCATATCTGTTGTCAAAATTGACCGGAGGGAAAATACGACCGCTGTAAAAATCTTTTTCAACTTTTTGGGGAGAATCTTCGGTTAGTGAATAGTAGAAAATCAGCGGATTATCTTCATCTTGTTTGATAAAATCAAAAACTAAGTCAGGATCATCATAAAAACGATCTGTTGCAACAGAAATGCGCCGGAGATCCTTAAAGCGATTTTGATCGATCTTAAAAGCTGAGGTCATATGCTGTGCATCTTGAACCATGGCAATAGGGATATCGCCAATAAAAACAGCACCTTCGATCTCGCCCAATTCAAGCAGGGCGCTTTTAACCGCTTCGGGATTATCCCAGGTTTTAGAAAGGAGTTCGACCTTAAAGCCGTCTTCTTCTTCGAGTGCCAAGCAGTAGTTATCTATTGAAGTGCCGGCATTATTATATGTTGTTTCATCAACGACTACCGCAAAAACCGGGGCTTTCGCAAAGGCAATGGAGACAAAGAGTATAAGGATTGTAAGTAATTTTTTCATTGATTGGGACCTTGTTTGTTTTAGAACATTTATTCTTGTTTGATCGCGGGGACGAACCTCCTAGAACAATCGAATTCGTTATTCGATTAATCGCGTTAAAGCTAAGGAGTTGCCCCTTACAATCGCAGTTTGTTTTTTTATTTCCGGCTTTCGCTAAGGTTATGGCCGGTAAGCGACTTTGTCGCCTAATATATCAATTCAATTTTCACATTCGCTCCGTGAAATCTTATATCTGAATTCATCGCACGAATATCTTCATAGTTCCCATAAAGAGCAAGGACAGTTTTATTAATTGGAAAAGAAAATTTGATACCAGCTATTATTTTTTCGGTGTCGGTAGCATAGTAATCAATTTCATTTTCTGTTATAATCTCATAATATTTGCCTGCTAGAGATGAATATTCAGTTGAACTTATCACATTTTTTTGTTCGTAATCAAGATTGATCGTTAGACTTTTGTCTTTAAAATCCATTCGGTAGTGTGTACCTACAATAAGTGTGGTACTTGGGATATAATGTGCCAGTCCAAAAAAGTTATCTTCGCGCTTGATATCTTCAAAACGATAACCGCCAATGACCGCAAAAGTTTCATTTTTAATAGGGGTAAAGGCAATGTCAAGATTACCTTCAAAACGGCGATAATTGTATTTATAGATGGTATTGTTCAACTCTGGATGATAGCCGTTGGCAGATTCCCAAGATTGTGAGAAGCTAGGATTGATGCGCACATGTCGGCTGGCATCAATTAATAGATCGGTACGATAGTAATACCGCATCATATCCCAGCTACCCATGTTTACCGGATCGGATCCGCCATCGGTGATCTCTGCCCCAGCATCTTCAATGGCAGCTTGTACGGATACAAGATTATAAAGTAAAATGTCTGCAGAAGCACTATAACCATTGATATTTTGCAATCTTTCTTCACTGGTTTCAGCATAGCTTAACAGAGCGCGATCCAACCCTCGAATGCGCATAAAGATGGGTGTTTTGTTTTGTTCAAGACTATACTGTTTAGTTTTAATTTCTTCTTTATAATTGAAGATAGAGGATGTAATGCCTAATCTAAGATTATCACTTTTATAGCTTATAGCGGGACGAACATGCAGGTTGTTGCGTTTTGAGTTGGGTTTAGGAAAGACGGATTTAAACTGCTCATCCACATTATAAAAGATATCCATGGCAATACGAATATCTTGCCCAAGAGGGTAAGATAAAACGATGTTCCAATCGATACCGTTTAAATTGAAATCACCTTTTGTGCTATCTCCAAAGTAAAAAGGAATATTGATATTGGTTTCAGCATTATGAAGCCATAATTTGCCGAGACGTTTCTCATTTCGGTAAGCGAAGCGACCGCCAAAAATAAGACCGTTTTCCATTTCTTGATAGGCGGAAACCTGAAGATTATGGTAGCTCTTTTTTTCCGGATCGTAAGGCAATTTATACTCACCACCTGTTTCCAGCCACGAATAACTGAATGCATAGTTATATGGAGCCGTTTCAACTGATAAGTAAGCAGGGTTATGCATAGGAATATCTGCCGTGAAATCAGAATAGATATCAAGATACAATTGCTCGGTGGTTTCAAATTGGGCAAAGGCAATGATAGCGATCGAGAGGAGAATTAATAGCTTTTTCATTCTGATGCCTCCTCTATTACACCGGGAGTGGGCGGTTTATTTACATGAAAATCCAATGAACTGTTGTTGTTATCCATCAAGATTATCCGCCCCTCCTCATAGCGATCAATATTTCTTTCAACGGATTGGGTTGAATAGGAGGCGATGCCGCCTGTCAGGCCGCCATCAATACTACCATCAATCCGTTTATGATCAAGTTCAGATAGATTATCGCGATATTCAACGCCGTCGATCACACCTTTTTTGGGTAATAGAATACGCTCGAATTTATCATATCCGTATTCGTATGGTTTTTCTACTTTCAGGAGGAGAATGACATTATTAAATACTGAGTATAAAAAGTCATTATTGTATTTAGAATGTAGCTTGATCATATCCGTCACATTGGGATTATCGACATCACCTATATCTGAGCGATAGTATTCGAAATCAGCATCCAAAAGATTAAGTGAATTTATGGGATAAGGTGAGTGGTCTATTGCGTCTTGAGCGATAATGATCAATTCTCCGGGGTGTATGGGGAAATCATTACCTGTTCCGGGAAACATGTAAGCATGGTTTGAGTGAATTAGAGAGTCATCAATAAAGCCATATTCAGCATTGGCAATTATAAGGCTATCCAGATAGAGGGTCTCGCTACTATTGTTATATATTTCGGTAAATTGATCATGAAAGTATTGGGGGACGACGGTTTTTGCTCCCGAGTAATAAATTTCCGATATTAGTAGAGCCGAAGATATTGAGGTCTGTGTAATAAGCTTGAGGGATATGGTGTCATTTTCCGCAACATATAAAGAGGTATCTTGAAGCTGACCGTTGATCAGGATAATATCGGTACCGCTAACACGATTTGCAGTAGCAAGAATATTATAGCTATCAGGTAATAGGTTTTCGAAAAGGACTTTACCTTCAGCGTTACTTATTCCTTCAAATTTATCACCATAGGTGATAGATTGTAAGATCACCCGGCCTTCATTGACAAGCGTATCTCCACCGGTTGCCGTTGTATCGATAAGCGTCAGCTCAACCGAAAAGCGCATGGAATCCGGGGGGGTAACCACAAGGGCGCAGGATAATGCAATGATAAGTATGAATAGTATGATATATTTTTTCATGTTTATTTACCTCTCTGGAAAAGTTGGTCAATCTTAGAGGAAACCTCAATACCAAAGTAAAGTGGGGGGTTTTCCAAAGTGTATGACTCATTTGGAACCCGTACCCGTCGATACAGGGGTCGATAATTAAAGAAGTTGTTGACATAGAAAGAAAATTCTGATGCTTTCCCCAAAGACTTACTGACCCTTAGATTGAAAAGCCAGATGTTTTTTCTGTTTTCTTCAAGATAGTCGTAATCCGCGGCTATACTTTTATAAGTCGACGAATTTATTGCCGCTCTTTCCGCTTCAGAAAAAAATACTTGTTCACCATGGGCATCCAAATATCCGACAGCTAAAGAATCATCCAAGCCGATATATCTGTCTTTATCAAAAACTACCTGTTGAGCAGAAATAGTTGCCCATGCCCCCAGTTCTTTGATCTTGAATTCCAGATTATAATTTATATAAAGTTTTTCGCGTTCAATGTTTGCAATCGAGAAGAAAGGGTTGACTTCCTGCCCCATCGCGGGGTCGTAAATAAAACCACGGTAATCATATTGATTATCATTCCAACTATAGGTGTAATTGTAGGCTGCCTGTATTCTCAAGCGCAGATTAAGTGGAGTTATTGGCTTAGTTTGCATCTCGACTTCAAGACCTCGAGTTATGGTGCGTAATGAATTATCATAGATTGAGTAGGTGGTTGTAATCGAATCGCTAATGGGTGGGTCTGTTTCGGAGACTGTATAATCGTACTTATAGACAAAAATAGGTAGTTTAGTGCCTTTTTTAGCAAAACCGTCATTTATGTTACTTTGATAAGCTGTAAGGCTTAATCCAACATTACCAATCCGCTGGTCAATGCTGCCTTCCCATTTGCGCTGTCGTGATCCTTTTAAATTTGGGTTATCCGTTGGATAAATGTATGTGGAGACAATAACTAATGAATCGACGATATTGTTTACGTCGTCCACATCAAGATAGATCGGATTGGGATGGAGCATTGCCATAGACGGGGCTTTGGAAGTTTCTCCGTATCCAAATCTGATCTGAGTGGTTTTAGTAGGATACAGCACCATGTTAATCCTGGGATTTAAAAAGGTGCCATAATTATTCGCTAAAAGTTTGTCGTCACCATAGGACTCAAGCCTTGCCCCCAAATTCAATTGGAATGGAATGAGCAATTTACCTTTGATCTTATCTTCGACATAAAATGAAGTGGTGGTTAAAGCAGGCAGATCATCATAGCTGCGTGGACGGGTTCGTTTGATACCTGAAACAGAGGGGGGGGTAAGCGGATCAAAAATACGACCTTCGCCGAGATTAAATTCATCTCTGAACGTTGCACCGGCAAGAAAGTTGTGTTCTGTTTTTAGAAAATCAAAATTTGCTGCATAGTTTAGGTTGTAGTAAAGATTGTATGCTTCACCGCGTACATAAAGTTCAGACATATAATTCTGAATATACATAGCAGTGTCGGTACCCGCTTCCATTTGATCCGTTACGTAAGTATTGTCTGTGGATATTAATCTTTTTCTGTATGAATTTTGTCGTGTATAGTTAGCCGATACATCCAACTCCAGTTTTTGTTTTGTTGTGAGCAAATATGTGCTGTTGTGAGCAAAGCGAAATGTATAATCACGATTATAAGACTCTTTAAGGTAAAGGTCATCTTCCCTCAATTTTCGTTCATCAAAAGCCCGGGTATAATATATACGGTTTTTCATGGTATAGAGATTTTGCATGAGTTTGCTGGTAAGGGCCAATTGACCTGCAATACGTGAATAATTTTCTTCAGGAATGCGTACATCACGGACTGCATAGGCATAGTTTATATTATAATCAAGATGATGTTGCTCATTCAACTTGAAGCCACCTCCCATATTGGCTTCCTGATTATAAAAATTATATTTGAATTTAATACGATGGTTAGAAACCTCAGATTTAGTTTTTACCTCAATGATGCCGGAAGTTAGATCTCCGTATTTTGATGAAGGAATACCACGAATGACTTCAACTGATTCAATATTATCTGCAGGGATCTGACGCATGTCAAGACCTGAGTTCTCAGTTGTGAGCGGTTTTCCGTTACTATCTACCGCTTTTGTTTCAATTTGTAAGTTTGCATTATTTGATAGTGGAATATTATCGACTCGGATTTGTGCACCGAAATATTCATTTTCGGCGGCATGATTATCATCAGAGGTACTTGTTGTGGCGCGAATATTAACCTGTTTTTTTTCGGACATACCCGGGTTTTCAAAACGCACGCCGGGTGTCAACTGCATGATGTCAGAAAGGTTCGATGCTTGCATATGTTCGATCTCGCCGCTGGAGATACGGGTTTTTGTTTCGGCTTCGGTGGGTAAGAGTTCACGGTCAGCTTGCACCACAATACCTCCGATCTCGAAATATTCAAGGATCATGGTAAAGGTTTTTTTAAGTGTTTTTGATGCACCGAAAGTGATCTTTTCTTCAATGGGTTTGTATCCCATAAAGCTGATACGTACGGTATAGGTACCTACAGGGACTTTCATGGTGAAATAACCATCGGCATTTGTCGCTACACCCTGAAGGGTTTCTTTAAAAATAATATTTGTTCCCGGCATTGGCTTTTTGTCCTCATTTAATACATAACCATTAAAGGTTACCGTCTCGGCAGAGAGCAAGAGAGCACATATACTTATAAGGAACAGTCCTTTTTTAATCATATCATCCTCATTAATGTTTAGTTTGAATATTAGCATAAATTTGCATGAAAATCAAACTATACTGGGTAATAATTAATGATGAGTAACAAATAATGAAATACTAGAGACAAAACCCAAATCTTAAGCAGCAATTAATTGCAGATTGTAAAAATATTTGACCTGTTTTTTTTGCAACCGACTCGGTTGGGGTTATGATGAACCGAGTCGGTTCTCTTAAAAGAGTTTATTTTGCGTAAAAAACACTAGAGCCGCAACACTGTTGCGGCTCTACAATATTTATATTTTATATAGAGGCGGAGCATTGCTCCATCTCTGTAAGTTTATAATTTATTCTTCCGGCTTGATCAGTAATACTCCGATTAGCCCAAAAACACCAGTAAAAAGCACGATCACATAATCAAGGATGGGGCGTTTTCTTGAGAAAATTACAAGGGCAAGCAATGATAATGCTACACCGACAAGTCCTTGCCACCAAAAACAATCCATCTGAAGTTTGATGTATTTCATTGGGTCGTATGTTGATAACTCAAAGGGGAATATATACTGTTTTACAATGGGCGCCGGACGTTTATTGTAGGGTGTCCATTCCATAGTGTGTTCAGCGATTTTCTCATAATCGTTATTCAAAATGATCATATGAGAAAAACCGTCGCCACTGATCTGGATATGTTTGTTTACCGGATAGATGTAAAAACGGAAATTCATGCTATTTGCATCGTAATCCTGACCTTCATTATCTGATTTTGTCGGGATTTTCTTAAGTGTGTAGTTATCATAAGTGATGAGATAAACATCGTTTTCTTCGGTAAGTAACCAGCCATAGAATTCTTTACGGGAATTTTCTGAAATAAAGATCTGGCGTATGGGAATACTACCATCAATTCCGGTGTAAACAACGACAGGGTCATCCTTGACCATTTTCAGGTGATAAACTTTATCCTTGGCATCTTTGATAAAGTAACCTTCATCAAAAGGTTTACGATTTGTTTGATTTGCCGCAGATAGTTTTGCGGGGAATTCAAAGCCGGCTTCTATTAGTGCATCCTGGAATTTCTTAGATTTTTCTTGAAGCACTTTGTTTGTGACGGGATCAATGAATTCAATGGTATTCTTTAGTCTGAAAATGTCATCAGGTATAACAAGTTGCGCATAATCCGGTTCGGCTTCGAACATAATGTTTAAAGGGACCGAAGGGGGATTGACGTTTTTTGGCGCGATTTTGACCATCTGTGAATTTCTGCGGATAATCTTTGAACTCAGTTCTATACCTTCAAGTTTTTCCGGGAGCGTACCCCATTTTTCCAGATTGCCGTAATACATAAAAGGTAGCAGTGCAAAGTAGTCTCTTTCGTTATATTCTTTGCCCTGGATATCCATGTATTTGATCTTGCCCATACCATAATATTCGGTATAAACAAAATCATTGATTACCGCCGAATAGTTCATGCGTGGTACATTGACTTTTTTGTCAAAAAGCATAGAGTAGAAATCCGGCAAATACAGAGCGGAAACTACAACGATAAGTAGGATAATGGTATATCTTGAAATTTTATTTAACATAGTGTTGTCCTTTCCTTATTTGCTGCCGCGTCTGAATCGATGTCCAGCGAACATAACCAATAAAGGCATGGACGCAACAATAAGAATGTAGGCCCAAAGTGTTTGATATTGATCATAAGTGCCTGCTTCGTAATATTTCGTGATCAAACCGTATGCCATCACACCGTAGATAATACGGTAGACCCATGAGGGTTCAAGAATGATGAAAGCAGTCATAAAGTAGACTGCCGAACCACCCAAAAACCAGGGAAGAGTTGACATAAGCACCTTGTTGATGACTTCGGCGGGGTAGGTGAGTGAAACCATTAACCATAAACCAAAGAAAAGAAAAATGATCTCAAGCAGCAGGAACATAAAACCAATACCGACTGATGAGAGCAAGAGTTTTTTTTCTCCGATGGGAAGATGGTACGACAAACGCATACGTTTGCCGGTCATTTCGGGCATGAATTGTAATAACGCAAAAGCGAGACCGGTGATTATGGGCAAGATTTTAACGAATACGATATTTCTAAGTAAAAGATCTTTGCCGATCACATACATCCAGTTTTGGAAAGCGCCCTGAAATTCGACGTAATAATTGATCTGGCTTGCTGAATAAGCTAAAGAGATCACGGTTAAGCCTGCGATCACGAGTACAGCCCAGCGAAGCTTGATCCATTCTTTATATAAAATAGCTTTTAACATATGGCACCTCTGATCAATATTTGCCGGTAAGGCCGATGAAAGCTTCTTCAAGGCTCATTGGAATTTCCGTCATTTTATCAACGGTAATACCCAGGGTCTTGAGATGTTTTTTTACATCGGATTCGGATTTAAAGGAATATAATGTGATTTTGTCATGATAAACTTCAACATTTGTAATGTTTTCTTCATCGGCTTTGATTGCATTTTTTGCATTTGCATTATGGAATTCAAAGCGATGGAAGTCTTTTTTGAGTGTTTCCAAAGGCATCTTGAGTAAGAGTTTCTGGTACCCCATCACGATGGTATCGTCCACGACTTTCTCAACATCGGGAATAATGTGAGAAGTTAAAAAGACGGTTTTATTCCGGTCGCGTACATAATCTTGTAAATAATCAATAAATAGTGCGCGATAACCGGGATCAAGTCCCATAGAATAATCATCAAGGATCAATAACTCAGGGTCTTGTGCGAAGATTAAACCAAGAACCACCTGTGAGCGCTGACCACAGCTCATATTGCGGATCTTATGATTGTCTTTGAGTCCCAGTTTTTTCATGAGATCCCAATAATACTCTTTTTTCCAGCCGGGAAAAAATTGTGAGTAGAAATGCTCGACCTGTTTAATGGTCATAAAATCATAGGCTAGGTGCCCCTCGTGCAGTAATCCGATCTTTTGGCGTGTTGCCGGAGACAACCTATGAGATTCTTCTCCGAGAACAAGGCATTGTCCACTGGTGGGACGCAGGAAACCCATCAGAATATTGATGGTTGTTGTTTTTCCCATACCGTTTTTGCCAAGAATGCCGAAAATCCTGCCTTTTTCAACCTTAAGATTAAGGTTGTTAAGAACCAATTTGTCACCATAATAATGCGTCAGGTTCTTACATTCAATTACATGTTCCATACATCATTCCTGATTTTAACTACTTATTGTTTGCGGGGAGAATATAGGGAAGACAAGGCAAAAGGCAAAAGAAAAACAATTAAGAATTAAAAAAATTGGTTGTTTGTTCGGGGAATTTGGGGATATTATTGTGAATTATCAGAAAGCGAAAACCTGCAGGGTGGTTGAAAGTTGCTGAATTATAGATTCGCTAGTAATCGCTCCCGATATTCATGGAACACCGGTTAGTAGGTTTGTTGATAGTTTTAGTGCACTAAAGCACAGGTATTTTTGAAATCCTGGAGTTGTCACTCGGTTTCATTCTCCGAACTTTTGTATATAAATGTATTGCTATTCATGAAATATTACCCCTAAATTAACACTTTGTACGAAGTAATTAAGGTGAATATGAAGAAAACACAACGATTTATCATTGGAGTCAGCCTCCTTTCTGTTTTTCTTGTAGCTATTTCTCAAGCAGCAACAGTTAGAGGTTATGTCCGAAACTACGAAGGAAATGCTCCCATAAAGGAAGCTCTTGTAGCTATTGAATCGCAAAAAGGTGAAAAGTTTTCCGCACAATCAATGACAGACCGTGATGGTTATTTTATTCTAAAAGATATTCCGGAAGGTATCTACAAGATTGCGGGAATGAAGGATTGTTTTTATGCGAATTCATTATTTGATTTTGCCATTACGGATGATGGTGTGTATCATGTTAAGATTAAACTGATCGCTAATCCCGATAAAAATGATCTATCCTATTGTTTTATGATCGGTGGTATTGAAGTGGAATCAATGGGTCGTGATATTTTACCCGAAGAGATCGCCACTACAAGAAAAATCGATTCAGGTGAGATCGATCACTTGCAGGCATCCAACCTGGGTGATGTACTAACACTGGTGCCGGGTGTGGAAAAATCAGGTCAAATGGGATTGGCAAGCCAGCAAAACATCGGTTTACGTAAAGTGAGACGATCAGATTCAAATTTATATGGTTTCGATTCATTCGGAACATCAGTGGTCGTAGATGGAAATGAGATCTCCGGCGACATGAAAATGTCCGGATATGTTAGCGGATCTGCTGACCAAAGCGGCGTTGACTTACGCAGTATTCCCGCCGATAATATCGAATCGGTTGAGGTGATTACCGGTATTGCATCTGTGGAATACGGTAACTTTAGCGATGGTATTGTCAAGGTTGAGACAAAAAAGAGCACTGTCAATCGTCGTTTTAAAGCCAAGATCAATCCGGACACCAAAGGTTTTTCTTATAATGGTGGTTATAACTTTGGAGATGATAATACTGTTTTTGATTATCATGTCAATTATTCATATAGCGAACGTGATCTAAGAAAGATAGGCGATGAATATCAGCGTTTATATGGGGCTGCAAATCTGTCTCACTCATTTTTTGATAAAAAACTGAAATCCCGCCTAGGTTTGACTTACACCCGGATTTTTGATGATGAAGAGCCTAATGATGAATTTCATATGCAGAATACCAATCGCGGATATAGAGCGTCCGGCAAGTTGGCTCTTAAATATCGAACAGATAATGATGTCCGTTATGAGTTGTTTGCCGGCTTGGACTATAAGAATCAGGATGAGGTCAAACAGAAAATGGTCACCGATCAGTTGTTTTTGCCTTTTGGTACAGATGTAAGTGACATTGATTTGAGTTATTGTACGATCACACCGATCCGGGATACTGTCTATGTCGATGGAACGGATTCTATATTGTATGTCGACAGCGTTCTGGCTGTTTTTCCTTACAATGCAACGATTAGTCAAAAAGGAGAAGAATGGGATGTTTCCTTTAAGCTAAAACGTAAATCCAATGTCAATATTGGGGGAACAAACAATAAATTGTTATTCGGGTTTGAAACCGATTATGAAAATAATACTGGTGAGGGTGTTAGGATCGACTCTATTTTCAATTATTACGGTAATTCGTCGACAAAACGTTCATACAGCTTTGATAGTTATCCTGCAAATTTAAAATTCGCACTGTATGCCGAAGATCAGATTACATTCGATCTGTTCGAGCGTCGTTTGGACATCTTGATTGGCTTGCGTTACGATCTTATCAATCCCGAGCGTTTCCAGATTTCCTTTGATAATGGGCTTTCTCTTTTTGATGCAAAGCAGGGTGATTTTTTTAGCCCACGTTTTAACATCAAATATCAATTGAGCGATGATCTTGATATAAGGATGGGTGTGGGGCAGAGTATAAAATCTGTGTCTCTAACCCAGATATATAAAGTACCCAAACATATTGCATACTTGGATACCAGCACCAATCAGGTTACCGAGAAAGTATTTTATCAGGTCAACGAAAATCTTAAATCCTATGCATCGAGGAAAGCTGAAGCTTCTTTAGATTGGCGTATCACCGATGTGTTAGGCGCTTCCTTGACGGGTTATTATTCAAAGACGGATCATCGACCTCAGAGCGTAACCTATCCCGATGGTTATGACGTTAACCCAGATACGGTCAATGCCGATTATTCCTACTCAATTTCTGAGAATGTCGGTTGGAGTGAGGACTACGGTACCGAGTTAACGCTGCGCACCAAACGGATCCGCGATCTTAAATTCGCCTTAAATGCCACATACAGACTCAGTCGGTCTGGTTCTGATGGATTGATATATGATCCCGATTATCGGGCAACTTCATCCGAATGGGAATTATGGTATCCAAAATATATTTATTATCAAAGCAAACTCATACTGGATGGACAGGTTAGTTATTTAAATCAGCGTTTTGGTCTTTGGGTGACTATGGATGTTCAGTATACTCCGTTCTATAAGCGGCAGAACATATATCAAAGCAATGGTTATGAAGAGTTGAACCCCGAAGGTGAAACCTATATCAATTATCAGGGAATGTCATATTGGTATGATGCTGAGGAATACAACTATACAGGTCAGTGGTTGCTCAATTTGCGGATCTCCAAATCGTTGAGTAACAACGCTGAGGTCTCATTGTATATCAACAATTTCTTTGATAATAGAGCTACTTATGTAAGCCCCTATAGTGGATTTGAGATTAATTTGAACTCCCCGATTTACTATGGACTTGAAATGAGTATTAAACTTTAGGAGAATTTAAATGATAAAAAAACATACAATATTTTTAATACTTCTATTAATTCTTATCTCTTCATGCATGTTCTTTGAAAGCAAGCCAACAGCTGTTGATGGGAGTTTGTCTATTCGCCTGCGTTTTACCATTCCTTCGGATGAGGATTCCTCGGTAACAATACCGATGGAAAATCTTCAAGTTAAATTAACGACGGATGATTATAATATTCCTCCGATTTTTGCCGATACGGATTCCAATGGTTTTGTTACCTTTGATCAATTGCCTTACGCCTATTATAAGGCTCAGGCTCATTCGATTTTTTGGGCTGATGCCTACACTCAGGTTGAGGTCGTTGGTGCTAAGGTATTGGAACTAATTGCGGATTCTTTAGGCAATGAAACCTTATACACCGATACACTTGTCATGGTTCAATCCAAGCGAGGTTTGAAGATCAACGAGGTGTACAGTGCAGGCCCCGAGGCATCAATGCGCTATTGGGATGACCTCTATATTGAGTTATACAATGGCCTGACCGAGACAATATATCTGGACGGAATGGTTTTCTTGCGTTTGGGTACAACCCCCTTGTTTGCCGATACACTTCATGTAACCTATATATATCAATTCCCGGGACAGGCGGTGACGGGGCGGGAATATCCTGTTGACCCCGGTGCTTTTGTCGTATTGGCGGGAAAAGCGTTCGATCATAATCTGATTGGCCCCTTGGATGGACATACGGTTGATCTTTCAGAGGCTGATTGGGAATTTCTGAATATGATCGAAGTCGGTGCATATGATAATCCAAATGTCCCAAATATTACGACAAATAATGGGAGGGTAACCCAATCAAGCAAGGTTGGATTCCTGACCGGTATGACAGGTGATGGTTACGCCCTTTGCAATGGCTTGGATTATGATCAATCGGATGGGATTGATATCAGTACCGTTATTGATTGTATCGAAACATCAGGAAATCCGGCTCATACCAAAGAAGTCCCTTATTCGGTCGATGCTTCATTTGGAGGTTTGGGATTAGTTAAGTTCAGTGGGCAATCCGTTGAGCGCATACGTCCGGGATTTGATACTAATAATTCCAGGGTTGACTTTGAAGTTATTAATAAACCTACACCAGGATATCAACATGAATAAAATGACCAAATATATTCTAATAATGTTTGTAGTAGGACTTACTTCTGCAATGGCGTTTGAAAGCCAGTTTGCATTGCCCGTTAATACGGTTAAATTGAAAGATTCTTTAAGTGTGAACAGTTTTACAGCTAACCCTGCTACAATGCAGTTTGAGAAAAACACCGAGTATTATAGGGTGATAACTCAATTTGCGAATAATAGCTATAAGCGGATGTACGATCCAAGTGCGACTCAACGTTTCCAGGCGGAGTATGCAACCATGAGGCGGATAAATAATAAATCCTTCTTTTTAACCAGTATCAGCTATGATAAGTTTATTCTGAAAAATATGTTTGCTTCAATGGAAAAAGATTTCTATGACGATTACTTTTCCATGATAGACTCAACCCTTGGTAATACGACATACTATGGTCCCCAACTACAAATATTATATAATTACAAGTTGTCCGATAACTTATTTTTGGGTGTTGAGGGTAGCTATGGGGTGGAACGTGGTTTGAAAGACACCTTCCCCAAAACAATCACTATTATGAGAAACAGTGAATACAAGTTGGGATTGGATTATCGAAAAAAATCGTTTGAAATGGGTTTACATGGTCGCTATTATGATGATCAAACCTACTATGAAGCGGTGAAAAGTTATTCGGATGTCGTTACTAAGACATATTTGGGTTATAATACGTTCTATAATGAAATCTCTTCAGCGACCATAAAAAAACGGAGAATCCGGAATGGATTAGACTATGGTGCTCACTTGCGGCTCGGTGGTCAAAAAGCATTTTCAGTAGTTCTTCGCGCCACTGGATTGGGCCGGATCTCGAAAGCGAATTTGATCAGGAGTTCAAAAACTATAGAGCGAGGATTCTGGCAGAGAAAAGGTGTCCAGCTTTTTAGCAGCATCAATGTGCACCCGAATGATGCTCCGATTACATTGAAAATGTATGCTGATTATCTTCACTTCAGTGATTGGGGTGAATCGCTTATTTCCAATGCGCTCGTTTTGGAAAACGAAGAAAGTTATACACACGCGGGTGCAGTCATGGAATATAATCCTTCTTTCATCCTAAAGGCATCGATCGGGGGAGAAGCGGGAAAGGTTGCATATGATTATGTGGAATATGTTTTCCCCTTTTCGGACACAAGAAGCGGTATGGAATGGAATATGTTTTGCGGTGTGGAATTGTATCTTTCTTCAAAAACTAAATTAAACTTTAATTTGGAATATGGAAAAGAAGTCCCAAAGTTTTATTGGAATACGGATTATTTCAAGCGAATTAGGGCGATAATAAACCTTGAACAATTGTTTTCTTTCGGTTATATTGACTTTACGTTTGAGAATGTTAATAAAAAACCATCAAACGGCAGTCAATCCATCAGTGTTATGCAATTTGGATTGTCTTATAGGAAAAAATAGAAATGATAAATATGTAAGTTAAATAAAGGAGATAAACATGAAGAAATTGTTACTTGTTCTCGCTTGCCTAATGCTCGCAGTTACGGCATTTGGTCAGTGGGAAGCAGTTGAAGGTCCTTTTGATTATGATAGCTACAAAGATGCTGTAGCGATCAATTCATCAACTATGCTGACCGTGTATAAAGGGACTGTGCAAAAAACAGTAGATTTTGGTGTCAGCTGGGTAAAAAGTGACCTACCTATTGCGCTTTCGGCCAATGATATGGATTCGCAAGGTGATGTGGCTGTAATTGTTTATGATGATGGTTATATCTATAAATCGACCGATGCAGGTGATAACTGGGAACAGATTGGTGATACGACAAACTTCACCACCGATTTACTCGGGGTCGATGTTTTTAATTCAACCACATATTTTGTTAGTGGTGAAGATGGTTTATTCATGAAAACAACGGATGCAGGTGCAAACTGGGATACGACGATCATAGATGCAAGTTGTGATATTGATTTGGTCGTATTTACTTCCTTAACAAATGGTGTTGCATTTGAAGATGGTAATGCAGAATACTGGAGAACAACCGATGGTGGCGATACATGGACACCTCTTGCTTTAAGTTGGGCATCAGTTTTAGGAACAAGTTCCAAGAGACTGTATGATGTTTCAGCAGTTGCCGGAGAGAACACAATTGCTCTTGCTGCGTATCATAATGTCCTTTGGTTGTCAACGGATGGTGGTGCAACATTTACACAGTCTGGTGATTATGTCTTTGTCAATGACTATCATGAAGGTGTAAAAGTTTTCAGCCCGGATTCAATTCTTGTTTTTACTGATGATAGTGAAATGTTAAGAACCGTTGATGGTGGTACAACCTGGGATACTGTATATACTGGAACGGGACAGGGCTATAGTTGCAGTGCTTTTTCATCAATGAATAATGGTATACTCTTCTCAGGATATGGTCAAGTACTAAAAACAACGGATGGGGCGACATTCAACCCTATAGCTGATTGGACAGGCCTTAGTTTTTGGGGTATTGCTTTTCCTGCCGAGGGTGAGGTCTTAGTTTCTGCATATGGTGGTGGTGAAGTAAGCTACAGTGCAGATGGTGAAAGTTTCACATATCCGACGGCCTTTGGAACTAATACCAGCGAAACTATATATGAGCTCGAAGTTGTTGGTGGCGATACCGTTCTGATGGGTGGATCTCAAGGATTGATCAAATATTCTACAGATAAAGGTGCGACTTGGAGCGATGCAATTGATAATCCTATGGCTCAGTCTACAAATAAGACAGTAAATATGTTATATTATGCAAATGGTAAAGTATTTGCAGGTGGATCAAAAGGAATGATCATGTGTTCAACCAATAATGGTGAAACGTGGACAGAACTTGACAATGATGTTACTAACACAATTTATGATATGAAAATTTTAAGCAATGGCTTGGGTTTACTTTCTTGTAGCTCTGGTCAGATTTGTGTTAGTACTTCTACGGAATTAGACAGTTTCATGATGTCTGTAGACATGGGCTCAATGTCGATGCGTTCAGTTGATGAGCGTAATGGTGTTGTGCTTGTTGGAAGCTCTGACGGTATTTGGAAAACAACAACTGATAAATTAGATACATTGGAGTTGGCTTTTGACGTTCCTCAAGGTGATGATATCTATGGTGTAACTTTTGTCGATGACGAAACAGTTTATGCCGTTGGACAAGATGGACGGATCTTTGTATCGGAAGATACAGGTGCCACCTGGGTACAGATGCAAGTTATCACCCTTGATGACGAGATCGATCTACAGCATTGCGATTTTGACGGTGAATATTTTTGGGCTGTCGGTAAGAACGGTACGATCTTGAAACATAAAATTGTTGAGACGCAAGCTGATTACGTTGAAGAATTTACTGATGGTTCCGCTGACTTGACATGGGTTGAAAATACAACCAATGGTAATACAGGCGGTTTAAACTTGACAGTTGCTGCTGATTCAGCTGGTTTAAGCAATGTTGGTATTTATGTTGATGATGCAAATACCGGTTTGCTTTATACTGATACCGGCAAGAAATTGGAAAACTATGAAGTTTCAGCTGATATCTATTGTGTAAAGCCCGCTTCAGCAACTGAACCGCTATATAAGGGTCTTGCAATTAAAACTGATCCTTCAGAAACAAAATTCTATCGTTTTGTTTATAGAAATTCTTCAACAAGTTCTGGTGCTTTAAAATTTCAGGGTTATAACGGTACATCTTGGTTTGGAACTACTCAATGGAATGCTGGAGAAGATTTTGATACACTTGAAACTGGTTTCCATAACCTAAAAGCTCAAGTTATTGATAATAAATTCTGGTTATACATTGATGGAAAATTGCTACCTGGTTGTCCGATTAATCAAGCTGATGCTCCTGTATTAGAAGCTGGTTATCCTGGACTTTATGTCTATGGTGGAAACGTTGAATTTGATAATTTCAAAGTAAATGTTTTTGAATATCCTGAATACAATGTTACTGCAAATGTAGATATGGGCATTATGGTTCGCCGCGGTGAATTTAATCCCGCATCAAGCGCATTGGATATTATGGGTTCTTTCAATGGTTGGTCAACAGGTATTGTTATGACCGATCCGGAAGCCGATACAATTTACACAGCTGATCTTGGTGGATTCGAAGCTGGAACAACTTTAGAGTTTAAATGCCGCCGCAATGGAGCATGGGATAATACTGAAGAGTTTTATGGTGGTTCTAATCGTTCTTATCTCGTGACAGATACGGGCGATCAAGTAATTCCTACTTTCTTGTATAGTGATATTACTGAAGTTGCTATTGACGGTGTTCCTACAGATTTTGCTCTTGAGCAAAACTACCCGAACCCCTTCAATCCGACAACAACCATCAATTTCCAGATCCCGACCGCTGAAATGGTTACAATGAATATTTACGACCTAAGTGGACGTAAAGTAGCCGAGATTTTCAACGCTCAAATGGAAGCCGGTTATTATAATGTAGCATTTGATGCAAGTACACTTGCAAGTGGTATGTATATTTATCGCTTGACTGCAGGTAGCTTCACAGATGTTAGAAAGATGACATTGCTCAAGTAAATTAAATTTACTTAAAGTAATAATAAAAGCCCCCGAAAGATCGGGGGCTTTTTTATTTGAGAATTGTGTGTTAAGTAAGCATTGATGATTTAATGATGAATTACGATTACATGAAATCAATTCAGGAGAGATTAAGTAGAATTTATAAGTGTTTTACTTTCTGTTTGTCCTATTTTATCTTGTGCTCCGTATACACATTTGCTATATTCTTTGGTAAAAATTAAGGAACTAATCATGAAGAAAAAATGGTTTCACAACAAGACAAGAATGATCGTTCAATTATTAATTCTTGCCTTAGTTGTTGGTACGTTAATCGTTGCCGGTATCAATGCTACCTTCACTCCAGATATGGAAAAATACTGTCCTTTTGGTGGTTTGATGTCATTTGGCTCAAAATTGAATTTAGGAACGATGTCCTGTTCAATTTCAGAAACTCAGGTATTTATCGGGCTTGGAATAGCACTGATGATCATTCTAGTTGGAAAATTGTTCTGTGGATGGTTGTGCCCAGTGGGAACTATCAGTGAATGGATGAATAAATTGGGTGTCCGTTTGGGTGTTTCTATAACGCTTAAGGGCATTCTTGATAGAATACTGAGGTTGGGTAAATATGTGCTCTTGTTTTTAGCGGCCTATTTTACCATTATAAGTTCAGAGTTGTTTTGTAAGAAATTTTGTCCCTATTATGGAACGGTAAGCGGTTTTGATGTTGATACGGTATTATTGTTTTCTATTCTAACTATAACTGCTGTCGTGATCGGTTCTATTTTTATTAAGAAACTCTGGTGTAAGTACTTTTGTTTTCTAGGTGCATTAAGTAATATTTTCTCAAATATTCTGGTAACCGGATCTATCGTATTGGTCTATATTGTACTCTTATTATTTGGTGTTAAGGTCCCCGTATTTTGGCTGTTGTTGGTTGTGATCTCTGCAACGGCACTGACCGAAGTATTTCGTTTTAAATTTTTCTCTATTTCGCCCTTTAAAATTGAAAGAAATACCGATACTTGCACATCATGTAAGATATGTAATGATCATTGCCCCGAAGGCATAGATGTTTCAACGGCAGATCCTGTAACGCATCCTGATTGTACACTGTGTTTAGATTGTACAAAATCATGTCCCGTAAATAAAACGCTTAAGGTTAAAGGCGGTAAATGGATGCCTGTGATCGTAATGGTCGCTGTGATCGCGCTATCATTGATCTTAGCAAAACAATTTCCCATGGCAACGCTTTCAGAGCGTTGGGGAGCTTATGAAAAAGCTGATTCTTTGGGTACGGTAGAAAAAGTTATTTTGGAAGACCTGTCTACGGTAAAATGCTATGGTTCTGCAAAGTCCATGATGAATAAAGTGATCAGAGTAAAAGGTATTGTCGGTTTGGATGTTTGGGCTTCAAAGCACAAGGTAGCACTATTTTATGATGCTTCACAAACTGATGCCACAAGTGTAAAGCGCGCTGTATTTTCACCTTCAAAGTATAATATTCGTAAGGGTGTTTCTTTGGAAGATGCGCCGGAAACTTTGGTCGTTTACCGTGAAGGTGTCTGGGAACTTTGGGATGGTAACGATAATGCAGATGTTTACCGTTTGTTGATGAAAGAAGAAGGTATATATGGTTTTGCTACTGAATTCGGTGAACCGGTATATGTCAGTTTCTATTTCGATCCTGCTAAATTTGATGTAGCTAAATTGCCCGAAATCCTTGAAGTGAAACATTACGAATATGAATACAAAGGTGAAACGGTTAAAAAAGAAGTTGAGTTCGAAATGGCCGGTGACGGTGAGTATGTAGATACTCTTGGATATTTGGAATATCGTAAGGTTTTCTTCTCGAATTATGATCGTGCGTTTAATGATTATAGAAAACAAGATCCCGAAAAAATGAATGTTTTTGAGGTTGATTTTGTTAATGCTGAAAATTCAACTGTGATCCGAAAGATGAGTTATTTAACATCTCATGTATCATTTGAGCCCGGTACAGTTCGTTTGCGGACAGAGTTTAAAGAAAACCCTGTTTTGCAGGTTTACTTTATGGCCGATAGCACGAATGGTGATAATATCATGAAGCATCTTGAAAAAGATATGCTTACGTGTATGCTTCGAGATGGATCAACTAAAGAATATGACAATGTATTTAAATTTGAAGGACCGTTTACCGTCAAGAAATTGAAGTAAATAATAAAGAAACAGTTGTAAGGGACAGGTATACCTGTCCCTTTTTTTATATGAATTAAATTAAGTTGGCTGGCGAGTTGCTCGTATATATCTGAAAATATATCCTAAAATTGAATTATTGTATTGACCATTGTATCATAATTTTGCAGGTGTATAGAATTATGCGCTTCTAGAGAATTTCTTGCCTTTTTATCGCTATATGCTAATGGTTGTAAATTTATTATTGTTTTTGACGGCATGGCGGAACATTTTTCTTGCTATAAAACACTGATAAACACTATATTGTATTTGATTGAAAAACATTTGCTTTCGGATAATATTTTGCTATATTTCTGAGCTATTTTGGAGTACGGTACATGCTTGAACAGCTACGGGACAATTTACAAGCGATCTTTAAAAATTTACGAGGTCAGGGTAAGATCACGGAACAGAACGTGTCTGATGCTCTACGTGAGGTTAGAAGAACCTTGCTTGAAGCCGATGTAAACTACACGGTGGCAAAGCAGTTCATTGCTAATGTTAAAGAGAAAGCGCTTGGTGAAAAAGTTCTTACAAGCATTACTCCCGGCCAGATGGTCGTAAAGATCATTCATGATGAGATGATCGATCTTCTGGGCGAAGCATATGTTCCTTTACAACTTGATGGTCTTCCTCCTGCCATGATTATGGTGGTGGGCTTACAAGGGTCCGGTAAAACTACCTTTGTTGCAAAACTGGCAAAACAGCTGAAAGCGGATGGTAAACGACCCATGGTGGTTGCGGCTGATATATACCGCCCGGCTGCTGTTGATCAATTAGAGGTCTTAGGACAGCGAATTGATGTCCCGGTTTATAGAGAAGATAATAAGAATGCCGTGAAAATATGCAAGCATGCGCTTGCACAGGCACGCAAAAGTGATGTGAACGTTTTGATCTTTGATACTGCGGGTCGATTACATATTGATGACACGATGATGGACGAGGTTAACAGTATCCATAAGGAGCTGAAACCCAAAGAAGTTCTATTCGTGGCTGATGGTATGATCGGACAGGATGCCGTGAATGCGGCAAAAGCTTTTAATGAAAGATTGAATGTGAGCGGTATTGTCTTAACCAAATTAGATGGTGATACACGAGGCGGTGCTGCACTATCCATTAGATCGGTCACTGGAAAGCCGATAAAATATATATCAACAGGTGAAACCCTGGATGACCTTGAAAAATTTCATCCCGATCGTTTTGCCAATCGCATTCTCGGTAAGGGCGATGTTGTCTCCCTGGTTGAAAAGGCTCAAGAGGCCTTTGACGAAAAAGAAGCGGCGAGACTGGAACAGAAGATTAAGAAAAATGCATTTGATCTTCAGGATTTTCAGGATCAACTTAAGAGTTTGCAGAAAATGGGACCGCTTTCTTCTTTGATGGACATGATTCCAGGAGCGGCACAATTAAAGAATGCCCAAGTGGATGAAAAACAGTTCTCAAGGACGCAAGCAATCCTGAATTCGATGACTAAGCAAGAAAAAGCTAAGCCAAATGTTATTAATGCGAGCAGACGCAAGCGAATTGCTACCGGATCCGGCACGCATGTCGCAGATGTCAATCGACTCTTGAATCAATTTGATCAGATGAAGAAGATGATGAAAAAGATGAACAAAATGAAACTTCCAAAAAGGGCAATGGGGAATATGAATTCTCTGCCTTGGAACTAAAGGAGAACACAGTGTCAGTAAAAATCCGGTTAACAAGAATGGGAAGAAGAAATCGTCCCTTTTACCGTGTAGTAATCGCAGACTCACGCGCACGTCGTGATGGCCGCTTTATCGAACAAATTGGAACATATGATCCCATCAAAGAAACCAATAATTTTAATGTTAAAGAAGATCGCGTATTTCATTGGTTAAAGGTTGGTGCTCAACCTTCAGATACCGTGAAAAGAATGCTTTCTAAAGCCGGTATTATGTTGAAATGGCATTTAGAAAATTCAAATCTTTCAGAAGATAAAAAGAAACAAGAATTGCAGAAATGGGAAATTGCAAAAGCTAACAAAGCTAAAGCAAAAGAAGATAACAAAGTTGCAAAAAAAGAAGAAAAAGTAGTAGAAGAGGCACCGGTTGAAGAAACCCCTGCTCCTGAAGAAGTAAAAGAAGAGGTTAAAGCCGAAGCTCCCGTTGAAGAAGTAAAAGAGGAAGCTAAAGTCGAAGCCCCTGCTGAAGAAGCCAAAGAAGCACCCGCTGCCGAATAAAGTATTTGGTTCCGGGTGTTTAGATCAACGATAGACAAGCAACTAGAAATTCAAACAGAAAGGGCTAACCATGAAAGAATTTGTAGAATCGATTGTTAAACGCTTGGTTGATAATCCGGATGAGGTTGAAGTTACGAAGATCGAGAGCGAAAATAATACGATTTATGAGTTAAAAGTCGCTCAAGCAGATCTTGGAAAAGTCATTGGCAAACATGGTCGTACGGCACAGGCATTGCGTACACTGCTGACAGCAGTATCTGCGAAAGCCGGCCAGACACGTTCGACACTTGATATAATTGACAGATAAGTTTAGAAAGAAAATGTCCTTCACGATCATCGGTTATATCGGAAAATCCTATGGTCTGGGGGGTAAATTTTATCTTTCCGAACCTAAGCTGGACGCGCAAGCGTTACGCTCATTGAAATATGTTTATGTTGGCAATGGTGTTGAACCTGAGGAGGTCCACTCTCTTCTATCAGTAGAAATTCGTGGCGATAGACTATGTATCGCTATTGAAGGTATTGATAGTAAAGAAGCGTCCGCCCGTTTGACACATAAAGCGCTGCTTATTACGGACAAGCAGGTAGAGTTACTGCCGGACTTTGATGAAGATATTGATATCCTGGGTTATAAAGTATTTCAGGATGGTCTATTGATCGGAGAAGTTACGGAAGTTCAGGAACTGCCGGCGCAAGACTTGATCATATTCACAACAATGGACGGATCAACTGTTATGCTTCCTTTTGTGGAAGAGTTCATCGAAGATATCGATGATGAACGGGGGATTCTTTATGTCCAATTATTGGAAGGAATGATGGAATGATCATAGATGTGTTAACTTGCTTTCCGGAAATGATCCTACCGGTTATTAATCAGAGTATGGTGAAACGTGCTCAAGAAAAAGGACTGGTAGAAATTTATGTTCATGACCTGCGTGAGTTCTCGAAGGACAAACATCGTAAAACAGATGATTATCCTTTTGGGGGCGGAGATGGCATGGTCATGACACCGCAACCGCTTTATGATGGCATTCGCACCCTCTTGCAGCAAGCACCCGAAGGTGTTCACAGTCGAGTATTGTTCCCGACTCCAGATGGAGTTGCATTCAAACAGGAACTTGCTCATGAACTTTCAGAAGAAGAGCATTTAATCTTTATCTGTGGGCACTATAAGGGGATCGACCAGCGAATTAGAGATATGCTGGTAACAGACGAAATATCCATCGGGGATTATGTTCTTACAGGTGGCGAGATTTCATCCGTGGTGATCATGGATGCGGTAATTCGCTTAATACCCGGTGTACTTAGCGAGATTAATTCTGCGTTAAGCGATTCGTTCTCGGATCCTCTGCTTGATTGTCCTTGGTACACACGCCCCGAAGAATTTGAGGGTAATAAAGTACCGGATGTACTTTTAAGCGGGCATCATGCCAACATTGATACATGGCGAAAAGAAGAACGAATTAATAAAACAAAAGAACGCAGACCGGATATGTGGAAAGCGTATTCGGATAAAGGAGATGACAAAAATGGATAAAACACAAGTTGCAGCAATCGGGCACTTGAAAAATGATATCCCGGAATTTAAAGCCGGCGATACCTTGGTCGTGGATGTAAAAGTTCGCGAGGGTAACAAAGAACGTATTCAGCAGTACAAAGGTATTTGTATTGCCCGCAAGGGAACAGGAATTAACGCTACATTTACCGTAAGAAAGATTTCTAATGGAGTTGGTGTTGAACGTATTTTCCCTGTGCATTCACCTAATTTAGCCAAGATCGAACGCGTATCAATTGGTAAAGTTCGCAGATCAAAAATCTATTATATTCGCGAACTTAAAGGCAAGAAAGCCACACGCGTTAAAGAAGTACGTAAATAGTCGTATTTCCACTTGCATTTTGGAGCGAAAAGCATTATTATTTTCCGCTTTGAAATTAGGAATTAAAAATTCTGTGGCTCTGTAGCTCAGTCGGTAGAGCAGGGGACTGAAAATCCCTGTGTCGCTGGTTCGATTCCGGCCGGAGCCACTTCTTTGACCCCACCAAACGGTGGGGTTTTTGTTTTGTGTGGAATTAAATTATTTATCTGTGATATTTTGATTTTTGAGAGGGAGATAAGGGGAGGAGGAGTGGCGGGTGTAGGGAACAGGCATGCCTGTACCGTTATTATTTTTTATCAACGGTAAAGAATAATAAAGGTGTCGTTTCTCGAGGGCTTTTTTGATGCAAGGCAAAAGTAAAAAGTTAAAAGACACTTAAAACAATCACAATACTGACTAAAAAACCATAGCTTCTCACAACACTACCAATCAAAATCCCACGAAACTCGCGAGAGAAGGTAAGTTGTATAGCAAGAAAACACAACCTCTCTTGAGGATCCGGGCTTTTCCACTTTACATTTATCCGGTGATCAATAACTTTATCTTTTCTCACAAGATAAAATTAACTACTGAAAATAATACCGTCGGAAAATTAACAAAACTCGCAATATAATTGGGGTTTTAAAGTAAATTGTATAAAAGAGTTAGGTGTAATATCTTAGGGTTTATAACGAATATTGTGGTAATAAGGTTAAGATAATATATTAAATAAGTAATAGTATAAAAAATAATATAAAAAAATATAATTAATAAAAAACTTGTTATTAAAATCAGGTAGTAGTATAATAAATAGTATAAATAATAACTGATAAATCTAAAGTTTAGAAATAAGTGTTGAAATGAGAATATTATTTTTAATATCATTAATAATTTTTTTTCTTTCTTGTAACGGAATTGATCCGATAACTGTAGAAGGAGATTATTATCCGCTGCAGGTTGGTAATGAATGGCATTACTATTCGCCTGGAGCAAATACTTTTTTTTCTGATTCAACAATATCAAGAATTGATTCAACTTATATTTTGAATGATAAAACATATTATGTAATGAATACTTATGAACCAATTTCAAATGAGCATAGAGCCCAACAGATATATAGGGTAGAAAATGGCATTGTGTATTGGCTTATTGATAATGTTGAATACGTACACCTCGACTTCAATTTAAATATTAATAATACTTGGCAACAAATTCCATATATGATTTATTGTACAATTCTCTCTAAAAATGATACTATTGAAACAAATCTGGGAAAAATAAATAATTGTTTAAAATATTCACTTGATTGTGATATTTATACAATGACTCAATTATATGCTCCTGATATTGGAAGGGTTATTTCAACAACAGTTGATAAAAATATTATTTCATCAGGGGGATACACGACTTATTTAATTTGGGCTAATATTGATAATAAAAAGATTGTAATAAAATATTAAATTAAAAGGAAAAGAAATGGACTTACTAAAATGGTATAACAAAAAGAATATAATAATATTTCTATTATTCCTTTTATGTTGTTCATCAATAGCACTAGGACAAGATGATCAAGCTCAAAGAACAGTCTGATAATATTGAATATGACTCCAAATCTTTCGATATCGATCCACTAAAACTCAAAGCTATTACTTATGTAGAACGAACCAATAACTATGATTGGCGCGATGAGTACTTTGATAATTATCTGGCTAAAAAAGGTAAGAATAGTTCCATTGGTTTCTGTCAGGTAAAGATGAAGACTGCTTATTGGATTGAGTGCCAATTGACAGATAGTTTATCAGAGTTTTATCCAGGAAATAAATATGAAAAAATTCTGACTGTGAGTCAGTCTCCACAAGAGATCATTGATAAACTTGGAGATGACAGGACTAATCTTCTTTACGCATCAGCGTATATGAGGATCATTCGGAGTTATTGGGAAAGTAAAGGAGATTCAATTGATAATAGAGTTGATATTTATTGCAACGATTTTTTTATATGGGATATCTATAATAGGTTTACATTACAGTATCCAATTAATCACGAGTAAGAATATTTCAAGTATAAATCATATAACTGCCTGTTAAATAGCATGTTAACGTTGAAAAATGTACACCGGTCATTTTTTGGTCACCTAAACTCATAACTTGTTGATAACCAGTATAGCACAGAGGTCTAAAGATCCCTGTGTCGCTGGTTCGATTTCGGCCGGAGCCACTCCGATTATCCCAGCAAACGGTGGGGTTTTTGTTTATTATAAAATTAAATATTTACACCGAAGCATTTCAACTGGCGTGAGGGAGAAGCGGGGAATCCGTTTTTGCTTTTAGAGTTTTGACTGATGGGGGATGAGTGGCGGCATGTTTAATCAAATCTAATACTTGTTTAAACAATAAATTATTATTAAGATTCGCAATAAATAGTAATTAGTATAAATGTTATTAATAAAGGTGACTTTTGAAGTAAAAAGATATTAAAGCCTGATGTTCATTTTGATGTATCATTAACTCATAGACAAGGATATATAACATGAAAAATTATTTAATACGAAAAGTACTGCTTTTTACGATGGCACTTTTACTTGTATTTACAAGTGAAGCTGCTACTCGTTACAAATGGATCACCATTGGTTCATTGCAAAATTTCTTTTATGATACCGGGACAGAACATGAAGTTGTAGCCTATTATCAACAGCAATATGGTTTTACATGGGATTCATTTTATCGCGATCAGGATATGCAGGCCGCCAAGGGGATGTGGATCGGGGTAAAGAATTTCTTTGATCCGGTACAAAACAAAAGTTATGCTTATAAAGTCGTTCATAATGGTCCCAGAGCCGTGACCGATGTTGAGATCCGTGAGTATATGCCTCAGGAACTAAGTTTATTTGCGCGCAAGGATCATCCGGAAGTATATGTGGATGATAAAGTTGCCAATGATATGACTAATGGTGCTGACGGAAAAAATGATGATATTGATTCTGTTGATCCTTCACTTAAAGCCGATAGAGTTCTGGTCAATGTTGTAAATACATCTGTTGGATTAACATTTACACGTAAAGTATATGCTGTTTCACAACAGAATTATGATGATATTCTTATCTCGGAATACGAATTTGAAAATACAGGGATTTATAATTTGGCGGGTAATATTCATGAGCAGACTTTAGAAGATGTTTACTTTAATTGGCAATGGTGTGATGCTATTTCGCAAGAAGGGTGTTACTCGGGAGCTTTTACTCCTGTTCATCGACACTGGATCTCAGAATCTGTGAGAGAGGTTTCTTGGGGGTACAGTATGATGAGTGATGTGATAGGTGAAGATCAGAGTAACCCTACGACAACTTCAAGTTATGAAGACATGACAGGTTTGGATGCGCAAGATGCCGACGGGAATTGGATGCGAGGATATGTAGCATGGATGGGGAAATGGGCCAATTTCGGTTATGACAATATCGGTTCACCGAATGTGAATGGAACAGCGCATAATGGTCTTCCGGCCTTAAATGATGGTCGTTTGGGTTCTGTTCAATACAAGGGAATGGTTGTAATACACGCTGATACTTCACCGTCCGATAATACTGATGATAGATCTCAACCTTCATCGCAAAGCTTTATTGATGGAAATAATCCATACACATTTACGGCGGGCTTAGATCAATATGATGCGCTGGGGATGACGGAGAAATATACAAAATATATGGCAAATGGAAATGATGCTCCAAGCATGGCCGAAACCGTTTGGAATGTACAGGGTGGTGATGCCGGATTATATTCTACTGCTAATGGGGCGCAAGGTTATAACCAAATGTTGTCTTTTGGGCCCTACACTATAGCGCCCGGTGAAAAGGTGAAGATTGTATGGGCCGAGTGTGCAGGAGGAGTTGGACATGATTATGGCTATGAGATCGGTAGGAAGTGGCTAAGGGCAAGAAATGGGGAAACATTAACAGTGATTGATCCGGCAAACCCATCAACGACCATGACGATTAATGCTGATAATTGTGATAAATGGAAAAATGATCTAGTATATAGCGGTCGTGATTCTTTGATGCTTGCGTTTAAAAAAGCCATCAAATTATATAAGGGAAATTTCTACGAAACGATCAGCCCTGCCCCGCAAGCGCCCGAAAAAGTTGAAATATTTTCAACTGTTGATGGTATTCTATTGACTTGGAACGGAGCTGCTTCTATGGCTCATAACCATTTTGAGGGCTTTAGAGTGTATCGGGCTTATGTTGAAAAGGATTCAACTTACCAAAGAATTCTAGATTGTAATATCAGTGATGGAAGTATAGAAAATTATCGGGTTGATGGTAGTGATGAATTTCAATTTATTGATAACGAACCATTAAGAGGCCAGAATTATTTTTATTATATCACTGCTTATGACGATGGAAGCCAAAATGTGGAAAAACCGGGTATCGCTTTGGAAAGTAGTCCCTTTTACACAAGAACCAATCGCGGTGCTACTGTGAAAAGTCCACCGGCACCAAATGAAAAATTAAATATTAATGATTTCGATTTGGGAGATCCTGACGATAGAAAAGCTTTGATGAGCTTATTGATAAGAGTGGTGCCCAATCCTATCAATGTACGTAATGAAAACATTCAATTTCTTGGCAATGTAAATAAACTTCTGTTCGCCGGTGTACCAAGTGGTTGTAAGATCAGTATTTATTCTGAGCGCGGAGATTATGTTACTGATGTTGAAGAATCCGAAGCAGGATATACCTGGTTTTTAACTACTGATTGGCAACAGATTCTGGTTAGTGGAGTGTATATTGCTCGCTTCGTTATGGAGGAGGATTTTGATGATCCTCAAACGGGTGTTAGTTTGTTAGCCGGTGATGCCGTGATAAAGAAATTTATAGTAATAAGATAGAATCGGGAAATATTCTATCATTGTTACTTGTAGTTTGTTCGTTTTTTATAACTGGTAAAGCATCCCTTTTAATCAGATGGGTAAATTACTTTGGGACATAGCAAGTTATAATATGTATACGGAATGAAGAGTGTAGACTTTGTTAGAACAAAGAATATAAATAGATAAAGGAGCTCATAAGAGCTCCTTTTGTATTTTTAAAGAATAATCATTTGATTTTGACCGCAGTTCCGTAAGCCATGACTTCGGCAGCGCCGGTAGTAACTGTAGCGGAAGCATAACGTATATTTACAATGGCATCCGCACCTTTTTCTTCAGCTTCTTGTACCATACGTTTTGTTGCTAAAGCACGAGCATTATTCATCATTTCATTATAAGATGTTAATTCTCCACCAACCAATGTTTTTAAGCCTTGCGTAATATCTTTGCCGATATGTTTGGATTGAATCGTACTGCCTTTTACGATTCCAAGCATTTCCAATTCTTTTCCGCTGATATAATCAGTATTGACTAAGATCATCTTCTTCTCCGTTTTGAATTTCTTTGATTCTTTCAACAAGCACTTTTATTACTAATATGCTGATAGCAAACGAGATAAATATAGCAGTAAATTTTATCCAAAGCGGAATAAAATCTAAATGAATAAATGCAAAGGCAATGGCGATATAATAAAGAATTATAAATACCGATATTGAAATTGGAGCTAGGGCTTTGGGTTTGTTCAATTTTTCTCCAAAGAAAATAAAATTTTATTAAAAACAGAATAATATTAATTAAAATAAATATCAAGGATAAATATTTGAGATAATATTGTTATGACTTAAAGATCGTTTAAAATGCATCGTAGTCCACTATATCAGAAATTTAACCTCTATCATAAGCAAATCCTCATTGATAGTTAAGATAGATATTTATTAAATATTGACAGAAGTTTTTCTTTATTGATCGGTTTTGTAATATATTCGTTACAACCGGCATTAATAAATTTGTCCTTATCTCCGTGAAAAGCATATGCCGTTTGTGCGATAATATAAACATTTTTATTGAATTTCCTGATCTCATGAGTGGCGGTTACACCATCCATTTTAGGAAGTTTAATATCCATTAGAATAAAGTCTATGTTTTTATTTTCTTTTACAGCCTTGACTGCTTCTAAACCGTTTTGAACCAGTATTATTTTTTTGCATCTGTTTTCCAGTATAATTTTAAGAAAAAATTGTGAATCTTCATCATCTTCCACGATCAGAATGATGCTGTCGCTTAAAGCTTTGTTTATTTCTTGCGATTTAGTCATAATATCTATGCTTCCGTTTTTGCTGTTGTTATTTAAAGGGAGTGAAAGAAAAAAGGTGCTTCCTTCATTTAGGGTAGTTTCGAACCAAAGTTTTGCTCCTATCATGTCAGTATATGCTTTTGCAATAGATAAACCGAGTCCGGAACCTTGTTTTGCCAGATGATCTTTAATATCACCTTGTTCGAAGCGATTGAATATGGCATCTTGCCTCGAATCGGGAATACCCGATCCGGTATCTTTAACTGCTATAGTAAGCTCATTATTCTTTACTTCACAAACGAGAGAAATTGAACCCTTGTCGGTAAATTTAATGGCATTTTTTATCAAGCTTGAAATGATTGTAGTAAATTTATTTTGATCACTGTTAATAATTTTATGTTGGGAAACTTTTGGTAAATCCAGTATAAATGTTAAGCCTTTTTCCTGGACTGCAGGTTTGAAAAAATCATAAATATGGTGCAATTCATCAACGAAGTTAAAATTATTATGATGAACCTTCATTACTCCAGCTTCTATCTTAGCAATATCAATAAGATCATTTAAAGTATTAAGCATTCTTTGTCCGCTTTTATTAACGATGTTTAAATAATTCTTTTGTCTATCTTCACTTAGTTCTTCGCTGTTCAATAGCTCAATAAAGCCTAATATACCATTCATAGGGGTGCGTATTTCATGACTGATATTAGCCAAGAAGGCCGACTTTAAACGATCACTTTCTTCGGCTTTGTTTTTAGCTATATTTAATTCTTGTTCAAAGAGTTTTTGTTTCGTGATATCCAGAATGATGCCATTTGCATACTCAATACATTGAGGGTTGTTATCATATGGTACTCCTCGAGCTCTAATTTCCAGCCAGATCAATCCCTTTTCCGGATGGTGATATCTCACGGTTTCCTCAAATATAAAGGGAGGCTTCATTCCTCTATCACTAGCTTCTTTTATTCTCTCAATATCTTCATGATCAATATGTTTAAACCAGTCACTAAAAGTCATGAGTTCTTTACCATCTAATCCCAGGATATCATGTGCTGAAGGGCTTACGTTTATAATGTCTATCTTATTGGTTTCAATATTGAAGCGTGTTCTATATATAATATAACCGGAGGGGTTTTCAAGTAGAGCGCTTAGATTTTTTTCTCTGTTTATTAAATTTCTTAAATAGGTGTTTTTTTCAGTGATATCAAGAAGTGATGCAACGCTGTTATTTGTCTCAGGGATCATATCGACAGTTAATAGAATATCTTTAATGTTTTGGTTGCGGTCGATAAATCTGAATTCATAAGAATTAAGAGCTCTTCTATTATCGTTACGTCTTAGATCATGCTGCTTTTTCATTCGTTTTAGATCTTCGGGTACAACAAAGTCAGTCCAAGACATTTTACCTTCAATATCTTTTTTTGCGTAACCTGATAGCTTTTCAAAGAGGGAATTGGCAACATCAATTGTTGTATCTTTGTTTATCAATACTGTTGCACTACCGGTATTTTCAAAGATCGCTTTATAAATATTCTTGGTGTAAATGTCACTCGAAACAGCATTTTCTTTTTGTGTAATATCCTTGACTACCATGATGGTACCATTTATATCATTTTTATTTTTTTTTAGAGGATGAGCATGTATGTCGAATATCTTATTGTCAGCAGTGCTTATTCTTGCTTTGCAAAGCTCTCCTGTTTTAGCTGATCGTTTAACGGGGCAACTCTCACAAAATATTTTTGGGTGATTAAACAACTCACAGCATAGCTGACCTTTAATTTCGTCTTGACTTTTCCCGGTTGCTTCACTGGCAGCTTTATTTAGCCATTTTACTTTTAAGTTTTTATCAAGATAAATAATTTGCTCTTCAATAATATCAAGAATGAATTTGTTCATTGCAAATATCTTCTGAATTCTATCTTCATTGATCATATACGACTCCAGAATGCTTTGTTGAGTAATTAACTTTACATAAGCTATGTTTAAATTTTGATAATACCAAATAGAAATTCAACATGAAAAATATATGCTTTGTGTAAAAATAAGTATTGAAAAGCTTAATGTTCTCTTAATTATTTCTTAACAAAACATTGAGTATAACTTAATTAGGAATTTCTTGGCTGATTGTCTAATATGTTAATACGGTAAGTGATGAAGACATTTAGCGGGCTGATGTGAAGAGAGAAAGAGAGACGTTTTGAAAGCTGAACATAGTTCAAATCAGACAAATAGTTCGATTACGAGACCGGGTGGTGTTCACCTGATACTCTTGTCGATCCCCCTGATTGACGTTAATCGAGGATCAAACATATAAGATCCTTGAAAAGTCGATCCGAATTATTAGGGAATTTGTAAACGAAAAATCTTCATCATAACTGTTAGATATTTGAATTAACACGTGTCAACGGTTTATGAATGATAAAGTACCCCCAAATCTTAGCAAGCAATTGTATATGATAAAGGAGAAAATTCTTGCATCATATTAATTTGTTTTATAAACTTGTTTAACATTGAAACTAACGGGCTATGTTTCGGGTTCGATAAAGCGGACCACATGTTAGGCAAGAGGAATTGAGAGACCGGAATGCTTAGTAATGTTGGAATAACAAGTCCGTATCAAAGAGGAGAGAGAAGGATGATCCAAGATATGAAAGAAAAATTTAGCAGTTTTACTTCAGCAGTGGTCAGTTCACTGATTATGGCAGTTTATACGGCGCTTTTTTCTAAAAAGTAATTTGACTAAGCACATTTCCGGCAATATGGTATGTTGATCATATGTAAATGATCAAGAATGAATGAAGATCGGAGTTGATGAATGAAGACAGGCAAAAAATTACCATTTATAATGGTTTTGGTTTTGTTTTATTCTGTGTTTTCTTTTGCTCAGGACAGACCAAAGTTGGAATTGACTATTATTGAGACCAAGATCAATATGACTCAAGCAGAAAAAATGGGTAAGGTTAAAGTTACCTGCAAACCCGGTGATATGATACGCTATGCCGTATTGGCCCAAAATGTAGGAAAAGGCATGATGACCGAGCCGGTGATAAGTGATCCTATTCCTACGGGGACTTCCTATAAGCCTCACAGTGCAAAAGGAAGTTTTGCAGATATCGTATTTTCTATTGATGGTGGAAAAGTATACCAATCCTGGCCACCAAAATACGAAATTAAGGATAGAGATGGAAAAACCGTTAAAAAGATGGCTTCACCGGATATGATTACACATATTCAATGGGAATTGAAAAAATCTTTAGCTCCTAATGCAAGCAAGGAGCTGGAATTCCAGGTTATTGTAAAATAAATCAAGAATAAATATGATGAGAGAATAAAGATCTAAAGGATGTTCCTTTTTATTCTTTCTGTATTAATGACAGTTTTTTGCAGATTTTGTTGTGGTTACAGAGAGCCTTAATGTTGTGACGGAAATTCTCGTAATGCCAATAGCACTCTAATAGTCCCCCAACACTATAAAACTGTTATTAGATATTGAGATGTCATCCTATACACAATTTATTATCATGACCCTAAATGGAAATTTAACTGATGTTATTATTGAAGATAAAATATCTGAGAACATAATATATAAGCAAGGATCAGTAAAATTATCCGGAATATAGAAGTGATTTTGCTGTTAATAACGAAATGGACGTCGACAGCAGTGTGGTAGTTATTAGCATCGAGTTAAAGTACAATTGATGAATTTTAAGCTGATATTGATATGATGATGTTAATTATTTTGTAAGCTGATCTTTAATTAAACTTAAGTGTTTATTAATTATAATTAATTAGGAAATACTTAACTTGCTGTGTAATATGCATATAGAGAGATAGTCGAAGATATGTGAAGTGAGTGAATGGAGAGAGAATGAAGAGATGTATCAAATTCAAACAACAACATGGGATTGTGATTTTACTATAAGATATGATAGAGTGTTTCCCTCAAAGGGGAATTCAATATATCTTAATAGTAATCTAGAACTGAAAAATTAAGAGCTTTATTTTTCTTGATATGGTTTTGTAACCATGTCTATGCGCTTGCTTTTAATTTTTTTGCTATTATTTAATAAAGTATATGTTTGAAGTTGAAAAGAGTCTAATAAAGAAGACAAACTGGTAGTCAAATAAAAAGGAGAGAGAATGAAACTACGTAAATTAACAGTCCTCGTTCTGTTGGTAGCTTTAGTTTTTGGTACTGCAGCATTTGCACAAGGTAGCCCAAAGCTTGAACTGCGCATCGCAGAAAAGAAAATGAACATGAGTCAGGCAGAAAGAATGGGCACAGAAGCAATTGCCTATCGACCGGGTGATGTGATCAAATATACGGTTTGGGCACAGAATATAGGAACAGGAACCATGACAGAACCAGTGATCACGGATCCTATTCCAGCCGGTACATCGTATAAACCTAATTCGGCCAAAGGTAAACATGCAGATGTAAGTTTTTCTATTGATGGTGGCAGAACTTATCAGGCATGGCCTCCTAAGTATGAGATAAAAGACAAAAATGGTAAAATGGTTAAAAAAGCCGCTTCCCCCGATATGGTTACACACGTACAATGGGAATTGAAGAAATCGCTTACACCGAAAGAAAGTAAGCAGCTCGAATTTGAAGTAACAGTAAAATAATATTTTAAGGAGAGACAGATGAAATTTAAACATGTATTAGTCGCACTTTTGGCAACGATAATGTTGTCGAGTGTTGCCTTTGCAATGGTTGCTCTACCAACACCGGCAGGCACAGAGATCAGCAACTTTGCAACAGGTAACTACCGTGATGCCAATGGCAATGCCATGGCCAGCGTAACCTCAAACACAGTAACAACGATCGTATCACAGGTTGCCGGTGTGGATTTATCGCCGATGGAAGCTTTCCAGAATATGGTTTTATACGGAACAGTATCATTTCCAATGTCGATCGTTAATACGGGAAACGGTGTTGATTCATATAAGATCAGCAATGCTCTTCAAAGTCCTACAGGAGATGAATTTGTTTCAACCGTATATCATGATGCCAACGGAAATGGCGTTGTAGATGAAGGCGAAGAAGAAGTCAGAGAAACTCCTGATATGGCAATGTACACGTCATACAACATTGTCGTCGTTGTTGAAAATATTTCGGGAGAAGATGCTTCATCAGCAAATATTACACTTGGTTTGGAATCACGTTTTAATAATGAGATCAAAACAGCCGCATACATGGGCGTACGAGTAAAAACTTCAGAGTATACCTTTACGATGACTGCTGATAACAATGATCCTCAACCGGGTGATGTTGTTACTTATACATTGGCAGTAACCAATACAGGTTCGGCAGATGCTCAGGATGTTGTATTTGCGGCAGGTATTGCTGTAAACACGTCATATGTAGCCGGATCTCTTAAGATCAATGGGGTAGCACAATCAGACGATAAAGGTGATGATGACGCTGAATTTATCGAAGGCGTTCCTTCAGTTGCCAATTTCATGTTTGATGAAATCAGCAGTGGCTCAAGTGCAACAGCAACTTTCCAGATTGTAATCAATGATAATGTTCCTGTAAATACAGTCATTGCCAATGCAGCCGTATTGCTTTGGAAGAATATTTTAGGTGAAGATCAGCTCGCTGTATCAGCTAATGCCAGTGGTGCTACGTTAACAGTAGCTCAGATCTGGTTTGTTGCAGTAGGTTCCGATCAGGTAACTGTCGGTGACCCCTCAGATTATGTTTATTACGCAGTTACGGTGACCAATAAAGGTAATGGTCCCGACAAAATGAATATTTCTGAGGTCTGTGATTTGATCCCAGATTGGGAATTCTATTTGGACGCCAATGAAAACGGTCGGATCGATGAAGATGAAGAAGAACTAGAAGATGCTCAAACAGCTACAATGGCTCAGGGTGCAGTTGTATATCTTGTTGCCAAAGGCCAGATTCCGGCAGGTACACCTGATGAAGTTGTTTCTGTTATGACCCTTACAGCCACTTCAGAAGGAAATGAAGATGAGTCAGACGAAGGTGAATTAACAATCACTGTTACGGCTCCTATCCTATCCCTTTTAAAAGCCGTATCGCCTACAGGTAACCAACCTCCAGGTACAGTTCTGACATACACCATTACTATTTTAAACGTTGGTACAGGTGTTGCAACAGATCTAAGAATTGATGATGATGTTCCTGAAAATACATGGTATCAAAGAGGTACTATGAAACTGGGTGGTGTAGCAAAAACAGATGCCGAGGATGAGGATGAAGCACAACTTGAAGAAAATACCGTTGTTTTTCAACTTCCTACTTTGGATGCCGGCGCTTCAACAACCGTTGAATTTAAAACTAAAATCCAATAATAAACTTAAGAACTTTAATACAATGAGAAAGCCTCGAGAAATCGAGGCTTTTTATATAAAGATAGGAATTGAGAGATAGTGCGGGAATCTCGAATGATAAGTATTGAAATCCGATTAGCAATTTTCTTCTTGAATATTCCTTAAATCTACCTTGAATTATTCTTAAGTGTTTATTAAAGATAATTAATTAGGAATCCTATAACAACCTGTGTAATATGATATTAGAATGAATGATGAAGACATAGACTAGTGTGAATGATGAGAGAGATTGAAGACATGAGAGACAATCAAAAATCAAACATGGCGCATGGACAAGGTGGGGCTCTTGGAGCTATCCATCTTATCCTGCTGTCACACCCAATTCTGAGTAGGAACTTAACTTCCAATATCTAAAGAATTAAGCTTAGTGTGTTGTTGTAATATAGCAATTGCATTGCTTTTGGCTAAAGGGTGTGGGGTATTCAAGATATAATATGTGCCACTGAGGTAAGTCTCAAAAAATATGCGAAAAGACAGAGTGAATGAAAGATTTCAATGAAGAAAAAGTGATAGAATATCAATCGGAAACAGCAGAATTTGATGTTGAATCTATATATAGTATACTGTTTGAGGTAGTTGTACAAGATGGTGTTGGAAAAGTTAAGAATTAGTAAAGAAATTATTAATTCTTAATTAAGAGAAAAATATTGCATCATTAGAAGATCTTGGCTATTATTGTATAGAATTGAAAATAAGGTCGTGAGCAGTCCGGTTATAATAACCGATCAGGCTTAACATAAAGGGAGTTGAGAGACCCTTTATTATACTTACTTGAGCGATTGCACATCTTATTTCATTAAGAGAGAGATAAAAGAGAGAGAAGATGAGAAAAACAATTATGAAAAAAATTGTAGTTCTGCTAGTGGCTTTTTCGCTTACAAGCCTTTTTGCTGCCGTCTCATTATCTTTAACAGCAACACCTTCTGCAGTAGCTCCTCAAGAAGAAGTAACTTATGTTCTAACGATAAGGAATACCGGACGAAATTGGATTATGCCAACACAAACTGTAGTCGTTTTACCCGATGGATTTACTTATGTAAATAACTCTACTTATGGTGCTACAAACTCAAATCCATATATCAACGGAAACCAGTTAACATGGACTAATTGGTTCCTTATGTGGAGTGGAGAAAAGGTAGTGATTAATTTTAAAGCGACTACCAGTTTAAAAACGGGTGATTTCGGTGTATATGTCGGAGTTACGGGATATCGAATTTCTCAAACACAAATAGGTCCTACTGCAACTGTTAATGTTCAGGGTACAACAGCGCCGCTTCTTGTTTTGAATAAATCTGTAGATAAAAGTACCGGACTTCCGGGAGAGCAGCTTACTTATACGCTTACGTATGTAAATAGCGGTGATGGTGATGCAACTTCTGTAATGATCTATGAAACGATAGGCAGTAATACGGATTATGTCCCCGGTACGGCTGCTGGAAATAATATGACTGTCACTTACAGCCATGATGGCGGATTAACATATAATAACGAAGAGACCTTACCTGTTACTGATTTGCTTTTTACATTAAATGGTAATTTAGAGGCCGGTGGCAGTGGTAATGTAATATATAAAGTAGTAGTCAAATAAAAAGGAGAGAGAATGAAACTACGTAAATTAACAGTCCTCGTTCTGTTGGTAGCTTTAGTTTTTGGTACTGCAGCATTTGCACAAGGTAGCCCAAAGCTTGAACTGCGCATCGCAGAAAAGAAAATGAACATGAGTCAGGCAGAAAGAATGGGCACAGAAGCAATTGCCTATCGACCGGGTGATGTGATCAAATATACGGTTTGGGCACAGAATATAGGAACAGGAACCATGACAGAACCAGTGATCACGGATCCTATTCCAGCCGGTACATCGTATAAACCTAATTCGGCCAAAGGTAAACATGCAGATGTAAGTTTTTCTATTGATGGTGGCAGAACTTATCAGGCATGGCCTCCTAAGTATGAGATAAAAGACAAAAATGGTAAAATGGTTAAAAAAGCCGCTTCCCCCGATATGGTTACACACGTACAATGGGAATTGAAGAAATCGCTTACACCGAAAGAAAGTAAGCAGCTCGAATTTGAAGTAACAGTAAAATAATATTTTAAGGAGAGACAGATGAAATTTAAACATGTATTAGTCGCACTTTTGGCAACGATAATGTTGTCGAGTGTTGCCTTTGCAATGGTTGCTCTACCAACACCGGCAGGCACAGAGATCAGCAACTTTGCAACAGGTAACTACCGTGATGCCAATGGCAATGCCATGGCCAGCGTAACCTCAAACACAGTAACAACGATCGTATCACAGGTTGCCGGTGTGGATTTATCGCCGATGGAAGCTTTCCAGAATATGGTTTTATACGGAACAGTATCATTTCCAATGTCGATCGTTAATACGGGAAACGGTGTTGATTCATATAAGATCAGCAATGCTCTTCAAAGTCCTACAGGAGATGAATTTGTTTCAACCGTATATCATGATGCCAACGGAAATGGCGTTGTAGATGAAGGCGAAGAAGAAGTCAGAGAAACTCCTGATATGGCAATGTACACGTCATACAACATTGTCGTCGTTGTTGAAAATATTTCGGGAGAAGATGCTTCATCAGCAAATATTACACTTGGTTTGGAATCACGTTTTAATAATGAGATCAAAACAGCCGCATACATGGGCGTACGAGTAAAAACTTCAGAGTATACCTTTACGATGACTGCTGATAACAATGATCCTCAACCGGGTGATGTTGTTACTTATACATTGGCAGTAACCAATACAGGTTCGGCAGATGCTCAGGATGTTGTATTTGCGGCAGGTATTGCTGTAAACACGTCATATGTAGCCGGATCTCTTAAGATCAATGGGGTAGCACAATCAGACGATAAAGGTGATGATGACGCTGAATTTATCGAAGGCGTTCCTTCAGTTGCCAATTTCATGTTTGATGAAATCAGCAGTGGCTCAAGTGCAACAGCAACTTTCCAGATTGTAATCAATGATAATGTTCCTGTAAATACAGTCATTGCCAATGCAGCCGTATTGCTTTGGAAGAATATTTTAGGTGAAGATCAGCTCGCTGTATCAGCTAATGCCAGTGGTGCTACGTTAACAGTAGCTCAGATCTGGTTTGTTGCAGTAGGTTCCGATCAGGTAACTGTCGGTGACCCCTCAGATTATGTTTATTACGCAGTTACGGTGACCAATAAAGGTAATGGTCCCGACAAAATGAATATTTCTGAGGTCTGTGATTTGATCCCAGATTGGGAATTCTATTTGGACGCCAATGAAAACGGTCGGATCGATGAAGATGAAGAAGAACTAGAAGATGCTCAAACAGCTACAATGGCTCAGGGTGCAGTTGTATATCTTGTTGCCAAAGGCCAGATTCCGGCAGGTACACCTGATGAAGTTGTTTCTGTTATGACCCTTACAGCCACTTCAGAAGGAAATGAAGATGAGTCAGACGAAGGTGAATTAACAATCACTGTTACGGCTCCTATCCTATCCCTTTTAAAAGCCGTATCGCCTACAGGTAACCAACCTCCAGGTACAGTTCTGACATACACCATTACTATTTTAAACGTTGGTACAGGTGTTGCAACAGATCTAAGAATTGATGATGATGTCCCTGAAAACACATGGTATCAAAGAGGTACTATGAAACTGGGTGGTGTAGCAAAAACAGATGCCAAGGATGAAGATGAAGCACAACTTGAAAAAAATACCGTTGTCTTCGAACTTCCTACTTTGGGTGCCGGCGCTTCAACAACCGTTGAATTTAAAACTAAAATTCAATAATAAGTTTAACGCTTAACGTTATCTTTGAAATAAAATCCTGCCCCGATTTTCGGGGCAGGGTTTAATGTAAAACCGAGAGAGAGATGAGAGACCGGTTTCTGACATTGCGGGTAATTTATATGCTGCTGGTACTTGTTGTATCAAGTATTAGTTGCATTTATGCGCAAACTCCTTTTGGAACTGAGATCACCAATACCGCACATGGTAGTTATTCTGATGCGGGTGGTTATCGTTATAATGTTTCAAGTGAGCAAACAACGACTGTTGTTGCACCGGCATATCTTTTAACAATCTCTAAATCGGTTGATTCACCCGTTTACCTTCCCATGGATACAGTAAAATATCATATTGAGATCAGTAATACGGGTAATTTCATCGCTTCTTCATTTTCGGTTTCCGATACCTTACCCAGTGAATTAACCTATCTTAGCTCTAATCCACCAGCTCAGGTGAACGCTAATGTTCTTACCTGGGATAATCTTAGTTTAAATTTCGGGAATGCTTTACAGTTTGATATCTTCTGTATGGTTCCTCCCGGTTTTTCACATGATGAAGAAATTTTAAACACGGCGGTTTACGAAACTGCTGAAAAAGTTAAGGGTATTTCTGCACCGGCAAGTATTCTAATTGGGAATAAGGCTTCACTTAGTATAGAAAAAATAGTTGATAAGCCCAGTGCAAGGCCCGGTGAAACTCTTAATTACAATATACGCATTTTTAACATGGGTAATGCTCCAGCCTATAATGTTATGCTATTTGATGATTTGCCACAAGAATTGGTTTTTGTTTCGGCAAGCGGTGATAAGCAAGAACAAAGTGGCATCGTTTCATGGTCTGTAGGTGATGTTCACCCGGGTGACATTGTTGAAAGAAGTGTAATGGTAATTGTTCGTGATGGTGTCCCGGCCGGTACCAATATTGTTAACTTTGCATCCGTAAGTTCCGGGGGGGAACAAAAGTATACATCCGCTAAAGTACTTGTATCTGAATCATTAGGTGAACCTGATCTTTATATGCAAAGAAGTATGCCTTCATATGCTTCACCTTTAGATACTGTCACATATCAAATCTTCATCGAAAACCGTGGGAATGCTGCCGCTACCGGTTTGGAAATGAAAGAAACTTTGCACAAGAATATGGAGTATATTTCATCTTCCATGAGTGCGATTTATGATCTTTATGATAATGATATCACCTTTCATCCTGATCCATTGAGTGCCGGTAAACAAGATACGGTTGAAGTTACAGTAAGAATTAAAAAAAGTGTTCCAGATGGAAGTTATTTACGCAGTGAATCTGATATTGTATGTTTCGAAGGAAAGGCTGCTTCAGCTTATTCCGATATTTTAATTGAGTCACCTATATTACAAATAAGTAAAACAGCCGACAGCACTAAAGTGCAGGCGGGTGAACTGGTAAATTATTCGATTGATTATATTAATAGCGGACATGGTATAGCAAAGAATGTAATGGTTTATGATACTTTAGCTGCTCATGTCGATTTTATATCTGCTTCCGGTACCTACCATTATTATACCCATGATCATGTGATTCAATGGTTTCTTGGTGATGTGGATGCTTTAATGAGCTCATCGCAAGCATTAAACTTGAGTGTTAGGGTTCATAAACCTTTGGTAAACGGTACTGAGTTAAATAACAATGCTGTAATGGAATCTGATTGTGGATTTTCTGCAGAAGATACATCCCTTGTCGAAATTGTTTCCGCTCCAGGATTAAGCCTGGTTAAATCTTCAGTCGATGAAGCATTGGTTGGTGATACGATCCGCTATATTTTTAATTATGCTAATCAAGGAAATGCTGTTGCAACATCAACCGTTATTGTTGATACCTTAAGTGAGCACTTAAAATTTATCTCTGCAACCGGCGCATATAATTACAATAGTACTTATAATACTGTAATGTGGAATTTAGGACATTTAGCTCTTAATACTCAAGGTAGTGTTAAACTTGATGTTAAAATAAAAGAAGATCATATAGCGGTCGAAGAGATTAAAAATAAAGCAAACATTCAATCATTGGGTGTTGTTTCTGAATCAAATACTTTTATTACTGAGATCAAGCCTTATAAATTAGATTTAACAGCGAATCCTGATTCAGTCATTGGAAATGGTGAAGATTATACACAATTAACAGCCCGTGTATTTGATGGTGCCGGGAGACCAGTATCCGATGGTACCGATGTTCATTTTTATACTGAACACGGTACTCTATTAAGTACAAATCATATTGTCAGTACTTCAAACGGCTATGCCGAAATGCGTTTGCGTTCAGAGGTTGTATCTACCGATTATGTACCAACAAAGGTCAGTGCCGAAGTTGTTGCTGTAAATGGTGATAGATTAACTGACTCCACCGATGTTGTATTTTATGCACGAAGAGTTAACGGTGTTGTTCGTGATAATTCCGGATTGCCCGTAAGTGGTGCTATAGTACTGTTGATCCAGGGTGGTAATATTATCGGATCAGCTGTCACAGATGAATCCGGTAACTATAGTATTGCTCTTTATCATTCCGGTGATTATATCATTAGAGTTCAATTCAATGATAAAAAAGGTGATAGTCATACGATTGATCAGCCAGTTGAGGTTACCGATTCCGGTACAGGACAGGTTGATGATGTTAAAAATACGGCTGCTTTATCTGGAAGGATCGTTGATCATATGTCAGGTGATCCTATCCGTAGATCGGGAGTCAGTATTTACTTAAGCCACCTTAGTGAAAACACCCTGAATAAATATAATGACAATCCCGTATATATTGATTCTGTGAGCACTGATACAAGTGGTTTCTTTTATTTTAATAAATTGGATCTTGGCAATTACAGGATCGATGCTATTTTTGGAAAAGGCGAATATTTCTATGCAGGAACCCGGGAAGTAAATTTAGATCAAAGCGGTATTCATGTGATTAATGCCGATATCTACAATGAGCCGATTCTTTTTGATGTATACAAACGGGTAGATAAAGAGATTGTGGTTAAGGGTGATAGTTTAAGGTACACAATTTATTTCCAAACATTGGATAATGTGATCGCCGATACTATTCATCTTGTAGATCAGCTTCCCGAAGAAGTTGAATTTATCGAAAGTTCATTTGTTAATGGTATGGGTATGCGTTTTGATAGATATAACCCGGTTAGCAATGAAGTTTCATTCCTTCGTTATGGTATGCACGCTCAACAGCACGATTCAATTACTTTTCTTGTTGAAGTTACGGCTAATATTGAAAAAGATATCACGAATACTGCTTATATCTATACTGAAAATGATACAGCTTATACTGCCGATGATCTCCGTACAAAGGCAACTTCAAGTATTATTGCTCCATTTCTTGTTGTTAAAAAAACTGTAAACAAACAGATCGCCGAATTGGGTGATGTGTTGACATATACCGTTGAAGTAACAAATCAAAGTGAAGATCAAGGTATTACAAACTTTTTGCTGACCGATAAACTTCCTGTCGGTTTCAGATATCGTGAAGGTCGTACCATTATTGGTACCGAGACTATTGCCGATCCCGAAATGCTTATGCAAGATAATCGGGCAACACTATTATGGCATGTTGATCGTTCCATTGCTCCGGGGGGAAGTATAAAGATTAAGTATCGTACCGTTGTCGGTATGAATTGCAGCTTCGGTGAGAATGAAAATATGGCATCTGCTCGAGGTTACTTCCAAACAGGTGATCAGGTTCTTTCTAATATAGCTGTTGCCAAGGTTGTTATTAAACCAAGTATGATGCAAGGTTATGGTTTGATCTTTGGTAAAGTATTTTACGATCGCAATGGAAACAACATGCACGATAATGATGAAGAGACTTTTAAAAATGTTGAATTAGTTACTGAAAATGGTGTAAGAGTTACTACAGATGAATATGGTAAATACTCAATTCCAAGTGTACGCTTAGGGTCTCATGTACTTAAGATTAATCCAATTACCTTGCCCAAGAATACTCATGTATTACTTTCTTCAAGTGATTTCCTTGGCGATACGGATTCAAGACTTGTTAAGCTATCCGCCTCGGGTATCGCTAAAGCGAATTTTGTACTCGGTGGCGAAAACTTTGTACCCGAGAAAAAAGTTGTAACAAAAGCAGAAAAACCTAAAAACAATAAACAGCTTCCTGAAAGATCTGTTGTTGATATAGAACAAGAAACAATGACTAGGGCATTAAGAATGACTTCCTATGATCCTTGGTCAATGAAATTAGTTCTTGAATATAATAATGATAATAACCGTTATGAGTTATCAAAAAGCAAAGAGCTGATAGACATTAAAAAATATCTTAATTGGCGTAGTGATGTTACGGTTCTCGTTGAAGAAGCTTTTAAAAGCAATGGTTTTGATGTCAATATGATGCATAAATCTATTAAAGCAGAACAGCAGCCTGTAGATGTCATGTGTAAAGAACTGCAGGGATTCGGTATAGAAAAACGGCGGATCAAATGTAAGTACTTAAAAGATTTGTCTAGAGTTGAGAAGAATGGACGACGCATCATTAAGCTGACTTTTTTCCCGGTTCGCGTAGCTCCAGATGAAAAACAAAAGATCAACCTTCAGTTAGATCTGAACTATACCGGTTCTATCTTACTTAAGGACGTTAAATTCTACACATATCTACCTAAAGGTTTTATTCTGGACGAAACGGTCAGTAAACTGGATTTTGCATCATATAAACCTGAAATAGCAGGTAAAAATGCAATTATTTGGGATATGGGTGATCTAAAAGAATCTAAACAGCATGAAATGAGTTTCCAGTTATTGCCAAATGAAACCGAAGAGATCGGTTCACACAGTTCTGTCGTATCAATGCTTGAATACCATATTGGAGATGGTAGATTACATCAAACCCCATTGATGATGAATACCATTTCAACCGAAGTAAATCGTTTGCTTTTTATGGAAGTTATAGAAGATTCCGACTTCGAATTCCACTCTCCAAAACTCAAATCTGTTGAGGATGAAGGTATTGCAAAGATCGCAGAATTTTTGCGTTGGCAGCCTTGGGCAAAAATACGAATCGAAGGATACAGTGATAATGTAGGTAGTTGGAAGGTTGGGAAAGTATTATCGGAACGTCGTGCAGAAGCCGTACGTGAGGTTTTGATCAAGAAATATTTGATCCAACCTAGCAGAATTGAAATGAAAGGTTATGGACGGGAATATCCAATAGCTGATAATAATACAGTTGAGGGACGCGAGGCAAACCGCCGCGTAGAGATCAGAGTCCTCTCACAAAAAGAACAGGTTCAAAGTAATGGTGATATTCTATTTGATGATTCAATAGAGATCACGATAGAAAAATAAATGATTATGAAGAAACAAACGCTTAAAATTCTTTGGATCATATTGATCCTTTGTTTGGGAGCTATCCCGCTCCTGGGTCAGGCACTTATCCTGAATCCTATGGAAGGCAGCGTTACAAATCTTCATCATGTTGCCGTTACGGTCATGGGTAAAGCCGGTGCAAATACTAAATTATATGTAAACGATGAATTAGCATCCGAAGGAACAATTCGTGTAGACGGTGTTTATGATTTTCTCAATATTCATGTCCCTGATGGGCCGGTTAAGTTCCGCGTTGAATCAGTGGGTGCGCGAGATAAGATCTTTACTTCGGAACGTAATATCCATGTTATGGGGCCACCAAAGAGCATGGTTCCTTATAAAGAAAAGATAGAGATTCCGGCCGATGGACACAGTATGGATACATTGAGCTTTGAATTTAGAGATGAGTGGGGATACTTGCTTGATAACTTAAAGGTTGCAACCGTACAATTAACACATGGAAAAGTTGCTTCGGAAGATATGGATATAATGGCAGCGGGTGTTCAATTACCTGTTCAAAACGGGGAATTGAAATTCCCTGTAAAATCTCCTAAAGAAGCTACAAAGGCCATACTTGAAGTTTCAGTTCGCGGTGAATATTTTCAAATGCCGGTTCGTTACACAACTCCTCAGGGTGATTTTATGTTTGTTGGATCCGTAAATGGTGCGGTATCAAATTTTCAGGATTTTCCTGATAATGAAAATGAACCTGATGTAGAAGTTTGGCGTGAAAAGGTTTTTAATAATAATCTAGCTATGTATGGTGGTCGAGTAGCATTCTACGCCAGAGGAAATATTCTTAATAAATATCAATTGACCGCTTCTTACGATTCTAAACGAAATTATCGTGATCAATTCTATCAGGATATTGACCCTTCGGAGCAATATGCGGTATATGGTGATGCCTCTACCCTTGAATATGATGCTCAAAGTAATTCCGAATTATTTATTAAATTGGAAGAAAATGAATCGGCTGTTATGTATGGTGATTTTGATACTAAATTAGACCAAGCTGAATTTACAGCGTATAATAGAACATTTAACGGTTTGCTTGCTGATCTTAATTATAAAGAACATTCCATAAGAGCTTTTGGTACCTTTACAGATCGTGAAATGCAATTGGATGAGATCCGAGGTGAAGGTATTTCAGGTTATTATTTCTTGTCACAAACTTATGTAACTGAACTTTCAGATAAGATCGAAATACAGACAAGAGATAAGTATCGTTCAGAAATTGTTATTCGTTCTAAAGAAATGAACAGATATCAAGATTATACCATTAATTATGAAGATGGTTCTATCATGTTCAAGCAGCCTGTCCCCAGTTTAGATGATGACGGCAACCCTGTTTATATTGTTATTTCGTACGAATACAAATCCGGAAAACGAGAAACAGCTATCGGTGGTATCAGATACGACGGTACACTTTTTAAAAAATTGAATCTTGGTGCTTTGTTTGTTGCGGAAGAAAAACAAGTATCAAATTATTATCTTTACGGTTTAGATGCTACAATGCCCTTATTTAAATGGCTGTCAATAAAAAGTGAAGTTGCACAGTCAATTACTCCTGAGATGAGTGGTGAAAAGATCTTAGGTAATGCATATAAAGCAGAGATTTTATTTAACCCTATGAAGTTTTTTAATATTTCGGCATACTATAGAAATATTGATACGTCTTTTACAAATATGTCTCAAACAGGTAAAAGTTCTGAAAGTGGTTCTCAGAAATATGGTTTTCGTCTAAAAATGGGCAATGAGAAATTTGGTCAATTACAATCCGAATATTATAACCAGTTAAGCAAAGTGGGTACTGTAAATGAAAATACCGCTAAAGCATTCAATATTACTTATAAGCAATCGTTTTTGGAAAAAGGAAATGTAAATGTTGCTTATGAAAATGCCGAGAAGATCTCTATAAGCGGTGATACGCTGAAATCTACGCGTTCCCAATTGATCAAAGGAGCTCTTGATTATAAATTAGGCAAGAAAATCAAAGCAACCGTTGAACGAGAGCAAAACCTCATTAAGACCGATCAGGCTAAGCCCACTTTTACCGGTATTGGCTTAACATATTCCATTAGCGAAAAAGTAGCTTTAATAGCTAAATATAAGCGTGTAGAAAACAGTGAAAAACCCAATCAATTTGTTGTTGGGATTGATTCAAAAGTAAAAGAGAATACCGAATTAACAGGTAAATATGAAATTGGTGGAACCAGTGGCGACGATCGGAACCGTGCCACCATCGGTTTAAAGAATAAATGGAAGATCGGTAAGAATATTACCTTTAACGTAGCTTATGAGAATGTTTCTGTAGCCGACAGCCTTAGGGTTGCAACGATTGATCACCAGGCCCTATCAACTTCATTTGAATTTTTGCCTGAAATACCTTTTAAAATGACAGCTAAAGGTGAATTGTTAGCCAAGAGTGATTCACGTCAATGGAACGTAATGTTTAATATGGATTTTAAATTGGCGCGCGGTTTATCATTTCTTGCAAAGCTAACGTATACGCAAACCAATTATCTGGAATCATTTAATGATTATGTTATTAAATCGGACAATCAAATTGGTCTTGCAATACGTCCTGAGCGAAGTGATTTCTTTAATTCGTTGATCAAGGTAGCATATTTGCAAGATAAGAATACGCATGTTGCCGATAAGACAAATAATGAAAGATTTATTCTGTACGCACATAATTATTGGCAGCCAACGGAAAAATTAGAAGTAGGGTTTTCATTTGCCTATAGAATGATCGTAGATGAACAGATACTTCAGTTTAAAGATATTATTACAACCAGATATTTTGCTTTAAGATTAGAATATGACCTAAGTTTAAAATGGTATGCCGCTGCTGATGTGAAATTTATTGATATTCCTCAATTAGGTCAGGATAAAGTAGGCTCGTCGGTTGAGGTCGGCTATAACCTTATCAAGAACATGCAGGTAGGTTTAGGATATCAAATTAGTCGATTTGAGGATCCTGATTTTGGATCTCAAAATTATTTATATAATAATTTTTTCTTGAGCTTCCATATGAAATTTTCGGAGGATATTTTTAATTGGTAATCTGTAATTTGCGGTAGGTAATAAAATAATTTAATATTCAACTCTCATCAACATAAACTCTCTCTCTAGCCGGTAGTATTGCTCCCCTGCGATACTACCGGTGTACAATTTAGGGAGTAAAAATGTAAAAAAACACGGGTGATATCGAACCTAAAATAAATATTTGGACAAGAAAATCAGTAAATATTATTTAATGTCTCGAGATATTAATTCAAGGAAACTTGTTATTATTACATTTTTATTATAAATTCCTTTCAATTATAAAGGATACAAAATGAAAAAGATCGCAATTCTTGGTGCGGGAAATATAGGCCAGGCAATATATCGGGGACTTGTTCAAGAAGGTGGCTTGGATTATAAAGACATCATACTAAGTAATACAAAACTATCACTAATAGAAAAATTTGCTACTGATGGCTGCCACCTTACAAGCGATAATTCGGAAGCGGTCACTTTTGCAGATACATTGATCCTGACTGTAGAGCCGCAACAGGTTGATAAATTATTATCTCAAATAAGTCCTTACCTTGACGAAAAAAAACATCGAATCATTTCGATTGTAAGTGGTGTTAAAATCGCTGATATTATAGAAAAACTTGGTAAAGATCTGCCTGTATTCAGAGCTATGCCCAATACTGCCATATCAATTGGTGAGTCTATGACAGCTTTAGCATGTCGAGAAAAGGATATGGATCTGGTACCAAAAGTAGAAAAGCTCTTTTCTCACTTAGGCAAGACCATATATCTTAAGGAAGAACAAATCACCGCTTCAACCGCTTTAGCTTCTTGCGGAATTGCCTTCTTTATGCGTGCAATTCGTGCTGCAATTCAGGGCGGAATAGAGATTGGTTTGCATGCCGAAGATGCAAAACTCATGGCAACTCAAACTGCCAAAGGTGCAGCAGAATTATTATTCGCAACAGGGAATCACCCTGAGTTTGAAGTTGATAGAGTGACAACACCTCAGGGAGTCACTATCTCAGGATTAAATCAAATGGAACATGCCGGTTTTTCATCTGCCATGATCAAAGGGATTGTTACAGCCTGGGAGAAATCCAATAAATTATACTAGAAGTCGGAAAAGATATAAAGATAGCGCAAGTTATATTTTCGGTTGTTTTTATTGGACCGAGTCAGTTGAAGAATACTTGAACCGACTCGGTTTGGCGTGTTGACAACCGACTCGGTTATTATTCCCAAAATTAATACTTATAAGCAAAACCTTTCGCTCCTGAGAGCACCTCATAATCATATTACTATTACATATTATTATACAGTATGCAACTTACAAAAAACTGAGAACTAACCTTTATTGTCTCTGTAAACCTATTATTCAATAAGAATATTGTAATAAGCAATGCCCCCCGGGATGAAACCGGTTTGGCCACCTGATGGAGAGTGTATTATCTATGAAAGACGTGATGATGTAGGTTCAAGTATATATCGTATTGATTCGGATGGATGTAATCATTCAGTTTTGATTGATCAACATGATGATGAGATATTTTCATATTTCTAATGATAATGTTGATGATATAAATTAATTTTAAAACCCTGAAAATGTTTTCAGGTTTTATTTTTATAGTTAATAATTCTCTGCTTTATCAATGAAATCCCCTTTCAATTTCTCATCTTTCTCCCTATATTGACGTTCCAATTTTTTACGCAGGAGTATGGATGAAACGCTATATCGTTATTTTAAACCCTACAGCAGGAAAAGGTCATGCTGAAAAGAGGATCCCTGAAATAGAAGTTTTTTTTACTGAACATGGTCTTGAATATGAAATAATTCAAACAAAAAGACCCGGTCACGCCATCCAGTTAGCGGAAAGCTATGCTTTAATGGAAAATACACTCATTGTAGCTGCCGGTGGTGATGGTACTATTAATGAGATTATTAATGGTTTAATGAAAGCATCAAATAAAATGGAAACTATTCCCGCTTTTGGTGTTCTTGCTATTGGAAGGGGAAATGATTTTGCGTTTTCCGCTGATATACCTATTGGTTTAGGAAAAGATCTATTACGTATAAAAGATGGAGCATCGGTCCCGATGGATGTTGGGGAAGTAAGAGGTGGTGATTATCCCGAGGGAAGGTATTTTGGAAATGGTTTAGGAATAGGTTTTGATACACTTGTTGGGCTTGAAGCTGCAAAAATGAACTATATACACGGAGCTGCCGGTTACGCATTGGGAGCAATAAAAACTCTGATCAAATATCCCACTGCTCCCGAATTAAAAATCAGTTTTAATGACGAAGTTATCAATATTTCTCCGGCACTGGTATCTGTGATGAACGGTCGTCGCTTGGGCGGAAGCTTTTTTATGGCACCCGAAGGGAAAATGAATGATGGCTTGTTTGATATTTGTATGACAAAGCAGGGAAAGCGAGGAGAACTGCTATCTGCGATGATCGCTTACACTAAAGGTGAGCAAAGTAAACGAGAGGATACTTTAACAGGAAGGACAGATTGGCTGAATGTTCGGGCGCTCTCAGGTACTATGGCTGTTCATGCTGATGGTGAAACGATTTGTGAAGCGGGTACAGAACTGAATATCATTAATCATAAACATGCTTTAATGATTATTGAATAGTAAAAATTCTTTTAGAATATTAATAATAATTTCTATATTAAATATTACTTGCTAAACCAGGGAGATAGTATGAGTTCGAGTTCAAACTTTAGGAATACTTCTAAATCAAAGCTTAAATACTTGTTCTTAATTCTATTGATGACATTTTCCTCTGTATTATTATCTGAAGATTTAGATAGTTTATATCAAGTCGCCAAAGAATATGACGGGAAACCTCGGATTGAAGCAAGGCTTCAGATAGGATATCAACATAGAAGAACTGATTATTCTCTCGCAAAGAAAACGTTGCGCCAAGCCCTTAATGAGGCAGAAAAATTGGGGTATGTTGATTTGCAAGCAAAAGCATTGCATTATTTAGGGTTGACAAGTCATTATGCCGATGAAACCGATACGGCAATGGTATTGTTAAATAAAGCGGTAAAACTTTATAGAATAGAAAACGATTATAAGAACTTAGGTAAAGTCCTTGGTGTTTTGGGGGCTGTTGAGCATAGAATGACCGGTGATCAGGCTTTAGCAATGTCAAGATATAATGAAGCTCTTGTGTACTCAAGAAAAGTATCCGATCATGTAAATATGGCGATTGTTTATGCCCAACTTTCTAATATTTTTAGATTAGAAGGTATTTATGGGCAGGCTATTGAATTTATTTTAAAAGCGCGAGAACAATATGAAATAGCACAATTAGAAGAAGGCGCTGCGTGGGTAACATATTGTGTGGGTCGTATTTATACTACCATGGATGCTTACGATAAAGCTCAGGAATACTTTAGTGATGCCTTGGAAAGATATAAAGCCTTACCTGACGACGCCAGTGCTTTAACCGGTGTAGCGATTTCGCACGATGAATTGGGAATGACTTATCTACATTTAGGGGATGCGGCAAGCGCAAGATATAATAACCAAAATGCTATAGATATATACGAGGAATTGAATCTTGGATTTGGTTTATCCAATGCTTGTAAGTACAGGGCTCTAATTGAGCATTCAATTGGTGAAAATGAATTGGCTTTAGGATATTTAAACCGATCCAAAGAAATTAAAAAATCAATAAATGATGTATTGGGTTTCCCGGGCTTATATAAATTGTATGGACAAATATACTACAGTATGGGTGAATATGAATCCGCGTTGGATAGTTTAAATATAGGTTTAGAACATGCTGTAAATAATGGCCAAAAAAGTATTACGATTAGTATTTGTTCCTTGTTGGCGGAAATATATGCCGAAGAAGGAAATTATGAAAAAGCATTCAAGTACCGCAGTGATCAAATCGCTTTGTCCGATTCTATAAGTCAATCCAAAGCTCTAAGCTCCATGAATCAAATTGAAGCGTTATACGATAATGAAAAAAGAGAACAAAAAATAAAAGAATTAGAACAGGAAAACCTAGTCAGTGAAATGAGTTTGGAAAGGGAGATAACCGTTAGGAATCTCCTCCTGATTATTTTAAGTATGGTCGTTATTTTTGCCTTTTTTATGTTGAAACTCTTTTCCTCGAATAAATCTACCAATTTGATCCTTAAGGGGAATCAAAAAAAATTACAGGAATTAAATGCAACCAAAGATAAATTTACATCCATTATTGCTCATGATCTAAAAAGTCCCTTTAATTCATTGATCGGATTTTCGGGATTATTAAGAAAAGCCTCCGAGCAAAAAGACTACGATAAAGTAAAAGAATATTCAAATCATATTGAAACCGTATCGACTCAAACATATAAGCTTCTTGAAAATTTATTGGAATGGGCACGGTCTCAAACAGGAAAAATATCCTTTGAGCCCAAAGCTTTGGATATCAGATTCCCCATTCAAGATACGATCAAGTTGATGGAAACGATCGCTCGCGAAAAACAAATTAAGATCGATTTTGATATTTCTCCGGTTGTTGTATTGGCAGACGAAAATATGCTGAATACAATTCTACAAAATTTAATCTCCAACGCAATAAAATACTCGTATCATGGCAGTGAAATAAAGATTATTGCTAAAGAAAAAGACGATATGTTGCAACTGTGTGTCCGTGATTTTGGAGTGGGCATGAGTCCTGAGAAATGCGATAAACTGTTTTTATTGGACAAGTCAGTAAGTGAGCCCGGAACAGATGGTGAACATGGTACCGGTTTAGGACTGATATTATGTAAGGAATTTGCCGAATTGCACCGCGGAAAGATAATTGTGGATAGCAAAGTCGGCGAAGGTTCTTGTTTTATTTTGCACTTACCTTTATAATTTATTTACCAAAACTTGGAACAAGCGTATGTGTTCTTAATAAGAACAGGATACTATACAAAATGGAGAAAAAATGATTTATTCGAATATATTGCAGAGCATTGGACAAACACCACTGGTGAAAATTAATAAATTAAATCCAAACAAGAATATAAATATCTACGCGAAGTTGGAAGGCTTTAATCCCACCGGAAGCATTAAAGATCGTATCGCCTTGCGAATGATCCAGCAGGCTGAAGCCGAAGGGATCATGAAGCCCGGTCAAATAATTCTTGAAGCGACCTCCGGGAATACCGGAATAGGTCTTGCCATGATTGGAGCGGTAAAAGGTTATCCCGTAACGATTGTCATGAGTGAAACCGTTTCGATAGAGCGACGAAAGATGATGAAAGCTTTTGGAGCTGAGATAATTTTAACCGGTGCCGATAAGGGTACTGATGGAGCTATATGCAAAGTGCGTGAGTTGATGAAAGAAAATCCGGAAAAATATTTTAATCCCGACCAATTTTCGAATCATTATAATAAGTTGGCACATTATAAGGTCACTGCTGAAGAGCTATGGCGACAAACCGGAGGAATGTTAACTCACCTTGTTTCGAGTATTGGTACTTCAGGTACTATTATGGGGTTGAGTAAGGCTTTAAAAGAAAATAACCCTAATATTCAAGTCGTGTGCGCACATCCGGTTAAAGGACACTATATTCAGGGCTTGAAAAATATGGATGAAGCTATAGTTCCCGAGATATATGATCCTTCAAAGATAGATACCGAGATCATGGTTGAAAGTGAAGAGGCGTTTGACATGGCAAGGCGCATCGTTAAAGAAGAAGGTATATTTGTCGGGATGAGTTCCGGGGCGGCGATGGTGGCTGCTTTGGAAGCAATCAAGAATGTCGAACATGGCTGCGTTGTTGTGATGTTTCCTGATAGGGGAGAGAAGTATTTGAGTACCAAGTTGTTTCAGTAGTCGCTCAAAATGAGTAAGTAAACATATGAGCAGAGTGCTTAAGTGCTGCTTGCTTAGATAAAGCTACGGTGGAAAAGCGAACTTAGGATGCTTTTTGATAAATAAAAAGAGCCTCGGATTATTCCAAGGCTCTTTTTTTATACTTAACGGTTTTTTTTATTTCATAAGAAATATATATCCACTAAACGGCTGAGCTTCCAAATGAAAAATATTTTCATTCAGGACATCTTGCTCTAGTTTGGCATTTGTATTTAAGCATTCAAATTTGCCGGTATGTAATCCTGCGGGTAGCTCAATGTTGACCTTGCCGGCAAATTTATTTCGGTAAATCACGACAAGGATTCGCTCATTAAAATCAGATCGTAGATAAGAGTAGACCGATTTATCTGCACGGATGGTATAATAATCACCATAGCGCAATGCGGGATGTTTACTGCGCAGTGCAGTTAGTGAGGAAATATGTTTTTTGAGTTCTTTTTGTCGTTGAGTATACTTCCAGGGCATCATGCGACGATTGTCGGGGTCGGCGGCTCCGGTGAGACCGATCTCATTTCCATAGTAGATTGTGGGTGGTCCGGGGATGGTCATTAAGTATGAGTAATACATTTCGATCTTGTCGTAGGTTACAGGATCGTCAATTTGAATGTCGTTGTGCCAACCGAATTCAGCGGCATTGTCACTCCAGTCCAGGTCGCCTTCCAGATATGCAGGATATCGAGGTTGATCATGAGAATCCATAAGGTTAGCCATGAGATGGTTTTGACCATAGATATCAATGACGCGTTCCATTTCGGCTGCTAAGCCGCTAAAACTTTCATCCTCAACTGCAAAAGCATAGCGAGCCGGCCAATAGAGATTAAAATTGAATTGAGCTGAGAGCTGACCGTTGTTTACATAAGAGGATATCAAAGAATGATCACCAAAGGTTTCGCCTATTTGATAGACATCTTTATTAGGGAAATTTCTCCGGATCTCTTTGGTGAGCTCACGCCAGAAGATCGAAGGTACGTGTTTTACGGCGTCGTGCCGAAAACCATCAATATTATATTCCTTTAACCACCAGATAGCATCTGCTACCATCGTATCGATGGCTTCCGGAGCATTGAAATAATCAAACGAGGGTAAATAAGATTCGAACCATGTGCTTAAACGATATTCATCGAATAAGCGGAGATTTTCGCGTCCGTCAGGTAAAATATATCGACCAAACCATTCAGGATGATCTTGATAATAGGGATGTTCCTGATGAACATGATTGGATACAAAATCCATTAAAACCTTTAATCCTCGTTTATGAGCGACATCGATGAGAGTGTGCGCATCACCATTCGTGCCATAATGAGGGTCTACTTCGCGACTTGAGATTGGCCAGTAGCCGTGATAACCGCTGAAAATACGATGTGGAGGTGGTGTTTCCATGTAAGCGTTAGGTGTGTTTTTAATAAAGGGAAGTATCCACAAGGTGTTAACGCCTAATTCATTAAAATAACCTTCATCAAGTTTGCCGATTATACCTTGAAAATCACCGCCGTTAAAATTAGCTCGATCAGCCAGCTTTGGATGCTTCGCAGGTGAATCATTTGAAGGGTTACCATTCTTGAAGCGATCGGGCATTAATGAGTACAGTATAGCATCTTGCCAAATGAATTCACCTTCATTGTTTTTTGGCAGACCATTTTCAAGAATGATTTCTTCCAGATTTGATGTGGTAACATCGCCTGACCATACGACACGTATTTTTTGACTATTTTGGGCAAGATGTGTGGGAATACGTAAAGTTAGGATATTATTATGAACTTTAATACGACAAGATCTTAATTGGTGGTTATCGACGAGGACCATAAAATCATCATGTGAGAATTTACCATTATAATCATTCCCAAGAATGCGATAGCGAAGGACAAGGTCTTTGTTTACATTATAATCAATAGGTGTGATAAAAGGACTTTTGCCTGTAAATGAAGGCAGTACTTTAAGGGGAGAGTTAAATCCGCCAAGACCGTTAGGGACTGATTTGGGGTTAGAAGGATCAAGGATTTCTTTGTCATCTACTTTAAATAAATACTCGTATTGGCCGGGCTCAAAGGGGATGGTAATAGAAAAAGAACCGTCACTTTGTTTTTTCATTACAAGTTGGTCTCTTAGCCAGAAGTTGAAATTTCCGAATACGCAGACTTTATTAATTATTTCGTTTTCTTGAGGTACATATGAGAATGTGATAAATTTTCTATCGATTACCTTTACGGGTAATTCAAATTTTGTAAATCCTTTCATGAAAGAAATACTTGTATAACCGGCAAATTCTCTATCGGCATATAATTTGAGTTCTTTACCATCATTACTTAGCTTCACCTTTAAATGCGGGTGTTCACTGAAAGTAATATCATTATATTTTTCCGCAAAGAATATGTCTTGTGTTACAATAGTGGCAGTGTCTCCGCTGAATACCGATTGAACGGGAAGTATATCCAATTGTGTCTGAGGTGCTACTGAACACCCAAGAAGCAATATGACAAGCATCAGCGGAAGAAAAAATCTTTTCATCTTATTCTCCAATATTCGTTCTTTCTTTAGTTTGAGGGAAAATACAATAAAATTGATGATTGACAAAGGATAATTGACAATTCGATTGAGAATTGAGGCAATTATGATTAATGAATAAAGTGAAAGATCAAAGGATACCGGAATCCAGAATACGGAAGCCAAAATACTTCGATAAGCTAAAATTATCCTAATGACCTTAAACCCTAAACCTGTAAATTTAACCCCAAATAAATAAGTGTATTTATAATAAAGAATCCCTATAATACGGCAACACGCTGGAGGAATAAGTATGAAGATTATTATTGACAGTACCTGTCAAATTGAACCGCAAGTTATTAAAGAATTGAGTTTGGGTTTCATTGATTACCCATTGTACCTCAATGGTGAAGAATATAAAACTCAATGGGATGCTCCCAATATCAGGGAAGAAAAGCAAAAATATATTGAATTAATACGTGAAAAGAACAATAAACCTGCAACATCGGGAATTACTGAAAAAACTTTTACCGAGATCTTTGAAAAGTATAGAGGGGAAGAGATTCTCTTAATCACTCAGTCCCTGAATAATAGCAAAGCCACAGGTCATTCATTGAAAAAAGTTCTGAAAGAACATCCGGAATATGATGTAAAAGTCTTTGATACGGAAATTTTGGCTTCAGGCGTCGGTGTACAAGGCTTAGCATTATTACGAGAAATGGAAGATAAAAAGCTTAATCGAGATGAAGCTTATGCCATTCTTGAAAAAAATCGTGAGAATGCCTGGGTGGTTGGTCTTTTATATGATCTTTTTTATTTGCATAGAAGCGGGAGGCTTGGTTTTGCAAAAGCTGCTATGGCAACGGCTTTGCACCTTTATCCACTCTTATCTTCAACACCACAATCAGGCATGTTGAAGTCCACCGGAAAAGTTCGGAATTTTAAACAGGCAAATGCACGATTTTTATCAGCTATAAAAGATGAGATGAATAAAAATAGTAGTAAAAAGTTAACGGTGAATATGGCCTATACGAATGAGCACAACAAAGAATGTGAACATATGAAGGCGCAGCTTGAAAGAGCATCGGAAGAACTTGGTTGGGATACAAAAGTCTATATTCATCATAGTAATTTCTCGTTACTGCCCCATATGGGACCGGATTTTTATGAAATGGGTTATGTTATTCATACATAGAAGAATAAATGTTATGATGTTTTCTGAGGATAATTGAATGAATTATAATAGCCTTGGCTTAAAATCTATGGTTGCCGAGTAATAATTATTCTGATTTTACGTTTAGCTAATCGCACTGGTAAACCGTGTTCGGTATTTAAAACGCTACCCTAAACTCAGACAATTGAAACTTGGATACAAAAATATTTTTGTTTATACTTAATGCAAATCAGGAGGAGTGACAATGAAGATCGTTATTGATAGTACTTGTCAATTAGAACCCGAACGAATTAAAGAATTAGGTTTAACTATTGTTGATATGCCCGTTCTGTTAAACGGGGAAGAGTACCCACAGTCGTGGGATATGCCCAATTGGCGTGAAGAAAAAGAAAAGTTTGTTAAGCTCATGAGAGATAAGAACAACAAGATCACGACCATTGGAGCATCCGAAGCTATGTTCGTTGAAGCCTTTGAAAAGAACAAAGGCGAAGAAATGATCGTGATAACTCAAGCCTTGAGAAATACTCAAGCTACAGCGGAAGGATTAAAAGCCGCATTAGAAAATCATCCGGAATTTGATGTAAAATCTTTTGATACGAAGAGCTTGGTATCCGGAGTAGGTGTTCAGCTTATCGCTATGTTAAATGAGCTCGATGGTAAGGACGCTACTCGTGAAGAATGCTTAGCTATTCTTGAAAAGAATGTTGGGAATACTCATGTAATGGGTGCTTTATATGATTTGTTCTATTTACACAGAGGTGGTCGTGTAGGTTTGGCATCTGCCGTGATGGGTACGGCATTGGGAATTATTCCTTTATTGTATGCTGTTCCCGGATCCGGTGAGATTAAGGCCATGGGTAAAGCAAGAAATTACAAGCAGGCATGTGCCCGTTTTATTTCTACCATTAAAGAACATATGGCCGAAAAGAACAGCAAGAAACTTACGGTTTGTATGTCTTATGTAAGCGGACATGATAAAGAATGTCTTTATATGAAAAAACTGTTAGAGGCCGCTGCAGAGGAACTTGCTTGGAACCTCTATTTCGAATTAAACTACTCAAACTTTGCACATATGCCGCATCTCGGACCTGATTATTTCGAAATGGGATATGTGATTGGAACGTAATAGAAGAAGTGTAACACATGAAAATTAATAACTTTGTATCCTCTCTTGAAGGGGGCTTGGATTATTTTAAAGCAAATTACCACACCATTGACAATTTGAATGTATTTCCCGTGCCGGATGGCGATACGGGTGTAAATATGCTATTGACCTTTCAACCTGCAGTTGAAAAGATCAAAGAAGAGGCAGATCACAGTTTTAAATCGGTATTAGAAATTTTCAAAGAAGAAACAACTATGAACTCTCGTGGTAATTCGGGCTTTATTTTATCCCGCTTTATTGCAGGTTTTTCAGATGTTATTCTTAAATATGATAATATTACCCCTGAAATATTAAGTGAAGCTTTTGCTCATGGTAATTTTATTTCTAAGACCTCGGTTTCTACACCACGTGAAGGTACAATGTTATCTGTTTTTGAAGCCATTGCAAAAGCAATGAGAGATGCTAAATCCGAAACGATACTTGATCATTTTTCTCTTGCGGTAAAGGCCGGATTGGAAGAAGTGTTTATTTCTCCGGAAAAACTTCCTATTCTAAAAAAAGCCGGAGTAGTCGATTCCGGTGCATTGGGATTTGTATTTATTTTGGAAGGCATGAAGCGCGCACTGTCCGGTGAAGGTGTTATGATTGAAGATGAAGCGGATTATCGTTTTGAACCGGATGCTGATTCCAATATTGAAGAGATGCTTGAAGTTCAGCATCGTTTTTGTACGGAGCTATTGATCCGTCGTGACGGAAAAACCGTTGAAGAAGATCTCGATCGTTATTTAAATGATATGGGTGATAGTGTCGCCTTATTGGTAAATGATGATATTATCAAGCTTCATGTTCATACGAATGAGCCCGAAGCTGTGATCGACCATATTCAAGTATACGGTGATATTGAAAATAAAAAGATCGAGGATATGCAAAAACAGCTCGAAGAAGAATGGGCACGTTTTCAGCATGCAGATGAAATCGGTGTTTTGGCCTTAGTCCCCGGCGAAGGTTTTCGCTCCGTATTACATGATTTTGAACCAGACCTTGATGTTCTTGTATATGGCAAGAATCTTCCCAATACTGCCGATATTTTAAACCATGTAAATCAAATGCCCTATGAAGTTATAATTGTATTGGCTAATGACAAAAATATCATACCTGCCGTTCAGTTGGTAAAAAAAGAAACCGACAAACATGTTGAGATCTTTCCCAGTAAAAATGTGATCCAGGGTGTGGCGGCTATTATGGGCTTTGTAAAAAATGCTTCATGGGAAGAGAACATTATACAGATGAATGATTCTATGGAATTGGTTGAAAGTTTGTCGGTATATAAAAGCATTAAAGATTCCCAGTTTGCCGGCATTAAAATACCTAAAGATTATTATTTTGCCGTGATGAATGGAAATGTTGTAGCTGTAAACGAAGAATTTAAGCCGGTTGTGCTAGACTCTATTGAAGGTGCTTCTCCGGATGAACGCATGACGGTTACATTATACTATAATGATAATGTCAATGTGGATGAGTTGGAATCAATTTCCAATGAGTTACTTGAAGAATACGATGATATCGAATTCGAAAACCGTTATGGTGGTCAGCATACGGCTTTGTTATTGATTGGACTTGAATAATAATTAATATTTTTTTGGAGTTATATATGTTTTATCTGATTTTGGTTTCCGGTTTAATACTCGGTTACCTTTCAGGATCTGTCTCCTATGCTCGTCTTTTTGCAAGAATGGGTAAAGATGTTGACATTACAGAAGTTGGAAATAAAAATCCCGGTACATCGAATGTCATGCGGGAGATTGGTAAATTTTGGGGAACCTTGACATTATTGGGAGACGCATTAAAGGGATCGTTAATCATGGTCCTTTATAAGTATTTATTCTTTTCAAGCAAACCTGTTTTACCTGTAAGTATTCCATTTGAAGGTGCGGAATTTTTGGCAATTTTATTAATAGGTATTGCTGCAATTTATGGACACGGTTTCCCGATCTTTTATAAATTTAAGGGAGGCGGCTCTATAGGCGTTCTGTTTGGTTGTTGGTTGTTTTTGATCTACCCGCAATTTTTGATCTGCGTTGCCATTTCATATTTTATTGTAAAATTGATCTTTCCTAAGCAGAAATATCCAATGGGTAGAATGACACCCTTTGTTTTCTTGTTTCTCACACCATTGGCATTGTTGCTTGAGAGTCTTTTAATAAAAGAATGGTATCCAATTCATCCGAATTCTATCTTGTTCGATCATATTGGTTGGGGAAACCATTTTGTGCTTTTTAATGGTCATGGCTGGATGCTGATCGTGGGTATACTTTTTTTTGGTATTGCGGTGATCCCACCGAATTTTACGATGCTCAAGACAAAAGAGATCATGAGCGAGAAACCTGAGAAATAAAATCAGATAAAATAATAAATATATAAAATAGAGGCACAAAATGTTGTGCCTCTATGCTTGTTTATATGAAATTATTTGCAATGATAATTGATATATTTGCGTTTTGCCTTCGCTTTAAGTGTACGAAAACTTCGGCGCTTCTTCGACTTTTTCCTTTTTTCTTTTTCCTTTTAACTTGTTTTCTCTATATTAACTGCGAAATTAATTAGGAGACAGATCGAAATGAAAAAGGCACTTTTGCTCATTCTTGGCAGTTTTGTATTATTTCACTGTGCATTGCAGGAAAATATTGTTGCTGAGCTCCCCGAAGTTAAGCCATTTACGACTTCTGATTTTGATAAGCTTTATTCAGATAAAGCCATGGGAATGAGTATTGAAGATGGACAATTTGTTTTTCGTTTATTTGCTCCTCGTGTTGAAAAAGTTGAACTGGCTTTATTTAAAAAAGCAACCGGTGATGCTTTTGCGGTATATCCTATGACACGAGATAATGACGGCGTATGGGAATTTTCTACAGATAAAAAACTTTGGAAGAAATATTACGGTTACTATGTTCATGCAAAGAATGGTAAAGGTGATATCTTTAATAGTGATGTGCTGGTTGCCGATCCTTATTCAAAAGCTGTCTCTACGCAAAATAACTATCATATCAATGCTAGAACTTATATTGTAAAAAATGATTTCAATTGGGACGGAGATACATGGGTTGTTCCTGATGATCCACGTGATCTGATTGTGCTTGAGGCTCACTTGCGTGATTTAACGGCACATCCTTCGGCAGGAGCCGATAAGCCGGGTACGTACCTTTCTGTGATCAATAAGATAGATTACATAAAAGATCTTGGTGTGAATGCTATTGAATTTTTACCCCTGCATGATTTTGCCAATATTGAGATTCCCTACAGAGATTCATCGACCGCATTATTTAATACTTGGAATCCATATGCACGTAATCATTGGGGTTATATGTCGACTTTCTTTTTTGCTCCGGAAAATTATTACAGTTCAAAAGGGAATATGGTAAAAGAGGCTTTTATCGATGATAAAGGTAAAAGTATGAAAGAGTTTAAGACCCTTGTGAAAGCTTTACATAAAGAAGATATTGCAGTAATGATGGATGTGGTTTACAACCACACTTCTACTTATGATCCTAATCCTTTTAAATTGATTGATAAAAAATATTATTACCGTTTAGATGATAATCAGGATTTTATTGCTAAAAGCGGATGTGGAAATGATTTTAAGACCGAAAGTCCGATGGCAAGAAAAATGATCGTTGAAAGTATTCTGTACTGGATGAAAGAATATCATATTGATGGTTTTCGCTTTGACTTGGGGTCAATGATAGATGATAAGACTTTAAGCTTGATCTTAAGTGAGGCTAAAAAAGTTAATCCCAATGTTGTGATTGTTGCTGAGCCATGGGGTGGCGGTATGTACAATCCCGAACATTTTTCTTCTTTAGATTGGGGGTCATGGAACGACCGTTTTCGCAATGGGATAAAAGGTCAAAATCCTCATAATCGTCCCGGTTTTATTTTTGGTAGATGGGATGATGGTGTTACTCGTAATAATGCAGTACGTTTCTTAATGGGTTCGCTGCAAGAAGATGGCGGCCAGTATGTAAATGCTCGTCATAGTGTAAATTATCTTGAAGCACATGATGATGAAACTTTTGGTGATTTTGTGCGAATTTATACCGGTAAAGCCAAAGAACATACAGTGATTACAGATCTTGATGAACATCATGTTCTTAATGATGAAGAATTAAAGTATCATAAATTAGGTGCATTTATGTTGGGTGTATCCCAAGGGATGACCATGATTCATTCAGGACAGGAATTTGCCCGCTCAAAGATCATTGAAGAAAATGAATATCTTGATGAGAAACAAGGCATGATCGATCGCAATTCGTATGATAAAGATAATACTACCAATTACATTAATTACGATATCGCTGGCAAGAATCAGGAATTGATAGATTTCTATTCATTGGTATTCGATGTAAGAAAAAAATATCCGGAATTAAGAAAATCTGCTCGTGAATCGATGGAACCTTTTTATGCCGATTCAAAATTTGGTATTGGTTATCGTATTATGAAAGATGAAAAAAATGAGCATGATATTCTTGTGTTAGCCAATGGTTCACGCACGGAATATGCACATTATAATCTACCTGAAGGTACATGGCAGAATGTACTGTCTACAGGTTTAAACAAACCCTTTCAAGTAAGTAATTACATTATTATCAATCCCACGACGGGAGTTGTGTTGGTGAAGAAGTAACGTGATAATTAAATCGGCACTGGAAAGAAGCAAAGGGTCCTTTGACTGGTTGGAATGATAAAAAAAGAGCGATTCAAGCATCGCTACTGCAATTGAAGATTAAACAAGTGAAGTGATGGATCGGGAACTGGATACTCGTCACTAATTTAGAAGGAGATTAGAATGCATACGGTAGACTATATTATTGTCGGTATATACCTGACAGCCATGGTCATAGTCGGTTTGTTGATGCAGAGAAAAGCCAAAGAAGGTATTGATTCATACTTTTTGGGCAATAGGAATTTGCCTTGGTGGGCACTGGGAGCCTCCGGAATGTCATCAAATCTTGATATCAGTGGAACCATGATCATTGTAGCCTTGGTTTATGCCATCGGTGCCAAAGGATTTTATATTGAGATCCGTGGCGGTGTAACCTTGATTATGGCTTTCTTGATGATCTATATGGGTAAATGGAATCGTCGTTCCGGTGTGATGACCGTTGCGGAATGGATGCAGTTAAGATTTGGCAAAGGCCCTCAGGGTGATATTGCACGGTTGATCCAAGCCATTACCTCGATTATCTTTACTGTTGCCATGATCACTTACTTTGCCATTGGAGGCGGTAAGTTTCTGGATACATTTTTGGGTATTCCCGACTCATGGAATATTACATTGGGCAGTGTTACCATTGGAACAGAGTTTTGGGCCGCACTCATTCTTATTGCGATTGCGATGATCTATACCGTTGCATCAGGTCTATATGGTGTTATCTGGACGGATGTATTTCAAGGAATATTGATCTTTTTGGCGATCATGTATATCGTGATCCGTTCAATGGGGTTGGAGATGCCCGAACAATTTGCGGTTGCATTACCGTTGAAAGACGGAGGTTTTATGCATTTGGGAACCACTTGGAAAGAGTGGGTGAATCTCGCACCGCAATGGCATTTGAATATTCCAGCTGAATCGGATTACTCCATGTATAATGTATTTGGTGTATTGGTTATGTTTTACCTCTTTAAAACTATCCTTGAAGGGAGCGGTGGTACGGGAAACTACATGATCCAGCGCTATTATGCCGCCAAGAATGACAAAGAAGCCGGCTTACTTTCATTATTCTGGACAGGCTTGCTTTCTTTCCGCTGGCCTTTTATTGCCGCTTTGGCTATTTGGGGTATATCTATGGGAACACAGATCACAGATCCCGAAATGGTACTACCGATGGTGGTTAATGCTTTACCTGTAGGCATTAAAGGTTTCTTAATTGCCGGATTGATGGCGGCAGCTATGTCAACTTTTGATTCAACCGTGAATGCGGGTGCGGCATATTGGGTAAAAGATATCTATCAAAAATATATTAATCCCAAAGCAGACAGTAAAAAGCTTATGGCACATTCATACGGTGCATCTATTGTGATCGTTGTATTGGGTCTTTTACTGACTGTCTTTATCAAGAATATTAATGAGATCTGGTCGTGGATCACCATGGGACTTGGGGCAGGTTTGCTTGTTCCGCAGTTGGTCCGTTGGTATTGGCACCGTGTAAACGGTTACGGTTATGCCATTGGTGTTGCTTCCGGTATGATCGTGGCTATTTTATGGAAAGTCTTTATGCGTACGGGTATTCTACCCGAAGCCTTGGCTCCAGAATACTACGGTTTCCTTGTAGCTTCATTAATGTCATTGGTCGGTATTGTTGTGGGTACCTTGGCAACAGAACCTATTGATAAAAAAACAACGCAGAACTTCTACAATATTACCCGTCCCTTTGGAGCTTGGGGTGAATTCAAGAAAGGCGTTCCCGCCGACATACAAGAGAAGATCAAAAAAGAGAATAAGCGTGATATTATTTCTGTAATACTAGCTATTCCATGGCAGTTAACATTATTTTTGTTCATGATGAACCTTGTATTTAAATCATGGCCACAGGCAATTTGGCTTGGCTTGATTTTTGCTGTACTTTCTGTGGCACTTTATTTTACATGGTTTAGACATTTGTCAACTGAAGTCGTCGTAGACGACAAGGTAGAAGGCAAAAGTACAAAGGCAAAGGTTTAAGTATAAAATAAGTTATAAGTAGGGAAGTATATGAAGGAAAATCTCCCGACCTCTCGGCCGGGGGATTTTTTTTGTAAGATGGAATTTTTCAGATGTGATTGGAAGGGGCTTCTGCTTGGAATAGCGATGATAATCGAACAATAGAAAGGGATGGAGAATGATCAATAATTAATTAAAATTGGATATTGGAATTTGTTTTATCTCTTATCGAAAAATCAATTGTTTTATCCTTGTCTATTGAGTATTTTCCGAAGACCTCAGGCCTTTTCGGCAGCGTATGTGCCGAACCCCGTCAGGTCTGGAAGGAAGCAGCGGTAAGCGTATATTCTGAGCGATAAGTATCCTGGGGTCTTTTTATTTTGTAAGCAGGGAAAAATTTATGAGTCATCAAGTTATCTCGTTGAAATATCGTCCTCAGCGCTTTGAGGATGTTATTGGTCAGGATCATATCACTTTAACATTAAAAAATGCTATTGAAAAAGGCCGTTTAGGTCATGCTTATATTTTTTCGGGACCCAGGGGTACCGGGAAAACAACGACGGCAAGACTTCTTGCCAAAATGGTAAACTGTGAAAATCCCAAAGACGGAAATCCATGCAACGAATGTGTTAGTTGTCGAGAGATCACTGAAGGGCGCAGCTTGGATGTATTGGAAATCGATGGCGCCTCAAATCGCGGTATTGATAGTATTCGCGACCTTAGGGAGCAGGTAAAATATCCTCCCACACGAGGCAAATACAAAGTTTATATTATTGATGAGTTTCATCAGATCACAAAAGATGCTTTTAATGCTTTGTTGAAAACCTTGGAAGAGCCACCAAAACATATCCTATTTATATTTGCTACCACTGAATTACATAAAGTGCTGCCTACAATTTTAAGTCGATGCCAACGATTTGAATTTAAACGCATTCCATTATCGCAAGTTATGGATTTACTGCGAAATATTGCTGAGCAGGAAGGGATTAAAATTGATGAAGATTCCTTGTTGCTGATTGCTAAAAAAGGTGATGGAAGTATTCGTGACAGTGAGAGTATTCTTGAACAGGTTATTGCATTCTCTAATGAAGAGATCAGCTATGAGTCTATTTTAAGTATTTTGGGGGTGATCAGAGAAGAGATCTTTTTTGATATGTTCAAAGCTTTAGCTGCTGGTCGAGCCGATATTGCATTGAACTTGATTAATGATATGCTAATGCAAGGTTATGATCTGGTGGAATTTGTGACCATGTTCTCGAATTTTTTACGCGATTTATATATGGTAAAGGCCAGTGGTTCAGCAGATATCTTAAATACGGCTGAAAACCTTAAAAAAGAATATGCTGAGATGGCCATGGGGCAGGACGAACATGCATTAATAAGAATGTTATCCATTGTTAATGATGAGTTGGCCCGTATTTCAAAGTCTGCTAATGTAAAGATATTGGTAGAAACTTTATTTATAAAGCTATCTAAACTCAATGATCTACAACAATTGGATGAAGTTATTGGGCAGGTGCAAAGCACAGAACATATGGCGCATCCTGTTGCGGAAAAGAAAACTGCTCTCGGTAGTCAGAAACCACAACCGGTAAGTCAGAAGCCGGAAGCCAAAAGTGAGGCAGTCAGCGCTTATGTGAGTCCTATTTTAAATCGAAAGACAGTACCTGCAAGCGAAGTCCAAGCGACTGTATCGCAGAATGAAGAGAAAAAAGAAAAACCTGCGGTAGAGGGAATTAGCACCTCAACGATTGATGTAGATGTTATCAAGAAGAATTGGGAGGCGATTGTTCGGGACCTTTCAGAGCGAAAGCCATCTCTAGCAACTATGCTTAGTGCCGCGGGTATTGTAGATGCTAGCGGAAAAGAGCTTAAGTTGAGTGTTGAAGACGACTTGGCAAAGAGTATGCTGGAGAAGAATGAACGAGAGATCTGTGAGAAGATAAAAGATAAGATTCATGTTGATATAACGTTAACGATTGTAAAAAAGAAAGTGACAGATTCTCAGAGGGTAATCAAGAAAAAAGAACTAGATGATGCGGCAAAGCAAATCATTTCAAGTTTTGATGCTGAATTGGTATAATGAGTTGACAAACTTTGTTTTATGCTATAAATTAATTTGATTGAATATTTGTTGAAGAAAATTGTTATAAGTACTAAAAAAATAACGGCTTAAATCAAATTTAAACATACTAAGGAGTTGTTAAATGAGGCTAAAAAAATTATTAGTCGTAATGCTAATGATTATCAGTATAGCATTCGCTGGTACTACCGGTAAACTTTCCGGTGTTGTCCGCGATGCAGCAACAGGGGAGCCGATGGCCGGCGCCAATGTATTGCTGGCTGGTACATCAATGGGTGCGGCGGCAAATGCTGAGGGGTACTATGTTATCCTTAATATTCCCCCGGGAGAATATGAAGTAACAGCCACCTATATCGGCTATGCGAAAGTTGTAAAACAAGAAGTGGCGATAAACATTGATTTGACTACATTGTTAGATTTTGATCTTCAAGTTCAAGCATTTAAAGGTCAAGAGATCGTTGTAACCGCAGAACGTAAGCCGGTTCAGGTTGATGTTGCTTCCAGTCAGTTGAATATCAGTAAAGATGAGATTATGGATCTTCCAGCTACAGACATTGAAGATGTTATTGGTATGGAAGCTGGTATGAGTGGTTTGGAGGTTCGTGCCGGAGATCTTGATGAAACGACATTGTTAGTTGATGGTTTAACCATGAAAGATAACCGTACGGGTAATCCGATCTCAAATATTTCTTTATCTTCGATTGAAGAGATCATGGTTCAATCCGGTGGTTTTTCTGCAGAATACTCCGATCTTCAATCCGGTATGGTTAGTATTGTTACTAAAGAAGGTAATCCTGAAAAAATCAGAGTAAGCGCAAATATTAAGTACAGTCCTTACCAAAACAGAAACTTTGCTTCGACAGATATTTCAGGAAATGTTGTTACATCAATGTATGATGAGAATTCTATTTTCTTGAGACCATATCTTGATGATGAAGTATGTTGGACAGGTACCGATAATGGTGCTTGGGATGCTCATACTCAAGGTGAATACGCTAAGTTTGACGGTTGGAATGCAGTATCTGAAGGATTGATGAATGATGATGACCCAACTAACGATCTTTCGCCTTTGGCTTTACAGCAACAATTTAGATATCTTGTACGCCGTGGCGATGATTTTTACTCAAAACAAATACCTAATTATAATGTAGATTTTTCATTGAGTGGCCCTCTTCCTTTTAGTAAAAAACTTGGTAACTTAAGATTTTTTACCACATATCTAGCAAATCAGACCGCTTACATGCAACCTTTGGCGACAGATAAGTATGCAGATTGGACTTGGACCGCTAAGGTCACCAGTGATTTGAGCCAAAAAACAAAACTAAGTTTATTTAGTATGTTAAATGGCTATCACGGTACGGCTACAAGTCTTTCCGGTACTCCGGGTGTTTACACTACGGGATCTGGAGCCATCTCTGGTGGTTGGGCTATGTCAAGACTGTTCTATCCGAACTATTATGGCTTGACAGAGCGTGCTAATAGCATGTATGCTGCTACATTAAAAAGTATTGTGAATGAAAGAACGTTCTGGGAAGGTTCTGTTGAATATTCACAGACTGCCTACAATTCATATCCGGGTGAAGTAAGAGATACAACTTTATATGATATTTTTGCAGGTATTGAAGGTGTTGACCTTTATATGGATGAAAGACCTTATGGTTTTCATACTGTGATGGATCGTACAAATGCAACAACTAATTTCTTTACAGGATATGTACAGTGGCCTTATGACAGTACAAAAACATCACATATTAAAGCAAAATATGATATTAAATCACAGATAGATGATCGCAATGAGGTCAAGGCCGGAGTTCAGGCTCAGTATTGGGTTTATGATATGAACTACGGATCAGAAAAATCACTTACAGCCTCGACTGCGACAAACACCATGTGGGTACAAAATCCTTTTCAAATTGATGCCTATATAACCGATAAACTTGAATACGAAGGCTTGGTTGCACAGATGGGTGTTCGAGCCGAATACTGGAATCCAAATTGTGAGTGGTATGACATGGATTCATTGGGATGGGATGAACTTTTTTTAAGCGATCTTTATAAGCCTTATGCGCTAAATGATTCTTTGGCAAGTGCAACTTTCCCGACTCGTAAAGCAAAAGGTCAGTTTAAAGTGATGCCTCGTGTTGGTATCTCGCATCCCATCACCGAAACATCTAAGCTATACTTCAATTACGGTCATATGTATCAGAAAATGGATCCGGATTATTATTTCCAGTTAAGACGATATGGTGATTATAGTTTATCATGGATTGGTAATCCCGAAACACAGTTTGAAAAAACCGTTTCTTACGAATTAGGTTTTGATCAAGCTATCACAAGTGATTATTTATTGCACATTGCTGCATACTATAAAGATAAAACCAATCAAGCTACGACAACAACATACCGGAGTATCGACGGTATTTCTTATGATGTTTCAGATGATAGATACTATCAGGATATTCGCGGTTTGGAAGTTACCTTGAAAAAACGCCGTGGCGAATGGCTTCGTGGTTTTATTAATCTGAATTTACGATCTTCAAGTAACGGTACTTTTGATTGGCCAAGTGTTTATGAAGATGAAGGATCTGAGGCTTATCTTAAGATGATCCAGAATACAGATAGTAAAAAACAATCAAAGAGCATTCCTCTTCCTTCGGTTAAAGCAAATATTGTATTACGCACACCAGCACAATATGGTCAGCTTTTGGGTAACTGGAGTCTTTCTGTGAATGGTAGTTGGTATGATGCCGGGTATTATACAAGCAGAACAAGAGGCTTCTATTCGAATATTATTGAGATCAGAGACTCATATTATTGCAATATGAAGCTGATGAAACCTTTAAAGCTGGGTCCTGTTAACTTGAATTTGTTAATGCAGATTGATAATCTTTTTAATTTGAAAAGATTGAGTTTGGCTGGACAAGCTTACGGTAACGGTTATTCTACAGTTGATGGATATCAGGTAGATCATTATATTGAATCCTTGCATTTTCCAACAGCAGCATACGAAGAAACCGATCAGGATCACCTCTCACCCGAATATTATCCGGAAGGTACCAAAGCTTCTGCAGATAAATACTATGATTATAGACCTGGTGGTGTAGCATATCAACCTATGGAGTTTGCTAATAATACTACACAGGTTTCAGATCCAAGTGTAATTTATTATGTTGAAGAAACAGGTTTGTGGTCACGTACCGAAAATGGAATAATTACGACCGTCAGTGATGATGTGGTCAAAGAGGTAATTGAAAGCAATGCTTATATTGATAATCCTGCAAACACGGCTTACATGTTCTTGAATCCTAGACGTATTTATGTGGGTGTTCAATTGTCAATTGATCTATAATCGGAAAGTGAGTAAAAAATGATTAGAAATCTTAGAAAAGGCTTGATATTCGTTCTGTTGTTGATGACAGTTCTGTCAACTCAAGCCGCAACCCGTTATAAATGGATCACGATAGGTTCCTTATGGAACTTCTATTATGATACCGGTACAGAATGGGAAGAAGTTAACTATGGTCAGCAACAATGGGGATTTACTTGGGATTCGTTTTATCGTGACCAAGATATGCAGGCTGCTAAAGGTATGTGGATTGGTGTAAAGAACTTTTACGATCCCGTCAAAGGCTTTGTATATCCTCATAAAGTTGTTCATAATGGTCCTCGTTCCGTGCCTGATATCGAAATTAGAGAGTTTATTCCTCTGGAACTTAAAATGAGCGCTCGTTATGCTCATCCCGAAGTATATGTGGATGAAAGCGAAGGCTCCGATATGATGAATGGTACAAATGGAAAGAACGATGATGTTGACGAAATTAATCCTGCTCAACTTGCAGATCGCATCGTTTCCAATACAGTTAATACATCTACCGGACTGACTTTTGTTAAAAAGGTTTATGCCGTATCACAGCAGAATTACGATAATATTCATATTATTGAATATGAGTTTGAAAACACCGGTATTTATGATGCCGATGGCAATGTTTATTCTCAAACATTAGAAGATGTTTACTTTCATTGGCAATGGCGTGATGCTATTTCTCAGGAAGGTTGCTGGAACGGCGTATATACGACAGCTCATCGTAACTGGATATCTACATCTGTTCGTGATGTACGTTGGGGTTACAGTATGATGACTGATGTAATTGGCATGGATCAAAACAATCCTATTGTTACTTCTCCTTATGTTGATCGCACAGGTCAGGATGCACAGGACAATGAAGGTAATTGGATGCGCGGCTATGCCTCTTGGATGGGGTTATGGTCGGACTTTGGTTATGATAATATCGGCTCTCCCAATGTAAATTCAGTGGTTCATCATGGCTTCTCCGCTATTAATGATGGACGCTTGGGTTCAGCTCAGTATAAAGGAATGGTTGTTGTCCATGCAGATAAATCAGCCAGTGATAAAAGTGATGATCTTGCCCAACCAACAGGTAGCTCGTTTATTAATTCAAACCATCCTTATACAAATACAGCCGGTTTGGATCAATATGATGCAACCGGTATGACCTACAAGTATGAACAACACATGGAAGGTGGGCACAGGGCAAATCACGCTAAAAGAATTTGGGATACCTTTGATGGTAAAGCCGGTGATTATTCTAAAGCAAATGGATCTGCCGGTTATTCGCAGATGTTGGCTTTTGGTCCATATACGATTGCCCCGGGTGAAAAGATCAAGATTGCTTTTGCAGAATGTGCTGCCGGTTTAGATCATGATTATGCCTATTGGGTAGGTCAGCAGTGGTATAAAGTAGTTTATGGTGGCGAAACACTTGATTTGATCGATCCAGCTAACCCAACATCAACTATTTCTGTTAGCGGTAAAGCAGCCGGAGATGCCTGGAAAGATGCGATGGTTTACAGTGGTCGTGATTCGTTGATGAATACTTTCCGTCGTGCAATCAATCTTTATAAATCAGATTTTTATGCCGGTATTCCTCAGGCACCAAGACCTCCACAAACTGTAGAGATCTTTTCAACTGAAGATGGTGTAAAGATTCAATGGGATGGAACCGAAGCCTTAGCTTCACCAGCTTTCCAAGGATTTAAGATATATCGTGCATTTATTGAAAAGGATTCAACATATTATGAAATTGCAGACATCAATTTAGATGAAGGTCTTGATAGCTATAAGCAAGAAGGGTCTGATACGGAATTTGAATATGTTGATACCGAACCTCTAAAAGGTCAGAATTATTTTTACTATCTTGTCTCTTACGATGATGGAAGTCAAAATATTATTGAACCCGGTGTTGCATTAAAATCTTCTCCGTTCTATACAAGAACAAATCGTGGTGCTACGGTAAAAAGTCCTCCGGCTCCACCCGAAGATATTGATGTTTCACAATATGATCTCGATGATCCGAACGATAGAAAGGAACTTATGAAAAAACTTGTAAAAGTTGTTCCTAATCCTATCAATGTTCGAAATGAAAAAATCCAGTTTATTGGTAATGTAAATAAACTGTTATTTGCTCGTGTACCTTCGGGTTGCAGAATTAAGATATACACTGAACGAGGCGATTATGTAGCTGAAGTAACCGAAAGTGAAGAAGGTTACGCATGGTATCTAACGACCGATTGGCAACAGATCCTGGTTAGTGGCGTATATATTGCTCATCTAGAAATGATCGAAGATTTCTATAGCGATGTAACAGGTGTAAGACTTGATCGCGGAGATTCGATCTTTAAGAAATTCATAATCATTCGATAAACAGAGTCGAGGTAAAAATGAAAAAACAAGTTATTCTTCTGATGTTGGTGATGTTCGCATTGGTAAGTTGTTCCATATGGGAAAACACCGACACATACGAAATGGAACATTTCGACAAGGCCGCATGTATTTCCGTTGATAACGGTTTATATACGGGTAAAACACTTTTTGCATTAACAGATCCTTATTTTCTTGATGATAAGAATGTTGATGCTTTAATGCTGAATGCTACTGATGATAAAATTATCAATACTAAAATTACAGCACAGATCGTTAATGGTGATGCCAACCGTACCGTTGCATTTGCCACAATTGAAAATTATTATGATTCAATATCAACTATTGAACTTTATCTAAATAAAACTGATTCAGTTGTTAGCAGTATGTTAACCGGTCAGAGTTTTGATGAAGTGATCATTACAGATGATATTGAAACAGAAATTGCTGCAACTTTCTCAACTATAAATTCAACCGGTGCAGAACAGATATTCAATATTCCTACCACATACTCTAATATGGAATTCTATACGGAAGCCGTTAGATGCTTGTATGGTAAAACCGGTAATATCCCGGTACTTGAAGTAGGTGAGAAACGTTATAGAGTTACTTGTCAAGCGATTGAAGTTATGTCACTGTATTCATATGTTGATATTACAACCGAAGATGAATATACATTCTATTTCGATGAACACATGTCAATGAGAGTTTGGGATGAAGATGGTGTAAGAGTACCTATGAAAGATAACAGCATTAACTGGACAATGGCTGCTGAATTCGGTGGTCGCGGCGATGGTGGATCAGGTGAAGTTGTTGCTAAAATCAAATATGATCTTCCTGTTGGTCGCTATTTCGTGAGATGGTTAAGAGCGGAATCAACAAAATCTTCGGGCCAGTTTGCAACAACTCCCGAAGGTATTGAAAACTATTTCAAATTCAGTGTAGGTATTTTTAACTCAATGTACACTGAAGATGCTGAGACAAGAGCTATTGTAGACAAACTATTTGCTCCGACAGTTACAAAAGCTTTGCATAGCTGTTACCAATGTGATTCAACACTATGGGGGCCTGATGAACAGTTGTCTGTTACTGATCTATTAAGAAATGCCGACAAAATGAATGCTCTACTTAGTGGTTTGGATATTGTCACAACTGCTGATATGAACAAAGGTATTAAATTTACTTTTGAGAAAGATCTCCCTCAGGGAATTTTTATTCTTGACGTTGTAGATATGGAAGATGTTGATACTTTAAGAGTATTTCTAGATAGAGGTGCTATTACAATGTATAAGCGTATCCAAGATTTTGATACTGGTGGTAAGAAATTCAATCCCTTCACAGCCAATGTCACTGGGGTCACATTCAAAGAATTGTTTGTAAGTGCCGATATTGACAAAGTGATTTATATGTATAATTTTGATGAAAACCTTTACCTGATGACAGTTTCTCCAAGTTTTGCCGGTGAAGACATCAATATGATTTTTGTAAAATAAATTAGTTTCACTAAATGAAAAAAGAGGAAATCTCTATGAAACATAAAAGTATTGTACTGGTACTGATCATTTTGTTAAGCGTCTCAATGGTGTTTGCAGAAAATGATTACAATAAAATTGCCCAAACGGGTTTTCAATTTCTGAGCGTACGCTCAGATGCAAGAGCCAATGGTATGGCTGGTGCGTTGAACTCTGTAGAATGCGGTTCTGCTGCTATTTATTACAATCCAGCAACTCTAGGTTATATGAATAGCGCGATTGATTTGACGGCATCATATAATAACTGGATTGCCGATATAAAACATAATGCATTTTCAGGTGCAATGACTTTGGGTGATGGCCGTTATGGTACGGTTGCTTTTTCATTGGCAAATGTAGATTACGGTGAAATTGAGGCAACTGAATTTTGGGGAAATGACCAAGGTTATATTGAAACAGGCATAATTCACCCTACTGCTATTAATTTAGGTTTAGGTTATGCTATGGCTTTGAGTACTAAGTTCTCAGTGGGTGGTCAGGTTAAATGGATTACTCAGGATCTTGGTGTAAGTAACGTTTTGGTTCAAAATCGTCAAGAGAGTACCAATTCTGTGGAAACCAGACGATATGTACAAAGCGCTTTTGCTTTTGATTTTGGTACATATTTTAAAACAGGGTGGAAAAGCTTTGTTTTTGGTATGAGCGTTAGAAACTTCTCTGGTGAAGTAATGTATGAAGAAGAAAGTTTTCAGCTTCCCTTGACATTCACTATGGGTGTTTCAATGGATCTTATGGATCTGTTTGAAGAATCAAATCCTGCTCATTCATTGCTATTTAGTATGGATGCCAGTCATCCCAGATCATATCCGGAATACATTGACCTAGGTCTGGAATATAAATTTCAAAATCTTTTCTTTGCCAGAGTCGGTTATATGGGAAATCGTGATGAGCGCGGTTTGACTTTTGGAACTGGTGTTAGTGTTGCTGGAATCATTTTTGATTACTCTTACACTCCTTTCGGTATTTTCAATAATACTCAAAGCATTACACTAAGATACTCATTCTAACCAATTACTATTGGATGAAACGATGAAAGTTAAAAAAATAATACTATGTATTCTGCTCGCCGGTTTATTTATGTTCGCTTCAGCGGCAACAACCGGTAAGATCAGTGGACGTGTTATTGATGTAGATACCAAGGAGCCTTTGGCAGGTGCAAATGTACTTGTTGCAGGGACAACTCTAGGCGCTGCTGCTGATGCAGACGGTTACTTTACAATTCTAAATGTAACTCCCGGCACCTACACGGTTACGGCAATCTATGTTGGTTATGCAAAACTGGTCCAAAATGATATTATTGTAAAGATTGATCTAAACACTAAAGTTGACTTCCTTATGTCTGTTGAAGCTTATAAGGGAGAAGAAGTAGTTGTTGTAGCTAAAAGACCTATCGTTAGAACCGATATTTCTTCCAGCCAAACCAACATTTCTAAGGATGAGATCAAGGAAATGCCTGTAAAAAGTATTTCCGAAGCGGTTTCACTCCAGGCCGGTGTTGACGGATTAAGTATTCGTGGTGGAGATACAGATGAAATGACGTATCTTGTTGATGGAATGTCAACAAATGATTCGCGTTCAAATACTCCTTATACGTCTATGCCTATTTCTGCTGTTCAGGAAGTTCAGGTCCAAGTGGGTGGCTTTTCGGCTGAATATGACAATGCCCGTTCGGGTGTTGTTTCGGTTGTGACTAAAAAAGGTGATCGCGAAAAATATACCGGATCTTTTGATATTAAGTATACACCCCTTCAAGCTAAACACTTTGGAAATGACCTCGCAGACCCTATGGGGTATTGGCATAGATCATATCTTGATGAGGATGTTTGTTGGACGGGTACAGATAATAGTGCATGGGATATTTATGAAAAAGCACAGTACCGCGGTTTTGAAGGTGGTTACAATGGCTTATCTCAACAATTGATGCAAGATGCGGATCCTAGTAATGATATGACACCGGCGCAGTTGAAAGCGATCTACGAATACGAACATCGCCGTCAACTATCACACACATCACCCGATTATATCGTTGATGTTGGTTTTGGCGGTCCTATTATGAAGGCTTTGAATACAAGATTTTTTATATCATACCGAGGAAGTCAAAGAGCATATATCATCCCTCTTTCCAGAAATAATTTGAATGATGATGCTTTTCGTGCCAATTTAACAATGGATCTTGATAAAAAAACTACATTAACATTCTCTGGAAACTATGGTTTAACACAGGGTGTTAGTACTACAAATAACAACAGTCCTTCAAGCGGTGGATATTATTCTTCTGATTGGAGCGTTGCGAATTTAGCTTCTACTTCGTATGCTGTTTTTCAAAATGGCTATAATAATCCGATCGATATTGAACGTTGGGGTTATGGAGCAGAATTAAATCATCAATTTAATGAAAAATCATTTGCAAAATTGATCGTAAATCATACAAGAACAAACTATAGTATTACACCTATGGATTCTTTGGACCTTACTGATACACTAAGAATGTTCAAAGATATTTATGGTGCATATGATCATTGGATCATGAATGATTATCCCAGTGGTTATCATATTAGTTATAGTCCAAGCTTAATTGATGGCGCCAGAACCGATTGGGCCGGTTTTGCAAGAGATCGAAGTTATAATACTGCAACAACCATTAAAGCCGATTATCAAAATCAGATCAATAGACACAGCCAGATCAAAACCGGACTTAACTTCATGTATACACATAATGTTGTTGATTCATGGTTGGTCGCTCCTATGACTACATGGGAAAATTATCATAACTGGGATCAAACACCCATTCGTTTGGGTGCTTACGTTCTTGATAAACTTGAATTCGAAGGTTTGGTCGTAAATGCCGGTTTACGTTACGATATGTATGACCTGAACGGCGATTGGTATGATCTTACAGCATATGATACATTATTAAATGCAGTATATGGTTTTGATTTAGATACATTGGCTAGCTATCGTAATACAAAGGCTGTCCATAGCTTAAACCCCCGTATTGGTATTTCACACCCTATTTCAGTTAATTCAAAATTGTATTTTAACTATGGACATTTCTCAACTCAGCCAACAGCACGTTATTTGTATCTTGTGGATCGCTACGGTGATGGCGGTAATATTCGTTACCTAGGTAATCCCGAATTACCATTTTCAAAAACAATCATGTATGAGTTGGGTTATGAACACAGTCTCTTTGATCAATATCTGATTAAGATCGCTGCTTTTTATAATGATACCAAGAATGAAGAAGATTGGACAAAATACATCAGTCTAGGAAGTGGTAAAGGTCAAACAAGTTATTACTTGGCAGAATCTCGTGAGTACAAAGATGTAAGTGGTTTGGAATTAACACTTAAGAAATCTGGTCGCTGGGTAAGTGGTTTTGTGAATTTTACATACCAAATTTATAGATCAGGTGCATTCGGTATGCCTATGGATAAAGAAGAATATCTAACGAATCCTGCGCTAAGAGAACGAGATCTAAAAGATAACCCGGTAGAAAATTATCCATACCCTTCGCCTTATGCTCGTGCTAACCTGATCCTGAAAACACCCGCTGATTTTTCTCTTTGGGGAATGAGCCCTCAGATCTCAGGTAACTGGACAGCAAGTATTCTTGCTAAGTGGAGCGATGGTGGATACTCTAGCAGAAATTCATATTCTAGAGTTACTTTGCCGGCTGATAATACTATTTATTATCCCTTTGAATGGAAAGATTCCTGGTCATGTGACTTGAGAGTTTCAAAAACTCTTTCAATGGGCAATATGAACTTTAAGTTGTATTTAGATGTTGATAATGTATTTAATATTAAATCACTTTCATCTACTGGTGCAACTGGTTCAATTGATTGGCAAGATGGTTATATTAACTCATTACACTTGTTCTGGGAAGAAAATGAAGTCTTCCGCGGAAATGATAAGATCGGTGATATAAATACTTATGGTGAATTTGTTCCGATTGAATCACATGCCGACATTAGTTCAGTGAGTGATCCTCTTGAATCTGTTCTTTATCACAATCAAGCGGATGGTATAGATAAAGGTGAGTCTTTTTACCGATGGAATGGATCAGAATTTGTGCTTCAAGATAAAGATGTTGTAGAAAACCTATATAATAAAAGAGCATATATTGATATGCCTAACTTGACTTCTATGACTTTCTTGTATCCAAGAACCTTTACTTTGGGATTGTCTGTCAGTTTCTAGACTTATAGCAAGGATAATTAAATGAAGAAAAAACATATATTAGTATTTTTAGCATTGGTTCTTGTAGCCGGCATGGCCTTTTCGGCCATCCCGCTCAGTAACCGTACTTGGGTCAAGGTTGGCTCTTTGCAGTCCTGCTTTGATGCTTGGGGCGCTGAACGTGGATGGAATTCCAATGGATCCTATTATGAAGGATTAATTTGGCCGGCATGGTACAGTAGAACCGATAATTTCGTGATTGACCGCCAGTTTGTGGCATGTAGAAATTTTACAAATGCTTCAGGTGCGGTTGAACCTTATAAATCAGCTAAATTTTCAACCGGAGCAAGCAATAATCAGTTGGTCCCTCAAGTGCTAAGACAGACTGCAAGATATCCTTATAGTGAAATTACTGTTGATGGCACCGCTCAATATGTTGATGATTATATTGGCTCAAATTTTCATGATGGTACTGAAACACCAGCGGATCGTGTTGTAACCAATGTGGTTAGAACCGGTTTGGGTGTTGAAATGACTAGAAAGATTTATGCTTTCAGTCAGGCAAATCATGATAATTACTTTATTTATGAATACACTTTTACAAATACCGGAAATGTTGACGACGATGATGCAATAGAGCTGAGTTCAACCATCAACGATTTTTATTTTGGTATGATGTCAAGATATTGTACATCAAGAGAAGCGTATTATGTAACAAACCTCCGTCAAGCTTCTTGGGGAGCTCATCAATGGGTACACCACACACCTATGGCTGACAACCCGGATATTCCATACTTCTATACTTGGCTGGGACAAGCGCAAACATCTGATATTACTATGACTTATGATAATATTGGAGCCCCTTTCCTACCTGCAGAAGGAAGTTTAGATGAAGCTAGACTTCGCTGTCCTCAGTTTGCCGGTATGGCTGTTTTACATGCGGATGAATCCACAAGTAATTCCACCAACGATAATAGCAAAGTGAGAATGGGTTGGCACATTGGTGACTCAGTGCCACCTGAAGGTGCTGATGAACGCGTTTGGAATTTTTTGTATGATAATTATGAGGGTCTTGTAAACGTTGATGTTCCTCAAGATGTTTATGCAAACCACCAAATCGCCGATAAGCAATCACCTTACAGTGTTATTAAAGATAAAGGTTCTGCCGGTACAAATTCATACATGACGTTTGGTCCTTATGAAATTCCTTTTGGTGAATCAATTAAAATTGTTATGTGTGAAGGTGTTTCGGGTTTGGATCGTAAAAAAGCCGTTGAGATTGGTAAAAAATGGTATAAAGCATATAACGGTAACTCTGTTACATTGGATCTTCCTGATGGTACCATTGCTCAAGATACACCCATTGAAGGAACTTCATTTACAGCTGAAGCTAAAGATATTTATAAAAACACATGGCATTACACAGGTAAAGATTCAATCGTTCAAACATTCCAAAGAGCTAAAGAGAACTATGACAGCGGGTATGGAATTGAATTACCCCCTGAACCTCCATTATCATTTTCAGTATCACCACAACCTGATAAAGTTGTTTTGGAATGGGATGATAACTCAACGACAGCTCCGGATTTTGAAGGTTTTCGTCTCTATCGTGCAATGTTGGAGCCCGATTCGTTTTATACACCTATCTTCGATTGTAATGTAAGTGAAGGTAATGTTGTAAATAAATACGAAGATACTGAATTGCTTCGTGGAATTAACTACTACTATTATATAGTTGCTTATGATAGTGATGGTTTGGAAAGTGGTCGTGCATATACGCAAACAACGATTCCTGCATCATTGAAAAAACCATTACGAGATGTCTCCGACGACGATGTATTGCTTTCCGATATCGCTAAAATGTACGCGAATGGTGAGATTACTGATGAAGAACGTACGGATGCAGTTTTGGGTATGATTAGAATTGTCCCCAATCCATACAATATTAGAAATCGTAAGATGAGTTTTGGAACCGGAAGTGACAAAGATAAGCTAATGTTCTACAATTTACCGGAAAACTGTGATATTAGAATATTCACTGAACGCGGAGATCTTGTAGATATTCTTAATCATGTAACCCCTGAAGGTATGTCACCGGTTGCTGATAAAGCTTGGTATAGTGCTACCGATTCGCGTCAGGTGATCAAGAGCGGCGTTTATATTGCTCATATTCAGGTTACCAAAGATATTTCAGAAGAAAAAACAGGACTTCCCCTGCTTAAAGCCGGTGAGTCAATTGTTAAAAAATTCATAATCATAAGATAATTAAAGGTGTTAAAATGAAAAAAATCTTAATTCCAGCATTCATCGCGGTGTTATTACTGGTCGGCTGTTTTGAGGTACCCCCCTCAATATACAAACCTATTGACCCCGATGCCGAAAATGCAAAGACTCCAAACATTACCGCAATTGATAAAGCGACAATGTGGACTAGCGATACACTAACGATCACCGGTACAAATTTTTCTGATTCTACAGCTTATAACCTTGTATATTTTTCAGAAGTTAGTGAACCCGTGATTGGCGATACAACAGTAACCATTGACTCAATAAATGTTGACGGTAGTTATACAATAACAACTCCTTTAAAAGAAGTTGAAGTTAGTTCATCAGGTTATATGGTATATGTAACAACAACCATTGATGGTTTTTCAACAATTGATTCTTTAATGGAGGCTGTAAGTGTTGAAGCTTATACCGTAATGGACACTAATGCTATTACAATCGTAAAGATTGAAGCAACTCCTGTATTCACACAAATGGATACAATGGATACTGTTGGTTATGTTCACTTAGAAAAGACAACCACTACCTATGGTTCAATTACCGATTGGGCAACACACAGCCATCAATTAGGTACAGTTGTTGAAGCCAGTGCAACCGAATTAAAGGTAATCCCCGCGGAAATTGAAGTTGTAAATGCTTTGATAACCATTCATGTTCAAAACGCTATTGCTCCCGGGAAATTCGGATATATAGATCTGATGATAAAACCTGAGTAAAGTTTTTAAAAAAAGGGCCTGTTTTTACAGGCCCTTTTTTATTTATCGATTTATTTACGATATGATTTTTGTATCACAATGGAAACGAGATCATTATGAAAAAGAAATTACTCATTGCTTTAGTATTTGTTTTTATTATAAGTGTAGCATTCGCGGTTATTCCTTTAAGTAATAGAACCTGGGTGACTGTGGGTTCTCTCTGGACTCCATTTGATGCTTGGGGCGCGGAAAGAGGACATGATGCAAATTTATCTAGATATGTTGGACTCCAGTGGCCTGCGTGGTATAATAAAACAGATAATTTTGTGATCGATAGACAGTTTATGGCATGTCGTAATTTTACAGACATGAATGGGGACGTTCAAGAATATAAATCGGCAAAATTTCATACAACAAGTAGTCCAGATCAATTAACACCAATGGTCTTAGAACAATGGGGGAAATATCCCAATACGCAGATCACTGTTGATGGTATAACTCAATATGTCAATGATTATATTGGAACAAATATTGATCCCGAGCAAATCCCAGATAGGGAAGTAACCAATATTATTCATACGGGTTTAGGTATAAAAATGACTCGAAAAGTGCTTGCTTTCAGTCAACAGTATAACGACAATTATTTTATTTACGAATATACATTTGAAAATACCGGGAATATTGATGGGGATGAACAAATAGAATTAAATGAAACCATTCATGATTTTTATTTTGGAATGGCTTCAAGATACTGTACCTGTCGTGAAGCCAGAACAGTAACAAATTTAAGACAGGCCGGTTGGGGTGCGCATCAATGGGTGCATCATACACCCATGCAAAATAATCCCGATCTGCCATATTTTTACACTTGGTTGGGACAAGCAAAGACGGTTGATATCACCATGAGTTATGATAATGTTGGTATTCCATTCTTGCCAACAGAGGGTTCTTATGACGAGGCTCGTATACGCGGACCACAATTTGCAGGAATGGCTGTTTTACATGCAGATGCCGCATATGATGATCGAAGTGATGATAAAAACAACAAACTACGTCTTGGATGGTATGTAGGTGATTCGGTTCCCCCGGAAGGTGCTGATATGCATGCGTGGAATTTTTTGAATAATAATTATGAAAATCTTGGTACCTTTGATGTGGCACAAGATGAATATGCTGAACATAAGATCGCTGATAGACTAGCACCATATTCGATTATCAAGGATAGAGCATCAGCCGGTACGAACAGTTATCTTAGTTTTGGCCCCTATGAAATCCCCATGGGAGAATCCATAAGGGTTGTTATTTGTGAAGGTGTATCCGGAATAGATAGAAAAAAAGCGATTGAGGTTGGCCAAAATTGGTATAAAGCATATTTAGGAGCAAGCCCCATTTTAGAATTACCTTCTGCACCTGAATATCATGATGTAGATCCCCTCGATACTGAAGCTCCAATGATGGATATTTATAAGGATTCCTGGGTGTATACCGGAAAAGATTCTATCATAAAGACGTTTTATAAAGCCAAAGAGAATTTTGAAAGTAATTATGGTATTCCTCAAGCACCACCTCCTCCCCTAAGTTTTAATCTAATGCCTCAACCTGATATGATTAAAATTGAATGGGCTGATAATGCCGAAACAGATCCACGGTTCGAAGGATATCGTATTTATAGGGCTATGCTAGAAGCGGACTCATTTTACCATTGTATTTTTGATTGTTCTGTAAGCGAGGGGAATGTAGTAAATTATTATGATGATATTGAGCTTTTACGCGGAATTAACTATTACTACTATGTGGTTTCGTATGTGGTTGATCCAGATGTTGGTATTTTAGAAAGTGGTAGAGTTTATACCCAAACTACCATTCCGGCTTCTTTAAAGAAACCACCACGTGATCTGACAGACGATGGCGCTTTAATGTCAGATATTGCTGAAATGTACAACGCAGGTTTGATTAGTGATGAGGAGCGTAGTAATGCTGTTCTTGGCATTATTAGAATCGTCCCTAATCCATACAATATTAAGAATCGTAAGATGACCTTTGGCAAAGGTGTAGATAAGGACAAACTAATGTTCTATAATTTACCGGAAAATTGTAAAATTAGTATATTTACAGAACGTGGTGATTTGGTTGATGTATTGGATCATGTAACTCAAGAAGGAATGTCTCCATTGGCAGATAAAGCATGGTATAGTAGTACTGAATCAAGACAGGTTATAAAGAGTGGTGTATATATCGCTCATATTCAGGTAACAAAGAATATTATAGAGCCAAACAGTGGTCTACTTCTGTTAAAAAAAGGGGAATCAATAATTAAAAAATTTATTATTATCCGTTAGTATTGAAACGATTTTTTGTATATATTCTTAAGTGTGATTTTATAATTGAGTATTAAAAAATGTTGCATCTAGATGAATAATTATTTAATATCTGCTATGTTAAATGTTAATTAGTTTGAGTAAAACCTAAAAAGGAGAACAAAATGAAGAAAGTGTTAATTATTGCTCTGTTTTCAGTTCTTGCTGTAACCGCTTTCGCTGTTGAATATTCTTTTGATAGCGCAGTTATTTGTGGTAACAAAATTGGAACTGATGATACGACTTTTGTAAATGCACCTGGCTTTGGCTTACCCTACGGTGTTGCGGTAGCTGGAAACGGTCGTGTATTTACTTCATCTTACTATAACACAAACCGTTATAGAAAAGCAATCATGGTTTATGATCCTGTTTACGGGGTTATAGATACAATCGGTCCTGAGATCATTGGTGCTGATGGTGTTGCTGATACTTTGGGTACATGCCGTTTTATGGACAAGACTGCTGATGGTAATGTGGTTTTTGGTGATTGGACTAATGATATGATTCGTGTGTTTGATCAAGATTCTTATGAATGTATTGCTCAGAGTCCCGGTGCTGCAGATCCAGTATTTCCGAATGTTGGTGGTGGTGTAGCTGCATTTGCTTATGATGGCGAACAGTACTATTGCTCACAACAGATCACTGGAAGCACAGTTGTTATTTGGAACTCTGATTTTGACGCTATTGACACCCTTCAAGGTGGCGGCGGTGGTCGTAACATGGCTGCAAATGAAGACGGTACAAAAATTTGGTCACCTGGTCTAGCTGCTCAGTATATAATTGAGTATTCAGGTACCCCAAAGGATGGTTATGTGTCAGATACATTGAAGATGGATGATCTTGGCATGGAAATGGGTAATATTATGTACGTCTCTTCAGGCCCTAACGATTATCTATGGGTAATGAGTCGTGAATCTTCTCGTGATGGTATTTATGTATTAGATCCTGAAGATGATTATTCAATTAAAATGAGTACTCTATATGATACTACAGTCGCTTCTTTGGCTGATATTGACATGGGTATGGCCGTTGTTCAGCAATGGGATCATTGGCTAGCTACTGGTGCCATTGATTCTACTGATCGTTTCACTAATGGTGGATATTCACAACCATGGGTATTGAGAGCACCTTGTCAGGTAGATTATTATTGGGATGCTAATACACAGACTGAATATCTGTATCTATGTGACTTCTATGGTTATACCACTAAGCTTTTCACACGTACAGGTAAAACAGCTACATGGGAATATGCCGGTTTAGTAGGTCCTAAAACTTTTACACTTGATCTTGCTTATCCTAACCCATTCAACCCCTCAGCAACTATCCCTTACACAATTTCAAACAACGGTATCGTTGATATCAATGTTTTTGATCTTGCTGGTAAAAAAGTTGCTTCACTCGTAAATGAATACCAGGCTGCTGGTTCTTACGATGTTGTATTTGACGGTAGTAACCTTTCATCAGGTAACTATATCGTTAAAATGACTTTTGGTGACGAATCTGTTACAAGAAAGATCTCACTTCTTAAATAATTATCTTTAAGAATTGATATAAAAAGGCCCGTCATTGACGGGCTTTTTTTATTGGTGGAATTTGTAAAGATTAATCAAAGCTATGGGGGGAGGTAACCCCCATCTTATTGAAATATGATTATTAAACTTATTTCTGATTCCGTGATTATATCAACAGCAAAATATTCATCTTTTTATTCTGTAAAAAACAATATGAATAAATTACATTTTATCAACTTGATTCTAGAAAAAAATCATTATCTTACAGGTTCGTAAAATTAAGGAGTAAAATATGAATAAATACGATGTACTTGTCCTTGGTTCAGGGCCGGGGGGTTATGTTGCTGCCATACGCTCAGCTCAACGAGGACTTAAAACCGCTTTAGTGGAAAAAGAACACATTGGGGGAGTCTGCCTGAACTGGGGGTGTATTCCTACAAAAGCAATTATTAAATCCGTTAATACGCTTCGTGATATCAAGGGTGCTGCTGTACTTGGTATTAATGTGGAAAATGTTAACGCAGATGTTCCCAAAATTATTGCCAGATCACGCGAAGTCGCAGATCGGTTAAGTAAGGGGATCGCATTTTTACTTAAAAAAAACAACGTCGATGTATTTGAAGGTTTTGGAAAAATGCTTACAGAAACATCGGTAGAAGTAATATCTTCTGAGGGTGATAAACAAATAATTGAGGCTGAAAATATTATTTTAGCAACAGGTGCGAGGCCAAAAGAATTACCCCACATCAAGATTGATGGTAAAAAAATTCTATCTTCTAAACATGCTTTAGCTTTAGATAAGCTTCCTGAAAAGATGGCTATAATGGGTGCCGGTGCAATCGGTCTTGAGTTTGCTTATATTTATAAACATCTTGGTGTTGAGGTAACTGTTGTTGAGTTTTTATCTGCAATTGCACCGAATGAAGATGATGAGATATCAAAAGAATTGCTTAAGGCATATAAAAAACAAAAAATCAAAACATTGGTTTCAACCAAAGTGGTGGAAGTATCCAAAAATGCCAAGGGACTTGAATTGAAACTGGAAGGACCCAAAGGGGAAGCCACACTTGAAGTTGATATGCTTTTGTCTGCTGTCGGTGTAACACCGAATACAGAAAATATCGGATTAGAAGAATTAGGCGTCGAAATGTACGGTCCATTTATAAAGATAAACGAAAAGCAGCAAACCAATATCCCCAATATTTATGCTATTGGCGATGTTGCCGGTAACCCTTGTTTGGCACATAAAGCTAGTAAAGAAGGACTGATCGCTATTGATAATATTCAAGGGAAAGAGGTTGAAGGACTTAACCGAAAAGCTATACCGGGTTGTACCTATTGCGAACCTCAGGTCGCTTCAGTAGGTCTTAGGGAAAAAGATGCCGTAGAAAAAGGTATTGAATATAAGATAGGTAAGATCCACTATCGTGCGATTGGGAAGGCGATAGCTGTTGGTCATCTTGATGGATTTATGAAATTGATTGTTGATGCTAAGAGTGATGTTGTGATTGGTGCGCATTGTATTGGTGCTGACGCTACCGAATTGATCTCGGAATTAACTTTAGCTGTGACTAAAGGATTGACTGCAAAAGATATCGCTGATACAATTCATGCTCACCCCACATTATCCGAAATTACAATGGAAACAGCTGAGAGTGTGCATGGAGAAGCGATTCATGTATAATTGATTTGAATATCTATAAGCTGATTGGATTTATTGTAGGAGGTCAATGCGTTTTAAACCCTTTATGAAGCGGAACTAACAATATCACTTATTGTATAAACTCTAAAATCACATTATAAAATGTGTGTTCGGTAATTTGGAATTGTATTGTTTGAAAAGGCAATTTCAATTATATTTCACACACAATTAAATAGGATGAAAATGGGCAAAATAGTTGTCATTGCGAACCAGAAAGGCGGAGTAGGAAAAACAACCACAGCCATCAACTTGGCTTCTTCATTATCCGTGATGGAAAAAAAGATTTTGATCGTAGATATTGATCCACAGGCAAATGCAAGCTCAGGGTTGGGTATAGATGTCGCTTCAACAAAATATACTACATATGATGTATTATTAGAAAAAGTACTTTATCATGAAGCGGTACTTCACACCATGATGGATTATCTTGATATTATTCCATCAAGTCCGGACTTAGTTGGTGCAGAAATTGAAATGGTTTCTATGATGTCGCGTGAAACTCGTTTGCGGAAAGTATTGAAAAAAGCAAAAGAGGTATACGATTATATTTTTATTGATTGCCCCCCATCTTTGAATTTGCTTACGGTTAATTCGTTTACTGCAGCAGATTCAGTGCTCATACCTATCCAATGTGAATATTTTGCGCTTGAAGGTCTTACTCAGCTTCTGAATACGATTAGAATGATCCAGAAAAATTTAAATCCTGATCTTAATCTGGAAGGTATCGTTTTAACCATGTATGATTCTCGCTTAAATCTAAGTCGAATGGTAGAAGAAGAAGTAAGAAAATATTTTGGCGAGAAAGTTTATAAGACAATAATTAATAGAAATGTCCGTTTGGGTGAAGCACCTTCATATGGTGAGCCCATCATTTCTTTTGATGTTCAATCTGCAGGTGCTATAAATTATATGCAATTGGCTGAGGAGTTTCTAAATGGCAAAAAATAAAGCATTAGGTCGTGGTTTGGATGCTTTGATCCCAACATATGAAGCACCGGAGTCAGTTGGGAAAGAAGTGTCTGTCGATGAAATTGATATCAATAAGATAAAGCCCAATCCTTATCAGCCACGTCGTGAATTTTTACAAGATGAATTAGATGAGTTGACTCAATCAATTCGTAAAAATGGATTGATTACACCTATTACTGTTACAGAAGATGGTGATGGATATATTCTTGTAGCCGGTGAGAGGCGTACACGCGCATGCAAGCAACTGGGACTGACAACAATCCCGGCATATTTTAGAAGCGTTGAATCTGACGAAGAGTTAATGGAATTGGCTTTGATTGAAAATGTTCAGCGTGAAAATTTAAATCCTGTTGAAGAAGCCATGGCATATAGAGCTCTTATCGAAAGATATGGATTATCTCAAGAAGTTGTTGCCGAGAGAATAGGGAAGAAGCGTAGTACTATAACGAATAGCTTGAGGTTATTAAAACTTCCTCAAGAGATCCGTGATTCTTTGGTTGCAAACGAGATCTCACCGGGCCACGCTCGAGCTATCCTTCAAGCTGATAATGCTCAGTCGATGTTGAAAGCATGGCAACAGATCCTAAGCAAAGGTTTAAGCGTTCGTGATGCGGAAAAGCTTACGCGTAAAAAAGAACAATCCGAAGAACTCAAACCCGCTCAGAAGATCAAAACTGAAACAGATCCCTTTATATTTAGGCTTGAAAGCTCTTTGCAACAGAATTTGGGGACAAAGGTAAGGGTTAAACATAAAGAACCCGGAGGTACGGTGGAAATAGCATATTATTCCACTGATGACCTTCAAAGAATTCTTGAGATCATAGAATCAGGAAAAGATGAAGTCAGATAAAATTACATTCATTTTTATTCCACGAGAAGAAAAAGATCAAAAAACATTTTCAATAGATCATAGGTTATTTACTTTTTTTCAAATTTTTGCAGTCTGTTTGGTATTGGCGATCATTGTTTCTCTTTTTATTTTGGTACCTCGCGCTACAAAATATTCTGAATACCGAAACAAAATATCTACATTCCAATCACAAGAAAAAGTATTAAATGCATTGCTTCAAGATGTAAATAAAATGAAGCAATTCAATACATATATGAGAGAATTAATTGGCTTGGAACTTAACTCTGAATCTTCAGATTATTCAGCGCTTTTAGATGCAGGTTCCGAATCCCATGAGTTAAAATTATTGTCAAAACGTCCTGAACAAGCCCCGGTATCCGGCCCTATTACTAAAAAGTATACATCAGGTCCCCGTAAGCATTATGGAATAGATATCAGTGGTAAAACCGGCGATCCGGTCGTAGCATCTGCCGATGGATTTGTGGTATTTGCTGGATGGACTCCTGAATTGGGAAATATGGTTGTCATTTCACATCCCGATGATTATATTACCGTTTACGGCCATAATGACCGTTTGAAAGTTCGGGAACGACAAAGGGTAAAAAAAGGCGAGCTCATCGCTTTGCTAGGCGAAACTGGTTATAGTATGGGTCCACATCTCCATTTCGAAGTCTGGCACCACGGGATAGCACTTGACCCCCAAAAGGTCATTCCCGAGTACATGATCAATAACTGAGGTACTATAAATGACATCAAAAGAAAAACCAACTTACACCATCATCGGAACCAATACGGTGGTTGATGGTCAGGTTCACGTTAATGGTGACATTATTGTCGGTGGAACCGTAAAGAATAATATTAATGCCAAAGGAGTTGTTCGAATTCCCGAGGGCGGACTTGTTGACGGCAGCGTTACAGCCAAAGAAGTTCATCTTAATGGAAAAGTAACGAAAGGCATTCGTGCCGAAGAAAAGATCGTTTTAGGTGTGAAATCTGATTTTTCAGGTGATTTGATCACTAAAAAACTTATTGTTGAAGAAGGCGCTCAGATCTCCGGAAAAATGCAAGTCAACGAGAAGAAAACTAAAATAGTTGAATCAGAGGAGAAGTAATGAACGTCAAACTTGACAGCCTGATTGAAAAAATAAAAGCTGATGGTGTTGATGCAGCAAATAAGCAGACGGAAGAAATTCTTGCGACTGCGAAGAAAAAAGCTGACGATATCGTAAAAAAAGCTAAAGCCGAAGCAGATGCTTTTCAGAAAAAAGCCGAAGCCGAAGCCGAAGCCTATCAGAAGAATGCTGAAGTTGCCATTCAACAAGCTGCGCGTGACACTATTCTTGTCTTAAAGGAAAAAGTGACCGCTATTCTTGAACAGGCTCTTTTGAATGAAGTTGATGCGACACTTGATCAAGATTTTATGAAAGAGCTGATCGCGAAAGTTGCTGAAACTATGGCTAAAGACGGTGATTTGGAAATTCTTGCAAGCGGCGTTGATATTGATACATTGACGGCTCAATTGAAAAAATCTCTCAGCAAGACTGTAGAAAATGATGTTGAGATTAAGTTAGACAAGAAGATCTCTCATGGATTTCGAATTGGTAAAAAAGGTGATAACCTTTTCTATGATTTCAGTGATGAAAGTCTTTTAGAAGCACTTAGGGTGTTCCTAAATCCTAAATTGGCTGAGATATTAAAGTAAACGAGATTATCTAATGGATAAATACATCTATCTAGCCGCTACGATGCCTACCTTACAGTGGGGAGAAGAGCAGCTAATGACTGAGGAAGTTTTTCTCGAAGCAGCTGAAGCTCAGATGTCGGAAGCAGATTTTCTTCATATGAAAGAAATATTAGCTGATAGCTATGAACCCAAGAGCATAAAGGGTGTATATAGTGATTATCTAGTCTTTGAAAATACGCTAAGAACCGAACTGGCCGAATATCGCAAAGCAGCAAAAGAAGGTTATGAATATAAATTTGCAACCTTACCGGCTTCTTTGGTAAAAGACGGCAATCCCCTTGAAATTGAAATGAAACTCATCAAGTATCGTTGGGATTGGTTGGATGAACGTGAATTTGCACATTATTCCGATCTTGATTTTTTTGTACTTTATTATTTGAAATTACAACTCTTGAGACGAGTAAATTCATTCAAGCAGGAATCGGGTGAGAAAGCTTTTGAAGAATTAATCAAAGTTAACATTGAAAATATAGTGGAAGCGTCTTAGGACGGCTTCCTGAAATGGAGTTCAAATGGCCAATAAAAATATAGGACATATCATTTCGGTCAACGGAAATATGATCGAGGTTGCATTTGAGGATAGCGTTATCCAAAATGAGGTTGGATATGTGCTGATTGGTAATGAAAAGTTAAAATCTGAGGTAATTAAGATCACTAATAATTCTGCATTCTTGCAGGTATATGAGGTTACCAAAGGTTTGAAAGTCGGAGACGAAGTTGAGTTTACCGGTGAATTGCTCTCAGTTAAGCTGGGCCCCGGTATTTTGTCTCAGGTTTATGACGGTTTGCAGAACCCTCTTCCCGCATTAGCCGAAGAGCATGGTTTCTTTTTGCCTCGCGGTGTGGTTCTAGATCCCATTGATTTTGAAAAAAAATGGCATTTTACACCTCTTGCCAAAGAAGGTGATGTTGTGTACAAAGGGTCGCCGCTTGGTTGGGTTCCCGAAGGTATGTTCCAGCATAAGATCATGGTTCCTTTTGACAAAGAAGGTGAATATACAGTTAAGTCTGTTGTTGCTGAAGGCGATTATAAGATTTCGGATACAGTTGCCGTTATTGCCGATACCAAAGGTGAAGAAATTAAAGTATCTATGACCTTTGAATGGCCGGTAAAAATTCCTATTACCGCCTACGCCGAAAAGAAGGTTCCTCAAGAACCCATGGTTACCCAAGTTCGTATCGTTGATACTTACTTTCCTGTAGCTAAAGGTGGAACATACTGTATTCCCGGTCCTTTCGGCGCAGGTAAAACAGTGCTTCAGCAGGTAACTTCCCGTAACGCATCCGTTGATATCGTGATTATCGCTGCTTGTGGTGAACGTGCGGGTGAGGTGGTGGAAACACTTCGTGAATTCCCTGAATTGGTTGATCCAAAGACTGGTCGTTCATTGATGGAAAGAACAATTATTATTTGTAATACTTCTTCAATGCCGGTAGCTGCTCGTGAAGCTTCGGTATACACCGCTACAACGCTTGGAGAATACTATCGTCAGATGGGTTTAGATGTTCTTGTATTGGCAGACTCAACATCACGTTGGGCACAGGCTATGCGTGAGCTATCAGGTCGTTTGGAAGAGATCCCCGGAGAAGAAGCGTTCCCCGCTTATCTTGAATCTCGTATTGCTGAGTTCTATGAACGTGCAGGCTACGTTGAATTGCAAGATGGTTCTCACGGTTCAATGACTATTGGAGGTACCGTTTCTCCGGCAGGTGGTAACTTTGAAGAACCGGTGACTCAGGCGACTTTGAAAGTGGTTGGTGCATTCCACGGGCTTTCAAGAGCCAGATCCGATGCCCGTAAATATCCGGCCATTGATCCTATGGATTCTTGGACCAAGTACCAGGGTATTATTCCTATTGAAAAAGTAAAAAATGCGCATGGTATTTTGAGACGTGGGGACGAAGTTCGCCAGATGATGATGGTTGTGGGTGAAGAAGGTACATCTGTAAACGATTTCATCTACTATCTTAAAAGCGAATATCTTGATGCCGTTTATATGCAACAAAATAGTTTTGATCCTGTTGATGGTGCGTGTTTACCTGAACGTCAGGAATATATTTTTGATAAAGTTTACAATATTCTTTTTGCTGATTTCGAATTCGAAACAAAGACACAGGCTCGTCAGTACTTTAACGAATTACGTCAGCTGACTTTGGATTGGAACTATACCGAATTCAATTCTGAAGAATATAAAGCTCAAGAAAAGAAACTTGATGCTCATGTCAAATCTAAGGTCTCAGACTAAAGGAGCTGAAAATAAATGAAAAAAGTATATAATAAGATCTTGAGCATTGTCGGCAACGTGATTTCAGTTCGTGCCGAAGGTGTTAGCAACGAAGAGCTTGCGGAAGTTAAAACTCGCCGTGGCACTTCACTTGCAAAGGTTATTAAGATCGATAGAGATTTGATCTCACTTCAGGTGTTTGCCGGTTCTCGTGGTATTTCCACGAATGATGAAGTTCGCTTCTTGGGTTCTCCCATGAAAGTGTCTTTCTCCGATGATATGCTTGGTCGTATTTTCGACGGTTCAGGTCAGCCGAAAGATAATGGTCCCGCCTTGAACGAAAACCTTATCGAGATCGGGGGCCCCTCCGTTAACCCTGCTAAACGTATTATTCCCACCCGTATGATTAGAACGAACATTCCTATGATCGATCTTTTTAACTCATTGGTGGTATCACAAAAATTGCCGATCTTCTCAGTATCGGGTGAACCTTATAACGAGTTGCTTGCACGTATTGCTTTGCAGGCAGAAGTTGATATGATTATCCTGGGTGGTATCGGTCTGAAATTTGATGAATACATGTACTTTCGTAGCGAATTAGAAAAAGGTGGTGCTTTGAGTCGTTCTATCTTTTTCATGCACACAGCATCTGATCCTGTTGTGGAAGGTATGATGGTTCCAGATCTTTGTCTTGCCGTTGCCGAACAGTTTGCCCTTAAAGGTAAAGATGTTTTGGTTTTATTGACAGATATGACAAACTTTGCCGATTCAATGAAAGAGATTGCTATTACCATGGAGCAGGTTCCTTCGAACCGTGGCTATCCGGGAGATCTATATTCTCAGTTGGCATCACGTTATGAAAAGGCTGTGGACTTTGAAGGTGCCGGTTCTGTAACAGTTTTGGCCGCTACAACCATGCCTGGTGATGATGTGACTCACCCTGTCCCCGATAATACCGGTTACATTACAGAGGGTCAGTTCTACCTGCGTAACGGACGTATTGAGCCTTTTGGTTCTCTATCACGTTTGAAACAACAGGTGAACAAAGATACTCGAGATGATCACCGTGATATTATGGATGGAATGATCCAGTTGTATTCTCAGTATCTCGAAACCGAAGAAAAACGCTCAATGGGTTTCCGGATGAGTGATTGGGATCAGAAACTGTTGAAATACGGTGGCTTGTTTGAAAAACAGATGATGGATCTATCGGTTAATGTTGCATTGGAAGATGCTTTGGATGCCGGTTGGAATATTCTAGCTGAATGCTTTGAAAAAGAAGAAGTCGGTTTCCGTACAAGCTTAACCGATAAGTATTGGCCACAATCATAGTTTTCAATTCACGCAGTCTATGACTGTGAGAGGAATATATGGCAACGATTAAACTGACAAAAAATGAGTTAAAAAAACAGAAGGATGCGTTAAAACGATATACGCGTTATCTGCCGACTCTTGAGCTGAAGAAGCAGCAGCTGCTTGCTGAGATCCGTCGTATTCACGATGAGATTCAAGCAAAACGCGATGCATTAGATGCTGTGAAAGCTAAGTTGGCATCATGGATCGGCGTGTTTGCCGAAGACGTGGATGTTGTATCCCTTTTGGAACTCAAAGAAGTTATCACTGATACAGGTAATATTGCAGGTATTAACATTCCTCTTTTCAAAGGACTTGAATTCGAAGAAAAGAGTTATGATTTGATGGCTTATCCTTTGTGGGTGGACTCCGGTCTTGAAGCGGTAAAAGAAACCGTTGCAAATGAAAAAGAAATGGAAGTTCTCTCAAAACAGGAAGCTTTGATCCATGAAGAATTACGTACTACGGTACAACGCATCAACTTGTTCGATAAGGTTATGATTCCCCGCACAAAAGAAGCGATCAAAAAGATCCAGATCTTTATGGGCGATCAGGATACCGCAGCGGTTGTTCGCGGTAAGATATCTAAGAACAAGATAGAAAAGAAAAAAATGGAAGAAAGCGCTTAAGCGCGAAGAGGCTATACATGATTGTAAAAATGTCAAAAATAACCCTGCTTGTGGATGAAGCTTCCTCCAAGTCTGCGTTGAAGTCTCTTCGTAAGCTGGGCCTTTTGCATGTAAAACCCCTTCCAAATCCTCCTTCAGGCGATATGTCCGAACTTGAGGCGCGTATTGAAAATACACGTCGCATATTACTTGTACTCGGTGAGGTCGAAGAGGTAAAGCAGAAGAGTAAAGGCAAAGCTGCTAAGATCGTTGATGATCTGCTCGAAGCTACACAAACTCGATTAAATCTCAGACGTGAACTTGACGTTTTGAAGGATGCAGAAGCTTGGTATGATGAGTGGTCAAAAGTATCACTTAAAGACTTGGCTTCACTTGAAGAAAAGGGATTTTACATTAAGCTGTATCAACTTTCGCCTACGGCGTGGAAGCTTGAACAGGAAAAAGAAAACCTCTTTGCACTTTCAGAAACAAAAGAAAGTGTTAAGATTGCTATGCTCTCTCAAGATTCTGAAGAGGTATTGGATTATCGTCCCGTTTCGGTTCCCGAAATGGCATACGACGATGTTCTTGCTACTATCGATAAAACAGAGAAGGAGCTGGCTAAGGTAGAAAAGGTCATTGAATCGAGTCGTGACAGTATCGACCTGATAAATGCATACATTGAGACTCTGGAAGGTGAATTGAAATTTGCCGATATACAGAATGGCCTTGGTATGGATGAAAGCATTGCCTGGCTACAGGGGTATGCTCCTGTAGAAGAAGCAAAGGCTATTGAAATCGCTGCAGCTAAGAATGGCTGGGGATACGTTGAAGAGGCACCTGCTGAAGGTGATAATCCTCCCACAAAATTACAAAATAAAAAATGGATCAAGATCATTGAACCTGTCTTTGATTTCCTAGGTACAACCCCCGGATATCGTGAAAAAGATATTTCGATGTATTTTCTTCTGTTTTTTGCTGTGTTTGTTGCTATGATCATTGGTGATGCAGGTTATGGAATGATCTTCCTGCTTGTTTCAATCTTTGCAACATTTAAAACCACCAAAGGTGGTAAGAAACTACCAGACATCATTATTTTATTGTATGTCTTGAGTTTAACGACCATTGGTTGGGGCGCTATTACCGGAACATGGTTTGGATCAATTTCCGAAGGGTCATTTTTGAATGCTTTGGTTGTTGATGCACTAAGAGATCAAAATAATGTACAGTTGATTTGTTTTATCTTAGCCGTATTTCAATTAGGCTTGGCTAGTATTATGAATTTCATAGATAGTCTGCCGAAATTAAAAGCTTTTGAACATATTGGTTGGCTGAACTTGACACTGGGTGCATTTCTTTTGGTTTTGCAGTTGGTTCTCGGTGATAATAAACCTGCTTTTTTTGATGCTTTTATGGGTGCAGTTGTGCCATTGATGGCATCCGGTTTCCTCTTTGTTGTGCTTTTTAGTGCACAAGAACCCGGTAAAAGTTTCTTAAAAGGTGTAGCCGGTGGATTAGGGGGAGCATTTAATACTTTCCTTGACTCGATCTCATCATTTTCAAACATTATTTCATATATTCGTTTGTTTGCGGTGGGTATGGCTTCGGTTGCGATTGCAGATTCATTCAATAGCATGGCATCCGGACTAATGCACGGTCCCGCCATTGTCGGTGGTATAATCGTTCTATTGATCGGTCACGGTTTGAATCTTGTAATGGGTTTGCTTTCCGTGATGGTTCACGGTATCCGTTTGAATCTCCTTGAGTTCAGCGGGCAATTAGGATTGGAATGGACGGGCTATAAGTATGAGCCGTTCAAAGATAAAAAATAAAAAATTAATTTAGACTTAAAGGAGACTTTATAATGGAACTTCAAATGTTTGGTGCTGCAGCAGCACTTGGTTTAGCTGCTTTGGGTTCAGCTCTCGGTACAGGTATGGCATCACAGGCTGCTATCGGTGGTTGGAAAAAATGCTTTCTTAACGATAAACCCGCACCTTTCTTGTTGGTTGCGTTTGCCGGTGTTGCTCTAACACAGACAATCTATGGTTTCTTGCTGATGAACTTTATCTTGGGTTCTTCTTCAACTAATGGATTAGGTCTATTGGGCGCCGGAGTATTCGGTGGTTTGGCAATGGGTCTTTCTGCTTTGATGCAGGGAAAAGCCGCAGCCCGCGCCGCTGATGCTTTAGCTGAAACCGGTAAAGGTACTGCTAATTATTTTATGGTTATCGGTATTGTTGAAACTGTTGCTCTTTTCGTAATGGTTTTCTTACTGCTTATGGTTGGATAAGACATCTAAGTCGTAAATCGTTATTACAGATAATTAAGCCTCTACTATGGTAGAGGCTTTTTTATTGTTATTAAGAAACTTGATGTAAAATACATATCAATATTATATAAAATATAAAGTGTTATGTTAATTATATATAATGGATGTATATTTACAGACTTTTTTAAAAACAGGGAGAATCTAGATGAAAAATAAACTTTTTGTGTTAATGGTAATGTTATTCTATTCCATCTTGTTTGCTCAGAGTGGATATAAAGTTCAAGAAAACTACAAATTTGGACCGGGCTGTGAATATAAAAAATATGTAAATCAATCTTTGCCTATGCAAATACATGTATCAATAATGGATTTAAATAATTCTTATTTATCTGTTGAATGCGCTACTTCTTTTGATAAAATGAGTGGGAAGGAAACAACAAGTGCCGTTTCAAAAAGAACATCTTCAGGTGGGCATCAAGCTGTGTGTGCCGTGAATGGTGATTTTTACGATACATCAAATGGTGTGACATTAAGTCCTTGTTTGATCAATGGTGAATTTACCCATACTCCTTTCAATCATAGAAAAGGATTTGCTTATGCTCAGGAGAAAAAGGGACTGATTTTACGCCCTTGGTTTTCAGCATCTGTCATTTCCGAAAATAGAGCAGAGAGTTATGCTATAACAAATATCAACCTTGCATGTGAACAAGATGAGATTTGCCTATATAACAATTATATTGGATCATCAACGGGGACATCCGCCGGTGGAACGGAATGCTTGCTGTCTGCCGTTACGGATTGGTATGTAAATGATACTGTTCTATGTGTTGTTGAGGTTCTTGATTCTATTTCTAATAATCGTTCGATTCCTGAGGGGAAATGTGTTTTATCAGGATCTGGTACAGGTGCAGGATTTTTACGATCATATTGTCAGGTCGGAGATACAGTCAGGATTGTACAAAGATTTTCCACTGATGTGGAGAAAATAACTCAATATATGGGTGGTGCCTGCCAAATGATGGAAAACGGTATAAATGTTGCTGAAGCCTCTGGAATTGAAGAAGGGGTTTGGTCGGCATATTTAAGTGGTCGAAATCCTAGGACAGTTATCGGGTTTAATGAAGATTCAACTGTTATATATTTTGTTGTAGTCGATGGGCGCCAGGCAGGATTTAGTATTGGAATGGGGATGAATGAATTGGTTGATTTTATGTCGGCAATCGGTATCAAGAATGCTGTTAATCTTGATGGTGGTGGATCATCGACCATGGTAGTTCGTCATTCCGTTAAGAATTCCCCCTCAGATGGGGCAGAACGGGCAGTAGCGAATGCTGTATTATGTTACTCATCTTCTCAAACCGGCGATATGGAGCATATTCAAATTGCCAAAGATAGTATAGCGATCTATAAGAATACTTCGGTAAATGTGGGGATAACTGCATGGGATGAATATTATAATCCTAAAAATATAAGTGACTGGGATTTAATTGATGTTGCTTATGATGGATTAATGGGGTCCTTTTTAGAAAATATATTCACATCGAATAATTTGAGTGGAGATTGTAGAATCACCGCATCTTATAAAAATGATATTGATACTTTGATGATCCATGTGATCGAATTGAGTGACATAAGTGCCTATCCGGAGATATTAACCATAGATTCGGTTAATAGTGTTAAGTATGAGATTAGTGCAAAAAATGAAAGTGGCAGCACAAAGATCTATAATAACAGTATATTTACATTTGCTGTGACTGATCCCACAATTGCGGAAATAGATTCGGAAGGTGTAATTATTGGCAAGCAAGGCGGTGAAACTGATGTTGTCATCGCCTACGGCGATGAAACCGATACTGTTCGGGTGCGTGTACAGATCGGTGAAGGCGAGATCGTGGTAGATGAGATAGAAAGTATTTCAGCATGGAATATGAGAACGGATGCATACATTGATGAGGCTAATACATCCATATCTTTATGCGATAGATCAACCGGCACCGGTACAAAGGCTATACAAGTTGACTATACTCGTACAGGTGACGAAGATGGGAATATTTATCTGGAAACAAATGCGATTGATCTGTATGGTGTTCCTTCGGATATTTTGATTGATGTTGAAAGCGATAGCAATAAAAACTGGATCTATGCACTCATGGAAGATAACAGAGGTGTAGAGTACAGTGTAAAATGTGCCTCATCATTAAAATACAAAAATGAATACAGGACACAGTATCTTGATTTTAGCAAAATGCTGCCGGCTGATGGTGAGCAATTGTATCCTTTGAAATTTAAAGGATTAAGATTACGAATTGATGATAAAGCAACATCAGGATCAATGTATATTGATAGAGTCAGGGTCATCTATCCGACATGGACCGCCATTGAAGATCATGATGCGAATGTCATTCCCGAAAACTTTAAATTGCTGCAAAATTATCCGAATCCCTTTAACCCAAGTACATGTATTGATTTTCAGTTGTCATCGGATGCACATGTTGAGCTGTCGATCTATAGTTTGAACGGCAAGAAAGTAGCAACATTGCTTAATGGTGTTCGTGCTGCGGGTAATTATAGTGTTCATTTTGATGCTTCTGACTTGGCCGGTGGTGTCTATTTTTATCGCCTGCAAGCAGGGAATTGGGTTGATACCAAAAAAATGCTATTAATTAAGTAATACACATTAATAAATTCAGAAAGAGCCGGGATATCTCAATTAAATTCGAGAGCCCGGTTCTCTTTTATTTACTCGGATTTTTATCCTTAAACTTAATCTTAAAAGTTATTTGATTCTTCTTTGAAAATTGTAAATTTGGGTGCACTGAAATAATTATTTTTGAAAGGGTAAAGATGAAAAAAAAGCTAGTTGTTCTGTTAATGTTAATACTTGTTGGTTCTTTTGCTTTTGCGGATGAATATAATAAAGTATTAAGCTATCAATGTGGTCCAGGTACAGTTTATAGTTATTACGAAGGTGTATCTCATACATGGGCAATTCATGTTACAGAGATCGATCTTACAAATCCATATATTACAATCGAATCCGTTTTGGCGCAGGATAGATTCTCCGGTACAGAACGAACATCCAGTATGAGTAGTCGATCGGATAAAGTCGGACATCGTTCTGTATGTGCCATAAATGGTGATTTTTTCAATGGCTCGGGACAACCGATCAACAATCAGGTCCTTGATGGTCAATTTGTTCGTGGATATACCTATCATCGTTCGGCTTTTACCTACAGTGAAGATGGCATTCCCGGAATTGTTATTCCTCAGGTTTCCGGCACACTGATTTGTGAAGATTCTCTAGGTGCGATGGTTTCAAATGGTATTAATGTTATAAATGACATTCGCTATGAAAATTATCTTGTGATTTATAATGGTTATTATGGATCAACAACACAAACCAATCCCCATGGTTATGAATGTTTAGCCTCGGCAATTACTGATTGGGTTGTAAATGATACGGTTCTTGCTGTAATCGAAGCAGTTGAGAATGGTGTTGGAAATATGCCAATTCCGGATGGAAAATTTGTTCTTTCGGGGCATGGAACATCAAAAACATTTTTAATGGAAAATTGTGCTGTGGGTGATACCGTTAAGGTGGTACAGAGCTTGGCAAATGCAGCAAAGAGAATTAAAGAGCTAGTTGGTGGTGGTCCATGGATTTTAAAGAATGGTATAGATATTACAGCCAGTAATAACGAAGGAATCAGTTCATCATTTTATGCCGTAAGACATCCAAGGACGGGTGTTGGATATTCAGCCGATTCTACAAAAGTATATTTTATGGTGGTAGATGGTCGTCAGGCAGATTTGAGTATCGGTATGACATGCCATGAAATGTGTGATTTCTTTAAGTTCATTGGTGCTGAACACGCAATGAATCTTGATGGTGGTGGATCCTCTGCTATTGTTGTGAGGAACAATGTGAAAAATTCACCTTCTGATGGTGGTGAGCGAAGTGTTGCCAATGCGTTGGTTTGTGTCTCATCTGCGCCAAGTGGTGGAAGCTTTGTTCATTTACAAAAAGGTGTAGATAGTGTTGCCGTATATAAAAATAAAAGTGTTGAAACCGGGTTTAGTGGTTGGGATGAATATTATAATCCTATCGAAATTTTAGATTGGAGTCAAATTACTGTTGATTATGATCAAAGTTTAGGAAATTTCGACGCTAACGTGTTTACAGCCTTTGAGAATGATGGCGATACGTACATAAAAACATTATTTGATGGCGAGTCAGATTCGGTAAAAATACACATTATTGAGTTGAAAAATTTAAGTGTATACCCGGATACACTAACATTGGATACGGTTAACAGTGTTGAATATCAGGTAAGTGCCACTACCGAAGGTGGAGGTACACGAGTTTTCAGTAATGAATTATTTGAATTTACCATACTAGATCCCACAATTGCGGAAATAGATTCGGAAGGTGTAATTATTGGCAAGCAAGGCGGTGAAACTGATGTTGTCATCGCCTACGGCGACGAAATCGATACAGTTCGGGTGCGTGTACAGATCGGTGAAGGCGAGATCGTGGTAGATGAGATAGAAAGTATTTCAGCATGGAATATGAGAACGGATGCATACATTGATGAGGCTAATACATCCATATCTTTATGCGATAGATCAACCGGCACCGGTACAAAGGCTATACAAGTTGACTATACTCGTACAGGTGACGAAGATGGGAATATTTATCTGGAAACAAATGCGATTGATCTGTATGGTGTTCCTTCGGATATTTTGATTGATGTTGAAAGCGATAGCAATAAAAACTGGATCTATGCACTCATGGAAGATAACAGAGGTGTAGAGTACAGTGTAAAATGTGCCTCATCATTAAAATACAAAAATGAATACAGGACACAGTATCTTGATTTTAGCAAAATGCTGCCGGCTGATGGTGAGCAATTGTATCCTTTGAAATTTAAAGGATTAAGATTACGAATTGATGATAAAGCAACATCAGGATCAATGTATATTGATAGAGTCAGGGTCATCTATCCGACATGGACCGCCATTGAAGATCATGATGCGAATGTCATTCCCGAAAACTTTAAATTGCTGCAAAATTATCCGAATCCCTTTAACCCAAGTACATGTATTGATTTTCAGTTGTCATCGGATGCACATGTTGAGCTGTCGATCTATAGTTTGAACGGCAAGAAAGTAGCAACATTGCTTAATGGTGTTCGTGCTGCGGGTAATTATAGTGTTCATTTTGATGCTTCTGACTTGGCCGGTGGTGTCTATTTTTATCGCCTGCAAGCAGGGAATTGGGTTGATACCAAAAAAATGCTATTAATTAAGTAATACACATTAATAAATTCAGAAAGAGCCGGGATATCTCAATTAAATTCGAGAGCCCGGTTCTCTTTTATTTACTCGGATTTTTATCCTTAAACTTAATTTGTTTTTTTTCGGCTTAAACCCAGGCTATTGAGTATAACAAATAATTAAAAATCGGATTTTCTTGATATTTAAGGACTGCAATCCTGAGAGATAGCTATATTTAGATTATTTTTTTTGCAACTTTTGATTCTTGATTTTTAATTTCATACATTTGTTGTAAATTAAATGATGCAATAAAATTTAAGGAAGAAGCACTATGAAAAAAATGATATTACTGATCTTGACATTGATCACCATGCTGATTGCTGTAGAACCGCAACGGATCATCATTAACCTTACGGAAGAACCCGAAACCTCTATGGCGATAACTTTTCGCTTTTATGAAAAGGTTGAAAGTGCTTATGTAGAATATATTGAAAATGCAGATGATATAAAGATGCATACTCGTGCTAAAACTCTTGTACTTGAACCTGACGTCGTTTATACTGACACCACTAAAAGTGTAGCACATTATGTTTGCTCAGTGATATTGAAAGATCTTAAGCCTGGAACGGAATATGCATATCGTGTGGGAGATCACCGGGACGAATCACCTTGGTATGTTTTCAAAACGGCAAAAGATGAGGCGTTAAATTACTCCATAGTCTATCTTGGAGACCCCCAATGGGGTTATGAGACCTATTTACCCAGATTGTACGATAAAGCCCTCAAAACTGCTCCGGATGCCGCATTTTGGTATGTTGCAGGCGACATGGTTGACTATCCGTATGAGAATTGGCAATGGGATGCATATTTTAAAGGTGGTAAAACGATATTTGCAACATATCCTCATATTATGGCTGTTGGTAATCACGAATACTTATGGGCCTACCGGGATCATCGCAGTGAACTTCCCGAAACAATTTGCCCTCATTTCAATCACCCTGAAAATGGTCCTGAAGGACTTGAAGAAACATGTTATTATCTTGACTATCGCGGCGTTCGTTATGTAGTATTAAATGGAAATGAAAGATGGGAAGATCAAGCACGTTGGCTGGAAGATATATTGAAGGATAATGAGAATACATGGACGATCGTTGGAATACATCAGGGCTTTTATCCTTGTGGCTGGGAGCGAGATTATCCCAGAATGCGTGAATTATTTATTCCACTATTTGAAAAATATGGTGTAAATATGGTACTTCAGGGACATGATCATTCTTATACACGAACCTTTCCGCTTAAAGAAGGTAAGATCGTTAAAAAACCTTCTCAAGGTGTGAATTATGTTATTTCTGTTGCAGGAGCAAAAATGTATCCATTCAAATCAAAGTTTGATCATCTTTATGCCAAGAAAGGCAAAGAAGGCGTGCAATATTTCCAAACACTGGAATTTAAAAAGAAGCGACTGATCTATAAGAGTTATACCGCTAGTGGTGAGCTTCACGATCAATTGATCATTAAAAAATAAGGTTATCTTATGAAATCACTCAATTGGGAAATCGTAGATAATATTATTATAAACGCTTTAAAAGAAGATGTAGGTAGTGGTGATGTAACATCATTGGCTATGCAGGTCGATTTAATTGCAGAGGCGGAGATCGTCGCAAAGCAAGATGGTATTTTGGCAGGCATTGATGTTGCGGCCAGAGTGTTTGAATTATATGACAATTCGTTAAAAATAGAAAAATATTGCAAAGACGGAGACGTAATTACAAAAGGTCAAAGTTTACTGAATATCAGGGGGCAGGGTAGAAGTATCTTAACTGCTGAACGCACGGCTTTGAATATTATCGGGCGGATGTCCGGGATTGCAACTTTATCGGCAGAGTTTGTAAAAAAGACCACAGGAACCAATTGTAAGATATATGATACACGTAAGACCTTGCCGAATTTGCGCATATTGGATAAATACGCAGTTACTTGCGGCGGTGCCGAAAATCATCGTTATGCTTTGTATGACATGATACTGATCAAAGAGAATCATATTCGTTGGGCAGGTGGTTTGGAAAAAGCCTTAGATTCTGCGATGGATTATGCCAATGATCGTCATTTGGATATTGAAATAGAAGTCACCGATATGGATGAATATAAACGAGCAGCGACATATCCGATTAAAATGATCATGCTTGACCATTTTAGCAATGAAGAGTTGCGAGAAGCTGTCGCCCATCCGCATGGAGACGTTTTACTGGAAGCTTCCGGAAATGTTAACATAAAGACTGTTGAAGCAATCGCACAAACCGGTGTTGATGTGATCTCGGTCGGTGCATTAACGCATTCCGTTTCATGTTTTGATTTCTCATTGTTATTTTATGAAAAATAAACCGAAACAAAATATTTGTCTGTTTATAGTCGGTCCGACAGCGAGCGGTAAAACCTCTTTATCTCTCGAAATGGCTGAGTGGCTTGATGCTGATATTATTTCGGCGGATAGCCGTCAGGTTTTTAGGTATATGGATATCGGTACGGCTACGCCTACCGAAATGGAACTCGCGCGCGTAAAGCATCATTTTATAAACACTAAATATCCCGATGAAAGTTTTTCGGCCGGCGAGTTTGGATTAGAGGCAAGAAAGATCATTGCCGGAAAAATGAATGAAGGTAAGAGTATTATCGTTTGTGGTGGTTCGGGTTTATATGTACAAGCTGTGCGTGGTATGATATCTGATAGTCTCTATACTGATGAATTGCTTAGAGCACAAATTCAAAAACGAGCCAAATATGAAGGATGGCCGACATTAGTCGAGGAGTTAAAACAAATAGATCCTCAGCATGCGGCGGTTATTGATTCCATGAATCCCAAGCGTGTTTGTCGTGCTTTGGAGATATGGCATATCAGTGGAAGGAAGCCATCTGAGATTTATCAAGAGAAAGAAGAAGCTTTCCCTTGGCCTCATATGCTTATTGGTATTGCTCCGGAAAGATCATTGCTGTATGAGCGGATTAATAAGCGAGTAGAGTCTATGGTGGAAAAGGGTTTGGTCGAAGAGGTCAAAGGACTTCTTGGAAAAGGATATACTCAGGAACTAAATGCTCTGAATACGGTAGGCTATAAAGAGATATTTGAATATTTGAATGGGGATAAGGATCTTACTTCGGCGGTAGCCGCGATACAACAAAACACACGACGTTTCGCGAAGCGGCAAATGACCTGGTTTAGAAAGTATGCACCCGATGAATGGATAAACTTTGATACGGAACCAAAACTCGAGTATATCGTAGAAGAAGCAAAAACGCTGATTATTAAGAAGTTCGATAAATAGAAATATTTCATTTGAATTATGCACCTCAATTGATATTTTTGTAAAAAGAAGGAAAAATATGCCCAAAGCGGAAGGATTAACACTAGCATTCGAAGATCATTCACATATTAGAGCTGATCTTTTAGAAACTCTACCATACGAAGGTGAAGATCAAGTTGTTCACATGAATTACCCTGAATTTTCTGCCGTATGCCCATTTAGTGGATTACCTGATATTGCCGTGGTTGATGTATCGTATGTGCCCAATGGCAAGATCGTTGAATTGAAATCATTAAAATATTATTATTTGTCATATCGTAATGTTGGGATATATCAGGAAGATATGACAAGTAGATTGTATAGAGACCTGAAAGCATTGTTAGACCCTAAAGAATTATATATTAGAACTCTCTATAATGTTCGTGGTGGGATTGAAACTGTTTGTGAAATTGGAAAAATAAAGGAAGAAAAATGAAAAGAACAATATTCCCTCTGATCTTGGTACTGTTTTTATTGTTTAGCTGTAGTGGAGAAGGTTATGTAAAAGTAGCCAATTTAACACCATCACAGATCATGGTCAGCGTTAATGATGAAGCTGATGTTGTTTTGAATAGTGGTGATACAACCGCCACATATTCGGTTGCTACTGTTAAAGGTTCAGCTAGAACTGTTCCGGTAGAAGCTACCGGAGACTGGATCGGTGACTATTCTCAAACCGCAACTGTAACCGATGGTGAAACTGTTGTTCATACTATTAACTCAACCTTGTCAAATATTACCATTAAAAATGGTTCTGTTGATTCTGCAATGTGTATGATCGAAAATAACGATGCTCTTTATTTTGGAGGTAATGATAGTCTCTTAGCCAGTTTTATGGTTGATGGCTCGGTCGAAACCGAATACGGTGGCCGCTATATGTTTTTAACAGAAGAAACAATGTCATGGTTTCCCGGCACACAGTATCGCTTTGAATTAGTGCCCAATGCTTGTGAAATTCAGCTAAACAATCTACACCCTACCTATAGAATTGACAGAGTATACTTAAGCAAATCAACAGATCCCTCCTGGGGAGAAGATGATTTAGGTGATGATCTCATCAACCCCATGGAGGGCTATATTTGGAAAGCCGAAGGGGATGTGATGTGGGATGTAAAAGTATTAGCAGCAGACCCACATCCGGATTCACTATTATATGTTTATGAATACTACGATGTTGATGGTTGTGCTTCAGATATTACTCATATATATGAATTTCCCACAATATTTACACAGGCTGTTGGGAAGTTTGCTAAATCAGAAATCGGCAATATACAAATGACAAAAAAGAATCAACTTAATAAATCATTTGATTCCAAACCCGGTCTAGCTCGTGTTGAAAAGGTTAAGAAGATCAAAGTGAATAAGACATCAAATACGAATACATTGATGAAACGATAAAATAGAGTTGAAGATTTAGAATAAAATTATATGCGGGTGAACTTACGGTTCACCCGTTTTTGTTTTGCTTTAAAATATTTGATTCAAATTAAATTGTTAGTGTTGGATCAATAAATAACGTTACTTGATATATTTTCTCAATACTTGCACCCAGATCTCATAACCTTTTTCATTGGGATGTAGCCCATCTCTAAAAAGTTCATCTTTTGCGTAATCACCGCCTTCTTGAAGAAAGAGGGGATAGATATCAATGTAGGTCATATTATATTTTTTTGCGAGTTTTTTAATGTAGGCATTGATATTACGAATGGTTTGTGGAGGGCAATTTTTCCAGCGAGGGGAGGTGGGAAGAATAGAATGCAGATAAACATCATAATCATAGTTATCGCTTATTTCTTTTAGTAATTCTCGATAAAGATATTTAATGGTTTTTTCACTGCGTTTTGCACCGATATCATTGATGCCAAGCAGAATGAATAAGCGAATATCGTCTGCATCCCCCAAACATAGGGGTAAACGTTTTATCGCACCATCGATATGATCTGAAATGATACCACGATTAACAGTATTTATATCGGGAAAGTATTTATCCAGATTAAAACCTTCAGTGATAGAGTTTCCTAAAAAAATAACTGCCCCATTTTTAATGCTATCCGCTTCTGCCGTAAATTTTTCCATACGCTTATGCCAGTGGGGATAATCATTGAGAGGTTCGATAGAATTCTGGAGAGATGCGCATGAGGAAAGGAGGAAGATGCTTAGAAGTAATAATTTTATTGTTGAAGTTTTCATATAACCCCGAAATTTTAGTTTGTAAATGTAAAGACGTAAGATTTTAGGCCTCTACACAATTATATTGTTGCTTGTATAACTCATTTAAACACTTTAATTATCAATTAAACGTGCCCGTTAACCGTTTCGGTTCTTTCTACGTTCCATCGGTAACCGCAGTTTGCACAGAAACGATAGTCCTTTATCTGTTTTTCAGTCATATGTTCTTGCCATTTGAATTTGGTGTAAACATTAACCTGTTGACCACTGCCGTTGGTATATTGATTTGTTAATTGCGTTCTTGATTTGTTCTCTGTTATATGTTTTTTACCCACAACAGCAGAACCTTCATCTACGGCTGTCCACATTAAATGACAGGCGGGGCAACGGTGATATCTGATCCGGTTACTGATCTTGCGGTGACCGAAAACCAGCATGATCAACATGACGACGGCGGTAAAAATATAGTCTTCGGTAATAACATGAGCAATCAAGTAGATGAAGTATATATAGTTAAATATAAGATTGGTAGTCCAAGATAATAACAAAACAATACCGTTAGGTAAAAAGCGTAAGAGTGCAAAAAGTTTCATGACTTGGAATGCTAGAATTCTTGCAATAGAAAAGAATACAACAATAATAATAATTTGTAATAATCTAATAAGAATTCGCAAGATCCAGTGTCGTTCACGAACGTTTTCAAATAATGTAAATTTTGAGGTTTTGTTCATGATGTTTAATTTGTTATTCTTTTTTATGCTATGATAAAAGGGCAGTTTGTCAATGAATTCTGTGTAACCTTCACCTTGTAATTCATTGGATATAGCAAGATCATTTTGAATATTGTAAATGATACCGTCATAGCGTAGATCATTTGCAAGCACCTCGACATTGGTATAATACCAGATTGATTTATTTATTTTGTTTACGATAGCACAAGGAGAACCTAAAACACTTTCTAATTCTTGACTGTTTTTATTTATGGTCAGTTCATCCAAATTTTCTTTAAAAAAGAACTTATGTTCATCTTCTCGATTATATTCTTTTACCATTTTTTCGGTAACCGGATCAGCATAGTTTTGCATGACAGAACCACGTTTGCCTTTTTGGGTCTTAACCTGATACTCACCATCATTTCCGACAGCATACAGTGTTACAATTTCACCTTTGGGTAGGATCGTAATAATTTTATCCATTTGGGTTGTACCGCTGAGGAAATCGATGGAATAAAGATTACATTCTTTTGTGATCTCAACATCCAGAGCTTCTTTTATATTCAGGAATGATACCCAACCAGTTTGACCGTTATTGAATTTAACTTGATAGGCACCATGACTTTGTTGAATGGGTGTTACTTTGCTTCCGGGCCATAGCTTTCCCAGTTTTGTGTCTAAACCTCTTTCGGCATAAAAATGACCAACTTCATTTTCAAACACTCTTCCCGGATATTTAAATTCACTTATTGTCCAACTTAATTCTTCACTGGCAACAGCAAAAACCATACATGATAATAAGAATAGCACAATGATCTTTTTCATTAAGGGAATCCTCGATATTTATTTTGGTTTTTGTAAAGACGTAATATCTTGTGTCTTTACAGATTGTATCTTATGGTAATAAAATTAAAATATGTATCCAATACTAATTTATTGTCAATGATCCAATATCAATTGTTAATTGGAAATCCCGGTGCCAAATACTTTTCTTTTAATTTTGTATGACCACCCATTTTTTGGAAAATAGCTTCCTGTGGACAAATGTTTACACAGCGCATGCATTGTGCACAGCTTTTTAACCATTTTGGCTTATTATTAATGATCTCAATACTGTTTGTTGGACAGGTTTGAGCACATAGGCCGCAACCATTACAAGTATCGTACGTGCTAAAAAGTCGCGTTAGTTGTTTTCTTCCACTTGAACGAAAGAGTATATTGATAGTGTTTCCCAGATATCTGAAAAAAACGGGGATACGTTTAATGTCAAATTTTGAGATCTCATTGTTCATTACTTTAAGAGCAATAATCTTTGCTTTTTCAACTCCCGCATTGATCATACCTTCATTTATTTCTTTTTCTTGGGTAGAGCTGAAGGTGATCCAATTATTCGGCATTTTGATGACTTCGGAGGCAATAGTTACTGCATTCTTGGGAATCAATAAGGTCTCGATCCTTTGAGCGGCCGAACAAGACCCTATTACATCACCTGCAGTCATGAGAATGAATACCTTTTGTTTATGTTTAAACTCAGGAAGAAAACGAATGTATTTTCTGATAATATCCGGTAAACCAAAAGCATGTATTGGAAAAGCAAAACCAATAAGGTCTGCCTCAATGCTTTTTTCTGTAATATCCAGGGCTTTGATTGAGACCTCATGTTTGGCTTCTTTAAAGATTTTATAGCAAGTATTTAAAACAGTCCAAGAATTTCCTGTCCCGGAAAAATATCTAAGTTCGATTTTCATGGATCAAGATCCTTTTTTGCAATACTTATGAGTGATCTCTGACAATCTATCCATGTCAATTGGCTTTGAAAGATAATCATCGCAACCGTTCTGGAGCGCAATCTCTTTATCCGAATCACTTGCATATGCAGATTGAATAATAATTGGCTGATCGGGCTTAATCTCTTTAATTATTTTTACTGCATCCAGCCCATTCATAACCGGCATTTTAATATCCATAAGGATCATGGAAATATCATTTATATTTTTAAAATAATCAATAGCTTCCTGACCATTTTTTGCGTGGATCAATTCAAACTGTAAGTCTTCCATTGAAGAGAAAATTTCTCGTAAGAATATAAAATTAATTTCTTCATCTTCGGCAATTAAAATTTTATACTTTTTTTGATTTGTATCCATATTGTCCTCAATTCGTGCTGTCAAATGCTTTTAGGGGAAGATATATCATAAATGTAGAGCCACTACCTTTCTGAGATTCTACCCAGATTCTTCCTCCCAGGAGTTCCGTGTTTTCTTTTGCTATGGATAATCCTAAACCAAGTCCACCAACTTTGTTTGAGAGAATTTTATTTTCTTGCGAGAAACGATGAAAAATGAGTGAAAAGTTTTCGGGATCAATACCAATACCGGAGTCTTTTACATAGATATTGATCGCCTCTTCATCGTAAAAATAACCTAATTCTATATAACCTTGTTCGGTATACTTAAATGCGTTACTAAGAAGATTGTTAATGATCTTACTAAGTTTGGTTTTATCACTTTTAATATAGCATTTATTGTTAGAGCTTTCATCAAATAAATTTAGCTTGAATTCTAAGTTTGATTGTTCAGCATCTATTTTAAAAATGGAATACAATTCTGTCAGCAAGGTGTTGATAGAGATATCTTCGATATTTAATCTGACCTGCTTCGTTTCCAGTGTAGATATCTCAAGTACATCATCAATGATTCTCATTAATTGTATTGCACTGTTATTGATAATATCGGTATATGATTTTACTTTATCTTTATTGAGAGTTTTTGTAGCAAGAAGTTTTGAAAAACCGACTATACCATTCATTGGAGTGCGGATTTCATGAGAGAGATTTTGCAAGAACTCAGTTTTAAGCAAGTCACCTTGCTCTGCCCTCTCTTTTGCTTCTAATAATTCTTTTTGATACTGCATGCTTTTTGAAATATCTGTGAAAATGGTTGCGAAAAATCCTTTTTGAGGTGAATAAGCAACAATATCATAGTGTTTATTAAATTCTTGGGAGTAATTTTTAAAATGTAAAGATTTTCCGTTCGTGGCAACCTTTGAGAAGGTTTCTATCCAGGTACTTTCGATTTTGGGCAATACGTCCAGTACTGTTTTTCCAATTAATTTATCTCGCTTAACGCCAATGAGTTTTTCAAATGCTTCGTTAATCAAGATAAAACGATAATTTATACCTTTGCCATTTTCATCATATATCATTTCATGCAAGGCAAAGCCTTGTTCCATGTTTTTAAATAACAATGAAAATTGTTTTTCATTTTTTACTAAGAGTTTTTCAGCTTCTTCCTTTTGCGTAATTTCACGCGCCCAACCATATAATATTTCATCATCAGTGACTCTAACATGGTGTTCCAACCATATAATTCTGTTATCTTTAGTGATCCACCTTATTTCAAAATCGGATGAAACGGGTTCTGATATAATGGGGGTTATAATCTTGTGGTCATCGGGGTGGATCAGTTTGTTTAGTAGGTTGTCGATTGTATCAAAATCTTTATCTGAAAAACCTGTAGTGCTCTCAAAATTTGAGTTTGTGAATTTTAATTTTTTTGCTGAGTTTAAATCTAATTCAAAAAGGATGATATTGTTATAATCAACAATTTCTTTAAGTATCCCAATCTTGGGGTCTCGGTTTATGCTTTTTGTAATTTCGTCTTTCATCGTTTTGAACGTGATTTACCCTGATAGATTTAACGATATATTATTACTTAATTACTCGCTAGAATATACCCACATTGCCAAAAACATGAAAGCATTATTATCTGATAGACAGGAAGTTGTTTGTTCTATGAATAGCTTAGCATTGATAATGCGGCAAAACAGGCTGTTTCGGTGCGAAGTCTACGATTTGAAAGTGAGATGGGAGTATAGCTCTTTTTTTTGGCTGTGGTGACCTCATCTATTGAGAAGCCACCTTCGGGTCCGATTAGAACTATAAAGTCTTTTGTTTTATCACGTCTTTCAAGTGTCGTATATTCGCCTTGATTGTCGCATATGATCTTTTCTTTTTGCATATCAAGCATACAAAATTCATCAAATTTCATTGGGTTATGAAGGTGCGGTAGATATGAACGACCGGATTGCTTCATCGCTGAAAGTAAGATTTTTTCGTTTCGCTCTCTTTTGAGATTTTTATATTGAGTATATTGCGTTAGAAGAGGATATATTTCGTGGACACCCAATTCGACGGCTTTTTCAAGCAAAATCTCCCAATGTGATGCTTTGATCATTCCAACCGCAAGCGATACTTTGTTTTCGGGTTCGCCGAAATTTACATGCTTTTTGATTATTTCTGCTTGGCTTAGTTCTTTTTCTATTGACTTAAGTTGGGTTTCGTATGCAATCCCCTTACCATCGGAGATCCAAATTAAATCACCTGCTTTTTTTCGCATAACGCGGGACAGGTGTTGGTGCTCATTCCCTTCAATAATAATGGAATTACCCTGAATGAGCGGTGAGTAGAAAAATTGTTCATGAGCCATTTAGAAATACCGTCCGTAATTTAATACAATGGCTGCACCGTTCCAGTTAGGTTTTAAAAATTCTTCGTCTACTGCTGTGCCAAATGCATTGATTTCATAACCAAGAGCAATTCCGGCGGTGGAGTGATTTTCCATCATAAAATCAATGCCCAAATGAATATGTGAATAAAACCCTAAATGGAATTCAGCATCTCCGTAACGGCTCAAATTTGCCCATGGATCATTATCGGTATCAATGGCAAGAACAGGGCCAGCCTGAAGAGATACGTAAGGGGCAAAGGTGTTATCCAGTTGACGGGTAAAAAAGTGTTTTTTTAGAAATATTCCGGCTTTAACGAAATCTAAGTGAATGGTATTGATCCTTTGAGTATAGCCCGTATAAGGATCAGTCCAAGTATATTCTTTACCGCTGGAAACAAAGGTCCAATTTACTGTAGTACCTACATGAAAATTATTTAATAACTTCCATTGCATGTTTCCGCCCAGACTTGATCCGTAATCAGTCATCCTTAGGTCTATGGCATAGCTTCTTTTTACGGATCCCATTGAGTTATAGTCAGCAGCTGTTAAAATGCTTAGCATAAGAATTAGAATTATGATGATTCTTTTCATGATCAGCTCCGTATCTCCTCAAAAATATCGACCATTCCCAATAGTGTGAGGGCTTTGTTTGCTTCTTTGATATACCGTGAATGTGGCGTGATAATCTCTGATAATCCTCCGGTGGCGATTACTGTTATATTATCTTCCTGCCATTCAGCGGAAACTCGTTTAATCATACCATCTATTTGATCAATGGTTCCCCACATCAGTCCAGATTGCATGCTTTCCCTTGTGTTTCTACCCAAGACTTTTTTGGGGAAATCAAAGCTGACTCGTGGAAGTTTTGCTGCGCGTTCAAAAAGATCACGACCCGCTGTCTCTAAACCGGGCATGATCACACCACCAAGGTATTCATTATTTCTTGAAACAATATCAAATGTTGTAGCGGTTCCCATATCTACCACGATCAACGGAGCTTTGTAGCGATTATATGCCCCAACCGCATTACAGATCCGATCGGCTCCTACTTCAGAAGGATCATCGTATTTAATCTTTAGTTTAAGTTGAAGATTGTGATCAATAACCAATGTTTCTGTAGAAAAAATAATATCACAGACTTTTTTAAGGGGAACGGTTAATCTTGGAACAACCGAAGAAATAATGGCACCGTCAAATTTTTTTAATTTAAGTTTACTTGATATGATAAGATCACGTATGGCAGTATCATATTCTGTGTCATTAAGTAGTGGTGTTGAAGGTATTCTAGCACTTGTCAGTAATTTTTCGTTTCGCATGATAGCTAAAACGATATTTGTATTACCAATATCAACGCAAAGTAATTTGCTCATGATGTTATCCGAGTTTTTTCATCAGTATCTCGCGAGCGAGTGCCTGGTCGGCCTGACCTTTACTTGCGCGCATGATCTGACCGATAAAGAATCCCATTAGCTTTGTTTCACCTTCGCGGAAGCGTTTAACATTAGCTTCGTTATTTGCAATGACTTCATCCACCATAGCTTCCAGAGCAGAGGAGTCAGAGATTTGCTTTAGACCTTTTTCGTCGATAATGGTAGCCGCAGATTTACCGCTTGCGGCCATATCGTCAATAACGGCTTTTGCGGTCTGCGCGGTTATTTCTTTTTTATCAAGAAAGGTTAATAGCTCCGCGAGTGCTTTGGGGGTAACGGGTGATTTATCTATGTTTTTACCGGTATCCACAAGAATTCTGAGGATCTCATTACGAACCCAGTTGAATACAAGTTTTGGGTTATTAAATTCTTTGAGTGTTGCTTCAAAATAATCCGCGATCTCTTTTTCTGATGTCAGTACGGCAGCATCGCCATTAGTAAATCCGAAAGAATCAACAAAACGTTGTGTGCGTGCGGAAGGTGATTCGGGAAGATCTTTACGGATTCTTTCTATCCATGCTTCATCTACATAAACGGGAGAGAGGTCGGGTTCCGGGAAATATCGGTAATCGTGTGAATCTTCTTTACCTCGCATGGATTTTGTTATACCGGACGCTTCATCCCAAAGCAGGGTTTGTTGCTTGATTTTACCGCCGGCTTCAAGTACTTCTTGCTGACGTTTTGCTTCATATATTAAAGCTCGCTCAACATTCTTGAAGGAGTTCATGTTTTTTAATTCGGTACGTGTGCCGAGTTCTTTTTGCCCTCTTGGTTTGATAGATATATTTGCATCACAGCGCATGGAGCCTTCTTCCATGTTGCAGTCTGAGACACCCGTATATCGAACGATCTGTTTTAGTGTTGTCAAGTAGGCGTAAGCTTCTGCAGGGGAAAACATATCGGGTTCCGAAACAATTTCCAATAGAGGAGTACCGCAGCGATTTAAATCAACCAGTGTACCCTGGTCACTGTGTATGGATTTACCCGCATCTTCTTCCATATGAATTCGAGTTAAGCCAATGCGTTTTGGTATACCATTAACAATGGTATCAATATAACCTTCATAACAGATCGGGTCATCATATTGAGATATCTGGTAACCTTTGGGGAGGTCCGGATAAAAATAATTTTTTCTGGCAAAAGTTGAAAAAGGGCGGATGGAACAGTTTGTTGCCAATCCCAGTTTTATTGCGGAATTTACGACTTCCTTATTTAAAACCGGTAAAGAGCCGGGATAACCTAAGCAACGTGGGCACACATTTGTATTGGGCGCATCACCATAATTAACCTTGCACGAACAAAAGGCTTTTGTTTCAGTGTTTAACTGTACGTGTACTTCCAAACCTATGACGATATCCCAGTCCATTCTTTCTCCATGATTTAATTAGGCTCAAATTTAACTTATAAAGTGTAAAATACCAAATAAGAATCTTAGCTCACGTAAAGTCGTAGAAAACATTTGTGACACAAAATATATATCAATTGAAGCCTGTCTTATTGGATTTTTGGTAAGAAACAGATATCTGTTTCTTGTAATTTTAACGGGAAAACATTAATAAATGCTTTTAAAAATTTCTATATTAAACATATGAAAAAATTAACATGCCTATTATTTGTCGTTATTACACTTCTGGCACTTGTGCTGACGGGGTGCAATACGGAGCCTCAATTTGAAAATAATCTTATTGGTTCCTGGAAGTATGTAAATTACTATACAGATGATTGGGAAATGATCACATTTAAAGAAAATCTTCAATATGAACTGAGAAATTATACGGCATCCTCAGGGGGCGTTGCTATGAGAACCGGTGATTATACTTATACCGATACGACATATTCTTTGAAATTGGTTCGTACGTATTATACATTTAAGTATGCTATTGAAGGTAATAGACTTTATATCCAAAATGGATATACCTATACAAAGCAGTGATCCGTGTGCTGCAGCAGGTACACCAAAGTCGCTGTTATAATTCCAAATATTTGAATTATTTTGTTGATTTTCAGCTCAAACCGCATGACCCTAAGCTATAAATCAAAAAGGAATAGCTAAATTGTGAAAAAAATCGTAAATTACGCGCTGAATATGATATTGAATATATGAGATCAGAAATTATAAATCCGGAACTTGGGACAATGGAAGAGGAGTTGGAATTCACGCTCCGTCCGCGATCGTTAGATGAGTTTATCGGTCAAAAGAAGCTTCTGGATAAGTTAAAGATTTACATAGAAGCAGCCCAAAAACGAAACGAACCATTGGATCATGTTTTGCTTTTTGGACCTCCGGGCTTAGGTAAAACGACCTTAGCGAATATTATTGCAAATGAGTTAAACTCAAGCATAAAGGTATCTTCCGGACCTGTTTTGGAACGAGCCGGGGATCTTGCCGGCGTGTTGACTAATCTTGAAAAAAGCGATGTGCTGTTTATTGACGAGATCCACAGAATGAACAGAGTCGTTGAAGAATATCTGTATTCCGCCATGGAGGATTACAGAATTGACATCATGATTGATAAAGGTCCCAGTGCCAGGAGCATTCAACTGAATTTGGAAGGATTTACTTTAGTTGGTGCAACAACGCGTGCCGGGCTATTGACATCGCCAATCCGTGATCGTTTTGGTATTATCTTAAGAATGGAATATTACAATCATCAAGATCTTTTAAAGATCGTTATGCGTTCAGCAAAGTTGCTTGATGTTGAAATAACCAAAGATGGTGCCGTGGAATTAGGTAAGCGTTCAAGGGGAACACCCAGGATCGCAAATAGAATATTAAAACGATGTAGAGATTATGCACAAGTCCGTGGTGATGGTGTGATCACAAAAGAGATTGCAGACAAAGCCCTGGACATGTTAGAGATCGATGAGATCGGTTTGGATACCATGGATAGAAGGATATTATTGACATTAGTGACGCATTTTGGAGGTGGCCCGGTAGGTCTGCAGAATTTAGCAGTAGCTATTGGGGAAGAAGCCGATACCATCGAAGAAGTGTACGAACCGTTTCTGATACAAGAGGGGTTTTTGCAACGTACTGCACGGGGACGTGTTGCACTTGAGAGAACCTATACGCATTTGAATATGGAAAAACAGAAACCAAATTCTCAAGGGAGTTTGTTCAATGACGAAATTTGAGATTTTTAACACTCAGCCAAAAGCTTTCCGTCTCTCCGACTTTGATTTTGATCTGCCGGATGAGTTGGTTGCTCAATACCCCAGCGACAAACGCGGTGAAGACCGTTTGATGGTCGTAGATCGCGATAAGGGAACTTTTACTCATCATATGTTTAAAGATGTGAAAAAATTCCTTAAACCCAGTGATTGTCTTGTTTACAATAATACAAAAGTTTTCCCTGCGCGTTTATTTGCATATAAAGATAAAACTGATTCAGAAGTTGAAGTGTTTTTACTTCGTTCGCTTGAAGATCAGATTTGGGAAGTGCTTGTTAAACCTGCACGCAAGGTGCGAATTGGTAATAAATTGCGTTTTACCGATAAGATCTACGCAGATGTAATTGATAATACAATTTCAGGTGGTCGCGTTATCCGTCATAATTGCACTAAAGCTACGTTTATGAAATACGTTATGGCCAATGGGAAATCACCTTTGCCCCCGTATATCAAACGCGAAAGCGAAGATCTGGATAAAGAACGTTATCAAACAGTGATGGCAAAAGAATTGGGTGCAGTTGCCGCACCAACAGCAGGTTTGCATTTTACCGAACCGGTTCTTGAGCAGATCGAAAAGAAAGGCACAAAAGTAACCAATGTTACTTTGCATATCGGTTTGGGAACTTTCCGTTCGGTACAGGTAGAAGACCTTCGTCGCCATCAAATGGATTCGGAGTATTTTAAAATTACCAAGAAAACGGCCGATATGATCAATGGAACCAAAAAGGCCGGTGGGCGCATTGTTGCCGTTGGTACATCAACCGTTCGCTCTTTGGAGTCATCCTTGATCTCCGGTACGGATGTGAATCCTAAAAATACGTGGACAGATAAATTTATCTATCCACCTTACGATTTTCAGGTAGTAGATGCTTTGATAACAAACTTCCATCAGCCAAAATCAACTTTGATCATGATGGTTTCTGCATTAGCGGGGCACGATCTGATTATGGATGCCTACGCCGAAGCCGTAAAAGAGAAGTATAACTTCTATTCTTACGGTGATGCCATGATGATTATCTAAAGAAAGATTAAAAGTACAGAAAAAAGTAGGGGCTGAAAATTTCAGCCCTTTTTTATAATCCAAATTCATCATAAATTTTGTCTTTCTTTGATATGCCACCAATTATTGATATAATTACGCATGAATAAAAAATATTCTAAATTATCTGTTATTTTGCCCGCTGCCGGAGCGGGGAAGCGCATGAAGAGTGATGTGCCTAAGATTCTGCTTAAGGTGCGTGGAACGTCGATTTTAGAACACACGATCCGGGCATTTTTTGATTCAAATGCAAAAGAAATGATCATTCCCGTGTCTATCGGAATACGGGCTGATGTTTTAACAATTCTAGACAATGTTAAAGCACCTTTCCCCATAAAAGTGGTGGAAGGTGGTGTGGAACGTCAGGATTCTATCAAAAATGCATTGCATGTGCTTTCGCAGGACTGCGAGGTCGTGGCAGTTCATGATGCGGCACGACCTTTTTTTAAGAAAGATATTTTTACTGAAGCGGAAATGCTAATGCAGGACTGCGCCGGCGCGATAGCGGCGGTCCCCGCGACCTACACCATGAAAGAAGCCAAAGATAATGTTATCGTTCGTACTCCCGAACGTAAAAGCCTCTGGCAGATTAATACACCGCAGATATTTAAGAAAGATATTTTAGTAAAAGCGTATGATAAAGCTTATGAAGATGGCTTTTACGGTACCGATGATGCCATGCTGGTTGAGCGACTTGGTGAAATAGTTAAAATTATTGAAGATATTCCAGAAAATATAAAGATCACTCGCCCGGGTGATATGATCCTTGCAGAGCAAATTCTCAAAGGAGATAAAGGAGAAGATATGCAGAAAATTGGACAAGGTTATGATGTTCACCGTCTGGTAAAAGGCCGTAAACTCATTCTTGGTGGTGTAGATATACCCCATAAACTAGGACTAGATGGTCATTCGGATGCCGATGTTTTAGTTCATGCCATTATGGATGCTATTCTTGGTGCTGCCGCTTTGGGTGATATTGGCCAACATTTCCCGGATACAGATGATCAGTATAAAAATGTTGATTCAATGTTTTTACTATATGGTGTGCGAAAGCTTTTGGAAGTTAATGCTTACACCGTTAACAATATCGATGCGACTTTGATTTTACAAAAACCTAAAGTGGCACCATATATCGAAGACATGCGAAAGAATATTGCCGAAAAACTAGGACTTGAGCTCGCCCAGGTTTCGGTTAAAGCCACTACCGAAGAACGCCTCGGTTTTACCGGTAGGGAAGAGGGCATTGCGGCGATGGCTGTTTGCCTGTTGAATGTGTAAGTCCTAAGTATTGTATTTTTTGTAAGAAACGATCGCGACCGTCCCCTATGTGGAATTAACAAACTCTCATATAAGTGATGAATATGGAACTTTTTAATCAAGTACTTGATATTTTTTCTCATTTAGAACCTATCCACTATATTTTACTGGTTTTCCTCGGGTATCTTATCGAAAATATATTTCCACCCCTGCCCGGTGATACCATGCTGGTGTTTTCAGCTTATATGTTTGGTTTATACTTTACACGCAATGATATCTATTGGCTATATGCTATTTCAGCTCTAGGTGCTATTGTGGGTTTTATGATCATGTATGTGATCGGTCGTCGATTTGATCGCGATTTCTTTCTTGAAAAAAATTATCGTTTCGCGAATTCCGAGTTTATGCTTAAAACCGAGGATCTCATGTCGAATTACGGTGGATTGGTCGTTTTGGGTAATCGCATATTTTTGGGAATGCGTCCGGCAATTGCACTTGTTTCGGGTATGACCCGGATGAATAGCGGATTAACTTTGCTTTACGTAAGTATTTCCTCGTTAGTGTTTAATGCTGCTTTTTTGACTCTTGGTTATTTTTTGGGTGAAAATTGGGAATTGGTGGAAAAATTATTGGGACGATACTTTTGGTTTACCCTGGTTTGTTTAGTTGTTCTGGTGTTGGTGTTCGTCTTTTGGAGGCGGAGAAAAAAATAGTTAGCTGGGTGGACGCTGAACATGTTTAATCTTCATGTATATTTACCAATGCCACGTATTCAATTTGAATTTCATTGATTAATGTATAAATTACGCTCGATAAAAGATACAAGGAGAATCAATGAGCGTTGTCACGCGTTTTGCCCCAAGCCCCACAGGTTATGTTCACGTTGGAAGCCAGAGAACGGCTCTCTATAACTATATATTTGCCCGTCAACAGGGTGGAAAATTTATTCTTCGTGTCGAAGATACAGATCAAAATCGTTATGTGGAAGGTGCCGTTGAAAATCTGCTTTCATCCTTAGAACAGTTGGGTGTGGAATTTGATGCCGGACCGGGAAAAGAAGATGACAAAGCTCCCTATTTTCAGAGTGAACGTAATGATATTTATAACCGTGAAGTGAAAAAACTCATGGATGAGGGAAAGGCTTATCGCTGTTTTTGTAGCTCCGAAAGGCTTGAAGAACTTCGTAATGAACAAATGGCAAAGAAATTACCAACCGGTTATGATGGTAAATGCCGAAATATTTCTCGTGAAGAATCCGATGAGCGTGCTAAGACCGAAAAATTTGTTATTCGCTTAAAAACACCTACAGAAGGCTTATGTGAGTTTAGAGATATCGTTCGTCGCGATGTAAAAATTGCTTGGTCTCAGGTTGACGATCAGGTACTGGTTAAATCGGATGGCTTTCCGACATATCACCTTGCGAATGTGATCGATGATCATTATATGGGTGTGACCCATGTGATCCGGGGTGAAGAATGGTTGCCTTCGGTGCCTAAGCATTTGTATCTCTACGACTGCTTCGGTTGGAAAGCTCCGCAAATGGCGCATCTACCTTTATTGTTAAATCCCGATCGTTCTAAGCTTTCTAAGCGTCAAGGCGATGTTGCTGTTGAGGATTATCTCAAGAAGGGTTATACGCCCGAAGCCCTGAATAACTTCCTGGCTTTGTTGGGTTGGAATCCGGGAGGTAAGAATGAGATATATTCCATGGATGAATTGATTGCAAGCTTTGATATTAACAAGATATCTAAGGCCGGTGCGGTTTTTGATACTAAAAAACTTGACTGGATGAATGGTCAGTATATCAAGAACATGGATGTTGATAAATACTTAGTTGAAGCTCGTAAATGGTTGGGCGATGTTAAAGTTAAAGAGGATAAGCTCAATACCGCGTTGATGGCGGTTAAGACTTCTTTGGCAACATTCAAAGAAATACCTGAAAAAATATCGGTTTTTACCGGTGAGGCTGTAGAACCTGTTGTTGAAGCAAAAGAAATGCTTGAACTTGATAGTACAAAAGCAGTATTTGAAGCCTATGTCGAAAAAGTAAGTAAGCTTGATAAATTGACAGTGAATGATTTTAAAGTTGTTATGAAAGAAGTTCAAACCGAGACGGGAGTAAAAGGGAAAAATCTCTGGATGCCTATTCGTATCGGTTTGACCGGCGATATGCATGGTCCCGAACTGGGTTATATTGTCGAGTATTTAGGTAAACATGAGAATATTAAACGAATCTCACGATACATATAAATAATGATCATAAACGCTGGGAAACTCCCACATTATTGTGTCTCCATAAGTAATGAACCGTTCAACTTTTTTTACAATGAATTCTGAGGCCTCTTCTCCTACAACGAGAAGTCTGGTTTTGCGTTCCAATGCCAAATTAAATATCGGTCTTCGTATTCTCGGCCGCAGGTCGGAGGACGGATATCATTTATTGGAAACAATATTTCAGGAAATAGATCTAGCGGATGAGATTAGGATAGAAGAAAAAAATCGTCGAGGTATGTTTTTCGAGCGCTTTAAGCTTTCTTGCAATAAAGAAGATATTCCTACGGACGAAAATAATTTGGTGATGAAAGCAATTCTTGAAATGACTCCCTACGTGCCTGTAGATTTTGGAGCGGATATTTACCTTGAAAAAAATATTCCCAGTGGTGCGGGACTGGGAGGAGGGTCATCCAACGCGGCATGTATTTTAAATTGGTTGAATGAAAAAGCAGGACTCGACCGGAATAAACTTATAAAGATAGCTACCGGTTTGGGTGCCGATGTGCCTTTTTTCTTAAAAGGAGGTACACAATATGCTGTTGGGATAGGTGATGAATTAAGTGAAATTGCTCTACCAAAAGACTGGTATGCCGTTTTGGTATTCCCGGATGTTCATATTTCTACACCTTGGGCTTATAAGGAGTTAAAAATTTCCTTGACTGAGAAGTCAAAAAAAGCTATAATACCCAGCCTATTGGAAAATGAAATCAATTGGCGGTTTTTTGAAAATAATTTTGATGATGCAATCATACCATCATATCCGGAAATCGGTAAGATTAAAGAGCGTCTGCTAAATGCAGGAGCCGTCTATGCCGCTTTGTCGGGTTCCGGCTCGACTGTGTTTGGGATTTGCAAATCGTGCGAAGAAGCAGAAAAGTTACGATCATTGTTTGAAAAAGCTGTGATCGTTAAACCTATATAACCTTCGGGGGTCGTTCAATGGCAGGACAGTTGGTTTTGGTCCAACCGATCGGGGTTCGAATCCCTGCCCCTGAGCACGTTGTAAAAAGCCTGGATATAATTATTCGGGCTTTTTTTGTATAATTGGGATAAAAGGGAGTGAAGCATGAAGCACAGTGAGTTGAAAATTTTCTCAGGATCTTCAAATCCTGAATTGGCAAAAAAGATCTGTACAGCCTTGGGCACAGAGCCTGGTGCTCTGACCCGTAAAAAATTCTCTGATGGAGAAATTTGGGTGCGCTTTGATGAAAACATTAGAGGTAAAGATGTTTTCATTGTACAGTCTACCGGTCAACCTGCGGACAATCTGATCGAACTACTGATCATTATTGATGCGGCGAAGCGTTCATCGGCAGGTAGGATTACGGTTGTGCTTCCTTACTATGGATATGCAAGACAGGATCGTAAGGATCAGCCTCGTGTTCCCATCTCAGCAAGGCTCTTTATGGATATGATCGTTAAAGCCGGTGCGAACAGGATCATTGCAATGGACTTGCACTCCATGCAGATCCAGGGGTATGTAGATATCCCATTCGATCACTTATTTTCTCGTCCCGCGTTGATGAAATATTTCAGAAATGACGGTATGTTCGATGATGAGGATCTAGTCGTGGTATCTCCCGATATGGGTTCGGTAGCACGTTCACGTTCCATTGCCATGTATATGCAAAAAGGATTGGCAATTATCGATAAGCGTAGAACAGCGCACAATGTGGCTGAAGCTATGAATATCATCGGTGATGTAAAAGGTAAGAAATGCCTTATTATTGACGATATGGCAGATACGGCCGGAACTTTGGTTGCCGCTGCAAAGCATTTAAAGGATGAGGGTGCTAAAGAAGTGATTTGCGCTTTTACGCATGCTGTGTTATCAGGCCCGGCAATTGAGCGTTTAAAGAATTCACAGATCGCACGCATTATCACTACGGACACCATTGCGCTGCCCGAAGAAAAGATTTTGCCGAATATGGAGATTGTATCAGTTGCCTCGCTGTTTGCATCGTCCATTCAGAGATCTCATATGAACGAATCTATTTCAGATTTATTTTATGAGTTTAATGTTGAAAGTTAGAGTATAAAAGGAGTTATATAAATGACTGAAATCGTATTGAAAACAGAAGTCCGAGAAGGACTTGGCAAAGAAGCGAATAAAAAGCTTCGCAAACAGGGTTTTGTTCCTGCAGTTTTCTATCAAAAACAAAAAGCACAGGCTTTGCAAGTAAATGAACTTGAGTTTGCTCAAGTATTGCGTGCCGGTGAACAGCTAATTGATCTTAGCATTGATGGAAAAAAGAAAAAAGCACTAATCAAAGATATTCAATATCATCCCGTAACAGAAGCTTACGTTCATATTGATTTTCAGGGTGTTAGTATGAGTGAAATCGTTCAGGTATCTGTTGCATTGAATTTTGTAGGTTCATGTGCCGGTGTTCTTGAAGGTGGCCAGCTTGAAGTAAACGTTCACGAAATTGAAGTGAAGTGTAAAGCATCAGAAATTCCTCAGAAATTGGATGTTGATATTTCAACATTGAACATTGGTGATAACTTGCACATTTCAGACTTAAATTATGATGATCTCGAAATCGCTTCATCAGGTGAATTGTTAGTAATCGCCGTTGTTGCACCTAAGGTCTTTAAAGATGATATTGAAGGCAGTGCTGAAGGTGTTGTAGGTGAAGAAGCCGTAGAAGGCGAAGAAGCAACAGAGGAATAATATTGTGAAAGCTGTTGTCGGTTTAGGAAATCCCGGAGCGCGATATCGCCGCAATCGTCACAATGTTGGCTTTAAGCTGTGTGATGAATTGGCATCCCGTCATGGACTTAAGTTCAAGGCAGGAAGAGGCGAGTATATGCTGGCGGTTTCCGAAGAACTGGATGCGGCTTTTGTGAAACCTATTACCTTTATGAATAACAGCGGCATTGCCGTTAAAGATATTGTAAAGCGTTATAACGTTGATTTGGAAGACCTATTGGTCATTTATGATGACCTTGACCTAATGCTGGGCCGCTTCAAGATTAAAAAGCTTGGTTCAGGGGGGACACACAATGGGATGCGGTCAATTATTCAGCATCTTAGTTCTGATGGTTTTCCAAGATTGAAATTTGGTATTGATGTGCCGGGGCGTAGAGAAAACGGATCTTCTGTTGATTTCGTCCTGAATAACTTTTCTCGTTCTGAAAAAGAAGAGGTCGAAAGCCTTTTTCCGGTAGCTGCAGATGCGGTTGACTGTTTTATAACAGAAGGACTTGAAAAAGCCATGAATACATTTAATCAGCGTTCATAAACTTACAAAAGGAGTAAACATTGAGATATTACGAAATGCTTTTCATTGTTCATCCCAACTATGAACAAGACCGTTTGGACGCGGTTATCGATACCGTCCAAAAAGAGATCGCCGGTAAAGGCGGTAAGATCCTTAAAACAGACAATTGGGGAAAACGCAAGTTGGCCTATTTGATCAACAAACAACGTTACGGTTCATACGTACTGATGTACTTTGAAGCTGATCCTTCATTGATCCAAGGATTGTACGAATGGATGGAAATTCAATCACAGATTCTTCATCAGATGGTTATCCGTCTAGAAGAAAAACCTGAATTGTCAGAAACTTCAGAAAATCCTGATACGGCATATTCAAAACCTGAAGGTAAACGCGGATATTCTAAAGACGCTCCTAAAGCCGAAGCTAAAGCTGCTCCTGTAAAAGAAGAAGCTAAAGAAGAGGTTAAAGAAGAAGTCGTAGAAGAAAAAGCCGAAGAAGAAACCAAGGTAGAAGCCGAGGTAGAAGCCGAGGTTGAAGAAGAGGCTAAGCCCGAAGAAGTAGTCGAAGCTGACAAGGAAGGAGAATAATCATGGCTTTTTCATCAAGAAAAAAGATTTGCAAATATTGTGAAAATAAAAAAAACACAATCGATTATAAAGATTACAAGAACTTGAAGCGTGCCATTACAGAACAGGGTAAAATTATCCCTCGTCGCGTAACCGGAACTTGTGCAAAACATCAACGTGAATTGGTAAGAGCGATCAAACGCGCACGTAATATCGCTTTATTGCCTTACTCATATGATGTAACGCAAAACTAATAGGAGAACAACATGAAGATCATATTAAAAAAAGATGTAGAAAATGTCGGTAAGGCCGGTGATGTTGTTTCCGTAAAAGACGGTTATGCACGCAACTACTTGATCCCTAAAGGCGAAGCCATTAAAGCAACTCGTTCTAACATGAAGATCGTTGAAGAACTTCAGAGAAACGAAGCCAAAAAACTTAAAAAAGTTGAAGGTGCTGCTCAGGAACTTGCTAAAAAACTTAAAGACATCTCAGTTACAGCTACTGTTAAAGTAGGTGAAGATGACAAACTATTTGGCGCTGTCACAACACAGACTATTTCTGAATTGCTTGCTGAAAAAGGGCTTGAGATCAACAAACATGATATCCTTCTTGACGAAGCTATCAAAGAACTTGGCGTTTTTGATGTCCCCGTTAAAGTTGGTGCCGGTGTTAAAGCCGAAATCAAAGTTTGGGTCGTAAAAGAAAGTGAATAAGTAACTAGTAATTAGTAACTAGTCACAAAGTTTACAAAGATCATAAAGGATCGAATCATTTTATAATGGCTCGGTCCTTTTTCTTTTTGTGTTGAAAAGTTTATATGCAATCAGCTATCAGCAATCAGCTAACAGCTATCAGCTATCAGCCAATAGCAGTCAGCTATCAGCAATCAGTCAATAGCAATCAGCTAACAGCAATCAGCTAATAGCAGTCAGCTAACAGCAATCAGTCAATAGCAATCAGCTAATAGCAATCAGCCAACAGCAGTCAGCGAACAGATAAAGGCCAATAGCAATCACAAGGGATTCCGGCATAACGTTCACGGCTTTTTAGTGTTCATGTTCGCTACTCGTCACTTGTCATCACCTTCTCCTCACTTTCCTACATTATTGCTTTCAATAACCTTTACAATTATGTAAATTTTGCGGTGAAATTGTAACTGGAGGATACTGATCAAATGCCGGCGTATATCGTAATGGGTGCCCAGTGGGGCGATGAGGGCAAGGGTAAAATCGTAGATGTTCTTGCCGAACAAATGGATGTTGTTGTACGGTTTCAAGGTGGAGCTAATGCGGGTCATACCGTTATTCACGGAGATAAAAAGTATGTAACACATCTTATCCCCTCAGGTATTATTTCGGGTAAGTCGATCAATATTATCGGTAATGGTTGTGTGGTGAATCCCACCACTTTGCATGAAGAAATGCAGTCCCTGATTGAACAGGGCGTTATTTTTACCACCGATAATTTTATCATCTCACCTTCTGCCCATATGGTACTACCAATCCATATTTACCTGGATAGAGCTCTGAACGAAAAGATCGGAACTACTGTTCGGGGTATCGGACCGGCATATACCGACAAGGTACGCAGAACAGGACTCCGTTGGGAATCAGCATGCGACGGTAGCTTTGAGGAACGCTACCGTGAGCACCTTGACTTTGTTGAGAAGGTTTATGCTATCGTTGATGAAGATGAAATGCGCACACTCAGAGCGGGTATTCCCGAATTGGTGAAAGCTGTAGAAAGATTGGCTCCCTATGTTCGTGATGCTCGTCCTCTCTTGGCTGAAGCTGCTAAAGATAATGCCAATATCCTTTATGAAGGCGCTCAGGGAACTTTCCTTGATATTGATCATGGAACATATCCATTTGTTACATCTTCCAGCACCAGTATAGGCGGTGCTTACACCGGAAGCGGTGTATACCTCGATTTTGATAAGCGGATCGCTATAGTAAAAGCCTATACGACCCGCGTAGGAGAAGGTCCTTTTCCGACTGAACTCTTTGATGACAATGGAGAAAAGCTTCGTGTCAACGGTCATGAGTTCGGATCCACTACAGGTCGTTCACGACGCTGTGGTTGGTTGGATTTGGCCCTGCTCAAAGAATCATGCATGATCAACGGATTTAATTACATTGTCTTTTCAAAGATAAGCTGTTTATCAGGTTTTGAAACCTTGCAGGTTGCGATTGATTACAATGCTGATGGAAGCCCGGTGTACACAGAACTTCCCGGTTGGGAAGAAGAAACTGAAGGTTGCACCAACTACGACGAACTTCCCGAAAATTGCAGGAAGTATATTGAGTTCGTAGAAGACTTTTTGGGCGTCTCTATTGGTATCGTTTCTACGGGTCCAGACCGTGACAACGTAATCGAACGCAAACCGATTTTTGCTTAATAGGAAGCTTTTTAGCCGACTTAACACAGCGATAGATCTCCCTTTTACGACATATAAAAACGTATGTAATGTGCGTGGTTATTGTTATCTCGACTAAGGCACGATGGAATCGTGACGCATGGAGAGATCACAAAGTTCAACGATTATTTTTTTGACAATATATCAATATGTTGTCACGATGATATAGTCTTGCTTGCGATCCTCTTTGCTATGCTCATCTGTCTTGTTGTGGTCTCTCACAGCGATGATACTGTCTGATAACATTATTGTTATCGCTTGACAGTGATCGTTCTTCGTTAGGGATTCCTCCGCTTCGTTCGTAATGACAACTCCGCATATCTCCATATTATTCGTCACGGAAGCTAATTTTCGTGCAAAACCATTTTCATGCGTTCAGGTCGTAAAAGATGATCAATCGGTATCGGTTGCAATGCTGCTCATAACCGAAATGGAAAGGAATGTCATGAAAGATAATCACGCGGCTATTACGACCGCACCTCCCGAATTCAGTATAGGACGCATTTCGCGTTTTACTCCTCAAGAAGAAGTTGCCAACGCCGTATCTCACTTTGTGGGAGCGGGTTTCTCGCTTGTAGCATTGATCTACCTCTTGGTTTATTCCCTTAAGATGGGCAACGCTAACCTCATTGTGGGCAGTTCCATTTTTGGAGCCACCATGCTTGCCATGTATTTTTCGTCTGCAATGACCCATGCTTTGCCAATGGGACGCGCTAAGAACGTCTTTTACAACCTTGATCAGGTTGCCATCTATCTCCTGATAGCCGGAACCTATACTCCGTTTGCATTGGCATTAGGGAATGATTGGGGTTGGTTGATGCTTGCTATTGAGTGGGTATTGGCGCTTAGCGGTGTGGTGATGAAATTACTAATGCCCGGTGTTTTTGAACGCGGAGCAAATGTGATCATTATTGCTTCATATGTGATCATGGGATGGTTGGTACTGCCATTTATGGCTCCGCTGGTCAAACACCTTGATCCAACGGCCATTTCGTTAATTTTTGTAGGAGGTGCTTTTTATACCGTTGGTATATTATTCTACAAAGCTAAACGTATAAAATATGCTCACCTTATCTGGCATCTTATGGTTCTTGCCGGGTCTGTTGTACATTGGTGGGCCGTGTTGCGTTATGTGCTGAATTAACAGGTCAAAAATCAGAAGCCTTGGATTTAATCCAAGGCTTCTGATTAATAATATTAATGATTTAACTCAATTATTTTAAAATTTCATCTGCTTTAAATTCTCTGTATGGATCCAGATCATTAAAGATAAATTTATGTTCCTTATTTCCATCCACAAAGTATTCCGCTAATATTTTTCCTAAACCCGGACCCAGCATGAAACCTTGGCCACACATTCCAACGACCAATAGATTGTTTTCTATTATATTGCTCATGCCAACAATAGGAAAGCCATCAGGTGTCATGGGGTAAAGTCCACGCCAGGTTCTGCGAACGCGTAAATTTCGCAGTCTGGGATATAGTTCTATCATTCGCTTAACTACTTGAGGCAGAAAAACCGATGTATTGTCTCTATCGGTTCCAGAACGCAAGGGCAGGGGAGTAATGCAAAACACGACCTGACCTTCACTGTTTTGGTAGAAATAATAATTTTTTGAATCTGCAACCGGTCGAATATCTACGATCATGGGATCAAATAAGGCTTGTACGGGTTGTGTTATTCCCGCTTCATGTGAATCGGGATAAACCGGGATATCCTGCTCACTCATTCGTCCTATTTCTCGAGCATATGCCCCCGCGCAATTAACAATAAGATCTGCGGAATAACTGTTTTTGTTTGTAATTACTTCAGTGATTTTGCCTGAATGTGTTTTCATTTTCATGACATATTCACGAAAAAAATATTTCGCACCGGCTTTGCGTCCAAGTTGATAGTATGCATCTGCAACCAACATGGGTGAAGCTGAGCCGTCTCCGGGTGAAAATGTACCACCACGCAAATTATTACAGTTTATTCCGGGGGCCAACCCTGAGATACACTTGCAATCTACCCAGTCGATATTAAGATTTTGTTTGTGTTGAACTTTAAGCAATTCTTTTAAGGTGTTTTCATGCCTTTCGGTGTAAACCGGGTAAAGATAACCACCTTGTTTCCACAGTACATCATGTCCATGTTCTTTGCGCATTCCTGCGATCAAACGAATGCTTTCCTGAGCAATAGCGATTTTTGCGGGATCCGAATGTGTTGCTCGAATACCACCGATAGCTGATTTGTTTTGACCTTGCCCCGGAGAAGCTTCTTTATCTATTACTCCAACCTTTAGTCCGCGCTTTGCGAAATGGTAAGCGGCGGGCAATCCGACTGAACCGGCACCAATAAAAAGGACATCATATTTATTCATTTCTGTTTTCCATTTTCTTCATTGATCAGGGCGTGCAAAGGTATTTCAACCGATAAAGGGCGAGGGACAGGAGCTTGTATTTCTTTAAAGGGTATATTCATGCTGTTAAATATTTTGGGTAAAAGTAAAGAGCAATTATTTCCTCCACAGGAACCCATACCAACGCGAATGTTTTTTAGCTGATTAACATCACGGACTTCATGGCTGAGAATGTAATCTTTGACTTCTTTTACTGTGACCATTTCGCAACGGCAGACAATAGCGTCATCGGGAAAGTAATTCATAGTGCTATTTTTTTCGGGAGCCGAAAGTTCTTGTGCCTGCACGCGAATTCCGATGGCCTCTTGAGCGTTTTGAAGTGAGCAGCTTAGGGTGAGCAAGGACGTAAGTGTTTTTTTATCAAAGCGTATTTTTTTTACTTCGCCGTTTTCGAGATAGTTTCCATCACGGTCACAAAGCGGAAGTTTGGCGCCAATTTCAAAGTCAACAAGGAATTCATAAGGGAGAACGATTTCAGCTTCATCCTCCGATATTTTTTTGGCTAATGAGATCGCCAGGCCGGGACAAATACTCACACATTTCATGCAAGCAATGCATTCACCATGATATTCGGGTGTATCCATGATAGTGCCTTTGCGCTTATGCAAAGAGATCGCATTTACTGGGCAAATCGTCTCACAGGGATTACAAGGGATCTCTTGTACGCAATGGATCACCGGTTGGAATTTTTCGTTAAGGGTTAATTTTTGTCTTGGATAAATATCACCCGGGTGGGATTTAAGTACATTGGCTTTTTCGTAAAAACTACTGTCGATTTTAATATCTTTGCCAAGCTTTTGAGCCATTGTTAAGCCCGCAATTCGGCCACCGAACATGGCAGAGGATGCTTCCGCTATTTCATCGGCATCTCCGGCTTTTACAACAGGAAAATCAAATTGATTTGCCATTTTATAAAACCCGTCAATAGGAGCAAGTCCTACAGCGATCAATAAAGTATCTACTTTAAAGCTTTTACTGGTTTCAAGAATAGGCTGCCAATTTTCATTTACTTCTGCAATGGTCACGCTCTCAACTTTTTCTTTACCTTCGGCATGCAGAATAGTATGATTCATGTATAAAGGGACACCCATGCGCTTGATCTTATCGGCGTGGACTTTATAACCTCCGGGCTCGGGAAGGATATCGCATATACCTTTTACCCTGATACCGGCTTGCAGAGCATGGTAGGCCGCAATTAAACCAACATTTCCACTGCCGACGATAAAGATCTCATCTGAAGAGCGAATCATATCTCGATTAACAAGAGTTTGGAAAGCACCTGCACCATAAACACCCGGTAAATGATTACCCGGAAAAACCAAGGAACGTTCTCGAGCTCCTGCTGATACAATCAAACCCTTAAAATCTACGAGATGGTAGGCTTTGTTTTCAACAAATAGACCGGCTTTTTTATCTTTATAAATGCCTGCAACCATGGTGTCGGTCATGATTTTAATGTTTTTATGTGAACTCACTTTTTCTTCAAGGATCTTGGCGATTTCATGGCCACGAGTTCCGGCATAACAATCAGTTTTTGAACCAAAAAACTTATGAGTTTGCAATAGCAGCTTCCCACCAAGGTGATTTTTGTCGTCAGTCAAGATAACCTGTATATTTAAATTTGCAAGCTCCAGAGCAGAGGTAAGTCCGGATGGACCTCCACCAATAATTAGAACATCGCATTTATGTTCAATTGTCTTATGTTCTCCCAGCGGTTCATCTTCTATTGGAAGTAATGGTAATCCATTAAGTTGGCGTATATCCATTCCTTCGCGTAGCGCTGTAATACAAGATTTCACAGGGAAACCATCCACTATAACTGTACAGTGAGAACATTGACCGTTTGCGCAAAAAATACCCTGAGCGGTATCGTTTTTATGGTGGTGAGAAAAGATATGAATGTCATTGGCTATTAAAGCGGAAGATACGGCTTCACCTTCGGCACCAACATATTTTTGCCCGTTAAAGGTAAATCGGACTAGCTTATGCTCTTTGATTTCCAGCACGGGATGGTTGTTTAAATTTCGCATTATTTATCCTAAATATTCGACATGAATTTAGTGATAAAAGTCAGTGAGCACCTACGAAAATATTTATTTGATTGCATTATTGCAGATAGTAGATGAAATGAATTTACTAGCAAGAATTGATTGATGGATTTTATAAAAAATCTTAAAATCGTTTGGAAGATTATCTTCGCAATAATTATTTTTCGGTATGATGATATGATTTTTGAGTGAAGAAATGGATAATTATTCGATGAATCGACTATGTTATTGATGAAATTTGCTTACTTCGAGATTCGGATATTTGTAAAAATATTTACTCGTTTAAAGTAGTTAAAACAATGATAAAAGCTATATATTAAATGTTGGGAATAATTAAGAAATGCCTATATAATATTAAAAAAAGTGTCTATATTTGAATAATTGGCAACATGTATCAAATGAGAAGGTTATGCAAACGAAGAAGAGTTTACTTATCATAGAGCAGAATCAGGGACATGCGGATGAAATTCAGCATGATATACATACCTTATTTGATAGTATTCACATTGTAAATTCAATTCTTGAAAGTACAGCCGCTATCGATAATAATGATTATGATGTCGTAATCGTTAATCCGTTTTTTTCCGATGGAAATGGTCGAACTTTTGTTGAAGAGCTTCATAAAAATAAAAAGCTCTACGAATCACCGATCATTGTTGTTTCATCACTTCCGGCTCAGTGGGTGAAAGAAGATTTCTATTCTCAGGGGGCAGATTCGTATTTTGAAATGCCGTATGATAAAGAAGAATTTTTTAGAACCATTGAAAATAAGCTAAGTCGATCACAGAGTGTTGTTACCGGTGATGGGACGGATTCAATTACAGGCTTTGGTCCCCGAGAGAAATTTGAGGAAGATTATAAACGTGATCAAAAGGCTATTGAGTCCGGCAATCAAGAAGGAATTCTTGGTATGATCGCTCCTGATGGCATTGATATGATCATACGTGATCATGGTTTAGAAACCGGTGATATGCTTCTTGGGGAAACGGCTAGACTTGTTAGAAAGATGTGCTGTGATGATTTGCAGGCAGTTTCTTGGACCCATCGCTCTATTGTTTTTGCCATTCTTGATAAACCTTTGGATCTGGTGCAAACCGGACTTGAGCAGCTGAGGTTGAAATATATTGAGAATATGAAATTGATCACCAAGAATGAGAATACCCCCGGGTTTCATGCAATACTTAGTCCAATATTACCGGATGTGTCTTTGCAAGAACGGATTGCATTAATGTCGAATAAGCTTGTTCAACTGGCAGCGAATCCAGATGAAAATCCCGTTCAATTCATGACAACGATCAAATCGACGAAAAAGCATATTCTTGTTTCGGATCCCGATGAAGTTTCTTGTTCCTTGGTTAAACATAGAATTGCACGAGATGGGTTTATCCCAACATGTTTTTCTAATATATCTGAAATATTTACACAAGTTTCTACTGATGATATTGCTGCGATTTTGGTTGATACCATGGTTGTAGGTGGTGGAATCAATATGGTCCGTGAGATCAAAAGTTTTGCTCAGCTGGAAAATGTACCGGTTATGATTATGAGCCGCTTTGGTCATGAAAATGAAATCGTTGATGCATTCAATGCAGGAGCACAAGACTATTTATTGAAACCTTTTTCAATGGTTGAACTGTCTTCAAGAATTAAAAAACTGGCTAACTGATCAAAAAATAATATGGATAGGACTTCGACATTTCTGGTTCAATTACTGGAAGGACAAAATCACCTATATATCATTTTGGTTTTGTTGGTTTTGCTTATTGTTATATTTTCTATTGTGACATTTGGACTTTTTCTAATCACATCATATTTAAGAATTAAAAATGTCCGTCAGGAAAGATGGGAAAAACGACAGCATTCAAAATGGAATAGAATATTTCTTGGGGTTATGGACAATAAGCTTTCTCCAAAAGAAGCATTTCGAAGAATGCCGTATCGTGATTCCATTGATTATTTACTTTATTTAGAGAAATATATATCAATGGTGAAGGGTGTTGAAAAAGATCGTTTATCGGCTTTAGGAAGAATGTCATTGGGGCGACTACATCGCCTGATCAATTCACCAAGACGCAAGGACCGCTTGTACGGTATTCACCTTTTGTCTCTATTTCATCCCGAAGAACAGATGCGTTATGTGCGGTATAACGAAAGTGATATTGAATCGTCACTTACCATGATCCGCGAGTTGACTAAGGTGGATAAATATGAGATCAAAGAGCAATTGCTTAGAATTCTTTTTCAGTTTCGTTATGTGTCTCCGGTATATTTGAGTACTATCATGGCAGAAATGGGCTCTGAGATTATTCCCTTATTGGTGATGATCATTGAATATCAAACAGATGATCCATTCCGACAGATGGTTGCTATTGAAGCCTTGCGAAGACTTCACTATTCGAAAGGTGCGGAGCTCTCTAAACATTTACTTGAGAATAATATGCATCCTCTTGTTTCTATTTCTTGTTTGAGCTTTATCGAAGAAATGGGTGATGAAAGTCATCAGCATATTGTTAAGTTGTACATGCAACACCCGGATCCGTCGGTGCGTTCAGCTGCGGCACAAGCATATATTGCCATTGCACCGAATCTGACAGAAAAAGATATTGCAGGATTCTTTGATGATAAATCTGTTTTGGTAGCTGTGAAAGCTGCCAGAAAATTACGAGATAAAGATCTTTTGCCCCATATCTCCGTAAAAGCGGTTGATTATTTAAAATGGGGTATTGTGTATAAACGAATGGTGTTTTAATGGAAAGAATCATTGCTCAAATAGTTTTTTGGTTTAACCTGATCGTGTTCTTCTATTTTGTTACGCTGAATATTTGGTACTTTACATTGAGTATTCTTGCATATAGGGGTCTAAAAAAATATATGCTTCGCCTAAATGTGGTGAGTCCAAACGATAGGTTGCTTAACAAGAGCCTTCCACCGGTAACACTGCTGACACCGGCTTTCAACGAATCTGCAAACTGCATTTCCTCGGTTAAGAGTCAGATGAAAATTCAGTATCCCGATATGCGTACGATCTTTATCAATGATGGCTCTACTGATGATACCTTAGAGAAAATGATCACGGCTTTTGAAATGGTGCCGGCTTTCTTGCCTCAGACTTCATTCTTGGAAACACAACCGGTAAAGGAAATTTACCGTTCCACTATTAATAAAAATCTCTGGTTGATCGATAAGGAAAATGGTAAAAAAGCTGATGCCTTGAATGTTGGTATCAACTATTGTCAAACACCCTTATTTTGCGCTATTGATAATGATTCCATGCTTGAAGAAGATTCTATTGCTCGTGTGGTTGTACCTTTTGTCGAAGACACACGTACCATCGTTTCAGGTGGAATTATTCGCATGGCGAATGGTTGTACTTTTGAGGATGGTCATATTACCAAAGTAGGTTTGCCAAGAAATATTTGGGCTCGTTTTCAGGTGATGGAATATTTGCGAGCATTTTATGCCGGCCGTATGGGGTGGGATATGCTTGATTCTTCATTGATTGTTTCCGGTGCTTTTGGTGTGTTTCGACATTCCATCGTGGTAGCTGCCGGTGGATACGAAAGTAAGACTATTGGTGAGGATATGGAGTTGGTTGTACGTTTGCATAAGTATTGTGGTGATAATGATATTCCGTATAGAATTAGATTCATTCCCGATCCTGTTGCATGGACGGAAGGTCCTACAACCATGAAAACCCTTGGACGCCAGAGAGATCGCTGGCAGCGAGGATTGATTGATTCCATTATGACACATATTTCGATGCTACTTCGGCCACGTTACAAGAAAGTGGGTATGATAGCTATGCCTTTTTATTTCTTTTATGAGATGTTGGGCCCCCTTATTGAGATGTTGGGATATTTAATTTTCTTTTTTGTGGTTATTATCGGACGAGCGTCATCCATTTACATATTTGCATTTTTTCTTGTGGCGATTATTTTGGGTATGTGTTTGTCGGTGTTTGCTCTTGTGCTCGAAGAGTTGAGTTTTCACCGTTATCCCAAATTTAGGGATCTTTTACGTTTGATGGGTATTGCATTGATAGAAAATCTGGGTTATCGTCAGTTGACAAGTTGGTGGCGAATTAAAGGAACCTGGTCATACATGAGACGAAAACAAAACTGGTATTAATATGAAAAAAATCATTCTGTTATTATTGATCTCTTTTACATGTTTGTTTGCTATTTCAGAATATGAAGCACGTTTTCAGGCGGGTAGGAATTTGTATTATTCAGGAAGTAGAGATGAAGCACTTCAAGTATTTCAACAGATATTAAATGAAAATCCCAATGATGTTGACGCCTTGCTGATCAGAGGAAATATTTTTGCACAAATGGGATATTATGAGATCGCGATCGGTGATTTTATGCATGTGTTGACATTGACTCCAGATTATAACGATGCCTATGCTTCTATGGCTAAAACCTATTATTGGGCGGGAGATTATAAGAATGCGAAGATCAAGCTTATTGATTGGATGTCACGTGAACCAGAAAATCCCGATGCCTATATGTTGGCAGCCAAGATCGCAATTTCAAATTATAATTTTGTAACCGCCAGATCCCATCTTGAGTTAGCCGGTAAATATGGAGCAAATCAAAATGAGATAGAAGAATTATTAAAAACGATCAATATGCCAAAACGAGAGACCGACTGGGCTGTAGGTGGATCATTAGAATATCTTGCCGTTAACCCGGGTCGCCCGGATTGGAGCCAAATAAGAATTTTTGGTCAGCATGATTTTCAAGATGCTTTAATATCTGCTGAGATCAGTCGTTATGGTAGAAATGATACCATAGATAATACCATTGTTTTGGATGCTTTCTTTGATACCTGGGAAAAATCTTATGCAAATGCAAGGTTGCAACTTGGTCTGCTGGGAACTTTTATGCCAGTTCTTGATCTAACGACAGAGTTATACCAAGCGATCGGAACAAAATGGGAACCGGCCGTAGGATATCGCTTAATGTATTATGATTCAACTTCTGCACATATCCCCTCTGTTGCCGTTGCCGTTTATCCGGGGCAATTTTATGTTCGAGATAAGGTTTCGATTATTTACAGTGGTAAAACCAGCTGGCAAAATCAGTTTACAGTAAGGTATTTTATTAATGAGCTGGATAATTATGTCCAATTTATGAGTGTTGTTGGAACTGATTTTAATGTTTTTAACAATGATTGGGTCTCAAGTACATCCATTGCTTTAACGGGCTCATGGGCTATTGATGAAAACTATTTACTTCAGGGAACATTAGCTTGGACTCAAGATGAGTATAATACCACAAGGACAGGGATAAATGTGGGGTTGACGTATCGTTGGTAGCTTCCTTAATTGAGAATTAATATAATAAGTAAAAAGTAGTGACTGAACACCTATTATCCTGCAGTATTTACAAAGGAAGGTGTTTAGTTCTTTAAATTAATTCCGAATATTGAATTTCGATTACGGGTTTTTGATTCTATAATTTTTTCAGTTTGTCCGATGGATCCAGTATCCTTGACCGATTCTTATCTTGTAATCAAATTGTGTTTATGTTATTTTAGCGGCGTGGAGCTTTGAAACTTTCATCCGGAGGGATTATGATTACAAAAGAAAAGGCCTTAGCATATCACGCTGAGCCGGTTGCTGGGAAACTAACCGTCAAGGCAACGAAGAATTGCGAAACTCAAGAAGAATTGAGTTTAGCTTACTCCCCGGGTGTTGCAGAGCCCTGTTTGGAGATACAAAAGCATCCCGAAGATATATATAAATACACCAATAAAGGAAACCTTGTAGCGGTGATATCAAATGGTACAGCGGTACTTGGACTTGGTGATATTGGTGCTGCCGCCGGGAAACCTGTGATGGAAGGCAAAGGAGTTCTTTTTAAACGTTTTGCCGATATTGATGTCTATGATATTGAGTTGGATACTAAGGATCCCGATGAATTGGTCAAAATAGTTAAAGCAATGGAACCAACATTTGGTGGTATCAATCTCGAAGATATTAAGGCACCGGAGTGTTTTTATATTGAGAAAAAACTGATCGAAGAAATGGATATACCGGTTTTTCACGATGATCAGCATGGGACAGCTATCATTTCCGCTGCAGCCTTGATCAATGCTTGTGAAATACAAAATAAAAAATTGAGTGATGTAAAGATAGTAATATCCGGTGCGGGTGCTGCGGCTATTTCTTGTGCAAAACATTATGTGCAGTTGGGCGCAAAGCATGAGAATATCCTGATGTGTGATCGTAAAGGTGTCTTGCACAAAGATCGTGAAGATGAACTTGATAGTATAAAAAAACAGTTTATGGTTGATACTGAGGCTAGAACATTGGCTGAAGCGATGGTCGATGCAGATATCTTTATCGGGTTGTCTGTAGGAGGTCTTGTGAGCGATGAGATGGTAAAGAGCATGGCAGATAAACCAATACTATTCCCTATGGCCAATCCTGTCCCCGAAATAGATTATGACAAGATTTTAAAGGTCAGACCAGATGCAATAGCAGGGACCGGTCGATCAGATTTTCCTAATCAAGTAAATAATGTGTTGGGGTTTCCCTTTATCTTTAGAGGAGCTTTAGATGTTTATGCTTCTGAGATTAATGAAGAAATGAAAGTGGCAGCAACTCTTGCCCTTGCTAATCTTGCTAAAGAAGAATGTATTGAAGAAGTCTCTAAAGCATATGATGGTGTTAAATTTACATTTGGCAAAGATTATGTAATTCCCAAGCCTTTTGATCCTCGTGTGCTTGTTCGGGAATCTTACGCCGTAGCAGAAGCTGCTGTAAAAAGTGGTGTTGCACGGAAGAAAATTGATTTAAATAAATACAAAGCAGATCTTGAACAAAGACTGAAAAATATTAAAGCCTAAAGAAATAGTTTAAAAATCATGTCGGAAATATTTTGTTAAATATTCCATGCATATGTGGTTTGCTGGCGATAATTCTATGTTTTTTTTTAATTACTCCTATTTCTTGATTTTTAAGTTCCAAATCCCCTAAAATCTTTTTATAATAAGTATTGATACTAAACCATTAACTTTTGAGAGAGAGACCATGAAAATGATCATTAAGTTAATAGGTGCGCATCACGTGAACAGGCAACACGGAAACTTACGCGCTAAAATAATTTTAGGTATACAGATCTTTTTGATCCTGGGAAGTACTTTGTGTGCAAATACTTTAGAAAACCAGATCAAGATCAATCAGAGTGAACTAGACCACAGTGCTAGAAAAAAAGTATTGATCATCAATTCATATCATCAAGGTCACTATTGGACAGATAATACAACCAATGGTATTCTTGATAAATTTAAAAACTCTAAATATGATTTTGAATTCCATATTGAAAATATGGATACCAAACGCGTATATAATAAATTTTCCTGGAAAGAGATCCTTTGGAAAAAGATCGAATCCTATCCTGATGGATATTTGGATTTGATCATTGCTTCCGATAATAACGCTTTACAAGCATTATATAGCATTGATTACAAAAATCAAGAAGTACCAATTGTTTATTGTGGTGTGGCAAATATTAATGATGTTCAAAAACATGATTCCCCAATGTTTGTTGGTGTTGAGGAGTATTTACCTTTCAAAGAAAATATCGAATTGGGACTAGATCTTTTTCCACACACAAAGCACATAGCGATTGTTACAGATAATTCAATTACTGGTAAATCACATAGAATTACCGCAGAAAGATCTTTGGAAAAAACAAATATAAAAGATGGTGTGGATATAATATGGATCGATGGCTCTGAAGGTATATCTACCGTTAAAATGATGGAGACACTCTCAACTTTACCTAGTCATACCATTGTTATATTTTCAATTTGGCAGGTAGATGGGAATGAAGCTTTTTGGGATCCTCAAAAATATTATGTGGAATATTCCAAAGCAAGTAATGCACCAATTTTTACGGTTATGGATTTGGGTGTAGACGATGCATTTATTGGTGGTTTGGTCACAGAAGCTTATAAACAAGGTCAGCTCGCTGCTGAGTTGGGTATACGTATTATTGATGGAGAACCATTATCGAATATTAAAAGACTTCAAGATCGCAACCAATATATTTTTAATTCAAAAGAGTTAAGACGTTGGGGTATATTACCCAGTGAGCTGCCGGCTAATTCCAGGATCGTTAACAGACCTTTAACAGTCTATCATGAATATCGTACTTTTTTCTATTTAGCGCTTTCTTTGATCATATTACTATTCATTTTATTTTGGCTGCTTTTGCTTTATCACTTTAGATATAGAAATTATGAGATCAATAGGACAGATATGGCCCATAAAACAAAATTATATTCCGAACGTTATCGATTGATGTTCGAAGATTCAAATTTAGCGATCGTAATTTTTGAGTTTGAATCTGGAAGAGTCAAAGCTTTTAACAATAAAGCTCAGGAATTATTTGCATCACCGGCCGATCATTTTAAAGACTTTGATATAAAGAATTATCTTCCTCAGTATGATTCATTGGTAAAAGACATTGAGAATTTAGTTAAAGAACCCTTTGAAATTATATTGAAAAAACATGATGGTACAATGTTCAATGCTCAGCTTATTGTGAATTTATTGGATGAAGAAGATGTTACCATTGTGTATGCGATTATAAATGATGTTACCCTAAGAAATTTACAAGACGAAGAGATACGCATATCAAAAGAGAGGCTAAATGAGTCACTGCAAAGCTCAAAGAACTCTTATTGGGAATGGGATATTGTAAATGATGTGCTCCATAAGGATGAGAACTTTTGGTTGGCATTAAGTATTGATCCTTCGAAACTTAAGGAAGATCCCGAAAGAGCCAGTTATTATATTGAAGCGATTCATCCTGATGATATAAAAGAATTTCAGTCTTTGGTCGATGAAGCATTAAGCGGAAAGATCAATCACATTCATAAAGAAGTAAGAATGTGTTTAGGTGGTCATAATTCTTGGGTGGAAATACGGGCATCGGTAGCTGAATATGATGAGAACGGACAAGGGACTGCTATCCATGGTTTTATGATGAATATTGATGAACGTAAGCTTAACGAAAAAGAATTGATTCAAGCTAAAGAAAAAGCTGAAGAATCGGATAGATTAAAGTCCGCCTTTATTTCAAATATTTCACACGAGATTCGGACACCTTTGAATGGTATTGTGGGTTTTTCTAATTTACTCGGTCGTGAGAATATCAGTCTTGAAGATAAACGAAAATATCTGACATTTATCAATGAAAACAATGATCTCTTATTGAAGCTGATCAATGATATTCTTGAGATATCAAAGATCGAATCGGATTCTTTGGTTATTAAAAATGAATCTTGTAATTTGATGGCATTGTGTAAAGATATTTTATCCCAAGAAAGAATGGACTTAAAACCTACGGTTACTTTATCCTTATCTGAAGTGCAAAATATTAATGTACAGACAGATAAGAATAATTTGACTCAGGTCATTAGAAACTTGATATCAAATGCGGTCAAGTTTACTGAGGAGGGGCGAGTAGAACTGGGTTTTAAAGTTAAACGAAGTGTTATAGAATTCTATGTAAAAGATACTGGGATTGGTATTGAAGAATCTATGCAGGATCAGATATTTGAACGCTTTGTACAGGTCGATCCTTTTTCCACAGGAACCGGATTGGGACTTGCTATTTCAAAGGCTATTGTTGAGAAAATGGAGGGGGAAATTTGGCTTGATTCTTCACCGGGTGAAGGCAGTACTTTTTACTTTACGATTAAGTATAAGAAATCGAACATCAACATCTTTGATGTTGAAAAAACCTCAAGCAATAATAATACCGAAGCTAAAAGGGTAGAAAAACATAAAACTGTTTTGATCGTTGAAGACGATGAAAGTACCTTTGTTTTGCTTAATGTTGTTTTGAACGGTAAGTATAAAGTTATTCGTGCTGTGGATCCAGAAAATTCCATGATGAGCATTGAAAAGTATAATCCGGATATGCTTATTGCCAATATGGGCATAAAGAAACTGGGTTTGGATACAATTAAAGAGCAATATCAAGCTCTCCCCATTATTGGTATCTATGAAAATAAAGATGCTTTTACTTCTGAGGAAGAATCTCATAAGATTCTAACAACTTACATTAATAAGCCGATCAATGTGAAAAAGTTGATGGATATACTCGAAGATATTTTATAAACATTATTATATGCTGATAAGTTAAAAGGCGGATCTTATGATCCGTCTTTTTTATATCTAAATATTATTTGGTTTTGTGAAAAAGAGGTGCTTGACGTTTTTACATGCCTAATTCATCCGAGATGCCGGTCATTGCCTCGATAGATAAACTAATGAATTCATTTAGTTCCATTCCCGAGTGCTTGGCCGCATCATGGATCAACTCACGACTAACCTTTGCTGCAAAGGCGGGAGATTTAAATTTTTTCATAACCGATTTCGTCTTAACACCCTCAAGTTTTTTATCAGGTCTTAGAATAACGTAAGCAGTAATTAATCCGGTTATACTTTCGGCTCCGGAAAGAATATAATCAAGCTTTGATACGCGCTTATAATTATGTCCTTCTACACCTTCGACATGGGCCAGGATAGCTTGGAATAATTCAGGAATGTCGTAGCCATGCTCTTTTAGTATTTCAACCGTTCGATCACCATGACGACTCATGTCACCACCAATATCATCAAGGTCTAAGTCATGAAGTAGTCCGCATATTCCCCAAAACTCTTCATTTTTGTCCAGCTTCTTGGCAAGGGCTTGCATGATCACTTCGGATTCCCGGGAGTGACGTCGTAAGTATTCGGTATGTAAATATTTATCTAATAAGACTTGAGCTTCTTGTCTGCTTATGCCGGTTTTCATTTTATCTCCAAATTATTGATAAATAATAAGAAGAAAATTTGTGTTGAACAATAGCTTAATCAATGGTATCTCAAGAGCTATCCTTATATGTTTATGGTGAGTTGTGATGGAGTAAATCATAGTGTCTAGTTCAAAGGATTGATATATTTTTTATTATAATACAAAAGTTTATCCTGGTGAAAGCAAGGAACAATTTAGTCTTCAACTTAATTAGCATTTGCGAATGCAGACTAAAAAACGCAAATTAAGGTAGTATATAGAAAGCAAATCATTGATAAAGGTTTAAATATGAAACGAATTCTCGTATTATTGGCAGTCATCATTCTTGTCTATTCTTGTTCAAGTTCTATGCCAAAATGGTACACTGAAAAAGATAATTTTTTCCCTGAGAGTGAATACCTTCTTGCTAAAGGTTATGGTATTACACCGGAAAAGGCTGTTGAAGATGCAATTGTTGAGCTTTCAAGAATATTTGGGACAAAGGTATCTGTAGAAAAAGATGTGCTAGAACGTTATGAATCTATATCTGATTCGGATAACATGGATCTGCATGAAAGTTATTACGAGTTTTCGACTGAGTTTACAAAATTTATTTCAGAACAAAACTTAGTGAATGTCCGGTATATGGATCCGGTAAGAGAAAAACGCGGTTTGTATTTTACTGTGGCGTATCTTGAAAGAGATAAAACGGCAAACATATTAATGAATAGATTAGAGCGGCTGGAAGAAAGTATAAATTTCCATGTAAAGGCTTCAAATGCCAGCCTTGATGTCATTGAAAAATATCGTCATTTAAATGCGGCTTGGTTAAGTGCAGCTAAAGAAACCATGATGCAAGAGCAGTTAGATGTATTGGCACCTGGCATGAGCTTGAAGATGAAGTACAGCATGGAAGCATTGGCTAAGATGAAAAGTAAGACGGCTGATTTGATCTCTTTTAATATTCGTTCAATAAAATCTCCGAATAAACATGTAAAACAGGCAATTGCAAAAGTTATTAATGATAATGGTTTTAAAGTACTTGAGGGTACTGCGATGATGACCGTGAATTATCATTCGGATATGAAAGAGATAGATATCCATCAGGATATGCTGGTTTTTGTCGCTTGGGATTTTGATATCAAAATGCGTGATTGGAAAAAACAGACCTTATTGTCTATCTATGAACAGGGGAGAGAGGGGTCTTTAGATCGATATAATGCCGAACTACATGCTATAGAACATATTCAGAAATATATTGACACTGAATTTAGAGACGAGTTTAATACATTTTTTGATAGTGTTGAAGAATAATAGATCTATATAAAAAAAGATCGCAAGGGACAGGCATGCCTGTCCCTTGCATTTATATGAAGAAATAGTTTCAATAAAGCATATTCTCTTTTGCTTTTAAGTCTTTTTTTAATTACAATTCGGAGTGAAAATATATTAATCATGTGAGGAGTGAAACATGAATTTACATTGGTTGGATTTCTCTGTTATCATCTTGTTTTTTAGCGTGATCTTTGGAATTGCAGCGTACTATTCTCGTAAAGCATCACAAGGAACCGATCAGTTTTTTCTATCTGGGCGAAACTTGCCCTGGTGGTTAGCGGGGACTGCAATGGTTGCTACGACTTTTGCAGCAGATACCCCATTGGCTGTTACTGAGTTGGTAGCCAAGAATGGTATTGCCGGTAACTGGTTATGGTGGAATATGGCCATTGGTGCTATGTTGACGGTATTCTTTTTTGCCAGATTGTGGCGTCGTTCGGGAGTGATGACCGATGTGGAATTTGTAGAATTTAGATATTCCGGAAAAAATGCTGCTTTCCTCCGAGGTTTTCGAGCAATTTATCTGGGTCTGTTCATGAATGTGATTATTCTAGGCTGGGTGCATAAAGCGATGGAAAAGATTTTTGTGGTAACAGTACCGCAAGTAGATCCATTTCTTTTGGTTTGTATTACAGCGGTGATTATTGCCATTTATGCTTCCGCTTCTGGTTTGGTAGGTACATCCAGAACTGATTCTTTTCAGTTTTTATTTGCCATTGCAGGTTGTATTGTGCTGGCAATTATTGTTGTAAAGCTACCTGAAGTTGGCGGCTTGGCATCACTAAAAATGAAATTACGTCCCGAACTTATAGAATTTGTACCGCGTATTGGGAATGTAACGGCTAAGGGTGTTACCGGGGGTGCGATGGCGCTGACGGTAGGGGCTTTTATAGCACATATAGGTTTGCAATGGTGGGGAACCTGGTATCCCGGTGCCGATCCCGGTGGTGGCGGTTATGTTGCACAACGTATGATGTCAGCTAAAGATGAAAAACATAGTCTTTTTGCTACATTATGGTTTACTATCGCTCATTATACAATTCGTCCCTGGCCGTGGATCCTTGTTGCATTGTCTGCATTGGTTATTTTACCACGAGCAGAAGATCCTGCTCAATTGCAACAGCAGAATCCTCAAATGTACGTGATGGCGGAACAAGCATTCGATAATCCTTCACTTTTGATGAATGATGAAGATTATCAAACAGCAGAATTCGTACAATTTTATGAGACATATGAGAATACGGTTGATCCGGGTCGTATGTATCCTAAGCTTATGGTTCGTTATCTGCCTAAAGGTTTATTGGGACTTTTGATTGCCGTATTTCTTGCGGCTTATATGTCCACAATATCCTCTCAGTTGAACTGGGGTACCTCATATATGATCAATGACTTCTATCGTCGTTTTATTAAAAAGAAGGCAGATGAAAAGCATTATGTGATGATTTCGAGATTAACCATGTTGTTGATGATCATCATTTCACTTTTTGTTACACGTTATTTGCTAACGACCATTTCGGGTGCATGGGAATTTATTATTAATGCTTCAGCGGGTCTGGGACTTGTACTCATTCTTCGTTGGTGGTGGTGGAGAGTAAACGCATGGTCAGAGATTGCTGCCATGATCGCTCCGCTTATCATTTACCCTATTGCCAGAGCATGTGGATTGGAATCACCGATGACGTTGTATCCTACCATTTTTGGTACAACACTTGTTTGGGTTGTTGTGACATTTCTAACAAAACCGGCAGATGAGAAAACACTTAAAAAATTCTACAAAAAAGTACATCCCGGTGGTTGGGGCTGGAAAAAAGTTTCCTCGCAACTTCCCGAGGTAAAAAGCGATACCGGTTTTGGTCGTATGTTCCTTTCATGGGGTGCAGGTGTAGTATTTATTTACTCGTTTCTTTTTGGTCTTGGAAAGGTCTTTTTCTTGGAATGGTGGTCGGCTGTCATGTATTTTTGCTTATCCATTATTTCTGTTGTGATCATATATTTTAACATGAAGAAACAGGGTTTTGAAAGTTTAGCTGAATAAACATGAGGTAATATATGTCTTCTATGGTTGTTTATTGTTCTAAATACGGTTCAGCAAAGAATTATGCTGAAAAACTGGCTCAGGATATGAACTGGGTTGCTAAAGCCTATAAACGTGTTAAAAGAAATGAACTTAAAGGGACTGATGCTATTGTATTGATCTCAAATGTTCGCATAGGTAAAATGGGACTCAAGTCTTGGGTGAAAAGTAATAGAAATATCATTAAGCCTAAGGTAAAAGCTGTCATTTGTGTCGGTGGTGCTCCCGTTGAACACCAAGATTATTATCAAGGTGTTATTGAAGAGAACTTAGGTTTTCTTGAACTAAAAAAAGAGCAGTTATTCGGCTTAGGCGGACGACAGGTCATCTCCGAATACAAAGGTTTTGATGCATTTATGTTCAAGATGTTAGATAAAATGATAAAGGACCCTAAACAAAAAGACGATATGATGAAAGATAAGAATCACATTAATATGAAAGATGTGAATCGAATCGTAGAATACTTGAAAACATAGGAAAGATAATGAGAAAAATACTCGCGCTTATACTTACTTGCATAACAGTTTTTGTTTTTGCGCAAAAAACTGAAGCGCCCAAGCAGGAGTTTAGAGGTGTTTGGCTATCAACTGTTGCCAATATTGATTGGCCGGTTGATAAACGGGATTCAGAAGCCAAAAAACAGGCAGACCTTGTAACATATATGGATACTTTAAAAGCCAATGGTGTGAATGCCGTATTATTTCAGGTTCGTCCTGCTTGTGATGCAATGTATAAGTCCGAGATAGAACCATGGTCGTACTGGTTTAGCGGGACACAAGGTCAAGGGCCGACTGCCGATTCTCTTTGGGATCCGCTGGATTTTGCTATTCGCGAAGCGCACAAGCGCGGCATGGAATTACATGCATGGGTTAATCCTTATAGGGCCGTGCATAAGCCTGCAATGATGGATTCATCCTTTTATATGAACGATGAACATGTGGCAAAAAAACATCCGGAATGGCTGTTGAAGTTTTCTTCGGTATATATTTTAGATCCGGGTAAAGCTGAAGTACGCGATTATATTTATAATGTCTTTATGGATATTGTTACACGTTATGATATTGATGGCCTTCACATGGATGATTATTTTTATCCCTACCAAAAAATTACAAACGAAGATTCTTTGACTTTTGTAAATGAAAATCGTGGTTTTAAAGATATTGATGACTGGCGTCGAGATAATATTAATATTCTAGTTAAAAGAGTATCTGATAGTATTGATAAAATCAAACCTTGGGTTAAATGGGGTATTTCTCCTTTTGGTATTTACCGCCCGGGAATTCCCGAAGGTATTAAGGGGTTTGATGCCTGGGCTGTGCTATATTGTGATCCCATTGCTTGGCTAAAAGCCGGTACGGTAGACTATATTACCCCGCAATGCTACTGGCCACATGGTGGCGGTCAGGATTACGCTAAGTTAATTCCTTATTGGTCAAAAGAAGCCAAGAAAGCAAACCGTCATTTTTATCCCGGTCAGGCAATGTTTCATGCGGGTAGCGAAAAATTTTCGCGGGGCGAAATTCCCAGACAGATTAGATTAAACCGTGATACCGATGGATGTCAGGGGTCTGTATATTTTACAGCAAACAATTTCTTTGCTAATCCCAAGAATACCATGGATTCTTTACAACTGGATCTTTACAAGAATAAAGCTTTATGGCCTACTTATAAACATCAAAAAGGCAAGAAGGTTAAAACTCCCGGTTCATTTGCGGAAAGAAAATATGCAAATGAAGTATTGATATCATGGGAAGAGAATTCCGAAGCTTGGGGTTATGTTATATATCGTTCAAAATCTCCAAAACTGATCAACGAAAATACGTCTATTCTGGAAGTCGTTCCGGGAAATAAAGATATGTATGTAGATAATACTGATGAACAATGGTTTTATGCGATGACATCATTGAATCATTATAAAGAAGAAGGCAAAATAAAATTTGCTTCCAATGATTTTGTTACCCCCTTGAAACCTGCATATCAAACTTCAGCTAAAGGTTTGCTAGTTCCCTTTGCTTGGCAAAGTTACCCGCAGGCTGAGAATTACCATATTCAAGTTGCACTGGATAAGGATTTCGATGATATTATCTACGAAGAAAAATTGCTAACAAGAAAGCAAATGAATAAACGACTGCCCCGGAACATGAACTTCTACTGGCGAGTGAAAGCAAATAATGCTGAAAACTGGTCACCTGTCTGGACTTTCAGTCGATAAGTAATACGGAAAGGAAAAAATGAAAAACAAAATAGTGGCACTTTGTGTGTCGGTGCTAATTATAACTGCCCTTTTTGCAAAGGATATGCCTCCGAAGCGTGAGTTTCGCGGTGTATGGTTGTCTACAGTTGATAACATTGATTGGCCAAGCTCAAGATATGATTCTGAATCAAAAAAACAAACTGACTTAAAAAACTATTTGTTAAAACTCAAAGACAACGGCGTAAATTCGGTTATTTTTCAAGTTCGCCCTCAATGCGATGCTATGTATAAATCAGCAATTGAACCATGGTCGTATTGGTTTACCGGTGAACAAGGAAAAGCTCCCGGTACTGATTGGGATCCTTTGGAATTTGCCATAGAAGAAGCGCATAAGTTGGGTATGGAGTTACATGCATGGGTTAATCCATATCGTGCCGTAAAATCTCCAAGTAAGGTAAATGATAGCAATTATATTTCCTCTCAACATGTTTTAAAACAGCATCCGGATTGGATATTGAAATTTTCTGATGTGTATATCCTTGATCCGGGTCTTCCTGAAGTCAGAAATTATATAACAAATGTGTTTATGGATATTGTCAATCGCTATGATGTTGATGGTTTACATATGGATGATTACTTTTATCCTTACAGTGGTATTGTTCAAGAAGATTCTGCAACATTTTCGCTTGATCCCCGGGGATTTACAGATATTCATGATTGGCGTAGAGATAATATAAATGTGTTGGTTGAAACGATTTCCGATTCAATTGATGCTGTTAAGCCTTGGGTTAAATGGGGAATTTCCCCTTTTGGTATTTGGAAGCCCGGTGTACCAAGCGGTATTTCCGGTATGAATGCTTTTAATGTTTTATATTGTGATCCGATTGCATGGTTGCAGAAAAAAACAGTAGACTATATTACACCTCAGTGTTATTGGCCCTTTGGTGGAGGACAAGATTACGGGAAACTGATTCCCTGGTGGGCTGAACAAGCCCGTACTTACGGTAGACATTTTTATCCGGGGCAGGCTATCTATAGGGTTCGTGAGAGTAATTGGGCTGCTGAAGAAATCCCTAATCAAGTACGTTTAAATAGACAGACTGAAAACTGTGATGGATCGGTATTCTTTACTGCTCATAGTTTTTATTATAACTCTAAACATGTGGCTGATAGTTTAAAATACGATTTATATAGTTCACCATCCTTATGGCCTGTGATGACTTGGCATGATTCACTTCCGCCCTTAAGTCCTGAAAATATTCAATTGGCGGTTGAAGGTGACGGATCCAAAACTTTAAGCTGGGATGCACCAACATATGTAGATCCCAGAGATTCAGCTTATGCTTATGTCGTATATCGTTCGCCTTATCCTATCGATAAAAATGATATGCGTATGGCACAAACGGTACTGATGAGAGCAAACAATGAATACTCTGATAACTCAAGCGGCTCTTATTATTATGGCGTAACATCCATTGACCGTTATTCCAATGAGAGTGAACTTTTTAATATTGACCACCATTTCGTTGATTTGTTTTCACCCGCTTATGCTAGTGAGAATTTGGAACCGGATACGCTATTAAAATGGAGGACAAAAGTTGGGGCTACCCAATATTATTTGGAAATTTCCGACAATGTTAATTTTAATACACCTATTATTCAAAAGAGTGTTAACGATACCCTAGAGACAGTTAACTTGGGTTATGCGACAAAATATTATTGGCGCGTGAAAGCCGATAATGAACAATATTGGTCACCTGTTTGGTCATTTGAAACAAAACTTGCTCCTCAGGTTGAATTGTTGTCACCTCTATCAGCATATCAGGGTGTTTCGTTTGAGCCGACATTACTATGGAAAAATTTTAATGGATCTACAAGCTACGAGGTTCAAATTTCGACCACATCAGACATGTCAGACCTCCTTGTAGATGCCAGTGGTATCAATGATACACTTTATCAAGCTCCAAGCTTAGAGCCCACTACACACTATTATTGGCGTGTAAGATCAGACCTATATACACGTTGGTCTGAAGTCGCAAGCTTTAGGACGGGGGAAATACATGTCGAAACTATCTGGGAAAATTCAAGACTTGCTCAAAATTATCCCGATTATTTAAGTCCGGATCTTGATGGCGCGGCTATTGCTGCTGGTAATTATTTCGGGAATGAGATCGCTATTGTTCTTCAGAGTAATGGCGATAGTGTAGTATGCGTTGCTGTTAATGCTGCTGATGGTCAGGAATTGAATTTTGATTTGAATCTTGATGGTGTCGAAGGCGGAACACATATTTTACGTGATATAGAGTTCTCCGAAGACGGTGTGATCTATGCATCGAATTGTGCTGACAAAAATGGAGAATTTAAGATATATCAATGGACTAATCCTCTTGAAGCACCGACATTGATTTACCAGATCGATAATATTCCATATCGTTTGGGAGATCACATCAGTGTGCGTGGTCGTTTGGATGATAAGTCGCTTGAAATCTTTGCAGCAGGAGCCAAGACCAACAAATTATTGAAGATCGTTTGGAATTCCAGCGATTCTAAATTTGAAGAGATTTTGATTACTCTAGATAAGAACAATTACAAAAATCCTTCTGTGGCTTTCGCAGATGGAGCAGATTCATATTATGTTAACTCAACCTCATATTATATGTGTCATTATTCTGAGGAAGGTAAATTTATCGACTGGATGCAGGGTAATTTTTCAATGCCTGTGAGAGGTAATTCCATTGAGAGTTTTTCATATAATGGTAAACAATATATTGCCACATACAGTTCAGAAGATGAATCCGTGCATATTGTTGACGCAAGCACTGGTTTAAGTACTGCTGCATTTGTTGGTGCAACTTATAGTCTGGGAACAACACATAACCGAAATGGATCGGGTGATGTTGAGGTAAGAGCACGGGATAACGGTAAATTCGATATTTTTGTAATTGGAAACCAAAACGGTATTGGTGTTTATCGTTTTGATGCTACATCAATTCCAACATCCATCTATCATCGTGTTGAACTTGAAGATTATTATTTGATGGCGAATTATCCTAACCCCTTCAATCCTATTACGACTATCCCGTATTCAATGAAAAGTTCAGCGGATGTACGTATTGAGATATATGATCTCAATGGTAGATGTATCACAACACTTTATGATGCTTATCAAAAATCCGGCCAGCACAAGGTGGTATTTAATGCCCATGATCTCAGTTCGGGTATTTACATTTGTAAGTTGATTGTTGGAAATGAGGTAAGTGCAAGAAAGCTGACTTTACTCAAGTAAAAAGTTAAAGTAACAAAGTAGAGCGGACCGATTGGTCCGCTTTTTTTATAGGTAAATAAAAAGAGAATGACTTAGGGGCTGTTCAAATTATTGACTTTATTCCTCATGCCACGAATTACTGATCACAATTCTTGCAGACTCCAAAGATTTTCATAGTATGGCGAGAAGGTTTAAATCCCTTGGATTTACATATGCTGGTTTGAAGTGCTTCAAGTTCGTCATTATGAAATTCAATGAACTTACCGCATATCTCACAGATCATGTGGTCGTGATGATCTTCTTCGACTTCATAAAATTTCTCGTCGTTTATGCTATGGATATACTTGATTAGTCCGGCTTCTTCAATTGTTTTGATCGTGCGATAAACGGTAGCACGCGATACCGGTTTTTTTGCTTCGGCCATTTTTCCAATAATGTCATCAATTTTGAAATGACTTTCTTGTTTTAATACTTCAGCAAGAATATCCATGCGCTCAGGAGTAATATTTTTACGTTTAGAACGTAAAAATTCCTGAAAATGAGATTTAAATTTTTTGTGATCCATATTATAATCCAAAGAGTTTTGCGATATTGAATACAGCAAAGGACGCTATCCAAGCGACAGTTATAGTATATGCAACAAAAATAAATGTCCATTTTCTTGAATTGCTTTCCGAGCGGAAAACGGCAACTGAGGCGATACAAGGAATATAGAGTAGGACAAAGACCATGAACGATAAACCTACAGCTTGCGAGTATGCAGGATCATTTCGAAGTGATTCTGCAAGTGTGTGACTATCTTCTTCTGTATCACCGATGGCAAATATTGTTCCCATGGTGGAAACAACGATCTCTTTAGCCGCTAATCCATTTATCAAAGCAATATTTAAACGCCAATCAAACCCCAAAGGTCTCATAAGCGGTTCAAGAGCGTTTCCCAATCTTCCGGCTATTGAATAGGGGAGTTGTTCTGCACGCTCTAGCCTTGCAAGTGAATCAAGATCTATATTTTCTACGCTTTGTAATCTTTCATATTTTTTTGTCACATCTATTTGCTTGGGATAGGTACCAGCAAACCAAATAATAATACTGGCAAGAAGTATGACCGTTCCCGCTTTGCGAATGTACATTCGTGCGCGATTCCAGGTTTGTTTGACCATAGAGCTACCCGAGGGTTTTCGATATGGGGGTAGTTCCATTACGAAAGGCTCAGATTCATCTTTAAATGCTGCTTTACGTAGGAGCTTTGCCGAAAGTAATCCAATAAATACACCGAACAAGTAGATACCGAACAGGACATTCCCGGCGATAGCCGGAGCAAAAAACGCTGAAATGATTACAGTATATACCGGAAGCTTTGCACCACAGGAAAAGAAAGGAACCACCATCATGGTCGTAAGCCTGTCACCCTTGTTCCGGAGTGTTCTAGCGGCCATGATCGCCGGTACGGTGCAGCCAAAACCTGTGATCATGGGGATGAAAGATTTTCCGTGTAAGCCAATGCGATGCATGAGTTTATCGACTACAAAGGCAACGCGAGCCATATAACCCGTGGCTTCAAGTATTGAAATACATAAAAACAGTATCAGGATGTTAGGCAAGAATACCAATACACCACCAACACCGGCGATAATACCATCAAGTAAGATGGATTTGAACATAGATGCCGGAATAATCTTATCCAGCCAAAGTGTCAGGGCCTGAAATAGTCCATCGATCCATTGCATGGGATACTCGCCAAGGCGGAAGGTCAACTGAAAAATGGTATACATGACCAGAAGAAAGATAGGTAAACCTAAAAAACGATGGAGTAAAACATTATCAATCTTTTCGGTGAGTGATTCAGGCTCATCTTCTGGGAAAGTAACTGTTTCATGAATGGCGCCATTGATAAAAGCTATGCGTTCTTCACTTAAATATACATTGGGTTCTTTCCCTTGATGAAGCTTATATATTCGATATTTAATGGTATGATATTTTTCTTCTATTTCCCGCCAACAGGGGTGGGAGGATAGAATTTTAACCACATCTTTATCATTTTCAATTATTTTGATCGCCATCCAACGTGTAGGCAAATTTTGTGAGATCTTTCTATCTTCAATGAGTTGAGATAATTCAACAATATCATTTTCAATATTTTCAGTGTAGGTATGTTTATATTTTTTAGTCTCGATCTCACCGGCCTTGATCTGGATAATATGCTCCAGAAGATCCTCGATACCTTCTTTTGTAACTGCAGAGGCAGGAATGACATGAGCGCCGAACAATTGCTCAAATTGATTCAGATCTATGTGGATGTTTTGTTTTTTTATTTCATCGAACATGTTCATGACAACAAGGAGTTCGACTTCCAAATCCATTAGTTGAGTGGTGAGAACAAGATTACGTTCCAAATTGGTAGCGTCAACAATGTTAACGACCATATCGGGTTTCTCATTTATAATATAATCACGAGCAACTTTTTCTTCCGGACTGTAGGGGGATAAGCTATATGTGCCGGGCAGATCGATCAATCGGATCGTATAATCTTTATATTTAAAAGATCCTTCAACTTTTTCTACCGTGACTCCTGAGAAGTTTCCGACTTTTTGATTGGTGCCCGCGAGAGCATTAAATATTGATGTTTTCCCCGAATTGGGATTTCCCGCAAGTGCAACATGAATGGTTTTATTCATTATCTTCTTTTTTCCACCTATGATGTCTTAGCCAATTATGATTACGACCTTGTCCCCGACCTCGGCCCCGTTTCCCATGACAATCATCACATTTTTTTTTCATGTGATGATGATTGTGATGATAACCCAAATCTACAACGTCAACACCTTCCGCTTCATCTTTTCGCAGGCTCATTAAGAAGTGCCTTATCCGGATTTCTATAGGATCGCCTAGAGGGGCAAAACGAACAACCCAAAGTTTGACTCCCGGTACAAGTCCCATATCCAACATACGCTGATGTACGGCACTTTTCGTTTTAACTGATACTACCTGGTAGCGTTTACCGATCTCGGCTTGACTGAGTGAAATAATATCTGATTTTGTGTGTTCATTTTCCATAAGGCAAATAATAGTGAATAATTTTACATTTTCAAAGGGGAATTGAGAATAAATCTCAATTAAGATAGGTAAATAGCCTGATGCTAGAACAAGTGAAGAAGAGAATAGCCGAATGATCGAATTACGCTTTCATTTTCCGACATTCCAGTGTATTTTAGGGTGCTTTTTGAAAATTAGGGAGGAGAATACCTTGAAAGGTAATGACTATGACTGAACAAACCCCGCTGCTAAAACTTGAAAATATTAAAGTTAAAAAGCCGCATGAAACGATCGAGATATATACATCGACACTTTTCCCGGGAATTATTTATCAGATCCAGGGCCCCAATGGTGCCGGAAAATCAACTCTTTTAGATGTTTTTGCTCATGAAGCCAAGCTCAATGAAGGTACGATTTATTTTGAAGGTAAATCATTGGCTAAAAAACAGTATTCAACAAAGATCGTTAAAAATTTAATTTCATATGTTCGCCAAGGAGAAAATATATTTAAAAAGACTCCTTTGGCTACATTGTTAAATGCCGTAAAGGCAAAAAGATTATCTTCACCTCTTGCTTATCGCACGGTGATGGAATTAATGGATGAGTTTGCACTATCCGAAATTGCAAACAGAAAAATGTCAGAACTTTCACCCGGAACCCGTAGAAAAATTAGTTTACTTACGGTATTTTTAAAAGATTCAAAAGTGATCATTATTGATGATCCTTGTTTTGAATCTCTGGATGAAGGTTTTGTAAAAAAATATGTCTCTATGTTAAAGAAAAGCATAAAACAAGATAATAAGACTTTGGTGCTTGCCTCAGCTCAATCTTTGAATCGCCATCGTCTTGTTGATATTACTCTGGTCATGAATAAGGGACATATCATTCGGGTTGAAAAATCTTATCAGAGAAAACCCGCCAATAAAAATCACAGACGACCGGAAAACAAATCTTAACATTTTTTCTCCTCCCTTTTTTTGTAGTTAGTTCATATCGTTTGTAAGGGAAAAAATATACATGTCAAACCTTTTATAACCTATAACCTTACATTTTAAATCATACACTTTTACATCTAACATTAAGTAATTATGAAAAAAATCAATACCTCTCGCTATGCGGAATTCGGTAAATACACTAAACGTGAAAAAATGGTCAAATTACTGAAAGAGTATGAGATTAAAGATAAGCGTTTACTTGATGCTTTCTTATGTATTCCACGACATGAGTTTTTACCCGAAGAAGCTTATGAGAAGTCCTATCGTGATCAGGCTGTACCCATTGGGTGCGGTCAAACCATTTCGCAGCCCTATGTGGTTGCCTTGATGCTTGAGACACTTAAGTTAAAGCAAAGTGATAACGTAATGGAGATAGGTTCGGGATCCGGTTATGTTACCGCATTATTATCTTTACTTGTAAAAAAGGTTACCGGTATAGAGCTGGAAAAAGACCTTGCTGAACGTAGTAAGAAAGTCATTCAAAAACTGAAAATTGATAATGTTGAGATCTTTTGCAAAGATGGGTACAACGGTCATAAGACCAAAGCACCCTATGATGCCATTATCCTTTCGGCAGCGCCGGAAAGTTTACCGGAGAATTTGTTGGATCAATTAAAACCAAGTGGAAAACTTATATTACCTGTTGGTAAATTCGATCAATTATTAGTATTATACGAGCAAATAAAGGGAGAATGGAAAGGGAAAGTCATCACAGATGTACATTTTGTCCCTTTGAGAAAGCATGAAAGCAAAAGTAAGTGAACTTGATCTAAAGCTCTTTAGAGCAATCTTTAACTTTCGGCGTGATTCATTTCTGCCGATATTTTTTCGTGTGATCTCTTTTATTGGAGATGGTTACTTTTATCTCCTTTTTCTTGTGTTTATTCACTGGAAACATCCAGAGTTATTTAAGCCTGCACTTTGGACCACGATCGTAGCTTTTGCTATTGAATTCCCGATATATTTTTTGTTAAAACATACTATTCGTCGAGTGAGACCTTTTAATGCCCATTCCGATATTGAGAATGTTGTGTATCCCATTGATGAGTTTTCCTTTCCCTCCGGGCACACTTCGGTGGCTTTTTTAGTTGCAACCTTTATATCATATTTTACACCTTTCCTAACCATCCCACTTTTTATATTTGCATTTCTTGTGGGAATATCCAGGATCTATTTAGGTGTTCATTATCCTTCTGATATTGTCGGTGGCATATTCTATGGCTGCGGAACAGGTATTCTTGCAATCGTTATTGTAAACAATTTTATACTCTAAGTACATACGCAAATAAGGAAGATCATGCTCTTCCGGGAGGGAATTATGCCTAAGAGTGAAGTATCTGTAAAGAAAAAAGCAGATAGGAAAGTTGTAAAGACCGAGAAAAAACAAAGTAAAGATCCAAAGCCTACAAGTAAATCTAACAAGAAAAGTCTTAGCGCAAAAAAACCGTGGTTAAAACAATATCATAAACGGGTTCCTGCCGAAATTGTTACACGGGATGAATCTTTATATGAAACGATCCGCCGGGCAGCCTATAATTACCCAAAGATCAATGCGTATGAATTTCTTGGAGAAAAATGTACATTCAAAGTATTTCTAAAAGATATTGATAAATGTGCCGATGCCTTTTGGGCACGAGGAATGCGCAAGGGTGACAGAGTTACAATTTGTTTGCCGAATATACCCCAGGCATTAATCACCTTTTATGCGCTGAATAAAATTGGTGCGATCGTTTCAGAAATTCACCCACTATCTACCTCTAGCGAAATAGAATATTTTATGAATATCTCTAAATCGAAATGGGCGATCGCTCTCGATGCATTTTATAGTCGTTTTGCATCAATTATGGCTAAAGTGGAAGCCGAAACTCTTTTGTTAACGCGTATTCCCGACTATTTGAATGAAGTAAAAACGCAGGTTTTTAATTTTACCACCGGTCGAAAAATCCCTAAAGTGCCAAATGATGATCCCTATGTTTTACATTGGCAGGATTTCATGAAAACCAAATCGCAACCGGCACCTGAAGTGGAAGTGGATCCTGATGAAATGTCTGTGATTCTTTATAGTGGCGGTACAACAGGTCGATCAAAGGGTATAATGCTCACTAGTCGCAACTTTAATGCTTTAGGTGAGCAAATGATTTTGCAATTGGATGGTGATTTTAAGCCGGGTACGGTGATACTGGCTATTTTGCCCGTATTCCATGGCTTTGGTTTGGGGATATGTGTGCATACTATCTTGATGCATGGTGGTACAAGTCGTTTGGTGCCGAAGTTTGATGGTGATATAGTGGTCAAACAGATCCAACGGAATTGTCCCAATATTATTGCAGGTGTTCCGACATTATATGAAGCTATGCTTCGGAATAAAAAATTATATAAATCTGATCTCTCAAATTTGATCGGTGTGTTTGTGGGCGCGGATAAAATGCCCAAACCGGTACGTGATAAGTTTAATAAGGTATTAAAACAAGGCGGATCTAAAGCGAAGATCAGAGAAGGTTACGGTTTAACCGAAACTGTAACCGGTCATGCCTTAATACCTTCGGGAAATGATCGTGATGGCTCTGTTGGTGTTCCCATTTCCAGTATGAGCGTTAAGATTGTTGAGCCCGGCACCATCAATGAAGTGGCAGCGGGAGAAGATGGTGAAATTTGTGCCACCGGCCCAACTATGATGTTAGGTTATCTGGATGAGCCAGAGGAAACCGCTGAAGTTTTAAGAAAGCATAAAGACGGTCTTACCTGGTTACATACGGGAGATATGGGTTATATGGATAAAGATGGTTATTTATTTTTTCGTTTGCGCATAAAGCGAATGGTAAAGGTATCCGGAATTGGAGTTTTTCCACCTGAAATTGAACACTGCCTTGATGCGCATCCCTCCGTGAAATCTTCCTGTGCCATCGGTGTGCCGGATCCCTATAAGATCAACGTGATTAAGGCCTTTATTATACTTGAAGATGATGTTGAACCTTCACCGGAATTGGCAGAAGAGATTAAAGATTATTGTAAAGGCAGGATCAATAGCTGGAGTTGTCCCCAGTTTGTTGAATTTCGTAAAGAATTCCCATTGACCAAAGTAGGTAAGATCGCTTATACTCAACTCGAAGCCGAAGAGCTTGCCAAGTGGAAAGAAGATGGTGATTTTTCAAAGCAAGTTGAAGATGATATTATTAAGAGCGGTCAGGACGCATTAAAACGGTTGAAGAAGCTTCAGGAAAAATAATATATTTATTTTATAGAGACGCGAATTTTTGCGTCTCTGTATCATTTATTCATAAATCATCTAAAACTATTATGTAACACGAATTGTAATTCGTATTTTATTCCCGATATTGGAACATTTATAAAATTATAGCGATCAATGGACATGAAAAAAATCATTATTCTCTTATCATTGCTGATCCCCCTTTCGGCATTTGCCGCAAAAGATAATTTCTTTACACGCGCAGGAGCTGATATTTTGGCCTATTTTAATACCTACTATAATGCTAAAGTGTATTATAATGAGGCTCAGGAGTTGTATGAAAATGAAGAGGATAAAACCAAGCTTTCTACAGATACACGCGCAGCCTTAAATAAAGCCAGTAAGCAGGCTGAGTTGGTTATGCGTAAGTTTCCGACCTCATCATTTATTGACGATTGTATGTTTATGAATGCCATTTGTCAATTTGAATTGCAACGATATAAACAGGCCTTGGACGGTCTCGAAGAGTTGACTTTAAGGTATCCTGACAGTCCTTATTATTTTGAATCTAAATTATGGAGATCTAAAGTATTTTTTGAAATGGATAAAAAAACCATTGCTTATGATCTTTTGGAGCAGTTTCTAGCGAATACAAAAAATAAAGAATATTTCTCCGATGCATACTCTTTGATAGGCTTTCTTGCTTTACAGGAAGATAATAAAGAAAAAGCATTGGATGCATTCAAACGATCAGCTGAACAGGCATCTACAAAAGAAGATCGTTGTAATATGTATTTGGAGGCTGCGGAATTATTGTTAGAAAATGCCAATTATGATGAGGCTTTGAAGTTGGCTCAAAAAGCAAACAGAAATATTAAATTTGATGAACAGCGTGCCCGCGTTCAGATTATGTACACACGTATCTATAGAATGCAGGGTAGCAAACAAAATGCATTGAAGGTTATTGAAGAAGCTAAGGCTGATGCCCGTATCTCTCAGTATTGGGGTGATCTCATTTATGAAGAAGCTAATATTTATTTTTCGAATGGCGAAGGTACAGAAGCTTCAAGACTATTGCGAAATGTGGTAAAGGATCGCATATATAAAAATAATAAAGATTCTCAAGCCTGGGTAAAATCTGCTTATAGATTAGGTGAGTATTATTTATACAATGATGTGAACCTTGATTCTGCGCAATACTTCTTTAATCAGGCTAAGTTGAAAAAACATCAGGCTAAAGAGGGAGAAGAAGCAGTAAAAATGGAAAGTAGGATCAAGTTGCTGCAAAAAACAGAAAGTGCTTTAACTTCTATTCTTAAATCGACACCCGCACTTGCAGATTCTGCATGGTTGGAATATGAAATACTTAAAGACTCCACCGATAGTGAGGCACAAAGAAGAGAATTAGTCTATGCTGATACATTGAATGCAGATAGTTTACAGATCGATTCTATTAAAGCGGTAGTGAATAAACGCTATTATCGTTATGATGAGGCCATGAATAAATATGTGGAGAGTGCCAATCAGTATGTAGGGTACCTCAATACATTGGCAGGATATTTTTTGTTTGATCTGTCTATGAAAGATACTGCCTTGAGCATTTATGAAAGAATTGAAAACGATTATTATTTTACTCAAGACATTCCTTTGGCTTTATATTCACAGGCATATGTATGGGAGCATGAATTGGGGAATAAAACGATAGCTGATAGTATAAAAGCAGAGTTGATAGAGAAATTTCCCGAATCAAATATCTCGAACAATATTTTAGGTAGAGTTCCCAGTGATTCTGTTAAATATTATAGTAATCAGGAAAAGATTTTTGACATAGAAATGACTTACCTAGATAATGAAGATTACAGTATAGGTGTACAAGAATTAAAATCACTTTTGAACAGTGATGATATTGATAACAAAAATCATGCCTTGGTAGCTTATAAGATCGCTTGGTTATACGATAATGAATTAAGTCGCGATGAAAATACACAAGATAGTACCTTAAAGTATTATCATATCGTCAAAGATGAGCATCCCGGGTCGAAATTGGCCAGTCGCAGCGCACACCGCATTTCTGCGATTGAAACCGATATCTCCGACTATCTTGCATTCTTGGCAGGTGACAGCATTAAAACTGAGGATATTAATATTGACTCATCTCTCTATGTTAACAGAGCAGATGGCGACAATGAACTTAAACGTAAAGAACACCTGCTGTTCAGAAGAATGAAGAGCCCCGGAAGACCGAGACCACAACGCTTATAATTAAGAATTTAGGATTAAAAATGCGTAGCCTTGGGTTAAATCCAAGGCTATTTTAATTGAACGTGAAAACTTTAAGATGTACACAATTTGGGACATCTTTTTAGTCCCTCATTTTTACCATTAAGCCCTAAAATAATATTATTTTCTATTTTCTACTGTCTACTGCTTTGTGTTCTCTGCGATATCCACAATGCCAAAATAACCAGTATAGTTCCACTAATAAGATGCCATTGGAAATGCTCGTATCCGAATAAGATTGAGAGAAGGATGGTTACAGGTGGATGTAGAGTGATGATCAAGCCCGTTTGTGCCGGATCAATTCTTTTTAGGACGAGAAAATAATTTAAGTAGGCCATACCGGAGCTAAAAGCTCCTAAATAAATAATACTTAGCCAGCCTTTGGGCGTGATCAAGCTTAAATCTGCCTGAATGGTGCGATGTATGCCCCATGGCATATAGAGGATCATAGCACCTGTTAGCAGGATCAATAATAATTCCAGAGCACCATATTTATGAATCATCTTTTTACTGAAAGCCGTATAAAAAGACCAGCAGATCATAGCAAGAAAAACCAGTGCGTCTCCCAAAAGTATGGAGGAGTTAAAGATGAGAATGTTTTTGCCCATGACTATTCCCACACCGATCAAGGAAAGCATGGAGGCCAGAATGATCTGCTTTGAGGCTATTTTCTTATGCCGGATAATATCGATCATAATAATTACAATTGGTGTCAGCGCATAAATTAAAGGTGGGTGAGAGGGGATGGTAAATGCTAATGCCTGAGCAAAGAGCAGTTGATTAAAGATCATGCCGCAAAACATTAAAAAGAGCAATTGCTTCCAGTCTGACCAGTCTATTTTTATTTTAGAACCTTTGATCAATACGATCAAACCCAAAGCAGAAACACCGATCACATAACGGAAGAAAGAGATCACAAAAGGATCAATTTCCATAGCTGCTTGTTTGGAAGCAATATTGGTAAAGGCGATAAGAATTGCCTGGTTGATAATAAGCAGGGTGGTGAAAAGTTTACTTTTTGTCATGCTGTGAAAATAATGGAAAAACTATGATCGAGAAAGATAAAAAATGTTTCCTAAATAAAAAATACACCCATATTTTGCCGGGTGCATTTATATAAATTTACTTATTATTTCTACTTTATTTTTTATGCCTTCATATCAAAGCGAGAGTTTATTTCCACCAAAACCATTCTATATCCAATCCGGCGTATGCGCCATGACCATACTGCAGATCAGAGCTGGTCCAAAAATAATCAAAGCTTGCTTTTTCGGTATTGAACGGTAGGGTGATCTCCGCTGATAATATAACTGTTGAGACCTTGGCTTTTAATGAAAAGTTAAAAATCCAGTCATTTACCAGCTGACTTTCCCCGTTTAAAGAATAGCATAGAGTAACGGGATCAAAACTGACATTGTCAGGATGTTCGTGCACAATGTATTTTGCATTGACATCACCGTAGAGTAGAAGATTGCCTTTGGCTACGGGAGTAATAAATTTGAGTCCCGGCGTTAAAACCGCTCGTTCAGGATGGTAAAAACCGGTCAGGGGATTTTTAATATTATTATATGATGCATGATAATAGAGATCAATATTATTAATTTTCATGCCCATTTTTGCGGTAAATTTGGAATGATCATTTATATGAGGAGTCATAACATGAGGTAAAGCATAATTTACCGAGGTTGAGTATTGAATATCAATATCGAAATCATTTTTCTTGTATTTTAATCCCATATTGGCACCTATATAACGTTCTGGCGATTGGAAAAGTGCCAATCGACTTGATCTTACTTTTGTATAGGCTTGTGCGTAAAAATAATCATCAAAACATGATAAAATGATTATTGGTTTTACCGAAGTACTGGCAATACGGAGCATAGCTTCGGCACTATAATTTTTTCCGCTATATTTAAGGCCGGGATAAAAAAGCCAAGCCGGATCTTGCCTGTCTTCATTCACCCAATACCAATAGTGGAACTTTCCATAGGCTTTAAGGGCATTATTAGCTTTGTAGCTTAGTGCTATCTGTTCATGGTGAATATCATAATTTCGCACGCTATCGTCTTCTTGCTCAATAAAATTCAGGTTAATGCCACCATTAAGATCAAATTTGTCATTTAGATTAAGTTTAAATTTTAGAGAATTGGTTTTAAGGCGATAATTAATGTTTGTTCTGTTTAATAGGTTAATCTTTTGGTCATTATTATTAAAATAGTACTCAATATCTCCGTGCTTATGTTTAAAATGAAATACTGCGGCACTTCTATTTATCGGGTTGGCCCCTTTGTAATTGGTAAATTGGACTCCGGTATTCCAACGATGAGGAAAAGAAAATGGACTATATTGGAGCAAGACATAACTTGAACTGCTTCTATCCAAGCCAAAGATCTGTTTCCATTGAGCTTTTGTCCATGAAGAATCCTGGTAGTTATAGTGAAGTAATTCCGGGTGTGGCTTAAGCCAAGATTTTGGATATACCAATAAGGACTCTCTGGCTTCATAATCAAAGACCGTGGAAGAGCCTAAACCGCCAAGGCTTAATTCATAAGCGAAGGAAAAAGAACAAATAAGAATTAAAAGGAAAAGGAATTTTTTCATTTATTTTTCTCCAGGTAATGCGGATAGCTTTTAATTACGTATTTAAGTACCAACGTAATGATTACGGAAAATGATATGGTATTAGCTATCATGTTAATCAGATAAAAGGGAATACCACTTATAATGCTGGCAATGGTTTGATTAAGATCAAAACCGGAGGTTAAAGCATAAGATACGGTTGTTAAAACATTATAGCTGATTGTTAACAGTAGTCCGGTTACACCGAATACGGTAGCTGCCAGACCTTGAGAACGATCCATTAATCTTAAAACAAAAAGTCTAAAGATCGCACCAACGATGGAAAAAAGACCAAATGAGATTAACTGCGCGATCAATAAGGATGGGAAAGCCAAGCTGGAACCAAAGGGATTGGCGATAGAAAAGACAGCTTCACCGATCAAAGCTACAAATAGACCTCTTTTCCACCCCAAAAGCAGGCCGCTCATAAAAGCCATAAGGGTTATAAATTCTAAATTCGGTACATAGGAAAAGGCATAGGCCAGTCCCAGAAAAAGGGCTAAAAATATTCCGGTTTCCGCAATACTACGATTTTTCTTTAGTGTTTCCTTGGTTGAGTTCATTTTCTTCCTTGCTCGATTTATAAAGAGGTATTCTAAAATAATTTTTCATTGAGGTCCATTCGCCGTCATCCAGTTCTTGACTGATCGCGGTTTTCATCATATCCATTCTAGCATCTAACTCATCAAGATAATGTATCAGCAGTGCTTCGGGGAACGCCGGCTTTTTGGGAGACTGATTTTCATAAGCACCTTGATGAGATAAGAGGATATGTTTGATTTTCATCGCAAGATCTTCCGGGAAATCTTTGATCTTTTCGATTGTTCTATCTACCATATTATATCCCATGACAACATGTCCAAAAAAATTTCCTTCATCCGTATACATATTGTTTGGATAGCCGCTAAGTTCATCGAGTTTTCCTATATCATGAAGTAGGATCCCAGTGATGATAAGGTCAATATTTAACTTGTATTGTTTTGCGGCATGCAGTCCAAGATTAAGCATATATACCGTATGCTCCAGAAAACCCCCCATTGTGGCATGATGTAAGCGTAAAGAGGCAGGATGTTTTAGTATTTTGCTACGATTATCAACAATTAATAACTGAAGTAACTTGTTTAGGTAGGGATCAGTTACTTTATTGATGTTTTTTTCGACAAATTTCCACAATTTTTCAGAATTTTTCTCCGATTGAGGTAAAATGAGCTCCCAGGAAAAGCCTTTAGCCGAAAAATCTTCTTCATTAACGGGTACAATACGTTTAATATTGAGTTGACGATTACCTCGATAATCTTCGACGATAGCACGGACACCAACAGGAGCGCCTGTCTCGATCATCGGTTCGATCTCTCCGGCGTGCTCCCAGATTTTACCTATGATAGCACCTGATCTATCTGCAAGAATTACATCAAGATAGGGCTTCCCATCACGTGTTAATCGCAGATGTTTTTCCTTTAATAGTAGATAGGCACGTATTTCTTCGTTCGTTTTAAATTGTCTTATCGTGCTTAAAGGTATATTCTTTTTCATTTTTCATCCCCTGATTTAATAACAAGAATGTATAAAAAAATGTTTGTATTTTAAAGAAACTATTTTAATTTCCCTCAAACTAAGCATGCAATCGAAATATCATAGGAAATAGTATGAAACAAGCTACTATTAGGCGTTTGGTTATGTTCTTGTTGATTATTGCATTTAGTGTTTCGGCACTTTTTGCTGGTACTGCCGGAAAAATATCCGGACAGGTGATCGATAAGGCGACCGGAGATCCCCTCCCGGGGTGTAATATTCTCGTGGAAGGAACTATTTTAGGTGCTGCTTCTGATCTTGATGGGAACTACTATATTATCAATGTTCCCCCCGGAACTTACACATTGCGTTTCATGATGATCGGATACGGACAGCTAAAAGTAACTGATGTAGAGGTTCAAGTTGATTTTACAACACCTCTGGATGCGGAAATGACAGTTGAGGCCCTACAGAGTGGGGAAGTAACTGTTGTTGCTGAAAGACCCATGATCCAAAAGGATTTGACATCTACAACCGCTATTGTTGGTGCAAAAGAAATGGAATCATTACCCGTTACCGAAGTTGGTGATGTTCTTGCTATGCAAGCTGGGATGGTTGATGGCTCCCTGCGAGGTGGTCGTCGTGGTGAAGTTATGTATATGATAGATGGTGTTCCCATGACCGATTCATACGATCGTTCATCTACTGTTGATGTGAACACTTCCATGGTGCAAGAGCTTCAGGTTATTTCGGGGGCTTTTAATGCCGAATATGGACAGGCGATGTCCGGTATTGTTAATATCACCACAAAACAAGGTTCCGATGATTTCGGTGGTCATGTGGAAACGTATTTTGGTGACCATATTTCATCTCATGAGGAGATTTTCCCCAGAGTTAATAGAATAGAACTTTTCGGTATCAGAAATATTGAACTTGGTTTAAATGGTCCCATTATTCCCGGAAAACTCTATTATTATTTAAATGCCAGAAATATCTATTATGATGGTTATCATAAAGGTCAAAATAGATACACCCCTATTGCTTATGGAGAAGAAGTCGGATTTAATGACATTCAACTTACCGATTCAACCACGATGCTTGGAGATGGTAAATGGGTAGATATGGGTTGGAATCGTAAATACTATTTACAGGGACAATTAATCTATCGCATCAATGATAAAGCTCGTGTTTCTTATAATATGATCTATGATGATCGCCGTTTCCAAAGTGCTGATCGCGGTTGGATGTATAATCCCGATGGTTTAAGTACGCAGGATCAAATAGGTCAAACACATATTTTAAAGTATCAGCATCAGCTATCTCAAACAACTTTCTTTGATTTGGCCTATACTTACGGTAATAGATTATACAAGAATTACTATGATCATTTTGAATTGACAGAAGCTGATTCCAATTTACTGGTTCATCCTGAAATGCAAAATACTTTTCCTTATCAGTTGCATATCGGAGGTACTCAGAACAATTGGTATGAACGAAACAGTGGTTATCATCTTGGTAAATTTACTTTTACATCTCAATTGGATAAAGCACATCAATTGAAATTGGGTGCCGAGTTCAAATATAATATGTTAGCATATAATAGTTGGGAATACAGACCTGCTGCAGATGAAGAATCATTTAATTCTGATGATCCATATATTACACCTACCAGATTAGCTGATACAACGCTTTATTCAAGTTCATTTGAAGTTAGTCCCGTTGAATTTTCTGCTTTTATTCAAGATAAAATTGAACTAAAGGATTTCATTGTTAATGTTGGTGTACGTTTTGACTACTTTAACCCTAATTATGTTACCCTGGCAGATCCTTCTGATCCTGATATTTACAATCCTATTAAACCTGATAATCGTTTTAATGATATTAATGGCAATGGTGTACAGGATGCCGGTGAGGCTAGTAAAAGTATTGAAGATAGGTCCGAATATTGGTATGTGGATGCAACACCAAAATTGGCTGTTTCACCTCGAATTGGATTTTCTTTTCCGATTTCTGAACAAGGTGTATTTCATTTCTCATACGGACAATTTTTTCAGACACCTAACTATACCTATTTATATATGAACCCTTCATTTCAATTAGGAAGTGGTACCGGTCACCAAGGTACGATCGGAAATGCCGATCTTTCACCGGAAAAAACCATTGTTGGTGAAATTGGTTTACAACAGCAGTTGAATTCTAATTTGTCTGCAGACTTGACAGTATATCTTAAAGATGTTCGTGATCTGACCGGTACACGTGCCGATGTGATCGAAGTCTTTGGTGGGTCAAAATATTATTCTAAAGTCGTAAACTCTGATTTTGCAGTGATCAAAGGTGTAACCTTCTCATTGAATCAGCGTGATCCCAGTGGCTTTTATGCCGGTGCGGATTATACTTTTCAAATTGCAGAAGGGACGGCATCGGATCCTTATGCTTATATGAATGCCGTGTCAGGCGGATCTGATCCTGAAGTTCAGTTGCTTCCCCTTTCTTGGGATCAGCGACATACCGTGAATGTTGTAGGTGGTTTTAATACTTCTTTTTGGGGTATAAATGCTGTAGCATCTTACGGAAGTGGCTTGCCATATACGCCAAGAGCTTCAGACGATATTACTTCATTACTGGAAAATTCAGAGAGTAAACCTTCAACATTCAACGTGAACTTACGCGGCTTCTATCGCTTTGATCTATTTGGTTTGACACCTGAAGTTTTTGTGAGAATAACCAATGTTCTTGATAGATTGAATGAAGTGGGTGTATATGATGATACGGGTCGCGCCGGATTTACCGGAGATCAAGCTCGAATTGAAGCTTTGAATGTTGCGACACCGGTTATCAGTATTGCGGAATTGTTTAACTCACCATATTACTATTCTGAACCTCGTCGTATAGAGATCGGATTGAGGATAAACTTATGAAAACAATAAAAAGATTATGTATATTGCTACTCATCGTAGCTATAGCTGTTGCACAAAGTGGACCGGAATATCGCCGCTCTGCCGTTCATAACGCAAACTTGGTTCGTACTGTTTTTGGAAACTGGGGGACAGTTGGACAACCAAGTTCAAAAGGCCCCCGCGGAGCATGGCTTTTTGATACCAACGGTTACATTGGAGATATTTCGCCCATGGTTGGCGCCGAAGTTACATATTACGATGAAACCCTTGATTCAAATTTAACCTTCAATTCAGTTGTTGTTTGTCCGATTGATCGTCCCCGTACACAAGCCGAAGAATCAAATGATGGTCAGCTATGGACATTTGAGCCTGTAGGTGGATATATTAATGCCAACCAGACTCAGGTGGCAATGAGCACCAATCCGAATTCCTGGCCTTTAAGTTGGCCGGACAAAGCTCATGATACCGAAGATCCCGGTTGGAGAGGTGCATGGAATGGTTATTTTGGTAAAGATGTTTTTTCTGCCGATCAGGAATCATTTTATGTGATGGATGATAATAATGATGAAGAATACAATCATCGCTCAAATACCTCCGGTCGTTGGCTGGGATTCCCCGGTTATTATTTTAAACCCGATTCAACCGATCTTACAAGGAACGGTCTGGGTTTGGAAATGCGTGTTCGTGGTATGCAGTGGCAACAGTTCCTGGCTTCTGATGTTATCTTCTGGTTATATGAAGTTACAAACACATCAACAACCGATTATTCTAAGGTTGCCTTTGGTATGCTTTGTGGTACATATATCGGTGTAACCGGTACGGACGATTCACACGGTGAGTATGATGATGACTGGTCATTCTTTGATGTTCAAAACGATATTACTTATACCGGCGATTTCGATAATTCCTGTGCTCGTAACCCTAAATGGCAAGGACCTGTCGGTTTAGTCGGATATGCTTTCTTGGAATCTCCCGGCAACCAATATGATGGTATTGATAATGATGGAGACAATGAGATTGAAACAAATCCGGCCTTAGCTTTTTCAGCTCCGAAATTTGTTGCTGACGATTTTGATACGATTGTCTATGAAATAGGCGATCAGGTGGTTGTGATCAACGAAGATTACAGTCGTACGGTTGTAACGATCACAGAAAGTCCCCAAACATTTAATACACGCGGTGCGTCAATAACGATCGAAGCCGGTGTTACAAAATTGATCGAAGGTAATCCTATCGATGAATTTTATAATATGAACCAGAACGCTTATGATGGTATTGATAATGACCTTGATGGTTTGATTGATGAAAACTATATCTACCATTATCGTCAAGTTCGTTTAAAACAAGAAGCCGATAAATATGATGTTGATGGCGATGGCGATCGTGAAGAAATGATCAATGTGAAGCTCTATGATATTTTAAATCCCGTATGTTATGTGGATTATATTACCGGTCAGGGTGTTAATGATCCTATGATTGATGAAAAACGAGCCGATGGCATTGACAACGACGGTGACTGGAATATGGAATTTGATGATGTTGGTGCAGATGGTAAAGACAATACCAACGACTTTGGTGAAGGTGATGGACTTCCTACTGCCGGTGAACCGAATTTTGATGCAACCGATGTTGATGAATCTGACCAGATCGGTTTGAGTTCGTTCAATTATTTTACACCTTCCAACGAATATCCTATGGATGATGATGATAAACTTTGGGATTGGTTGAAGCCGGGTTACTTTGACCTACCTACCAATATCCAAAACGGTGAACCTGTTGCCGGTGAAGATGGTGACTTTATTTACGGTTCAGGTTATTTCCCTTTAAGAGCGGGTGAAACCCAGCGTTTCTCACTTGCCCTTGTTTATGGTCATGATCTGGATGATTTATATAAAAATCGTACAACGGTACAAAAGATATATGATTCTGACTATCGTTTCCCCTCACCACCCGATAAACCTGTTCTTACCGCTGTTCCGGGTGATGGAAAAGTAACATTATACTGGAACCGAGATGCGGAGAAATCAATTGATCCGGTAACCAAAGAACAAGATTTTGAAGGTTATAAAATTTACAAAGCCACTGACTCTGATTTTAATGAAGTATACAGTGTAACAAATGCCAATGGTGTCGTCACGGGTTATAAAGCCTTTAAACAATACGATCTTGATAATCATATCAGCGGAATGTTTGAACCGAGTTCCGAATTGTTCCAAGAAGCCGATGGTTATACGGTTAATCTGGGTAATAATACAGGATTACAGCATACTTATGTTGATAATGATGTTGTTAATGGAAAACAGTATTATTATGCTGTTGTCGCCTATGATCGCGGTGATGAGGCAAATGATATCTACCCTTCAGAAAACACCAAGTTTATCTCGGTACAGCCAGATGGTTCTATTATTACCGATGTTAATACTGCTGTTGTAAGACCTCAACCGGCTGTCGCAGGCTATGATGCTTTAAATCAAGATACAAAACTTTTCCACGATGAGGGTCCCGCCAGTGGTGAGATCGCTTATGAGATCCTTGATGAAGCAGAACTGTCTGATCATACATACCGTGTAACATTTATTGATACTAAATCTGATAGTCTTGATAATGATGAAGATTTTTTAGTTGATGTTCTAGATCCGGATGAATATACACCCATTACAACTTTATATACCATCATGGACCTTACGGGACATAGAGAAATAGTTGAAGTGGATACTGAATATGTTTATCTGGCGAAAGAACATTTGATTAAAAATAGTATTTTGATCGCGGAAGTCGATTATCCCAATGATTATCTTGATGTTGATGAATTTGAATTCGATACCTTAAGAGGAAGAATTAAATTGATAGACGGTAGTGCTTATGAAAAAGGGAATTATATCCTTAATTATCAGTATTATCCCGTCTATGAAAGTCCAAATATTTTAGGCTCGCCATACTCAGGAGAAACAAAGGATTCAGATATTTTTGATGGTTTGCAGTTGGTCTTTGCTAATGATTGGATCATTGAAAAGGATGAAGATAACACATTTTGGAATAATACAAATGGTCGCCAAATGGATTTCTCAATGAAAGCATTTGCATCATCATTCGGTGATACCATTATGACAGGTATACCATATCCGGCTGATTTTGAGATCAGATTTGTTGATTCCACATCTATTGGTTATTCTACACCTCAGTTTTTAATTGATAATGTTTATTCAACATTACCGTCATTTTTAAGACCTTCAGCGGTAGAAACCAACTTCTATCTCTACAATGTTACGGATTCTTGTGTTGTGCCATTTATATTTTCAGGCGGTCATAAAAACTCATCAGATATTTATGAATTGTCCAATGGCGCAATGCTCTCGACCTTCTTTTATTTGCCGGGAGATACCGATTCCTTAAATGCGATCTATTCTTGGGTTATAACATTTAGAGAACAAGGTACCCGTAATAAATTTGGTAATGGCGATGTCTTAAGTATTATTACAAAGAAACCCTTCAGAAACGGTGACGTATTTGAATTTACAACCGAAGTACCCGAAGTGAACACTGATGATGCGATAACTTCATTGGAAAATGTTCAGGTTGTTCCAAATCCATATATTGTAGCTAATAACATGGAAGCGCCACTTCCTCCCGCAGTAACATCGGGACGAGGTGAGCGAAGAATCGAATTCCGTAGATTACCTGAAGATGCGAAAGTATATCTCTTTACATCGGCAGGTTCATTGGTTAGAACATTGAATCATGATGGTGATATTCATAATGGTACGCTTGCTTGGGATCTAAAGACAAGCGAGAACCTGGATATTGCTTTTGGTGTTTACTTTTACGTGATTGAATCCTCAGTGGGTAAAAAATCCGGAAAGGTTGCGGTGATCAAATGATGAACAGGAATACAAAAATGAAAAAAGCTATTTCAATATTATTGATCTGTATGGGACTTGTTACTGCCGCTTTTGCTCAGGATAAAGTTGGAACAGTCGCAGCGAACTTTTTGAATGTTCCGGTGGGTGGTAAAGCTATTTCTATGGGAGGCGCTTATACGGCTATTTCGGATGATCCTACCGCATTGTTCTGGAATCCGGGTGCGATGTCAAGGGTCGGTAAATCCGATGTTTACACATCCATTACAAATTACTTTGTGGATTCGCAGCACACATGGTTTGGAGCGCAGTATATGTTAACATCATCTGATGCTTTTGGTGTTTCATTGAATAGTTTGAATTATGGTGACTGGGAACCCGTTACTACGGTTGAAGAGCCTGATGGTACCGGTGAATTCTGGCAGGCCAGCGATATGTCTATTTCTTTGAGTTATGCAAGAAATATGACAGACAGGTTCTCTATCGGAGCGAGTGTAAAGTACATTAATCAGCAGATATATAATGAAAGTGCTTCAACCGTTGCGCTTGACTTGGGTTTACTGTTTATTACACAATTTAACGGACTTCAGATCGGTGCCAGCATCCGTAATTTTGGGGGCTCCATGGAAATGCGTGGACGAGATCTTTTAGTTCAGGTAGATCTTGATGAAGCGTCAGATGGTAATAATGAGAATATTGTTTCGTATTTAAAAACTGATACGTGGGCAATTCCTTTAACCTATATTATCGGTGCTTCAATGCCGGTACTTAATACTCGAAACAATCGTCTTGTTTTAGCTGCAGATGTTGTTCGTCCCACGAATGATGCACAGACATTAAATCTAGGTGCCGACTGGATGATCGCAAATATCATTTCGGTTCGCGCCGGCTATCAATCATTGTTCAAATCTGAAAGCGAAAGTGGTTTAACACTGGGACTTGGTTTGAATTTAAATATATCCGGAATGAATATTATTTTTGACTATTCATTCCAAAATTATGGCAGGTTAGGTATGTTGAATACAACCTCATTTGCTTTAACATTTTAAGGTGAAAAATGTAGAAATGCGATTTACTGCGTTTCACATTAATTAGAAAAAGTTAACAAAGAAGATAAACAAGAAACAAAAAAAGGAGTAATCTAATGAAAAAACTTCTTGTAATCTTGATGGTCATCTTTGCTACGTTTGCATTGGCTGATATCAATGTAACTTACGTAGCAAATATGTCTACTCTTACAGGGTTGGGTGCCGCTGACTCAACTTACGCTGTTCAAATCCGTGGTGCAGAAGTTGGCCCCGAAGGTGTTGATAAATGGCAGAACAATTTCCTGACATGGGGAGATGATTCGCAGAATGCCGTTAACGTCGGTGGAGACTACTGGGAATTAACAGTGGCATATCCGGATTCAATGGCCGGTTGGCGTATGGCATATAAGATTTGCTATTATGATTCAACTGTTGAAGAAGGTTACAACTGGGAAAATGTAACCATTCCCGGTGGAAACCGTATGTTCACTATGCCTGCATCAGGTGATACAGTTCTTGATGTTGCTTATGTAAATAACGATTATAATCCTCCCTACACACCTTCCGATTCAATTGATATTTTCTTCCGTATCAATATGAGTGCTTATGAAAATTATAGTGCTGATAGAGGAATGAACATTGTTGGTGGTTTTCCTTTGAATGGTTCAGGTACCAATATGTGGACTCCCGATGCATATGCTATGGCACAGGAAGGTTCATCTGACTTTTGGAATTATCATCTGAAACTTGATCCCTCATTTCTTCCTATGTCCGAAAATTATCGCTTTGTAAATGGTGATACATGGGATGACAGTGAAAATATGAATGGCTCTTACGGAGCATCCGAAAACCGTCGGATTAGTTTGCCTGCAAAAGATACAACGATCGCTTGGGTATGGTGGAATGATGTTCCCGGTGGTGATTTTGGTGGTGCTGATACAGCCGACATCCTTTTTGGTGTAAATATGGCTGATGCCGTTGAAAATAACGGTTTTGAAATTGGTGATACTCTTGAAGTACGTTTTGGTTATGAATTGAGTTCAAATGAAGTTCATACACTACAGATGACTCACGTGGGTGGTACGCAAATGTATCAGGCACAAGCCTCTGATGTTTCAGTTGTATTTGGTGAATATCTATATTATCAGTATTACATGATTAAAGAGGGTGCTGAAGAACGTGAAGTTTATTATAACTTTAACTATGATGGTTCTACACCTTCAGCTGCTGAACGTCGTCGCGTGATTATCGCTGATGGTGATGAAGAAATCGCCGATGTTGAAACTGATGGTGGTGAAGAACGCCGCATGCCTTTCTTCCGTAATAGAAGTCTTCTTTCACAGAATGTTACTGTTCACGTTGAATGTGATCTTCGTCCTGCTTATGCAACAGTAGCTGCTGGCAAAGTGTTGAATGATATTCAGGGAACACAGGATATTTCTAGTGTTTCTCAAATCAGCGGTGTTGCTATGAATGGACCTTTTTCAAATTATGCTGAAGGTACATGGGCAGGCTGGGGCTCTTCATTAATGTCAGATACAAACCGCGTAATGTATGATGATGGTACACATGGCGATGCCACTGCCGGTGATTCAATTTATACATTGACATATATGCTTTCTCCCGATTCAGGTCATACTGTTGCTCAAGAATGTAAATTCGGTATCAACGGTGGTGATAATGAAGGTGGTGAAGGCGGTTATGGTAATAACCATATTGTAAACATTGATGATTCACAAGCTGAAAGTTATTTGTACATTGCTTTTGGTAGTATCAATCCTACTTTCTACAGTGAGTGGACACCTACACCGGGTGTTGCTGTTGAAGATATCCCTGCTGAATTTACTCTAGCACAGAATTATCCCAACCCTTTCAACCCTGTTACAACAATTTCATTCTCTGTTCCTTCGGGTTCAGATGTGAATTTAACCGTATTTGATATGGCCGGTCGCAAGGTTAAAACCTTGGTAAACGGTTATGTTAATGCAGGCGCTTATGATGTCATTTTTGACGGTGCAAATCTTGCATCAGGCGTATATTTCTATCAGTTGACTGCTGACAATGCTACTATTGTTAACAAAATGGTTCTGATGAAATAAATCTGTAACCGAGACCGATAATCGGAAATCGGAAAAGATATATGCATGGGGCTCGATGTTATCGAGCCCTTTGTGTATGTTGCTTGAACGTAAATTTAAGCGGAGTAGCAATATAGTATTTACGAAGAATGTTATTATGTCCTTAATATTATTGATATAAAAAAGCTCCTATTCTAGGAGCTCTGTTAATTTTGTGCAATATTTATTACATAAATAGCAACGTAATTTTGTGTTCAATGATATCCCCTGTCATAGCGTCAATATATACAATAACCTCGCGAGTTTGAAATCTCCAAACGAGGCGATATTTTAAACTCTTTTTATTTATTTTTTGTGTATAAACGGTTAGCTCTGGATCATTGAGTTTTTCTCGTGTCAAGGTAAAGGTTTTATGATATAAATGTATAGGTTGATTAATGGTGAATGTATATCCTTCGATAATACGGAATGCTTCACTTTTAGTGATCAGGGGCTGATTCGGTATGCGAAGGTGAGGGACAAGTGATGAATGCATATAGAATAAATGTCCTTCACTATCAACACTTGCACTTAAAGAACCTAATTCACGCTTAAGAATATTTAATGAAGGATCGTAAGGATGCTTGATAGTAAATCTCCCTTGTAGGCAGCCACCATCATCAATAAATATTCTTGAGGAATCTATTTCAAAACGTTCATTTGAAAATATTCGCCACCAATAGCGATAAAAAGAAAATATTTTATTTTTAAAAACTTCAATTGAATCGGTGGTGTTAGTGAAATTGCAAATTTTAAATTTATCGTTGAATCGTATATACTTCAGATGCGCATTGATGCTATCAACGCCTCCTTTTACATTTTCTAAATGGTAGGTATTGATAAAACGATTGTATTTTGACTCATATCTTTTCATTTCACGTTTTGAATGTGTTTTGGTGGATGGATACCATTTAGGAACTTTGGGTTTTTCTTGAGCAAATAGAGTACTTGCTACTAACACAATAAAGACAAGAAGTATTGAAATAGATTTTTTCATATTAGACTCATAAATTGATTTATGTTAACAAATGGCATTTTCTGATTCCTGTTTAACATAGGTAGAAGGATACCAATCCGGAATGCCGGAGTTGTTTACCATAAGATTAATCGGCAGCGGCACAATGATCTCTTCTTCTTGAGGATCTTCGGGAGTGAAAATGCAATTAATAGTGATCATAGCTAATGGAAGTAGAATTATGGAGAAGAATCTGGATCTCATATGTATACCTCATAAATATTAGAGCTAAAGTAAAAAGCTGTTCAGACTACAATAGTTATTTAAATATAATACAAAAATATAATATTGCAAATGCACAAAAGCCTCAGGTTTTAATCCGAGTTTATATAGAACTTAATTACATTATTTGATGTTGTGCTTACTTTAGCGAATCCAAAAAGGCTTTTCTTCTTTTTGCTTTTAAGAAAGGGATTCCAATCCAGGGGACGGTGACCTTACGCCATTCTTGGTAACGTGGATATTTCCCGTTTGTAATACCTTCGGCCATGCCGGTAGAGCCGACAAAGAGAAGTATGAGTACTGCAGTACCGATCATGATCATCCATTCTCCGGTGAGGCGCCAGGCATAGATGCCTACAATGACCCACTGAGCCATTTCACATAGATAGTTTGGGTGTCGGGAATGCTTCCAAAGTCCAAATGTATTAAACCCCAACTGATAACGAGCAGATTCTTTATATTCTATGGATTCGCGATTCTTGTAATAATTAAATTGCTGAATGTCTGCGATGAACTCACCAAACAGTAATAAAGCGTGTATGCCAAATAACAAATAATCCGGCCAGTTTAGAGCCGTGTCAACTTGTCCCATGACATATAGAGGATAAGTAAAAGAAAATATTAATATTAACTGAAAGCCGGAGATGAAAAAAAGATTGAAAAGTTCAAAGATAAAACGATTCGGTATGCGCTTACGCAATACCTCCCAACGATAATCTTCTCCAGTAAATCCTGTTTTAAAATTGAAGTTATAGCCGCCTTTACGAGCGAAATTCCAACTTAAACGCACAGCCCATGCGCAAACCAGAATTGTAGCAATGACAAAGCGTGGATTGTGAATGAAATCTTTCATCCAAATAAGAGCGTAAATGGCTGGTAATATTGACCATAGTCGATCGACGGTTGAATAATTTCGAGTGAATAAACCATAGATAAATGAAATAACAATTGAAATGCCAAGAATCAATAGTGTGACTTGTAGTGTCGTCATGTTAACTCCCTTCCTGTATAAGAAAATTATATCCTATATTGCGGTGAATATAAAAATTTGTTAGCAAATGACAAAAGTAATTCTATGCTTGGAGAAATAGTAGATATGTAATACCATTTACTGTTTACTGTTTACTGTTTACTGTTTACTGTTTACTGTTTACTGTTTACTGTTTACTGTTTACTGTTTACTGTTTACTGTTTACTGTTTACTGTTCACTGTTCACTGTTCACCATTTCCCACTCACAACTAGCATCTGTCCTACCACTTAAAGGACAGGCTGCCTGCCGATTATTTCCTTGTATAAATCTTTGAAAATTTATAATATTCAGTCTGAACAAAGTAGTAATTTAAGCGAAGGAAAACGATGAAAAAGCTAGCATTATTGTTATGTGTAACAAGTGCATTTTCATTTGCACAAGTGATCTACTCGGAACCCGCATTTGCAACTCAGAACGATTCTATTGTTATTTTTTATGACGCTGCCATGGGGAATCAGGCACTTAAAGATTATTCCGGATCTATTTATGCTCATTGTGGTTTGATCACAGATCAGAGTGGTGACGGTAGCGATTGGAAATTTGTTCCATGGAATTGGGGGGTAAATACTACCCAAAATACCATGACCAAGGTTTCGGATAATTTATATAAACTGGTTATAGGCTCTGTATATGATTTTTATTCTTGTCCAACTAGTACGCAAATAGAAAAGCTGGCTTTTGTTTTTAGAGATGCTACGGGTTCTAAAGTTGGCAAAGATGCTGGAGATTCAGATATCTATTTAACATTATACGAAGATGTTTTTTCCGTTGCTATTTTTGAACCATCTGCTTCCATTGATTTTGGTGTTGCTGAGCGTTCTCCTATTTTCAGGTCTCCCGATGATTCTGCACCTCAGAATGTTCGAGTGGAAACAAGTGAAACCGCCGATAATATTGCTTTGTACTTAAATAATACTCAATTAACCACGGCTACAAGTGTAGATGAACTGGAATATACCATTCAGGCACATCATTTTACTGAAGGTAAAAACTATATTTACGCCATTGCAAATAAAGGAAGTGAAGTTGATACCACTGACCGAGTGTGTATTGTAGAATATACTCACAATATGGCTACTATGCCTTCGGGTACCGAAATGGGGGTGGCGGTTAATGCTTCGACTTTAGATTTTGCTCTTTTTGCTCCCGGAAAAGATTTTGTGTATCTGATAGGTGATTTTAATGATTGGATGATTGATCCGGCTTATCAATTGAAAAAATATGAACCGGCTCCGGATTCAACGGTATTTTGGTTAAGTATTCCTAATTCTTATGCCGAAGAACAGGGCTTTCAATATCTGGTAGATGGCGAGATACGCATTGCCGATCCCTATTCTTCATTAATCTTGGATCCATGGAATGATGAATATATTTCGCCGGCAGTTTATCCTGATCTCAAGTTATATCCTGATGGTAAAACCGATTTCCCCGTAGCTGTTGTGGATCCTACTCCCGATGTGTTTGCCTGGACTGATGGAGCCTATGTTAAACCTCATAAGGATAATTTAGTAATCTATGAATTGTTGCTTCGTGATTTTACATATCAACATTCATATCAATCGCTGATCGATAAATTAGATTATCTGGAAGAATTAGGTGTAACCGCCATTGAATTGATGCCTGTTTGTGAGTTTGAAGGTAATGAGAGTTGGGGTTACAATCCTTCTTTTTATCAAGCCCTAGATAAGTATTATGGTACCGCACAAAAATTTAAAGAGTTTGTAAATCTCTGTCATGCTAGAGGAATTGCGGTCATCCTTGATGTGGTATATAACCACGCTACTGGTCAGAGCCCTTTTGTACGTCTTTATAATGAAGGAACTTATGGTGCTCCGACTTCGGATAATCCTTGGTTTAATACCAGTGCACGACATCCTTTTAATGTTTTCAATGATGCGAATCATGAAAGCAAACATACCCAATATTATCTTGATCGTGCAAATAAATACTGGATTGAAGAATATCACGTAGATGGATATAGATTTGACCTTTCTAAAGGTTTTACTCAAACGAATTCCGGTGATAATGTTGGCTATTGGGGGAATTATGATGCAGGTCGTATTGCTATATTAAAGCGAATGGCTGATAAAATTTGGGATGTAGATCCCAGTGCTTATATCATTCTTGAACATTTTGGTGATAACAGTGAGGAAAACGAGCTGGCAAACTATGGTATGATGTTATGGGGAAATGCAAATCATAATTATTCCGAAGCTTCAATGGGCTATCTGGCATCTTCAGATCTTGGTGGAGTTTATCATGCAAATCGTAGTTGGAGCTGGCGTCATCTTGTCGGTTATATGGAAAGTCATGATGAGGAACGTGTTACATTTCGAAATAAAGAATATGGTAACAGTAACGGAGGCTATAATATCAAGATTCAGGGGACGGCGCTAGATCGAAATGAACTTGCAGCCGTATTCTTATTATCATATCCGGGACCTAAAATGATTTGGCAATTTGGCGAACTTGGTTATTCATATTCTATCGAATATAATGGTCGTACAGGGAAGAAACCCGTGAAATGGGAATATTTCGAAGATATGGATCGCCATGATGTTTATGAACTGTATTCTGCCATGAACTTTTTAAGAAAAACCTATCCCGTGTTTTCATCGGCAAATAATGTAGATCAATGGGTAGGTAGTAATATTTCTACAAAACGTCTAAAACTATCTGAAGGTGGCATCAATGTGGTTGTTCTGGGTAATTTTGATGTGATAACACAAACAGCAACACCTGCTTTCCATAATACAGGAACCTGGTACGAGTATTTTACTCGCGATGAGATGAACGTCACTGATGTAAATGCAGGTATATCACTGGCAGCGGGCGAATATAGAATTTATTCTGATAGCATTCTTGATACCCTTGAAGTTGGTTTGAAAAATATTATTCCTGCGGCTTTTGAGTTAAAGCAAAACTATCCTAACCCGTTTAATCCTGTTACGAACATTGAATATGTTTTAACCAGAGATGCGAAGGTAAAACTGGACGTTTATGATCTTGGCGGTCGTCATGTTAAAACACTGGTGAACGAATATCAATCAGCCGGTACATATAGTCAGTACTTTGATGCCCATGGTTTAGCCTCCGGTATTTATATGTATAAATTGACTTCAGGTAAAAACATTCAAACACGTAAAATGCTTTTACTTAAATAGGAATGATTATGACGATCATTTTGTCATTTGCCTCATTATGTTTACTGTTGATATTAGGCAAAGTCCTGCGGGTGAAAATAAAATTGCTTCAGCGATTGTATTTACCTGCGGCTGTGATTGGTGGACTTCTTGGCTTGCTGATCATTCAAGTTTTGGGCAATGGATTACCCGATACGGTTACGGCCGGATGGAATAAACTTCCGAGTTTTCTGATCAATATTATTTTTGCATGTCTGTTCATGGGCGTTAAAATACCTAAACTCAGTGAGGTTTGGCGACAAAGCGGACCTCAACTGGCTTATGGGCAAATTGTTGCCTGGGGACAGTATGTCGTGGGTATAGGATTGTCTTTATTGATCATTGCCCCGTTATTTAAATTACCCCAACATTTTGGTGTGATCATTCCCATTGGTTTTGAGGGTGGTCATGGAACTGCCGCCGGCCTTGCCGAAGTATTTGCTTCGTATGGTTGGGAAGACGGTGCCGATTTTGCATTGACCTCGGCAACTATGGGTATTGTATTTGCAATCATTACCGGAACCTGGTTGATTAACTGGGCTGTAAAACGTGGCCATGTAAGCAAAATGCAAAAGATATCGGATATCTCCGAAAGCAATATCGTGGGAATTTACGATCCTCAGGAGCAACCGTCTGCCGGGAAACAAACGGTATTGCCTGCATCAATAGACACTTTATCACTGCACATCGCTTTGGTGGGGGGCGCAATATTTATTGCTTTTTTAATTAAACAGGGCTTGATAGCTATTGAGTCACTTTCACCTGCAATGCAAGAAAACGGTATATTATCTTCTTTTCCTATGTTTCCTCTATCCATGATCGGTGGCTTGATTGTGCAGTTATTTATGACCAGAGTGCTTAAAAAGGAAAGCATTATGGATCGAGAAATGATGCAACGCGTATCCGGGGCGGCTTTAGATTTTCTTATCGTTGCTGCCATCGCAATGATCAACATATCGATTGTTGGTTCACAGATGTTGCCTATTATGATCGTTGTTCTTGCCGGTGTGGTATGGAATGTGTTCTGTGTGATGTTTCTCGCTCGCAGATTGCTCCCGAATGCCTGGTTCGAACGAGCGATTGCCGAAATGGGACAATCTATGGGTGTTACGGCCACCGGATTATTGCTGTTGCGTGTGGTAGATCCCGAACAAAAATCTCCGGCCTATGCTGCTTTCGGTTATAAACAGCTTTTACATGAACCCTTTATGGGTGGTGGTTTATGGACGTCCATTGCCATGCCTTTATGCGTGATGACCGGCTCATGGGTAGTATTTTTTATTTCACTTGCGGCTATTGTTTTGTGGGTGCTGGTCTGGTTATTATTGTTTAAAAAACAAATGATGAAATAATCTTGTTGATTTATTGTTAAGACTGGACATGTCGAGTTTGAATTGAAAACACTCCACAAGTTGTGCGCTTAGGTGGATATCAAGATTATTGAAGTTCAAGAAGGATGTATTAGATGAAAAGATCATTAATAATATTTTTACTGTTTATTACCATATCTGGCGCCTTTGCTTTAGACGTTTCCCGTATAGAGCCACCCAATTGGTGGGTAGATATGGAGCATGATACCTTAAAACTTCTTATATATGGTGATGATTTTTCCGATTGTGATGTAAAAATCAAATCTCGTAATGTTAAACTTCTTGAAAAAATTAAGTATGATGATAAACATTATTACGGATTATCTCTTAAGGTTAAAAAAGTCGGTTATTTTGATATTGTTTTTAAAAACAAAGACACCGAGCTGAGTATTCCCTATGAGATTAAACAACGGGATAAATATTCCATTAAGACCATTGATGCGAGAGATGTGGTCTATTTGCTTATTCCCGATCGTTTTGCTGATGGTAATCAACAAAATAATACGATTAAGGGACATAAAGATCCCGTTCGTCGCGATCATAAGTGGGGGAGGCGAGGTGGTGATATTCGCGGAGTGATTGATCATTTGGATTATTTGGATGAATTAGGAATAACGGCTCTTTGGATGACACCAATTTATGAAAATAATTACATTAATTGCTATCATGGTTATACACCGACAAATTCCTACGTTATAGATCCATTTATGGGTACCTTTGATGATTACCATAATTTGGTTAGTGCCTGTCACGCTCGTGGCATCAAGATTATTCAAGATCATATTGTTAATCATATTTCACCCACGCATCCTTTGGCGGTAAATCCCCCTTCAAAAGATTGGCTAAATGGGTCGTTGGATGATCATGAATCTTGTAATTATCAAATTCTTGACATTACCGATACCTATGGTCCAACGGCAAAACGAGAATTCCCAACCGAAGGTTGGTTTGCAGGTTATCTTGCTGATATGAATATGGCGAATCCCGATGTTGTAGATTATTTTATTTACCATGCGATATGGTGGATAGAAACCATGAAATTGGATGGCATTCGAGAAGATACTTATGCGTATTCCAATCACGTCGGTTTAAGCCGCTGGGGTAAGGCTCTTAAACGTGAATATCCAGATCTATATCTTGTTGGTGAGATCATGGATTTTGATAGAACACGCCTTGCTTTTTATTTCGGCGAAGCCGTCGATAATGGATTGTCGTCTATTGCGGATTTTGGCTTCTCTTCGGAAATTTATCAGTTGATCGTTGAGGATAAGGCTATTGATCGTTTTTATCGTGAGATCGCCAACGATTTTATTTATCGTGATCCCAATAGAATGTTAACCTTTATGGATAATCATGATATGGGCCGTTTCTATTCTGCGGTTAACGGTGATCTGCAGAAATACTTGAATGCTTTCACAATGATCTTTTCCATGAGGGGTATACCTCAGCTCTATTACGGAAATGAAATTGGTATGGCCGGAGGACATGATCCGGAAAATCGCAAGGAGTTTCCGGGGGGATTTACTTATACCAAGCGAAGTGCTTTTAATGCGGATACTCGCACTGAAAAAGAAAATATAATTTTTGAACAAATGAAAGCTTTTACGAAAGTAAGAAAAGATTACCCGGAAGTATTTCTGAGCAAAATGAAACATGATCTTCAGAATGACATTTATTTGTTAACTCGAGAGGCGGAAGGACATGCGCTAATTATGGCATATAACTCCGGTGCAAAAACCGAAGAAGCATACTTTTCAACAATATTAGATCAAAAGATCACAAAACTCGATTGGATCAAAGGACCCTTAAAAGGAGAAGCGACCATTAAGGTAAGTGAAAAGAAGATCATTGTTCCACCGGGAGAAGCGGTTATGATAGTAACCGGCTATTAAAAATTGGAAACTAGTAGCACGATACAAGTATTTAGTAATTGATTTAATTATAATCATAATACCAAAAGCCTCATCTGGTTTAGATGAGGCTTTTAAAGTTGAGTATTTAACCTGTTTCTAGAGAATAAAACTGTTAACCAGTTCTACAATTTTTTCTTTGTTCTCTAAAGAATAAATAACTTTTGTACCTTGGCGTTTGCCGGACATAATGCCAACGGCTTTCATTTTTGCAAGATGTTGTGATACGGTTGCTTGAGGGATATTAAGACAAATTGTCATTTTGCCAACACTGGATGGACCGTTTAAAACCAATCCACGAAGGATGCAAAGACGAACGGGATGAGAAATTGCTTTTAATATTTCAGCTTTCTGCTCCAATTGTTGATAATCCTTTGAGGTTGCCATAAGCTTCCTTTCTTTTAAATATTTAACTTGCTAATATATATAAATTATTCTTCTTTGTCAAGTCTATTGAATATAAGCATGTTATACATAGAAATTAATATTATAGTTTTAAGATAATTTATGATTATATTTTACCATACAAATTGGAGTTTGGACATGAAAAAAAATACACTTATTTATGTTGTTGCAGTACTGGCAGTATTGGGGATAATTTACAGTATCTTCTCTTTTGATACGGCTTTTCCTATCGTAAATGTTAAAATTAGTGCCGATAAGGCTCAAATACTTAACCATGTTGATTCGCTCAATAAAGCATTACAACTGATGGATGAAGGCAGTGAAAAAGTTGTGATTTTTGATACTGATTCCCGTTTTAAGAATTATGTAGAGCTAGAAGGCGGCGGCGTAGAAGTGTTCCAGCAGATCGTTAACAGTCAGATATATTATCCCTATACATGGCGCGTACGTCAATTTAATCATAATGAGATAGAAGAATGTCATTATGTTTTTTCTCCTGATGGAATTTTCTTGGGTTTTAAACTGGTTGTTCCCGATTCCTTGGATGGAGCTGATTTGGCATCTGTTGATCTTAGCGCTATCGCGAAAGCAGATACGCGCGGGGAATTGATTCCTGATCTAAGCAATTATGAGTTGTTTGAAAGTTCATCGGAGCTAAAAGAAGGTGGTCGTCGCGACCATATTTTAGTATATAAACACAAATATGAAGAAGTAGGTGAAGCCTCATACCGAATTAAGGTAAAGATCTCAGGTGATAGGATCACGATGGTGATGCCCAGCGTAAAAATACCCGAAACCTTTGATGACCGATATCAAGAAATGCGTTCCGCTAATACGACCATTGCATATGTTGGACAAGCTATTATGTTGATTCTTTATGGTATTGTCGGAGTTGCATTGGCCTTATTTTATATGATCCGGAAACGAACATTTATTTGGCGACCTGCTCTGAAATGGTCTGTTGTTATTGGTGTGCTCGTTTTTATGGCACATTTAACATCAATCGCGTTATCATGGTATAATTATGATACTTCATTGTTATCGGGGCAGTTTATTTTTCAACAAGTATTATTCGCTCTGTTAAATGGTGTACTGATTTCGGTAATTTTCTTTGTATCGTCAACTGCGGGTGAGGGTCTGGGGCGTCAGGCTTTTCCCGAACAGATCCAATTCTGGAAATCCTGGGGGCGTGGTGTAGGTGCTTCTAAAGAGATTATGCGCCACACGACCTTTGGTTATCTCTGGGCATTTTTTATGGTTGGTTTTATTACATTCTTTTATTGGCTGACCAATCATGTGTTCAATTGGTGGTCACCTGCCGATAATATGATGGATCCAAATATTCTTGCTATACCTTTCCCTTGGTTGTTACCCTCAGCGCAATCTTTGCAAGCCGGTTTCTGGGAAGAAACACTGTTTCGTGCTGTACCGCTTGCAGGCGCTGTATTGATAGGGAAAAATTTCAAGAAAAAAGGTTTATGGATAGGCATTGCTTTGGTACTGCAAGCCATGATCTTTGGTGCTATGCATGCTAATTACCCGCAACAACCTGCTTATGCAAGAATTATTGAGATGATCATTCCTTTTGTATTATATGGTTTGATATATATGAATTGGGGTCTTCTCCCCGTTGTGGTTTCTCACTTTGTATATGATATTGTATTGATGGCAATGCCCTTGTTCCTTCTATCTGCACCGGGTATTTGGGTAAATAGAATTTTAGCTATCATTTTTATGCTTATTCCACTATTGGTGGTTGTCTTCAGACGTATACAAGCGGGTGCATGGTACAACATTCAAGCTGAAGATCTTAATTCCGGCTATGTTGCACCTGAACCAAAAGTAAAAGAAGAAAAGATCAATAACTCAGCTAAAACGACTGAACATAGAGAATTACCCATACTCATAGCGGTGGTATTGCTCATTGTGGGTGCTGCTGGATGGTATTTCCTTACGCCCAAAACGCAAGATGTTTCAAGATTAGAGATAGATAAAAAAGCGGCCATTGAAATCGCTGACGATTTTATAGCTCAGCATTATTCGGGAACCGATTCATTGGAATTAAAACCTTATGTTCTTATGGATACGGGAATAGGTAAGGGTGGACGTTTTGTTTGGGAAAAGGGTGGAAAAGAGGTCTTTAAAGACTTGTATAACTCTGAATTAGCTGCAAATTATTACTCCATAAAGTATAAAACTTTTCATGGCGATGTGGTTCGGAGATCAGAAACATTGCAGGTGAATGTTGGTCGCGACGGTGAGATCCTTTCCTGGTTCCATAGTGTCCCGGAACCTCGTCCCGGTGCACAACTTGATGAACTTAGTGCACAAAAAGCGGCAGAAAGTACTTTTAAACAATTTTCCGATAAAGATATTGAAGATCTGGAGCTGGTAAAGATTATACCCGAAAAACGTAAATCCCGTACGGATTGGTCTATTGTTTATCGTGTAAAAAACAGTGGATTAGAAGAAGGTGAATTACGCTACGAAGTATCTTTGGCCGGAGATGAATTGTGCGGATTAAAAAAATACGTTCATACTCCCGAAAAGTGGGATCGTGAGCAAAAGAAAGCATCTGTACTTAAAACGGTGTTGAAAGCTATTTCGGTTTTCGTACGAGTTGCAATGTTGGTAAGTGTTTTGATCTTTGCGATCGTAGCTTGGACCAAAAAGAATTTCAATGTAAGAGTCTTTATCGGTTTCTTGCTTGGATTTGTTGCCGTGTCATTGGTTCAAGGAATTTTGATGAACAAGATGATCATTGCACAATATCCTACATCTGAACCATACTCAAATATGATGCTTATGCTGATTATTTCTATGGTTATTGGTGCTATATTTTCAGGTTTTCTTTATGCATTGCCTTTGGGCTATATAGTGCGAATACCCTTACACGTACAAAGAAATGAACATGTCATTGGATTAAAGGGAGCAAGCCTTGGTTTGGTACTGGCAACTGCTATGGCATTTGCTCAAGGAAATTTTCTTGCTAAGAGTCCTATTATTTTATCGCCACTTCAATTGGATGCGGCTTTACCTATACTGTTTTCAGGTCTATCGGCCTTGGAAGGATATTTTATTCAGCTAATTACTTTGATTGTACCATTTGTTATAGCTGAGAGAGTCAGTCATGGATGGCAAAAGTCAAAGGGTTGGACCATCGTTATTTTATTGTTTTCGGGATTTGCGATGGTAGGCAAATTATCTTTAAGTTGGTGGCTAATCTGTGGGCTGGGATGTGGTGTGATTATGATCTTACTATATGTTTTTGTGTTACGATTTAATATGATTTATATCCCGGTTATGGCCGGTGTAATGATCATACTGGAGCTATTGCAATATCTTTTTGTAAATCCCGCTACATTAACATGGGGCTATGTACTTATATCTTCTCTTGTTACCATAGCTCTAACTTTGTTAACGGTATATGGCATGTATATGCTAAGGATATTACAACCGAAGAAGGCAGTTGAGAATTAAGAGTAAGAGGGTCTCAATTTCGAAAAGAAGTTGAGACCTTTTTAATTGAAGATTGTAAATTGAATACCTAATTTAATTAACTACCGCATACTCCTTACTTGTATAATTGGGGAACGAATCTTTTATTTGCATGTTTATTAATTGTTTTTTTAATCAATAACCGCTAATTTTATTATGATGAAAAATAAAACACCAAAATTATTATTTCTTTTCTTTGTACTGAACATCGCTTTTTCGGTATTGCATGCTCAAATCCGTGATGGTGGAAAATGGAAGATCGGGCCGGAATATAAGATCCAACATGTTATAAAACCTTCATCTATACTGGGTAAAGGTGAATTATCTATTGAGCTGACCTTACCTTATGATGAGATTCATTTTGTAAAAAAAAATGATCTGTTTAAGGGTAGATTCGATGTGTCGATCATGATCTTTGAGGAAAATAAAAAAGTTGTTTCCGAGAGCTGGATAGAAAAAATGACCTTGCAGGAATTTAAAATGACCAACTCGAGGAAAAAATTGATTCGTCTAAAAAAGACGTATGACCTTCCTCCTAAAAAATATCGTTTGGAAGTATTAATTACAGACCTTAAAACTCAAAATAGACGTAAACAGGTGCGTGAGATCGATATGACTCAACTGGCTCAAGGATCTTGGATGTTGGGTGATCTTTATTTTGTAAAAGATTCCTCTAAAATGGTATTTGAAAAGGATATGCCAGAAGCAATATTTTTAGCTTTTACGGCCAGTGGTATTTCGGGTGCTCATGAGTTTACCTATACGGTTCACAATCGTGAAGAGATCGCTTCTAAAGCGAAATTTAAAATTGATCTTATAGAAGAAAAGCATGAATATATATTCCCGGTTGTGACAAAAGATTTAAATTTTAATCAATATTTTTTAACGCTTGAAACAGAGATAATGGGACAACGTTATATCCGCAATATTCCTATGAGGATTCAATGGGGAGGTAATTCTGCCCTGATCCCTAATTTGGAAGAAGCAATTAAACAAATGCGCTATCTTTCTTTTACCGGTTATTTTCCTTCACGAGAATTTAAGCGTATTCAAAATGCTGAAGGTGAAGATCAACAAAAATTCTTTACAGAAACATGGAAAAAAATTGACCCGACACCTCGTACAGATGAGAACGAGTTGATGAACGAATATTATTACAGAGTATATGTGGCGAATCAGCGTTTTTCGGGACAGCGAGAAGGGTGGCGGTCTGACCGGGGCATGATCTATATTATTTATGGTGAACCCGATGCCACTGAAGAGCATTATATGGAGATGGATACAAAACCATATATGATCTGGTATTATTATTCGGTAAATCGCAGTTTTATTTTTATTGATAATACAGGTTTTGGTGATTATCAATTAAGTGAACCTTTAAGTGAGTATTAAATGGACAAATTAAGAAAACGCATCGATAAGATTGATGAGCAGCTCGTAAAATTACTGGATGAACGCATGGGTATTGCCTTTGAAATTGGTAAAATAAAAAAAGAAAAAGGTCGTGATGTGTTTGATGGTTCACGCGAAGAAGAAGTCTTTAACAATTTAAAAGCTTTGCCCAAAGAATGTATCCGAGATAACGAAGTAATGGAATTGTTTGAGCATATTATTACAATTTCCCGAAAACACGGAAAACGCGGTTTGAGTTAAGTATAATGTTTGAATTTTCTGTAACATCGTCGAAAATTCTATGGCTGCTTGCGGCCATCTTTCTTTTATATGGCGTTTTTTACCTGTATCGCTCACTGAAGAGCGATTTTTATTCATCTCAGGTAAAGGTTACTCTGGTGATCTTAAGAAGTTTTGCGATTCTTATCTTTATCTTATTATTGCTTGATTTAAGTGTTGAGCATCATCGTTTTTCCAAATATCAGCCAAAGCTTGCCTTTTTATGGGATATGTCACAAAGCATGTCTGCCGATTCAGCTTACTCCCAAAATAAGATTTTAAGATCTGACCTATACCGGAACCTCAATAAGACTGCAGATATCGCACATATCTCAAATATGGCGGTTCCCGAAATTTACAGCTTGGGACAAATCAGGCGTATGGACAGGAAAGAGACATTGAGTGATAATTCTGTACTCATTCGTTTTGCGGAAAAGGCGGCGCCTTATGATGAGCTGTTTTTGGTTACCGATGGTCAATCATGGTTAGGTGAAGATCTGTCATCCCTTAAGATAAATAATAACATAAACCTCAATGTTATCGCTGTTGGAAAGAAAGCAGAAAGCGCTTTACCCGAGATCCGTTCTCTTCGTTATCCGGGTTATATTTCACAGGGCGACAGTGTCGATGTAAAGTATGAGATCTATAATCCTTCTGAGAAAAGCGTGAAATTCGAATTGGAAGTGCTCGCGGATAAAAGTATCAGCAAGTCTGTATATGAACTTAGTGCCTTCAGAAGTGTAGGGATCACTCAAAAGATAGCATTTGAAAATATTGGAAATAATTTATTAAAGTGGCGTTACAACGATACGGATAACAATGTTCTTTTGCACGAGGAGATTATTACCGTGAAAGCCGCGACATTGAATCTTGTGTTTTACGCAGATCCACCCGATAGGGATATTGCAATGTTGAAATTTGTTTTGGATGATATTGATCGTTATAACTGCTATCATTATAAGGAATGGAACGAGGAGCATCCTCAAGAGACTCCGGATGTATTTATTACCAATTCATCAAGTTTTCTTGTTCCGGAACTTGAAATCGCACCGACTTTAATTTTCTATAGAAATAAGAACAGAGAGTATATATCATCTGAAGATTTTAAGATTAAATCATATCGTTCTTGGTTAATGATCTATGCAGATCCATTTGAAAATATGCGAAATTGGTCTCAGTTACCACCTGTGAAACTTGTAAGTCAGGCACCTGCCGGGAAAGTTTTGTTAGAAGACTCAAACGCTCATCCTGTGATCGTAGATGTTGGTGGTGCACTGCAAGTGAATGCCGAAGGTTTGTGGAAATGGAATTTAGCCGCTTTCAATAAAGATTGGGATGGACTGTATGAAGATTTGTTTATTGGTATGATCGAAGAATTAATCGGAACGAAAAGCGCAAAAACACTTTCATTTAATGAAAATGAGTATAACACTTTTGCATTTAGGCCGCTTGGCTTTAATCTTGATCTTGCCGATGATTTATCGCAAGACTATAAGCTCATTGTATCACTTCGGGATTCAAACCGTTCAGAGCAAAAGAGAATAGAGACGTCTGATGCCAGTAAAACATTATATCTAAAGATTGATGAAGCCGGAGAATACTCACTAAGTGCTAGTTTGTTTGTTAATGGAGAGATTCTTGCGGAAGACAGTGCAAAAGTAAGTATTTTGCTGAATGATCTTGAAAGGACGCGCCTGGGTTTAAATGAAATTGATCTTAAAAAGCTTTGCACAAATAATCGTGGTAGGTATATCTCCTCTGGTTCTTTAGATACCTTTGTCTATGATCTAAAAAGAAACGACAAAGAAACGATGCTTTCTCGAACCTATACTTTTCGTGATCAGTATTATCTTTATCTATTATTGTTTCTATTGTTAGTTGCCGATTGGGTTATCAGAAAAATGAACGGGGGAATTTGATAGGTACTATCACTGAGATTAATAATTAGTAACGAAGATTGGATTAATCATTTTTAATAAGTGAAAAGTAATTATAGTCTATTAGCATCAATTCCCAACTTACTAAACCCTTAAATCCTTCAATTATAATTAAATGGTATTTTGAGTATATTTGCTTAAATTCGATAAAGAATAAAGGTGGCAATATGAACAATCGCAAACCAACGCTCGAAATGACCAAGCTGATGACCCCGGATATGACGAACTTCTCAGGAAAGGTTCATGGAGGTCAGATGTTAAAACTTATGGACGAAACTGCCTACGCATGTGCAGCCAGATATGCCGGATGTTATGTAGTAACTCTAAGTGTTGATAAGGTACTATTTAAAAAACCCATAAATGTTGGCGAGCTTGTTACATTTTATGCTTCGGTTAATTATACCGGTAGAACATCTATGGAGGTTGGTATAAAAGTGATTGCCGAAGACCTTAAAAGCAATACCAAACGACATAGTATTTCCTGTTACTTTACAATGGTTGCCATGTGTGATAAAGGGAATCCTATTGAAGTGCCTAAGTTGACACCTGAAAGCGAAGATCAAAAGAGACGCTGGGAGAATGCATTAGCGCGAAAGAAAATGAGTGTTGAACATTGAGAAGATGAGTGGAGAGTGGAGGAGAGGACGATGGAAACTGCAATCGAACAATTGAATAAGCAAATTTTAATATCGAGTTATAAATGATGCATCTCGATCTTGATTGAAGAATTTTGATTAAGTAATAAATCAAAATTCAAACACGAAATTCAGATCGGATTAATGGATATTTTTGTATACCGCTAAGGATTAGATATTATTAGTGATTCTATCATATTTAAAGCTTTGTCTGATGAAAAAATATTTAAAAAATTGCGATAAACTATTTGCACATCTCGAATTATTTCTTATATTTCTTGGCTTTTTGAAACACAAGCCTCTATAGCTCAGATGGTAGAGCGACGGTTTTGTAAACCGTTGGTCGCTGGTTCGACTCCGGCTAGAGGCTCCGCACAATAAAATGGGTCAGTGGCCGAGTGGTCAATGGCATCAGACTGTAAATCTGACGACGGAAGTCTACGGTGGTTCAAATCCATCCTGGCCCACATTGCGTGTGTTGAGATCATATGAACTTGGCACTCGTGCCGCGAGTGTAGTTCAATGGTAGAACATCAGCCTTCCAAGCTGACTATGTGAGTTCGATTCTCATCACTCGCTCTTGAAATTTTGGCAGAGACCTGGGAGAGCTTTGTAAATGTAAAGCTCGTATGCACCAGAAAACACGCCGCAAGCTAATTAAGCCTGTAATCGCATGTTTTCGGTTATGGGCTTTTTTTATGCCCTTGTAGCACAGTCGGTAGTCGCGCATCCTTGGTAAGGATGAGGTCACCGGTTCAAATCCGGTCAAGGGCTCAATTGAAAATTAAGTTAAAGTAAAACTCTATAGGAGAATACTACGATGGCTAAAGAAAAATTTGAACGTACTAAACCCCACGTGAACGTCGGAACGATAGGTCACGTGGATCATGGTAAAACAACATTGACAGCTGCAATTACAACAGTATTGGCAAAAGCTGGCGGCGCTGAAGTTCGTTCTTTTGACAGTATTGATAATGCACCTGAAGAACGCGAACGTGGTATCACAATTGCCACCGCTCACGTTGAATACGAAACAGAGAGCAGACACTATGCCCACGTTGATTGTCCGGGACATGCCGATTATATTAAAAATATGATCACCGGAGCAGCCCAGATGGATGGTGCGATTTTGGTAGTATCAGCTGCAGACGGTCCTATGCCACAGACACGTGAACACGTTCTATTGGCACATCAGGTTAACGTACCTTATATCGTTGTTTATATGAACAAAGTAGATATGGTTGATGATCCTGAGTTGTTGGAACTGGTAGAAATGGAACTACGCGAATTGTTGAGCGAATATGATTTCCCCGGTGATGACATTCCAATCATTAAAGGTTCAGCTTTGGAAGCCTTGAACAATCCTGATGATGCAGAAAAGACAAAAAGCATTATAGAATTGATGGAAGCTGTAGATTCATATATTGCAGAACCGGAACGTGCCATCGACAAACCATTCTTGATGCCTGTTGAAGATGTATTTTCAATTACAGGTCGCGGTACCGTAGGAACCGGAAGAATCGAACGTGGAGTTATCACGGTAGGTGATGAAGTAGAGATCGTAGGTATCGACGAAGAAGGTAAGAAGACAGTATGTACGGGAGTGGAAATGTTCCGTAAGCTGTTAGATCGCGGAGAAGCCGGTGACAATGCTGGTTTATTGCTTCGTGGTATTGATAAAGAATGGTTGCGTCGCGGAATGGTTGTCGCAGCACCTAAATCAATAACTCCTCACAAAAAATTCAAAGCCAAATTCTACGTATTGAAGAAAGAAGAAGGCGGACGTCACACTCCATTTATGGATGGATATCGCCCACAGTTCTACTTCCGTACAACAGACGTGACAGGTTCAATTAAGTTACCTGACGGTGTAGAGATGGTAATGCCCGGCGATAATATTGAAGCTGATGTAGAACTTATCGTACCAATCGCAATGGAAGAAGAACTACGCTTCGCCATTCGTGAAGGTGGTCGTACAGTTGGTGCCGGTGTTGTAACAAAAATTATTGAATAATAAGATTAAAGGCTAGAGTACAATGGCAGGACAAAAAATACGCAATAACATCATTTTGGCATGCGAGGAATGTAAACGTCGTAATTATACTACGACAAAGAATAAACGCTTACATCCTCAACGCGTGGAATATAAAAAGTACTGCCCGTGGTGCCAAAAGCATACAAATCATAAAGAAACACGCTAAAATAGTGTCAGGCCAGTAGTTCAACTGGCAGAGCAGCGGTCTCCAAAACCGCAAGTTGGGGGTTCGAATCCCTCCTGGCCTGCAAGACAAACGAGGACAAAAGAATGAAATTGTTTGACAGAATAAAAGAGTTTTTTAGCGGAGTTCGCTATGAAATGAAGAAGGTAAATTGGCCTTCTTGGGATGAATTGAGATCCTCAACGGGTGTGGTTTTGATCTTTTCGATCCTTATCACTCTGTTCATCGCAATCGTTGACATGGGTGTTGGTACCCTCGTCGCAAAATTAATCGAATGGATGTAATACAATGAAATGGTATACCCTGAAAGCATTGTCCGGAAAAGAAAGAGCGGTTGCAGAACGCATTATGTTCGAAGCTGAAGCTTGCGGATTTGCTGAATCCATCGAAAACGTCTTGGTTCCCACTGAAAACGTAGTGGAAATGCGAGACGGGAAAAAACGTACCCGGGTAAAGGTTTTCTACCCCGGTTACATTATGATTAAGATGGATGTGTCTGCGGAAACCAAATATTTTGTTGAGAACATCTCCGGCGTAATTAGTTTCGTCGGTTCGAAGGGTGTTCCCCAGGTTCTTACAGAGAAAGAAGTCGCAAGAATTCTTGGCGAAGTTGAAAAGAAAGACGGACGCGAAGTGATGGCGACACCTTTTAATGTAGGTGAACCTGTTAAGGTGGTTGACGGTCCCTTTGTTGATTTTTCCGGTGTAGTCGAAGAAGTTAATGAAGAAAAGCGCAAGTTGAAGGTAATGGTCAGTATTTTCGGGCGTTCAACGCCGGTTGAATTGGACTACCTTCAAGTAGAAAAAGAGAAATAAGAACGATAAAACCAAAAAAATGGTAAAAGTAGTATGGCAAAAAAAGTAGAAGCATTGATCAAACTACAGCTTCCTGCGGGTAAGGCAAACCCGTCACCTCCCGTCGGTCCGGCACTCGGTCAGCACGGTGTGAATATTATGGAATTCTGTAAAGCTTATAATGCTAAGACCCAAGATCAAATGGGCTTGATCATTCCGGTAGTGATCACGGTATATGCAGATAGGTCCTTTACATTTGTTACAAAGACACCCCCTGCAGCCGTTTTGCTTAAAAAAGCAGCAAAGATCGAAAAAGGTTCTGGCGTATCGAATAAAGAAAAAGTTGGTACGGTAACACAGGCCGATCTTGAAGAAATTGCCAAGTTGAAAATGAAAGATTTAAACGCCCATACCATCGAACAGGCCGCGCGAATGATTGCAGGAACCGCTCGAAGCATGGGATTAAAGGTTGAAGGTTAACTGGAGGCAAGAATTAATGAATCATAGTAAGCGATATTCGGCAAATGAGGGACTGGTTGACAAGACACGTGAATACGCTCTTGCCGACGGTGTAAGTTTGATAAAACAAGCTGCTAACGCCAAGTTCGACGAATCAGTTGAATTGACACTAAATCTTGGTGTTGATCCTCGATATGCTGATCAAAATATTCGTGGTACAGTCATTCTCCCTCATGGAACCGGTAAGAAAGTTCGTGTTCTTGTACTAACTCAAGGTGAGAAAGTAAAAGAAGCAGAAGAAGCCGGTGCAGATTATGCGGGTTTGGAAGAATATGTCAAACAAATCGAAGGTGGTTGGTTTGATTTTGATGTCTGTATAGCAACACCCGATGTGATGCGTCACGTTGGAAAACTGGGTCGTGCCTTAGGTACACGTGGTTTAATGCCTAATCCTAAAACAGGTACGGTAACACAAGATGTTGCTCAGGCGGTAAATGAAGCCAAAGCCGGTAAGATCTCTTTCCGTGTTGACAAATATGGAATACTCCATGTTTTAGTTGGTAAAGCATCTTTTTCAGTTGAACAGCTTGAAGAAAATGTAAAAGGGATGATGAGTACGGTAATGAAATTAAAACCCACGGCCTTGAAAGGTACTTATCTTAAAAAGATTACCCTTTCCTCAACACAGGGCCCTGGTGTTAAAATTGATAAACAATCTGCATTAGCTTAGGAGGTTTGTGAATATGCCAACCCCGAAAAAAATTGAACAGGTTAAAGAAATAACAGAAAAGATTCAAGCAGCAGGTGCTGTTTACTTTTCAGATTATCTTGGCCTTACTGTGGCAGAAGTAAATGAGCTCCGTTCGGAACTCTTTGAAAAAGATGTCAAGATGCAGGTTGTTAAGAACACTCTTATCCTGCGAGCATTGCAAGACTTAGGTTATGAAGAAGTGAAGAAAGAAGATTTCCTCACCGGCTCAACCGCTCTTGTTTATGGTGAAGATCCCGTAGCACCCGCTAAGATCCTGCAAGATTACAAAAAGAAAATGAAGGATCTTAAAAAACCTGATGTTAAGGCATTGATCTTTCAGGGCGAACTATGCGACAAAAGTAAGGTTGATCAGATTGCTGACCTACCTTCAAAAGAAGTACTTCTTTCTATGTTGCTTGGAGCTCTTCAATCACCGATGCAGAAGGTTCTTGGTTGCTTGCAATCACCTATGCGTGATGTACAGGGTCTATTGAAATCATTAGAAGAAACAAAACAATAACATAAAAAAACCCTCAGAAATTAAAGGAGGATTATCATGGCCGATATCAAACGTGCCGATGTATTAGCATACTTGGAAACAGCAAACATGCTGGAAATCTCAGAACTCATTAAAGAGATCGAAGAAAAATTTGGTGTAACAGCCGCCGCTCCCGTAGCTGTAGCTGCTGCCGGTGCTGCACCCGTTGCTGCCGCTGAAGAAGAAAAAACTGAATTTGATGTGATGCTTCAGAGCTTTGGCGAAAAGAAGATCAACGTCATTAAAGTTGTTCGCGAATTGACCGGTTTAGGCCTAAAAGAAGCCAAAGAATTGGTTGAAAGCGCTCCTGTAGCTGTTAAAGAGCAATTGCCTAAAGACAGTGCAGAAGAAATTAAAACAAAATTAGAAGAAGTCGGAGCTACTGTAGAACTTAAGTAATGGTTGTACAGGTAACGCTCAGTGAGTTCAAAATGAGCCGTCACCTACGCGATGGCTCTCTTTGTTTTAATTTAAATAACAAGGGAGGACAATCTCTTGGCTAGTATCAAAAGAAAGATCAAACGGACATCTTTTTCCAAGATCAAGCAAGTTCTTGATACCCCGGATCTTTTGGATGTTCAGTTAAGCTCGTTTGAAGATTTTCTTCAAACCCGCGTGCGTCCAAGAAATCGTCAGGACTTAGGTCTTGAAAATGTATTCCGTACCATCTTTCCGATCGAAGATAATCACGATACATTCGTTTTAGAATATAAGTATTATACGATCGGAAAACCTCGTTACGAAGAACAGGAATGTGTCGAACGAGGCATTACCTATTCAGTGCCTTTAAAGGCAAAATTGGTGCTTAAGGTTGCTGAAGAAGATTCTGACAATCCGGCTCTTGCCGATACGGTTGAACAAGATGTATTCTTTGGTAATATCCCTTATATGACCCCACGCGGTACTTTTATCATTAACGGCGCCGAACGTATTATTGTATCTCAGCTACAGCGTTCACCCGGTGTGTTTTTTAATGATGCCCGGCATCCCAACGGAACCGTATTATATAACGCTCGTATTATCCCGATGCGTGGTTCATGGGTTGACCTTACCACCGATATTTTCGATGCGATCTATGTAACGATCGATCGCCGGAAAAAATTTCCGGTTTCGATTTTCTTGCGCGCTATCGGTTTTGAAACAAATTATGATATTCTTCAGCAATTCAAAGTATTGGAAACTCTTCCCATTACCGGTGACCTGGAAGGACGCATGGTCGTTACTCCTATTATCGATAATAAAAGTGGCGAAGTCATTTTAAATGCGGGGACGTCTGAAGATCAACAGATCATTCTTGATGAAAAGCTGATCGGAGAGCTAAAGAAAGCTAAGGTTAAGAATCTAGAAGTTGTAGATCTCGACCGCGAAGTGGATTTTAAACTTCTTGCTAATTCTATTCGTCGTGAACGCGATAAGATCGGTATCTCTGATGAAGAAGAACGCGAACCGACAGCCGATGAAGCATTGATCTATCTATATCGTAACTTGCGAAATGGCGAGCCGCCCAATGTTGACACTGCTCAGAAATTCTTTGAGAAACTTTTCTTCTCACCTAAGAAATATGATCTGGGTCAGGTCGGTCGTTATCGCATGAATAAAAAATTCAATCTGGATCTTCCGCTTGAAAATACCGTGATTGCACCTGAAGATTTTGTGATGATTGTCGAACAGCTTATCTCGATGCGTCGAGGTGAAAAGGCGTCTGATGATATCGATCATTTGGGTAACCGTCGCGTTAAAACTGTTGGTGAACAGCTGGCTAACCAGTTCTCATTGGCTTTTACTCGTATGTCTCGTACTATTAAAGATCGTATGAACATTCACAATGCGGAAAATCTAACACCTCAGGAATTGATCAACTCTCGTATTCTTACCTCAGTGATCAATACTTTCTTTGGTACCTCACAGATGTCACAGTTTATGGACCAAACGAATCCTTTGGCCGAATTGACTCACAAACGTCGTTTGTCAGCTCTAGGTCCGGGAGGTTTGACTCGTGAACGTGCAGGTTTTGAGGTTCGAGATGTGCATTATACTCATTATGGCCGTCTCTGTCCGATTGAAACCCCTGAAGGTCCCAATATTGGTTTGATCTCTTCATTGGCGAACTATGCAGTCGTCAACCGTTTGGGTTTCATCGAAACACCATATAGGAAGGTCAACCACAATAAAAACGGTACACGCGTATCGGCATCCGTAGAATACCTATCTGCCGATGATGAAGATCGTAACACGATCGCACAGGCCAATGCGTTACTGACAGACAAAAATGAATTCCAGTTAGACCATGTTAAATGTCGTCATCAGGCTGATTATCCAATTTCATCTCCTGAAAATGTCAACTACATGGACGTTTCGCCGATCCAAATGGTTTCAGCCGCTGCGGCTTTGATCCCATTCTTGGAACACGATGATGCCAACCGTGCATTGATGGGTTCAAATATGCAACGTCAGTCAGTTCCGCTGCTAACACCGAAGGCCCCGATCGTCGGTACAGGTATGGAACCTGATGCAGCTCGCGATTCTCGTGCCGTTGTCACATCACCCATTAACGCCATTGTCGAATATGTGGATGCACGAAAGATCGTGCTTCGTCCGCTGGAAGATTTCGATGCTGACGTTTCATTGGATGAAAATGAAGGCCGTGTGGTCTTTAATTTGAAGAAATTTCAAAGAACAAACCAAGATACATCGATCAACCAACGTCCTATCGTTCGGAAGAACCAAAAGGTCAAAGCCGGCGAACCCATTGCTGACGGTACATCAACCGACCAGGGTGAATTGGCACTTGGCCGTAACGTATTGGTTGCATTTATGCCTTGGCGCGGATATAACTACGAGGATGCTATCATTCTTAATGAACGATTGGTTAAAGAAGATATTTTAACCTCTGTTCATGTGAAAGAAGTTGAACTCGAAGTCCGTGATACAAAACGCGGTTCTGAAGAATTGACCCGTGAAATCCCCAACGTTTCCGAAGAAGCTACAAGAAATATTGATGAAAACGGTATCGTTCGTATCGGTGCTCCCGTTACTCATGGCGATATCATCATTGGTAAGGTAACACCGAAAGGTGAAACCGATCCTACACCCGAAGAAAAACTTCTTAGGGCGATCTTTGGTGAAAAGGCCGGCGACGTTAAGGATGCTTCAAAACGAGCTGACCCATCAACCAATGGTGTGGTTATCGATACTCGTTTGTTTGAACGCAAGGGTAAAGAATCACGTCGCGATGAAAAAGAGAAACTCGAAAAGCTTGCAAAACAGTTGGCTGAAAGACTCATCATTCATCGCAATAAATTTATCGCTAAGTTACAGAACCTTCTTGAAGGCCAAGCCTGCGAAGGTATTTATAACAAAGGTGGCAATGCTGTTCATGCAAAACGCAAGACATGGAACTGGGAATTTTTCGAAACTGTTGACTTTGACGAGATTGATCTCGAAAAAGCATGGGTTAACGATGAAGAAGTGTATGCACGCGTTTTGAAACTGGTTGAAAACTTCCAGAAGATCGATGATGAGATCAAAGAAGATGTTCAGAACGAACAATTTAAAGTTCGTGCCGGTGATGACATGCAACCGGGTGTTTTGAAACTTGCTAAGGTTTATATTGCTAGTAAGCGAAAGATCTCTGTGGGTGATAAAATGGCCGGTCGCCACGGTAACAAAGGTGTGGTTTCAATTATCGTACCTGAAGAAGATATGCCATTCTTGCCTGATGGAACTCCCGTTGATATCGTATTGAATCCTCTGGGTGTGCCTTCTCGTATGAACCTTGGTCAGCTTTATGAGACAATGCTGGGTTGGGCCGGAAAAGAATTGGGTGTTCATTTTGAAACACCTGTATTTGACGGTGCATCTTACGATGATATCTCTAAATTGATGACAGAGGCTGGCTTACCAGCTAACGGTAAAGAAACATTGTATGATGGACGCAGCGGTAACAAGATTGATAATCCTGTTGCCTGTGGCCAGATATACATGATGAAATTGTCACACATGATCGAAGATAAGATGCATGCCCGTTCAACCGGACCTTATTCTCTGATTACTCAGCAGCCTCTCGGTGGTAAAGCACAGTTTGGTGGGCAGAGATTTGGAGAAATGGAGGTTTGGGCTCTTGAAGCATACGGTGCCGCGCATACACTTCAGGAAGTTCTGACAGTCAAATCCGATGATGTTGACGGTAGAACGCGAATTTACAACGCGATCGTGAAAGGTGAAAACCTTCCCGAATACGGAACACCCGAATCATTCAACGTTCTCTTGAAGGAACTTGAGGGTCTGGGTATTGAAATGGATTTGGTATAATATCCTTCTATAGGAGGAATGACATTGGCATTGAGTACATTACAACAAAAAACGGCGAAAAAAGACTTTCAGCAGATTCAAATCCGCTTGTCATCGCCGGAATCGATATTAGAAAAGTCCCGCGGTGAAGTTCTAAAACCCGAGACCATCAATTATCGCTCATATAAACCTGAGAAAGACGGTTTGTTTTGTGAGAAGATCTTTGGTCCGGTTAAGGATTGGGAATGTCACTGCGGTAAATACAAACGCATTCGTTACAAAGGTATTATTTGTGACCGTTGCGGTGTTGAAGTTACCCGCAAATCTGTGCGCCGCGAACGTATGGGCCATATTAACCTGGCCGTTCCCGTGGTTCATATTTGGTTTCTTAAATCAATTCCTTCAAAACTTGCGAATGTTTTGGGTATTGCCGCTAAAGAACTGGAGCAGATCATTTACTATGAATCATATGTAGTGATCCAACCCGGAAAAGCCGAAGTAGAGGATAACGGTAAAGTACGTCCCGTAAAAGCTATGGAACTACTTGACGAAGACACATACTTTGACCTTCTTTACACCTATGGTGAAGAAGCGGAAGAGCCCATTGATGAAGATGATCTCTTCGTTGCAAAAACAGGTGCTCAGGCAGTGTACGAGCTCTTGCTTGACCTGGATGTAACAAAATTGGTAAGTGAACTTAAGACCAGACTGCGTAATACAAAATCCGTTTCAGAACGTGATGACATTGTAAAACGTTTGAAGATCTTAAAATCATTCACAACCATGAATGAAGATGAACAACCCATCAATCGTCCGGAATATATGATCCTGAAGGTATTACCGGTTATTCCACCCGAATTGCGTCCTTTGGTTCCCCTTGAAGGTGGCCGCTTCGCAGCTTCGGATTTGAATGACCTTTACCGTCGCGTGATCATTCGAAATAACCGTTTGAAACAGTTGATAGACATTAAAGCTCCCGAAGTTATTTTACGTAACGAAAAGCGTATGCTTCAGGAAGCTGTTGATTCACTATTTGATAACGGTAGAAAACGTGCGGCTGTCCGTTCGGGCACACGCCGTCCGTTGAAATCTCTTTCAGATATGCTGAACGGTAAAGAAGGCCGCTTCCGCCAGAACTTGCTTGGCAAGCGTGTTGATTATTCTGCTCGTTCAGTGATTTGTGTGGGTCCCGAATTGCGTATGCATGAGTGTGGTATTCCCAAGAAGATGGCAACTGAGCTGTTTAAGCCGCATTTGATCCATGAACTACTGGTTCGTGGAAAAGCAGGTACCGCTAAAGTTGCTAAAAGCATGGTCGAAGCCCGTGATCCGGAGGTAATGAGCCTTCTTGAATACGTGGTTAAAGATCATCCTGTACTTCTTAACCGTGCTCCTACACTTCACCGTCTGGGTATCCAGGCTTTTCAGCCTATTCTTATTGACGGTAAAGCTCTTAGAATTCACCCCTTGGTTTGTTCTGCGTTTAACGCTGATTTTGATGGTGACCAGATGGCTGTTCACGTACCGCTATCATTTGAAGCTCAGATCGAATCAAGAATGTTGATGCTTGCATCTAATAATATTCTTCACCCTGCACACGGTCATCCTATTGCTATTCCTTCTCAGGATATGGTTCTTGGATCTTACTATATTACCCGTGCACGCTCTAATCAGCCCGGTGAAGGCTCGGTTTATTATAGTGCCGACGAAGCACTTCTTGCCTTAGATAATGAATGGGTTACTCTTCATGCAAAGGTTAAGTTGGCCGTTGATGGTAAGATCATTGAAACAACAGTTGGAAGAATTCTTTTCAACTCTATTGTTCCTGAAGGTATGCCTTACTTTAATGAATTGCTTACCAAGAAGCGTATTGAAAGTATTGTGGGTGAATGTAACCGTGAAGTTGGCATTAACAGAACTGTAGAATTTCTTGATGACCTCAAGAATCTTGGTTTCTCAATGGCGACTCGTTCGGGTGTGTCCATCGGTTTGAGTGATGTTATCATTCCCGATGATAAATTTGAAATTATTGAAAAAACCGAAAAAAACGTTAATGACATCAATGATAAGCGTAAACGCGGTATCATTACCGAAAATGAACGTTATAATAAGGTTATTGACGCTTGGTCTAAAACCACTGATTCTGTTCAGAATGTAATGAACAAGAAACTGGTTCAAGATAACGAAGGTTTTAACCCCTTATTCATTATGACCGATTCCGGTGCTCGTGGATCTAAAGATCAGATCAAACAGTTGGCCGGTATGCGTGGTTTGATGAACAAACCTCAAAAGAACACCGGTGGTGGCGGCGGTGATATTATTGAAACGCCGATTACCTCGAACTTTAAAGAAGGTTTGACCGTACTTGAATACTTTATTTCAACTCACGGTGCCCGAAAAGGTCTTTCGGATACAGCGTTGAAGACAGCCGATGCCGGTTATTTGACTCGTCGTCTGGTTGATGTATCTCAGGATGTTGTGATCAATAGTATTGATTGTGGAACTATTAACGGTATCCGCGTTGCCTCTTTGAAAGAAGGCGAAAATATTATTGAGCACCTCAAAGAACGTATCGTTGGTCGTGTTCTGCAAGAAGATGTGATCGATCCTTTAACCGATGAAGTTATCGCTGAAGTTGATACTTATGTCGATGAAGAACTTGCTGAAAAAATTGCAAGCTCTAATGTTGAATCGGTTTACATTCGTTCAGTATTGACTTGTGAAGCTAAAACCGGTGTTTGTGCAAAATGTTACGGACGTAACCTTGCTACCGATAAACTGGTGAACACAGGTGAGGCTGTAGGTATTATGGCTGCACAGTCAATTGGTGAACCGGGTACCCAGCTGACACTTCGTACTTTCCATATTGGTGGTACAGCCAGCCGTATTATCCAGGAATCACACCAGACAGCTCGCTTTAAAGGTCGAGTAGAGTTTAGTGATAACCTCTTGATCTCTGAAAACGATTTAAACATTGTATTGGTTCGTAACGGTAAGGTATCCATCATTGATGATGATAACCGTAATCTGATCACATATACCATTCCTCAGGGTGCGAAAGTTCATGTTAATAATGATGATCATGTCGGCCCCGATTCAATTCTTTATGATTGGGATGCTTACAATGAACACATTGTATCCCGTTATGATGGTTTGGTTAAATTCCTCGACTTGATCCCCGGTGTTACTTATGATGAAGTGACCGATTCGTCGGGGCACATGGAATGGCAGATTATCGCCTCTAAAGACCGTGAAAAGACAGCACGAATCGCGATTATGAACGGTAAAACCGGCGAGATGGTTGGAAAACCAATTGCGCTTCCCGAAAACTCATCTATCATCGTTAAAGAAGGTGATAAAGTTGTACAGGGACAGACATTGGCGAAACGATCAAAAGAATCTGCAAGATCAAACGATATTACCGGTGGCCTTCCCCGAGTATCAGAGTTGTTTGAAGCTCGTAACCCCAGCAACGAAGCAGTTGTTTCTGAAGTTGACGGTCATGTACGCTTTGATAAATTACAACACGGTATTCAAACTATTCGCGTAACGAACGAACTTGGTGAAGTTTTCACATATAAAATTCCAAAAGGTAAACACATTCTTGTTCACGAAGGCGATTATGTTCGTTCAGGTGAACCTCTATGTGACGGTGCTATTCCTCCACGTAAGATCCTTAAGATCCGTGGTGTGAAAGAAGTACAGAAACACCTCTTGAATGAAATTCAGCACGTTTACCGTCTGCAGGGTGTGCGTATCAACGATAAACATATCGAAGTTATCGTTCGACAAATGTTGCAGAAGGTAGAGATCAAAGATCCGGGCGATACCGATTTCCTAGTTGGAGATCGCGTTGGTCGTCAGGAAGTTCAAATCGAGAATGAAAAACTCTTTGATATGGTATGTATCAACGATGCCGGTGATACATCATTGATCGAAGGTAATGTTTATCCTCGTGATCTCGTTAAAGAAGATAATGCTCGCCATAAAGCTGCCGAAAAGCGCCCTGCGAAATTCAAAGCTGCAAAACCTGCAACTTTTGATCCGCTGCTGCTTGGTATTACGCGCGCATCATTGAATACTGAATCATTCCTCTCAGCCGCATCATTCCAGGAAACGACTCGTGTTCTTACTGACGCAGCTATCTCCGGAAAGATCGACGATTTGAGTGGTTTGAAAGAAAATATCATCATCGGACGTATGATCCCTGCCGGTACCGGTATGAGTGAATATCGTAGAGTTCAAGTCATTGAACCCGAAGTTGAAGAAATTGAATTACCCGTTCCCGATAAAGCCATCGTTGACGAACAGGCTCCCGAAGAAGCTCCTGCTGAAAATGTAGAAGTAACTGAAGCACCTGTCGAATAAACGGAACGGATATTTATATGTAGAGGCTCGACATTGTCGAGCCTTTATTTTATTTGTAAAATAAAGGAATATGCATGGCTTTAAACCCACGTATATCGAATAAATGATGTGTGTGGAAAAATTCCTGTCAAAAATTAAACAAAATCTTGCAAACAAGCAGTTTATGCATTATCTTACTGAGCTTTTGTGAAAATTGGAGAAAAACACTTATGCCAACGATCAATCAGTTAGTCCGTCAAGGCAGAAAAAAGATCACGAAGAAAAACAAGGTCCCTGCTTTGAACGCAAATCCGCAACGCCGAGGCGTTTGCACACGCGTCTATACAACGACGCCTAAGAAGCCGAACTCAGCGCTTCGTAAAGTCGCTCGTGTTCGTCTTGATAAGAGCACAGAAGTCACGGCATACATCCCGGGTGAAGGTCACAACCTCCAGGAGCACTCAATTGTGCTTATCGAAGGTGGTCGTGTAAAGGATCTTCCGGGTGTTCGCTACCATATCATTCGAGGCACACTGGATACTGCCGGTGTGGAAGGTAGACGACAGAGCAGATCACGTTACGGCGCTAAGAAGCCGAAATCCTAAAGTGGAGAAAATTATTTATGTCAAGAAGAAATAAGCCACCTAAACGCGACGTATTGCCGGACCCTAAGTACAAATCAAAAACTCTCACAAAATTCATCAACAATTTGATGGAAGAGGGTAAAAAGGGTGTTGCCGAAAAGATCATGTACGGTGCTATCGACATTTTAAATGAACAAACAGGCGGTAAAGGTCTAGAGACATTTCAGAAAGCTTTAGATAATGTTGCCCCCGTTTTGGAAGTAAAATCCAAACGTATCGGTGGTGCTACGTATCAGGTGCCTGTTGAAGTTCGTCGCGATCGTCGCTATGCACTTGCAATGCGCTGGATCATCTCGTATGCCGGTGCTCGTTCAGGTAACGCAATGGCTAATAAATTGGCCTCAGAGTTGATGGCTGCCTCAAAAGGTGAAGGCTCATCCATCAAGAAGAAAGATGATACGCACAGAATGGCTGAAGCGAACAAAGCGTTCGCTCATTTCAGTCGATAAGCCCGTGAGGGAAAGGTAAAAATACGTGGCAGTAGACTTATCAAAAGTACGAAATATTGGAATTATGGCTCATATCGACGCGGGCAAAACCACGACGACTGAGCGTATTCTGTACTATACCGGCGTTTCTCATCGAATTGGTGAAGTACACGAAGGTACGGCTGTTATGGACTGGATGGATCAGGAGCGTGAACGTGGTATTACTATCACATCAGCTGCTACCACCTGTTCCTGGGGTAAAAATCGTATCAATATTATTGATACACCCGGACACGTAGATTTTACCGCTGAAGTTGAGCGCTCATTACGAGTACTTGACGGAGCGGTTGCGTTATTTTGTGGTGTCGGTGGGGTAGAGCCTCAGTCCGAAACCGTTTGGAAGCAGGCAAATACATATGCTGTGCCTCGTATCGCATTTGTTAATAAAATGGATCGTGCGGGCGCAGACTTTTATAATGTACTGGATATGATTCGTAAGCGTTTAGGCGCTAATCCACTTCCGGTATTCCTGCCTATCGGTTCAGGTGATATGTTTACAGGTATTATCGATCTTATTAATAATCGTTCGATCCTTTACAAAGAAGAATCTTTGGGCATGGATTTTGAATATGGTCCTATCCCTAAGGATATGGCTGAGAAGGTTGAAGAATACCGCTATCATTTGGTCGAAGAAGTCGCTTCCTACGACGATTCACTACTTGAGAAATATCTTGAGGGTGAAGAGTTGACAGAAAAAGAATTGAAAGATGCGATTCGCGTAGGTGCCATCAAGGGAGATTTAATCCCGGTACTATGCGGCTCAGCTTTCAAGAACAAGGGTGTTCAAGAATTATTGAATGCTGTTGTTGAATATCTTCCTTCACCGTTGGATGTACCTGCAGTTGAAGGAAAAGACCCCAAGAGTGATAAGGTTGTCGTTCGCAAAGCGGACGCTGATGAACCTTTTTCAGCCTTGGCTTTTAAGATCATGACCGACCCTTATGTCGGACGCTTAACTTACCTACGTATATACAGTGGTACGGTTGAAGCGGGTAAATATATGATAAATTCTGAGAACGGCAAGCGTGAACGCTTTGGCCGAATTCTCAAGATGCACGCCAATAAACGTGAAGATATCAAAGTTGCATATGCAGGTGAGATCGTTGCGGTTGTTGGTTTAAAAAACACAAGAACGGGCCAGACATTATGTGATGAGAAGAATCAGATCGTTTTGGAGGAAATGGACTTTCCGGATCCTGTGATCAATGTAGCTATTGAGCCTGCTTCAAAAGCAGATCATGATGCATTGACAGACGGTTTGATAAAATTGGCCGATGAAGATCCGACTTTTCAGGTTAAGTTTGAAGAGTCAACGGGTCAGACAATTATTTGGGGTATGGGTGAACTTCACCTTGATATCATTGTTGACCGCCTAAAACGCGAATTTAAAGTTCAAGCACACGTCGGTAAACCTCAAGTCGCTTATAAAGAAACGATCACGAAAGCAGCGACGATTGATGAGATTTTTAAAAAACAGACCGGTGGTAAAGGACAATATGCTCGCGTTAAGATCAATGTGGAACCTTCAGAAGTTGGTAAGGGTTTCGAATTTGTGAATAAGATCGTGGGTGGAGCAATCCCTAAAGAATATATTCCCGCTGTTGAGCGCGGAATGCGAGATGCATGTAAGACCGGTGTTCTTAAGGGATATCCGATTGAAGATGTAAGAATCACGCTAGTTGACGGTAATCACCATCCGGTTGATTCATCTGAAATGGCGTTTAGAGCAGCCGGAAGTATTGCTTTTCAAAAAGCCGTCCGTCAAGCAGGAGCTATCTTGCTTGAACCGATCATGGCCGTTGAGGTAGTTACTCCGGATGAGTATCTAGGAGATGTAATGGGTGACCTCACTTCGAGGAGAGGACAGATCAAAGGAATGATCCCTCGAAACGATGCCCAGGTCTTGAATGCCGATGTTCCTTTAGCCGGGATGTTCGGTTATGCAACAGACTTGAGATCTATCACCCAAGGAAGAGCGGTGTTTACGATGCAGTTCGATCATTACGCACCTGCTCCCGCAAGTATTGCGGAAAAAATACAATAAGTGAAACAAAGGAGTATTTCACATGGCTAAAGCAAAATTTGAACGTACTAAACCGCACGTGAACGTAGGAACGATCGGTCACGTAGATCATGGTAAGACGACACTGACGGCAGCTATTACTTCAGTATTGGCTATCGCAGGTGGCGCAGAAGTTCGTTCGTTCGATAGTATTGACAACGCACCAGAAGAACGCGAACGCGGTATCACAATTGCCACCGCTCACGTTGAATATGAAACAGAGAGTAGACACTATGCTCACGTTGATTGTCCCGGACATGCCGATTATATTAAAAATATGATCACCGGAGCAGCACAGATGGACGGAGCTATTCTGGTTGTATCCGCAGCTGACGGCCCTATGCCTCAGACTCGCGAACATGTTCTGTTGGCCCACCAGGTTAACGTTCCTTCAATGGTTGTTTATATGAACAAAGTTGATATGGTAGATGACCCTGAATTGTTGGAACTGGTAGAAATGGAACTTCGCGAACTCTTAAGCGAATATGATTTCCCCGGTGATGACATTCCGATCATCAAAGGTTCAGCACTTGAAGCATTGAACAATCCTACAGATCCGGAAAAGACCAAAAGCATCATGGAATTGATGGAAGCGGTCGACAATTATATTCCTGAACCTCAGCGCGCGGTAGACAAACCCTTCCTGATGCCGGTTGAAGATGTATTTTCAATCACGGGTCGTGGTACGGTAGGTACCGGAAGAATCGAACGCGGTGTGATCAAGGTCGGAGAAGAAGTTGAGATCCTGGGTATCCACCCTGAAGGCAAGAAGACAGTTGTAACAGGCGTTGAAATGTTCCGCAAATTGTTGGATCGTGGAGAAGCCGGAGATAACGCAGGTCTTTTGCTACGCGGAATTGACAAAGAATGGTTGCGTCGCGGACAGGTTATCGCAGCGCCGAAATCCATTACACCTCACACCAAGTTCATGGCTAAGTTTTACGTCCTGAAGAAAGAAGAAGGCGGCCGTCATACTCCGTTCATGGATGGCTATCGTCCTCAGTTTTACTTCCGTACAACGGACGTGACCGGTTCGATCAAACTTCCTGATGGCGTTGAAATGGTAATGCCCGGCGATAATATCGAAGCTGAAGTTGAACTTATCGTACCGATCGCTATGGAAGAAGAGCTACGCTTCGCTATTCGCGAAGGTGGTCGTACCGTAGGTGCCGGTGTTGTAACAAAAATTATTGAATAACTAAAGGCATAAAGCATTATGGCAGGACAAAAAATACGCATTGCGTTAAAGTCATACGATCACAACCTTCTTGATAAATCAACAGAGAAGATTGTTCAGCGTGCAAAGGCAACCGGAGCCGTTATCTCAGGCCCCATTCCTCTGCCTACAAAACGTTCGGTTGTAACGGTTAACCGTTCACCTCACGTTAATAAAAAATCACGTGAACAATTTCAGATCAAAGTGCACAAACGTATTGTTGAAATCCTGAATACCACGACTAAAACCATCGATGAATTGATGAAGCTGGATCTTCCGGCAGGTGTGGATATTGAAATTAAGGTTTAACGAAAACCAAAACATTAGGGGCCTCTTTTCGCATAGGATACGCCCCTATGAATAGAAAAGGTTAAAACTGTGAACGGAATCATAGGTAAAAAAATTGGTATGACTCGTATTTTCGATGAGTTCGGTCGGAACATTCCGGTAACCGTTATCGAAGCGGGCCCATGCTATGTAACACAGATCAAGACAGACGAGACTGATGGGTATACCGCAGTACAAGTCGGCTTTGACGAAGTAAGGGAAAAGGTAGTTACCAAACCTGAGCTTGGTCACTTGAAAAGCGCCGGCAAAGTATTGCGTACCTTGAAAGAATTTCGTTTGGAAGAAGTGGACGGTGTTAAAGTTGGCGACGTGATCAATGTTGACATTTTCGAAAAAGGCGACATTGTAGCAGTAACCGGAAAATCCAAAGGTAAGGGTTTTCAGGGTACTATGAAACGACACAACTTCAGCGGCGGCCCAAAGTCACACGGTCAGAAAGACCGTTTACGTGCACCCGGTTCGATCGGTGCTGGTTCATCCCCTTCCAGAGTTTGGAAAGGTATGCGCATGGCCGGTCAAATGGGTAACGAAACAGTGACAGTAAGGAATCTCGAAGTAGTTGAGATCCGATCAGACAAAAACATTTTGCTGGTAAAAGGAAGCGTTCCCGGATCCCGGAACGGCATAGTTCAACTTGTTAAAGCGGGAGATTGGGAATGAAATTAGACGTTTACAAAGCAAATGGCGAAAAGCTTGAAAAGAAAGTGGATCTGGCGAAAGAAGTATTTGGTATTGAACCTAATGAACATACCATTTACCTCGCTGTAAAAGCCGAATTGGCTAATATGCGTCAAGGTACACATAAAACCAAGACTCGCGGCGAAGCACGTGGTGGTGGCGCTAAACCCTGGAAACAGAAAGGACGCGGTACGGCTCGTTCCGGTTCTCGTCGTTCTCCTGTCTGGGTTGGCGGTGGTAGAGCGTTTGGTCCCGTACCTCACCTCTATACAACCAAGCTTCCTAAAAAGGTTAAACGACTGGCTCGTCGTTCAGCTCTCTCCATGAAGATGAACGAAAAAGCCGTCAAGGTCGTCAACGATTTCAAACTGAAAGAAGCAAAAACAAAAAGCCTTGCAACAATTCTTGACACACTTGGTTTGTCGGGCAAGAAACTAACCATCCTGGTTCCTGAAATTGAAGAGAACCTCTATTTGGCAGCGCGCAATATCCCCAATGTATATGTTGTGTCTGCTGAAAGAGCTTCAACTTATGAGATCATGGACTGTGACGTTCTTGTTATTGAAAAATCAGCCGTTAAGAGCATCAACGAGGCCCTAAAGTAGGGGAATGGTGAAAGAATGAAAAAAAATATCATCATCCGGCCGATCTTGACAGAAAAGATCAGTATCATGGGCGAAGAGATGGGCAAGTATGCATTTGTCGTAGCTCCTGATGCTAACAAGATTGAGATCAAGAAGGCGATAGAAGATCGTTTCAATGTTAAAGTTACCGACGTTGCAACGATGAATAGAAAAGGTAAAGTGAAATCAATGACAGTCCGCTCGGGTGGACGCGTGATCCGCACAGAAGGTAGACGATCAAATTGGAAAAAAGCGATCGTAACCCTTGCTGAAGGTGATCGTATTGATTTCTTTGAAGGCGAAACTGCTGTTTAAGGAATAGGAATCATATGGCTTTAAAGAGCTACAAACCGCACACTCCGGGTCAACGTTACAAAACCACATTGGTTTTTGACGAATTGACAAAAAAAGCACCGGAAAAATCATTGCTGAAACCGAATCCAAAAAGCGGTGGTCGTAACAATAACGGTCGAGTAACCTCACGTAGACGAGGTGGCGGACATAAACGTCATTATCGTATCGTCGATTTCAGACGCGAAAAGTTTGGGGTACCGTCACGCGTTGCAGCTATTGAATACGATCCTAACCGTTCGGCTAATATTGCCCTGCTAATTTATGCAGATGGTGAAAAAAGATACATCATCGCACCAGAGGGCATTCAAGTTGGTGACCAGCTGATCTCCGGTTCAGACGCACCCATCAAAAGAGGGAATGCGTTACCTTTAAAAGATATCCCTGCAGGTACAATGGTACATAACATTGAAATGAAACCTGGTAAGGGAGCCCAAATCGCACGTGGTGCAGGTGCTGGCGCACAGATCATGGCGAAAGAGGGAAAATATGTAACGATCAAATTACCTTCAGGTGAAATGAGAATGATCCTTGAGACTTGCCTGGCAACAATTGGCGAAGTAGGTAATAAAGATCATCAGAATGTTACCTTGGGTAAAGCCGGCCGTAACCGCTGGAAAGGCAAACGCCCGAAAGTTCGTGGTGTTGCTATGAACCCGGTTGACCACCCCATGGGCGGTGGTGAAGGTAGAACCTCCGGTGGTGGACATCCACGTACACCTTGGGGTAAACCGACCAAAGGTTATAAAACCCGTAAGAAAAATAATCCGAGCAACAAATACATTGTTGCACGTCGGAAGAAAAAGTAAAGGTGAATACATATGCCTAGGTCATTAAAAAAAGGTCCTTATGTCGACGCTTCACTGGTAAAGAAAGTTGATGTAATGGTGGAATCGGGGAAGAAGAAAGTGATCAAAACTTGGTCACGTCGTTCTACAATACTACCTGATTTCGTCGGTTTCACTTTTGCAGTGCATAACGGAACAAAATTCATCCCGGTTTATGTCACCGAAAATATGGTCGGACATAAATTAGGCGAATTTTCACCTACGCGGACATACCGCGGACATAAGTCATAAACAAGAGTAGGTAAATAATGAAAGCTCGTGCAGTAAATAAGTACATAAGACATAGTGCCAAGAAAATGAAGCCTTTGCTGGACATGGTCCGTGGCAAACAGGTGAACACAGTCTTGAATATGCTTGCATACATGCCCAAAAAATCAGCGAAGATCGTTGAGTTGACAACACGCTCAGCTGTTTCAAATCTTTTGAATACAGAAGAAGGTGCAAAAGTTAACACAGACGAATTGATCATCGCCGAAGCTTACGCGGATCAGGGTCCGGTTATGAAACGAATCCAACCGCGTTCAATGGGGCGTGCCTATATGATTCGCAAGCGCACATGTCATTTAACGATCGTAGTGTCAACTCTTGAAGAAGAAGTTGTCGCCGATACGAAAGAGAAGGAGTAAACCTTGGGTCAAAAAACACATCCATATGGTTTTCGTCTTGGTATAACAAGGGAATGGCTCTCTAACTGGTATGATGAGCGCAATTTTGCTGCAAAACTCAATGAAGATCTGATGCTTCGTAAATATTTGAAAAAGCGTCTGGCTAATGCCGGTGTTGCTAAGATCGAAATTGAACGTACATCAAAAGCGATCTCCATTACGATTCACACATCGCGTCCCGGTGTAGTGATCGGAGCCAAAGGTAAAGAAGTTGACCAGTTACGTGAAGAGATCAGGAAGCTGACCCAATTTGACGTAAACGTAAATGTTGTAGAAATCAAAAAACCCGAACTGAATGCGCATCTCGTTGGTGAGAATATTGCACAGCAGTTGGTTAAAAAAATGCCTTTCCGCCGTATATTGAAGCGTAGCATTCAAAATACTATGCGTCAGGGAGCTGAAGGTATTCGTATCCAATTGTCAGGTCGTCTCGGCGGTGCCGAAATGGCTCGTAAGGAAACAGCCCGCGAAGGTCGTGTTCCATTGCATACCCTGCGTTCAGATATCGATTATGCTGAAGTAACAGCGTTCACCACATACGGTGCGATCGGTATTAAGATTTGGATCTGCAACGGTGAAGTCTCTACAATCTAACAGGAATGGAGTTAGACAATGTTAGTGCCTAGAAAGGTAAAATACAGAAAACAACATCGCGGACGCCGAACAGGTTTGGCTTACCGTGGTTCAACAGTTAGTTTTGGTGATTATGGTTTAAAAGCCACCGAAGCTGCATGGATCACTTCTCGTCAGATTGAGGCCGCCCGTGTTGCCATATCACGTATCGTTCGTAAACACGGTAAAATGTGGATTCGTATCTTCCCCGACAAACCAGTATCAAAGAAACCTGCTGAAACCCGTCAGGGTAAAGGTAAAGGTGGACCTGAGTTCTGGGTTGCTGTGGTTAAACCCGGTCGAATTCTATTCGAAGTGGAAGGTGTAACGGAAGAGATGGCAAAAGAAGCTTTCCGTCTGGCCGCTCACAAATTGCCCATCAAGGCTAAAATGGTCAAAAGACGCGAGTTGGGAGGATAATGAAATGTTATCGAAAGCCGAATTAAAAGAATTAACGAAAGATGAAGTGATTGTAAAATTACGTGATGACGAAGAAGCATTGATGAATCTTCGTTTCCAGCACGCTCTACAGCAGCTTGAAAACCCCGGTCAAATGAAATATTTGAAAAGGGAAGTTGCTCAGCTGAAAACAATTCTTCATGAATATGAACTCGGATTGCGTAAATAACAGGAAGTTCAGAAATGTCATATAAAAATCGTAAAGAGAAAATCGGTGTTGTTGTAAGCAACAAGATGGATAAAACGGTCACCGTAAAGGTCAGCCTGCGTATCAAACATCCCGTATATGGGAAGTACATCTCACAGAGCCAGAAATTCATGGCTCATGATGAAGAGAATGCTTGCAGAATTGGTGATACCATTTCCATTGTTGAAGCACGCCCGATGAGTCGTAATAAGCGTTGGCGGGTCAATGAAATACTTGATCACGCACCAGACGCTAAATAGCATCAAAGTTGAAAGGCAGATAAACGATGATTCAAGTTGAAAGTAAATTAAAAGTTGCTGACAACACAGGTGCAAAAGTTGTTCAATGCATTAAGGTATTGGGCGGAACCGGTCGCCGTTATGCGAGTGTTGGCGATGTGATCGTTGTCACAGTAAAACAAGCGATACCGGGTGGCAGTGCTAAGAAGAGTGATATTTCACAAGCTGTCATTGTTCGTACCAATAAAGAAGTTGGCCGTCAGGATGGATCTTATATTCGTTTTGACGATAATGCGGTCGTATTGATCAACGCGCAGGGAGAACCTCTGGGAACTCGTATTTTTGGCCCGGTCGCTCGTGAATTGCGCGAGAAGCATTACATGAAGATCGTGTCAATGGCGCCTGAAGTACTGTAAGGAGAATAACTGTGCATATCAAAAAAGGTGATGTAGTAAAGATTATTGCCGGCAAATACAAGGGTAAAGAAGGAAAGGTTCTTAAGATCTTTCTTGATAAAAATCGCGTGATCGTCGAAGGTGTAAACCTTGTAAAACGCGCTACCCGTCCCAGTCAGCAAAATCCTCAAGGCGGCATTATTGAAAAAGAAGCCGCAATCCATGCGTCCAATTGTATGTTGATTGTAAATGGTACGCCGACCCGGATTGGAAATCGTATTTTGAAAGACGGTTCAAAAGTACGTTATTCCAAGAAAACGGGCGAAACTGTGGAAGGGAAATAAGAATGAGCAATATCCCATCATTACACAAGAAATTTAAAGAAGAGATCACACCAGCTCTTATTAAAACCTTCGGGTATAAGAATGTGATGCAGGTTCCAAAGCTTACAAAAATCACATTAAGCATCGGCTTAGGCAATGCTCGTGATGACAAAAGCATATTGGAAAATGCTCTGAATGATCTAACAACAATTGCCGGTCAAAAACCGGTGATAACCTATGCGAAGAAAGCTATTTCGAACTTCAAGATCCGTAAAGGCGATCCTGTTGGTCTTATGGTCACCCTCCGTGATGTCAATATGTATGAATTTTTAAACAGATTCATCAATGTTGCGTTACCGCGTGTGCGTGACTTCAACGGCCTATCGGATAAAGCCTTCGACGGTCAGGGAAACTATTCTATCGGTATTACCGAACAGATCATCTTCCCTGAAATTGATTACGATAAAGTTGACGTTGTTCGCGGAATGAATGTTACGTTTACTACAACGGCAAACACAGACCAGGAAGCACATGAATTGCTGAAAGGTTTTGGTTTCCCCTTTGTAAGACGTGACGAAAAATAAGGAAAAGTGTTGTTATGGCAAAAAAATCATTAATTGCTAAAGCTAAGCGCGAACCCAAGTTCTCATCACGGAAGTACACCCGCTGCTCACGTTGCGGTCGTCCAAAATCCGTGTACAGAAAATTCGGCCTTTGCCGAATCTGTTTTCGTGAACTGGCTTTAAGGGGTGAAATTCCCGGTGTAACAAAGGCAAGTTGGTAAAAAGAGGTAAAAAATGGTAACAGATCCCATTGCAGATTTTTTGACACGTATTAGAAACGCGTCTAAAGCAGGACATCCCTGGGTAGAGATCCCGGCTTCAAAATTGAAAGCCAGGATATCTCTTGTGCTCAAGGAAAAGGGTTACATTAAGGATTTTATCTTGATCGAAGATGGTAAACAAGGAATGCTCCGTTTATACCTGAAATATCAGGAAGACGGACGTCCTGTGATTTACACTCTCGAACGAGTTAGTAAACCCGGTCGTAGAATGTATGTTAAAAGTACAGATATCCCCCGTGTAAACAATGGTTTAGGTATCGGTATCCTGTCAACATCTCACGGTGTTATCACCGATAAAGATGCTCGCAAGATGCAGGTCGGCGGCGAATATCTATGTAAGATTTGGTAAGAAAGGATTGATATGTCGAGAGTCGGAAAAAAACCTATCGATATACCAGCCGGTGTAACGGTAGACGTTAAAGATAATGTCATTACTGTAAAAGGTTCCAAAGGGGAACTTAGTCAATCCTTCGCTGAAGGTATTTCAGTCAAAGTTGAAGAAAATCAAGTTGTTGTTGAACGTCCAAACGACGAAAAGAAATTTCGTGCTTTGCATGGTTTGACTCGTGCCCTTATCGCCAATATGATAGAAGGCGTAATAAATGGTTATGAGATCGCTTTGCAGATTGTTGGCGTTGGTTACCAGGGTGAAGTTAGAGCTAACAAACGCTTGCTTCTTTCACTTGGTTACTCACATCAGATCTTGATGGACGCTCCTGAAGGTATTGAATTCAGTATGCAGCGTGACATTATTAAAGTTAATGGTATTGATAAACAACTGGTCGGCGAAGTTGCCGCTCAGATCCGCAAATTACGCAAACCTGAACCTTATAAAGGTAAGGGTGTTCGTTATGTGGGTGAACAAATTCAGCGTAAGGCCGGTAAAGCTGCCGGCGGTGCTTAATAAGCAATAGCGCCAATTTGAAAAAGGATCAATAATGAAAAGTAAAAGTAAATTAAAACGAGACGCACGGATCAAGAAAAAGACCCGTATCAGAAAACGTTTCTCCGGGACAGCCGCTAGACCTCGCCTCGTTGTGTATAGAAGTAATATGCACATGTCTGCTCAAATCGTGAATGACGATACTCATGAAGTAATCTGCTCAGCATCATCATATGCTAAAGACCTTCGTGAAAGCCTTAAAGGCAAGTCAAAGACTGAATTGAGTGAAGGTGTTGGTCAGGCCATTGCGGAAAAAGCAAAAGCTAAAGGTATTACATCTGTAGTTTTTGATCGTAATGGTTTCATCTACCACGGCCGCGTTCAGGCTTTAGCCGACGCATGCCGTAAAAACGGTTTAGAATTCTAACAAAGGAGTAACGCATTGAGATCAATTAATCCAGCTGAACTCGAATTGAGTGAAGGCAAATTAATCAAGCTGAATCGCGTCGCTAAGGTGGTTACCGGTGGTCGCCGTTTTCGTTTCAACGCTATTGTTGCGATCGGTGATTCAAAGGGCCATGTTGGAATCGGCCTTGGTAAATCAAACCAAGTAACTGACGCGATCAATAAAGGACGTGAAGACGCAAAGAAAAACCTTATTCGCGTGCCTGTAATAAACGGAACCATTCCCTTTGAGATCACAGCCAAATATGGTGCGGCTAAAGTCTTGCTCAAACCGGCTTCTCCCGGTACCGGTATTATCGCCGGTGGTCCTGTTCGTGCTATCATGGAACAGGTTGGAGTTAAAGACATTCTTGCCAAATCTATCGGTTCTGCAAACTCACATAACGTTGTTAAAGCTACTATGCGCGCTTTGGAATTACTCGAAGATGCTTACATGGTTGCAAAAAGACGCGGTGTGACGATTGAGGAGGTTTTTAATTAAAATGGCAAAGAAAAAAGAAGCAAAACTTCAGATCACACAGATTAAAAGCACGATCGGTTATCGTGAAAAGACTCGTCTCACTATTGAAGCTTTGGGTCTTGGCAAAATGCATAAAACTGTCGTATTGCCCGATAATCCTTCTGTTCGTGGTATGATCAATAAAATTCCTCATCTATTAAAAGTGGAGGAAGTATAATGAGTCTATCTAAATTAACACCTGCAAAAGGTGCAAAAGTTAAAAAGACAAAGCGAATTGGTCGTGGACCGGGTTCCGGTTGGGGTACAACCGCAGCGCGTGGTATGAACGGCCAGAAATCTCGCTCAGGTTCAAAGCATCGCCCTTGGTTTGAGGGTGGTCAGATGCCTTTACAGCGTCGTACACCTAAACGCGGATTTTCAAACAAACGCTTCCGTCAAGAATATCAGATCGTTAATCTTCAAGAATTAAACTTGCTTGAAGATGTTAAAACGGTCAATGCTGAAACATTGAAAAAATTCGGACTGATCAAGAAACTGAATATACCTGTAAAGATCCTCGCATACGGTGAAATGACTAAAGCAATGGAAATCACTGCGGATGCATTCAGCGAAACTGCTAAAGAAAAGATCGAAAAAGCAGGTGGAAAGGCTATAGTATTATGATGCAATCTGTTCGTTCCATGTTCAAGATCCAAGAACTAAGACAGCGTATTCTTTTTACGCTATTTGTTCTTTTCTTAGCCCGTGTTGGTGCTCATATTCCTTTACCCGGAATTGATACCAAACTATTGGCTGCTGCTGCATCCGGAATGGACAATACACTGCTTGGCTTGTGGGATATGTTTGCTGGCGGTGCTTTCAAGAAAGCAACCGTTTTTGCACTCGGTATTATGCCGTACATCTCCACCAGCATTATCATTACACTGCTTGGTAGCGTATTCCCTTACTTCCAACGCTTGAGAAACGAAGGCGAAGCCGGGCGACGTAAGATCACACAGATCACTCGTTACGGTACCGTATTTCTTGCCGCTATGCAGGCTTGGGCTGTTGCAAATTATTTGCAGAGACTCCAGTCGGCTGGTCAAAGCGTTGTAGCTTATCCGGGATTCGGTTTTATCATGATGACAGTGGTTGCTCTGGTTACAGGAACAATGTTGTTGATGTGGTTAGGTGAACAAATTACCGATCGTGGTATTGGTAATGGTATTTCATTGATTATTACGATCAACATTATTTCCAGACTACCAGCAACCATATCAAATGAGGTCACTATGCTTCGTGCCGGAGCTAGAGATCTATTGGTAGAGATTATTCTGATCGTTATCCTTGTGCTAGTGATCGGTTTTGTTGTCTATCTAACTCAGGGTGTTCGTAAGATCCCTGTACAATATGCCAAAAAAGTTGTTGGTCGAAAAGTATACGGCGGACAGTCAACACACATTCCTTTGCGTGTTAACTCATCCGGTGTTATGCCCATCATCTTTGCTCAGACCATTGTGTTCATTCCGAATTCAATCGGTATGTTATTTAAAGATGTTGAATGGTTGAACCGCGGTTGGTTTACTGTGGATAACTGGCCATATTGGGTTATCTATTCGATCATCATCATTCTTTTTGCATATTTTTATACCGCTCTTTCATTTAATCCCACAGAAGTGGCTGATAATATGAAAAAGAACGGAGGATTTATCCCCGGTATTCGTCCAGGAAGAAAGACTGCCGAATATTTGGATAATATCATTACAAGAATAACGTTGCCCGGCGCAATCATGCTGGCGGTTGTGGCAATTTTACCTTATGTATTAATGAAAGTTTTGAACATTGATTACAACCTTGCAAGCTTTTTTGGCGGAACTTCGGTGATCATTCTCGTTGGTGTTGCTTTGGATACATTGCAGCAGATCGAATCGCACCTGATCTCTCGTCATTATGATGGCTTTATGAAAAAAGGTAAGATCAAAGGTCGAAGCAGATTCTAGGTTAATTGAAAAGTTAGAAAGATGATATACCTCAAGTCAACTGAACAAATCGAACTCTTACGAGCTGCCGGCAAAATAGTTCACGATACTCTATGTGAAATGGAGCAGTGGATGAAACCCGGAATGAACAGTTTGAAGTTAGATAAGTTGGCGGAAGAATTCATTCGCTCTCATGGCGCCAGCCCCTCATTTAAAGGGTATAACGGTTTTCCAGCTACACTTTGTATCTCACGTAACGAAGAAGTGGTACACGGTATTCCGTCGAAGGATATATATTTCCAGGATGGAGATATTGTAAGTCTTGATTGCGGAGCGTTTCTTAACGGTTATCACGGAGATCATGCCCGCACATACGCAATAGGAGAGGTTTCCGAAGATAAACAGAAACTTATGGATGTTACAAAGCAATGCTTGATGCTTGGCATCGAGAAAGCTAAAGTAGGTAATCGTCTTTCAGATATCGGCCATGCCGTACAAGTTTATGCCGAATCACAGGGCTATTCAGTAGTCCGTGAATTGGTTGGACATGGTATTGGCCAGCGGCTGCACGAAGATCCTCAGGTCCCAAATTATGGAAAAGCGGGACGGGGGATAGTATTGAAAGAAGGACTTGTGATCGCCATTGAACCGATGGTGAATATGGGTAAAGCCGGAGTACGTACTTTGTCTGACGGTTGGACGATCGTGACAAGGGACAGTAAACCATCCGCCCATTTCGAACATGTGGTAGCGATCACTAAAAACGGTCCCCTAATCTTAACAAGTGGCAAATAAAAGATGGCAAAACAAAAATCGATCAAAGTGGACGGAACAATATTGGAAACTCTTCCAAATGCATCATTTAGAGTAGAACTCGAAAATGGGCATGAGGTTTTGGCCCATATTTCCGGGAAAATGCGTATGCATTACATCAAGATCCTACCGGGTGACAAGGTCTCCCTGGAACTGTCACCTTATGATCTGTCACGCGGGCGCATTGTATATCGATACAAATAGTGCTGAAATAAAAGTATAAAACAGATAAAAAAGGACAAAAACTGTGAAAGTAAGAGCATCAGTTAAAAAGATGTGTGATAAATGTAAGATCATTCGTCGCAAGGGCGTAGTCAGGGTTATTTGTCAGAACAAGAAACACAAACAACGTCAAGGTTGATGAGGAGGTAAACATTGGCTCGTATAGCAGGTGTAGATTTACCCAAAGATAAGAAGGTCAAGATCTCATTGACTTACATTTATGGCATTGGCCGTACATTTGCATTGGACATTTTGAAAGCCGCAAATGTAGATTCTGAGATCCGTACTAAAGATCTTACGGACGACCAGGTAGCTGCGATCCGTAAAGTCATTGGTGACGACTTCAAAGTAGAAGGTGCTTTACGTACCGAAACTACCATGAATATCAAGCGATTGATGGACATTGGTTGTTACCGCGGTCTAAGACATCGTCGTGGACTTCCCGTTCGTGGTCAGAATACCAAGAACAATTCACGTACGCGTAAAGGCAAGAAAAAAGCCGCAGTAAAGAAAAAACGTAAAACCTAAGATTTGATATCTTCCTTTAGGAGGTTAAATTGGCTAAGAAACAGCAAGTTAGACGTAAGAAAAGAAAGGTGAAGGTAGATCCTGAAGGGATTGCGTTCATCAAGGCCACTTACAATAATACAGTGATTACTCTCGCTGATCAATATGGTAATACCATTGCATGGGCTACCGCTGGTCGTGTAGGTTTCAAGGGTTCTCGTAAGAGCACTCCCTATGCAGCCGGTCAAGCTGCAGAAGTTGCCGCAAAAGAGGCTATGGATGCAGGTTTGGTTCGCGTGGAAGTAAGAGTTAAAGGACCGGGTGGAGGCCGTGAAATGGCTATTCGTGCCCTGTCTATTGCAGGATTGCAAGTAACTGCAATCAAAGATGTAACACCCATCCCGCATAACGGATGTAGACCACCAAAACGTCGCAGAGTTTAGGAGTATATATAATGGCTAGATTTACAGGCCCTCGAGGCAAAGTCGTTCGTCGTTTGGACTATCCCGTTTTTGAGTCTCCGAAATTTTCGAAGATCGAAAAAAACAACTATCCTCCCGGTGAACACGGCCCAAATTCACGTCGCCGTCTCTCTGATTACGGTATCCAAATGCGTGAAAAACAGCGTATTAAATACACTTATGGTGTTTTAGAAAAACAATTCAGAAATTATTTTAAAAAAGCTGACCTTAAAGAAGGCATCACGGGTCATATTTTGATCCAGATGCTTGAATGTCGTTTGGACAACGTCGTATATCGTATGGGATTCGCTCCTACACGTCGTGCGGCTCGTCAGCTTGTGACTCACGGTCACTTTCTCGTAAATAATCGTAAGGTTAATATTCCTTCATTTCAGGTGAAAGAGGGTACCGAGATTCGTGTTCGTGACAAGAGCAAACGTATTCCTCTTATTCTTGATTCGGTAAAGCGTATCAAAGGAGATCATACTCTGCCTTGGATGTCCATCGATAAAGCTAAATTAATTGGCTTATTTCAGGAAGTTCCGGAAAGAAGTGAAATTCCTGAAGAGTTTAACGAACAGCTTGTAGTTGAGTTGTATTCTAAATAACATTAAAATAAAGGAATTGAAATTATGCCTAACTTTCAAATTCCAGATAAGATCAAAGTAGACCGAGATTCATATTCCGATAATTACGGAAAATTCACAATCGAACCGCTAGAACGCGGTTTTGGTACGACGACCGGTAATGCGCTTCGTCGCATCATGCTTTCTTCCATTCCAGGTTGTGCTATCACAGCTGTTCGTTTCGAAGGGGTTCTTCATGAATTCTCTACAATCGAAGGTGTTTTGGAAGATGTTACTACAATTATTCTTAACCTGAAACAGGTTAAATTAGATCTTGTAGAAGCAAAACCTGTCAAAGTGAGCTTAAAACTGAATGGTCCAAAAGAAATTAAAGCTAAAGATCTAAACGGTGATAATCCTAATGTTAAGATTATGAATCCTAGCTTCCATATTATGAATATTCAGGAAGATAAAGAGATTAATGTAACATTGTGGTTCGGCCGTGGTCGCGGTTATGCTCCGGCAGAAAAAAACCGTACACCCGATGCTCCCGTTGATACGATCCCAGTCGATTCAATCTTTTCACCTATTTTGAAAGTCAACTTCGATGTTGAAAAACTTCAATCTGGTATAAAAGAAGATTTGGAAAAATTGACTTTAGAGATCTTTACGGACAGTTCAATGACTCCGGATAATGCTTTATCATACGCAGCTGATATGATGGTTAATCACTTAAGTCCTTTCTCAGAACTTAAAACCAAAAATATCATTGAACCTGAAGAACAGGTTGATGAAGAAATTTTGCGTATACGTAAACAACTTATGCGTAGTATTGATGAACTCGAATTATCAGTTCGTTCATACAATTGTCTTCAAGCAGCTGATATCCGCAGTATTGCTGATTTGGTTGTTAAAGAAGAACAGGAAATGCTTCGTTATAAGAACTTTGGTCGTAAATCATTGAATGAATTAGTCGCTAAGCTCGACAATTTGGGATTACGATTCGGAATGGATATTTCCGCGTACATGAAAGACATTAAATAATAAGGAAAGCAGATAAATGAGACATCAAAAACGAGGCAGAAAATTAGGCCGCACTGCCAGCCATCGCAAAGCGATGCTTTCCAATATGGCTGCATCTGTTTTGATCCACAAACAGATCAAGACTACGGAAGCCAAAGCAAAAGAAGCGCGTAAATTGGTTGAACGCCTTATTACTTATGGTAAAAAAGGTACAACCCATGCTCGCCGTCTTGCTTTCGCTATCCTTCGTGACAAAAAAGCGACAACGATTCTTTTTGATGAGATCGCACCGGTTTACGAAAAACGTAATGGCGGTTATACCCGTTTGATCAAATTGGGATACCGTCCCAATGATACTTCAAAAGTTGTATTGCTGCAATTGGTAGACTTCTTTGGTGAAGAAACTAAAAAAGAAAAGAAGAAAGCCGCGCCTAAAAAAGAAAGCAAAAAAGCTGAAGTAAAAAAAGAAGCCCCAAAAACTGAAGAAGTAGTTGAAGAAATTGCTGAAAAAGTTGAAAAGGCTCCTGAAGCTGTAGAAGAAGCTCCTGCAGAAGAAACAGCTGAAGAAAAAAAGTAATCTCCTGGCGAGAATACGATATAAGGACGGCCCTCGTATTTGCGAGGGTTTTCTTTTTACATTAAATAATTATTGTTCATTGCCATAGATAATGAACTCGTAATTCACAATTGTTAATGATCGAATTATTCTCTATATTTTAATGATAATCTTTAATTAAAAATGTGATCCAATATGATATCAGAAAAAATTCAAGACAATATATTTCAACGCTTTGCAAAATTCTTTTTTGTAAGAGATGATGGAAAGAGTACGCCATTTAGAAAAGCTATTAAGAAAATATTATGGTTGTTATTTCTAACTTTGAAAGATTTTGGTAAGAATATGTGCTTTGTGCATTCGGGATCTCTTGCGTATATCACCATTATGTCTCTTATTCCCATTACCGTATTATTGTTTAGCATTGCAGGTTTATATGGATTGGGTGAAACTGTGATTGAATTTGCTGAAAAACAAGTATTCCCTTATCTTGTACCTGAATTTCATGAACAATTATCTGGATGGCTTCAAAATAATATCTCCCAAGATGCATTCATGAATCTTGGAACCACATCACTTGTTAATCTGGCTGCCATTGGTGGTTTATTAATCGCCGGAACGGCAATTCTTGTTATGTCCGAACGAGTATTTAATGAGATTTGGCGAGTACGAAAAGGTGGAAGTTATTTTAGAAAATTATCCGGGTTCTGGATATTTTTTACAATTACACCTTTACTGATTGTGGGGAATACCTATATAAAGAACTTCCTCATCCCCGATGGAGGATATATGGACATGATGATACAACAGAATACTTTTATCGGTTTTCTTTATAATCGATTATTGCCCTTTCTCATAACACTTTTTGTGATGACCATGTTGAATTTATTATTACCTCGCGCTAAGGTGCTTTTTAGAAGTGCATTGTTTGGAGGTATTTTTTCTGCTATTTTATGGGAATTCTCAAAAAACTTTTTCTATTTGTACGTAATGCGTATGACGACTGTAACCTCATTTTACGGATCTCTCGGTATCATTCCGGTATTTATGATCTGGATGTATTTAACTTGGCTGATCATACTGCTTGGAGCCGAACTCGCATATACCTTTCAGAATAGACGATTGATGACAAACCTATACCGTGGGTATGGAAATATTACTTCGCATTATACACACGCTTATTTAGCTGTTTCCGTTCTAATCTGGATGAATTCATTCTATAGACGCGGTAAAAGCATCCCTAGTTTAGAAAAATTTTGTAACTATCTGGGAGTAGAGTTAAATACTATGACAGAAGTTTGCCAGGAATTGGTTGTCCTGGAATACTTGGATCCCGTAAAATCTGAGATCCCAAGGTATGTATTTGCACAAAATCCCGAATATATAGAATTAGATTCCATTATGGATGCACTGCTGAAGATAGAATTTTCCTCGGAATTTAATTTGCGCGAGAATAAAGCTCCCGGACAAAAACATTTTAGTACAGAATCAATTTATATTGAAGCGCAGAATTCATATTTGAAACCGTTTAAAAATAAAACGGTAGCTGAATTTAAAAACTTGTGATCATATGAAGATATTATATGTTTCCCCGGAGAATACCGTTGGGACCCTTTCCTTATATAAAAGAATACATGAAAATAATGGCAACCAAGTACGTTATGTAACTTTTTTTCGTTCACCGAAAGCATTTGAAGAAGATATTTGTTTGGATTTGCCATTTAATTTTACTCGACCTTTCTTAAAGAAAATGCGTCACCATATATATCAATTATATCGAGGAAAGGAAGGTTATCATAAGGATAGACCGGGTTATCCACCGGTTTGGGAACCCGAAGGACGCTTTGACAAAATCTTTCTTGCCTGGAAAGAAAAAAAATGGTCGAAGATCATTGAAAAAGCGATCAGGGAATATGAGCTTTATGATTTTGATATTGTACATTTTGAATCAGGTATGGATTTTTATAAGGATGCTCGTTTTGCTCGTGAGATGAAGCGAAGGGGTGCAAAAATAATTTGTCATTATCATGGTGAGGATATGAGAAGTCGAGGTGTTTTAAAACCCCTGGATGAATTATCTGATCTTAATTTAACCAACGAGGTTGATCTTTTAGAGAAACATCCTAATATAAAGTATATATTTTTACCTTTTGATGTTGAGGCTTTCAGAAAAATATACCCATTGATCAATTATGACAATGATATACCATTGGTGACACATGCCCCGACGAATAGATATTATAAAGGAAGTGATGACATAATACCTGTTTGCGAAAAACTACAGGCTGAGGGGAAGATCCGTTTTGAGTTGATAGAAAACAAATCTCACGCAGAAGCAATGATGATGAAACGATGCAGTGATATTTTTATCGATCAAATAGGAGATCGAGGAGGCTGGGGTTATGGTATGAATTCAGTTGAGTCCTTAGCTATGGGTGTTTGTACGGCAACAGAAATGAATGAACAATATTGTAAGTTTGTATCTGATCATCCTTTTGTTAACATTGATAAAGATAATCTTCGTGACGCTTTGTTGAAAGTGATAGATGATAAAGAATTTCGTGTTAAAAAAGGGAAAGATGGATTAAATTGGGTAAAGAAGTATCATGATATAAATGAAGTGGGTAAAACGCTATATACTTACTATGCGGAGATGGATTTAGTGTGAATGTAAAAGAACAGGAAATATTTAATCCCAAGAAATTGCGGCAAGCGAGGATTCTCTCAAAAATAAGCGGTAATTTCAGACCAAAACGTCGGAGTAATTATCCTCTTGATCATGCAAGTATAAAGCATATTCTAGTACAGGAATATCAATGTATTGGGGATGTTATCATGCTTGAACCGACTCTGCGATCATTAAGAAAGGCATTCCCTCTAGCTACGATAGACCTTTTATGTTCACCCGCAACGGTAGCTTTGGCCAAAAAAGTAAAATTAGCCGATAATATTTTAATCTACCCCAAAGAGATCCCCTATAAAACAAGATACGATTTAGCATTTGATTTTCACGGTGATGTTAGACGACTTCAGCTATTAAAACGATACAGGGCAAAACATAAGGCAGGTTTTAGCTTTAGTGGGGGGGCCAGATGGTTAACACATGTTGTTGACTATCCCTATGCAAAACACCAGGTTGAGCGACCATTCCAATTATTGGGCCTATTGGGGATATCTGTTGAATCAAAAGTACCTCGATTAGAAGGCTTCGAACCCGAGCCAAAGATTTCACATAGAATATTGCTTCATCCGGGAGCAAATCACCGGGATAGAACGTGGCCGGCTGAACATTGGATTGGATTAATAGGAATGTTGCAGGCAGAGGGTTATGAGGTAATTTGGATTAATCCACCTGGGGGATATAATAAAATGAATATAAAACAATTTTCCGGAGATCTTGGAGAATTGGTAAAACTTATACAAAGCGCATCATTGCTTGTAGGTGTAGATTCGATGTCAGGTCACCTGGCAGCTGCGGTCGGGACAACGACTTTAACAATATTTGGGTCGCAAAATCCAAAACTTACACGTCCTTATCATAAAAATGGTCACATTATTGTACCTCAAAGACACTGTACACATGTAAAAAGAGATTGGCGATTATGTTACGAATGCATGAAAACAGTGCGTGCAGAAGATGTTCGCGCCATGATCAAAAAAATTCTTTAGAATAAATATTAACATATATTTTTAAGTTCTGCCTGAGCAATGTCAAGAATTTGCTAAATAGAGCTTATTAATACATGAATTCTATATGAAAGTACCGGGATATTTCTCTTATACTGCTGTTGTAATATGCTTAATAATAGGCAGTTATAAATACAATAAAAATTAGTTAAAAAAAACGATTAAAATAAGTTGACATTCAAATATAAATCGTATATAATACACGGCTTTTTGAATGGGACTTTTGGATAATGGCTCTTAAAGAGACAGTGAAAAAAAAGCAATAGAATGCTTGACTTTCATATCCGAATGACTTACTATTCACGGCTTTTTGAATATGTGATTGTAACGGAAGTGCTCGGTTTTGAGACGGTGAAAAAAAAGCAATAGAATGCTTGACTTTTACATCCGATTAAGTTACTATTCACGGCTTTTTGAATGTGTGAACGAAACGGAAAAACTCTTGAAAAAGAGTGTGAAAATAAAAGTGAAATAATTGCTTGACATTCACTCCGAAATAAGTTACTATTCACGGCTTTTTGAAAAAGACTTCGCTCGAAAGAAAAAGATCAAAATAAGTGACAATTCACTTGACATTGACAAAGGGTTGAAGTATTATTCAAGGCTGTCGCAAAAAAACGGACAGCAACGATATTTGAAAATCAGGGTGTATGTTATGCGTGATTCATGAGAGTTCAGCTTGACAAATGTAGTTTGTCGAGGTTTGATTAAATATAATAAAGTAATATAAATACAATGAAGAGTTTGATCCTGGCTCAGGATGAACGCTGGCGGCGTGCTTAACACATGCAAGTCTAGGAAAAGCTTCGAGCTTGCTTGAAGTGGAAACTGGCGAACGGGTGAGTAACACGTAGATAACCTACCCAGAGGCGGGGGATAACGTCGAGAAATCGACACTAATACCGCATGTGATTTTAGATTGATTTTCTAAAATTAAAGAGGGCTTCGGCTCTCACCTTTGGATGGGTCTGCGTCTGATTAGCTTGTTGGTGGGGTAATGGCTCACCAAGGCTACGATCAGTAGCTGGTCTGAGAGGATGATCAGCCACATTGGGACTGAGATACGGCCCAGACTCCTACGGGAGGCAGCAGTGGGGAATTTTGCGCAATGGGCGAAAGCTTGACGCAGCAACGCCGCGTGACCGATGAAGCATTTAGGTGTGTAAAGGTCTGTCGTTAGGGAAGAATAGATTGGTGGTTAATACCCTCCGATCCTGACGGTACCTGACAAGAAAGCTCCGGCTAACTCCGTGCCAGCAGCCGCGGTAATACGGGGGGAGCAAGCGTTATCCGGAATTACTGGGCGTAAAGGGCACGTAGGCGGGTTCTTAAGTCAGATTTTAAATCCAACAGCTTAACTGTTGACCTGGATCTGAAACTGGGAGTCTTGAATACAAGAGAGGAAAGCGGAATTCCTGGTGTAGCGGTGAAATGCGTAGATATCAGGAAGAACACCGGTGGCGAAGGCGGCTTTCTGGCTTGTTATTGACGCTGATGTGCGAAAGCGTGGGGAGCGAACAGGATTAGATACCCTGGTAGTCCACGCCCTAAACGTTGTACACTTGGTGTCGGAGGATCTAACCCCTTCGGTGCCGTAGCTAACGCGTTAAGTGTACCGCCTGGGGACTACGGTCGCAAGGCTGAAACTCAAAGGAATTGACGGGGGCCCGCACAAGCGGTGGAACATGTGGTTTAATTCGATGCAACGCGAAGAACCTTACCCAGACTTGACATCACAATGACCGTCTGTGAAAGCAGATTTCTCTTCGGAGCATTATGACAGGTGATGCATGGCTGTCGTCAGCTCGTGTCGTGAGATGTTTGGTTAAGTCCAGCAACGAGCGCAACCCCTTTCCTTAGTTACCATCAGGTTATGCTGGGGACTCTAAGGATACTGCCCGTGTTAAACGGGAGGAAGGTGGGGATGACGTCAAGTCAGTATGTCCCTTACGTCTGGGGCTACACACGTGTTACAATGGTCGGTACAATGGGTCGCGAACTCGCGAGAGTAAGCCAATCCCAAAAAGCCGGTCTCAGTTCGGATCGCAGTCTG